>CAWGJN010000017.1:0-421721 GCA_963822925.1 uncultured Gemmatimonadales bacterium
GGTCAGGCTATTTTGTCTGCATGCGTCGATCGAGACCTGGAGTGAGGGAATGACATGAGTAAGGTCTGGTTTATCACGGGCGCCGGCAGCGGCATTGGTGCCGGAACAGCAAGAGCAGCATTGCGGGCGGGGGATCGCGTCGTCGCGACCGGCAGGGATCTCGGCAAGCTGCGCGATGCCTACGGCGACGTTGCCGGTGCCAATCTCGCGTTCATCAAGCTGGACGTCACCGACGAGCCACAGGTGAGGTCGCGGTTGAGGAGGCGGTGGCGCAATTCGGCCGCATCGACGTGGTGGTCAACAATGCCGGCTACAGCCTGCTCGGCAATTTTGAGGAGTTCACCACCGAACAGATCGAACGGCAGTTCGCGCCCAACTTCTGGGGCGTCGTCTACGTGATGCGCGCCGTGCTACCGGTACTGCGCCAGCAGCGCTCCGGACACATCATCAACATCTCCTCCGTCGCCGGCGTGGTGGGCCAGGCCGCGGTCGCCGCCTACGGCGCGAGCAAGTTTGCCGTCGAGGGGCTCTCGCTGGCAGTCGCGAAGGAGGTCGAGCGGTTCGGTATCAGGATCACGGTGGTCGAGCCGGGCTTCTTCCGCACCGGCCTCCTCGACCCCAAGTCGGTCGAGTGGAGCAGCGAACACATCGAGGACTACGGTCCTGCGGGCAACATCGCGGCTGCGTGGTCGGTGTACGACGGTCAGCAGCCCAATGATCCCGCGGCACTGGGTGAAGTGCTGGTCCAGATCGCCCGCATGGAGCACCCGCCGACGCTGTTCGCTGCGGGAGGCGATGCCCTCGACACGATCACACCCGTTGTCGAGGCTCGCCTGGCGGAACTTCGAGCGCACGCGGATCTATCCAAGGCGGCGGGCGGCGCATTCACACCCGCGGCCTGAAAAGAAAAAGGGCGACCGTCATCGTGACGGTCGCCCTTCGTATTGCCCCTCCTGGGATCGAACCAGGACTCTCCTCATCCAGAGTGAGGCGTGTTGCCAGTTACACCAAGGGGCATCTATTTGTTTGACAATGACTTAGGAACGATACGGGGCCGCGCCGTTTCTGTCCACGCCCGGGCGGCAAGCCCGGGCGGAACAAGATACCCCGCCCCCATCCCCTGCTCAATGGCCCCGCCTTCGACACCCCTGTTGCTGGCGGCTGATTCTGTCGACCGGCATGTTACCCGGAGTCTTGCAGTCGATGGCATCCCCTGCCGGGACCGCACCATGAATTTCGACCCGATGATCTTCCTCGAGCAGCATCTCGACGCGATCCTGATTTACGGGCGCCCGCTCATGTTCATGGCTTGCGACACTTTCATGAAGATGTGGGCCGGCCAGAAGGATTTCAGCAACCTCCCTGCTGACGCGAGCATGGCGGGATTGGCGCTCTTTGGCGGCACCGCCGCCACACTCGTTGCGAGAAACATGGTGCCTGGCCCCACGACCGCCGTGGCGTTCGTCGGCTTCTTCATCGGCCTCTTCTGCTGGTTCGGCTGCCTCAAGCTCGCCGAGATTCGCCGGAATGGGAAAACGGGCAACATGCTCATCAAGCCCGATCTGCGCACATTCGCTCTCGGAGCGTTCGTCGCGGCATGCTGCTGGAACGGAAGCCGATACCTCCTGAACCACTTCAGCTTTCGCATCTAGGAAGAGCACGGAGAGACCAGCATGTTTGAGATCGTTGTTCCATCCCTGGTCGGGGCCCTGCTGGCGATTTCATGGTACTGGGTGATGGACTTGCTGCCACCGTTCCGGGCGGCGCGCCGCACAGCCGCGGTCGTGAGCCAGGCAGCCGTGCCAGCGTCCAGCTCCTGAGGCGCCTCCCTCAGCTCCAGCTCCTGTCGTGCCGGCTCCTGAGGAAATGCCTTTGGCTCAGCGCGTGGAGGTCGGCGCCGGAATCGGGCAGATGATCGGGTATATGGTGATCGCCGCTGCCATCGCGAAGCGACAACAGGCCCAGCGCATCGCGGTCCTGCAGACCGGCAAGGCACGCGCCGACATTCCTGCGCTGCAGGAAGCGGTCGGCGCAGCCCACGACATCCGCCTGGTCTCGGTCGATGAAGCGCTTGAAACCCGATTCGACATTCTGGTGTCGGTCGGGGATGAGCCAGGAGCAGTTCCAGGTTCAATCCTGATGCTCTACGACATGAACCTGAAGCTGGAGGCCCTGGGCGAGAACGTCAGGGTAGCGGTCGGCACGCCCAGGCCCTGAGGTCGTCATGACGCCAACTTCTGCTGCTCCGGTGGCCGGAGGTTCGCTACCGGCTCGAGGTGATCGACACCGCACCAGTTGAGGAATCCGGAGAGGTCGGCTGCACGCTCCGCCGTATCCACCGCGATCACCGCCACACCGTTGGTGACGACCGGAATCGCCTTCTCCTGATTGCGACCGGGACCCGCCAGCGGCCGCCGGACCGGACGCCAGGCCCCGCGAATCCTCGACAGCTCCACGCCCTCCCGCTTCAGTCGCTCGGCGAGCAGATTCATGTCACCCGCCTGTTGGAGGTACCCCGCGGCTTGCTGCGCCGCTTCCACCGGTTCGGCAATTTGGTGAGGTCGATCACACATGCGACTCGTGATGGATGATTCCGACCACGTCTGGGAGGCCTGGCTACTCGGCGGGCGCTCGACGCACAGGTTCGGGTGGTGCACCGTCACCTTCAGCTCCCCCATGCACGGCCTGAGAAAGGGCAAGCTTCGCGGCAACTTTGACGACGCGACCGATGCCGAGCTGAAGGACTGCCTCCGGTTCTCCGAACCCCAGCGCTAGCTACTGCCCCGGGCTGCGACGGCCGTCGAAAGCCTCAAGAGGCCAATCCACCTGGAATTGTGGATATGAATTCCCCTGTGGTGCAATCGCTTCTCCGCTGCCCGAAGTGTGATCATGCGGAATGGCAAACCATGCCTACCGACGCTTGCGTGGTATTCCACCAGTGCGCTGGTTGCGGAGCGGTCCTCCGGCCCAATACAGGAGACTGCTGTGTCTTCTGCTCATTCGGGTCTGTTCCCTGTCCGCCAGTTCAGGCGATACCGAAGAAGTCCCCCTTGGGGAGCCGAATGACGTTCGACTGGCCCGACGTGCGCTCGTTACGCCCTGTTCCCGCGACTACGCCCGGTGCCTGTGCCAGCGTCACGCGTGCGCATCCCACTCGGCGCGGAACGCAGCGATGAGCTCACGCAGCAGTCTCGCGAAGTGGAGCACTGTCGCTGCCACCAGAGCCACCGGAACCCAAAACAAAGCCTCCATGGAGCGCCGTAGACACCACAACGGCCAGCGGAACCCAGAACAAGGCCTCTGCAATGAGGCGAAGGCGGCGGAAGTTCATCGGAACCTCGAAGTTGAACGAGACCGCAGAGCGCAATCCATTCAACATGCTCCCGAGATTTCACGTCGCAGCCCCGATCAGGTAACAGGTAGCGCAGCCCCGTAACTCATTGCCCCCTCAGCTCCTTCGCCCGCACCGGCTCGTTCGAGATCACCCCGTACGGCCGCTTGTTGAGCGCCGCCTGGATATCCCCCGCCTCGTCCGGCGTCCACAGGAACACCGGCCACCCCTTCGCGATCAGCCGGTCCGTCACCCGCGGGTTCACCGCCACGTTGATGCTCAACAGGTCCGGCCTCACCACCTTCCTGATGCCCCGGCGGATCCACTCCTGCCGGAGCGGCCACGGCAGATCCACTTCATCCCCCTTCTTGATCTCCGCCACCAGTTCCGGATTCCAGTTGGTGTCCATGAAGATCAGCGCCGTCCGGATCTGCGGATCGAGCCGCTTGAGCCGCCACAGCACCAGCGGGTTGAACGAGCTCAGCACCACGTCCGCCTGCGCCCCATGCCGCTGGATCACCTCCACCGCCCGCTCCTCGATGCCGCTCCACTTCGCACTCGGCACCTTGAGCTCGACCATCACGATACCGCGCCCCTTGGTCGCGACGATAAAGTCTTCGAAGGTGTGCACGTAGGCACCCGTGAGTGCTGCATCGAACTTGGGACCCAGGTCGAGCGCCTCCATCTCCTTGAGCGTCTTCCCCGTCACCCGCCCCGTGTCCGACGTGAGCCGGTCCACGCTCAGGTCGTGGAACACCACCAGCTCGCTGTCGGCGGTGAACTGCCCATCCACGTCCACCCCGTCCATCCCCGCCGTCATCGCCTGCTCCACCGCGTAGAGGCTGTTGTCCGGCGCCAGGTTGCCGAACCCGCGGTGCGCAAACACCAGCGTCCGGGCCGGTTTCGTCACCAGTGTTCCGCGGTACGCCGGCTCATAGCCGAACAGCCACGCGCCGGCCGCCAGCAGGATCAGCAGCAGAAACAGCAGGAACTTCTTCCCGGCGCTTCCGGTCTTCGCCGGCTTCGGCCTTCCCGTCGTCGGCTCGCGCGGCGGGATCCCCCGCCAGTCATTGCGCTTTGGCATGCCCATACCTCTCGTAGAACATGCTGGAGAAAACCTCACCCGGATCGTAGAACCGCTTCCGCTCGAACGCCTCACCGGCGCGCGGATACGCCCGGTAGAGTTGCGTCGCCGAGGGATACAGCTGATAGGTGAGGTAGTACGTCCCTCCGAATTCGATCGCCGCATCCACCAGCTGGCGCGTCACCGCCGCCGCTTTCGCCTGGCTGCTCGAATCCAACCCCACGTTGCTCATCTGGATGATCGCGAACACCGGCTCCCGCGGCGCATACGCCAGCACCGGCGTCGAATCGGGTGCCACATACCGCACCGTCGAGCTCATCACGTTCATGTCGCCATCGAGGAGTATCGTGCGGAACTTGTCCATGAAGGGCACGAAGTTCCGCACCGGCACATAGTACTCCTGGATGATGTCGGTGTTCTTCCTCGAGTTGTATTGCAGCAGCTCGAGCGGCGCCAGCGGCGGCCGCATGGCGTTGTTGCGCGAGACCACCCGCACCGCGCCTGCCCCCAGCTCCACCCGCTTCTGCAGCCACCAGCGGAGCGTCTTGGCCCAGTCGAACCGGCGAGAAATGCCGAGAAAGAACCGGTCCCGCCGCACGTGAGTCTCCTCGGTGAGCGCCATGCTCCCCGGCGTACCCTTGGCGGCGCGATCCCAGGTCACCACCACCATCTCCCTGAGGAACCGGTTCTTCGCGGGATCGATCGATGGCCGCACCAGCATGAACACGACGTTGCTGTCGGCCTCGATGCTGTCCGCGAAGTACGCCGGGAACTCCTTGTAGTCCAGCGACACCGCGCGCTGCACGTACAGCTCGTCCTTCGTCACCTTGAGGGTCACGTCCAGGATGATGCCGTACATGCCGTAGCCACCGATCACCAGCGAGAAGAGCTCCGGGTTCTCGGTGCGGCTCACTTCCACCACGCTCCCGTCGGCCAGCATGAGATGGAAGCGCTGCACCACCTCCACCACCTGCATGACGTCGAGGTCCCGCCCGTGGGCGTTGGCGCTCATGGTGCCGCCCACGGTGAAGATGTTCGACGACTGCATCACCTTGATCGCGAGCCCCTTCGGCGCCAGCGCCCGCTGCACTTCGTCCCAGGTGGCGCCGCTCTCCACCGTGATCGTCTGCGCCGCGCTGTCGATGGCCAGCACCTTCCGGAACGCGCGCATGTCGAATTGCACCCCGCCCGCGGTGTACGTCTGCCCTCCCTGGCTGTGATGACTGCCCGCCATCGACACCTTGCGCCCGTCCGCTCGCGCCTGCGCCAGCGCCTTGCGAAACGATTCCACGTTGTCGAGCCGCTCCACCGCGGCAACGCGAGCCGGAGCGAGACGCGCCACGTCCGTCGCCAGCAGCGGATCGTGCCGCCGGGTCGGCGCACTGTAGTCGAACGCGAAGGACCCGAAGTAGAAAAGGGTGCCGCCCAGGAGGACGACACCCAGCAGCAGGAGCAGCCGGCGGCGTAGAGTCATGGGCAGGAAGATAAGGGGGCCGCGCGCAACTCCCTCCCGGTGTGACGGTATAGCCATGGCAACCCACAAGGACACGGATCGATGACGAAGCCCTCAGGCAATGGTGCCCCCGAGCCCGGGACGCGTCTGGCGTGGGCTCCCGTCGGCAGCTTCGTCATCCTGTCCATCGCCGCCCTCAAGCTCGCCAGCGTCATTGCTATTCCGGTCGTGGTCTCCGTGCTCCTCACTCTGCTCCTGCAATCGCCCGTCGGCTGGCTCAAGCGGCGCGGCATTCCGGAGTACCTCGGTGCGGGCCTGCTGGTGTTCGGCACGGTCGTCGCCTTCGTCGCGATGCTCGCCTTCCTGGCCGAGCCGGCCGGCAAGTGGATTGCCGACGTGCCGAAGCACCTGGATCACGCCGAGACGAGGCTGCGCCGGCTGTCGCGCCCGCTCTCGAACATCCAGCAGTCGGTCGCCAAGGTCGACAGCGCTACCTCCGGCAGCGATTCGAAGACGCCGGTAGTGCAGCTCGCCGAGCCGGGCATGCTGACCAAGATTTCCAGCGACAGCATGCGCATCGGCGCCGAGGCGCTCGAGGTGCTCTTCCTCAGCTTCTTCCTGCTCGCCGCCGCGCCGCTCTTTCGCCGGAAGCTGGTGCAGGTCTGGCCCGGCAAGCGGGAGCGCAAGGAAGTGGAAGAGGTGATCCAGGAGATCGAGGGGCACATGTCCCACTATCTCTGGATGTCCACCGTGATGAATCTCGGCGTCGGGCTGCTGACCTGGGGACTGCTCGCACTCGTCGACTTCCCCAATCCGCTCCTCTGGGGTGTCGTCGCCGGCTTCGTGAACTACGTGCCTTATGCCGGCCCGCTCGCGCTGTCGATCATCCTCGTCGTCGCCGGGGCCATCTCTTCCCTCAAGCCCGGCCCGATTCTCATCGCGGTGGGCGGCTATCTATTAATCCATGGAATCCAGGCCAACCTCGTTGCCCCGGCCGTGCTCGAGAGGAAGCTGCCGCTCAACCCCGCCGCGTTGTTCCTGGGCTTGATGTTCTTCGGCTGGCTCTGGGGCGTGGCCGGCGCGATCCTGGCCGTGCCGCTCATGGTGATGATCCAGGTGGTCTGCGCGCGCATACCGGCGATGGAGGACGTGGCGGTGATGCTGGATAGCTAGCGCGAAGGCGGGGTCGAGCGCCCGGCCCTCCAGCGCCACCAACCCGAGCGCTACTTCAAACCATCCATGTACTTGTAACTCGCCATCAGCGACCCGAGCGGATCCGCCGGCTGGTCATGCTCCACGAACCAGTGCTTGATCCCCGCATCGTCCCGCGCCGCATAGATCGCCTTCCAGTCGATCTTCCCCGCCCCGACGTCCACCATCGCCCCATTCGCCGCCATGTCCTTCACGTGCACCAGCGGGAACCGCCCCGGCCACTTCTTGAAGTACGCCAGCGGGTTCTGCCCACCCTTGGTGATCCAGTAGATGTCCATCTCCATCCGCACCAGCGCGTCGTCCGTGTTCTCCAGCAGCACGTCGTACGGCAGCTTGCCGGCGATGGGCACGAACTCGTAGTCGTGGTTGTGATAGCCGAACTGGATCTGGTGCTTCGCCGCGACGTCTCCCGCGTTGTTGAACTGCTCCGCCAGGGCCTTCCAGTCGTCGAGCGTCTTCCGTTTCGCCTCCGGCACCGACGGCACCATCAGGTACTGGTGCCCCATGGTCGTCGCGGCCGTCGAGTGTTGCCATCCAGTTCGACCCCAGGCTGTCGAGCGGCACGTGCGCTGATGTCCCCGCCAGGCCCGCCTTTACCAGTGCTGCCCGTACCTGGTCCGGCTTGCGCCCGAAGTAGCCGGCGAACTCCACCTCGCGATATCCCACCTTCGCCACCGACACGAGGGTGCCCTCGAAGTCCTTCTCCATCAGCCCGCGCACGGTGTAGAGCTGCAGCCCCACCGGCTGCAGCCGCGACACTGGCCAGAACTCAGGTCTCTTCAAGGCGAGCGGCACCGCGCCCGCCACCGCCGCCGCCAGCAGGGTGCGTCGCTGCATCAGAGTTTCCCCCGGTTGATGAGTCCTACCGCGTGGTCCACCGCGCGCGCGGTGAGCGCCATGTAGGTGATGGATGGATTCTGGCATGCCGATGACGTCATGCACGCTCCATCGGTGATGAACAGGTTCGGCACGTCCCACGACTGGTTCCAGCCGTTGAGCACCGAGGTCTTCGGATCCCGCCCCATGCGGGCGGTGCCCATCTCGTGAATCGTGAGTCCCGGCGGGTTGTCGTCCTTGAAGGTCTCGACGTCGCGCAGACCCACCGCCGACAGCATCTCACCCGCCTGCTCCGCCGCGTCGGCCAGCCCCGCCCGCTCGTTGTCGCTCCACTGGCAGTTGATCCGGAGCGCTGGCACGCCCCAGCGATCCTTCACCTCCGGGTCGAGCGACACCGCGTTGCTCTCCCTCGGCAGGCACTCGCCGAATCCCTTGAGCCGGAAGCGCCACGGCCCCGGTTCACTCAGCTGTTCCTTGTATCCCGCTCCGACACCGGGCAACACGTCGCCTCGCCCCCATCCCTCGCGCCATCCCCTGCCCTGATAGGCATACCCGCGCAAAAAGTCGGCGTTACTTCCGGCCGAGGTTCCGGAATCGCGCCAGGTATATCCCGTTGGGCCGGTCGCCTACCGTGGTCCGGTCCTCCAGACCCGGCACGGTCGCATTGGCACCGCCACCCATCCAGTGGTCCATGAGGTAGTGCCCCAGCGCGCCGCTCGAATTGCCGAGCCCGTTGGGCCAGCGGGTGCTGCTGGAGTTGAGCAGGATCCGGGTCGATTCGAGTGTGGAGGCGCAGAGGAACACCAGCCGCCCGCGGAAAGTCATCGGCTCGAGCGTTTCACCATCGATCACGTTCACGCCAGCCGCGCGCCCGGTGCGCGGATCGTACTCCACGCTGTGCACCACGCTGTGCGGGCGCAGCGTCATCTTCCCCGTCTTCGCCGCGGCCGGGAGTGTCACGTGCACGCTGTTGAAGTAGCTGTAGGTGGTGCAGCCGCGCTCGCACACACCGCAGTACCCGCAGGCCGCGCGGCCACCATGCGGCTTCGTGTTGATCGCGCAGCGCCCGATCGTCAGCACCCGTTCCCGGCCGTAGCGCTCCGCCAGCCGCCCCTGCACCAGCAGCTCCGCGGCGGTCATCGGCATACCGGGCAGGAACTGGCCATCGGGCACCTGCGAGAGTCCTTCCGCCGTGCCGCTCACGCCGATGTAGCGCTCCACGTGGTCGTACCACGGCGCGATGTCGGCATAGCGGATCGGCCAGTCCACCCCGTACCCGTCGCGCAGGTTGGCCTCGAAGTCGAGGTCGCTCCAGCGGTACACCTGTCGTCCCCAGGCAATCGAACGGCCACCCACCTGGCGGCCGCGGATCCAGTCGAACTTGCTGCCTTCGGCTGTCGTGTAGGGATTGTCCCGGTCGTTCACGAAGAACTGCCCGCTCCATTCGTCGCAGGCGTAACACTTCCGCTGGATCGGCTGGTCCTTCTCCTGCTCTGCCCTGTTTCCCTTGCCGCGAAACGGCAGTTGCCACGACCGCACCGCCATGGTGTAGTCGGTGGCCGGGTCGATGGGTCGACCCGCCTCGAGCACCAGCGTGTTGAGCCCGCGCCGGGTGAGCTCCATCGCGGCCCAGCCGCCGCTGATCCCTGATCCCACCACGATGGCGTCATACCTCGGTGGCATTCAGCGACTCGATTCTCTCGCCGCGGCGATCGGCGCGTCTCCGTCGTAGAAGCCGGGCATGAAAGGCGTCTTGAGCTGCTCCTGCACTCCCACTTCGGAAGTGAAGTAGCCGTAGATCGTGAGCGCCTTGAACCGGCGCCAGAAGGAGTCGCTCGGGTGCGCCCGGCGCCGAGCGCCTCGGCATCGAGTTCCTGCACCAGTGCCAGCTGCTCCGCCGCCGAGGCGTCCGCGAACGTCCGGCCCGATGCCCGCGTGCTTCGCCCATCCACCTCCGAGAGACCGTCCAGGAACGCGGCTCCGGTCCTCCTCCGTGTACCAGTCGGCCACCATGAGTTCGATGAACGCGGCGACCGCGGCCGCGTGCGCGCCCGGGGTGCTGGTGGCTGGGAATGATGATCTCGGAGAGCTGGTCCACCGTGTGGAACTGCTGGGGAGTGAAGAGGCCGCGCCGGCGGCGGAGCCCGCGCGCATCGCGCTCCAGCGCTGCCAGTCGCTCGGCGAGAGAGGCCCGCCATGGCGGGCACCGCCACCGCCAGCAGTTCGAGCAAGTCACGCCGGTTCATCTGTAACAATTCCTACCCCGGTTTGGCCGAACCCGCTCCCAGCGGCCACTAACGCAGTGCCCACTGTAACAACAACTCATGTCGGGTTTCGGCAACCTACTGATCTGCCCATTGTAAGCGCTTCCCCAGCCACCGATTGCCATTCCACGCCCAGGAGGAAGTGCGCATGCCCACGCACCGTTACATCCTTGTTGCGTTCGCGCTCGCGAGCGTTGCAGCCTGTAGCAATCCCGACGATATCAACCAGCCAACCACCGCTCCCACCGCAGAGACATCTGACACCGGTGCTGCCCTGTCTCGCAACACCAACGGTGCGCTCGCTGCCGAAGTTCGCACTCTCGCCGCCGGACGGGGAATCACCCCGCTCGAGAATCCACCCCCGGTTCGGGCGAGCCTCGTTCGGCTTGGCCGCGCCCTCGCCTTCGACAAGATACTGAGTGGCAATCGCGACATCTCCTGCATGACTTGTCACCTGGCAAGCTTCGCGACCGGCGACGGGCGCAGCCTTTCAATTGGGCAGGGCGCAACGGGACTGGGGCCGGATCGCGTGCATCCAGACGGGATCTTCATTCCTCGCAATGCACCACCCGCCTTCAACCTGCACGCTATGAAGACGCTCTTCTGGGACGGGCGCGTCAATCGTGACGATGCGGGCCTGGTGCACACGCCCATCGGTGACAAGGTCACTCCGAAGATGACTGCCGTGTTCGAGTTCGGCGCCCTCTCGGCCCTGCCGCTCTTCCCGGTGCTCAACCGGGCGGAAATGCGGGCAGCCGCGGGCAACGAGCTCGCCGCTCTTCCGGGATGACCAGGAAACCGAGACCTGGGCCGCGCTGATGAAGCGGCTCGGCGCCATCACGCAGTACCGCGTGCTGTTCCAGGCCGCCTATCCCGGCCAGAAGTTCGACGACATGACCTTCGCCCACGCGAGCAATGCCATCGCGGCGTTCCTCATCAACAAGATGGCATTCAACCGCTCGCCCTGGGACAGGTTCCTCGCGGGCGACGATCGCGCCCTCACCGACCTCCAGCTCACCGGGGCAAAGGGTTTCATGACTGCACCCTGCTCCATCTGTCACAACGGGGCGGCCTTTAGCGACAACCTCTTCCACAATGTCGCACTGGCTCAACTCGGTCCCGGTGAAGGTGATGGCGCCGGCGGTCACGATGACTTCGGGCGGATGCGGGTGACCGGCAACGCGGCGGAGCAGTACGCCTTTCGCACCACTCCACTCCGCAACGTGGAACTGACCGGTCCATGGGGCCATGCGGGACAGTTCACCACCCTGCGCGCCTTCGTCGATCACTACAGCGAGTCGGACGTCAAGCTGCGCAACTTCGACGTCATGCAACTCGAGGCATTGCTGCGGGGCACGGTGCTACCCACCACCGACGCCATCCTCGCTACCCGCGATCCCCTGCTCACTGGAGTGGTGTTCCCCGCCGCAGGCGGCGGATGCGGTCACCGCATTCCTCACGGCGCTCACTGATCCTCGCGCGCGCGAGATCCGAGGCATCACTCCTCGGAGCGTGCCGAGCGGTTTGCCGGTGGATGGCGCCGAGTTCGCGACAGGCCCTGCGTCGGACGACTTCTGATCGGCGTCAGCATCAGTTTCATTAACGTGGCTACCCCGGCCGCATACGCGCCCGGGGTAGCTCCATACCGCCTACCGCTCACCACTCACCGGTCTATCAATCCATGTAATTAGAACGATTGCCGGCCCTGCCGCAGAACGGCTGCCCCTCTAAGATTACTCCGCCGCCTGGTGTGGTTGGCTCACCCCGGAAACCGGGAGTACTGCTTGAGACTGCCGTTGATGTTGCTGCTGGCCGCCTGCCTGACACCATCAACCGCCCGTGCCCAGGACTCCACCCTGGCTCATGCCTGGTCCTTTGACGCCTCGCTTTGGGGATACATCGTCCCTGAAGACGACGACTATCTCCAGCCCACCGTCATCGCAGACCACCACTGGCTTCATCTCGAGGGCCGCTACAACTACGAGGCCCCCCAGACCGGCTCCGCCTGGTTCGGCTACAACTTGAGTACCGGCAACAAGGTGACCTTAGAGCTCACACCAATGGCGGGTGTCGTCATCGGGGGCGTCACCGGCGCGGCTCCCGGCTACGAACTGACGGTTGGATGGTGGAAGCTCGAATTCGCAAGCGAAGGCGAGTATGTGTTTGATTTTGGGGATTCGGAGAACAACTTCTTTTACAACTGGTCGCAGCTTGGCATTTCGCCGGTCGATTGGCTGCAGCTCGGCATCTCAATTCAGCGCACCCGGGCCTACCAGACCGAGCGCGACATCCAGCGCGGCTTCTTCGGCAGCATCACCTGGAAGGAGCTCTACTTCAGCGGGTTTGTCTTTAACCCGGACGACAGCCCGACGGTGATTCTCGCCGTCGGGTTCTCCTATTGAGCGTCAGCGCCATTACGCCACCCGCATGCCGCTTGCCGCCAGGCCCGGTTCGGAGACGATCGCGCCCCGCCGCTTGCTGACCCGCGCCGCGATGGCGTCGGTGACATACGCCGCGTCGCGGCCCACTCCGTGGATCATCGTCGACGACATCGCATAGAGGAAATGCAGTCCCACGAAGTAAAGACCCGGCTCGCCGGGAACGACCCCGCGCTCTTGCTTCGGCTCCTCGCCCTCGAGCACCGGGAGATGGATCCAGGAGAATCCCGGCCAGAACCCTGTACACCAGATGACGTTGGCCACCTCGAGCACGCGACCGTCCTGCAGCACCGGCAATCCATCCTTCACGCCCACCACGCGCGGCAACCACTCGATGCCGGCCTTCTTGAGATCCTTCGACTTGACCCGGATCAGCGGCGTCCCCTTCGACGGGCCAGCGTGCGCCATCCGGCCGATCGGCGTGCTCAGCGAAAGGATCCGGTGGAACATCACCCGGAACACGAAATGCAGCAGGCCGTGGCGCGCCGCGAAGCCGTCGATCTTGAACGGGACCTCGCCGGTTGACGGACCCGCGAGCAACGTCGGGTGCGTCTTGACCGTCTCCCGAGCAATCTCCGCACCCGAGTTGCCGGCACCGACCAGCAGCACCGGACCGTCCCGCAGTTGCCCAGGGTTCCGGTATTCGCGGGAGTGCATCTGCACGATGTCCGGTCGGAGATCCCGCGCGAAAGCCGGCACCTTCGGCTCCTGGTATGACGCCATCGCCACGACCACCTGTTCCGCTTCGAATTGCCGGTCACCCGCGTCGATGCGGTAGCTGTTGCCCTCGCGTGACAGGCCCCGCACCCGGACCCCGGTCTCCACCGGCAGCGAGAACCTCTCCACGTATGACTCGAGATAGTCGCCCATCTCGTCCTTGGTGATCTCCACCCATGCAGGCCCCGGATAGGGCATGCCGTCCAGGCCGTTGAAACGCGCAGGGGTGAAGAGCTTCAGCGAATCCCAGCGCTGGCGCCAGGAATCACCTACTCGCTCGTTGCCATCGAGGATCAGGAACGGAAGCCCATGCCTGGCCAGATGATACCCGACCGAGAGGCCTGCCTGGCCCGCACCGATGACGATTGTCTGGAACCGCTGCCGCTCGCGCATGTTCGGATACCTCCACCTTATGACGAAACCAGCCGGCCTGCGGTTCTCAGGATAGGCCGTGCCGGAGCTTGGCGCATCGGGGGAACTATGCAGTACGCGGCGGGGAGCGAAATGGGTATTTCTATGTAGGCCGGACCGCTAGGTGAGCTGGTGCTGAAAGGCCCACGCCGTTGCCGCCGAGCGGTTGGACAGGTCGAGCTTCAGGAAGATGTTGCTGACATGGCGCGCGACGGTTTTTTCGCTGATGCCCAGCTCCTGGGCGATCACCCGGTTGGTAGCGCCCCGGGCGAGGAGCATCAGCACCTCCTTTTCCCGCCGGGTCAGGTCCCCACCCTTGTCGGTGCCACCACCGGCGGCCAGCCGCTCGAGCCGGGCCAGGTCGGGCCTGGCCTCGAGTTGACTGAACCCGAGCTGCGCCGCGTCAAGCTCCATTGCCGCGGCGTCATCGTCACCCAGCGCGCGATAGGCGAGCGCCGCGAGCACGCGGGCGCGCGCCGTCTCGTAGGGTGCATCCATCGCCTGCCAGGTTTCCACCGCCATGCGCAGGGATCTGAGGGCTTCCTCCGCCTTGCCCTCCGCAAGCCGCAGCGCACCGTTCGCCTGGCGCGACATGGCGTGCATGTATGGCACCTCGAAGAGGTCCGCCAGCTCTTCCAGTTCCTTCGCCGCCGCGCGAGCTTTTTCCGGCTCGCCGGCCTCGAGCAGGATTTCTACGGCCGCCGGCAGCAGCCCCGCGCGCGCCCGCTGTACCTTCGCATCCTCCAGGGCTCGGCAGATCGCGACCTTCGCCCGCCCTACCTGCCCCTGCATCAACCGGAGCTCGGCCAGTCCCGGCTCTGGATCCCTGCCCCATCGGCTCGCCTCGCGATAGGCCGACTCGGCGGAATCAAACTCCCCTCGCAGCCGATGCACTTCGCCCATCTGATAACAGGCGCCGCCAATCGCGACGTGAGGGGGAGGTTGCGACAGCCATGCGTGCGCCCGCTGGGCTTCCTCGAGCGCATCGGACCACGCGCCGTGGAACTGCAGGATGCGCGACCGGTGAATCTGGCAGTTGCCTCGCGCGGGTATGCGCTCCGGCTGGGTGGCACACCAGGCATCGAGTGCCGTGGTCCACTCGCGCGCGCGGCGGAGGTCGTAGATCTCGTGACACCCCTCGATGACGCTGCAGTAGACCCCACCCACGAGAAGTGGCGACACGGCGCCCGACGTCACGGCCGCCATCGCCTCGTCCATCATCGCCACGCCCTGTTCCGGATGCCCAAGCCGGATGAGGGTGCGCCCCACGCCGTTACGTGCCAGGGCGACGAGGTCCTGGTCGCCGAATCGCGTGCCGATCGTAGCAGCTTCCGCGAACGTCGCCGATGCCGACGCCGCATCGCCTTCGATCGCTGCGCGAAGGGCGGTCGCATGCAGCAGGTAGCCTCGCTCCACCACGTCCAGCCCATGTTCGTCCAGCAGGCGGGAGCCGCGCGACAGCCATCCGGCGGCGGGCGCGCGTTCGCCCTGCAACAGCGCGTGGAATCCGAGCCAGAAGGCGCAGCGCACGGCGCCCGGAATGTTGCCCTGGGAGAGGAAATCCTGGTGGGCCCGGGCCCAGAAAACCGCGGCCGCGCCGCTGCCAGTGAGGTAGGCAGCCGTGGCGAGGCGCATCAGGTCCTCAGGCTCGAGCGGGTGCACGTGGTCCTCAGCCTGGAGCAGCTCCATGGCTTCGGCCCAGGCCTGCCGCGCGAAGGCCGAGCGACCACTCCGAAGACCCTCTCCTCCCTTCCTCACGCGCGCTTCACCTCTTCTGTGACATTTTGCGACAGCAGGACAAAAGGAGGGTAGCATGTCCCCACTCTTCCGCAACCGCCGCGACGCCGGACAGCGGCTTGCTCGCAGGCTTGTACCCATCGCCGACCGCCAGGGCCTCGTCGTCCTCGCGCTCCCGCGCGGCGGTGTCCCCGTCGCCGCGGAGATCGCAACTGTGCTGGGCGTGCCGTTCGATGTGTTCGTGGTCCGGAAGCTGGGCGCGCCCGGCCATGAGGAACTGGCGATGGGCGCCGTGGCCTCCGGGGGTGTGCGCGTGCTCAATCCCGATGTCATCCAGCCGCTCGGCATCACCCTTTCCGAGATCGACCGGGTGGCGGAGCGGGAACTGCAGGAGGTCGACCGCCGCGAGCGCGAGTATCGCGGCGGGCGCGCACTTCCTTCGCTTCGGGGTGCCACCGTCGTGCTGGTGGATGATGGCATCGCCACCGGGTCCACCATGCTGGCCGCGGTGGAGGCGGTACGCATGCTGCGCCCTGCCAGCGTGCTGGTCGCGGCCCCGGTCGTGACGCGCGACGCGATCCGCATGCTGAATCGCGCCGCCGATGCCACGATCTACCTCGCCGCGCCGGAGCCGTTCTATGGCGTCGCGGCCTGGTATTCCGATTTCGAGCAGGTCACCGACGACGAAGTGCGCGAGCTGCTCAAGATGGGCGGCCAGCAGCATAGCGAGGATATCCATGCCATCACTTCTTGAGATGTCGCCTGTGCAGGAGCTGAGCGGAGCCTTCATCCCGCTCCAGGGCATTGCGGCCGACTTCAACCCGCTGATGGATCGGGTCGGCGATGCCCGGATCGTGCTGCTGGGCGAGGCATCGCACGGCACCCATGAGTTCTATCGCATCCGTGCCGAGATCACCAAGCGGCTCATCCGGGAGCAGGGATTTGCTGCCGTTGCGGTGGAAGCCGACTGGCCAGATGCCTATCGCGTCAATCGTTACGTCCGGGGCCGGGGCACCGACACTGATGCCGAGGCCGCGCTGGGCGGATTTCTGCGCTTCCCCACCTGGATGTGGCGCAATGCCGACGTGCTCGACTTTGTAGGCTGGCTCCGCGACCACAATGCCGAGCGACGTGACCAGGTGGGTTTCTACGGGCTCGATCTCTACAGCCTGCACGCCTCGATGCAGGCGGTCCTCGAATACCTGGAGAAGGTCGACCCCGATGCCGCGCGCCGTGCCGCCCGCCGCTACGGCTGCTTCGATCACTTCGGCATCGATCCGCAGGAGTACGGTTACGCCACGGCGTTCGGCCTGGCGCCGTCCTGTGAGCGCGAGGTGTTGACCCAGCTTGTCGAGCTGCGAGCCGCGGCGGCCACCTACGCCGGGCGCGATGGCCGGCTCGAGCCCGACGATCTTTTCTTCGCCGAGCAGAACGCGAAGGTCGTCCGCAGCGCGGAGGAGTACTACCGCGAGATGTTCCGCAGCCGCACCGGCTCCTGGAACCTGCGTGACCAGCACATGGCCGATACCCTGAACGCGCTGCGTCGCTTTCTCGAGACCCAGGGCCCCCGCTCCAAGGTGGTGGTCTGGGCGCACAACTCTCACTTGGGCGATGCGCGGGCCACGGAGATGGGCGCGTCGGGCGAGCTCAACCTGGGCCAGCTCGTGCGCGAGCAGTATGGCCACGAGGCAGTGTTGGTGGGGTTCACCACTTGGTCAGGCACTGTTACCGCGGCGTCAGATTGGAACGCGCCTGTCGAACGGAAGCACGTCCGCCCCGCACTGCCCGACAGCTACGAAGCGCTCTTCCACGAGAGTGGACGCAACTTCTATCTCGACCTCGGTGGTCCCGCGCCGCTGGTGGCGGCACTTGACCCGCCGCGGCTGGAGCGCGCCATAGGCGTCATTTACCGGCCCGAGACCGAGCGGATGAGCCACTATTTCCACGCACACCTGACAAGGCAGTTCGACGCCGTGTTCCACTACGACCACACTCGGGCCGTTGAGCCGCTGGACCGCACCGCGGGTTGGGAGCGGGGCGAGCCCGAGTTGCCCGAGACCTACCCTTCCGCATTGTGAGACCAGTGCCATGAGATCCGCCACGCTTGCGCCGCCATTCGAGCACGCCAACCTGAGGATCCCCGCGGCGGGGGTGACCCTTACCGGCGACCTGATCATTCCCGCCAATGCCCGCGGCCTGGTGATCTTCGCGCACGGCAGCGGCAGCAGCCGGCGGAGCCCGCGGAACCGCCGTGTGGCCGAATGGCTGCATCACGCCGGGCTCGGCACGCTGCTCTTCGACCTGCTGACGCAATCCGAGGAAGCGGTGGACACCTACACCGCCGAGCATCGCTTCGACATCGAGCTGCTGGGTGCGCGCCTCGCGGCAGTGACCGACTGGATCGCGGTGCATCCCGACGCGCGCGAACTCCACATCGGCTATTTCGGCGCGAGCACCGGCGCCGCGGCGGCGCTACTGGCCGCGGCGCTGCGTCCCCACCTCGTGCGCGCGGTGGTGTGCCGTGGCGGGCGGCCCGACCTGGCTGGGGCCGCGCTGGGTCTTGTTACTGCACCCGTCCTGCTCATCGTCGGGAGCCGGGACCCCGAGGTGGCGGAGCTCAACCAGTTCGCCCGCCATGAACTGGTCCATTCACCGGCGACGTTGCTGCAGGTGGTGCCGGGAGCCACCCATCTCTTCGAGGAGCGCGGCGCCCTCGAGCTCGTGAGCGACCTCGCCTGCAACTGGTTCGAGCATTACCTGGTTGGGCCCGGCATGGCGATGGTCGCGCGCCTTAGGGCTTCTGGTTGATCATGAGGTGCGCGTACGGCGTTCCCGCCCACATGATCCAGGTGCCGGTCTTCTTCGGGATGGCCGAGAGTCCGCTGGTGACTGGATCGTAAGGCCAGATGATCATGTAGTGGGGCGGCGATTCGACCCACTTGGTTCCCGGTGCGGGCTTGGCCCAGGGATCGGTGGCGCTGATGTCGCTGCCACCCGTCAGCATGTATACGAGCCCCGGCGCGGTATTGGCCGGCTTGGGCTCGTGCTTAATCCACGACGACACCCAGATCATCGCCTGCTTGTCCGCGCACATCGCATCGCGGCCCGGCGTGTCCGGTGCGTCCGGGAGGCAGGTCCACCCGTTGGTGCCGGGGCGAAGTTGCGTGAGCTTTCCGTCGGCCCCGGGCGCCATGATCGCGGCCCCCATGGCGATTTCCTTTGGCGCGGCCGCCATCGCCTCACGCACCAGTTCGTCCTTGCCCGGCGTCGCCTGTTTTGCCTGTTGAGCGGTGAGCCCTGGAACCGCCGCGAGCAGCAGGAGGCTCGCCGGGAACATGGAGCGTGGGAACATCTGCTTCGCCCTCCTCCGGCATGACGCCGGCTTGTGAAACGGTGATACAAGCGAAAACCCGACCGGGCATTGCTCGGCCGGGTTCGCGATTGGCTCCACCTGATGCACGCGACCACGAATAACGCGTCAGGGTTCACAGCCTCCGACGGCGCTACAGTAGGATTGCCGAGCCCGCCCGTCAAGCATGAGCGGGGGAGTGCACGTACCTTACTTTCCCAGACGTTCTTCCTGAAGTTTCCATCACGAAGTCATGTGAGGTTTGATGGCTGACAGCTTGGTGGAGAGGGCGGATCCGAGGCTCGAACTGGCGTCGCGCCGGACCGGGATGGCATTCCATCGCACCCGCATGGCCGCGGACCGCACGCTGATGGCGGTCATCCGCACCTCCCTGTCGCTGATCGGATTTGGTTTCACCATCTACCAGGTGTTCCGGCAGTTCAAGAGCACCGGTGAAGCTGCCCAGAGTGCGGCACCGCGGCACTTCGGGTTGAGCCTGGTGGCGGTCGGCTTGTTCATGCTGGTCGGTGGTATCGGCTATCACGTTGCCTTCATGTACGAGTTGCGCCGCCAGCGCACCGCGATGAAGATCGAAGGGCTGGTCCAGGCCAGGAGTCGCTTTCCCGTTTCGCTTACCCTTATCGTCGCACTGTTGCTGCTGGTGATCGGCATCCTCGCGATCATGAGCATGGCGTTCAACACGGGACCATTCGAATGATGATTCGCCTGCTGCTTGCCACGTGTGCGTTTTCTGCCGTGGTCGCCCTCCCCGCCGACGCGCAGGCGCCCAATACGCTCACCGCAGAAGAAAAGGGCGCAGGGTTCAAGCTCCTGTTCGACGGCAAGGCGGCTACCGACTGGCGCGGTTACCGGCAGAAGACCCTGCCGGGAGGCTGGACTGTCACTGACGGAGAGCTCGCCCTCACCGGCGGAAATGGCGAGCCCAGCAGCGGGGACATCGTCACCCGGGATGAGTACGGCAACTTCGAACTGCGCCTGCAGTGGCGCATCGCGAAGAACGGCAACAGCGGCATCATGTACCGGGTGTCGGAGGAGTACGAGGCGCCGTATGAGAGCGGGCCCGAGATGCAGGTGCTCGACGATGCCGGCCATGCCGACGGCAAGTCGCGGCTCACGGCGGCGGGCAGCTGTTTCGGGCTCTATCCCGCGCCGGCCGGCATCGTGAAGCCCGCGGGGGAGTGGAACGACGTGCGCATCCTCGTGAACGGCGCGCATGTGGAGCATTGGTTGAACGGCGTCGAGGTGGTGCACTATGAACTCTGGAGCCCGGAATGGAGGGCGCGGGTGCTGGCGTCCAAGTTCAAGCAGTGGCCGGGCTACGGCATGTCGAAGAAGGGTCATATCGCGCTGCAGGACCACGGGAATGCGGTGAGCTACCGGAGCATCCGGATTCGGAAGCTGTAGCTGTCTCGCTTTGCGCACGGGCGGGGTGCCCCTCCTCAAAGGTCCTCGGGGCCGGGCACATGGACGTCACGCTCAGGTCCACCCGGCAGCCAGACCTTTTCGGAGGGGCACCCCGCCCGTCGCGCTCCGCAAACTTGTGGAGCGTATCGAATAGGGATGGCTTCGTAGCTCGCAAGCGCATAGGGCGCGTCGAATGGGGATGGCTCCGCAGGCTCTGTTGCCCGGCGCGTTCGCGCGCGGACGGTGAGGTCCCGAGCAGATGCCCGAAGCGACGGCACGAGAGCCGAAGGAGCCGCCCCGGAGACGCGCACAGGTTCGACCACTACGATAGGCGATCGAGACTTCGACCTGGTGCAGTAGACGCCGCGCACGGGTGATCCCGTGAGCGCTGAAATGGGTGCCGTGCTTCATCGCATGGCACCCATTCTGGCACATGGGCTCTTGTCACCTTCCTCCCGCCGAGCATACGATATGGGCATGCCCGAAGCGCTGCGCCGCTGGACCCGCGAAGAGGTGCTCGCCCTCCCCGACGACGGGCAGCGCCACGAACTGTTCGATGGCGAGCTGGTGGTGACGCCGTCGCCTCGCTATCGGCATCAGGAGGTGCTCTCCGAACTCCTGTTTGCCTTGGGGACCTATACCAGGGCCACCAAGGTCGGCAAGCTCCTCCCTTCGCCGGCCGATCTGCCCCTTCGCGGAGGCCAGGTGGCGCAGCCTGACCTCTTTGTCCTGCCCCATATCAAGTTTGCCCAGGACTGGAGCGATGCTCCGGTTCCGATACTGGCCATCGAGATTGTATCTCCCTCGACAGTCCGCTACGACCGCGGCCTCAAGCGTCGCGCCTACCAGAAAGCCGGCGTCAACGAGTACTGGATCGTCGATCCGGAGGCCCGTCTCATCGAGCGCTGGCGCCCCGACGATGCCCGTCCCGAGGTCCTGCTCGATCGGATCAGCTGGCAGCCCGACCCGGCTGCGGAGCCGCTGACTATCGAACTGAGCGCCATCTTCGGCGAGGAATAGCCAATCCTGGGCGCGTCGAATGGGGACGGCTCCGGAGACGTGCCGCAGCACGGCCAACGGCCTGCTGCCTGAGGTCGATACTCAGGCTGACGCGCCGGCCCGATTAGCTTACCCGCCGACCATGAACCCCCAGACATCCGAACCGACTGCTCGGGCGGCCGCCGCCGGCCCCGATGCGCGCCTCGCCGCCGAGGTAGCGCGCCGCCGTACGATGGCGATCATCAGCCACCCCGACGCCGGCAAGACCACCCTCACGGAAAAGCTCCTCCTGTATGGCGGCGCGATCCACCTGGCCGGCAGCGTCAAGGCTCGCCGGGCGGCCCGACACGTCACCAGCGACTGGATGGAGCTCGAGCGCCAGCGCGGCATCTCGGTCACCAGCAGCGTGATGGCGTTCGATTACAACGGCTACCGGATCAACCTGCTGGATACCCCGGGCCACCAGGACTTCTCCGAGGACACCTATCGCACGCTGGTGGCCGCCGACAGCGCCGTCATGCTGCTCGACAACCGGAAGGGCGTCGAGGAACGCACCCGGCAGCTCTTCGCCGTCTGCAAGCGCCGCCGCATGCCGATCTTCACCTTCGTCAACAAGTGCGATCGTGCCGGCGAGAATCCCCTCAAGCTCCTGAGCGATGTGGAAGCCGAGCTCGGCATCGACTGTTATCCGGTGACGTGGCCGGTGTTCGCCAACAGCGGGTTTGCAGGCGTCTATGATCGCCGCACGAAGAAGGTGACCTTGTTCGAGCGCACCGAGGATCACGGCGCCAGCATCGCGCATACGCTGGTGTTCGACATGGACACCCCGGAACTGCTGGAGATCGTCGGCGCGGAGGGAATCGCCCAGCTCGCCGACGAGGTGAGCCTCCTCGACGAAGCGGGACATCAGTGGAGTCGCGAGGCGCTCCTCGACGGCAGCATGACGCCCGTCCACTTCGGCAGCGCGCTCACCAACTTCGGCGTCGAGGCCTTCCTCCAGGACTTCCTGGCGCTCGCTCCACCGCCCACCGCGCGCGAGTCGACCACCGGGCCCATTGAGCCAACCCGTCCCGAGTTCACCGGTTTCGTGTTCAAGATCCAGGCGAACATGGATCCGCGTCATCGCGATCGCATCGCCTTCGTGCGCATCTGCTCGGGACACTTCGAGCCCGGCATCGAAGTCGAGCATGTGCGCACCGGCAAGACGCTGCGGCTGTCGGCGGCCCAGCAGCTCATGGGCCGCGAGCGCACCGGGGTCGAGGAGGCGTGGGCGGGTGATGTGATCGGCGTGATCGACCGCGGCGCGCTCCGCATCGGCGACACCCTCTCCCAGGCGGGCGACCTCGAGTTCCAGGGCATCCCCCGTTTTCCCCCCGAGCATTTCGCCCGGGTCGTACCCCGCCGACCCCCTTCGCCGGAAGCACCTCGACACCGGACTCCGCGAACTCTCGGAAGAAGGCGCGGCCCAGGTGTATTACCTCGATGGGGCCGCTGGCCCGACACCCATCGTGGGAGCCGTCGGCCAGCTGCAGTTCGACGTCATGATGTTCCGGCTCCAGCACGAGTACGGAGCGCCCTGCCGCATCGAGCCGATCGGGTTCCGCTTTCCCCGCTGGGTGGTCGGTCCGCCGGCGGCGATCGACCGCGCTGCGGCAGTGGGTGGCCGGCTGCGCCTGTATGACGCGAACAACCGCCCGGTCATGATCTTCGAGAACGAGTGGAGCCTGCGCACCGTGATGGAGTTCGAGAAGGGGCTGAAGTTCCTGGAGGTGGCGCCATAAGGCTGTGAGGACGTGTGTGAGGGAGGGCTGGGGTGCCCCTCCGAAAAGGTCTGGCTGCCGGGTGGACCGGAGCGTGACATCCATGTGCCCGGCCCCGAGGACCTTTGAGGAGGGGCACCCCGCCCTCACTCCAGGAAAGGATTTCGGATGATCCGCACTCGACTCTCGGTGATGATGTTCCTCCAGTACTTCATCTGGGGCGCCTGGTTCGTCACACTCGGCACTTTTCTCGGCACCACTCTCCAATTTGACGGCGTCCAGATCGGCGCGGCCTACGGCTCGATGGCTATCGGCGCCATCGCCGCCCCGGTGTTCGTCGGCATGGTCGCCGATCGTTTCTTCGCCTCGCAGAAGATTCTCGGCATCCTGCACCTGGCTGGCGGTGCGCTGCTCTGGTACGCCTCGACCACCACGACCTTTGCGGCCTTCTACCCTCGTCCTCATCGCCTACGCGCTTTGCTACATGCCCACGCTGGCACTGACCAACTCGATCTCGTTCGACCACATCAGCGACACCGCGAAGGAGTTTCCCCTCATTCGCGTGCTGGGCACCATCGGCTGGATCGCCGCGGGACTCGTGGTAGGGGCGCTGGCGCTCGAGGCCACGGCCATTCCCATGCGTATCGCGGCCGGCGCTTCAGTGGCACTGGGACTCTTCTCCTTCCTGTTGCCGCACACCCCGCCGCACGCGGCCGGCAAGCCCCTGAGCCTCCGCGACGTGCTGGGCCTCGATGCGCTGAGCCTCATGAAGGACCGCTCCTTCGCCGCCTTCGTCATCGGCTCGTTCCTGCTCTGTATTCCGCTGCAGTTCTACTACGCCTTCACCAACCTGTTCCTGAACGAGTCCGGCTGGCCCCAGGCCGCGAGCAAGATGACGCTGGGCCAGATGAGCGAGATCGGGTTCATGGTGCTGCTGCCGTTCTTCCTGGCCAGGTATGGCGTCAAGCGCATTCTGATCGTTGGCATGCTCGCCTGGGCATTGCGCTACACCCTGTTCGCCTTTGGCAACGTGGGCCCGAACGTATGGATGCTCTATGCCGGCATCCTGCTGCACGGTATCTGCTACGATTTCTTCTTTGTGACGGGGCAGATCTACGTCGATACGCAGGCGGGAGGATCGATTCGTGCGGCGGCGCAGGGATTCATCACCCTGGTAACGCAGGGCGTGGGCTATCTCATCGGCAGCTGGGTGTCAGGCGCTGTGGTCGATGCGCATGTGCTTTCCGGCGGCGGCCACGACTGGCGCGGCATATGGCTGGTGCCGGCCGGCTTGGCGCTCGGAATCCTGATTCTCTTCGCAGCGCTATTCCGACCTACCACGCGATGAGCGGGGTGCATCGCACGGGTGGAGGAGTAGCGGGACCGGTCGGGGTGGTCCCGTCCGAGACCACTATCTGCGGCGGCACGGAGCGCAGGAGCGTGCGCATTGCGGAGGTATTTCCAAGCCGCAGCGAGTGGTCGAGACGGCGACCGCCCCGAGCGACCCCAGCGCCAGGCCCGGAAGCGCGGCGGCGAGGCGGCCCGTTCGAGCAATGCCGTTCACCGCGGCTTCCATGTTCCCCTGGCAACCTTCGGCACGAAGTCGTCCAGCCCGGCGGGCGGGAACAGCACCGTCTTCCCCTGCTCCGCACTCTGGTACGCGGCCATCAGCATCCGCACCACCTCCACCCCATCAGCGAACGTCAGCCGCGCCTTCTCCTTGCCGAGAAACGCCCGCACGAAATGCCGGTCCTCGTTGGTGTAGCCGTATGCCGCGAATTCCTCCGCTACCACCGGCATCTGCCCCATCTCCGCGTTCTGCTTTTCCACCAGGTCCTCACCCGTCTTTCCCCGGACGCGTCTCGAAAAGAACAGCTTGAGCCCTGCGTCGAGCGTGTTCCAGGACATCGAGTACTCCGGGCCCAGCAGTTCCGCAGATAGCCGCAGGCCAGCACCCACAAAGCTCCAGCTCGTGGTCGCCTCGCCGATCACCGTGTGCCCGTCGGCCGTCTCGAACTCGATCATGATGCTCGCGAAGTCTTCCGCTGGGGCGTTCCGGTAGTTGGTGCCCTTCATGTCGCGTCGACAGCTGCTTCGCGTATGCCGGCCGGGTCCACTTGAGCGACGCGATGTGCCCGGTGATCCGCTTCGGCTTCACGGTCGAAAGCGGTTGCCCCGGCTCCGTGAGCAGGTGCCGCACCATGAGCGCCGAGTGACACATCATGTCGTTGAGCACTCCACCGCCCTGCAGCCGGCCCCGCCAGAACCAGGGCGCATGCGGGCCGCTGTGCTCCTCCGCGGCGCGCGCGAGGTACGGCCGGCCGGTGAGCTTGGCGCCCCGGGCCCAGAGCAACGCGCGGCCCACTTCCACCTGTGGCGCAAAGAGCTGGTTCTCGAGATAGCCCGTCCTGAGTCGCGCCCGACGCGCCAGCCCCGCCACCGCCTTCGCCTCGGCGACATTCCGTGCCAGCGGCTTCTCGCATGCCAGCCCGATCAGCTCGCCCCGGCCGCGCTCGATGGTATCGACGATCTCCTCGACGTTCTCGATGCGCGCATGATTGGGACCGCAGAGCCAGATGGCGTGAATGTCGGGATCGGCCACCATCGCCTTGATCGACTTGTGCGCCGTGGCTGTCGCCCAGGTCGAGCTCACGAGCCATCCGCGCCGTGGATGCGGCGTTGCGCGCGTTCGGGCTCCAGACGCCCAGCACATCGCAATCGCGCACCTGCTGAAAGGCGCGCAGGTGAAACTGCGCGTTGAAACCGCTGCCGATGATCCCGATTCCCAGTCGCTTGGGAGTCTTCACTTGGGGCCTCCATACTTCCGGTCCCATTGCTCGTAGCTCACGCCCAGCTCGGCGAGCGCGGCGGGCGGCGCGCCCCGCCAATCGGGATTCGGCACGTTGCCCAGGTAGCCCAGGTCGTGCACGCCCATCTTGCTGGAGAAGAATGCGGCCCCAGTCAGGTCGCGGAGCCTGTTGAAGAACTCTCCCTGTGGCTTCAGGGCTTTGTCCGTTCGGGCAGGCCATGCCACGGCGTCCAGAAGCTCCGCGCGTTGAGTCACGCTGCAGTCGACGAACCTCCTGTTGAAGCGGCGCTGGCACTCGTCGTCATACCACTTGAGTCCTTCGCGCCATTTCTGCTGTGTCACCAGGACTCGACTCGCTCACCACGAAATCCATGTAGACGATGGCGCCTGAATCGGTGGCGCTTCCCGACCTGGCGTCACGCGGAATGATCATGTCAGTGAGAACCTCGAGCAGCGCCGTCTCGGCGGTGGTGAAGAACCGCGGCGCGCCACCCTCGGCCAGCAGGCGCTGGAACCGGTGCCAGGTCGGTGTGCCCACGCCGTAGGCGGCCATGGCGCCGAAGCCCATGCCCGCCAGCGCCTCGCGGCGGCCGATTCGATCGTCGTCAGCAGTCATTGCGGCTCCACGGACAATCGGTTCCCGCGCGCTCGAGCGGGATGCCCCTCCTCAAAGGTCCTCGGGGCCGGGCACATGGACGTCACGCTCAGGTCCACCCGGCAGCCAGACCTTTTCGGAGGGGCACCCCGCTCGTCGCGCTCCCATCGTGGCGACCCGGGCGCGTCGAATGGGGATGGCTCCGGAGGCTCTGTTGCCCGGCGCGTTCGGGATCGAGGGACGAGGTACCGCAGTAGTGCGTGAAGCGACGGCACGAGAGCCGAAGGAGCCGACCCATTCGACGCACCCGCAGACGAACGCAAGTTCACAGCGCCCCCGCTCGGCGCTGTGCCGCGATGTAGTCGGCCGTCCGCCATGACAGGGCCATGATCGTCCACGTCGGGTTCTTGTCCGCCTGCGACACGAACGGTCCCCCGTCGGCGACGAACAGGTTCGGCACGTCGTGCGCCTGGCAATGCGCGTTCAGCACTGACGTCGACGGATCGGCCCCCATCCTGGTCCCGCCCAGTTCGTGAATGATCGTTCCGCCGTCGGCGATCCCGTATCCCTCCTCCCGCGTCGGCATCGGGTCGAACACCTCGCCGCCCATCGCCTCGACCAGCGCGCGGAACGTCTGCTGCATGTGCCGCACCTGGTTGTACTCATGGTCGGTCCACTGCCAGTGGAATCTCAGCGCGGGAATTCCGTACTTGTCCTTGAGGGTGGGGTCGATCTCGCAGTAAGTCCCGGCGTTCGGGATCATCTCTCCTCGCCCTGAGAATCCGATCGTCGTGCCGTAGTAGCGCCGGTAATCGTTCTTGAGCTTCGACCCCCAGCCACCACCATTGGGATATTGCTCGATGCCTCCCATGAATCCCGCGCTCGGCTGGTCCAGCCCTCCCCACACTTCGATGTGATACCCCCGCGGAAAGTCGAGCTTCGCGTTGTCCAGCCACCACGGCATGTAGACGTGTCCGCCGCCGACGCCGTCCTCGTTGTAGATCGTCCGGCCCACCAGCTTGGGAATGAACCCGTTGACGTCCGTACCGGTGGTATCGGTGATGTCCCGGCCCACCTGCCCACTCGAGTTGGCCAGGCCGCTGGGGAACTTCGACGACTTGGAGTTGAGCAGCAGCCGGGCTGATTCGCAGGCGCTCGCCGCCAGCACCACCACCCGCGCGCGCACCCGCTGGTCGCTGCCGGTGCGGGTATCGATGTAGTTGACGCCGCTGGCCCGGCCCTTGGCATCGAGCGTCACCTCGCGCACCATCGCGTGCGTCACCAGTGTCAGCTTGCCCGTTTGCATCGCGGGCGCCAGGAGCACATTGGTGCTGGAGAAATTGGCGTTCACCGCGCAACCACGATTGCACTGACCGCAGTAATGACACGCCGCGCGGCCGTTGAGGGGCCGTGTGATGACCGACAGCCGACCCGGGATGCAGGTGACATTCAGCTGCTTCGCCGCGTTCATCACCAGCAGTTCGTAGGCCCGGGGTCTCGGCGGCGGCATGAAGATGCCGTCGGGCTGGTTGTGCAACCCTTCGTTGCTGCCGAACAGCCCGATCAAACGGTCGAGCTGGTCGTAGTAGGGGCTGATGTCGTCATAGCCGATCGGCCAGTTGGGGGAGAGCCCGTCCAGGTCGCCCCGCCGGAAGTCGTCCGGGCCGAAGCGGAGTGAGATGCGCCCCCAGTGATTGGTGCGGCCGCCCACCATTCGTGCGCGCCACCACTTGAATGCCGTGCCCGGCGCTCGTGAATAGGGTTCGCCCGGGATCTCCCATCCCCCGATGCAGGCATCGAACTCGCCGAATGGCCGCTCCGGTGTCGCCGCGCCGCGCCACTGTGTGTCATAGGGCCAGCGCAGCATGCCACTGTCGCTCGACATGTTGTCCCACGGCCTACCCGCCTCCAGCACCACTACCCGCGCTCCCGCACGCGTCAGCGCGTAGGCAGCCATCCCGCCGCCCGCGCCGGAACCGATGATGCAGACGTCGTATTCGTCGCGCCTCAGAAAAGGCATTTCGATCCCTTGCTACTCGTGGCGAGGATGGAGTGCCCCGCCGAAAAGGTCTGGCTGCCGGGTGGACCTGAGCGTGACGTCCGTGTGCCCGGCCCCGAGGACCTTTGAGGCGGGGCACTCCATCCGAGCCAGCCGACCCTTTGAGGCGGGGCACTCCATCCGAGCACAGTCGACCCTGATGGGGCAACTGAGCGTCCCGACTCAAAGCTATTCGTCGGTAGCGACAGACGCGATGCCTCCACTACTTTCATGCAATGCCTCTTCGCATCGCGATCGTCTTCGACACACCCTATCCCGCCGGATGGGGCCATGACGAACACGTCAAGCAGATGGACGACGAGTTCGCCGGGAGCATCGATGTTCCCGAGCCCGAGATGGAATACCAGGTGGCCCACGCGCTGCGCGAGAATGGCCACGATATCCATCTCATCGGCATTCGCGGCGATCTCGGCGAGCTGATTCGCCGCCTGCAGGAGTGGAAGCCCGAGCTCGTCTTCAACTGCTGCGAAGGTCTCGGTGGTGACGACAACCTCGAATACGTGGTTCCGTCGATCCTCGAGGCGCTCGGCGTTTGCTACGTCGGCTCGCCACCCCTGGGCCTCATGGTGTCGCGCAACAAGGGCCTGAGCAAGAAGGTCCTGGCTCACCACGGCATCAAGGTTCCGGGCTTCATCACCTGCCTTCCGGGCGAGGCGCCGCCGCACATCGGCGAACTCGCCTTTCCCCTCATCGTGAAACCGATGGAGACGGACGCCTCGCAGGGAATCGCGCAGGCGTCCGTGGTGCATGACGCCGACGCACTGGCCGAGCGGATCGCCTTCGTTCACGAACAGTTCCACCAGCCGGCCATCGCCGAGGAGTTCGTGGAGGGCCGCGAGCTCTACGTGAGCATCATCGGCAACCGCGACAAGCTCGAGATCCTTCCGCTCACCGAGCTGGTGTTCGACAAGGAGAAGAACGCGCCCGAGGAGCGCATCGCCACCAAGGCGGCGAAGTGGCACGAGGGATATCGCGCGCGCCGCGGCATCCGCAACCAGTTCGCCCGGCCGGTCGCCGCGCAGACCCGCGAGACCATCGACCACATCTGCCGCACCGCGTTCCGGATCCTCTGGCTCCGTGACTACGCCCGGTGTGACGTTCGCCTGGCACCCGACGGCCAGGTGTGGCTGCTCGAGGCCAATGCGAATCCCTATATCAGCACTGGTCACGACTTCGCCGAGTCGGCCGAGAAGAGTGGCTTGCCCTACGTGGCCCTGATCCAGCGCCTGGTGGAGACAGCCCTCGAGCGCCACGGCCACGCGCATGCCTAGCCGGTCGCCCAGACCGGAAGCCCGCTGCCCCGTAGGGCACGCCGTCGGGCAGTACTGGAACTACTGCTCGACCTGCGATCGCTCCCTCCGCTGGCCCGACTCACAGCGAATCACCGGCGCCGAGTGCTACAACTGCGGCTGGGTCGTGTCCGATCACTTCTCGTGGTGTCCCTGGTGCGGGGCCGACATTCACGAAGAGGGCGTGTCGTCCGAGCAGCCGATCAAGAACCCGAAGGGGTTCCGGCTCGACACGCGCTGCGACTGGGGCTGCGGCGGGCGGGTCATGTATCCCATGTCGCACTGCCCCTGGTGCGGCAGGCCGCAGGGATGGAACGAGGACACCAAGTTCGAGGGCAATTGCCCCCACTGCACCCGCGGCGTGGACGACTGGATGGTCTGGTGTCCCTGGTGCGGCAATGACGCGACCGGACAGGACCTGATCCAGCGGGCGCTCACCCGCTCACGCCGCTTGCTGCTCGTCTCGCGGATCAAGCCCTGGGGCTATCGCGTGCTGCTCCGCCCCGGCGTGTCGGGTGTCGACCCGAAGTATCCCAAGGTGGTCGAGATCGAGCAGCGCTACGCCACCGGGCGCCGGCAGGACGAAATTCCCTGGACCATGCTCACCGGTCTCATCGTTCACGAGCTGGGCCACAGCTTCCTCTATCATCACTGGCGCTGGACCCGGTCCGATGCCTTCCGTCGCGTGTTCGGCGAGGTGGAGAAGGCCTACCGGGTGAAGGATGAGACCTGGGTCGATTTCCAGCGCAGGAGGGTGGCCACCGCGCCGGTCGATCATGTGACAGCCTACGCCATGCAGCATCCGCAGGAAGACTTTGCCGAGACCTTTCGCTTCTACGTCACCCGGTTCGGCCGCCTGCGCGATCTCTTCAGCGAGCTGGGCCGGAAGCGGAAGGGCGTGGTAGTGTACGAGAAGTTCCTGGCGCTGCATGACTACGTGAGGCAATTGCGGGGATGGCGCTGAGCGGTGAGCGTGAGCGGTGAGCAGATTGCTCGCGGAGGTAGAGCTCGTCTCCGAGCGAGACGAGCTCTACCTCCGCGCGCAGACCTAGCTACCTGGGCTGCGGCGGGGCTGAATCAGGCTTCTTCCCCGGTTGGCCGCGGCCGCCCATCGCACCCGCACCTGACTCCGCGGGCGGCTGGTACACGCCTACCGGCCTCGCTGTGTCGGCACGCGACACCGGAGCCGGAGCCGGCGTCGGGCTGGGGGCGGGAGCAGTGCTCGTCGGTGTGGGCGCGGCTTCCGCCGCCGTGGCAGTGTCAGCAGGTGCCGGCGCAGGCGCTACCATGGTCTGCGTCGTGTCAGTGGCGACCGTCGCAGGCGCCTTGCCGCGGCCGCGCCACCAGAAGAACACGATCAACAGTACCGCGATTCCGATCAGCCAGAACAGCCATTTGCGCTGCGGGTCCTCGGCGTTTGCCTTGGGAGGAGGGGTTGCGCTCATCGTTACGCTCCGGGAGATGGGTCGCGGTCAAGCCGGCTGAGGCCAGTAATTTTCAGGAGGACCAAAATGTACCGCGCCCGAAGCGCTTCGGTAAGAACCAGGCGGGTCAACGACGTGAGATGATGGAGCTGACGGGGCTCGAACCCGTGACCTCTGCAATGCGAATGCAGCGCTCTCCCAGCTGAGCTACAGCCCCCTGACAGGGCCGCAAAGATATGGGGACCCCCCTGCCCCGTCAAATCAATCCGGTCCCCGGTCTTCCTCCGGAAACGGCACCTCGCCATCTTTCGACCGCCAGTATTCGCGAACCCTCAACAAGCGACTTCGGAGCCTGCCAATGACCCGGGCTGCACTGCTCGTGCTCTCGTCCGCCATTCTCCTGTCCAGCTGCTCCAACGACGACGTCAATGGTCCCTTCCAGTTTACCGGAACCTGTGACGTCATCGAGGTCACCGACGTCACGCTCGACACCGATCCGGCGACGGTCGCGCGCTTCGAGGCGCTGGCCAATTGCAATATGGGCTCCGAAATCGGCGAGGTGGGCGCGGTGGTCGACTACGTCGTCACGTCGAACACTGCCAACAACAGCCTCGTGATCACCGCCCAGTCCTTCTACTCGGCGAGCCAGACCGACATCCTCACCGCCGAGTTCGAGGGCACCGGAACCCAGGTGAGCGCCACCACCATCAACTTCGCGGGCATCGAGACCTACGAGGGTGGCACCAACGACTTCGACGACATCTTCGGCTCGGCCGAGATCTCCGGCGGGACCCTCACCATCACGGCACCCGGGAGCGGTGGATGGACCGTGGTGGGCGCGATCGAATGAGCAGCCGCCTTTCAGGTGGCTGCGGTTCGTGCCTGAGGAGATCCGGGGATCCCGAGCGGCGGAACCCCGGTGCCTGAGGTCAGGCGCTCCAGCTGGCGCGTGTGCACCCGGGACAGAACCAGCAACGACGTGATCGCCCCGATCAGCGCCAGGAACATGTCCCACTGCGTATCCCACACATCTCCCTGTGTTCCCAGGAAGGCCGTCGCTCCGCCCCCGCTGATCACCGCCGTCATCCATTCGATCAGCTCGTAGGTGGCACTGAAGGCGAGGCAGATCGACACCACCACGAACGGCAGCCAGCGGCTCCCCTTGAGCGGCGACGTGCGCCACAGGATCTCGCGCGCCAGGATCGCGGGCACGAATCCCTGCGCAAAGTGCCCCAGCCGGTCGTAGTGGTTCCGCGCCAGCCCCAGTGCGTCCCGCACCCAGAACCCGACCGGCACCTCGGCGTAGGTGTATCGCCCTCCCACCATCAGGATGATCGCGTGAATCGCCAGCAGCACCTGCAGCAGCGGCGTCAGCGGAAAGCGCCGAGCGGTGAGGATCACGATCGGCAGCCCGATCAGGACCGGCGCTACCTCGAGCCACCAGGTGAACCGGTCTGTGGGATGGATCCCCGACCAGATCAGCACGGCAACCACAACGAACAGCAGCACACGTGAAAGCATCAGGAGTTCCCCGTTCACCGTTCACCGTTCACCGTTCACGCTTCCCGCTTTTGCTGTTCCTCCTCCCGCTGTTGCTATTCCTCCTCACGCAGTCGCCGTTCCTCCTCCCGCTGTTCCGGATACTGCACCTCGACCGTGAGACCGTCCCGCGCCACGATCGTCTCCGGAAAGATTTCCCTCGCCTCCGCCAGCAGCTCGGGGGCATCGCGGTTGTAGCGCGCGCTGATGTGGGTCATCACCAGCTGTCGCACCCCGGCGTCGCGCGCGAGGATCGCGGCTTCGCGCGCGGTCGAGTGACCCGTTTCCTGCGCCCGCTCGTCTTCCTCGTGACCGAACGTCGCCTCATGAATGAGCAGGTCTGCCCCGCGCGCCGCTTCCATCAACGATGTGGTCGGCCGGGTATCACCGGAGAAGACCAGGACCCGGCCCGGCCGCGACTGGCCGACGAGATCCTCCGGGCTGATCCGGCGTCCATCGGGTAGGGCGACCGTTTCTCCCTTGTGCAGCCGGCCCCACAGCGGCCCCTCCGGCACGCCCAGTTCGCGCGCCCGGTCGGGGTTGAAGCGGCCGAGCCGGGTGTGCTCACGCAGCGCGTAACCCACCGTGTCGGCCCGGTGCTCGGTGGCGAACACGTGCAGGTCGTAACCGTTGCGCGACAGGCAGTCACCCGGCTTGAGCTCGACGATTTCCACCGGGAAGCGGGCCTTCTCGATGCCGACCGTGAGGAGGCCACCCAGGATCCGCTGCGCTCCCCGGGGGCCGTACAGCACCACGGGCGCCGTGCGGTCGAGCAGCCCCATCGTGCGGATCAGCCCCGTGACGCCGAGGATATGGTCGCTGTGATAATGGGAGAAGAAGATGTCGCGGAACGAGAAACCCACCCCGTAGCGCATCATCTGCCGCTGGGTGCCCTCGCCGCAGTCGAACAGGAACATCTCCCCTTCCCGCTGCACGGCGAGACTGGTGACGTTTCGATCGACGGTGGGACAGGCGGCGCCCGTTCCGAGAAAAGTGACCGAGAGCATGGGCGGGAAGATACGATGGCAGGCACACGAACGGGGATATTGCTGGGTGCTGTCCTCCTCACGCTCGCGCCCGTGTCGGCACGCGCGCAGTGGGCCGTCGAGGCGTTCCTGGGCACCGCCGTGAGTGCGCCCAGCAACCTGACCATTCGCCAGGCCGGTGAGCCGGACATCAGCTTCACCGCCCACTACGCGACCAACCCGTTCAAGAGTTCGAGTGCGCCCTACTACGGCTTTCGCGTGTCACGCTGGTGGGGTCGCTGGGGCGCGTTCTTCGATGACCTGCACCACAAACTCTATCTCACCAACAACCCGCCCGAGGTGCAGGAGTTCGAGGTTACCTACGGCTATAACCTCTTCTCCCTCGGCGCCGGCTATCGCGTGGGCCACTGGAGCTTCCTCGCCGGCGTCGGCCCGGTGGTCACCAACCCTACCTCGACCATTCGGGGCGAATACAAGCCGCACGGCGGGGGCATCTTCGGCGGCTACTACTTCGACGGCGCGCAGGTGCAGCTCGGCGTCAACCGCCGCTTCCGTGTCGCCGGGCTCTTCTTCCTGTCAGCCGATGTCCGGGGATCGATCGGGTGGGCCCGCGTCGACGTCGTCAACGGCGACGCCGATGTGCCGAACTATGCGATGCACTTCCTTCTGGGCGTGGGGCTGGGAAAGAGACGGCAGGACTGAGGAGTGAGCGCTGTGGCGGGGTGCCCCTCCGATAAGGTCTGGCTGCCGGGTGGACCTGAGCGTGACGTCCATGTGCCCGGCCCCGAGGACCTTTGAGGAGGGGCACCTCGCCACTGCGCTCTGGCTCACCTTCTAGAACATCTTCACCGTCACCCCGATCTTCCCCGGATGTGCCCGCAGGTCATCCACCAGCGAATCCAGCGACGCCGTGAGCCGCACCATGTGCTCGTAGAGTGCCGAATCGGTGGCGAACTTGCCCAGCGTTCCCTTCCCCGTCTGCACCAGCATCAGCACCGAGTCGAGTCGAGCACCGGTGGCCGTGAACTGCGCCGACATCGCGTTCAGGTTGCCCGCCAGCGAATCCGCCTTGTCGCGCGCGCGGATGACGGCGGGAGCCGATAGCGTCGAGTCGAGCCGCGCGAGCGTGTTGCGGAGCGCCTGCATCGTCAGCGACAGTTCCGCCGACGGGCCGTGCTTCGGGTCATTGAGCGTCGCCATGAGGCGCTGCGATGACTGCAGCGCCTTGGTCGCCTCTTCCAGCGTCCTGGTCGCCCGGTCCTGCATCGCCGGGCCCACGAACCCCTGCGCGTTGATCAGCACGCTGTCGGCGCGGTCGGAGAGCCCGCCCGCGATCTCCATCAGTCCCGGCGGCGAGATGCCCATCACCACCTGGCCCTTGGGCAGCGGCGTCGGCGAGTCGCCCGGGATGAACATCAGGGTCACGTCGCCCGCCAGGCCGACGGACATGATCACCGCCTTGGCGTCGATCTTCGGGACAATGGCGTCGTTGTTGAGCGAGATGGTGACGTGGACCTTGCCCGGCGCCACCAGCACGATGTGCTCCACCTTGCCCGACGGCACGCCCGACACCCGAACCTGCGACGCGGGCTTGAGCTGGCCGGCATCGGGGAACTGGATGATCACCTCGTTGTCTCCCGGCCCGATCGACTTGCCCCCGAGCCAGAACATGCCCGCGACGAACACCGCGGCCGCGGCGAGCACGATGGAACCGACGACCACTTCCCTACCGAATCGGGAGTCCATGGGCCTCAGGCGGCAAATTGAGTGTTGTCGAAGTCGCGCTCGAGGAACGCCTTCACCTTGGGGTGCTCCGACGCGAGGAACTCCTGCGGCGTGCCCTGCATGACCACCTTGCCCTCGCTCAGGAGCGCCAGGCGGTTGGCCACGCGGAACGCGCCCCGCACGTCGTGCGTCACCATGACGCTGGTGACGCCCAGTTCCTGGTCGAGGCGCTGCACCAGCGCGTCGATGATGTCGGCGTTGACCGGGTCGAGCCCCGACGTCGGCTCGTCGTACAGCAGGTACTTGGGCTCCCCCGCGATGGCCCGCGCAATGCCCACCCGCTTCCGCATGCCGCCGGAGAGCTGCGCCGGGAACTGCGACATCACCGCGTCGGGCTGCAGGTTCACCAGCTTGATGCACTGCGCCACCCGCTCCCGGGCGTACTTCTCGTCCTTGAACTTCGACTCGTCCACGATGCCGAGCCGCACGTTCTCGTACACGTCGAGCGAGTCGAACAGGGCGCCGTTCTGGAAGACGTACCCGATCGTCTTGCGCAGCTCCGACAGCTCGGCCCGCTTGAGGTGCGGCACGTCCTTCCCGTCCACGATCACCTGCCCCGCATCCGGCCTGATGAGCCCGATGACGGTCTTGAGCAGCACGCTCTTGCCGGTGCCCGAGGGCCCCAGCAACGCCACTGTCTCACCCTCGCGCACGTCGAAGTCCACGCCGTCGAGGACGACCTGGGAACCGAAGCGCTTCTTGACCCCGCGGAGTTCGATCACGTGTTGAGGAGCAGCTTGGTGAGCACGGTGTCGAGCAGCAGCACGATGACCGTGCTCGTCACCACGGCGCCGGTGGTGCCCTTGCCGACGCCTTCCGCGCCCTGCTTGGTGTTCATGCCCATGTAGCAGGAGATGAGCCCGATGGTGCCCCCGAAGAAGAACGACTTGATGAGTGAATACCAGGCATCCCACGGCCGGAAGTAGTACTGCGCGCCGTAGGTGAAGTCCATGTTGGTTACCGGCAGCACCTGCTTCACCGCCCACCATCCCACCATGATGCCGCTCGCGTTGGCGAACACGGTGAGCGCCGGGATCATGATGAGCGCGGCCAGCACCCGCGGCACGATGAGGTGCGACGACGGCGCGCGCCCCAGGCTCTCCAGCGCGTCGATCTGCTCGGTAACGCGCATCGTGCCGAGCTCGGCGGCGTAGCGCGCGCCGATGCGGCCCGCCAGCACCAGCGCCGTCAGCACCGGGCCCAGCTCGAGGATCAGCGACGAGACCACCAGCGTGCCCACCACGTAGTACGGGATGCTGCCGCTGAACTGGTACCCGGTCTGCAGCGCCGTCACCGCCCCGGCAAAGCCCGAGATGAGGAGCACCAGGAAGAAGCTTCCCACCCCGATGTTCCACGCCTCCACGATGAAGCGCGGGAACCAGATCCGCACCTCGGGCAGGCCCCGCATCATGTCCAGGGAGAACAGGCCGAACCGGCCCAGCCCGGCGACGATCTCGGTACAGGACCGGCCCACCCCCGCCACGACCCTGGCGAGGAAGTTCCCGTTCTGGCGAGTAAGGGTGCTCGTTGCAGCTGTCATTGGTGAGGTATCTTGTCCGCCGATGCCCGATAAGTCTAGGCCAGGGGTTGCAGTCGACGCGCGCGAGTTTCGCCGCCGCCTCTTGCGCTGGTTTCGCCGCCATGGCCGAGACCTGCCCTGGCGCCGCACCCGCGATCCTTATCGCGTGGCCGTGTCCGAATTCATGCTGCAGCAGACCCAGGTGAGCCGGGTCGAGGGATTCTACCAGTCCTTCCTGGCCCGATTCCCCACCATTCATCACCTGGCTGATGCCCCGCCTGCCGCCGTGCGCGAGGCCTGGGAAGGACTGGGCTACTACCGCCGCGCACACAACCTGCACCGCCTGGCCCGCGAGGTGGTGACCACCCGCGCCGGCGTGATGCCCCACGATGCCGTGGAGTTGCGGCAGCTGCCCGGTGTGGGAAGGTATACCGCCGGCGCGATCGCCTGCTTCGCCTTCGAGCGCCGCGAGGCCGCGGTGGACACCAATGTCGCGCGCGTCATCCGCCGCGCTTTCCACCCCCGCGCTCCGCGCTCCGCCGGCGGCCAGGGCCGCCTCTGGAAGACCGCAGAACTGCTGGTGCCGCGCCGCGGACGCGACGCATGGTCGTTCAATCAGGCCATCATGGAGCTGGGGGCGCTGGTGTGTACGGCGAGAATTGCGCGGTGCAGTGAATGTCCGGTGCAGCGAGCGTGCAAGACCGGAAGGAGGTCAGCCACCGTACCGGTAGATCGCTCCTGAGAGCAGCGCGATCAGGCCCAGCACGCCCGTCACGCTCCCCGTCATCCGCTGCCGCGCCCGCAACCGGTCGAAGAACGCGCCATACTCGCCCATCGGGTCGAGCCGGGCCAGCTTCGCCGCCGTCGGCACCAGCACCGTCAGCGCGAGGAGCGCGCCCACGATCCCCAGGGCCTGCATCGTCACCAGCCAGCCGTTCCCCATCGCGGCACCGTTCATCAGCTTGAACGTGAGGAAGAGGCCCGACACCACCGTGAGCAGTGACCCGGGGAATACCAGGTTGCGTGCGATGGCCCACTGCAGCCGCGCCACCGTGGCGAGCGCGGGGCGCGCCTCGGCCTTCGACGCGATCGCCACCGCCGTCGCCGAGAACCCGCCGCCCATCCATAACGCCACGCCCAGGAGGTGCAGGAAGAGCCACAGGCTCATCGACTGATCTCGCTCAGGAGCGAGTCGTCGATCGGGCGCCGTCCCGCGAAGCCCGCTCCCACGTCATGCCAGTGGCTGATGCGCTCCTCACCGTAACGCCAGCAGAGCAGGACCATCTTGTCGTCGCGCATGGAGCGGAAATCCACCAGCCCTTCCTCGAAACCCTGGAACATGCAACCGATCTGTTCGATCTCGCGCAGGTAGCTGTCGATCTGGGCGGCGAGGCGCTCCGCCTCACGCCGCGCGGCCACCACCTCGGGAGTCTCGCCCTCGTCGGCCACCGCCCCCGCCACCAGGATCTCATAGTGGGAAATCGCCCGGCGCCACGCCGGATGCTCCAGCATCAGGTCGTGGACGATGCGGCGCACCAGTGGCAGCGTCCGCTCCGCCTCCTCGCGCGTGAACAGCCGGGGTCCGTCCATCAGCCCCACACCATGCGGATCCCGGGCACCTGCTCGGGGTGGCTGATGAAGCCGACGACGCGGCGATCGTCGTCGATCACGGTGATGGTGGGGCGAAGGTGGGACTCGTTGGGCTCGAGGTCCATGCGGAGCTCCATGCCTTCCAGCTCCTGCTCCGGTCCCACGACCGTGGTGTTGGTGCGCATCAGCGCATCGGCGCGGGTGTGCCAGGGATGCCTTCCCTCGGCGAGGCAGCGAGTCACCAGCTCGCGATCGCTCAGGGTGCCGAGAAAGCGGCGCGTCCGATGGTCGTCGACCACCGGTACCACCGAAATATTTCGGGTGCGCAGCATGATGGCGACCTCACTCGCCATTGCCCCTGCGACCGCCACGATCGGTTCTGCAACCATCACATCAGAAGCACGCATGAACTGTCCGGGTGTAGTGAAGGCTTGCCGGCCATGTCACGGGAATCTCGTAGGACGGGCCACGGAATCAAGACCAGCGAGTGCCTCGCGCATCGCGAGATACCCTTCATCGGAATACACGCGCGCGCGGCCGGCACTGAATGTCGCGTTGCGCTCGACCCGTGGCCGGACATACAGGATCGGACCCCGCTCGAGCCGCCAGCGCGCCACCTGGTCCTCCGTGAGCTGCGCCATCAGGATCCCGATCGACTCATCCACCGCGCGCACGAGCGGTGGTCCACCAGGTGGCTTGGGCTCGCGGCCATTGTCGAACCCGGGACCCACGTCCACGGCGATCACCGGCAAGCCGCCTGTGTCTCCTACCACGGCCAGCGGGAGATGACCCATGAGACCGCCATCGCGGAGCATGCGGCCCTCGAGAGACACGGCCGGGAAGTAGGGCGGCAGCGCGCAGGAGGCGACCAGCACGTCGAGCAACGGCGCATCGATGCCGCCATGCCCGAATGTCACCAGTTCGAGCCGGTCCACGTCCACCGTGGTTACCGTGAGCGGCACCTCGAGCTCGGCGAAGCTCCGGGCCTGGATGATCCGACCGATCGCATCGCGGAAGGGCCGTGCACGAACCAGGCCTTCCAGATAGATCCCCGCCACAGCCGCCATGGGATGCGGCCGGATCCCGCCCGGCGCCTCGTTCATGAGGGCACGCACCACCACATCCGGCTCGGTACCCGAGGCAAGTGCCGCCGCCACCACCGCACCGAGCGATGTCGCCACATAACGCGCCGGCTCGATGCCCCGGTCACGCAGCGCCCGTACCGCGCCGCAGTGGGCTGCTGCCTTGGCCCCACCGCCGCTCAGTACGAGGAGAGCCCGATTCACCGCTTCAGGCTTTCCCGGTGCAGCCGCGCCCGCTCCATGCGGGCCTTTTCCTCATCCGTCTCCGCGATGAGCCGCGGCACCCGCGTCGGCCTCCCCTGATCGTCGATGGCAACGAATACCACGTGCGCCGTATGCGTGTTCCGCCGGGGTTCGCCCGTACTCGGCTGCTCGGAGTACACCTCGACGGTGATGTCCATTGAGCTGTTGCCCACGTAGTCCACCGTGCCGATGCAGGTCACCAGCGCGCCCACCGGAATGCGCTCCCTGAAATCCACCCGGTCGATCGACGCGGTCACCGCGCGGCTGCCGGCGTGCCGCAGCGCCGCGACCGCCGCCGCCTGGTCCACCAGCGCCATGAGGTTGCCGCCGAACAGGTCGCCCAGGACGTTCTGCATGTTGGGCATCACGAGGGTGGTGATTTCCCCGCGCGAGTAGGACATCAAACGGGACTCAGGGATGTTGTGCGGTGTCTGCATGACTGGGAATTGTCCCTCAATTGCGTGAAGGGAGAACAGTGAACGGTGAACAGGAACGCCTCACTCAACAGGACGAGAACAAACTCCCGTTCACTGTTTACCGTTCACCGTTCACAGCGTGGTCTCTCAGTAGTCCACCGGCCGCAGATACCACTCCCCGATCGCCGTCTGGCTCACCATGGCCACCGTCGGGAGTCGGCGCTTCCAGTGAGTCGAGTCGAGTCGCCGGCGCACCGCCTCCACCTCGGCCTCGGTGAAGCCGGCGGTGACCAGCGCCTCCGGGGTGTACCCGCTCAGCAGGAAATGCAGGATCCGGTCGCCCTTGGCATACGACACGCCGAGGTCGGCCTCGTCCGTCTGTCCGTGAATCAGGTCGGCGGTCGCCGGCTTGTCCACGATCTCCGGCGGCACGCCCACGTACCGCGCCAGTGCCCACACCTGCGTCTTGTACAGGTCGCCGATCGGGTTCACCGGCGGTGAGTCGTCGGCGTGCCAGGTGAAGTAGCCGAGCAGTCGCTCGCTCTTGTTGCCGGTGCCGAGTGGCAGGGCCTTGAGCTTGGCCGACAGGTCGAAGAGCACGATCATGCGACAGCGCGCCATGATGTTGCCCTTCCGTGCCGGATCGGTGTCGCCGATCGCCGCCACCATGCCGTCCACCGCCGCCGAGATGTCCACGGTGCGGCTCTCGATTCCCAGCGCATCGATGACGAGCTGTGCGTGGTCCAGGCTTTCGGAGCTCGACGTCTTGTACGGCATCCGGATCGCCGTGACGTTCTCCGGCCCCAGTGCTTCCGCCGCCAGGTATGCCACCAGCGCACTGTCCACGCCGCCGGAGAGGCCGATCACCGCCTTCTCGAATCCCCGCCGCCGCGTCAGCTCGTCGCGCAGGAACTCCACCAGCCAGCGCCTGGCCAGCGGCGCGTCGATCTGGAGTACATCGTCGCTTACGTTCGGCACCCCCGCAGCACGGTTACGGCGGGTCCGCTGGAGTGACGCCTGCGCGGGCCGGTCGGGTGATGCCGTCGAGCGGGGGTCTGGCGGCGGCGTACCTGAGCTCGACGTCCGGGCCGCGCCGCCGAGATCCGAGGACCCCCGCGAGGCGGCATCACCCGGCTGTCCCGCGCGCGCCAGTTCACCGGCAAGCAGCGGTAGCCGCGCTTCGAGATCGGCGAGAAGCGGCATCTCGGCCCGAACCCGCGCAATGTCACTCAGGTCGAGCGACGCGGTGATCAGCGCCTCCTCGAACACCGGCCCCTCGACGATCAGGTTTCCCCGCGGCCCCGTGATCAGCGATCCGCCCACGAAAGCCTTGCCACCCTCGAAGCCGACCAGGTGCGCCAGCGCCACGTACACGCCGTGCTCACCGGAGATGTCCTGCATGATCCTTTCCCACCGGCCGATGCTGGCCGGCCGGTCGTCATCGTCGCCCGACGGCTGCAGGCCGCGCGCGGGGCTGGCACTCGGCACGATGAGCATCTCCGCGCCGTCGAGCGCCGCGATGGTGGGCACGATCGAGTGCCACGCGTCCTCGCAGATCAGCAGCGCCGCGCGCCCCCAGCGGGTGTCGAACGCCTGCACGCTGTCACCCGCGGCGACGAAGCGCTCCTCGTCGAACACGCCGTAGGTCGGCAGGAACACCTTTCGGTGTACGTGCCGGATGCCGGCATCGCTGCCGCCCAGTGACGCGTACAGCGCGGAGTTGTAGATGTGGTTGCTGTGGCGCTCGTAGAAGCCGAGGGCCACGTCCAGGTCGGGTGCGCCACTTTCCCGGTGCACCCGCGCCAGGTCCTCGAAGAGCCGCTCCGCCTCGATGGCCAGGTCGCGTACGCCGCCTTCGAGGAAATAACCAGTCAGCGCGCTCTCCGGACCGACGATGAGGCCCGGCGGGGTGGGCAGCATCGCCGCCTCGCGGAACATCTCGCCCAGGCGGGCGAGATTTTCCGCGTAACGGCCCTTGCGGGGCCGGAGCTGGGCCAGGGAAACGGTCAGCATCGCTGACATGGAATCTAAGCTGGCACGCAGCATTAGATTAGCCGCATGATCTGGCTTGTGGCGCTGGGTGGGGCACTGGGCAGCGTGAGCCGGTTCCTGATGGGACCGGCACTCCAGCGGGCGTTCAATGCCACCTTCCCGGTTGGCACCCTCCTCATCAACATCCTTGGATCCCTGGTCCTCGGTTTCGTCATGCGGCTGGCCATCGAGGGCGTGAGCGTGACGCCCGAGGCCCGCGCCTTCATCGCCGTCGGGTTCTGTGGTGGGTTCACCACCTTCTCCACATTCAGCTACGAGGCGATCCGCCTCCTCGAGGACGGAGAAGGGTGGCGTGCCGCCGCGTACATCGTGGCCAGCGTGATGCTGTCGCTGCTCGCGGCGTTCGTGGGGCTGGTGGCGGCGCGGGAACTCGTGGCGCTGCGGCGCTGAGCAAGGGAGGTACGCGATGCATGGCCTCGAGGGCGAGCAGATGCTGATGCGCATCTACATCGGCGAACGCGACAAGCACGGCGGGCGGCCCCTCTATGAGGCAATCGTCATGTTGCTCCGCGAGCGCCACTTTGCCGGTGCCACGGTGCTGCGCGCCATCATGGGGTTTGGCGCCAACGCCCGCATCCGCACCCAGAAGCTGCTGGATCTCTCCGTGGACCTGCCGATCGTAGTGGAGTGTGTCGACGAGGAGCCGAAGATCCGGGCGATCCTGCCCGAGCTCGACGGGATGATGGGCGGCGGCCTCATCACCCTGGAACGGGCCCACGTCATCACGTACAGGGGTGACAAATGACACCATTCGAAGCTATCCGGGGCGTGCCGAACGCCTGCCAGGTTCTTCCCACGGTCGTGACCGGGGGACAGCCGAAGCCGGAGCATCTCGAGGCACTGGCAAAAAGTGGCAATGCGATCGTAGTCGACATGCGCGAGGCGATGGAACCGCGCGCTTTCGACGAGCCGGAGCTGGTACGCCAGCTCGGCATGGAGTACCGGCTGATCCCGGTTGGACCGTATACGATGAGCGACACGACGCTGGAGATGGTACGCTCGACGCTCAAGGAGGCCGGCGAGCGTCCGGTGTTCGTGCATTGCGGGTCGGGAAACCGTGTGGGCGGCGCCCTGATTCCGGCATTGATGCTGGACCAGGGGATGGAAGAAGAAGATGCGGTGGATGCCGCGATGCGCGTTGGCCTCCGGAGTGCCGAGCTGATGGAGTGGGGACTCGGCTACACCCGGCGCCAACGCGCCTGATTTGCTAGTGCCTGCGGCCACCTCCGGCGACTGCGCCCGACGGTGCCGGAGGTGAGGAGGCCCGCCCGCCGCCGCCACCTGCATTGCCGCTGGGCGGAGTCGACGTGGCACGCCCGCCGCCACCACCGGCATTACCCCCGCCATTCCATCCGCCCGTCGGCGCGCTCACCGCACCTCCCGAGGGCTGGCTCGGCTCGTTACCGTAGCTCCGGCCCAGCGACGGATCACGCTGGCTCTCCGGCCGTGGCGCGCGTGCCGGAGCCTCGCTGGCGGCCGGCTTGTCGGGCTCCCGGCGCCGCAGCACCGGCTCAGAACTCCGGCCCTCGACGGTGGCCTTGGTGGCCGCCGGTGAGCGCGACTGCCGCAGGCGCCGTACGCGACACCGGCGGCACTCTGGCCGGCTGGCTCGAAGCGCGGTTGGTGTCGGCGTACGGCGCTCGAACGACGACTTGCCGGTTGACGGCATCGGCGCGGCAACCGCGCGCGGCGCTCTGGCGGAGGTCCGCGCGCACGAGCCTCGGGACGGAACGCCTTCTCTCCCGACGCCGTCAGCGTCGATGTCGCCGACCGCTGCGATGACGGCGACTGCGACTGCCCCCGAGGACGCGACGGCACCGCCTTCGGCGGCGTCGTGCCCAGGGTGCTGCCGCCCGCCGGACGCGACGGGGTCGCTGCCGGGGCCGCATCGCGGCGACGACCGGTGGTGCTGACGCCGCTGTTCCCCTTCGACACCGGGACGGCGCCCGGGTTCACGGTTGAGCCGCCCGCGAATGCACTGCCGCCCGAGAAGCTGCGGTTGCGGAAGGTGGCATGCTGCTGCACGCCGATTCCCGGGAGGGCACCCGACACTGAGTTCGTCGCCGTGTATCCGTTGTCGAACCGGGGACGATACGGCACTGACGAGCCGTTCCAGGTGCGACCCCCCGATTTCATCTGGTAGGGCGAAGCGCCGCCGTAGGCCACCGCCGAGTTGTACCCGTAGTAGGGGTAGCCCGGATAGTAGGGGTACTGGGGATAGTAGTACGGGTTGTACGGGTTGAACGGGTTGCCGTTGCAGTAGCCGTAGCAGCCCCAACCCCAGTTCCACGTCGGGTAACCATAGTACGCGCCGTAGTACGGACCATAGCTCCAGGCCGGGTAGTACGGGCCGTAGTTGTAGTACGGCGAGTAGTAGAACGGGTCGAACAGGCCCGACGTGTTGTAGTAGCCGGTCCCGTAGATGACGCCAACCGGCGACCCACAGTCGTAACAGCTGTCGACCACGCCGACACTGCCCGACACGTACGCAGGATTCGATGCGTACGCAGGTTCCTGCAGCCGCGGCAACCTGCGACGCCACCGTGTATCCCACGATGTCGTAGTCGAATCGGCCGCCGGCCATGCCCTGCGCCAGGTTCACCAGCTGCGGTTCGGTATCATCGAAGTTGATGCCGTTGAAAACTGCGTAGTCCCAATGGCCGAACACGACATAGCCGTCGGTGCGCCACGGATCGACCGAGACCGCCGCGAACACCACGCCGGTGCCGGCCGTCTCTACACCGAAGCCCTCGCGACCGCCCCGGCCGAGCAGCAGGTAGCGCTTGCCACCCTTCACGTAGTTGTCGTCGGTGGGATCCAGCGGAAAGAGCACCCGCAGGCGCCCCTCGGGATTGACCTGGAATACGAGCAGGTAGCCGTCGTCACGGGTGATGACCTGCACCTTCGACCGGTCGCCCGGGAGGTACTGGCCATCGTTGTTGAGCGTGACCCGGATGGTCGGCTCGGGTTCCTGGGCCACCACGCCAGCCGTGGCGGCGATCATGGACAGCAGGATCGGGTAGAACATGGCGCCCTCAGATTCTGTCAGCGGTGTACCCGGCAGAGGACCGCAGCCGGCGAACTCCATGACATAGAGCTACTTGTGTGCCAATAGCTAAGTCGTTGTGCTGGAAGGAGCAGTGTTGCAGCATAGTGCGCGGGTGTCCCAGCGCCGGGACGACCGTCACGGCTTGCTGGTGTCGCGTCCTCCACTCCAGCGGTGCCAGTACATCCTCATCTCGGTAATCAGACCGTCGGCCGTTTCGCAGAAGATCGCCCCCCTCGCGTCCACCCATTCGCCGGTGCGACGGCGGCGGAAGACGCACTTGAACTCCGTGCTGAACCAGGGACCCGCCACGAAGACCTCGCCCGAGGTGAAGGTCACTTCAGACTGATGATACGGCACGTCGGCCCAGTACTTCCTGATGCCGTCGATTCCGCGGATCGGCTCGGAGAACGGCGTCTCCAGGAAGACCGCCTCCGGCGCAAACGCCGACGCAATCAGTTCTACCCGTAGCCGTGACCAGCCCCGGCCGAAGGTATCGATCAGCTGCCTGCCCAGCTCCGCCGTCGTGTCGGTCATGCACTGAAAGCTAGCTCAGATGGGCTTCGAAGACGCCGTCACCCTCGTCTCCCACCGCAACGCTCTTGCCCCGCGAAAGCGGCCGGTAGATTCGGACCTCCACATGGACATGGCGCGCAACAGGAGCAGCAACACGCTCTCCGTCACGATCCGGTATCGGCGACCACTGACTCGGAGTTGAGAATGCACCAGGCACTGACGACTGCAGGTATGGTTGCGCTGATGGCGCTTGCAATGGCGCCCCAGTCCGCGACGGCACAGAAGCCGACCAAGATCAACGGCGTGATCGCCGATCGCAGCGGGGCCAACATGATGGTGCGCACCGCAACCGGCACCACCACCGTGACGCTGAACGACGCCACCAAGGTGGAGGAGAAGAAGGGCGCCCTCAAGCTCAAGCATTCGTCGATGGCCATGACCAGCCTGATTCCCGGGCTCAAGGTCGAGGTCGAGGGCACGCCCGGCCCGAGCAATTCTCTCGTGGCCACCCACGGTGAAGTTCTCGGCGGGCGACCTGACCACCGCCAAGGAGATCTCGGCCGGCGTGAACCCCACCGCCCAGGAAGCTGATTCCAACAAGGCGGCGATCGCCGCCAACCAGCAGGCGATCGCGAAGAATGCGCAGGGCGTCGCAGCCAACAAGGCCGGCGAGGACTCGCTCAAGCAGCGCATGGGCGAAATGGGCAGCTACGCAATCATGGCCACGGCCACCGTCTACTTCGCCAACAACAGCAGCGACATCAACGCCCAGGGCAAGAGCGACCTCGCGGCGCTGGCCGCGAAGACCAAGGGCATCAACGGATACATGGTGCAGGTGGCGGGCTACGCCAGCGCCACCGGCAACGCCAAGGACAACGACAAGCTGACCGACGAGCGGGCCCAGAACGTCATCGAGTATCTGGAGCAGTCGGGGAGCATTCCGCTCTACCGGATGCTGGCACCAGCCGCGATGGGTAGCTCCAACCCGGCGGCGAGCAACGCCACTACCGAGGGCCAGGCGCAGAACCGCCGGGTCGTGGTGACGATCCTGGTGAACAAGGGCGTCGCCGGCAGCTGAGCGCGGTTGTATCTAGAATCGCACTGCCAGGCCGAGGAAGGGGTTCACGTCCTCGGCCACGCGGGTAAAGCCAAGGTTGAGTCCGGCGTCCAGCTGCACGTTGCGTCCAAGGCCGAGCGTCAGCCCCACGTCACCGGTCGCCTCCCAGGCGGCCGAGCCATCCGCGAGGATGGTGCCGCCATATCCCTCCAGGTAGCACGAGAGCTTCCCGACGATATCCCGGCTGAGCGACGCTGAGCCGATCATCGCCACCCGGCGCGGCGTCGACTCGCTCTCGTGCGCCAGGTCGAACTCCAGCATCGAGCTCAGTCCCCACCCTGAACCGAGATCCACCGTGAAGGGAAGGATGATCCCCAGGTTGAACACCCGTTCCGACGCGCCTGGCGCTGACACCAGCGCCGCGAAGGGCATCACCGCGAACGCGGTGCGTCCGCGATCGTTGCCCCACAGGTTGATCTTGGTCCGCACCGCGAAGGCGCCGAGTCCGCGCTGCCGCTGCGTAGTGCCGCCCTCCGTCTGCTGATCCCACGCGTAGGTCTGCAGCACGAACTGAAGGTCGACGTTGCGAACCAGCCCGGCCTTGATGTTGAAGGGCAGCACCGAGAACGAGTTCTCCTTCACGCCGGGCTCCCCGTCCGCCGATGCGTCGCCGCCGTAGGTGAACAGGTCCACCTCCACCTGGAAGAGGCCGGCGTCGACGGTGTAGGGACTTTCGGTGCGGTCGGGCCGGTCGGTGCTGAGCGGGCGGCGCAGCTCGACCGGCGTGCGATGGAAGAGGTTGTACTTGCTCTTGGACTGGAGCGAGTCCGGCAGGGAATCCTGCTGCGCATCGCCCCGGACCGGGGCGATGGCGGCGAGGAGGAGTAACGCGACGAGCGGGCGCGTGGCGGGCGCTACGCGATCCAGCTGCGCATGGTGCCGACGAGCAGCCAGGCGTTGAGGCCCGCGATCACCAGCGCCACCGCCCACGCGGCGGCGGTGAGCAGCGGACCATTCGCGAACGCGCCCATCTTGCGCTTGTCACTGGTGAAGATCACCAGCGGGATCACCGCGAACGACAGCTGCAGGCTCAGGATCACCTGGCTCAGGATCAGCAGCGCGCCGATGCCGCGCTCGCCGTACATCGCCGTGACGATGACCGCCGGGATGATGGCGATGAGCCGGGTGATGAGCCGCCGGAGCCAGGGCGGCAGCCTGATGTCGAGGAAGCCCTCCATCACGATCTGGCCGGCGAGCGTACCCGTAATCGTCGAGTTCTGCCCCGATGCCAGCAGCGCCACCGCGAAGAGGATACCCGCCATGGACGTGCCAAGCAGCGGCGTCAGCAGGCGGAAGGCATCGTTGATGTCCGCTACTTCCGTGTTGCCGCTCGTGTGGAACGCCGCCGCCGAGAGGATCAGGATCGCCGCGTTGATGAAGAATGCGAAGAGGAGGGCCACCGTCGAGTCGAACGTGGCATAGCGGATCGCCTGGCGCGTGGCCGTCGGATTGTCCGCCACGTCGCGCGTCTGCACGATGGCCGAGTGCAGGTAGAGATTGTGCGGCATCACCGTGGCGCCCAGGATGCCGATGGCGATGTACAGCATCACCGGATTGGTGACGATCTCGGTGCGCGGAATGAGGCCGCTCATGATGGCGCCGATCGCCGGCCTGGCCAGCATCAGCTCCACCGCGAAGCACACGCCGACGATGGCGATCAGCGAGATGATGAATGCCTCGAGCCAGCGGAAGCCGCGCTGCTGCAGGAGCAGGATCAGCAGGACGTCGGCCGCCGTGAGGATCACGCCCCACACCAGCGGCACGCCGAAGAGCAGGTTGAGCGCGACAGCGGAGCCGATTACCTCCGCCAGGTCGCATGCCGCGATCGCGATCTCGCAGAGGACCCACAGCACGAAGCTGACCCGGCGCGAATAGTGGTCGCGGCAGGCCTGTGCCAGGTCGCGTCCGGTGACCAGCCCCAACTTGAGCGCGAGCGACTGGAGCAGGATCGCCATCAGGTTGGAGAGCAGCACCACGCTGAGCAGCGTGTACCCGAATCGGGCCCCGCCGGCGAGGTCGGTGGCCCAGTTGCCCGGATCCATGTAGCCCACCGCCACCATGTACCCGGGACCGGCGAACGCCAGCACCTTCCGCCACACGCTCGCGCCGGCCGGAATGGCAACGGTGCGATGTGCCTCCGGCAGCGACGGCCGCAATCGCGGAAATCGCCATCCAGGAGCATGAACATCGGGAAGCGGCTTGGTGGCCACGGCCATCTAGCTAAGGCCTCGAACAGTCAAAGGATTATAGGCTGCCGACACGATAATATTAGGCAAGCCTAACTGTCAAGGGATGGTAGGCGCAGGCTCGCCGCGCGGCTAGTCTTCAAGGTCCCAAGCCCCTACCACAGGCGACCTTCCATGACTGCAGCGCCCGCACTCCTGGACAACCCTTCCTTCGTTACCAGTCGCGATCCGAAGGGAATGTACGCCCTGGCAGTCGGATTCCCGGATCAGTGCCGATCCGCGCTCAGGATCGCGGAGTCGACTCCGGTTGCCCTGAACAGCGCCGGGGTGCGGCAGGTCGTGCTCACCGGCCTGGGAGGGTCGGCGGCGGGAGGTGATTTCGCGCGGGCGCTGTTCGAGGCCGACGCGAAGGTGCCATTCTGCGTCAACCGCGACTACGCACTTCCTGCCTTCGTCGGCACCGATACGCTCGTCTTCGCGACCAGCTACTCCGGCAATACGGAGGAGACCCTCGCCGCCTACGGTGATGCCCGCCGGCGCGGGGCGCGCATCGTCGTCGTGACGAGCGGCGGTGAGCTTGCCCGCCGCGCGACTGCCGACAACGTACCCATCATCACGATTCCCGGCGGCCAGCCGCCACGGACCGCGATGGGCTTCATGCTGGTGCCCGTGCTCGTCAGCGCGGCGAGGCTCGGCCTCCTTCCGCGCCTGGACATCACCGGTGCGGCCGGGGAGGTCGAGGCCGCGACCACCTCGTGGCAAGCCGAGTCACCCGTAAGAGCGAACGAGGCGAAGCAGCTCGCGCTCGCGTTGCATGGCGCGGTCGGTCTGCTGTACGGGCTTGGCGGCTGGCAGGCTGTCGTGGCGGGACGCTGGAAAGGGCAGATCAACGAGAACGCGAAGCAACACGTCTTTTCCCACGCGCTGCCGGAAATGAATCACAACGAGATCCTGGGTTGGGAAGGCGCACAACGGCTGGGCGTGAAGCGCTGGGTGACGCTGCTGCTCGAGGATGGAACCGAAAGCGAACGGATGCAGCTGCGGGCGAAGGCGACGCTCGACCTGGTTGGGAAGGCGGGCGAAACCCATCGGGTGAAAGCCACCGGCACCACGTTACTGGCGAAGATGCTGAGCCTGGCCCTGCTGGGAGATTTCGTGTCGCTTTATCTGGCGGCGCTGAACGAGGTTGATCCCTACACGATCGATTCGATCGATTCAATCAAGAAAACGCTCATGGATGCGAAGTGACCGCTTTCTCCTGCCAGCCTTCAGGTCGCGCAGTACACCAGCTTCGCCATGTCGTACGCCAGGACCTGGCTCCGGCCTGACACCTCGAGCGTGATGGGCCCGCTGAACGGTTCCCTCTCCAGTACCCGCACCCTCGCGCCCAGTACCAGCCCCGCCCCGGCAAGGTAGCGCAGCCGCTCCGCATCACTCGTGTCGACCCGCCTGATCTCCGCGTTGTTTCCCACCACTACCTCGGCCAGCGGCGTGAGCTTGGGCCGCGCAACGGCACCATGCGCATCAGGAATCGGGTCGCCGTGCGGGTCGACGGTGGGATGCCCCAGCGCCACCGCCATCCGTTCCACCAGCTCGTCGGATACGGCGTGCTCGAGGCGCTCCGCCTCCTGGTGGACGCTGTCCCATGTGTATCCCAGGAAACCCACCAGGTAGGCCTCGATGAGACGGTGCCGCCGGATCACGCGCACCGCCTCGTGCCGGCCTTCGGCCGTGAGGGTGGCACCGCGGTAGGGCTCGTGGGTGAGGAGTCCCAGCTCCGAGAGACGCTTGACCATGCCGCTCACTGACGGCGGGGCAAGCGACAGTGCCTCGGCGATCTGGCTGGTGGACGCGGGCCGGCCGTCCTCGGAGAGGCGGTAGATGGCCTTGAGATAGTCCTCCACCGAGCGGCTCAGCGGCTCGCGAACGACCTCGTCCCGTACGATGGCAGTTGCCCTCGATTGCGGTGGTGAGGGAGAGTTAGCGCGGGAACCCGCCGGATGCAACGCGATGCCCCGTAGTTCCCCGTACTCCGTCCCCGTAGCGATCCGAATTGTTGGGATCCGGGGCCGGTCCTACCTTCGCGGCTCCAGCAATCACCAAGTCCTCCACGGGTCTAACTCATGATGACGCAGAGTCCGACCGCGCGCCGCGCCCGCTTTGTGGCACCGGCCCTCGCCGCCCTTCTCTTCCTCACCGCCTGTGAGGACGAAACCACCGCTCCCCTGCCCCAGAGTGGTGAGCTCGAGATCAATGCGAGCTCCAACACTGACTTCGTGTACTTCAGCTTCGCGGAGAATGGTGTGGTCACCGTCGCCGATCCCACCACCTCCACCGCGTGGGACCTGGCATTCCGACGCTATTCCATTCGGCTCAATGGCGGTGTCGCCGGCACCAAGGGTGTCACCGGCTTCAACCTCGAGAACAACGCCGGTGCCACCGACGCCGAGGTGCTCGCGTTTACGCCGGCAAACCAGTTGCCGGCGTTTGATGCCATCGACGCGTCGGACATCCCGGCAAGCGGGTTCAGCACCGAGGTGCTGGCACCTGATTTCAGCAGCTGGTTCCGCCCGACTGCCACGGGACTCCTGGCCAATCCTGCGGCCGTCTGGAAGCTGCGACGCGCCAGTGGTGCGGGCGCCGGTGCGTACGCTGCCATCCGCGTGGAGAACATCGTCAACGATGCCAATCCGACGCCGACCGACGGGATGCGCGGCATCACCTTCGGGTACCGGCTGCAGACGGCTCCCGGCACACTCGGCGCGCCGCAGACGGTAGTCGTGGACCTGACCTCCCTCACCGAAGCGGGAGTGAACCTCGGCACCGGCGCCGTGGTGACGCCCACGGCGGGCGACTGCAGCTGGGACGTGAAGGTGACCCGGGCCTACACCTTCGAGATCAACGCGGCATGTCTCGCGGGGACGTTCCCCTTCGATGCGAGCGAGACGTTCGATGCGGTGACTCGCGCCGATGACGCGTCGCAGTACGCCGCCTTCCTGTCACTCATCTCCGGCCCGATTCCCAACACGATCGAGAGCCCGAGTGGCGTCTTCCTCTACAACCTCGCGGGCGACAACCGCCTCTCGCCCACCTTCAACATCTTCCTGGTGAAGATCGGGAGCTCGGTCTACAAGCTGCAGGTGGTGAGTTACTACAGCACCACGGGCGACAGCGGGCATCCGACGATCCGGTACGAAAAGATTCAGTGATACGCCCGCTCTGCCTTGCCGGACTCCTCGCGCTCGGTGTCCCCGTGACAGCGGGCGCGCAGGAGGTCGTGCAGGGAGTAGTGCGGGAGTCGGGCAGTGGCCATCCCGTAGGTGGCGCGCAGGTTGGTGCGCTGCCGCGGGGGCCGATCGCATGGACCGACGCCGAGGGCCGCTTCCGTCTCGTGGTCACGGTCCGTCCGGACTCGCTGCGCATCATCGCCATCGGCTATGGCGCGGCGCGGCTGGCTCTCGTCCCGGGTACGAGCGTCGATGTCACCCTCGTGCCACTCAACGTTGTGCTCCCGGAGCTGGTCAGCACCGCGGGGCGTTTTGAGGAGCGCGCCGCCGAGATTACTGCCCCGGTGGTGACGGTGCCGCAGGCCGAGATCGATGCACAGGCCGCGGTTGCGACCGACCAGATCGTGTCGCAGCTGCCTGGCATCCAGTCCATTCCAAGTCCGCCTGCCGGGACGAGCATTGCCATTCGGGGAATCGGTGATTCACGCGTCCTGGTGCTGATGGACGGTGAGCCGGTGGGTGGCAGCCTGCTCCAGAACATCGATCTCAGCCGTCTCTCGACAGTGGCCGTGAGCCGCATCGAGGTCACCAAGGGTCCGGCGTCAGCCGTCTACGGTTCGGATGCGCTGGGGGGGGTGATCAACCTCGTGACTCAGGGGCCTCCGCAGACATTGCAGCTCGGCGTTTCTGCGCGAACCGGTTCCTTCGGTCGTCTCGAGGGGTACGGCGAGGCGGGTGGGACCTTCGGAAAGTTCGGTTTCAGCATCACGGGTGGCGCGCGAGAGCAGGAAGTGGTGCCCGGGATCGCCATCGGCTCGGATCCCCTCGAGCGCATCTACGACGTGCGGTCGAGTTTCCGGTACGCCGCGAGCAAGCGCGTCGCGCTGCGCGCCGACGCGACCTATTACTACGAGCGGCAGCGCTGGCCGCTCGGCGGCGGGTTCAACGGCTTCAACGACAACAAGGGTGTGTCCGGTTGGGCCGAGGCGACGCTCGAGGCCACGGGAGGAGTGTGGCGCGCGCGCGTGTACACCGAGCACTTCGAGTACCGGTACCGCTCGGCGCAGGGCGACCTGCCGATCGCCAACAGCGGCCCTCCGCCGCAGACCGAGGATCTCGTGCGCGGCGTTCTCGCGCAGAGCCGCAGGGATGGTCCCAATTCCCTGGACTTCGGCGCCCAGGTGAGCTTCCGCTCGGTGGACGCGCCCGACCGCCTGCTCACCGAGACCGCCTCCGACGAGCAGCTGGAAGTGTACGCCCAGGATGCGCTGCGAATGGGCCATGTGCTGCTCAATGCCGGCGCGCGCTACACCTGGAATTCCCAGTGGGACGGCAACCTCTCGCCGACGGTGGGCGCGGCGTGGGAACCGGTGAACCAGGTGCGGGTGAAGGGTTCGGTGTCGCGCGGCTTCCGCGGACCGAGCTTCAAGGAGCGGGGCTGGACCTTCGCCAACGTTGCCGCGGGCTACACCATCGTGGGCAATCCCGACCTCGTGCCCGAAACCTCCTGGGCCTTCGACGCGGCCGTAGCCTACGCCCCGTGGCCGGCACTCACCGTCGAGGTCGCCGTCTTCCGGAACGACATCGACAACCTCATCGACTTCTTCACCAGCGGCTACACCGAAGCGGGCCAGCTCATCTTCACGCCCACCAACATTGCGGTGGCCCGAACCGAGGGTATCGAGGCTTCGGCGCGCTGGGCATCCGGCACGTGGGCAGTGGGCGCGGGCTACACCTACCTCAACGCGCGGAACCTGGTGGACGACTTGCCGCTCAACCGGCGTGCCGCCCACACCGCGCGGCTTCGCGGCACCAAGACGTGGAACCTGCTCCGTGGATTTCGTGCCGACGTGACGGCGCTCTACACCAGCGCCGCCCCGCTCGTCGGGGAGGCCTTCGGCGGCGGCACCGACATCACCGGCGAGCAGGGCGCCTTCCTGCAGTGGAACGTGGGACTGCAGCTCGGCGTCTTCCAAGCCCTCAGCCTGAATGCCGGCGTTGACAACCTGTTCAACGAGATTCCGGAAAACTGGACCGGCCTGGTCGAGCGCCGCTTCTGGCTCGGGTTCAGCACCCAGTGGAAGGCAAGCGGCGGCAACGCGGACTAACTTTCTCCGGGCCCTGAACCGGAGTCGTCGTTGCGCATCGTATCCCTGCTTCCGTCAGCCACCGAGATCATCTGCGCGCTGCCTACCTCAGCCGCCCCGGTCCCCGCCTCGTGGACAGCGTCGAAATCCTCTCGGAGTTTTTCACGCCCTCACGTCCTCGTGCTCTCACGTCCTGGTCGTAACGCCCTCATGCCTTGAGCAGGTCGCTCAGGATCCGCTCCGTCATCCCCCACACGGTGCCTTCTTCCAGCCGGAATGCGGGCACGCGCATCTGCTGGGAACGGACCATGACTTCCGCGCTCGAGTAGATGTCGTCATTGAGGAGACTCGCGAGCGGGATCCAGTGGGTCGCCGCGATTTCCTCGCTGATGCGCTCTACCTGGGCCCGGCGATCGAGACGGAACACGTATGGTCGCACCGCAATCGGGGGCAGCACCGGCGTCCGGGGCGCCATGTCATCCAGTACGCCGACGAGTGATTCGGGCGGGAGCACCAGGCCGACTTCTTCCTCGGTTTCGCGGATCGCGGTGAAGAGCAGGTCCTCATCGCCTTCGCGCCGGCCGCCGGGCAGTGCCATCTGGCCCGACCAGGGATCGCCCGACCGCTCGGCGCGGCGTACGAGCAGCAGCGAATCCGGCTCGGGCACCAGCACCACTGCCACGGCCGCCCAGCGGAGCACCGGTGCGGGCTCGACTTGCACGGCGGGCCGCTTGAAGCGACGCTCAAGGACGCCACTGATCAGGTCGCTCACGGGTGGGGAAACCCGCGCCCGCCGGCGCCGTAAGGGCAGAGATCCAACTTCGTCATATCATCGGGGGACATCATGATGGTTCGCGCCGCTCTCCTTGTCGCACTCGCGGGTGCCCTTCCGGTGCCAGTGGCCGCTCCCGTGCTGCGGGAGTATGTCCTGTCGCGGCCCGGCAATTTTCCGCACGACCCTGCGGTGGGCGCCGACGGAATCGTCTGGTACACCGACCAGACCAACAGTTACATAGGACGCCTCGATCCGGCCACCGGGACTATTACGGATTATCCCACGCCCACGCCGAACTCGGGCCCGCACGGCATCGTCGTCGCTCCCGATGGGGGCGTCTGGTATACCGGCCAGCGCACCGGCATCATCGGGCGGCTCGATCCCGCCACCAAGGAAATCACCGAGTACGCGCTGCCGGCCGAAACGGCTCATCCACACACCCCAATCTGGGCCGGGGGCGCGATCTGGTACACCGACGCCAATCTCAACCGTTATGGCCGGCTCGATCCCGCTACCGGACAGGTGCGTCACTTCACCTGTCCCACCGATGACGCGGTGCCCTACGGAATCGTTTCGGCACCCGATGGCCACATCTGGATCGCTCTCCTTGGCACCAATAAGCTGGGCCGGGTGGATACCGCGAGCGGCGCGATGACGGAATTCATGCTTCCGGAGGGAGCGCGGCCTCGGCGCCTGCAGGCGGACGCGAACGGCACCATCTGGTATACCGACTACCAGCGTGGCTTCCTCGGTGCCCTCAATCCGGCGACGTCGAAGGTGCGTGAGTGGCCATCGCCGTTTCCGGGCGAGGGGCCCTACGGCATTGCTATCGGTCCAGATGGTGCGATCTGGTACAACCACGCGAAGAGCGATGCGATGACCCGCTTTGATCCGAAGACGGAGAAGTCCACCCAACTGGTGATTCCCACCAAGGGCGCCGTGGTTCGCCACATGGTCACCGATGCACCCAGAAAGCGGATCTGGCTCGCTCTGAGCGGAACAGGACGGATCGGGGTGATCGAACTCGGCAGCTAGGAGGCGGTCCTGCCGCGAGAGGCCAGCAGCTCCGTTTCGGCCCATAGGCCCCGGGCGACATCGACATCATCGGCCACGGGATTGGGCCTCGCGAGCCGGCGCCTGATGTAGTAGCCGCCGGTGGCCCCCTGAACCTCGGGCGACACGGCGAGCCAGGTGGGAGTGTCGGCCCCCTGCTCGCTGCTGCCGGCGAAGGTCGCCACCAGCGGGCGCAGCAAGGCTGGCAGGTAATCGAGCAGGCCGTCCGTGGCGATCACCCCTGGATGGCAGCACGTGGCGGTCACGCGCGTGCCCGCGAGGCGCCGTGCTAGTTCGCGGGTAAACAGCACGTTCATGAGCTTGGTCTCGCCGTACACCCGCACCCCGCCATACCGGCGCCGGACATTCTGCAGGTCATCGAGCACGATCTTCTTCCGCCGCTGGGCCGCCGATGATACGGTGACCACCCTCGAGGGCGCGCCCTGCTCGAGTGCCGGCCGCAGGAGGCGCGTCAGCTCGAACGGCGCCACGTGATTGACGGCCAGCGTCAGTTCGATACCGTCGGCACTCTCGAGGCGGTGCTTGCGTGCCAGCGCGGCATTGTTCATCAGGACGTGCAGCCGGGGAAATCGAGCAACCACTTCTGCCGCGAGGCGGCGCACTTCGGCAAGTCTCGAGAAGTCCGCTGTAAGGAGCTCGAGCGAGTGATTGCCGGTGTGCGACGCGATCTCCTCCATCGCCCGCTCACCATCGGCACGGCGGCGGCATACCAGGACCGTCCGGAAGTCGGCGCGGGCCAGGTTCTCGGCGATGGCGCGGCCGATGCCGCGATTGGCCCCGGTGATCAGTGCGATGCGTTCATTCATGACACAGTGTCAGGATTTGAAGCAGGAGGTCTCGACTGGTTACAAGCATCATTGTTGCGTGTCCGGCGTATCAACCCCTCGGTACAGCGGTGGATGCAGCAGCCTACCAGCTCTCAGTTAAAACGCTTTAGGAGTCAATCGCATGATGGCCTTTGCGCGACGCCTCTTTCTTGGCTTGTTGCCCTTTGCAATGCTGGGCTGCGGTGACGGCAGCGATGGCGACGGGACAGGACGCGTGTCCATCAAACTGACCGATGCACCGGGTGACATCCTCGCGGCGGTCGTGACGATTGACGAAATCTACCTCCAGGGATCCAATGGGCGGACAGTCCTCCGTGACAGCGACACTACGGTCAACCTCCTCACGCTCGCGAATGATGCCGCGACGATTGTCGATCAGGCGATCGTGCCGGCCGGGAGCTACGAGCAGCTCCGCTTCGTGATCAGCGGAGCCTATATCGAGGTAGAGGGCGATGGAGGCGGATCGGAGATCTACGCCACCTCCCCGGATTACGCCGGACTTCCGGCTGGTGCGGTGGTGACTGGTGAGTTGCAGGCACCGAGCCTCGGCCAGAGCGGTCTCAAGGTGCAGCTCGGCGGCGATGACAGCTTCGTCGTGACCGAAGATGCCGCAATCGTGCTGGTGGATTTCGACGTGTCACAGAGCTTCGGGCACCAGGCGGGCAACTCGGGCCGCTGGGTCATGCACCCGGTGATCAAGGGCGCCACCATCACCACGGCCGCCACTATCGTGGTGAATGTCGCGCTCGGCCCGGGCGTGACCCTGCCGGACATCGGCGGCAATCCCACCACACTCGCCGCATTCAGCGCCACCGTCACCAATTCGGGCAGCACCACCGAAACGCTGCCGCTGAGCGATCCCGAGTCCGATGGAACCTGGAGCGCGACCTTCAGCTATCTGTTGCCGGGTCCCTATTCGGTCGGGCTGACGGCGCCCGCGGGCATGACGATCTCCACCGATCCGGTGCTGCCGGTGAGTGTCGATGCCACGTCGGGGACCACCAAGACGGTGTCAGTGACGGTGACGTCGGCCACCGTTCCATCCGACTTGGCGTTCGCCCTCCGCTTCGATCCGGATCAGTTCGCGGAGATACCCGATTCACCGTCGCTCGACCTGTCGTCGGATTGGACCATCGAGGCGTGGGTTTGGCAGGAGACTACGAACGCAAACCTGCACATGATTTCGAAGTGGGGCATGGCTCCGGAGGCCTCATACGAGCTCGAAGCCGACAACGGATTCCTGCGGCTGGGAACGAACAACGGAGTCAACAGTACAACTGTCCTGGTCGCCCCAACTGCAATGCCTCTTCAAGCCTGGACCCATGTTGCGGCGACCTTCTCGGGCGGCATGGCGCACCTGTTCGTCAATGGTACGGAAGTGACGCAGGGTCCCATGGATGAACCAGCCAACTCCGCAAAGCCACTCTCCCTCGGCCGTGAGGGCCCGCCGCTGAACAGCCGCTATTTCGATGGCAGACTGGACGAGATTCGCATTTGGAACGTGGCAAGGACTCAATCACAGATCATGTCGACAATGAACACTGTGATTACGGCTCCGACTGCGGGCCTGATTGGATACTGGCGCCTTGACGAGGGAACTGGCCAGACAATTCACGATCTTTCGGGCTCCGGCAACGACGGTCTGCTAGGTGGGAGCGTCGCGGCGGATGCGTCGGACCCGACGTGGATTTCCTCGACCGCGCCTGTCCAGTAGTGGTCACATAGTACCTGTTTGCCTGACCGCATCGGTTCCTCATGACCGACCGGCATAGGCCGCGCCTTGCCGCTGACAGAGGGCTACAGGACCTAGCGCTCAGGAGAGGTACCGGGCGAACCACGCGACGCTCGCGGCGAACACCCGCTCCAGGTCCGGCGTGCTGCCGGCCCAGGGATGCCGGGCGCCGAAGGTGTGAAGCCCGCCGGGAATCCACTCGTGACGGCTGGCAGGGTGTCGAACGACCGCCGCCAGCCGCTCACCTTCGGCGAGCAGCACCGCCTCGTCGGCGTCGCCGTGAATGAGCAACCATGGCGCGGTGATCCGACCGGCGGCCGCCATGATATCCAGCCGGTCGGCATTCTGCTCGTTGTCATCCAGCACGTCGGTATAGAGCGGCAGGATCTCCCCCGTCCGTGTGTTTACGATTTCATGCTGCCCCCTCCTGCGCCATTGCGCGATCACGTCAGGAGGCCAGCGATTCACGTCGGCGATGGAGGCCCAGGTCACCAGTGCCGTGACGCGCGGGTCGCGCGCGGCGGTGAGAATGGCGACGCCACCGCCTCGCGAGTGCCCCAGCAGTCCGATGCTGGAGGGAGGGGCTACGTCGAGTGTTCCCGCTGAGAGCGCGTCAAGCACGCCCTCCAGGTCGATGAGGGCTGCGCTCATGGTGTCGTGACCGAACCGCTCGGGAAAGACGAAGTTTCCGGCCGGGTCGACGCCCGCCCCACTCAGGTTGAGGCTCACCGCCACGAATCCCGCGCGAGCCAGCCGGTCGGCGAGGGGCGGGAACATCCCCCAGTCCTTGAATCCCTTGAACCCATGCACGATCACCACCGCCGGACGCGGCGTGTCCCGGCCCGCGGCGCGCACGTCGATCCGGATCGGGCCCAGGACGCCCGGTATCTCGTGGGAGGTCAGCGTCGGGGTGGCCATCAGGAAACCGCCGGCTCGAGCAGGTCCACCTCGCCGTTGGTCGCGTCGAGCCGCGCGCGCACGCCCAGCGGCAGCGTCCACTGGTCGTCGATGTGTCCCACCGGAAATCCGTAGGCCACCGGAATGCCCAGCCCCCCGAAGTAGTGGTGCAGCACCTCATCGAAGCCGAAGGCGCCGTCACCGGTTTCTCGCCGCATCTCGGTAAACCGGCCCACCAGCACGCCTGCAAGCTTGCTGAATGCCCCCAGCCCCCGCAGGTGCGCCAGCATGCGATCGACCCGGTAGAGCGCTTCGCCCACCTCCTCCAGGAAGAGGATGGCGCCATCCAGGTCGGGGAAGTATCGCGTGCCGGCCAGGCACTGAAGCAGCGACAGGTTGCCGCCGAGCAGCGGGCCCTCGGCAATGCCACCCCGCAGGGTAACGATGCGGTTGTCTCGCGCGGCATGCACTCCCGCGGGTTGCGGCAGCCGCTCCAGCCTTCCGGCGGGTTCCGTGATCCTCAGCACCTGGTCGAAGTGCCGGAGGCTGAATTCGGGCATTGGGTGCCGCGCGGTGGGACCATGGAACGTGACTATCCCCGACTGGTTCAGCGCGCCGTGCAGCAGCGCGGTGATGTCGGAGTAGCCGATGATCGCCCTGGGGCGCTGGCGCAGTGCGGCGAAGTCCACCTCGTCGAGGATGCGCGTCATGCCGTAGCCGCCACGGATGCACCAGATCGCATCGATGGCCGGATCGCGCAGGGCCGCGTTCAGGTCGCCGAGGCGATCCGTGTCGCTCCCCGCGAGATATCCTTGTCGGTCGCGGACGTGAGCCCCGAGGGTTGGCTCGAGGCCAAGCGCTCGACACAACTCCAGCGATCGAGTCACATCGTCCTGCTCGAGGCAGGGGCCGGACGGTGCCACGATCGCGACGCGTGCGCCGGTCGCGAGCCGTGGAGGCCGTGACACAGGTTTTGACCGGGTCATATGAGCCAATATAGATTGCCGCCGCGACATCCAAGGAGAACGCCCTGCGCGCATCGCAGCCTGCGCTGTTGGCAGCCGGCCGTGTCATCGCCGAGTCACGTGACGCCCTGATTGCCGACTGGTCCCGGCGGCTCGAGGACAAGCTCGCGAATACGGGCATGATCCCCCGTCCATTCGTCGAGCGCGAGTTCCGCCTGCTGGTCGACCTTTCCGGCCAGAGCGTGGGGCCCTTCCGGCGCGAGGTCATGCCGATCTGGATCCGCGCCTGCGAGCAGTACGGCCGCGTGGGCTCGATGCGCGGCCTCGCGGCCGGTGAAGTGGTCGAGGAACTCCACCACCTTCGTGACATCCTCACGCTGCGCCTCGCCCCCATCGTCACTACCCTCCGGCCCCGCCAGGCTCTCGCCATCATGCTCCGGCTCAACCGGCTGGTCGACCGTGGCATCGCGACCGCGGTGGTGGGATACACCGATGCCCTGGTGGCCACGCTCTTCGCCCGGAACGGCGTGCCGGTGGCCGACGACGCAGAGCACGATCTCGACGAGATCGAGCGGCACCTCGCCCACCTCGAAGGCGAACTCGCCACCCTCTCCCAACGCAGCTGATGTCCATCGTGGCATGGCTCGCGGCGCTGCCCTGGGCGGCGCCACTCCTCGGCATTGTGCGGCTCGCGCGCAGTCAGCCGAGTCTGGCGGATGTAGCCCCGGCCGCCGGTGCCAGTGTCAGCGTCATCATCCCCGCACGCAACGAATCGGACCAGATCGAGACGGTCGTGCGCTCGGTGCTCGCTTCGACCTGCGACCGGCTCGAGGTGATCGTTGTTGACGACCGCTCCAGCGACGACACCTCCCGGAAGGTGACGGCGATGATGGCGAGTGATACTCGGCTCAACCTCGTGTCGGGCCGCGGGTTACCTCGCGGTTGGTATGGAAAGCCCTGGGCCTGTCAGCAGGGCGCCGCCGTCGCGACAGGCGAGATCCTCGTCTTCACCGACGCCGACACCAAGCATCACCCTGAGCTGCTCTCCCGCGCCGTGGCCATGCTGCAGCAGTCGAAGGCCGACCTGCTGACCGTGGCGCCGCGACAACTGGTGGTGAGCTTCTGGGAACGGGTCATCATGCCCCAGCTCTGGGTCATGCTGGGCCTGCGCTATCACCCGAGCAGCGTGAATGCCGCGACCAGGCCTTCGGGCGTCATTGCCAACGGGCAGTTCATGATGTTCCCGCGGGACAGCTATTCGGCGGTGGGTGGTCACGCGGCGGTGCGGGGCGAGGTGGTCGAGGATCTCGCGATGGCACAGCGGGTGGTATCCCTGGGGAAGAAGCTCTACTTCGCGTTCGCCTACGACTACATGGAGACGCGGATGTACCGGACTCTGCCTCAAGTGATCGAGGGATGGTCCAAGAACATCTTCATCGGATCGCGGATCTCATTCGGCCGGAACCCGGTGCTCCGCTTCCTCGCACCGCTGCTGCTGGCGCTGAACTCGGTCTTCTGGCTCACGCCGCCGGTGATCCTGGTCTGCGCCGTGGCCGGGCACATGCCCGCCCTGTTCCTGCCCGCGGCGATCGCGACGATCTTGTCGGTGGTATTCTGGTCCCTGGTGAGCTTCGGCATGCAGGCGCCATTGTGGTACGGCCTGCTCTATCCACTTGGCGCCGCGATGTTTCTCGTGATTCTCGGACGTTCCGCCTGGCGGGGCACCCGGCGCGTGGAATGGCGCGGCCGGGTGTACGACGAAGTGACCGGCCTCGCTACTGAACCCGCTCCGCCTTCAGGCCCTGCGCGGGGATAGCGGCCGACAGCAGCCGGCCATCCGACGCCAGCACCAGGTCCATCTGCACTTCCCCGATCATCAGCTCCGCCTTTCCATCCTCCTTCTGCACCAGCGTACCGCGCGCCGTCTGACCGCCACCCAGGTTGAAGAAGTAGACCTCGAGCCCGAGCGAATCGCGCTTCGCCGCCACCTGCGCCTGCCGCAGCCCCACCTCGAGCATGCCGAAGGAGAGGTTGAGGTAGGGCACCACGCCTTCCTCCGACTGGAAGAGCCGGGTGACGAGTCCGTTGGGGGTCATCTGGTCCACCGAGACCGAATCACCCTTCACGATGATGCGCGCGCGCGAAATGACGCGCGCCTTCATTCGCGGATCGGGCGGCTTCTGCGACTCCATCACCTCGATCAGTGGCACCGTGCCATCGGGCGCGGTGACGATCGACCAGGTGTCCGCCACGTCCTTCTTGGTCGCCAGCGCGAGTGTTCCCCGCCAGGTCACGTCTGAGCGCTCGAAGCGCTCGATAGCCACCGTGTCGGCATTCTTCATCACCACGAATCCGGCGGAATCGGCCGGTGCGGCGGGCGCACTCTGTGCCACGAGCGGCGCGCCGGCCAGCAACCCTCCCGCGAGCAATCCCACGATCATCCTGCCCTGCATGCCATCCTCCATGGGGTCAATGTTGCGGCGGAAGTCTTACCCCAACGGCCCCGGAACGGAACCGGGTGGCGGGTGATTGATCCCCGGTGCGGTGGCGCGGTGCCGGCGGCGCGAGCCGCAGGTGACATGGTGCGTTGCCCGACGGGCACACCATGCCGATCGCCACCCTCCTTCAGCAAGTCACCTCCTGGTCGGGCCTTCGCCGCCTGCTCGCGGCGCTCGAGGCCAGAGGCGCATGGCATCCCCTTGATCCTGCAGGGTTTGAGACCACCCGGGCCGCTGAAGTGCTGCGCATGGCCACCCTGGATGCGCAGCGGACATTGCCCTGGATCACCATGTCCGCACGCGACGCCAGGGTAGCCAGCCTCGCGGTGGCGCGAGCCCGTGCCGCCCTGGGTCGGCCGGCCGCCATAGCCTGCCTGGACGTCGAGCGGCGGCGACTCGTTCTGACCGTGGCCATCGATCACCCGCCACTGCTCGAGCTCTCCCTCGATCAGCCTGATCCCGTTGCGATCGCCGCACTGGAGCGCATCGCTTCGCTTCACGATCTCCCTCCCCTCGAAGCCGCGGCGCGCCTCGCCGAGTTCCTCACCATAGAGCCGCTCGGCGCGAGGTTCTTCCGGCAGTTCCGCGTTACCTTCGAGCGCTTTCGTGTTGCCATGCCCGCCGGTCCCTCGGCCGGCGACCGTGACGCCCTCGCCCTCCTCCAGCTGACGCGGGTGCTCTTCCTCTACTTCGTGCAGAGCAAGGGCTGGCTCGCTGGCCGGCCCGACTTCCTTGCCCGTGCCGTCGACGATTGCCTCCTGCGGCGACGACCGCTCCATCGCGGCCTGCTGCGCCCGCTCTTCTTCGGCGCGCTCAACCGTCCCAGGGACCAGCGCGCGGCCATCGCGAGGGCGTTCGGCGCCATTCCATTCCTCAATGGAGGGCTCTTCGAGCCCCACGCCCTCGAGCGCCGCTGGAAGGTCGACGTTCCGACTCCGGCATGGCGGGATGCCTTCGACGGGCTTTTCGAAGCCTTCCACTTCACCACCCGTGAAGGTGATGGCAGCGTGGTGGCGCCGGACATGCTCGGACGAGTGTTCGAGGGCCTCATGGACCCGGAGCGACGCCATCGTTCCGGCACTTACTACACCCCCGCTACGCTGGTGCAGCGAGTAGTCGACTCCGCACTCGCCATTCACCGGGACCACTCCGGCGTGGCACTCGCCGACGTGACCGTGCTCGATCCCGCCGTCGGGTCCGGCGCGTTTCTCCTCGGTGCGCTGGAACAGATTGCCCGGCTCACCCGGAAGCCAGGAGAACCTGCCGCGGCAGCACGGCGTCGCGTTCTCTCCCGTAACCTCTTCGGTGTCGATCTCGACCCCACGGCGGTTCGACTCGCCGAGCTGCGGCTCTGGCTCGCCGTCATCGCCGACGACGACACGGTCGACCCGGCGGTAGTGCCGCCGCTCCCCAATCTCGATGCCGTGGTGCGCCAGGGCGACTCCCTCTGGAGTCGGCAGGGGCTGCATCGCCCCGAAGCTGCGGCGGCGGCCGAACTGTCTCGCGCTCGCCAGGCAGCGATCACCGCCGCCGGCGGCGCCAAGCGGTACGCGCTCCGTGCGCTGCGACGCGCCGAGGAATCAGCCGAGGCCTCATCACTGCAGCGGTCGATCGCGGCTGTCGACACGGCGATTGCGGAGCTCATCCGGCACGCGCGAGCTGAGACGCTGTTCGGCGAGCCGCGCGGTCTCACGCGAGAGGAACAGGCCCGGCTCGCCAACAAGAGGATGCTCAGGCACGAGCTGCGAGATGCACGGCGGCGGCTGGCACGCGATGGCGGCCTCCCCACATTCGACTATTCGGTGCACTTCGCTGACGTAATGGCCGCCGGAGGGTTCGACCTGGTCCTGGGCAACCCGCCGTGGGTGCGAAGCGAATCACTGCCTCGGGCATTGCGCCGGCGCCTGGCCGAACGCTATCACTGGTTTCGCCCCGCCGCAGGACGAGGCTACCAGAACTATCCCGATCTCTCCGTCGCCTTCGTGGAGCGCGGCCTCGAGCTCACGCGCGAGGGAGGCGTGCTGGCATTGCTCGTTCCCGCGAAGCTCCGCCATGCGGGATATGCCGGCTCACTCCGGCGAGCGCTGGCCGCCAACACTACCCTTGAGGTGGTCGCCGACCTGCCGCCGGGCGACACGAGGTCCTTCGACGCCACCGTCTATCCCATGGTCCTGGTCGCGCGAAAGTCGCGCGCAACCGAGGGCCAGCCTACCCGAACCGCGCTCGACGCATCGGCGCCTCGTGTTTCGCAGTCGTCGCTCGAGGGTGACGGGCCCTGGATGCTCGCCGGCGACGTGATCGGACGAGTGGCGGAACGACTCGGGCGAGAGTGTCCGCCGTTTCGCGATCGGTGGCAATGCCGGCTCGGCGTCAAGACCGGTGCGGACGACATTTTCCTCACCGCGGTGCCCGACATCGAACCGCAGTTGATGCGCCGGGCGGTTCGCGGTCGCGATATCAAGCCGGGTCAGGTCCGCACCACCAGCTGGATTCGATGGCCCTGCGATGCGGCGGGCGACCCGCTCCCCACACTGCCGCCTCGCGCTGCCGCCTACTTCAAGTCACACCGTTTGCGGCTCTGCCGACGCGCGGACTACCGCGACGGGCCACCGTGGACACTCTTTCGCACGCGAGCGGCGCTGGGTGCGCACCGCGTGGTCTGGCCCGACCTCGCCCGCAGGTTGGAGGCCGCAGCACTCATTGGCCCGGATGCGGCCGGGCTCATTCCGCTCAATACCTGTTACGTACTCGTCACCCCGGACGCCCGCACCGCTCTCGTGGTGGCAGCGTTGCTCAACTCCGTCTGGATCCGTTCGCTCGCCGCACTGCGCGCGCCGCTCGCCGCGAGCGGCTTCAGGCGCTTCAATGCCCGGGTCATCGAGAACCTGCCGTTCCCGGCCGCGGCACTGGACGACACGACACTGGTCCAGGCCGCCGCCGCGGGAACCCAGCAGGCGGCGGCCGAGATCGATGCGAGGGTGGCCTTTCTCCTGGGGCTGAGCCGGGAGGAGCAAGATGCGCTCGCCGCCATCGTCGCCACGCATTGTTGCTGAAGCGCTGGAGCACGTCAGTGATCCCGCTGCCACGGTGTTGCGGACGGGCCCTGTTGCGCCGGTTGCCGCAGTGGCGCGCGCCATCGCGGCGAGCCTTCTCCCCGCCCAGGCGCCCGTCGATCCGCCCGGCTGGCTCCTGCAGGCGCAGCACGTGCCGTTTCGCCGAGCAATGCATGCGCTCGACCGGCACGGAGGAGCGCTGCTTGCCCTGGCCGTCGGGAGCGGGAAGACCTGGGTGGCTCTGGCGGTGGCACGGCAGGTCAACGGCGACCAGCGCACGCCGGTACTCGCACCTCCGCTTCTTCGCAGTCACTGGCTCCGCACTGCCGCGTCTCTCGCCGTACCGATCGAGGTGTGGTCGCATGCCCGGGCAAGCCGCGGCCCGCTCCCACCCTCACGCGGCATGGTCGTCATCGATGAAAGTCACCACTTCAGGAATCCGCTGACGAAGCGCTATGCCGCGGTGGCACCGTGGCTCACGGGCCGGCGCGCGCTCCTGCTCTCGGCGACGCCGGTTGTGAACCGGTTGGACGACCTCGCGGCGCAGCTGCGGCTCGCGGTACGCGACGATGCCCTGGCGACCAGCGGCATTGGCTCCCTGTCGGTGCTGCTTGCGAGCGGGCTCGGCCATCCGGCGCTTGCCGACCTGGTGATTTCGTGACCCGCGGCGAGGACCGGCTTCTCGAGCTGGTCGACGCCCTCGAACTCTCCTCTGATCGGGCGACAGCGGCATTGCTTCGCCGGGTGTTCTGGCGCGCTGCCGCATCGAGTCCTGCGGCCCTGGCGGAGACTACGGCCACCTACGAACGCCTGCTGTGGCACGCAATGGATGCCGCTCGCGCAGGTCGGTCGGTAACCCGCGCCGACGTGCGCAGGTTCATCGGTGCCGATGATACCCAGCTTGTGTTCTGGGAAATGGTGGCGCAACCAGGCGCCTGCCTTCTCTCGGTAGCCGACCTCCCCGCCCTTTCGACCATGCGTCGTGAGGCCGCCGCCGCGTGCCGCGCCGACGATGCGCGCGCCGGCGCGCTTCGCGCGCTCCTGTCTGATGGCGTTCCCTCCCTGGTGTTCACGACGCGCCGCGCCACCGTTCGCTACCTGAGCGATCGCCTCGCTGCCCTGCGGCCCGCGTGGTGCAGCGGCGCGGCGTCAGGCATTGGTCCGCTGCGCGCCCCGCGCGGCGCGGTGCTCGACTGGTTCAGGAGCGATGCCCCGGAGAACCCGCTGGCACCACGCCACCTGCTCACGACCGATGTCGCCGCGGAAGGATTGGATCTCGGCCGGCTGCGGCGCGTGGTGCACTACGACCTCCCCTGGACACCGGCGCGCATCGAGCAGCGCGAGGGACGAAGCCGCCGCGGCGCGTGGGCCCATCTCAGCTCACGCGAGGTGATTCCGCTGTCACCTGCACTGGAGCAGCGGCTGCAACTGGGCGCCATCCTGGACCACAAGCGGATGCTGCCCGCGCGTGTCGGTGTGGGCCACGGCAGCGCCTGGCGCTGGCGCGAATTGCTGGTGCGCGACCTGGGCGACGGGGTCCAGGTTGCCGGAGTAGCCGCAGTCACGGGAAATGCGCCTGGCGTAATCGCCGGCGTCGAGATCATGGAGCTGTCCGCGGCCGATGATCCTGGCACGGTTGTGGGTCGCTCGCTGTTCTGCAGTGGGAGCGGCTCGGGCTGGGGCAGCGAGGCCGAAGCCATGTCCATGCTGCGATGGGCCGCGGTCCAGGAGGCGTCGTGCAAGCCGGTGAACCGCGCCGAGCGTCGCGCCGCGCTGGCGTTCCTGGCAGAACGCATGCGCAACCAGCTCCGCCAGCATGAGGCTGCGGCCTGGTGGCGGCGCGGGGATGCCACCGCGCGCACGCTCCTTCAGCGACTGTATTCCATGGTGCGCCCGGCCAGCCGGGCCCGCGAACGCGACACACTCGCGATGATCGAGCGCGCGATCCGATTTGCCGGTGGCGGTCACACCGCCGGCGAGCGCGCGCTCATTCAGGATCTCGCCGCACTCGACGACGCGGCGCTGAGGCGGCGACTGCCTGGCTTACCCGAGCCTTCAACCTGCAGCGGACTGCTCCGCATGCGCCTCAGTGGCCTCATCATCATCCGGGACGGCGAGCTTCCGTTCCCGCAGCGACGCGATGGGGTCTCGCTGAATCAATTGTGATCCACCTCACGTCCTCGCGAACCTTCCGTAACCACCCGAAAGACGGCGGGGTACCCTGCAGAAGGCGGAACAGTGACGCTCCGATTGTCGCGGGAGGTTCCGATGGCTTCGCAAAGCGAATCTTCGATTTCGCGCCAGCAGCAGCGCAACACGCTCGCGCGCTCACGGCGCTATGTGCCCAAGGGGGTTTACCTGCTCGCGGAGCAGCTGAAGCAGGTTGGCGTGGAGCTGCAAAAGGTTCGGGGCCCCTGGCGCCCGGTGCGGCGACCGCTGCCGCGGCCTGGCCGCAATGCCGAGAAGGTGATTTCGGTGGTCACCAACGGTCTGGCTGCCATCGCCGTCGATACGGCGGAGCGGGCTGCCGACCTCTCCGGACTCCTCAACTGGTGCGGTATCAATCACCTCGAGCCGGTCTCGAACCTCCGGCCACCCGACGAAGTCATGAGCCTGAGGTGGGGCAGCGTCGCGTGATGGTGCAGGGCCCGGACTGAACCTTCAGGCCGGGCCCGCGCGCAGAGGGGATTTCACCGTCATCAGGGACGGCCGGGTTCCGTTTCCGCAGCGGCGCGATACGTTTGGCGCCCATGACCCGCTACGACACCCTGCTCTTCGATCTCGACGGCACCCTGATCAATTCGGTCAAGCTTATCCTGGACAGCTATCACCACACACTGCGGGTGCATGGCATCCCAGCGCGCAGCGACGATGACTGGCTTCGCGGAGTCGGCACGCCGCTCCGGGTCCAGTTTGCCGACTGGGACGACGGCAGTGGGATGATCGAGCAACTGGTCGCCACGTATCGTGAGTACAACCTCGCGAACCATGATGCGATGGTGACTGTCTACGATGGCGTCACCGACATGCTGAAGGCCGTGCGGGCCGCTGGATATCGCACGGCCCTTGTCACCAGCAAGAACCGCCAGGGCGCAATCCGCGGGCTCGACCTCACCGGACTCGACACCGTACATCGAGGTCCTGGTCTGCGCCGATGACGTGGTGAATCCCAAGCCGCATCCCGAGCCGGTGGAGATGGCGCTCAAGCTCCTCGGCGCTCGCCCGGAGCGCGCCCTGTTCTTCGGGGACAGCGTGCATGACATGCATTCCGGGCGCGCGGCGGGCGTGAAGACGGCGGCGGTGCTCTGGGGACCGTTTGGGCGGGTGGACCTGGAGCCGTCGAGGCCGGACTACTGGATCGAGACGCCGGAGGAGATCCTCCCCCTGGTTGGCGCGTGAAGCATCTACGGCACCGGGGGCGGCGGGGGCAGTTCCGTGAGGATGAACGCGAAGTCGAAGGCCTCGTCGTGCAGCCGGTCGTAGCGACCTGAGGCGCCACCGTGCCCGCCCGGCTGCAGCTTGATCTTGAAGAGCAGCGGGTTGGAGTCGGTCTTGAGCACCCGCATCCGCGCCACGTACTTGGACGGTTCCCAGTAGGGCACCTGGCTGTCGTTGAGCGAGCTGCGCACCAGGATCGCCGGATAGGCCCTGCGCCGCGATGTTGTCGTATGGCGAGTAGGTCACCATGTAGTCGTACGCCGCCTTCTCGTTCGGGTTGCCCCACTCCAGGTACTCGCCGGTGGTGAGCGGGAGCGATGCGTCCAGCATGGTATTCATCACGTCCACGAACGGCACGTAGGTGACCACCGCGCGAAACAGGTCGGGACGCATGTTGGTCACCGCGCCCATCAGGAGCCCGCCCGCGCTTCCCCCGGTGATCACCAGCCGGTCGGACGAGGTGTAGCCGTGCGTGATCAGGAACTCCGACACCGCGATGAAGTCGGTGAAAGTGTTCATCTTCGTCATCATCCGCCCGCCGTCGTGCCACGGCTTGCCCAGCTCACCGCCGCCCCGGACGTGCGCCGTCGCGACGATCAGGCCCCGGTCGAGCAGGCTGATGTTGTTCGAGGAGAAGAACACGTCGTTCGGGTAGCCGTACGACCCATACCCTCGAGCAGCATCGGGCGCTGGCCGTTCCGCACCAGTTCCTTCCGGTACACCAGGGACACCGGCACCTTCGTGCCGTCGCTCGCGGTGGCCCAGATCCGCTCCGACGCGGTAGTTGTCCGGGTCGTAGCCGCCCAGCACCGGCTGGCGCTTGAGCAGCGTGCGCTGCACCGGTCTTCACGTTGTAGTCGTACACTGACATCGGCGTGATCATGGACGTGTAGACGAAACGGAACTCGGGGGTCGCGAACTGATAGTTCTGCACCGGAAACACCGAGTAGGTCGGCTCGGGAAAGCTCACGTCCTTCGGGTCGCCCGCGTCGAGGTTGCGCACCCGGAAGTGCACCAGCCCGTCCTCGCGCTCCGTCGTGACCATGTGGTCGGCTGAAGCGCGTCCACGTCCTCGAGCATCGTGTTCGGCGCGGTTCGGGATCAGCTCGGTCCAGTTGGCCCGGCCGGGATCGCTCACCGGTGCCGTGACCAGGCGGAAGGTGCGGCCCGCAGTCGTTGGTGCGAATGTAGAAGCGGCGGCCGACGTGCTCGACGGAAGTACTCCTGGTCGTCGATCCGGGGCGCGATGACCCGCGCCGGCTCGGCGCGGCCGGCTCGCCGGGCATGTAGCGCACCTCGCTCGTCGTGGCGCTCTCCGACTCGACCAGGATGTACCCTTGCTGCGCGTGCGGCTCACGCCCAGCTCGTACAGGTCGTCCTTCTCCTCGAAGATCACCTCGGGCTTGCCCGCCGAGCTTCTGCCGGAGCGCCGAGATAGGTCCGCTTGGTGACCGAGTCTTCCTGGGCGTAGATGAGCGTCGTCGCCGTCGTGGACCACGACCACGGCCGTCCACCCGGCCGGCCATCGGGGCACTCACGGCGCCGGTGCGGAGGTCCTTCACGTAGCAGCACGTACTGCCGGTAGCCGGTCGTATCGACGGTGTAGGCGAGCCGCGTGCCATCGTCGCTCGGCGCGTAGGCACCGATGCCGACGAACGTCTTGCCCTCACCGATCGACGTTCAGGTCGAGCGTCACCTGCTCCGGGGCGGCTCATGCTCCCGCGCCGGCGGGCATAGATGGGATACTGCTTTCCCTCCTCCGTGCGGGTGTAGTAGAGGTAGCCGTCACGCGCGGTAGGGAACGTTCTTCGTCCGTTTCCTTGATGCGGCCCAGCATCTCGCGATACAGCGTGTCCTGCAGTCCTGCCGTGCCGCTCATCATGCTGGTCGCGTAGGCATCCTCCGCGGCCAGGTACGCCAGCACCTCCGGATTGTCCCGCTCGCGCAGCCAGAAGTAGTCGTCCTCGACGCTGGTAGCCGTGCGGCTCGGTGACATGCGGTACCTTCTTCGCCACCGGCGGCGATTGCGCCTGCGAGCGGGGCCGACGACGAAGGAGCGCCGCAAGGACTCGCTGCGGCGCCGATACGATAGGTGAACCTGTGCATCACTTGAGCCCTGCGCTTTCCCGGATCAGGGTGGACATGCCCGACCAGTCGAGGTCGCTCTTGCCCTGCGCCATCGCCTGCAGGAACCGGGTGCGCAGCAGGTCGGCCAGCGGCAGGGGGACCTGCAGGCCGTCGCCTGCTTCGAGGACCAGTCGCATGTCCTTCAGTCCCAGCGCCATGGCGAAACCGGCAGGGGTGAATTCCTGTCGTGCGATCATCGCGCCATAGCGCTGCACCACCGGTGCGCCGAAGAGCGTCCCGGTCAGCATCGCCAGCAGCTGCTCCGGCGGAATGCCGCCCTTCTCTCCCAGCGTCAGCGCCTCGCCAATCGACTCGAGTGTCGCGGCGATCATGAAGTTGCCGCAGAGCTTGGCGAGCGCCGATTCCGCCGCCCCCGGCATCGGGAAGGTGCCCTGCCCGAGGGCAGCGAATACCGGCTGCGAGTTCCGCGATGTCGGCCGCACTTCCACCAGGCACGACCAACAGCTTCCGCGCCGCCGCCATGTCGGGGCGGCCGAATACCGGCGCATTCACGTAGCGCTGACCTCTCTCGGCGTGCGTCGTGGCCAGCTCCGCCGCCAGTGCCACCGAAATCGTGCTCATGCCCACGTGGATCCCGCCGGTCCTGAGGCTCGCCGCCAGCTTGCCCTCGCCGAAGGTCACGGCGCGCACCGCCGCATCCTCGGACAGCATCGTGACGACCACGGCCGCCGGGCGTACCGCTTCCTCAATGGTGCGGCACGCAGTTGCTCCCTCGACGGAACCGCCGGAGCGGTTCCAGGTGCGTACGTCGAACCCGGCCACGGCGAGGTTCCGCGCCATGGGCTGGCCCATGTGGCCGAGGCCGAGGAACGCGACGATCAATCGACACCCACCCTTCCGCGAACGGCATCGATGAGCTTCGCGGGATCGTAGGCCACGCCATCCTTGTAGACGGTCACCACGTTGCGGATCACCGACGGGTCGGCCACCAGGTCACCCTTGAGCAGCACCAGGTCCGCGATCTTGCCCTTCTCCACCGAGCCGAGCTTGCCGTCGACGCCCAGCACCCGGGCGCCGTTGTAACTCACCACCTGCACGGCCTGCTCCGCGGTGAGTCCGCTCTCGCGCAGCAGCTCATACCCCCGCTGGTCACCGAACCCCGGGAGCGCACCGCCGTTACCGGTCGGGTCCACGCCGCTGGCGAGCACGCCGCCCTTCGCGTAGAAAGCCTTGTCGAAGGCGAGCGCGCGGGCAAAGCCATCCTTGGTGAACATGTACCCCGGCATGGAGTCGATGTAGGCCCGGTTCTTCACGTAGGCCGCGCGAACGACGGGAGTCATCAGCTCGAGCGAGCGCTCATCCTGTACCGGCCGGCCTGGCGACAGTGCCTCGTAGATCGCCATGGTGGTCGTCATCGACACCTTGTGCGAGATCATCAGGTCGATGAGCGACTTGGCCAGCGGGCTGTCGCCACTCACGAGTGAGTCGAGCTGCTTGTAGACGTCGCTCGGGCACTTGTCGGGCTGCTTGTCGGCGATGAAGTCACTGGCGGTCAGCACACCGTGGGCAAAGTCGTCGATGCCCAGATCGATCGCTTCCTTGAAGGTGACCGAGCAGAGGTGACCTGTCGCCTTGATGCCCTGCTTGTGGGCCTCGTCGATGGCCGCCTTCATCGACGCGCGCGAAATATCGGTGTAGAACTTGACCCAGGTGGCGCCTTCGGCCGCCCAGTAGGCCACGAAGCGCCGCGCCTGCTCCGGCTCCGACGCCACCGACATCGAGCCGCCGCCCTCCGGTCCGGTGAGGTACGGCGTGGTGACATGAATTCGCGGGCCGGGCACCAGACCCGAGTCCACCGCGTGCTTGAGGTTGATGTCGGCGTACGGCGAGCGGGTGCCGGTCGTACGAACCGAGGTCACGCCGCTCGCGAGGTACAGTCGCGGGCCGGTGAAGCTCATCGTGACGCCCACTCCGCCCGCCGCCGTGTAGAACATGTGATCGTGCATCCCGACGATGCCGGGAATGAGCGTCATGCCGGCACCGTCGACCACCAGCGCGCCGGCCGGCGCCTTCACCTTGCTTGTCGGCCCGACCTCGGCAATACGGCCGTCGCGGATCACCACTGTCTGGCCCCGCACCGCCGGCGTGCCCCGTCCGTCGATGATCGTGACACCCGTGATGGCGACGAGATTCGTGTCATTGCTCACGTACTTGCGCACGTTGTCCGAGAGCGTGGGCCGCTGGGCCACCGCGGCAACAGGCAGAAGCCACAACAGGAATGCGAATACGTTGGGATGGCGACTCATTGTCTCTCCGTTGAACTGTCTAGTTGACCCCCACGCGACCACGCACGGCGTTGATGAGCTTGGCCGGGTCATAGCCGACGCCGTCCTTGTATACCGTCACGACGTTGCGGATCACCGATGGATCGGCGACCAGGTCGCCGCGCAGCAGCACGAGGTCGGCGGTCTTGCCCTTCTCGACTGACCCGAGCTTGCCGTCCACGCCGAGCACCCGTGCGCCGTTCCAGGTCACCACCTGTACCGCCTGTTCCGCGTTGAGTCCGGCCTCCCGCAGCAGCTCGTAGCCGCGCTGGTCACCAAAACCGGGAAGCGCCCCGCCGTTGCCGGTCGGATCGACGCCGCTGCCGAGAATCCCACCCGCGGCGAAAAACGCCTTGTCGAACGCCAGCGCCCGGGCAAAGCCGCCCGGGGTGAACAGCCATCCCTGTGTGGTATCGATGTAGGCCCGCTGCGCCAGGTATGCAGTCCGCACCGCCGGCGTCATCAGGTCGAGGGTGCGCTCGTCGGTCACCGGCCGCCCGGGATAGAACGCCTCGATGACCGCCATGGTCGTCGTCATCGAGACCTTCTTCTGCACCATCAGGTCGATGAGGCTCTTCGCCACCGGGCCTTCACCGGTGGCCAGCGAATCGAGCAGCTTGTACACGTTGGGCGGGCACTTGTCCGGTTCCTTCCCGGGCACGAAGTCGGTCGCCGTGAAGACGCCATGGGCCAGGTCGTCGATGCCGAGCTCCACGGCCTCGCGAAAGGTCACGGAGCAGAGGTGCCCGGTGGCCTTGATGCCCAGCCGGTGCGCCTCATCGATGGCGGCCTTCATCGACGCCCTGGAGATGTCGGTGTAGAACTTGACCCAGGTGGCACCTTCGCCGGCCCAGTAGGTCACGAAGTTCTTCGCGGCGGTCGGCTCGTCAGTGGCGTACATCTCGTCGCCGCCGCTGCCGCCGGTGAGGTATGGCGTCGTGACGTGGATCCGCGGCCCCGGCGACTCCCCCGCATCGATTGACTTCTTCAGGTTGAGGTCGGCATAGGGTGAGATGCTGCCGGTGGTGCGCACCGAGGTCACGCCGCTCGCGAGGTAGAGCCGGGGGCCGGTGAAGCTCATCTGGGTGGAGACACCGCCCGCTGCCGAGTAGTACATGTGGTCGTGCAGCCCAACGATCCCGGGTATGAGCGTCATGCCGGTGCCGTCCACCACCTTCACGTCGGCTGGCACTTTCACCTTCGATGCCGGGCCCAGGTCGGCGATACGGCCGTCGCGCAGCACGATCGTCTGCCCCCGCACCGCAGGCGTGCCCTTGCCGTCGATCACCGTCACGCCAGTGATCGCCACGGCGCTGTCGCTCGTCACGTACACGCGTACGGTCGACGACAACTGCGGCTGCTGCGCCGGCATGGTTCGCGGCACCAGGGCGAGTGTGGACAGCGTGAGCACCGCCAGAAGCTTCATGGTTCCTCCACGTCGAAGTGCATCATCATGCCCGCCTGCAGGTGCTCGGCGATGTGACAGTGCAGCATCCAGGTACCGGGATTGGACATCTCCACCAGCAGGTCGAGCGCACCCGCTGCCGGCAGCAGCACCGTGTCCTTCCACACTGGATTCTCGTTCGGTGTACCGTTCACCGCCAGCACCAGGAACCGCTGCCCGTGGATATGGATGGGATGGTGCATGCCGTGCAAGGTGTTCCGCGTGCCCACCAGCCGCAGCCGCACCAGCTCGCCCCGCCTGAACTTCCAATGCACATCCATGTTCTCTGCACCGGTTTCGGCATCGGTCAGGATCCAGTGCGCCTGCTGTCCCGTGGTCGCCTGGTTCATGCCGGGCATCGTCCCTTCCCACTCCACCGGATTGAAGTAGATCGAATCGAGCCGCATCAGCTGCTCGCTCACGAACGGCAGCCCGGTGAAGCGCGCGCTCAGCAGAAGTGTGTGCTGCGGCGGCAGCCCGACGTTGGCCTTCGCCAGTGCCAGCACCTCCGCCGCATCCCGTCCTGGTACGGCTCCCGCTGTTCCCGCCTTTGCGGGCGGTCCTGCGGTCACCGTTACCGCACCCAGTGTATCCACGGCGTCGAAGAAGCGGCCATAAAGATGATCGATGGCCCGCACCCGGTTGACCAGCGCATGGCTGCCGGGCCGATCGAAGGTGACGTCGATCGTATAGCGCTCGGCCGGTGCGATGACGACGCTCTCCACCGGCACCTGGCGTGAAAACTCCCCCAGGTCGGAGCTCACCACCGTCATCCGTGCACCCGGGCCGAGCGACAGATTGAAGGTGCGGGTATTCGAGACGTTGGTCAGGCGCAGCCGAAGCGGCTCGTTCGCGCGCGCACTGGCGCGCCATCCAGTTTCACCGTTGACCAGCATCACGTTGCCGAACCGGCCCATCGCGGCGTGGGTCGGCGTGTCGGCGCCGTAGGGCACCAGACCCGCCTCACCGATCAGCACATCATCGAGGATCAGGAATTCATCGCGCGCCGCCACGATGGGGGCAGCTTCCGGCGAGACGAAGATGTTGCCGTACAGGCCGAGGTCCTGCTGGACGTCTTCTCGAACGTGCGGGTGATACCAGAAGAGGCCCTCATCGGGAAAGCGGAGCTGATAGGTGAACGATGCGCCCGGGGCCACCGCCGGGTGCGCGGAGTCGGGCACTCCGTCGAAGCGGTTATCCAGCCGCACGCCGTGCCAGTGCACCGTGGTCGGCACCGGCAACTGGTTCTTCAGCCGGATCGTAACGGTCGACCCGCGTGTCACGGCGATGAGCGGCCCGGGATACTGCCCGTTGAAGCCGAACATGGTGTAGTCCCGCCCGGCGATCGAACGCCGCACCACGCCGGCGGTGAGGTCGAGTGTGTCACCGGTCTTCAACCGCACCACCATGGCGGGGCGCGCCACTGGGGCGACAGGATCTGCCGCCGGAAGCCAGGGCGGTTCCGCGGGCCGGAGCGCCATCTCCGATGGCAACATGTCGAGACCGGGATACATCGGTGCCATGGTCCATCCCGGTGCGGCGCCATCCTGCGGCGCATGATGGTTCATGTGCTCACCGGGGGCATCGCGGGGACTGAGCGCGCCGAGGAAGAACTGGTAGGTATCAGCCGGACGCAGCCGGTTGCTGGGTGACTCGCCCCGGAGCACCACCTTTCCCCGCATTTCCCGCGTGGCCGTATCTGTCTCCTCGCTGATGAGCACGAGGAAGCGATCGAACGCCACCGGACCGGCGAGCATCGGGCCGGCTCCCAGCACGCCCAGCCTGACGAGGGGCGTAAGCGAGGGAGGCGCGACCCACACCACGAAGCCCGACTTCCCCTGAGACACTCGGGTCCGCTCGAGGCCCGTCACTGACACGCGAAGGTTCCAGCGTTGAACACCAGCCGGAGAGACCGCGACAGTGAATGGCCCCGGAACCCAACCCAGCTCCACTGATCCATGCCCGTCGCGGCCCGGTGCCGGAACCAGTGGTATGCAGTAGAGATCGGCACTCGCGCCGCTGGCGACGAGCTGGGCGCAGTCACCCGGACTTGCCTGGGCAGCAAGTGCCCGGGGCAAGCACAGGAACAGCGCGAGGACGGACAGGCGAGAAATCATCGGAGGGACGACGTACTGGGGCGGCTGGGGTCGAACCAGCAACCTCCCGGTTAACAGCCGGGCGCTCTGCCAGTTGAGCTACACCCCAAAAGAACCCCCGCGAGCTGGACAGTTCTGGCGGGGTCCACGACTCTAGGGCAGGAAGGCCCTTCGGTCAAGCGGGTGTAGGACCTACTCGGGGCGGGCAGGCATCGAGCCAGGCTTGTTCCGTTTCGTCGAACACCCGCGAGCGCGTCAGGAACCGCACGCCGAGCGGTGCCTCGAGGGAGAAACCGCCGCCCCGGCCCGGCACGACGTCGATGAGCAGCTGGGTATGACGCCACACCTCGAACTGCAGCCCGCCGATGTACACCGGGACGCCATCCACGTCACCCAGGTGCACGTCCCGCTGGCCCACCCGGAACTCCCGGGCGGGATAGCACATCGGCGAGCTGCCGTCGCAGCATCCGCCCGATTGGTGAAACAGCAGCTCACCGTGCGCCGCCCTGAGCTGGCGGAGCACGGTGATGGCCTCGGGCGTGATCTCCACGCGGGCGACGTCGCTGGGGCTAGAAGAACCCAAGCTTCTTCGGGCTGTAGCTGACGAGCATGTTCTTCGTCTGCTGGTAGTGGTTGAGCATCATGCGATGATTTTCGCGCCCGATGCCCGACTGCTTGTACCCGCCGAACGCGGCATGCGCCGGATACAGGTGGTAGCAGTTGGTCCACACCCGGCCCGCCTTGATTGCGCGACCCATGCGATAGCAGGTGTTCGCGTCACGGCTCCACAATCCCGCGCCGAGCCCGTACAGCGTGTCGTTGGCGATCGCGAGTGCATCGTCCTGGGTCTTGAACTTCGTCACCGACACCACCGGCCCGAAGATCTCCTCCTGGAACACCCGCATCTTGTTGTGGCCCTCGAGGATCGTGGGCTGCACGTAGTAACCCTCGCTCAACTCGCCCGCGTGCACGCGGCGCGCGCCACCGGTGAGGACCTTGGCACCTTCCTTCTTCCCGATGTCGATGTAACTCAGGATCTTCTCGAGCTGGTCGTTGGACGCCTGCGCCCCGATCATCGTGGCCGGATCGAGCGGGCTTCCTTCCACGATGGCCTTGGTGCGCGCCACCGCGCGCTCCATGAACCGGTCGTAGATCGATTCCTGCACCAGCGCCCGTGACGGGCAGGTACAGACTTCGCCCTGGTTGAGGGCGAACATCGCGAATCCCTCGAGCGCCTTGTCGAAGAAGTCGTCGTCCGCCGCCATCACGTCGGCAAAGAAGATGTTGGGCGACTTGCCGCCCAGCTCGAGCGTGACGGGGATGAGGTTCTCCGACGCGTACTGCATGATGAGGCGACCAGTGGTCGTCTCACCGGTGAACGCCACCTTGGCAACGCGCGGGCTCTGCGCCAGCGGCTTGCCGGCTTCAACCCCGAAGCCCTCCACCACGTTCACCACGCCGCTCGGCAGAATGTCGGCGATCAGTTCCATGAACGCCATGATCGACACCGGGGTCTGCTCCGCCGGCTTGAGCACGACGCAGTTCCCGGCCGCGAGGGCCGGGGCCAGCTTCCACGTCGCCATCAGCAGCGGGAAGTTCCACGGGATGATCTGGCCCACGACGCCCAGCGGCTCGTGGAAGTGATACGCGACGGTATCCGAATCGAGTTCGGAGATCCCGCCTTCCTGCGCGCGGATGACGCCGGCGAAATAGCGGAAGTGGTCGACGGCGAGCGGCAGGTCCGCGTTGATCGTCTCGCGAATCGGCTTTCCGTTGTCGATGGTCTCGATCAGCGCGATGGCCTCGAGATTCTGCTCCAGTCGATCGGCGATCCGGTTGAGGATGTTGGCCCGGTATGCCGCCGACGTGGTATTCCAGCTGAGCGCGGCCGCGTGTGCGGCGTCGAGCGCGCGGTCCACGTCCTCGTGGGTGGAGCGTGCCACTTCACAGAGTGGTTGCCCCGTGATCGGGGACGGATTGGTGAAATACTGGCCATTCACCGGCGGGACGTACTCGCCGCCGATCCAGTTGTCATAACGGGAACGAATGGGAAGACGATTCTTGAATCCTGCCGCCCCCGACGGAAGCGTGGCCTCGCCGGTCGGGCTTGTAACTGCAGTCATGGAAGCCTCCTTGAATAAGTCCACGATGGGCTGTTCCTAGTATGCGGCGGGCGGGGGGTGCGCGCAACGCAGTTCACCGTCACGGACGGTACGCCACGGTGGCTGAAGGTGCCGTTAATAAAGGTTGAACCGTGGCCGGGGGAACCGCGGCATCGTTACCTTTTGCCCCCGTGTCGCCCGTCCCCCCGGTTTTCGCGATTGTCCTCGCGCTGGTCAGTCCTCGCGGTTCGGCAGCGACAAGCTGCTGGCACCGCTCCGGGGACGCCCGGTGCTGGCGCATGTCCTCGATACCGTCAGGGCGAGCGCCCGCGCCGGGACCCTTCGCGCTGTGTTTCTCGTGGTTCGTGACGCCGCCAGTCCTGAAGCGCGTCTCGGCGAGGCCTCGGGTGCTATCGTGGTAGTGGCGGAGCGGGCTGGTGAGGGGCTGGCGCTGAGCCTTCGGGCCGGACTCGAACGTGTGGCAGCCACTGCACCGGCCACCGGCGCCGCCGCACTCGTATTGCTCGGCGACCAGCCCGGGATCCGTCTCGATGTGATCGCCGAGGTGGTGGGCCGGTGGCGCGCTACTGGTGCCGATGCCGTGCGTCCCCGTTACGCCGATCACCCCCTCGAGCCTGGACATCCCGTCCTCCTCGACCGGCGGCTCTGGGCTGGAATTGCCTCGCTCGAGGGCGACGCCGGACCGGGGCAATACCTCCGTCCGGGCGATATCGAGCTGATCGACGTACCAGGACGCAACCCCGACATCGACACCCAGGCCGATCTGGCCGCATTTTCGGAGAACACTTGATGCGGCTCAGCATGTCCGGATCCCTGGAGGTCGGCGCGCCACGCACAGTCGTGTGGCAGCGCCTCATGGATCCGCAATTCCTCAACGCAGCAGCGCCCGGTGTCGAGAGGGTGGAACAGGTCGATGCCAGTCACTTTACGGTCTTCTCTGCCTTCGGCCTTGGTGCCCTCAAGATTCATTTCATCCTCGAAGTCGAATTGCTGGACGTCAGGGCGCCCGATCACGTGACGATGCGCGCCCATGGCAAGGCGCCGGGTTCGGCAGTGGACGTCACCACGGCCGTCGACCTCGTCGATGCAGTCGCGGGCCATACCACCATGCACTGGCAGTCGGAGATCGAGGTGAGCGGCATCCTGGCTGGCATCGGTGGCCACTTCCTCGAGGGTACCGCGCGCAGGCATACCGAACAGTTCTGGCAGGACTTTGCCGCCCGATGCGCACAGTCCGCCTGACCCCCGCCGAGGTTGCGCGCGGCGAGCCATCGCTGCTCGTCGGCGCCGTGCTCGTCGCGTCGGTGCAGCTGGCGGGACGGCGCCTCGGCAAGGGCACTCGCCTCGATGCGGCGAGTGCCCATGCGCTGGCGTCAGCTGCGGAACTCGGCCAGCTGGACGGTGACGTTCGCCTCGTCTGGCCTGGCCCCGACGACATGCACGAGGACGAGGCCACCGAACGCCTCGCCCTGGCCGTTGGCGGTGCCGGTGTAGAGCAGCGCCCACCCCGGCAGAGCCTGCTCCCGCTGGTGTCCAAGTGGAGCGGCGTCCTGCATATACGCCAGGCAGCCCTTTCCGCGCTGAACCAGATCGAGTCGCTTGAGGTGTTCACCCTCTTTCACGGCCAATGCGTCGAGGCGGGAGACGTCGTCGCCGCTGTGAAGGTCGTACCGTACGTCATCCCCACGGAGACGGTGCGCCGCGGGGTGAGGCTGGCCCGGGAGGAAGGTCCACTGGTCGAGGTGCGGCCCTATCTGCCACTTCAGGTGGCCGCCATCGTCTGTGAACCGCTCTCGACCGCCGCGAGGGAGCGCTTCGAGCTGACGACGGATACCAAGCTGAGAGCGTTGGGAGCCGGTTTCGCCGGTGTCATCGATGCGTGGGACGCCGACCCGGCTGTGGCCACCGAACGCATCGGCCTCGCCCTGCGCGCGCTCGCCGAGGAGGCACGCCCCCAGGTGGTCTTGGTGGCCGGCGTGTCGGCTGGCGATCCACTCTCGCCTTTTGGCGACGCGCTGTCACTGCTGGGAGGACATTTTGTACGCCGCGGGCTCCCGGTTCACCCCGGCTCGATGCTCTGGATTGCCGGGCTCGAGCAGGTCCGTTTCCTCGGCCTGCCCAGCTGCGGAATGTTCTCGATGGCAACCGCCGCGGACCTGGTGCTTCCCCGGCTGGTGACCGGCGAGCTGCTCGACGCCACGAGCCTCGCCGAGCTGGCCCATGGCGGGCTACTGAACCGGGACATGCGATTCAGGATGCCGATGTATGCCCGTGACATGGACACGCCCGATCAAGCCATCACGCCTCCGACCGACGAACCCGCGGGCTGACGCTCTTTACTTCGGGCCCGGCGCACTCGCATCTTCCCGTACCCCGAGCTGAAACGACTTCGTGACCCTGCAGACCCTGTCCGACTACCAGCGACTGATTGCCCGCAGCGAGCCGATCGGCCGGGCGGTCGTGACGCAGGTATGGGGCAGTGCCCCACGCCAGCCTGGGGCCGTCATGCTGGCGACACCATCGGGTGCGATCCTGGGCTCCGTCTCGGGCGGGTGTGTCGAGAATGCCGTGGCGCAGGAGATCGCCGAGGCTACGAGCCGGGGAACGGCGCGACTCGTAACCTATGGCGTGGCCGACGAAACGGCATGGGAAGTAGGCCTGTCGTGCGGGGGAACCATTTCGGTTCTCATCGAGCCCGCGGTGCGGCCGGCTGTGCTCGAGGCAGCACGCGGTGAAGGCGGTGTGGCGGTGGGCACGGTTATCAAGGCACCCGGAATTATTGGCGCCACCTATATCCTGCGCGATGATGGGAGCCGTGAACCAATCATGCCGCCCATGGGCGCGGCGCCCGACGAGTCGCGACAGGCGGAACTCGAACTCGACTCCGTCCTGCCTCAGGTGGAAACGGCGGCCCTCGATGCGCTGGCCCGGGGAGAGAGCCGCACCGAGTCATTCGCGATGCCCGATGGCGGGGAGCTGCTGGTCCTGCTGGAGGTGTTTCCGCGACAGCCGAGGCTGGTCATCTTTGGCGGCGTTCACATTGCCCAGGCGCTGACACTGCTGGGTCGCGCGCTGGGATACCGCACCTACGTCGCCGACGGCCGGGCCGCCTGGCTTACCCGCGAGCGGTTTCCCGATGCCGATGAACTCGTACTGGGCTGGCCCGAGGAGGCTTTCGAGCGGATCGGGCTCGACTCACGCACATATGTTGTGCTGCTGTCCCATGATCCGAAGTTCGACGAGCCGGCCACTGAAATCGCGTTGCGATCGCCGGTGCCGTACATCGGCACCATCGGATCCCGGAAGACCCAGGAAAAGCGCCGCGCCCGGCTTCGCGCCGCCGGCTTCACCGAAACCGACCTGAAGCGTCTCCACGGTCCGGTCGGGCTCGACCTCGGGGGCCGGCAGCCCATGGAGACGGCGCTGGCCATCATCGCGGAGATCACTGCCCTTCGGTTCGGCAAGAACGGGAGTTCCCTCTCCATCTCGTGACGCCGGGCCTGGCCCCGGGGCGGGCGGGGCCGCCATTGCGGATTCCCCGCCCCGTCGCCAGCGTACCCCGCATGGCCCGAGACCTCTTCTCCGCCGTCCAGCAGGCCCTGGGCGACCTCTATACTCTCGATCGTGAGGTTGGGCGCGGCGGCGGAGCACGGGTCTTTCTCGCGCACAACCGGTCGGGCGATGAGGTCGCGCTCAAGGTGCTCCATCCGGAGCTCGCGGTGACGGTGGCGGCCGACCGCTTCCTCCGCGAAGTGCGGCTCTGCGGCCGGCTCGACCATCCCAACATCGCGCGACTGCTCGACTCCGGCGAAGCCGACTGGGTGGTCTACTACGCGATGTCGTACTGCCCTGGCCCCACGCTGCGCGAGGGGATCACCCGGGCGCGCACCCTTCCCATCGACGACGTGATCCGGCTTGGCGCCGACCTGCTCGCGGCGCTCCAGCACGCACACGAGCACAGCATCGTGCACCGTGACGTGAAGCCGGAGAACATTGTCGTGTCGAACGGCCGAACCGTCCTGCTCGACTTCGGGATCGCCAAGGCCATCGCCGACTCAGCCGGCGAGAACCTCACTCGCTCCGGTGTGGCACTCGGGACCTGCACCTATATGAGTCCGGAACAGATCCGCGGACTTCGGGATATCGATCACCGCAGTGATCTCTATTCCCTTGCCTGCGTCCTGTTCGAATGCCTGACCGGGCGGACCCCGTTCGTGCACAAGGTGGAAGGCATCGTGCTGCAGAAACACCTCACCGAGCCGCCGCCGCGGGTCGAGACGCTCCGGTCGGACACCCCCAAGCGACTGGCTGACGTCCTCGACCGCGCGCTCGCCAAGGAGCCCGCTGACCGGTGGCCGACCGCCGCGGCCATGCGGGCGGCGCTGATCGGCTGATCCCCGGGTTCCTCTCACGCTGTTGCTGTCTCGCGGAGCAGGCTCCGCCCCCCTACTATTCTCCCCGTCGGGCCGTACGGATCTCTCTCTGACTCGAGTTCCCTTGACCGATCAGCTGGAACGACTGCGGGAAGCCCTTGCCGGCCACTACGACGTTGAGCGAGAGCTGGGTCATGGCGGGATGGCGGTCGTCTATCTCGCCCGGGACACGAAGCACGAGCGCCGCGTCGCCATCAAGGTGCTCAAGCCGGAGCTGTCGGCCACCATTGGCGCCGAGCGCTTCCTCCGCGAGATCCGGGTCGCCGCCCAGCTGCAGCACCCCAACATCCTCGGCCTCTACGACTCCGGGGTGGCCGACGGCCTCCTTTACTATGTCATGCCGTTCATCGAGGGGGAGTCGCTTCGTGACCGGCTGATGCGGGAACACCAGCTGCCCATCGAGGACGCCGTCCGGATCGTCCGCGAGTCCGCCGAAGCCCTCCAGTACGCCCACGATCACAAGATCATCCATCGCGATATCAAGCCGGAGAACATCCTGCTGCAGGGCGGTCATGCCCTGGTGGCCGACTTCGGCATCGCCAAGGCCGTCGAGTCGGCGGGACACAAGCTGACCGAGACCGGCATGGCCGTCGGCACGCCCCACTACATGAGCCCGGAACAGTCGCTGGGCAGCGACATGGATGGCCGCAGCGACCAGTACAGCCTCGGGTGCGTGCTGTACGAGTTGCTCGTGGGCCAGCCACCGTTCGACGGGCCGAACCCCATGGCGGTGCTGGCCCGCCACTCGCTCGAGCAGGTGCCCAGCATGCAGGTGGTGCGGAACTCGATCCCCGACGCCGTGGAGGACGCAACCTTCCGCGCGCTCGAGAAGACGCCCGCCGACCGCTATGCCAACATGAAGGAGCTCGCCGAGGCACTGGGCGAGGCGGAAGCCGAGGCGGCGCTCCTCCGCACCTCATCGCGCCGGGCCAACACGCCGCGCACGCCGCAACAGGTTCCCATCGCGAACCGGCGCACGACGGCGAAGATCATGCGGCCCGGCGGCACCGGACACACCCCGGCAGCCGAATTTGAGGCTGCCGTCGAGCCCCGGCCGCGTCGGACATGGCTCATGGCCGGAGCCGCCGTGGCGCTGCTCGCGGTGGCCGGCATCGCAGGGCGTCAGTTCTTCGCCAAGCGCGGCGCGGAGGGCGCCGCAACTGCCGTGGCGGCGGGCGATGATGCGAGGCGCCTTGCCGTGCTCTACTTCGACAGCCCCGCGAATGACTCACTACGCCTCCTCGCCGACGGCCTGACCGAGGGGCTCATTCACGAACTCCAGCGCGTCAGTGGCCTCGACGTCATTTCGGCCAACGGTGTCGCGCAGTTCCGGGGACAGGATATCCCGCCCGACAGTATTGGCCGGACGCTGAAGGTCGGTACCCTGGTCGAGGGCGCCGTGGAGCAGGAGGGGAGCCGGGTGCGTGTCACCGTGCGCCTGGTTGACGCGAGCAGCGGCGCCCCCTTCGAGCGCGCGAGCTTCGAGCAGCCCGCCGGGAGCTACCTCACCCTGGCGGATTCCCTTGCCCAGAAGGCGGCGCTCCTCCTTCGACAGCGCCTGGGTGTGGAGATCCGGCTGCGCACGCAGCAGCAGCGCACGAAGAATCCCCAGGCGTGGGTGCTGGTGCAGCGCGCGGAGGCGCTGCGCAAGCAGCTCGATTCACTGGCTCGCGAGAACCCCACTGCCGCCGCCCATGCCCTGGACCAGGCAGACTCCCTGTTGGGCGCAGCGGTGCTGCTCGACGCCACGTGGCCCGATCCGCTCATCCTCAAGGGCGCGCTCGCCTCGCGCCGTGTCCGGCTCGTCAATCGCGACCCGATCCTCGCGGCGCCCATCCTCAAGCAGGGCATCAGTGCGGTGGAGCAGGCGCTCACGCTTGCCCCCCAGAATGCCGACGCGCTTTTCCAGCGCGGTGACCTCCGGTACTGGCGCTACATCCTTCGGCTGGAGAGTGACCCCGTCGCCGCGAAGCAGCTGCTGGCCGCCGCACAGTCAGATTTCGAGTCCAGCGTCAAGATCAACCCGGAGGAGGCGCAGGCATGGGCCTCACTCAGCCACCTCTACAACCAGAGCGGCAGCTTCACTGACGTGAATCTCGCGGCTCGCCGCGCATACGAGGCCGACGCCTACCTGTCAAACATCGACGTCGTCATCAACCGGCTCTTCCTCTCGTCTTACGACCTGGGTCAGTTCACCGATGCGCAGCACTGGTGCCAGGAGGGAGCGCGACGCTTTCCGACAGACTATCGCTTCACCGTTTGCCGACTGCAGATCCTCACCACCCGTGCGGAAGAGCCCGACATCGAGCGCGCCTGGCGCCTGCGCGACAGCGTGACAGCGTTGGCCCCCGAGAGTCAGCGGGAATTCTGGACCCTCTCCGCGCAGATGGCGGTTGCCAGCGTGCTCGCGCGCAAGCAACTCGGCGACAGCGCACGCCACGTCATCGAACGTTCCCGCGGCACCCTCGAGATCGATGGCAATCGAGACCTGCTGTTCGAGGAGGCCGTCGCCCAGACCGCGCTCGGCGACAAGGACGCCGCGTTCAAGGCGCTCAAGGCCTACTGGGCCGCGAACCCGAACCGGCAGGCAGGCATGATTGAGAGCCCGGGATGGGAGTTTCAGCCCCTCGTCTCGGACCCGCGATGGGGGCGCGGCGCACCATAACTAGTTGATGTGGTGTGGCTTGCACACACCCAGCCTCTCTGGGTCAGGCACCTCATGGAGCCCCGCCGGCACAGCCGAAGTCTATTCTACACAACGCCTTACATCGCCAGCTCTGTCTAGACTCTTGACGGCAAGGAATTTGCCACCCATATCTCCCTTACGGGTTCAGGCGCAGACATGCGCTGCTGTTGTTCCCGCCGCAGCCACGCCCGAGTCTGTCTCGAAGGAGGTGCTACGATGTGTCGCCGGTCGCGCAACCTGCCGTATGCTCTCGTCGCCATCATGCTCATGTTTGCAGCCGCCTGTTCCGACCAATCAACGGCGCCGCCGGCACCACCTGAAGTAACCAATCCCAGCCTCCTCACATATCCGACCCCCTGCAGCAAGGACTCCATCAACGCTCTCGTGAACTCGGTTTTCACGAGGCCGCTGGTCCGTGCCGCGGTCAAGATCGACATTGCGCTGTTCTTCGCGCTCAACCAGAGTGGCGCCAAGCCGGCGGCCCGGGCCAAGTTGCTGCAGATCGTCGACAAGGCGCTGGAGGCGAGCGTCGGGGTAAGCGATCCGGTGGCCCTTCGCCGGATCCAGTCGTTCGTCGCTCTGCTTTACTGCGCGCTTGGTGAATCTCCGCCCACGCCGATCGATCTCGTGAACGGTGGCGCACAGGTGGTGAATCCCGGCGAGACGGTGGTCGTCGGGGCTCCGGATCTCGTCAACGGGGGCAACAATGCCGCGACGGAAGTAAAGGGAGTGGCAGTGCCCACGCTGGTCAGCATCACGCCGTGTGTGGGTGGGCTCGACACCCCGCTCGAGCAGAAGGGACCCTGCTACGACATCACAGCGTCGCCGACTCCGCCCGCGATCCCGCGCCTGGTGGGTGTCTGCATCGACTTGTTCACCGGAGACGATAGCCCGAAGAACGCGAGGGTTCGGCTGGCGCACAACCTCGATCCGGCCAAACCGGTTACCGAGGGGAACATTCGCTTCGGCAACATCGAGATCATCTCGCCGGGACCGAGCCTCGCACCGCTTGGGCTTTCCTGCGCGCCGGGCTTGACGCTCCTGGACAAGGTGGCCGACTGGCTCCTCCCCAAAAAGCTCTTCGCCGGAGGCCTGGGCACCGGCGGCCGCGGCGGCCTGGTGAGCAACTACAGCCCGTTCAGCGGTGTCGTGGTCGAGCCGCTCATCTTCGGCCTGCCGAACTGGCTCTTTCAGCAACCGTCAACCGGAAACCCGACCATCCCGAGCAGCGTGCAGGCGGGCCAGACCGTTCCGTTCTTCGCCGGGGGCGGTGCAACGACGCCGTCCACCGGCGCTGTCTGGCAGGGAACGTGGACTTTTGGCCTCGCCCCCTTCGGCGACACCAAGTCTCCATTCGGTCCACCCAGCGAAGGGGACGTCTCCTTTGCCAGCCAGTGCAATGGCGACGGTGGCACTGTCAACTACCTGCTCGGCACTGCGACGCTCTGGAGCCGGTCGAGCGCAGGCGCAACGGCCGACCCGAGCCTCTTCACGTACTTGTATGCGCGGCGCGTGTTCTACTCGGCGAACACGACGGACCCCATTCGCCTCCCGCTCGACAACGACATCCGGGTCTGGATCAACGGCACCGAAGTCACGTCCTACACCGTTGATGGCCAGCCGGTGACAGTGGCGGCGGGCAGCTTCCTCGCGAAGGAAGGCTGCGCCGGGGCCAACCAAGTGCAGATCACGGTGCCACGGACTGGCGTCAACGTGATCTCGGTGCAGGCGCGTGATCGTGGCGTGGCGTCCTACTTCGACGCATCGCAGCAAGCCAACAACTTCTAAGCGACTGGGTACACGGAGAATGCGGAAGGGCGGCCCCGAGGGGCCGCCCTTCTTGCGTTCGCTCAGGACGAGGGCCGCCTCGGCGAGGCAATGGCGCGGAGGCGCCGTAGTACCTGGTGCTGCGCCTTCGCGTCCGCCACTGCCAGGAAGATCGTGTCGTCACCCGCGATCGTACCCACGATCTCCGGCCACGCCAGCCGGTCGAGCGCGATGCCCACCCGGTTCGCCTCGCCCGGCGGCGTATGCACCACCACCAGTGCATCACCCGCAGCCTCGGCGGTGAGCACCCCCTCCGCAATGCGCAACTCGTCGGGATCGCGTGACCGCAATGCGGACGCCGGCGCTTTCCGGTAAATCCCGTCCACCTTCACCAGCCGGAGAGACGCGATGTCCCGGCTCACCGACGACTGCGTCACCTGCCAGCCGTCACTCGCGAGGGCATCGGCCAGTTCCTCCTGCGTCCGCACCGCCCGGGTGCTGATGAGCTCGAGGATCTTGAGGTGGCGCTTGCGGCGGTCGGCGGTCATGTGTGCCTGCGCCCGGCAAGGCGGAGCATCGCGTCGTCGAAGCGGCGTCGCTCCGCCCGCCACCAGCGCCGCGCCCGCGTCACTCGCGCCCGGGCAAGACCGAGCTCGAGGTTGCCCAGCCCGCCGGAGCTGCCACGCGCAGCGATGAGTTCGCGATCGGATATCGCGGGCATGGTCGAGCCGGACTTGAGTTCGCGCGCCACCTCGCGGTAGGCCTCCCGGAAGGGTTGTCCCTTCCTGGTCCGTCGCAACGCCTCATCGGTCGCCAGGATGTCGCCACTGAGGGCCGCGCGACCGCGGGCTCGATCCACTTCGAGGCGCGGCACCGCCACCGCAAGCATCGCGAGCATTTCGTCGGTGAGGTCGATGCCGCCCATGAGCGGCGCCTTGAGAAACTGGAAGTCGCGGTGGTAACCGCCCGGCAGCTTCGCCTTGAGCGCGTGCACCGTGAACAGTGCGCCCTCCACCAGCGCCGACCGCGCGCGCGTCAGCTCGAACAGGTCGGGATTCCGCTTCTGCGGCATGATGCTCGATCCGGTGGCAAGATCGGGCGGCAGGCGAAGCCAGCCGAACTCGTCGGCACTGAAGAGGATCACGTCAGCCGAAAGCTTGGCCATTTCGTGGCCCAGCTCGCTGCACCAGTGCAGCACGGCGGCTTCGAGTTTCCCTCTCGCGTTCTGGACACCGGCCACGTTGTGGTCGAGCTCGCGGAAGCCGAGCGCCCGGGCCGTTGCCCGCCGGTCGAGTGCCAGCGGTACGCCATATCCCGCCGCGCTCCCGAGCGGCGACCGGTCTACCCGATGCCAGAGTGCATCGATGCCCTCGATGCTGTCGAGCAATCCTTCCGCATACGCCGCTGCCCAGAGGCCGGCCGAGCTCGGCATGGCGCGCCGCTGGTGTGTGTAACCCGGCCAGAGTGCCGTTCGGTGGGCCGCGGCGAATACGAGCAGCGCGTCCGCCAGATCCGTCGCACGAGCATGCAGCGACAGTACCCGGTCCTTGAGGTAGAGGCGCAGGTCCACGGCGACCTGGTCGTTGCGCGACCGTCCGGTGTGCAGCGTCCCGCCGCTCCGGCGATCGCGCCGCGTGAGCCACAACTCCACCGCGGAGTGCACGTCCTCGTGCTCCGCCCCGATCGCGAGCCGGCCCGATTCGGCCGATCGCAGGGCATTCCGAAGCAGGCGCTGCAGCCGCAGGTGCGCGGTGGGCGTGATGATGCCGCTCCGGCGCAGTCCCTCGGCGTGTCCCAGGCTGCCGAGAATGTCCCAGCGCAGGAGTCGCGCATCCCACTCGCGATCATCTGCCACCGTATAGGCGAGTAGTGCGTCGCTTGGCGATGCGCCCCACAGGGTCGCGGCGGCGGCGCCCCGCCGCCCTGCCGCCTTGCCGCCTTGCCGCTCAGTTCTCACTCAGATACTCCCTCGCAACCTTCGCGTAGAACCCCCGCGCTTCCGTCACCTCCGACAGGTCGACACATTCATCGGCCGTGTGGGAACGCTGGCTGGTGCCGGGTCCGACCTTGATCGCGTCGCGGCCGCTGAGGAACACCCAGTCGGAGCAGGTTGGGCTGCCGTAAGTCCGGGCCGCCGGCCGCACGCCGCGCGCTACCTGGAGCAGCCGCGAATGCTCCGGCGTCTCGCAGGGCACCAGCCGCTTCGAGGTGACGACGACTTCCGATTCGAGTGCGTTGCGCAGCACCTCGCTGATCTCCTCGTGCGACCAGCTCGGGGTGCTGCGGATGTCGAGCACTGCCTTGGCGGCGGGCGGCGTCACGTTCCGGCTGATCCCCGCCTCCACCATCGTCGGCGTGATGCTCACGCGCCCCAGCACCGGGTGCTCCCGTTCCTGGCAGAGCGTTCCCAGCTTGAGCAGATCCCGGGCGAGCACGATCGCCGCGTTGGTGAAACTGGATCCCGCGGCATAGCCCGCATGCCGCTGGTCGCCCCGGGCGATGAGGTCGACCATCATCAGCCCGCGCTGGGCCACGGCCAGCTCGAGGTTGGTCGGCTCGCCGACGAGCGCGGCATCAACGGTGCCGACCGTCGCGAGTGCGTCCGGCATCGACGTGTGCTTCGTCTCTTCGCCGAACCCAAGGACCACCAGCAAGCGTCCATGGATGGGGCCACCAGCGTCGGCTACGTCACGGATCGCGCACAGCATCGCCGCCACCGATGCCTTGGCGTCGCCCGATCCGCGCCCGTAGAGGCGGCCCTCTTCGATCACCGGCGTCCAGGGATCGCGTGTCCAGCCCTGCCCTGGCGGCACGACGTCGAGGTGCGACACGAGGGCAAGCGTCGGGCCCGGCTTCCGTGCGCGCAGCTCGACTTTCACCCCGGTCGCGTCTCGTACAACGTCGAGCCCCCACTGCCGCACTTCGGACTCGATATGACGCGCGATGGCTTCCTCGTCGCCACTCACGGAGGGAATGGCGACGAGCTCGTGCAGCAGCGCGATCTCAGCCGGCCAGGTCGACGCCAAGGTAGGTTGCCTTCTCTTTCCGGCCGACGATCATGGTGCCCATGCCAGCCCCGGTGAACACCTCGAGCAGCAAGGCATCCGGCGCGCGACCGTCGATGATGTGCGTGCGCTCGACCCCGCTCGTCGCGGCCCGGATACAGGCCTCCACCTTCGGGCGCATCCCACCCGCCAGCGCGCCGCTCGCCATCAGCGTCGCGAGATCGTCCGGGTCGGCGAAGGTGACCAGTGATGACGGGTCATTCCGGTCGCGCAGTACGCCCGGGGCTCCGGTCATGAAGATCAACTTCATCGCCTGCAGCGCCACGGCAATGGATTCGGCCACGGTGTCGGCGTTGACATTGTAGACGTTGCCGTCATCGTCGCCTGCCAGGCTCGCGACCACCGGCACGAAGCGGCCGTCCATCAGCGTGTCGAGCACGCGCGGATCGACACGATCGATATCACCAACGTGCCCGTAATCCACCGTGCGCGACTTGCCGGCATCATCTACCATGGTCACCGGAGGACGGCGGTGCGCCGTGATCAGCTCGGCGTCGACGCCCGACAGCCCTACTGCTTGCAGCCGGTGCTCCCGCAGCGACGCGAGCAGGTCGGTGTTGAGCTGGCCGCCGTAGACCATCTTTGCCACTTCGAGCGCCTGGTCGTCGGTGATGCGGCGCCCTGCCACGATCGTGGGTTCGGTGCCGAGCTTGCGGCTCAACGCGGTCGCCTGGGGACCCCCGCCGTGCACCACGACCAGGCGGATGCCCAGCGATGACAGGAGCGCCAGCTGCGCCGCCGCCTGGTCGAGCGTCTCCGGGTCGCTCACCACGTCACCGCCCAGCTTCACCACGAACACGCGGTCGCGATAGGCGCGCACATAGCGCAGCGCGCCCTTGAGCCCGGCGATGCCCCTGGAGGAATCGATCGTCACGACGTCCTCGCTCCGAGCAGGTCCAGCAGCAGCGCCCGCTGCGCATGCAGCCGGTTCTCCGCCTGGTCCACCACCACCGACGTCGGCCCGTCGATGATCTCGTCGTCCAGCTCGACGTTGCGCCGTACCGGCAGGCAGTGCATGACGATGCCCTTGCCACCCCGGGTCGACTTGAGTCGCGACCCGGTGAGTCGCCAGTCACGCAGCCCCGCCCGCATCGCCGCCTCTTCTTCAGGATGGTTGTAGTGCTTCACCGATCCCCAGGACTTCACGTACACCGCGTCAGCGCCTACCAGTGCGTCATCCGGGTCGTTGTTGATGTGGATCATGGCGCCATTGTCGCGCGCCAGCTGGCGGATGAGTGCCGTGTCCTCCGGGTCCAGCTCGTAGTCATCCGGACGTGCGATCACGACCTCCATGCCCAGCATTGCCGCCGAGATCGCGGCACTGGCCGGCACCGCCGTCGGCAGCGCCTTGGGGTGCCAGGCCCACAGGAGCACGAAGCGCTTGCCGCGGGGATCGCCGCCGAACTTCTCCCGCAGTGTCATGGCATCGGCCAGGCCCTGGCAGGGATGCCGCCGCGTCGACTCGAGGTTGATGATCGGCTTTTCGCAATATTCGGCGAAGCGGCGGATCACCAGGTCCTGCCGCACCGTGTCCCAGCTACCAGGACGCGGAAAGGTCCGCACACCAAGCACATCGGCGTACCGGCCCAGCACGCGCGCGGCATCCTTGATGTGTTCCACCGTGGCGCCGTCCATCACGGCACCCGGCTCCGTTTCCAGTGACCAGCTTCCCCTACCCGGCTCCAGCACGATCCCGTGGCCGCCGTGCAGGAACATCGCGGCCTCGAAGCTGGCGCGCGTGCGCAGGCTCGGGTCCATGAACACCATGGCCAGGATCTTCCTCTCGAGCCCGCCGGAGATCTCTCCCCGCTTCACCCGGTCGGCGAGGTCGAGCAGCGCCATGCAGCGCTCCTGGCCCCACGACTCCATCGAGAGAAAGTCACGCTTCATTGCGGCACCGGGTGCGCATCCACGAACTCCTTGAGCGCGAGGGCGAATTGTTCCGGTCGGTCGAGCATCAGCCAGTGGCTGGCCCCTTCGATGGGCACGATGTCGAGGTCGGGCACCTGTGCGTGCAGGCTCATGGGAGAGTCATTCGCGGCGTCGACGATGAGCCGCAGCGGACCGGGATACCGCCGCAGGAGCGCCCGCGCGTCGGTCGCGAACATCGCGGTGTAGGCTCCGCCCAGGACATCGCGACTGGTGGCGGCGAGGCTGGCGAGCACCGCCTCACGCGTTTCGGGGGTAGCACGTTCGAGGTTTGCCACGTAGGCCGCCCGCACGAAGGCGCCGCTCTCGTCCTTCAGGACCTCCTCGATGTACGCCTCCAGGGTCGAGACCGGCACCTGGTCAAAAGCGCCAGCCGGGTCGACCAGCACCAACGCTATCACCCGGGCCGGAACGCGCGCCGCCGCCGCCAGCGCCACCGTCGCACCGAAGCTGTGCCCCACCAGGACGAAGCGCGCGAGCCCGAGCGAATCGGCAACACGCCACACGTCGTCGACGAAATCGTCCAGTCCCGATTCGGCGAACGAGGCCGGCGCCGATGCGCCGTGACCGCGCAGGTCGAGCGCAACCGCCCTGTAGCGCTTGCGCAGTTCCTCGAGCGTCGACGCCCAGAATGCGAGCCGCCCGCCCAGGCTGTGTACCAGCAGGCACGCAGGCTCGCCGGTGCCCCCGTCGTCCACGGCGATGGGGCCCGCCTTTCCCTTCACCTCGATCATGCCAGCACCTCCGCGAGCCCGGCCAGCAGGAGCCCGGCCTCGTCGCGCGAGAACGAGAGGGGCGGAAGCAATCGCAGGACTTCCGGGTCGCTGGAGGTGCCGGTAAGGATGCGGCGGTCGAACAGGGCCCGCTGGACTGGCTGGGCCGCTCGGCCCAGCCGAAGGCCCAGCAGCAGCCCATGGCCCTGCACGGACGGAATGCCGAGTCCGAGCGCACCCTCGCGCAGCTGTTGTCCCACCCGCGCGGCATTGCCGGCCAGATCATCGCGCTCGATCACGTCCAGCGTCGCGAGGCCGGCCGCACAGGCCAATGGCCCGCCACCGAATGTGCTGCCGAGATCGCCGACGCTGACGCCTTCCGCGAGAAAGTCACCGACCGTGACCGAGGCGATCGGGAACCCCGAGGCGAGTCCCTTGGCCAGCGTGATCGCGTCGGGCATCACGCCATAGAACTCGGCGGCGGTGAACGCGCCCAGCCGGCCGACCCCGCACTGGATCTCGTCGAAGATGAGCGCCGCGCCGTGACGGGTGCAGGCCGCGCGCGCTGCCTGCAGGAACGCATGCGAGCAGTCGCGCGCGCCCGACATCCCCTGCACCGGTTCGACGATCAGCGCGGCGACGGAATCATCGATGGCGCGCTCGAGTGCATCGACGTCGTCGAACGGGATCTTCGGGGACAGCGGCATCCCGGCACGGCGCGCGCCGGCCTCGTACTTGGCACCGTCAGTGACGGCGAGCGTCGCCACGGTGCGGCCGTGCCAGCCCCCGGTGACCGATACCACGAGCTCTCGCCCGGTGCGCTTCCGCGCCAGGCCCAGGGCATTCTCGTTGGCTTCCGCTCCCGAATTGCAGAAGAAGGAACGATCGAGGCCCGGCGGCATGAGCCCGGCCAGCCGGGACGCGAGCCGCTCGCGATTCGGGTGCGGCAGCACGGTGGAATAGAAGATCAGCTGGGACGCCTGCTCAGCGATGGCGCGTACGACGTGCGGATGGCAGTGGCCCGTGCTCGCCACCGCATGGCCGCCGTAGGCATCGAGCCAGCGAAGGCCGTCGACGTCGATGATCCAGCTTCCTTCCCCGCGCGCGGGACGCACGGGAAACTGCGCATAGACGGGCAGGAGCGCGCTCTCCTCTTGCCCCTGCCGCCTTGCCGCCTTGCCGCTCGATCAGCATGGAAAGATCCCTCCGCCCACGAGTCCACGCGTCTCAGGAATGCCGAGCGCCAGGTTCATCGCCTGAACCGCCTGCCCGCCCGCACCCTTCACCAGGTTGTCGATGACGATCATGACCTGGATCTCGCGACCATCCGGCGAGTCGACGGCATGGATGTGCGCCTCGTTGGTGCCCACCACGTGCGTGAGCTCCGGCGGCTGGTCGAGCACGCGCACGAACGGGCGTCCCGCATAGGCGTCCCGAAACAGGATTCCTGCCGCCTTGCCGCCTTGCCGCCCTGCCGCCAGGTATGCGTGCAAGGTGAGATGAATACCCCGCACGAACGGCCCGCTATGCGTCATCAGCCGTGCCGTCGCATCATCGCGACCAGTCCACCGGCGCCAGTTCGACAGCACCTCGGCCTCGTGCCGATGACCCATCACCGAATAGGCGAAGAGATTGTGTGCCCGTGCCGGGTGATGCGTGGTGGGTCGTGGCTGCACACCCGCACCGCTCGAGCCGGTCACCGCGAACAGCGCCGGTTGGATTCCCGCGATCCCCGCGAGCGGATAGAGCGCGAGCTGCGCCGCCGTGGCGAAGCATCCCGGCGCCGCGATCGCGGCAGCACCGCGCAGGCGGGTGCCCTCGACGTCGGCCAGTCCATAGCGAAACCGTGACAACAACTCGGGAGAAGGATGCGCTCCGTAGTACTTCGTGTAGAGCGCGGGGTCAGCCACCCGGAAATCGGCAGCGATGTCGATCACGAGTCCGGCGCCGGCGGCGAAGAGCAGCCGGTGCCACCTTCGACGACTCCCCGTGCTCCAGTGCCAGGAACACGACATCACACCCGCGCGCCGCCTCAGCCGGCTCGAGCGCCTCGAAGGGGCGATCGGTCAGGGAGCGAAGCTGCGGATGCACATCGCCCACCGGCTTCCCGGCCTGGCTCCGGCTCGTCGCCACCCAGTCGGTCACGTCGGGATGGGACAGCAGGAGTCGGAGCAGCTCGCCGCCGGCATAGCCGGCGGCACCGATGACGGCGACACGCATCGTCAGACGGCCGCGAGCTCGGCGACGGGGCGAGCAGCCTGCCAGGCGGCGATCGAGGCCCGCACGACCTCCACCAGCGCCTCCGGCTCGCGCCGGGCATTGAACGCGGGGATGTTCAATTCGGCGTTGACGTAGTCGCGGCCGACTTCGTTGTCGGTGGCCGGCCCGGTGATCACCGTGATCGCCAGGCCATACCGCTGCTCCATCAGCACCTTGGCGCCCCAGCATCCCACCGGATCGGGCGCCGCCATCACCCACGCCGCGCCGGCGCCCGACAATTCCGGGTCAGCGAGGATGTCCTGCACGCCGTACTCTCCCAGGATGCCGTCACCCAGTTCCGCCACGATCACGTCGGGCTTGCCTTGCGCCAGCCGGTTGAGGATGCCCTTGGCACTCGACACGGTGACGCCCGCGTGCGTGCTCGCAATGCCGATGTCGTTGAATGTGAGCGCGGCGCTCGCGCCGGCATCGCGCATCGACAGTGCATCGCGCATGAGGGACACGCCAGTGAGCTTGGCGGCCGCCACCTTGAGCCCGCTGCGATACAGCCCGCGCACCAGTTCGGTAGCCGCCACCGTCTTGCCTGCATTCATACAGGTGCCGGCGATGTACACCACCGGCACCGTGCAGTCGAGCATGTCCGCGGTGGGTACTGCCTTGTCCTTGATGTGCGCCGGGCGGCCGATCCGGTCGCCCAGCTCCGGAAACGTCAGGATCGCGCCGAGCACCTCGGCCCTGAACGGGGCGCCGATCTCGGGGTTCGCCGAGGTGCACTTGCCGAGGATGCCACCGAGGTTGAGCACGTCGATCGTGTCGCCGACCGCGATGTGCGCCGGCACCACGCCGGCGTAGCCGCGGAGCGCGCGCCGGGTACCCAGCGTGCCGGCGAGGACATCGCCGGCCCGGAGCGTCACCATGCGGCCGGCCAGATCCTCCACCGAGTTGTAGGTGGACTTGTCCTCCTTGATGCGTACCGCGAGCACGTAGCCTTCCTGCGCCACGATCTGGTCGCCCACGATCACCTCGGATGCGAGCGCCGCGTTCCGGGTGGAGGAGGAGATCTTGTCCAGCTTCACGCGCGTCGTAATCATGAGTTCTCCTTGTGCGCCTTCGCGCCCGCCCGTTGTGCCAGCAGCGACGGTATCGCAACGATCCGAGAAAAGTCGCGGGCTTCTTCGCCGGTCCAGAGCCGGTTCTCTTCTCCATAGGTAGCCACGGCGCGATCCATCATCGAGAATGGGCTCCGCGCACCGGTGACCTGCGTGCGCCCCGCCGACAGCCGCACCCGCGTCTCGCCCGTGACCCGCTGCTGCGAGCTGGTGAACATCGCCTCGATGTCTCGCAGCGCCGGGTCGAAGTACTGCCCTTCGTGCAGCCGGTCACCATAGAAGCGACCGAGCGAATCCTTCCAGAACACCTGCCACTTGGTGAGCACCAGCTTCTCCAGCTCCCGGTGGGCCTGGATCAGCAGCAGCGCGGCGCCGGCCTCGAACCCGATCCGGCCCTTGATGCCGAGCGCGGTTTCGCCCACGTGAATACCGCGCCCCGCGCCATACTCGGCACAGAGGTCACCGAGCTGTTCGACCAGTGTCGGACCGTCGATGGCGACGCCATCGATCGTCACCGGTAGACCCTGCTCCCAGCCGATCACGATCTCGCGCGGCGCCGGCGCATCCGCCGGCGGCTCGACAAGCTCGTCGGGCGGGCCGGCCCAGGTGTCGTGCGTCCACCCACCGCCGTAGGTCGTGCCCCAGAGCCCGCGATTGATGCTGTAGGCGCTCGCCTTGGCCGGCACCGGCAGGCCGCGCACTTCCAGGTACGCGATCGAGTCGGCGCGCTGCAGGTTGGTTTCGCGGATGGGCGTGATGATCTGCAGTTCCGGCGCGAGCACACGGAACGCGACGTCGAACCGCACCTGGTCGTTACCGGCACCGGTGGACCCATGGGCCACCGCCGTGGCGCCCATCGCGCGCGCCGCCTCGATGACGGAAATGGCCTGCTGGGTCCGCTCGGCGGCGACGCTGAGCGGATAGACCTCGCCCCGGAGCACGTTGCCTTGGAGGAGGTAGCGCACGAAGCGGTCAAACACCTCGGCCCGCGCATCGACCTCATGGTGACGCCGCGCGCCCACGGCTTCCGCCTGGCGGCGAATGGCAGCGCGGTCTTCAGCCGTGGTGCCTCCGGTATTGACGAACACCGTCTCCACCGCCCAGCCATCCTCGGCGAGACGGGGAACGCAGTACGAGGTGTCGAGGCCGCCGGAGAAGGCCAGGGCGACGAGCGGGCGCTCAGGTTGCATAACGCATAAACATGCATTCCTGACGGTGCCTGCGCAACCCTCGCCGGGCGAAAACCGCTACCAGTCCTCCGCCACCGCCTGGATCAGCCGCGCCAGCGACTGCACGTCCCGGAGATCGATCACCTCGGCTGGAGAGTGCGCGTAGCGCAACGGCCACGCCAGCGGCACGTCGGGCACGCCCCACGGCGCGAACGCCGACCCGTCGTTCCCCCCGTTGGTGGTGCCCACCTGCAGCGGGACTTGCCGGTTCGCAGCCACACGCACCAGCGTGTCCACCATCGCCGGTGGCGTGACGCTGCTGTTGTCCACGGCGCGCGCCACCGCGCCCGACCCGAGCGGCACATCCGCGAAGGTCTTGATCTCGAGCGGCGAATCGGACGACACGAACGTGTCCACCGCATGCACCCGCGCGGGCGCGAGACCCAGCGCCTCCGCCACGACGCGTGCCCCCTCGAGTCCCGTCTCCTCCCGCACGCTCCACACGAAGATGACGCGATGGTGCAGCCGCTTCGGATCGAGGCGGCGCAACGCCAGGATCTGGGCGGTGCAACCGACACGGTCGTCGAAGGAGCGGCCTGTGGCGCGTGTTCCGGCGAGGGGAACGAAGCGCTTCGGCATGGTGAGCGTTTGACCCGGCCGGATGCCCATCGCCTCCGCGGCCTCGCGGGTCGCGGCGCCGACGCTCGCACTGAGCGCGGGCGGCGTGCGGCGCGGCGTCGCGCCGGCGGAGTCGCGCGGAACGAAGATGCCGGGAATGCTGCCGCCGCCGGTGTGCACCAGCGCCGGCTGCGCCTCGAACAGGGAAGGGAAGAATCCGCCGCGCTGCTTGAGTTCGAGCGTGCCATCGTCGCGGATCGCGGTGATCTCAAAGCCGATTTCATCGAGGTGCGCCACGAACACCACGAGTGGTTCTCCCTCGCCGGCGCTCACGATGAGGTTGCCAGCGGTGTCCGTGGTGGCGCGCGCCCAGGATGGCAGCATCCGGCTCACCGCATCGCGAACCGGTCCCTCGGCGCCGGATACCCCGTACGTCTCGATCAGGGGGGCCAGGACGGAACGCACATCATCCAGTGACGGCTGCTGCTGTGCCGCCAACCGGCACGGCAGCAGGACCAGGACGGCCAGCAGCAAGCGTGCTTTCATGGCCCCACGATCCAGCGCCCAATGCGCGCCCGCAGTGAATCGGCGCCGGCCAGGGACACCGTCTCCACTGGTGTGGATGCGTACGCCACGGGCAGGATCCATCCTTCCTTCGACTCTGTCGGCAGCCCCGGCGCACCGGTGCCACCGTCCACCAGCCGCTCGTCCGTGAACGGTCCCTGCGTGCGCCGCACCGTGCGAAGGCCACGCTGCGACAGGTTCTGCTCGGTGACGAACGCCACCACGACGGTGCCCGACCCCGGCTTCGCCTCGCGCGCCGCGAGCACGAGCGACGCACACGCCGCGCGGCGCCCGGCCATTGGTGCCGCCAGGAGGTCGGTGCCGTAGCGCACCGGTTTCTTTGTGAGCGAAACCGGTGTGAGGACGGCGACACCGAGCGCCAGCGCCCCGGTCGCGCGGGCCGCACCAACGTCGACCCGGGCATCATCGACGCTGAACGGATCGTCCGCGCCCGCATCGCGCCCCCGGGTGAGGTGAACCGAACGGACGGCGACGACACCTGGCACGGGCCCCCAGCGGCCGAACAGGGTGACGCGATGCCCTTCGAGCTGCTGGTCGAAGAGCGGCGACGGCAACCGGCCGGGCGCGCGACGCAGCGTCAGGTACCCATCCGCGCCGACACTCCCCACCAGCCAGCCCGGCTCGTCGAGCGGACAGGCGACGAGCCGGCGGGGCGACCCCGAGCCGAGTATCAGGACGGCACTGCCCGATCGATCGCGCGACGCACCCGGCAGGAGGCCGCCGAGCAGCGTATCGACGACTGACTGCTCGAAACCAGTCACGGCCGTGAACGCCGCGAAGCGCTCTGCGAGTGAGGTTGGTGGTGCGACCTGGGCCGCTGCGCCCGACGCGGTCAGCAGGAAAAGAGCGAGGTGACAGATGCAAGAGCGCCGCATTACCAAGAGTAACGCGGCGACACTGCCGACGGGCGGTCGGATGACCGGCCCGTCATGAATGCGTATCGCTACTCCATGCCACCATCGAGGTCATGCACGTATGCCGCCGAGCCCGCGCCGCCCGGCGATTCGGTCACGACACGCCGCAGGGCGTCGACCGATGCAAGCATCGAGGAGGCGAATACATACTCGACCGCATGGGCGGTACCCGGAATGCCTGCGACGTCAGGAACGTAGGCGACGAGGAAGCGTTCGGTGGGCACTGCACTGCGATCTATGCTGTGAACTGGGGGTAATCCGTGGCGGGCGGCGATTTCCTGGACCAGGCGGTCGGCACGCGCCTGCCGTTCAAGCTCGAGCGCAACAAGGGACATCGTCAGTACCCGTTTCTCCGGCCCGGGGCGTCGCGGACCGGTGCGGCGGGGATATCACGAGGCGACACCCCGCCCCGAACCAGCTGACACCTCTTAATTAGCCAGTCCCGCTTCGCCCGTTAGCGAAGAAAGGCCGAAATCACCAGCGTGCCGCGCGAGGAATGACGCGGCATCGTCTACATCAGCCTGGGTGAGGCCGTGACCACCTGGGCTCCACTTCATTTCGACCGTGGCCCCACTCTCGGAGAGTAATACCCCGAGTCGCTCCACCAAGGTCGGTGGAACGATCGGATCGCTGCGACCGGCCGAAATGAGCACCGGGATGCCCGACAGGCGCGGCCGGTGCTCCGGCTCGAACGGTACCATGGGTCGCAGTAGCACCGCGCCGGCAAGCACGTGCATATCCGCGAGCAACAGGCTTGCCGCAATGTTCGCCCCGTTCGAAAACCCCACCGCCACAATGCGGCTCGCGTCCAGATGATAGGCGGTCGCCGCTTCGCGGACGAAGGAGGCCAGCTCCGTGGTACGGACCTGCAGATCCTCCAGGTCGAAAACGCCTTCGGCCAGTCGCCGGAAGAAGCGCGGCTGGCCTCGCTCGAGGATGGCACCACGCGGGCTCAGTAGTGCCGCGCCCGGCAGGAGCGTGCGCCCGAGCGGCAGCAGGTCGTTCTCGTCGCCGCCAGTACCGTGGAGCAGCAGCAGCGTCGGTGCCCCGGGCTCGCCAGGTTCGAACCGGTGCAGGAGCGGAAGCTGGGGTGTGCCGCTCACAACATCACCTCGACCGGAGCCACATCGAGTGACGGCAGCCCCTGCACGATTTCCTCGCGATGTGGCTCGAGCCACGCTGGAAGCTTGAGCGTCGTGCCGAGCTGCGGCTCCGCTTCATCCCACAGGAAACCTGGTGAGTCCGTCGCAACCTCGAACAGCACCCCACCCGGCTCCCGGAAGTACACGGACTTGAAGTATTGCCGGTCCACCACTGGGGTAACCTGGAGGCCTGCGCCTTCAACGGCAGTACGCACCTCCAGTTGGCGGGCCTCGTCGGCCGCGCGGAACGCCACATGATGCACGGTCCCCACTCCACCAACGCCGCGCCAGAACCCATCGGCACGCCGAAGGTCGATCACGCCACCGAGCGGCGCCTCCGCCCGGAATCGCCGCGTTCCCCCGTGTTCCTGTTCGAACTGGAATCCGAGTTGTCCTGTGAGAACGCCCTCAGTGCCCGTCGCTGCCCCGTCGCTCCAGAGGGTCACCCCGTGAATACCGCGGATCGCATGCGCAGCGGGAATGCCACTCTGTGCCCAGCCTTCGAGCTCGGCATATCGTGGGGAACCCACCAGCTCGAGCAGCATCCCGTCGGGGTCCCGCAACGCCACGACACGCTCGTCAAATCGTCCCACCGGCGCTTCCACCGCTACACCGCGCGCGCCCAGACGCTCGATCCACCAACCCACCGATTCGACCGGAATGGCAAAGCTCGTCACGGCCGCCTGGCCCGTGCCGATGCGGCCGCGCATTCCTCCCGGGAAGGGGAAAAATGTCAGGATCGATCCCGGGTTGCCGGTGCGGTCGCCGAAGTAGAGGTGAAAGGTGCCCGGGTCATCGAAGTTCACCGTCTGCTTTACCAGCCGGAGCCCGAGAGTGTCACTGTAAAATCGAAGTGTCGCCGCCGGATCGCTCGAAATGGCGGTGACGTGATGAATGCCGTTCATGTGTCCTGCTCCTCGTGGTGTACGTCGTCGTCTGCTGCATCAATCCGCGCCTTGCCGTCACCGGCGGCCGCGGCCATGGAATCAGATGTGCGGCGCATCAGGCGCCGACAGAGCTGTCCCAGTTCCCGCTGCTCATTCTCGCTGAGCAACCTCATCTCCTCCGCGAGTCTCGCCGCGTGCGCCGGGAAAAGGCTCCGCACCAGGACAGTGCCCGGCTCGGTGAGGTGCACCCGGATGAATCGGCGGTCGACCGACCCGCGCTCACGGCGTACCAGCCCGCGCTTCTCCAACTGATCCACCACCAGCGTCACGTTGCCGTTGGTGCGCAGGATCTTCTCGGCCAGTTCGCCATGATGCAGCGGCCCCACATGCAGCAGGGCCTCGAGAACCCCGAACTGGCTCTCCGTGAGACCGGCCTCCGCCAGTGGCCGATTGAGGCGCGCACTCAGCCCGTTCGCCGCCCGCACCAGCTTTACAAAGGTGCGGAGCGCCAGGCGCTCTCTTGCCGTTCCCGCATATCCTGCCACGATGCCCGCCGTTGTTGTTGAGCACTAAACTATTGAGTATTCAACTAATGTCAAGCGCTGAATCGGATTCCAAACAGGATCCTGGGTGAACTGGTGATGAGTTTTCGCTGAAACGTTTTGCGGGCCTCAGGGTAGGCAAGTTGTGGCTGTATTGACGTTTTCGTGTGTGGACGTAAGTTTCCCCCCTGACGTCGGCCACGGCCGGCGGTTTGGTGTTTTCCGTCCCCCCTCAAGTCTCGGAGTGTCCATGCGATCTCTGTTCGTGTCTGCTGCGGCCCTGGTTATCGCGGCCGCACCCGCCGCCGCCCAAAAAGCAGGCACGGTGGAAATCGGTGCCTTTGGGCGCGTCACCTGGTTCGACGATGCGTATCAACTGCAAACGTCGCCCGGGTTCGGAGGGCGCCTCGGAATCTTCCTTTTCCGCAACTTCGAGATCGAGGGTCAGTACTCGTACATGCCGACCCACTCCGAAGATTCCCTGGGCACTTTCGCTTCCGGGTTTGACGAGTCCGTCGCGGTCCAGTCGGGCCGCGCCTACCTGCAGTACAACATCAACTTCCGTCCGATGGCCCTGATCCTGGGCGCCGGTGTCGTGTACAGCGGCTACGGCGGCTATCTACGACACCATTCCGGGCCACACCGACGGGGTCAGCCCGTCGTTCCTGGTAGGCCTCCGCTTCGGCGTGGGCGGCGTGCTGCAGGGCCGCATCGACGGCACGTACGATTACGTGCTCGACCCGGCTGAATACACGGGCCCGCCGGACAATGCCTCCAACTGGGGCCTCCAGGCTGGACTCTCCCTCATGTTCCCGAAGGAGAAGCCGAAGGACACCGACAAGGACGGCGTGATCGACAAGCTCGATCAGTGCCCGAATACCCCGCTCGGCACCAAGGTCGACGAGAAGGGCTGTCCGATCCCGCTGGATGACGACAAGGACGGCGTGGTGAACGACCACGACCAGTGCCCGAACACCCCGGCTGGTGAGACGGTCAACTCCTCTGGCTGCTCGCAGTCGCAGCTGGACGATGACCGCGACGGCGTGAACAACGCCCTCGACAAGTGCCCGAACACGCCGGCTGGCACCAAGGTCAATGCTCAGGGCTGCCCTGAGGATGACGACAAGGACGGCGTGCCGAACAGCGCGGACAAGTGCCCGAACACCCCGGCCGGCGAGAAGGTCGACGCCCAGGGTTGCTCGGAGTGCCAGAAGGACACCGACGGCGACGGCGTGCCGGATTGCAAGGACAAGTGCCCGTCCACGCAGGCCGGAAACAAGGTGGATGCCGTCGGTTGCCGGATCATCTTCGAGGAGACCGGTGGAACGTTCATCATCAAGGGCAGCAGCTTCGTGTCCGGCAGCTCCAAGCTGGGCAAGGAAGCCAAGGTTGCTCTGACGGATGCGGCGATCAAGATCAACACGATCCTGCCGAGCCTGCCGCCAGACTACAAGATCTGGGTGCAGGGCCACACCGACAGCACCGGCAGCGTCAAGCTGAACGAGAAGCTGTCGCAGGCGCGTGCGGAGTCGGTCAAGGCGTACCTGATCACGCAGGGCGTCCCGGCCGACCGTCTCGAGGCGAAGGGCTATGCCTCGACTCGTCCGATCGCGACGAACAAGACGAAGGCAGGCCGCGAGGCGAACCGCCGCGTATCGCTGTACGGCGGGCCGACCGAGCTGGAGAATCCGGGCCAGTAAGCTCGGCAGGTGACGGCTTTAGCAGCGGGGAGTCTTCGGACTCCCCGCTGTTTTTTTGCCTACATTCCAGCCCCATGACTACCTACGCGCGACGGATCGGCCTCTTCGAAGGCACCATGATGGTTGTGGGCGGCATCATCGGCTCGGGGATCTTCCTCAACCCGGCGGTGGTGGCGCAGCGTGCCGGCACCGCGGGACTCACCATCGCCGCGTGGCTCCTGGGTGGAGTCGTGGCCGTCCTCGGCGCCTTCATCTACGCCGAGCTCGGGGGCCGCCGACCGGAGGCGGGCGGCGGCTACGTCTACCTGCGCGATGCCTTCGGCCCGCTGCCCGCGTTCCTCTACGCCTGGACGCTGCTGCTCGTCATCGCCACCGGCGCCATCGCCGCGGTGGCGATGACCTTCGCGAGCTATGCCGCCGCGGTCGCGGGGCTGCCGGCGACGGCAATCACGCCGATGGCACTCTTCGAGCATCGTGCTGCTCACCATCATCAACATCCTCGGGGTGAAGCCCAGCTCGGTGATGACCTCGCTCTTCACCCTGCTCAAGCTGGCAGCGCTCGGGATTCCTCATCGTGGCCGGCCTCTTTGCCATGCTTGGCAAGACGCGGCCTGCCGTCGCCGGTGCTGCTTCCGGTCGCGCGCGGCGCGTCATCTTTCGTTCGCGGGTGCACTCGTTCCGGTGCTCTTCGCCTATGGCGGCTGGCAGCAGACCAACTTCGTGGCCGAAGAGATGGTCGACGCGCCGCGCAACCTTCCGCGCGCGTTGCTGTGGGGCGTCGGGGATCGTGGTCCTGGTCTACCTGCTGGCAAATGTCGTGTACCTGAAGGCTGCTCGGTGTGGGCGGGCTGGCGGACAGCACCGCGCCGGCCGCCGACACGATGCAGATCCTCTTCGGGCCCGCCGGTCGCACCTTCATCGCGGTCGGCATCGCCCTCTCGACCGTCGGGCTTCCTCAACCTCGCCATCTGCGCCAATGCCCGCGTCTACCAGGCGATGGCCCGGGACCGGATCTTCTTCGATGTGTTTGCCCGGCTTCACCCGAGGTTTCGCACGCCGGTCGTGGCCCTGGTGGCTCAGGGCGCATGGGCCGTGGTGCTGGTGCTTTCCGGCACGTACGGCGAACTGCTCGATTACGTGGTCTTTGGCGACTGGATCTTCTTCGGCCTGACGGCGGCAACGCTGCTCGTATTCCGGCGGCGGGATGAACTCGCGGGCGCAACAAGGCCGGAGTTCGTCACTCCGGCCTGGAGACTTTCGGTGCTGCTCTTCGTGGCCGCGTCGGTCTACGTCGTCGCGGGATCGGTGCGGGCGAGCCCCGGAAATGCCCTCCGCGGCGCGGCGCTCATCCTGCTCGGCGTGCCGCTATACCTGTGGCGCCGCCGTGCTGGCCTCGAGCACGGCGGCGGGAACCGCTGATTCACCGTTCTCGTGCAGGTACTCGCCCTTGTACATCGCCACGAGCTCGAAGAAGTAGGAGATGGCAAGCGGACCGACCAGCAGGCCCAGGATGCCCACGAGCGGCACGAACGCGAACGCGCCGATGACCGTGATGAACGGGTGCATCTTGGCATAGCGGCGGAACACAAAGGGACGGACCAGGGTGTCGATGTTGCCGACGACGAACACGCCGCCCGCCGCGAGCAGCGCCCCGGCGATCGGACGCCCCTGCGCCGCGAGATAGACCGCACCCGGGGCCCAGATCAGGCCGCTGCCCACCAGCGGCAGGATCGCGAAGATCACCGTGACAACACCCCAGAACGCCGGGCTCGGCAGGTCCAGCGCCCAGAACCCGAGTCCCACCGCCAGTCCCTGGAGCAGCGCCGTCGCAAAGGTGCCGACGAGCATCGACACGGTGACGTTGCGGAAGGCCTCGATCAGCTTGGCGCGATTTTCCGGCGAGAAGGGGATGAACGACTCCAGCATCCTCCGTGCATCGTCGGGCTGTACCAGCAGGTAGTAGAGACCGAAGAAGGTCAGCGTGAACTGGATGAGCAGCTTCGCCCCGGTACCCACGAGCCCGAAGGCGCTTCCACCAAGCCACTGCAGCGCCGTCGAGCTCACCTTCTTGAGTTGCTCGCCGACCCTGATGTCGCCGATCTGCAGCACCGAGAGACGCTCGAGGAGGGCACTCTCCCGTATCGCAGTGGACCATCCCTGGGCTTCGTTCGCCAGGAGACCGACGGCTCCGACGACCGGAAGGAAGATCACGAGGAAGGCGATCAGGATGACCACGATCGCCGCCGCCGATGCGCCGATCCTCTTCGCCAGCTTCTGGTGGAGTGCGCCGAAGATCACGTACAGTACCGGCGCCCCGAGCAGTCCACTGAAGTAGGGCCAGGTGGCCCACAGCAGTCCCGCCCCGAGAATGAAGATGAGGGCGGCGGCACGCTGCTGTCGGTCGACGAGGAATGCCATGGGGGTTGAAGGTATCGCGACTGGCCCGGGGGTGCCAACGTGACTTCAAACCCTGTGTGGCCCGCCGGCATCGAAGGAACACGCTGATGACCGTGACCAAGCCAGGATCGTGGATCCGGACGCGCTGAGCCTGGAGGTCCGTCGCGCCCAGGCCGGCGACGCCGATGCATTCGCGGCGCTCTATCGGGCGCACGCGGGACGCATCCATGCCTTGTGTCTGCGGCTCGAGGCCGACCCGGCGGCGGCCGAGGAGCGAACTCAGGACGTGTTCGTGCGGGCCTGGAACCGGCTCCCAAGCTTCCGGCACGAGAGTGCCTTTGGCACCTGGCTGCACCGCCTGGCTGTGAATGTCGTACTGGCCCACCGGCGGGCGGCGTGGCGCCGGGATCTGCGGGTCGCGGTCGTGGAAGAGCCGGAGATGCTCGAGTCGGCCAGGTCCACTGTCGATCCCGGCCTCCGGCTGGATCTCGAGGCGGCAATGGCGCAACTGCCACCGGGTGCGCGCGCGGTGTTCGTGCTTCATGATATCGAGGGATACGCCCACGCCGAGATCGCCGGCATGACCGGCATCGCGGCAGGCACATCGAAGGCGCAGCTCTTCCGGGCGCGCCGGCTCCTGCGGAAGGCCCTGGACCGATGACTGGACTCCCACCCGACGACGAGACCTTCCTGCGGTCGCACGTCAGCGACCTGCCCCGCAGCATCGACCCTCCACGCGACCTGTGGCCGGCCATCGAGGCACGGCTCTCGCCGCGGCAGGCGCGACGCGTATGGCCGGTCATCTATCGACTCGCCGCCGCCATCGCGCTGGTGACTGTCTCATCGGCGGTCACCTGGTATCTGGTCCGCCGCGGCGAGGGGTCCGCGGTGGTCGCTACCGCGCCGGTCGATCGCGCCGACCTCGCGCGACTGGCCCGCGCTGGCGACGTGATGGAGGAAGGTCTCGGGTCCGCCAGCCTCTCCCCCGAAACCCGGGCCGTGCTGACGCGCAACCTGGTCGTGATCGATTCGGCCATCGCCGAATGCCAGCGCGCGCTCGACGCCGACCCGGGCAGCCCCGAACTGGCGAACCTTCTGCGCGCCGCGCACCGGCAACGCGTGGAGTTCCTGCAGCAGGCGGCTCGCCTGCCCCGCTCCTGAGGAGATGCTGATGCGCCCCGTCGCCGTCCTGCTGCTCACCCTGGTGCTCCCGCTGCCGCTCCACGCACAGCAGCGCATCGATCGCCGTATGGCCGTGAACGGCACCGCTGCCATCCGCATCAACGACCTGGTCGGCATGGTCCGGCTGGTCGGTTGGGAGAAGGACAGCCTTGTGGTGGTGGGAGAGCTGCCACCGCGGGCGGGCCAGCTCTACTTCGGCGGATCGAGGGACGCCGCGAAGCTCGGGCTCGAGGGCACCGATACCACCAGCGTGGTGAGCAGCGCGACGCTCGAAGTGCGAGTGCCCAGGCATGCGCGGGTCAGCGTCCGAGGCGCTACCGTAAGCCTCGATGCCGGCGGCCTCGAGGGCGACCTCGACTTCATCACGACAGCGGGACGGCTGCATCTCGAGGGCGCCCCCCGCACCGTCACCGCGGAAACGCTCGATGGCAACGTGGAGGTGGCCGGGCCCGTGGCATCATTGCGGGTACGCACAGCCGGCGGCAGTGTCGTCCTCCGGGGAATTCGCGGCGACCTCACCGTCACCACCGTCAGCGGTGCCATCCTCATTGGAGGCGCCAGGATTTCACGCGCCCGCCTGGAAACAGTGTCTGGAGAAATTGCCTGGAAGGGCGCGATCGAGCGGGGCGGTATGCTCGATGCCCAGACCCACAGCGGCAACATCGAGCTGCGACTTCCCCCCGCACTCGGCGCCGACCTCGAGCTCTCCGCCCCTGCCGGAGGGATCACCAGCGAGTTCACCCTCAAGGGCCGGCCGAACGCGGGCGGGACGCTACGCACCAGCATCGGTGATGGAGGAGCCGCAATTACCGCGAGAACCTTCCGCGGGCGCATCACGCTCATCAAGCAGCCGGAGGTGGATCCAAACCCCGCGGCGCCGGGCGGCATCTCAGGGACGAGTCAGTAACGCTCTCCCTTAGCCTGCGAGGTTTCCAATGCGCCGTTCCCTGCTGTCGCTCGCCGCTGTTGTCGCGCTCGCTGCCTCCACCGCGTCTCCCGCGCTGGCCGGCCCGCCGTGGCTTTCGATCGAGTTCCCTGCAAACCCGATGAACAAGTCGGCCCAGGGCGCGTATCTCCTGGTCCATACGTTTCATCACGAGCAGGCCGTTGCCTTCGTGGTCGAGGCGCGAGCCGAAGGCATGGTCAACGGGCAGCGAAAGACCCTGCCCCTTACGCTGGAACGCACCGACCGCGATGGTGTCTACGCGCTGCGGCAGACCTGGCCGGACCAGGGTGACTGGGTGCTCGTGATCACCGGGGCGCCGGGCGACGGCTCCGTCACGGCGCTGGTCAGCATCGCCGATGGCAACATCCGCGGCATCCGGGTGCCCACGAAGAAGATCGAGAATGGGCGCTGGACAGTCCCCGTACAGGTGACCCAGGCCGACGTCGAGACCGAGCTCCGGTCGCTCGTGGCACTCGCATCGCGCTAGGAGCGGCTGGCTTGTGTCCCGGGGCCGGGGAAGTCATTCTCCGGCCCCATGCGCATCGATGTCCTGGTACGGAAGTGGATCGCCGTGGCGGCGCTGGTGCTGCTGGTGGCTGGCCTGGCGGTGACGATCGGCGGACTGCTGCTGCCTGAACGGCACGAAGTGACTCGCACCCTCACGCTTTCACGCACGCCCGAGGCGGTGTGGCGCGCCATCTCCGATTCGGTTCGGATCCGTGCGTGGCGGCGCGATCTCATCCAGCTCGAGCACCTGCCCGACTCCGCGTCGCACGCCGTGTGGCGTGAGATCGGCGACGACGGGCGCGGAACCCTGGTGGTGGTGCGCGAGGAACTGCCGCCCGTTCGGCTTGTGACCCAGCGTACGACCGAAGCGCGCGGACCGTCGAGCGAATGGACCTACGCCATCAGCCGGGCGCCGTCGGGCATCGATCTCACCATAACCGAGCGGGGCACGATACCGGGCAAGGCCCAGCGGTTCATTTCACAGTTCACTTCAGGCCACGCCGGTCCCGTCGAACGGTATCTCACGCAACTCGCCGCCTACTTCGCCGAGCCACCGCGCATTCGCTAGCGCCGGAGACGCCGCACTTCCACGCGTTCGATGCGATTCTCGTCCACCGTGCGCAGCACGATCCAGTCGCTGGAGATGTCGAGTGGTGATGCATTGGTCGGCAGCTGCAGGGTGCCGAGCCATGACCCGTCCTTTGCGAACGCCCACCACTCCGCCTCGGTGTCACCCACGTGACGGCCACGGCGGACCCAGACCAGCGATGCCGGATCGGGCACGAGGCCGATGATGGCAGGCAACGAATCGGGCTTCGGGATCGTTCGCCACACGGAGTCGAGCTGTGCCCGCTGCATGCCGGTGCCGGCGCTGCCGAGCAGCGTGCGGCCCTGGCGCTCGATGTCATCCTGAGACACCGGCAGGCGACCGCCAGGCCACCTGATGATCCGCCGCAACCGGCCGGTGGCGTCACGCTCTTCCAGCTGCATCCGGTCGCCTTCACTCGCCACAAAGCCATCCGGCAGTACGGTGAGTCGCGAGCCGAGTCCGAATGGCACCGCCGAGAGTGAGGCGTGCCCCTCCTGGATGCTGAGCAGCAACTCCTCGCCCGGAAGCACGCCAATGCTGTCCGAGCCGCCTTGCCCGGTGAACCGGAACAGGCTCCGCCCAGGTCGCAGAAATCCCGGTTGCCGATCCTTGAGTTCGATCGCGGTGCCGGCCTCGGCGAGCAGGCCGCCATTGCTGAACGCGCCGAGAATGGCAAAGAGGCGCGTGCTGTCCTGCAGTCGCAGGGTGTCCAGCCGCAGTACCTCGCCGGACTCACTGAGGCGCGTGAGGACGCGGGCCCGGCCGTCCCACACAAGGAGGGTATCGCCCAGGGAGTAGAGACTGGACAGTGCGGCGAATTTCCCCGGCCCGGCGCCACGACCCCCAAGTGTCCGCAGGTGTTTCCCGTCGACCGAAAACCAGCGCAGCTGTCCGGTGCCGCCGTTGGCCACCACCACGCTGCCATCGGCCAGCCGCCTGGCACCGACGATGCCGATGAAGTCGAGGGCCGAGTCGCCGGCTTGTCCGCCAAGCGTGAGTGCCGGCGCGCCCGACACCCTCCAGGCGGGGCGTTCGCCCCACGCCGGGGCCCTGGACGTGACGATCTGGATTCCGGCACTGTCCACGACATCAGGAGTGGCGACCGGCGCTTCGGCGCGCCGGCACGCCGAGATGCCGGCGAGCAGGATGAGCCAACGCCTCATCCCCCTGTCCTCCGCACCACGCCCACGAACTTGTGCATCATCGCCGACAGGCGATCGCGCAGCGCTGCGTCGCGCAGGGTGCCGTCGTCGGCGAATGCCTCTCCCGCCAATGCCAGGGAAAACATGTCTGGAAAAATCATCATCCCCATTGATTCGAGTGGTACCCGCAGGTGCCACAACCCGCGATTGCCCCCGACCCGTCCGTTGGAAGCGGAGAGCAGCAGCGCCCAGCGATCCTGCACCACATACGGCCGGATCCGTGAAAGCCAGTCGATGGTGTTCTTGAGGTTGCCCGGCACCGAGAAGTTGTATTCCGGCGAGGCCAGCAGCATGCCATCAGATGCCGTGATGAGGCTGCCGAGCCGCTGTACCGCGTCGGGAATACCGGCGGTCGCCTGCAGGTCCGCGTCGTACGCCGGAAAGATGAAGTCCCGGAAATCGTGCACCTCGACGACGACACCCTCGGCACGCGCAACAATCACGGCCTGGGTGAGCAGGCGGCGGTTGAACGAATCACGCCGCAGCGAGGCGGCGAAGGCGATCAGCTTGATGGGTGGAGCAGCGGGAGGAGCGTCTGCCATACGTTGGCGGCCAGTTTCCTGTGCCCGGCGGGCGTGGGATGAATGCCATCAGGCTGGTTGAGCGAGTCGACGCCACCCACCCCGGCGAGCAGCGCTGGGACAATCGGCAACCCATTCGCCTGCGCCACGGCGGGAAAGATCGCCTCGAACCGGGAACTGTATGCGCGACCCAGGTTGGGCATGGCGTACATCCCGACCAACAGGATGCGGGCAGAAGGCTGTTCCTGGTGCACCCGGTCGATGATTGCCTGGATGTTGCCGCGTATCGAATCGGGATCTTGTCCCCGGAGGCCGTCATTGGCTCCGGTTTCGAGCACCAGGACGGCGACTGGTTCGCGCAACAGCCAATCGATGCGCCGGAGAGCACCGGCCGAAGTTTCGCCACTCACGCCGGCGTTCACCACCCGGTAGTTGAGTCCTGTGGAGTCGATCTTCTGCTGGATCAGCGCCGGATACGCCTCGTCGGGTTCGACCCCGAGTCCCGCCGTCAGACTCGTGCCGACGAACATGACGACCGGTGCCGTCGCGGCGGGCGTCGCGGCCATGGTGTCGCGACCCTTCGTGCCAGCAGCGGGTTGGGCCGCACCATCGCGTTCCCGCCCGCAGGCCAGCATCGCTGCCAGCGCAGCCACGGCGGCGTACCTAGCTATCATTCCGCTTCTCAACGGCTTCAGGGATTTCGCATGCTTCGCTGTGAAGGACTGACCCAGACATACCTGTCCGGTGGCCGGCAGCTGACCGTGCTGAAGGATATCACCTTTGCCCTCGAGGACAGCGGCTTTCTTGCGATCGTGGGGCCGTCCGGCAGCGGAAAGACCACGCTGCTCGGCCTTCTCGCCGGCCTGGACCGCCCGAGCCGGGGCAACGTCTTCCTCGACGGCGCCGACCTGGGTGGCATGACGGAAGACCAGCGAGCCCGCCTGCGCGGCGAAAAAGTCGGATTCGTCTTTCAGTCCTTCCAGCTGATTCCCACGCTCACGGCGCTGGAAAACGTACAGGTGCCCCTGGAACTATCCGGTCGTCCCGCCGATGAACGCGCGCGGGAACTCGTCGCACGGGTAGGCCTCGCCGAGCGAAGTCATCATTACCCCGCTCAGTTGTCGGGCGGCGAGCAGCAGCGCGTCGCCCTTGCGCGTGCCTTCGCCAATCGTCCCCGCATCCTGTTCGCTGACGAGCCGACCGGCAACCTCGACAGCGCCACCGGCGGGGGCATCGTGGAGCTGATGCTCGAGCTCAATCGCGACTTCGGCACCACCATCGTGCTCGTAACCCACGACCTTGCCTTGGCCGCCCGCGCGCGCAGGATCATACGGCTCGCCGACGGCGCCCTCGCGAGCGACTCCGCCGCGTGACGTCAGCCCGATTTGTGTTGCGCATGGCGGCGCGGGAGGGTCGTGCCTCCTGGCGCCGCCTCCTGGTCCTCACCGGCGCCGTCGCGGTTGGCGTCGCCGCGCTGGTGGCCATCAATGCCTTCTCCGACAATCTCCGTGTCTCGGTGAAGGAGCAGGCGCGATCGCTGCTTGGGGCCGACATGGCACTGGTCAGCCGGCGCCCGTTTCCGCCCCTCGCCGAAGCGGTGCTCGATACCATCGCGCGCGGCGGCGCGGTGGCACGCGTGGCCCAGTTCGCCGCCATGGCGTACGTGCCGCGCACCGCGGGCACCCAGCTGGTGCAGGTCACTGCCACCGAGCCCGGGTATCCGTTCTACGGCGAGATCGGCACGGCACCGGCCACCGCATGGAGCCGTTTGCACGACGGCGCCAACGTAGTAGTGGAACCTGCCCTGCTGGCACAGCTGAGCGCGAAGGTCGGCGATACCCTGTCGCTGGGCGAGAGCCACTTCACGATCATCGGCGTCACGACCAGCATACCCGGCGACGTTGGCGTGCGCGCCGCCTTCGGTGCCCGCGTCTTCATTCCCTGGCGCTTCCTCCAGGGCACCGGACTCCTCGGGATCGGCGCCCGGGCCGAGTACGCGGCGTATGTGCGGCTCGCTCCCGCCGCCGATGCACTGAAACTGGCCGAGCGATTCCGCACGACTCCTTCGCCCTGAGCGGGTGCGCATCCGCACCGTCGAGGAGGATCGCAACAACCTGACGGAAACGCTCGACCGCCTCGGCAACTACCTCGGGCTCGTAGCCCTCATGGCACTGCTGCTGGGCGGCCTGGGCGTCGCGAGCGCCGTGTCGGTCTTCATCCGGCGCAAGCTCGATTCCATCGCCGTGCTTCGCTGTCTCGGCGCCTCGTCCGGCCAGGTGTTCGCGGTATATCTCCTGCAAGCGGTTGGCATGGGCCTGCTCGGCAGCGTGCTCGGCGTACTCTGCGGCATCGTCATACAGCAGGCGCTTCCCCTCGTGCTGCGCGACTTCCTGCCCGTCGCCGTCTCATCCGCACCCTCCGCGCGCGCCATCGGCCTCGGCCTTGGCGTGGGGTTGTGGGTGAGTACGGTGTTCGCTTTGCTACCGCTCCTCTCGGTGCGTCGGGTGCCTCCCCTGGCCGCCCTCCGGCGTGACGTCGATCCCGCGCCGCCACGGCGCGATCCGCTCACGTTGCCGACGCTCGCGTTGCTCGCCTTGAGCATCGTGGCGCTCACCGCGCTGCAGGTGGGAAATTGGCGCACGGCACTCTACTTCTCGCTGGGCATCGGCGGCGCCGTCACCGTGCTGTGGCTCGCGAGCATGGGCCTGACGCGTGCCGTTCGGCGGTGGAATCCCGCGCGCTGGCCCTATGTCTGGCGCCAGGGCCTGGCCAACCTGCACCGCCCCGCCAACCAGACCACCATGGTCGTGCTCGCGCTGGGGTTCGGCGCTTTCCTGCTGGCCACGCTTTACCTCGTGCAGCACAACCTCCTGCGGCAACTCGACCTGTCGGGAGGCAACGGGCGGCCCAACCTGGTGGTGCTCGACATTCAGCCCGACCAGCTCGCATCGGCCGAATCGCTGCTGCGCAACGACGGCCTCAAGGTGATGGGCCCGGTACCGATCGTGCCGATGCGCATCACGGCCATCAATGGCCGCGCGGTGCTCCGCACCGGCGACGACTCGGTGGACGTGGATTCCACCGGGCGGGGTGGTGCGCCAGGCGCCAGCCAGCGCCGAGCCGGCTGGGCAGTGCGCCGGGAGTATCGTTCGACGTACCGGGACACGCTCGTTTCATCGGAGAAGCTGGTGGCGGGAAAATGGTGGGATCCCGCGGTCAGGCCGGGTGCGCCATACGCCATCTCGATCGAGGTAGGGCTTGCATCGGAGCTGAGCGTGACGCTGGGTGACACGATCACCTGGGATGTGCAGGGCCTGCCCGTCGTCACCCACATCACCAGCATGCGGGAGGTGAACTGGGCCCGCTTCGAGCCGAACTTCTTTGTCGTCTTCCAGCCGGGGGTGCTGGAGAAGGCTCCCCAGAGCGCCCTGCTGCTCACGCGAGTGGACGATCCCGGCGCGCGGGGGCGTATCCAGCGCCAGCTGGTGGAGCGGTTCAGCAACCTTACCGCAGTCGACATCTCCAACGTGCAGGCGGCAGTCGAGAAGCTCGTGGGCCAGGTCACTCTCGCGATTCGCTTCATGGCGCTCTTCAGTCTCGTCACCGGGGCCGTGGTGCTCGCGGGCGCCGTCGCCACGAGTCGCTACCAGCGGGTGCGCGAGGGCGCCCTCCTGCGCACGCTCGGCGCGACCCGGGGGCAGATCCTTCGCGTTGTCGCGGCCGAGTATGCGGCGCTCGGCCTCATCGCCGCCCTGGCGGGACTCGGGCTCGCGATGGTCGCCGCCTGGGCTCTCGCGCGCTGGGTGTTCGAGTCACCGTTCGGTGTTCCCGTGAGCGTCGGCGTCCTCGGACTCTTCGTGGTGGCGGGAACGGCCCTCGTGGGACTGCTCAACAGCCGGGATGTGGTGCGCCGGGCACCGCTCGAGGTGCTTCGAGGAGAATAGCGGCTATTTTCCGTCACCCTAACCCCATCCACATGCTTCCCATCGATCTCTCCGGCAAGCGGGCTTTCATCGCAGGCGTCGCCGACGACGGCGGGTTCGGCTTCGCCATCGCCAAGGCCCTCGCCGAGGCGGGCGCGACGGTTTCCGTCGGCACCTGGCCCCCGGCGCTCGGCATCTTTCTCAAGATGCTCGAACGCGGGAAGATGGACGAGTCCATGCTCCTGAGCGACGGACGGCCGATGGAGTTCGAGAAGATCTATCCGCTCGACGCCGCCTACGACACCCTGAGCGACGTCCCCGCCGGAGATCCGGGAGAACAAGCGCTACAAGGAGCTGGGCGACTTCACGATCGAGGGACTCGCCGCGCAGCCTGCGGAGCGACTTCGGCGAGTCCGGGGCTCGACATCGTGGTGCACAGCCTGGCCAACGGGCCCGAGGTCAAGAAGCCGCTGGTCGAGACCTCGCGGGCCGGCTACCTCACGGCGGTCAGCGTCAGCGCCTACAGCAACGTGTCACTGGTGCGGCACCTCGCGCCCGATGATGCGCCCGGGCGGGTCGTTCCTGTCGCTCACCTTCATGGCGGGCGAGCGCGTCATCCCCGGCTACGGCGGCGGCATGTCGTCGGCCAAGGCAGCGCTCGAAGCGGACACACGCACCCTTGCCTTCGAGGCGGGACGCCGCTGGGGCGTCCGCATCAACGCGATCAGCGCCGGTCCCCTCGCCTCGCGCGCCGCGGCGCCATCGGGGGCGCATCGGGATTCATCGAGACGCATGATCAGCTACAGCGAGGCCAACAGCCCGCTGCCCCGGCGTCTCGACGCGCGCCGACGTGGGCGCCACCGCGGCGTTCCTCGCGAGCCCGCTGGCCGCGGCGATCACCGGCAGCGTGGTCTACGTGGACAACGGCTACCACGCGATGGGCATGGCAGTGTCCAGCCGCCGGCATCGAACCACCGGCCGCATCGTGACTTCCCGGACAGCTGGTGGCGCTCGGCGCCGCAGTGGCCGGACTCGCCGTCGCCGCTGGCGCGTTCGGCGCGCACGCGCTCCGCGCGCGGCTCTCGCCGGAAGAGCTGCTCGTCTTCGAGACGGCTGCGCGCTACCAGATGTACCACGGCCTCGCCCTCATCGCTGCCGGCCTCGTTGCGGACCGGTGGCCCGGTCCGCTCGCGAGCGCGGCGGGCTGGTGCTTTCTCGCCGGGGTGCTGCTCTTCTCGGGCAGTCTCTACGGCCTGACTCTGAGTGGCGTGAGGATGCTGGGCGCGGTCACGCCGATCGGCGGGCTGGCGTTCCTGGCTGGGTGGGGGTGTCTGGCCATGGCCGTGCTTCGTGCGTCCGTAAAGGTCTGAGCGGCAGGAAGTCAGGTGCAGGAAGTCAGGCAACCGCGCGAAGCAAACTGAAGAGGGGAGGAAACGCTTGTTCGCGTCTCCTCCCCTTTTTGCCGCCTGTCCGCCTCACTTCTTGCCGCCTTGCCGCCTTGCCGCCCTTACGTCCCCGCAGTCTTCATCAGCGGCCCGATCCACGCCGAGAACTTGCCCTCGTAGATGAACAGCGCCAGCAAGGCCAGGATGACGAACGTGGCCAGGAAGAGGGAGAAGCTGAAGATCCCCTTGAGCAGCGGGCCATCCCACTTGAGATGCATGTAGAACAGCGCCACGAGCGCGAACTTGATCGCGGAGAGCACGATCAGGACCGGGATCAGCGCCGTGTGCATGAAGTCGTGCAGCGGCACGCCCGGCCGGTGCGCGATTTCATAGGAGCCGACCTCCATCGCCGTCAGCACGAACAGGATGAGGCCGATGCGGACGTACTCCCCGGCGCGCTCGGGGAAGTTGTGCTCGTGGGCCTGGGCAGAGGTGTCCATTATGCCTCTAGATGTTCATCAGGTAGACGACGGGGAAGATCACGATCCACACCACGTCGACGAAGTGCCAGTACAGGGCCGCCATCTCGAAGTTGAGCGCCTTGGCCGGCGGCACGTGCCCCCGGACGCCCTCGATGAAGATCGAGATGAGCCAGATCACGCCGATGGTGACGTGCGTGCCATGGAACCCGGTCAGCGTGAAGAAGCTCGCGCCGAACAGGTTCTTCTGCATCGTGAGGCCTTCATGGAAGAAGTGCGTGAACTCGTACACCTGCATCCCGATGAAGAAAAAACCGCAGAAGATGGTCATGGCGAGCCACCCCAGGAACTTCTTCCGATTTCCCTGCTCGCAGCCGTTGAGGGCGAGGACGACGAACAGCGAACTGAAGAGCAGCACGGCGGTGCCGGCCGTGACCAGCGGGATCTCGAAGATCTCGCTGGGATATGGCCCCACCAGGCTCTTGCCCTTGTAGACCACGTAGGTCGAGATCAGCGACGCGAAGAACAGGCACTCCGAGCCGATGAAGGTCCAGATTGCCAGCTTCCGGTTAGGAATGCCGGTCGAAGTTGCGGGATGCAGCGCGTGTGCGTCCAAGAGTCGCCTCGGGTTTGGGTCGGCTCAGCCTTCGGCTGGTTCGAAGACCCAGTTGAATACGCTGAAGAAGAGCACCGACACCGCCCCAAAGATGAACAGCGGCCCGAACTTGTGCGCATGGTTCATCAGGGCAATGAACAGCAGGAGCACGCCCACCGCCGCGAGGAACGGCCAGTACGATGGGTTGGGCAGGTGGATGCCCGCGCCGCTCACCCGGGCCGGCTCCGGCATCTTCCCGCCATGGGCCCGCTTCTCTTCCCAGAACGCGTCGCGTCCGTGGACGGTGGGGATCTCCGGGAAGTTGAACTCCTGCGGCGGCGAGGGGATTGACCACTCGAGCGTGGCGCCGTTCCACGGGTCGGCCGGCGCGTGCACCTTGGACCGCGTCGACTTGATCACGTTGAAGATGAACACCAGGAACGAGAAGCCGAGGATCAGCGCGCCGTACGTCTCGAGCCGGTTGAGCGACTCGAAGCCGAGCCCGGCCGGGTAGGTGTACACCCGCCGCGGCATCCCCTCGAGCCCGACGATGTGCATCGGGAAGAAGGTGAGGTTGAAGCCGATGAGCATGAGCCAGAAGTGGAGCTTGCCCAGGCCCTCGTCGAGCATGTGGCCGAACATCTTGGGCCACCAGTAGTAGGCGCCCGCCGTGAGCGCGAAGATGCTGCCGCCGAACAGCACGTAGTGGAAGTGCGCCACCACGAAGTAGGTGTCCGTCTGCTGCAGGTCAGCCGGGGCCGCCGAGTGCATCACACCCGACAGCCCGCCCATGATGAACATCGCGATGAAGCCAAGGGCGAAGTACATCGGCGTCTTCATCTGGATCGAGCCACCCCAGGTGGTGCCCATCCAGTTGAAGATCTTCACGCCCGTCGGGATGGCGATCAGCATCGTCGCGAGCGAGAACACCGAGTCGGCAATCGGCCCCATGCCGGTCGAGAACATGTGGTGGCTCCACACGCCGAAGCCCAGGAACGCGATGAAGCAGCCGGAGAATACCATGGCGGTGTAGCCGAACAGCGGCTTCCGCGAGAACACCGGGAGCACTTCGGAGATGATGCCGAAGGCGGGCAGGATGAGGATGTACACCTCCGGGTGACCGAACACCCAGAAGAGGTGCTGCCACAGCATCGTGTCGCCACCGCCCAGCGGCACGAAGAAATGGGTGCCGAACAGGCGGTCGAACATGAGCAGGATCAGCGCCACGGTGATCACCGGGAACGACAGCAGCACCAGCAGCTGGGTGATGAGGGTCATCCAGGCGAACATCGGCATCCGGATCAGCTTCATGCCGGGCGCGCGCATGTTGATGATCGTGACGAAGAAGTTGACGGCGGCCGCCAGCGACGCGACGCCCAGGATCTGCAGGCCCATCGCCCAGAAATCCATGTTGAGCCCGGGCGAGTACTGCTTGCTCGACAGGTTGGCGTAGCCGAACCAGCCGCCGTTCGGCGCCGCGCCGAACAGGAAGCTGGCATTCAGGAACAGGCCGCCGAAGAGGAACACCCAGTAGCTGAACGCATTGAGCCGCGGAAACGCGACGTCGCGCGCGCCGATCAGCAGCGGGATGAAGAAGTTGAAGAACATCGCCGACAGCGGCATGACGGCGAGGAAGATCATCGTCGTGCCGTGCATCGTGAACAGCTGGTTGTAGAACTCGGGGGAGACGAAGTTGTTGTCCGGCTTCATCAGCTGCCAGCGGATGATCAGGGCCTCGAGCCCGCCGATCAGGAAGAAGATGAACGCCGACGTCCCGTAGAGGATGCCGACCTTCTTGTGATCCACCGTGGTGATCCAGGCCCAGAGGCCGGTCTTTTCCGGGTGGACCCCGGCCGCACCAGCGTGATCAAGAACTGAGGTCGCCATGGATGGTGCCTTTTGGTGGTTTCTGGCGGCTAGTGCTGCCGGAGATATGCAACCAGCGACTGCGCCTCGGCGTCGGTGACGCCCAGGTCGGGCATCAGCACGCCATGCTTCACCGTCTGCGGGTGCTGGATCCACTTCGCCAGGTTGGCGTCGGTGTTCTCCAGCCAGCCGGCCGCGATATAGAGCCGCCGGCCGATGCCGGCGAGGTTCGGCCCGATGCCCATTGGCTTGGTGGCATTGAGCGAGTGACACCCGATGCAACCCTTCATCATGAACAGCTGCGAGCCGGGCATCGTGTCCGCCTCGGCGGTCGTGGTTGCCGCCAACGTGGTGGTGGTGAGCGCCGGGGCCGTGGCAGTCGGCTTCGCCACCGCGGTGCTGTCGACAGTCGGGGCGGCGGGGGCAGCCGGCGGCACCGCCGTGGCCTGCATCCGGCCCACATAGACATTGAATTCGTCCGGCGACTGGGCGACTACCTGGAAGGCCATCCGCCCATGCTGGATGCCGCAGAACTCGGCGCATTGGCCCGGATAGTCACCGGGCTCTTCGGCCTTGAACCAAAGCGCGGTGCTGCGGTTGGGAAAGACGTCGCGCTTGGCCGCAAGCTGCGGAATCCACCAGCTGTGCAGCACGTCCTGGGTCACCATCTTGACCGCGACCGTGCGGCCCACCGGCACGTGCAGCTCGTTGGCGGTGGTCAGGCCCAGCTGCGGGTAACGGAACTCCCACCACCATTGGTGACCGATGACTTCGACCTGCAGCACATCAGTGTCCTTGGGAATCTCGTAGGTGCGGAAAATCGTCCGGACGGTCGGCACCGCGATCATGGCCAGCACCAGGGCCGGGATGGCAGTCCAGATGACCTCGACCATCGTGTTGCCGTGCACCTGCTTCGGCTCCGGATCGTCGGGCTTGCCGCGGAACCTGAAGATCACGAACAGCAGCGCACCCTCCACCAGAACGAAGACAAGCGTCGCCCAGAAGAGAGTCGTGCGGAACAGCTTGTCCACCATCAGGGCGAAGTCGCCCTTGGGGTGCAGTGTGCTCTGGGGGTATTGGACGGATTGCGCGCTGCCGACTGCGACCACGAAAAGCGTCAGCAGGAGCAACACCCCGGCCAACGTGCGCCAGCGTTTGAATCGATGGTCCATCCTGGGTCTTCCCGGTGCGGGGAGGAGCATGCCGCCAGCCCCAAAGCGACAAGAGGCTAGATGTTAGCGACCGTTACTGGCCTCGTCAATCATGAATCCCGGACTCGCGATGCTGCGTCCGGACCTGCGATACCCACATCGAACATTCGGCCAGATAATGACTTGACCGATCGGGCGATAGATTCGACCAATCATGAACCCACACGGGGGATCGCACCATGCCCAACGCTGAACAGGAGCGCCTGATTGCGCAGTACGCCGAGGGAGCCGACCGTCTCGAAGCCGCCCTGAATCTCGTTCCCGCCGAGGCCCTCAAATGGCGGCCTGGACCGGGGAAGTGGTCCGTCCACGAGGTAGTGGTTCACTGCGCCGATAGCGAGACCAACTCCGCCATGCGGGTGCGGTACCTGCTGGGCGAGAACATGCCCACCATCGTGGGCTACGACCAGGATCGCTGGACCGAAGCAATGGACTACCACGCACATCCTCTGATACCCGCGCTCGCCACCATTCGAGCCGTCCGGGCCAACACCGTTCCCCTGCTTCGCCGCCTGACTCCGGCGCAATGGAGCCGTCGCGGGACGCACACCGAGTCGGGCAGCTATGGGGTGGAGGAATGGCTGGAGATCTACGCCGAGCACCTGCACCAGCATGAACGGCAGATTCTCCGCAATCTGGAGGCTTGGAAACAGCGTGAACAGTGAACAGTGAACAGTGAACGGTGAACGGTGAACAGGAAACGAACTGGACCGGAGCAACCCGTTCCCGTTTACGTGTTCACTGTTCACTGTTCACGCTTTTCACTTGACCGGCACACCAAACGGCACCGGATCGGGGACCTCAATCGAGAAGTGCCACCACTCCTGGTCGTAGTTGCGGAACCCCTGGGCCTCCATCGCCGCAACGAGGCGCTGGCGGTTCCGCGCCGGCACTCCACTCGCGTTGGCTGTGTGCGCCGCATCCGAAAACGTGTCGAAAGGCGTGCCCATGTCGAGCGGTTGCCCCGAATCGAGGGTCACCAGCGTCAGGTCGACCGCGACCCCCATGTTGTGCCGGCTTCGCCGCGCGATGTAGCCCTGCTTGAACAACTTCATGTTGCCGGTCCGTTCCGCCCACGCGACCATCCCTTCGGTTCCGCTCACCGGGCGGTACCCGTCCCAGATGAGCAATCCGAGCCCGTCAGAGCGGAGTTGTTGCTGCACCCGGGCCAGCGCGGTGGCGGCCTCACGACGCAAGTAGGCCCGGTTCGCCTCGTACCCGGGCAACGGCGCACCGGTGAAGTTGTCGGACCCGAGATATCGCAGGTTGACCGCGATCGATGAGTCCAGGGACCGGACGTCGACCAGGAGCGATTCCGCCGCTGCCGCGCTCGCAACCGGCGCCGGAGGTGCGTTGATCTGACCCTGCGCCTGGCCCTGCCCGCACCCCACCGTGAGCAGGAGCCATCCCAGCTGAAGCGGGAGCCCGGGACGACCGCGTAACCATATGTGACGAGTTGACTTACGCTGACTCATCTACCCCTTGGGCCTCCCGTTGTTCATGCTCTCGCGGTCCCCGGGCATTGGTGTATCTTTCGAGACAGATTCAAGCTAGCCGACGGGTCCGGGGCGGAGGAATTCGTCCCGGACCGTACAGTTCATGCTCGGGGCGGGCAGATCGTCCGCCCCGATTGATTCTCATAACGGTGGATGGCCGGACCAGCCGATGCTACAAGAAATGAAGGAGAAGCTGAGCCGGGAGATCGATCAGCTCAGCTATGAATTGAATGTGACCCTGCCCCAGGCAATTGCCACGGCAGTCGAGATGGGCGACCTCCGGGAGAACTCGGAGTACAAGTCCGCGCTTGAGCGCCAGCAGTTCGTGCAGGCGCGCCTGGGGCAGTTGCACCAGCGCATGCAGCAGGTGACCCAGCTCGCCAACCATGAGGCACCCACTGATCGCGTCGGGCTCGGCTCCAAGGTGAAGGTTCGCGACCTCGGCACCGATGAGGTGGAGGTGTTCATGGTGGTGCTCGCAGAACTCATGGACATCGACGCGGGGCACATTTCACTCGCGTCCCCTCTCGGTCGTGCGCTGGCCGACCGAAAGGTCGGCGATGAAGTACAGTTGCGCCTGCCCACGATCACCCGCCGCCTGAAGGTGCTGGAGCTCGTCACCGTGCACGATGCGGGTGCGAGCGCCTGACGATGGAGTTCCCCGGGAAGCAATTGATCCTCGTCGGCGACCGGGTGCTCATCACGCCGGAAGAGGGTGACGATCGCACGCGCGTGGGCTTGTACCTCCCGGCCACTGCGCTCGAAACCCAGCAGGTGCAGAGCGGGCTCATCGTGGCCACCGGTCCCGGGGATGCCGTGGCCGACCTGGTCGCTCCTGATGACGAGCCGTGGAAGACCCGGAGCGAGCGCCGGCGCTCCACCATGCAGGCACGGGTCGGCGATCATGCCATTTTCTTTCGCAAGGCCGCGGTGGAGATCACGTTCGAGGAGCGCAAGTACCTCGTGGTGCCACAGGCGGCCCTGCTGGTGATCGTGCGGGAAGACCTCCCCATTTGACGCGGGAGGCATCCCGATCATGCCACGTCATGTGTTGAGTGATGCCGCCCGTGAATACCGCAGTGCCATGTGGATGCTCGCCGGCGTCGCCGTTGTCTCGTATGCCATCGGCATCGCTGGCGTGCGCGGCACCGTTCCCCGCATAGCCGGTCTGTCCGGGCTGAGCCTCGGTGTTGCCACGACCGTCGTCGCCTTCTTCTTTGGTTTGCGCGCGCACCGGCGGGCTCTCGCCGACCAGGAACTGTCCTCCCGGCGCAGCATGATCGTCCTCCTTGCCGCCGAGCTCGGCAGCAAGGACGACGAGACGCTCGACTCGATCGTACGGCGCGGCGGACCGGCGGGCGAGGCAGCGACGCTCATCCTCAAGGGACGCCGCGAGCGCCGGGAACCTCCTCTCCGCAGCTGAGCCCCGCATGTGCTACCAGCTGGTGCTCGTCAGCCCCCTCACGCTCAGCGAAGTGCGATCCATGCTCCCCGCCGGCACGCACGCCGATGCGATGGGCCCGTCAACGCAGGCGCCCTGGCGCGCCCTGCTGGCAGGCTCTCAGACGGCCGTCGTGCTGCGGGCCGGCCACTGCGCGTGCGGCCTGCTACAACCTCGCTTCCGGGCAGGTCACACAGATGAGACGCACCTGCGGGAGCGCTATCGCGCGCTTCGGGTTCCCCGGGCGCAGGTGCAGCGTGCGCTCGAGCGCCATCAACGGAGTGCCGTGGCTGGCACGCGTGCCGAGCCCGATGCGCTGATTCGCCTGGCCACGGAACATGCACGGAACGCCGGTGCCAGCGCCTGGCTGCTTGGCTTCAGCCCGCACGACGAGCCGCCCGCGCTGCCGGCCACTGGAGTAACGATCTGCCGGGTCGCCGAGCTAGCCGCCAATCCCGATGGATGGCTCGTCGAGGGGCGGGTCACGCTGGTGCAGCCGTGACCGATATCGCACAGGCTGAGGGCCACTTCGAGGCGGCTGACGGATGTGCACTCTTCTGGCGGGCCTGGCAGCTACGCGAGCCGCGCGTCGTGCTCATCAACGTCCATGGACTGGGTGACCACAGCGGGCTCTATCCCAGCATCGCGGAGTGGTTCCCGGCAAGGGGTGTGGCGGTCTACGCGCTCGACACACGGGGCAACGGACGCTCGCCCGGGCGGCCGGGACACGTGGACCGCTGGCAAGAGTACCGCGAAGATCTTCGTCGTTTCGTACAGTTCGTGCGCACGCGCGAGGGCCTGCAACCAGTCCTGCTGGGCCACAGCCTCGGCGGACTCATGGTGCTCGACTATGCGCTCGAATACCCAGACACCATCACCGGTGTCGCGGCCGCGGCACCGGTGCTGGGCTCGATCGGCACTCCGGCACCTCTGCTCTGGCTCGCGCGCGTGCTCTCGCGTTTCTGGCCCACCTTCACGCTCGAGACCGGGCTCGACCTGTCGGGTCTCGCTCGTGATCCCGCCGTAATTGCGGCCGTGCTCGACGACCCGCTATTCCATCGCTACGCATCTTCCCGACTCGCCGCCGAGGTCATCGCGACCATTGAAACGGTGCACGAGCGCGCCGCGACGCTGGCCCGTCCTGCGCTCGTTCTTCACGGCACCGGAGACCGCATGGTGTCGATCGATGGGAGTCGCCGCTTCGCGGCCGGTCCGGCCGCGGGGCAGGTGCGCCTGATCGAGTACGACGCGTGGCATGCCCTCTTCGCCGACGTGGGGTATGAAGAAAGGTTGATCGACCTCACCACCTGGATGGAATCGCTCGAGTGAAGCCCCGCGCGCGAACCATGTTCTGGCGAGCCATGCAGCTGCACTGTCCCCATTGCGGTGGCGGCCCGCTGTTCGTCGGCTGGGCGCGGCTGTTGCCGGCCTGTCCCAGTTGCGGGCTCACCCTCGAGCGCGGCGAACGCGGGTACTGGCTCGGCGCCTACTTCGTCGGCCTGGTCGCCATCGAAGTCGTGGCCAGCGCGTGGTTGCTCGGCGTCATTGCGTGGACCTGGCCCGACGTTCCGTGGGGGTTCCTGCAGGTGAGCACCGTCGTGGTACTGGTCGGCACTTCGATCGCCTTCTATCCGATGTCGCACCCCATCTTTCTCGCCTTCGACCTGCTCATACATCCCGTGGAGCCGGATGATTTCACGGCCCCGGAGGAACGCCGCAGGACGCCAGGTCCCCTGAAAGGAGAACGCTAGTGCACTTCCTCATCTCACTCGGCCAGGCTGGTCAGGTCGTCACCGAGGCCGAGCGGGATGTCCACAAGGTGACGGAAGTGCTGCCGGTGCTGCAGGCACTGCCGGCCGGCGACTTTGTACTCGGTGGACTCATGCTGGTCATCATCGTGCTCATTCACGGCACGTGCATGCGGATGATCACGACGCATGTTGTGCGACGCTTGAAGCTCCTGGCGCTGCAGCCCACTGAATGGCGCGCCGACCTGTTGCTGAGCGGCGCCATTGCCCTCCTGCTCTCGGCGCACCTCATCGAAACCGGCGTGTGGACGACGGTGCTCGTGCTGACGCACCTGGTCACGTCCTGGCACCGGGCCGGCTATTTCGTGGCCAACACGTACACCACGCTCGGCTATGGCGAAGTGATCCTGGCTGACCCATGGAAGATGCTCGCGCCCATCATGGCCATCTCCGGCCTCTTCACTTTCGGCTGGACCGCAAGCGTGCTGGTGGACATCGTCGGCCGGGTCAATCGCCTCAAGGATCTCGCGGAGGATCCCGCCGCGCCCGAAGTCGGCACACAGACTTGACCTGATGCTGCCCGGCGGAGGAACCGCGCATCACAGTGACGGACTGAGGCCGGCAACTCGGTTTTCGCCGGGCCAGCGATCTGGCCGACGCCCGCGACATCGTGCTCGGGGCACCGCATGGGGACGTGAAGCAGCGGGAAAGCGGAGAGGGCGTGACGTTTCAGCAGCCACCTCTCGCCCCTATGGACCGACCTCACGTCTTCACTATTGACGTAACGCCGGTGCGGCCGAGACCACCACCGGCAGCGTAGCAGTTGTCACGGGAATACCGCCGACAGTCTCCTCGCCGATGACCCTGAGGATGTAGGTGCCCGGAGCGACAGCGGCTCCAGCCTGCACGGTTAGCGTCGAGGTTGTGCGGATGGTTATCGGAGCGAAGCTAGCTGTGAGCCCCACGGGCGCCCCGCTCAGGTAGAGATTGAGGCCTCTTGTGAAACGGTTGACTGAGCGTCAACACAGACGTCGCGCTGGCGCCTCCCGCGGTCACCGCTATGGTGGTCGGGTCGAAGATGAGTGCGAACCGGGAGGTGGAACCTCCCGTTATCGTCAAGGAGAGGGCCGCGATGGCGTCGGCGACGCCCGTGCCCGTGCCTCGGATCACGAGCGTGTAGGTGCCGTTCACCGCGCCGGGCGCCGCCGAAACGCTCAGCGTCGAGGTGGCCTCGGTAGCCCACACCTGGACTCACGGTCGCTGTGACCCCAGCGGGCGCTCCGGTGACTGCCAAGTCGACCGCGCCCGCGAATGGTGCGGTTCGCGCGACGAGCGATGGTCGACGTGACTGCCGGCGCGCCTACGGCGGCGGTAAGCGAGGTCGGGTTCGGCGGAAAGGGTGACCGACCCGGTAGGATCGGCGACTGACGACGGCCAAGGTCGCGGTCGCGGTCATGGCCGTGGGACCGTCGGCGACGGCGCTGATCACTACGGTCTTCGGTTCCGGCCGCGACCGCCGCGGAGCCGTTCAACTTGGCCAGCATAGACTGTGCTGAGCGTCTCGGCGATGGCCGGCAGGTGCGGCCGAGACCACCACCGGTGTAAGGCGAACCGGCGCCCCGTTCAGGTAAAGATTGAGACCACTTAGGAACATGCTGGGTCGAGCGAGCGTCAACACAGACGCTGCGCTGACGCCGTCCGCGGCTGCCGTTATGGTGGGGTCCAAACCCCCGCGCGCAATCGTGACCTCCGCAAGCCCGCTTCGCCGTGCGCCAGATCGATTCTCGTGGGGGCGATCACCAGCTCAAGGGTGCCGGGGTCGGGCGGGCGTCTTCCTCGGCGCTGCGATCGTCCGTTGTGAGGTGGTACGCATCTGGAGTGCGCTCCCGCCAGTGACTGTCAGGGCGGTACCCTTCGCGACCGCGACCAACACGTGACAGTAAGCGTCACGGCCACGTCTGTGGTGTCGATGACCACGGTCTGGCCAGCGGTGGAACAGTAGAAACTCCTTTCCAGGCTCAAGTGATACTCGCCGGCGAACGGCAGCTCGACGGTGGTGCTGCCGTTGCTGGCCAGGATAGTCTGGGCTGCAGCGACGCGGGCCATTGTGTGCCCCGAGTCGTACTCGGGAATTGGAGGCGTACCGCCGAGCGCCGGCACCAGCAGACTGGACGCGTGCCAGATCGGTTGCCGAGCTCTCTGGTAGAACGGATCAGCGCGTGCGGGTTTGCGATCGCTCTCGCTGATTGATGGGCGTTACGCCGCCATCGGGATCGACCGCCGCGCAGTACCGGGAGTCACTGCATGAAAGTGACGCCATAGAACGCCGCCGCCCCAGGCACCCGCGCACGCTGAGTCCCATCCGCGCTGATGAGCCACAGACGGTCGTCGAACACATCGGTGTCAATCCACTCTCGTGTCCCGAGCGCGAACACCGCTCCATCGGGCGACCATGCGGCCGCGCCGGTGACGTATGCGCTCCCGACCCACGCGATGCCCGAAACCAGGTCACGAAGTCCAAAATGCGAAATATCCGTCGACAAGATGGTCCGGCCATCAGGCGACCACGGGCCGGCGGTGCGCGCGGTGTGAGCCCCCGCGTCCACGGCTATTTCATCCTCGGGAATCGAGGGGTAAAGGTCTCGACTGTCCGTGCCGTCCACCCGAATGGAGAACGCGGGCACCCAGTAGGCGACTCGCTGACCATCGGGGGACCAGTGGGGGCACATCCAAAGATTGTCTATACCAGCAGCAGTACTGGGATGGTTCATCGGGCCGGAGAAGGCCGTGCTGGAGAAGAGCACCTGTTCCGCGGACCCGTCAGCGTTTCGCACAACGATCTCCGTCCCGTTGAGACCGGAAAGGATGCGCGTGAACGCGATCCGGGCCCCATCGGGGGACCATGCCGGGCAGATGGCCGCCCCGTCGCCAGCAGCGAAGGCCGAGACCGATCCGTCCGCTGACCGGATTGAAAGCGCACCTTCAACGACAGGATCAAACGGGGTGTCGGTGTAGGGCTGGAAATCGAAATCGTTTGGCACGCGACCACTGCTGAAGACGAGCCGACCGTCCGGCCCGGCCGAAGGGCTGTAGGCACCCGGCACCGAGGTCAGCACCGTTCGGCCAGAACCGTCACCATTCAGTGCGATCAGCTGCCGCCCGTCCGCAATGACGAGGCGATAGCCGGCGAACGTTGCTGGAGGCACCTCGTCCCAGGCCATGATTCGCATGGCCTTCGTCAGGCTTCCGTGCCGCGCAACGATGTTGATGCGTCCCCGGCCGACTGCCGCCACACGCGCGCGCCCAGTCGATAACCCCTGTGCATCCTGAGTGACGCGCGCGACGGCCGGGTCGTCACTTTGCCACGAGATCGGCACATCCAGCTGGTATCCGTCTGCTGACCAGGCCCACGCTTGCACGTCGAGCGCGGGATCGCCAACGCGAAGCTCGAGATTCACGCCATAGACGCTATAGCTGGGCCCATAGGTCCCCTCCCGATAGACGTCCAATCGCGCCACGGCTTCATTCACGCTGCTGCCGGTGCGGAACTCGACGCTCACCGGTGCCGCAAGTGCCCGGCCCAGGACGTCGCGCACATCGGCCGTGACGTCCAGCCGATAGTCTGTCTCGGGTGCCAGCACCCCCGCCGTCGTCACAAAGTCCACGGCAACGACGGTCGTTCCGACGGCCTCGACCGTGCCCGGGACTGCCACCCCGGCTGTCGTGAGCCGGATCGCACGCCGGGCACTCTCCAGCTCCACCGGCGAGCTGAAGACCACGCGGATCACCACGTTGAGCGGCACGTCGGTCCGGTGCGGCGCGGGACTCGTACGAACCACGCGGGGTGGGCGACCAGACCGCACAGTCAAGCTCCTTCGTACCTCGTTGCACCGCCGCTGTCGGTTACGGCTCAAGGACGACCACATCCCCGCTCGCTGCCGCGACGAGCGACTGGATCGAATCCGCCATCCCGCACGCTGGCAGTCGCCGGCAGGCCGTCCTCGCCGCTCACGGACGCGTGTGCCGCCCCCGAGACCGCCTGCGGCATCGCCGACACGAACACCACCGATCCGCTCTGCGCCAGCGCCTCCCGGCAGCGAGGCGCGCGGTATCGGTGCGGAGACGATGATCTCCGGATCTGAGGATGCCGAGGGCCCCGTGGCCTTCTCCGAGCCGCAGGCTATGAGGGCAAGCGCCATGAAATGGGACACACCTCGCCAGTTCTTCAACATGTGCGCGCCTCCTTGGATACCCACACGCTCATAGCCCGCCGGCGAGCACGAAGCCCGACCAGAAGAACGGATTTGCCAGCCGCGGATCGTCGATCGCGCTCCGCTGCGCCGCCGCAAGTGCGGCAGCCTCTCCCTGCCCAGCCACCAGCCCGGCATGGAACCACGTCATCAGATCCGCACTCGCGCGATCGGCCACTGGCCAGAGCGTTGCAACGACCCGGTCTGCACCGGCAAACAGGAACGCCCGCGACAGGCCAACCCACTCGTCACCCGCCGGGACGTCGGAGCGAAGTCCCGACCCGATGCCGGTCTGGCATGCGCTCAGGACCACGAGACGCGCGTGGAGGGGGAGGCCGTAGATGTCATGCACCTCGAGCCGGCCGTCCTCAGCACCGCTCGGTGCCAGTTCGAGATACGAGAAGAGGGGATTGCGTCGGTTGAGAACGCCGTAGGTAGCGAAATGCAGCACGTCGTAATTAGGCAGCGCGGATACCATCGCCTGCCTGGTAGCGGCCGCACCGAGGAGCAGCGTGGCGTGCTCGCCGTGGAGCCCGCCGATTGCCTCCACCTCATCGCGCGACCCTGGCAACCGCACTGACGCCGGCGCCATCGCGAGCACCCGGTGACTCCCAGGGACGGTCGCACACGCGCTGATCGAGCTCGAGCCACACTGACGCAGAGGGAACCGTCGCCAGGTCATACCGTGCGACGAGATACTGTCCGCCCTCTCCCGCGCCGAGCAGCGCCGCGAACGGCAGGTAGTGCAGCTCGGCGTGGGGCACGAGAATCAGCTGCCGAACGCCCTGGAGCAGTCCCGCTTCCTCGGCGGGCTGCACCAGCAACTGGTGCAGGCGTTGTAGTGGCGCCCGGCTCGCGCCGCTCGAGCCCGACAACGTGGGTCTGGTCAGCGTCCCACGCGCGAAATCAACCAGCGATGCCAGCGTCCGTCGATCCACATCGAGGTCGATGGCTCGCACACCAGCCGGTCTCACCACGAAGAGGATCGATGTCGAGTCCGTGATGAGGTACTCGAGTAGCGCCGCGTTGTTCGGCAGCCGGGCCGCCACCTCCCGCCATGACGCGGTGCGTGCCGCAACCACCTTCGCGTACGCCGGCTGGCGCTGGCGCAGCAGCGTGAGCAGCTCGGCATACTCGGCCTCGGTCCGCGCCAGCGCCTCGCGCTTCACCGAAGGCGCTGCCGCGACGGGATCGGGGCCGCGCACCAGCGCCGCCGCGGCCGGTGCGTCGTCCAGTTGCCCAGTGAGTTCGGTGATGGCGCGGCGCAGGTCCTGTTCGCGGCGAATGAGTCCGCTATCCGCACCCGAGTTCCACGCCACCGGCCCGAGCGCCAGTTCGTCGAGGAACTGGCGCGAACGCACCTGTTCGCTCACCTCGAACGCCGTCGTATCTCGACCGCGCGCCAGCTCGAGCTGCGCCAGCGTTCCGTAGACCGCCCACTTGTCCGCGAGGAAGCCAGACCGCGCATGCGGCGAAGGCAGGAATGCCGCACTGCGCTCCACGTCACGCACGGCCGCCCGGAGGTCCTGTGCTGCCTGCGCCAGCCGGCCCTGCGCCATTTCCGTCTGGGCCAGGCCCAGACGGAGCGACCACGCCACGCCCGGCGCCGGTCTCGTGACCAGCAAATCGAGCCCCGCGCGATAGAGCGACTCGGCGACCACCGGCCGTCCTCCCTGCAGTGCGAAGTCTGCGAGCATGCCGAGCGCTGCTGCCTCACCCGCAGGGTCACCCACCCGGCGCAGCGTGTCGCGCGCCAGTCCGGCCAGCGCGCGGGCACGGTCCATCTCGCCCGCCTCCGCCCGCGCCACAGCGACGTCCAGCCGGACCAGCGCGGCGGCGCGGCGGTCACCTGCCTGCTCCAGCGCGCGCGCCGCCTGGGTTAGCACCGCGGCCGCCTGCACATCAGAGCCGTCGAGAAGGAGGAGGTATCCCCTGCCCTGCTGTGCCCCGGCCCGCGTCCGCAGGTCGCCCGCCTGTCGTGCAAGCGTTTCCGACCGCGCGTACCACCGATCGGCCTCCGCGTAATCGTTGAGTTCGACGGCAAGATCACCCCGGGCCAGGCTGAGGCGGGCCTGCGCGGCCGAACCCCCAGCTTCGGCCGGAAGCGCCGCCTCCGCGCGATCGAGTGCCTCGATCGCCGACTGCGGATTGCCGATGGCCACGCTGGTGCGCGCCAGGTCCTCCTGCACCCGGGCAAGTGACGCCGCGGGCCCGGTCTCACGAAACAGCACCGCCGCTTCCTCCAGGCGGAAGCGTGCCGTCCGGTAGTTGCCGCGCCTCAGTTCCAGCAGCCCAAGACTGTGAAGCACCAGTGCTTCGTCGGGGCGGTAGCCGAGCGACCGGTAGATCCCCAGCGCCTTGGCGTAGCGTGCGAGCGCGTCGGCATAGTCCGCCTCGATACTCGCCAGTTGTCCCAGGTTGACGAGCGCCGCCGCCTCGGCCTCCGGTATGGCATGGCGCGTCGCCAGTTCCAGGGCGGTGAGATAGGAGGCCCGGGCGCCGGCGGCATCGCCGAGGTTCTCGGCGAGCATCCCGATGTTGGTGCGATCGGCGGCCATGCCGCGCACATCCCCGATCTGCGCGCGAAGCGCCAGCGATTGATCGTACAGCTGGCGCGCACCGCGATTGTCGCCCCGGTCGCGCTGCACGTTGGCCATGCCGCCAAGCGCATTGAGCGCCGTGCGCTGGTCGCCTACGCTCTGCGCCAGTCGTTCCGCCTCCCGGTAGTACGCGACCGCGCTGTCGAGCGACCCGTCGCCGTAGAACCCGGTACCGATGTTCCCCAGTACTGCCGCCGCACCCGCGGTGTCGCCCATGGCGCGCGCGCGACGCAAGCTCTCCCGCCACGGACGGAGTGCGAGACGGGAACCCGCTCCTCGACATCGCGGCATTGCCGGCGCGCCGCAGGCTGTCCACCGTCACCTTGCCTCGCCGCTGTCGCACGTTCCACGACGAGAAGCGGCCCACCTGCCGCAGCGGGAAGGAATCGCCATGCTCTGCCGCGATCACGTCGGCCAGTCGCGCAGCCGTCGCCAGCGCGCGCCGGGACACTATCGTGTCGCTGGTCGCGCTGCGCTCGAGCAGCCGCTGTACGGCCTCGCGCGAGGCAATCGGCGCCTCCGCCACCGACGTCCGCAACGCAGAGTCGTCTCCTCGCTCAGCGACGGCCCGCACGTCGGCAGCCGACAGTTGCTGCAGCGGCACGGCCGCCTGCGTCTGCAGGAGCAGGAACAAGGCGTACGTGATCACGGGGCGCGCGCACCGCGCTGAACGGTGAACTCGCTCAACGATGATTCCACCCACCGGTCCCAGCCGACCCGCGCGCGGACCGACCAGAAGTACCGGTCACCAGGAACGAGAATTACATCGGCGGGCACGCCGATTACCGTGTCCGCGGCATTGGACTGCCAGAGTACAGTGCCATTGGCATCGAAGACGCTGACACTGTAGCGCTCCGCGCCGGGTACACTCGACCACCGGATGCTGTCGAGCGTGGCGATGCTGCCGAGCGGCGATACAGTGCGGGGTGCGATCGTGGTGGTGACTGCCGGTTCACGGTGCTCACTGTCGCCAGGCATCGGGCCACGCGCCGGCCACAGCACCAGGAGGAGTGCCGCCGCCGCGGCAACCGCGGCACTGATCGGGATCAGCCCGGGGCGCCGCGCTGATGGAGCGCTTCGGCTGATGTGATCAACATCGAGCACCTCGCGACGACACTCCTCACAGTCCATGAGGTGCGCCTCCACGCGTGCACGCGCCACCGCATCCAGGCTCCGATCCACGAAGCCGGCGATGTCCATCGCGTCAGGATGTTGAGGAGTCTGGGTCACCGTCTTACCAGTCGGATGAAGTGAACGCCTGTGATCCCATGAAACGGAAGCAATCGGACACCTTGCGGTCGGAACCTCGCCCTCAGGAAGCCGGCCCGTCTATACCCTTGTCCTGCAGTTGTTTGCGTAGCCGGCCCAGGAGGGAATTGAGGTGCCGGTACACGTGAAAGGCGGTGGGATACCCGAGAAGTCGGGCTATGCGCGATGCGGATTCGTCGTCCTCGAAGCGGAGCGTCAGGAGCAGGCGTTCGCGCGGTGCGAGGCCCTGGAGCACCTGAGCGAGTGCTCCCGTCAGCTCGGCCCGCTGAAGCGCTGCATCCGGCGACCCAGCGGCGTCGGCAGCGATGGATCCGGCGTCGAGCTCGTCGGAAACCAGGTTCTCCAGTTTCCTTCGACTCGCGCGCTCCTGCGGATCTGCCTGGGCACGGGCTCGCCCGTAGCGACTGCGATGGTGATCGAGGCACAGTCGCCGCGCCACGACCACAAGCCAGGTCGTGAATCGGGCCCGACCATCGTCGGTGAAGGCCCGCAATCGGTGGCAATCATCCTTCCGAAGCTGCTCGAGGATGTAGGCATACGCGTCCATTGCTCCGTCCGCGTCAGTTGTCACCTTGCGGGAGGTATGGAGCAGGAGGCGGCTGAATACGCGAACAAAATCCGCCCACCTCGCCTCGAAATCGGGCGCAGCAGCGTGATCGAGCAGGCGCACGAGCTCTGGCGGAGTGGCCACTGCCCTCCTTCGCCTTCGAGCCGGAGCTGGCCGGCAGATGCAAGACTTGTTTGTGGATCATAAGAACGTACGGCGCGCTTGATAGACGAGCAAACAGACCAGGGACCGTCACACGAAGGTTATTTGACTTTCGGTATTTATTCGGTATTCTGGATCATCAACCTGGAGGATCCGAATGCCACTCCCAACCGAGCCACCCCGCCAGCGCCGCGAACCCAACACCATAGTTGTCAACAACTTGCGCGTTTGCCCCGAGTGCGCTGGACCCCTTGCCCGGGCTTCAGGCTGCGTGTCATGCCGGCAGTGCGGCTGGGCCCGCTGCGGATGAGGTTCGAAGCAGTGACGAAGCGACGCGCTGATGTCCAGTTCGTGCTTGACCAGCTCGCGAAGCCTGGCTCGGCCAGGGGACTGCCCGTCCTCGACACCCGTGCTCGCGGCACCGAGTTCCGCGAACTCACGGTGCGATCGGCGCTGAACAGCGCCGCCGCGACCCACATGGGATTCTGGTCCATCAACCCGTACATCGGCTGCGAGTTCGGGTGCAGCTACTGCTATGCCCGCGATACTCATCGCTACACTGTCGAGCGTCACGCGGCGAGCGGAGACCTGAACCCGGATGCCGACCAGGCGCTGCTTTCGGAACCGGCAGTGGATGCCTTCGAGCGCCACATCCTGGTCAAGCGCAATCTCGCGGCGGTACTCATCCGCACCCTTGAGCCGGCCCGGGTCGGCGACGCCGCCATCGTCATCGGCACCGCCACCGATCCATACCAGCCGGCGGAGCGGCGCTTCCGCATCACGCGCAGCGTGCTCGAGGCGCTCCTGCCGTTCAATCGGCTCCACCTCGGCATCATCACCAAGTCGCCGCTCATTACCCGGGACATCCCCCTGCTGCAGGAGATCTCGGCGAAGCACCGGCTCAAGGTGCATGTCTCACTCGCCACCTGCGACGGCGCACTCCTCCGGCGGCTCGAACCCCGCACACCGATGCCGCATGTAAGGTTGCGCGCGCTGGCACAGCTCACCGCGGCCGGGATCGATGCCGGCGTGCTCGTGGCACCGATCGTTCCGCTGCTCACCGATTCGAGGGAAGATCTTTCACGGCTCTTTGCCGCGGCGCGCGAAGCCAACGCCAGGCGTGTCAACGGCGGCGTGCTGCGCCTCGGGCCAACGGCGCGGAAGAAGTTCCTGGCCCAGATCGCCGCCGAGTTTCCGGAACTGCTCTCTCGTTACGAGCGACACTTCGCCCGCTCGAGCAACGCCGAACCGGCCTACCGGAAGGCGCTGGTGGAGCGCCTCACCAGGCTGCAGGTGATGTTTGGATTTCCTACCGGTGGGATGACCCGCGACATCGATGGAAGTAGCGAACCCGGGGCGGAACTCAGTGAGCAGACGGCACTTCTCTAGGCGTATTCCTCACGTCCTCACGTCCACGACAGCACCACCTTCCCGAACGTGTCATTCTCCTCCATGAGCTTGTGCGCCCGGGCAAGTTCTGTCATCGGCAGCACTGAGTCGATCACTGGCCTGAGCCTGGGATTCTCGCCCGAGAGCGAAATGGCGAAAGCCGGAAGGACTTCCTCGACGAACTCGCGCACCAGCGTGGCGCGCTCTGCCGACCCGCGGGACCGCATCACGGTACCGATGATCTCCAGCCGTTGCCGCAGCACGAAGCCCAGATCCACTTCACCCCGTCCACCAAGCAGCAGGCCGAGGAGCACCAGCCGGCCGCGCGGAAAGAGCACGGCAAGATTTTCCTGCAGCACCGGTCCGCCGAGAAAGTCGAGGATGGCATGTACCGGTCCCGAGATCTGCTCCTGAAAGTTTCCCAGGCTCGTATCGATCGCCTCGTCCAGCCCGAGAGCCCTGAGACGCTCGAGCTTCGACGCGGTGCGCGAAGTGCCCACCGAAATGGCGCCCAGGAAGCGTGTGAGCTGCACGGCGGCCGTGCCTACGCCACTGCCCGCGGCATGAATGAGCACGCGGTCGGTACTCGAGATTCTCGCGCGGTGCACCAGGGCGTCCCACGACGTGAGAAACGCTTCGGGAATTGCGGCCGCCTCGGCATACGACAGGGCGCGCGGGATCGGCATCGCCTCGTCCTCACGCACTACGACGGTCTCGGCATGCGCTCCCCCGCCGACCAGGCCCATGACTCGATCGCCGGTCTGCCAGAGCGACACACCGGGGCCGCGGAGCTCCACCGTTCCGGCATACTCGAGCCCGGGCACCTGCGAGGGCCATCCCGGCGGCGCGGGGTAATGACCCATTCGCTGCAGCACGTCGGCCCGGTTGAGCCCGGCGGCGTGCACGCGCACCCGGATCTCGCGTGGCCCCGGTTCCGGCAAGGGTACCTCGCGGATCTCGATGACGCTGGTATCGCCAGCGCCGTTGTACCAGACTGCGCGCATCTGCATCGGCTTACCGTGCTACGCTGGCAGTGCTGGGGTACGAGGATTGCAGCGTCAATGTTCATCCTCTCTCAACGGGATCGTGCACCATGCTTCGACGCCACGCGCTGCTCAGCCTGATCCTGCCGGGTGCCCTGTCGCTTGCGGCGGCGTGCTCGTCCGACAGCCAGCAGCCTCCGCCCGGCGGGGTCGACCTCGCGCTCGAGCCCGTGGCAACCAGCTTCACCTTTCCGCTTCTTGCCACCGCGCCGGTCGGCGACAGCCGCCTGTTCGTGGTCGAGAAGGGCGGCCTGGTGAAGGTCGTGAAGGACGGCGCGGTGCTCTCGACGCCTTTCCTCGACGTGAGCGGGCTCATCTCCAATGGCAGCGAACAGGGGCTGCTCGGACTCGCGTTCGATCCGCAATTCGGCTCGAACGCCCGGCTCTTCATAAGCTACACCAACAGTGCCGGAGACAACGTTCTCGCCTCCTACCAGGTTTCGGGCAACGCGGACGTCGCGGATCCCGGCAGCGCTGTCATCCGCCTTACGGTGGACCAGCCGTACGACAACCACAACGGCGGTCACATCGTGTTCGGTGCCGATGGCTATCTCTACATGGGCATCGGCGATGGCGGGAGCGGTGGCGACCCACAGGGCCACGGGCAGAACCGCAACGATCTGCTGGGATCGATCCTGCGGCTCGACGTGAGCGCCGCGACAGGATACGCCGTACCCGCCAGCAATCCATTGGTTGGTGTGGCGGGAACCAGGAGCGAGCTATGGAACTGGGGCCTTCGCAATCCGTGGCGCTTCAGCTTCGACCGCGCCACCGGCGATCTCTACATCGGCGACGTGGGCCAGAACGAGCGCGAGGAAATCGACGTCTCCACGGCGACGTCGGGCGCGGGGAAAGGCGTGAACTACGGCTGGAGCATCATGGAGGGAACGCAATGCTATGGCGCGAGCAGCTGCGACATGACGGGGCTCACGCCGCCCGTCCTCGACTACACCCATAGCGACGGCTGCTCGGTCACCGGTGGGTACGTCTATCGCGGCAGCGCCATTCCCGATCTCGCAGGCACGTACTTTTATGCCGACTTCTGCAGCGGGTGGGTTCGCAGCTTCCGTTACGCCGGCGGCCAGGTCACGGAAGCGGCATCGTGGAGCGCACTCGCACCGGGTGGTGGCATTCCGAGCTTCGGGGAGGATGGCCACGGTGAGCTGTACGTTCTCTCCGCCGACGGCGGTGTCTACCGGATCGTGGCGAACTGACGCGCGGGAAGCCTCCGCGTGACGCCCCCCGACGAAGGCCCGGGCGCCGGCGACTCCACCGGCATCTCCGGCGAGGAGATCGAGCGTATCGCCGCGCAGGTGCCCTCTCTCATTCGCTTCGGCACGTCCTCCTGGACCTACCCCGCATGGAAGGGACTGGTGTACCACCGCGATTACGGCACGAAGCGCGCCGCCGCGCCTATGCTCGCCGAATACTGCCGCTTCCCGCTGTTCCGCACCGTGGGCATCGATTCGAGCTTCTACGGTCCGCCTACCGACGCCGTCCTGCAGAGCTACTCGGCCAATCTTCCCGCCGGCTTTCCCTGCGTGAGCAAGGTGTGGCAGGAGATCACCGTTCATACCTGGGCCAAGGTGCAGAACAAGGCGCGCGCGGGCGAGGTCAACCCGCACTTCCTCGACGCGGCACTCTTCCTGGAATCGGTGTACGGACCCTACATGACCCACTTTGCCGACCACACCGGGCCATTCGTCTTCGAGTTCCAGGCGATACAATCGGAGGGACGGGGCGGAGTCACTGCCGGCGAGTTCGCCGAGCGGCTCGATCGATTCTTCGGGGAATTGCCCGCGGGCGGGCCCTGGGCGGTGGAGATACGGAATCCGGAATACCTCACCCCTGCGTATTTCGCCGTGCTCCGCGAGCATGGGGTGGCGCACGTCTTTAATTCGTGGACTCGGATGCCGTCGATCGGCGAACAGCTCGCCCTGGCCGATTCGGTGACGGGGCCGTTTCTCGTGTGTCGCGCGCTGCTCCGTCCCGGGCGACTCTACGCCGACGCGGTCGAGGCGTTCTCTCCCTACGATCGCATCCTTGACCCCCAGCCCTCCCTGCGTGCCGACCTCGTGTCGCTGGTGCGCACTGCGCTCGCGCTCCGGCTCCCGGCCTACGTCATCGCGAACAACCGGGCTGAGGGAAGCGCCCCGCTCACGATCATCGCCGTGGCCCGGATGCTGATCGACCAGGCGACCAGGACGTAATGCGGGTGACTAGGCCTCGAGCAGCAGGCCGAGTTCGCGCTCCAGCCCCGCGGTTGCCGCGATCCGCGCGATGGTCTCTCCCACCTTGTTGTTGGGCGTCGACGCCCCGGCAGTGATGCCAATGCGCCGCGACGCGCCGAGCCAGCCGATCGCCTCCACCTCTTCCTTCTGCCCAACCGGCTGGTGCCGGATCGCACGCGCCTCGATATCCACGCAGTTGGCATCCTCGATGTGAAATGCCCGTACACCCTGCGATTCCACCAGGGCGGCAAGGTGGGTCGTGTTGCTCGAGTTGTACCCTCCCACCACGACCATCACGTCGAGTGGCTCTCCGAGCAGGCTTACCACGGCGTCCTGCCGCTCCTGCGTGGCGGAGCAGATGGTGTCGAAAGTGCGGAAATGAGCGGCGATCGCTGCGGGACCGTAGCGGCGCTCCATGCTGCGACGGAACTCCTCGGCGATCGCCAGGGACTCTCCGGCAAGCATGGTGGTCTGGTTGGCAATGCCCACGCGTTCGAGGTCGCGGGCAAAATCGAATCCGGGAGAGTAGCGTCCCGCGAACCGGCGCGACATTGCCGCGGCATCTCCGCCCTGTTCGATGTAGTCGCAGACCAGCCGCGCCTCTTCCATGTTGAACACCACGAGGTAGCGGCCCTGCGGGTACTTCATCACCTGACTGGCGGTGGCCTTGGTCTCTTCGTGGTAGTACTTGCCGTGGATCACGGCGGTGAACGCCTCGCGTGCGTACCCCTCCACCCGCTTCCACACGTTCAGCACCGAGCCACAGGTCGTGTCCACCATCACGCAGCCTATTCCGCGCAGCCGCTCGAAGTCGCGAATCGTGACTCCGAACGCCGGCATGATCACCACGTCGTCGGGTGTGACCTTCGAGAAGTCGAACTCCCCGTCCACGCCGTGATGCAGGAACTCGATGCCCATCTGCTCCAGCTTGCGGTTCACATGCGGATTGTGGATGATCTCGCCCACCAGCAGCAGCCGCCGGTCGGGAAACTTGTGGCGGGTCTCGTAGGCGTAGTCCACGGCGCGATCCACGCCGTAGCAGAACCCGAACTCGCGGGCCAGCCGGAACGTCAGCGGACCTACCTCGAGGGTGTAATCGCGGGCGCGGAGCAGTTCCACGAGGCCGCTGTGATAATCGGCGTCCCTCTGCTCCTCGATCGCGCCTTTGAGCCCGAAGCCCTTACGGAAATAAGTGCCGTTCATGCCCTAACTTACACTCGAATCGGCCGGCGCCGGCTGGGCGGGCGGGGGTGCCGGAGGCGAAACGGCGTGCTCGCAGCGCACCGAGTCCGGCAGCACGGCGTCAGTCTTGAAACTGCCGGTCAGCAGTGCCGGCCCGGCATCGGGTCGCGAGAACCAGGCGACAAATCTCCCCAGCAGACTTCCCTCCCGTACTGACGTGATCGCGACGGCGCCCGAGTCGCTGCTCAGCACGAAGAGGTTCGCCTGCTCCGCGAGGCGGAACGCCACCGTCGATCCCGGCGAACGGGCCGTCGCGGTATCCGATACGCTGAACAGGCCCGGCTCCAGGCTGACCGTGCGCACCAGAATGCCCACGCCAGTGTCGCCCGACATTGCGAGCAGCGTGAGCCGGCCGCGCGACTTGCACCACGTAACTTTGAGTGGCAGCGAGAGCTCGCCCTGCCCCAGGGTCGTGTCCGCGCTGGCCCAGTGCGCGCGGAGCGTGCCAACTCCGTCGGGCCGGCATCCCGCCGTGGCGAGCGCTGCCAGTACGAGGCCGGCGCATTCCAGTCGCGAGTTCACCGCACCGCCGTGAGGATGACATCGAACCGGAACGCGGAGTTGCCTGGGGTGTCGCGCTGCGTGAGCGCCCGGCTCAGGTCGAACCGGATGATGCCGGTGCGGAAGAGCTTGCTGTAGATCGACAACCCGATACCGGCACCCACCAGCGGAGGACCGCCGAAATAATCGGAGGCGTCGCCGGCCCAACCCGCATCGACGAAGAATACCGGGCGGATCGGGCCGGCTATCGGCGTCACATCGGCCTGCGCCGACCAGAAGGCCGCGCCACGCTGCGTCCCGTAGGTGTAGCCGCGCACGGTGTTGATGCCGCCGGCACGGAACTCCATCTGCGGAAGGACCGGCGTAGTCGCAACGCCGCTCTTGAGCCGGAAGGTGGCCCCGCGGCTCGCTCCGAATCCCAGCCGCAGGTCGCCCCACGCGCGGCCCGTGACCGTCCCGGTCCCACCCAGCACATCCGCCGTGAGGGTCCATCCCACCGGGCCCGCCTGGTGCAGCGCCAGCGATCCGCCGGCAAAGGTCCCCTCAGTGATCGGCGCGTTCGCGGGCATCACTCCTGATCCACCCAGAAAGTCATTGACGCCCGACCCGGTTTCGGTCTCCACCGTGCCCTCCCACTCGACCTTCGCGCCGACGCGGAGGTCGAGGCGGTCGCCCAGCGGCACGTTGAGGTTGGCGCTCCCGCCGCCGCCAAGCATGTAGTCGGCATTGTCGTGAGCCGTGAAGATCGCATTGAACGAATTGACCAGGTTGCGCCCCGGGGAAATGGCGTCCTGGTCCACGATGTCATAGTACCCATCGACCGTGAGCTTCCAGCCCGGGCCGTTGCGCACAACCCCGAGCCGCCCGGTCACGGTTTCATCGCTGAAGCCGTACCGCACCGTGCCGTACAGGTTGGTGAAGTTCCACCACGGCAGCCGCACACCGATGCCCGCTCCGAGGGCATAGCCCTGTACGCGGTTGAACCCGAATACGTCCGACGTTCGCTCGTAGGTGAACCGGACCGGCTTGTCTCCCGTCAGGTCCGAGGGCAGCTGCTGCGCCATTCGCGACAGTTCGGCTTCCACTTCCCGCTGCTGCGCCGCGGCGTCGGGATTGGACGCAAGTGTCAGTGTGTCCCCCCAGTCCTGATAGGCAGCCAGCGAGTCGCCCGGCGCCCGGTGGATTTCGTACCGGCCGCCCTCCCACACCGCGGTGTAGTCGCGGGCCCAGAGACTGTCGGGAACGTCGCCGCGCCGGCGCGCCCGGTTGAGCGTGTCCTGCCGCAGCTTGAGCAGGGCCTTGAGGCTGTCCTTCGACAGTGCGGAATCGGGCAGGGGCAGGGAAAAGACAGGTTGCTTGCCTGTATTGATCTCGTAGTCGCGAAATGTCGTCACCGCCTCGAACGGAATGACCAGGTCGCCGGCAAACGGGATGCTGACCCGGCCCGACAGCACCTGCCGGTACGGCATCCAGTAGCGTCCCTCCTGCAGCGAGTACTCGAGATCGGCGTCGAGCGTCAACAAGCGGTTTACCCACTTGTTGGCTCGCCGCGAACTGGACGAGTCTTTCCTGGTTTCGCCCTCCGGCACCACCCACTGCGAAGTGCCGACGTAGCGAAAGGAAAACCGGACCGTCTCCGCGGTCTCGGCGTCCAGCCACAGCTTCCCCACGACGAGCGACTGGCCATCGCGCGCGGGCGTGACGTCTACCGCCAGGAGCTTGACGCGCCGGCCATCCGGCAGCGTCACCCGCAGGCTGTCGATCAGCTCATAGTGGTACCAGCGCGGGCCCTCCGCCGCGAGCGGATGCAGGGGGGCGATCGCGGGGAAGTCGTCGCTGAAGAGGCGGATCGAGTCGGTGAGGCCGCGAGCGACGAACCATGGACGGTCCCAGATGCTGTGAAGCTTGATCTCATCGTTGTCCGATTGTTCGCGGCGGCCGACGATATCGACCAGCAGGTTGTTCGGCGCAGCCCACGTCACCCGCGCCTCCTGTTCCTCCACCGCGGAGGGCGCGCTGCGGCCCCAGCGGCGCCGGCCCATCGACACCGTGAGTCGATAGCGCAGGCTCGCCGTATAGTCGGTAACGGCCGAGTCCTGCGTGCGCTGGCGCGCCATGGCACGCTCCACCAGCGCCCGGGTTGCGGCGCTGGCGAACGGGTTGACGCTGTCTCGTGATGTCGGGGAAAGAACGGTTGCAGCGACTAGCGTGGCGAGGAATGCGCCCATTTGGTCCGGCCGTCCCGGTGGAGCCCGTACGCCTTCAGGCGGCGCCAGAGAGTCGTGCGGCTGATGCCGAGATGCCGGGCGGTGTCCGCCAGCTTCCAGCTGTTGGCGTCCAGCATCTTCACGATAGCCTCCTTCTCGCGCTCCGCCAACGTCGCGGGCCCCGCAACCCCCGGGATGAACATCGCCTCGCCCAGCTCCAGTTGTCCGATGCGCAACGGACGGAGTCGACCACCCAGCGCCGAGAGCTGCGGCAGCAGGTCTCGTGCATCCGCACTCAGATCGAAGGCCTTGAGTGCCTCGCGCGCCTGCTGGTTGGCGTACATCACACGGCCCTGCGCATCGAAGACAATGACGCCCTCGCTGAACCCGTCCAGAAGTGCCCGGGCCAGGGGTGAAAAGACTGATGGCTGGCCGGTATTGGTGGTGGATCCTTCAGTCATATATGCAGATACGAGTCGAAGGCACTTAAGGTTTCATTCCGAGACGGTCAAGCTGACTTCCTTCCATCTATTGGTCAAGGACGCCCCAGCGGTGCGGGGATACACTACTCGCCGACCGGAGCCTCCTCCGGCATCTGTCGATGCTGGCGCCGTTCCGCCAGGATTACGGTGGCGAGACCCGCGAAGATGGCGCAGGCCGCGACCGCCGCGCGGGTCGTGACGGCCTCGCCCCGCAGCAGCAAGGGCGCCACCGCGGCGGTCAGGAGCGGCTGCAGGTAGATGAAGATCGCGACCATGTTCGATGAAGCGCGCCGCAGCGCCCAGATGTTGAGCAGGTACGTGAGGATGGTGGGACCCACCACGATGAACGCGACCCAGCCCCACACCGCCCCCCGCACCCCACCGAGGTCGAATCCCCGCAGGGACACAACCCCGAACGGCAGGACCCCGACGATCGCGAACAGCATCACGTAGGTGCTCACCGTGATCGAGTCGTACCGGGCCATCATCGGCTTGGCCAGCAGGAAGTACGTCGCGTAGCACAGCATGCCGATCACGATCAGCAGGTTGCCCAGTGCTACGCCCGGTGCGAGGGAAATGCGATCGGGCCCGATGAGATAGATGGTGCCCAGGGCAGCGAGCGCGATCCCGGCGAACTTCGAGGCCGACGCCGGCTCGCGGCCCAGCAACACCGACCCGAACACGGTGAACACCGGCACGGTGGTCACGAGGATGGTCGCGTTGATGGCGGTGGTGTGCTTGAGCCCGAAGAGGAAGAGCGACTGGTTGGCCGCGACGCCAAGCGATCCCAGCACAGCCAGCTCGAGGAGGTCGCGCCGGTTGCTGACCCAGGGTCCGCCCCGGATGGCATTCACCGCGAGCAGCACGGCCGCCGCGCCCAGCACGCGCACCGTAACCAGCAGGCCCGCTGGAAATTCGGGGAGCACGTAGCGTCCGGCGATGGCGAGACTGGCGAACAGGACCTGCACGACTACGAGCGCGAGGGTGACGGTGGGCATGGTGCGAAAGGTATAGGTATGGCGACCCATGCTTGACACCCGCACTTGCGGACTGCACACTCGCGGGAACCTCGATGCCTTGGGGGCCCAACCATGCACCCAGTTCGCTCGGTGGTCCTGCTCGCTACTTGGGTGTCGACTGCCACCCCACTCCTGGCGCAGGCTGCCGCGCGCTTCGACCTGGACGCAATGCGGCGCATTGTGGGCGTCGGGTCGCCCCGGCTCTCGCCAGACGGCCGCTCCATTGCCTTCATCGTCTCCCGCCCCAACTACAAGGACAACCGTTACGACACCCAACTGGTCCTGGTCGACGTCGCGAGCGGCGCGGCGCGGACCCTCACGGCAGATCGCCGTGGTGTGTCCGAGCCGGCCTGGTCGCCATCGGGCGATCGCCTGAGTTTTGTCGCCACGGCGGGCACCGGCGACAGCGCCGCCTCTCAGGTGTTCGTCCTGCCCATGAATGGTGGTGATGCCCGGCGGGTGACCACGGCGCCGAGCGGTGTGCAGCAGTACGCCTGGAGCCCCGATGGACAGACGATCGCCTATGTCACTCAGGACGAGGCGCCGAGACGGGAGGGTGAGGAGAAGTACAACAACGCCTTCGAAGTGGGGAACGGCGACCAGTACCTCAGCGAACCGACCCGGCCCTTCCACATCTGGCTGGTGCCATCCGCCGGAGGCGAACCCCGCCGGCTCACCTCCGGCACGTGGACCGTCGAGTTCAACCTGCCGCCTGGCTCGCCGCCATCACCCCTCAGCTGGTCGGCTGACGGACGCGCCATCGCATTCGCGCGCATTCCCGTTCCCCAGACCGGCAGTGCCGATTCGACGACCGCATGGATCGTTGAGGTCGAGAGCGGCGCGCTGCGCTCGTTGACCGGCGCCACGCGCCTGGAGTTCACGCCGACCTTTTCCCCAGATGGCAGGCTGGTGTCCTACTGGCAGCCGCGCGACCTCGACTGGAACCAATCCATCGATATCTGGGTTGCCCCGGCGGACGGTGGCGCGGGTCACAACCTCACGCAGTTGATCGATCGGAATCTCTTTCTGTCCGAATGGCTTCCCGGCGGGCAGGAGATCCTGGTGGCTGGAAATGATGGCGCCACGGTAGGACTGTGGGTGCAGCCCCTCGCCGCCGGCGCGCGGCGGGTGCCGCTCGGCGATCTGGTGATCAGCGGCGCCTACGGCTACGACGTGGATGTCGGGGAAACGGGCGCGATCGCGCTCGCGGCTTCGACGGCGGGGCGCCCTTCGGAGCTTTACTACCTCGCCACAGTGGATGCCGTCCCCCGGCGGCTCACTTCCTACAACGACACCACGGCCGCCCTCGCGCTCGGCCGCATGGAGGAGGTCACCTGGAAGAACGACGGATGGAGTGAGAATGGGATCCTGGTGTACCCGCCCGACTTCGCCCCGGAAGGCCGGTACCCGCTCGTCCTGCTGATTCACGGTGGTCCCCAGTCGGCGTCCAGGACCAGCTTCGGGATCCTGCCCCAGTACCTGGCCGCGCAGGGGTGGCTCGTGTTCATGCCCAACTACCGCGGCAGTGACAACCTCGGCAACGCGTATCAGAAGGCGATCACGGAACAATGGGGCAGAGGGCCGGGCCGGGATGTCATGGCCGGCGTGGCGACGCTACGGAATCGACCATACGTTGACGCGAGTCGTATGGCGGTCACCGGCTGGTCGTACGGCGGGTTCATGACCACCTGGCTCGCGGGCAACTATCCCGGCGAATGGCGCGCGGCGATGGCGGGTGCTCCCGTGACCGACTGGCTGTCGGAATACAACCTGTCCGACGGCAACGTTTCCTGGAAGCTGGCCGGTGGCTCGCCATGGACCGGCGATCGGCAGAAGGCCTACGCCGAAAACTCGCCGATCACCTATGCGCCCCGGATCAGGGCACCGACGCTGATCATGTCGAACACCCAGGACTTCCGCGTGCCCACGGGCCAGTCGTACATGCTGTACCATGCGCTCAAGGACAACGGCGTTACCGCCAGTTTCATCGCCTACCCGGGGCGGGGGCACTTCCCCGGCGATCCGGTGCGCACCATGGACGTGTTCCGGCGCTGGGCTGAGTGGCTGCGGCCGTACCTCGACGGCACGGGAGTGGCGGCGGCCGGCCATTGAGCGGCGAGCACCGGGCGGATTCAGCGGCGTTTCCGCCAGGGCTGGCTCTCACGGCCGCGAAAGCCCTTGCCGGCCTTTCCGCCCCGGCCGCCGCACCGCCGCCGTGCCCACCGCGCCGGCCCCGGTTCCCGTCCTGCCATCCTCGCCTTCGTCCCCGCTTCGTCGCAGGGCCCGCATCGCCTCGGCCACGGTGGCGCCCAGCGCCGGCGCTTGCCGCGCACGCACGATGGCGAATCGAACCGGCCGGTCGAGCGGCAGGCAGGTCACGGTCCTGGAACCGTCGCGCCTGACCCTCACGCAGGTGCAATCGCACCACGCCAGCGCCGTCTTCCAGTCTCGTAATGGAGTGGTGCCGCGTCGCCGTGCAGGCGTACGGACGATGGCAGCGCCGCGAGCGCGCTTCGCGTGTCCTCCGACACCAGCGCTTCGGCATCCACGATGCCACGCGCTGCCGAAGGAATCCGTCCCAGCTCCTCACCTGGTCGAGCTGTGCGCGAAGCAGGGCGCGGATCGCCGCGGGTGAGATGTCGGCCAGCGTTCCCGCCACTTCGGCGCCACATCTCATCGAGGTCGGCGACCGCCCGCCGGATGCGGCCCTGGTCGGGATGCGGGCTCTCACCCTCGATCAGCGCCGATGACCAGCGCATCACGCGCGGCGTCGAGCAGCGCCAGGGGGGATGTTGCCCTCGATTTCCTCGGTGACTGTCTCCAGGTGGAATCCGAAATAGTCGAGGCGGCGGTGCGTGGCCAGATGCTGATGTTTCCGCGGGCCGGTCACGCTGACGTGCGGCTTGCCCCAGGTCGCGAAGTCCTTGATCACGTCGTACGGGATGGTCGTGCCTTCGATGCCCGCGCGCGGCACGCCGAAGCGGTCGGCGAAGAAACGGAGGTTTCCCGCCACCGCACCCCAGCTCCCCGCCACCGACGTCTTCGAGATCCGCGCTTCCTGCCCATCAGCCGTCCGCTCGTCAATCACCAGGTCGAAGGGCATGACGCGGGCGAGGAGCTCGATCCATTTCCGCCGGATCTCCTTCGAGGCGTACGGCATGGTGCGCGGCAGGGGTTGTTCGAGCGCCCGATACACCGATGCCGTCCCGAGCGCCGTGTCCTCGATGGCCTTCACCAGGACACCGCGGCGCTCGGCCCAGGCCGCGAGCTCCTCTTCCACGAACACGTGTCGCGGAAGGCCGTACACCTCGCCGATGTTGCCGCACTGGTTCACCGCCTCGGCGAACAGGTTGTAGGCGGTGAGGTGATCGCTTCCATTGACCAGTGCACCGTGGAGCTCGCGTTCCTCGCGGGTCATGCGATGCAGCGAGTCGATGTTGGAGCAGACGGCCACCATGGGCACCAGTTCGGGATCGGCATGCACCAGGAGCTCGGCCCAGGGCCGGTCCACCGGCATCGCCTCCACTTCGTGGCCATACCGCGTCAATCGGCCATTCTCCACCAGCCCACGTGAGGTGAGGCGTTCCATCGCACGCCGGTATGCGGTGCGGTCGAGCGGCTGGGGCAGGTCGAGATCGCCGGCATCCACGCCCAGCGCAGCGCAGGTGATCGCCACGCGCTCGGCGTCGCCGGCGAGCTGGAATTCAGGCGGGGTGGGTCGGAGTTCATCGAACACGAGCTTCCGGTCGCTCAGGATCGTCACCTCGCCGTTCGGCACCCGACCGTGCACCCGGCCGGCCATCTGCAGGATCTCGTTGGCGCCGAGGTAGAGGCGATGGAGCACGTTCCGGCCACGGTCCACCTTGTTCGCGTAGCGGGCGTCGAGAATCACCACCGTATCGAGCCCGCGGACATTCAATGCTGACTGTCCCGCCGCGGTCATCGCCAGCAGGAAAGGCCGTTCCACCTCCCCCTCGAGGAAGGGACGCACGACCCGGATCGGTTCCCCCCCGTGATAGAACGCCGCCGTCAACCGGGGCCACTGACTCCCGATGTCGGACGCGAGGTGCTCGACTTCCGCCCGGGTCGGCACAAACACCGCAACACCGCGCCGGTCGCGAATGAGGCGCTTCACGTACTTCTCGGTGAAGAACTCCTGCGGTGTCTGGGGCACCACCTCGACTTTCGCGCGCAGGGCAGGATCGAACGCCTGCGTCACCAGGACATCACTTGAATCGAGATAACGCGCGTAGTACGCGGGATCCACGGTCGCGCTGAGCCAGATGAACCGGCACCCGGTCCGCTTGCCCAGGGCGAGACAGAGCTCGAGTTCCGCCGAAGTCTGGTGAATCTCGTCGACGATCAGCGTGTCGCGACTGATAATGAAATCATCCTGGAACCAGCGGCGGGCGATCCCGGTGGTGACGATCACCACGTTCCAGGACGGCGTCTCGGGAGTCGCCTCGCGCTCCCGGTTCACGACGCCCACCCGGAGCGGCTCCTTCAGAATTTCCTCGGCGATCGGCCGGATGCCGAGGGTCTTGCCGACCCCGGTGCCGGCCACGATGCCGAAACCGCGGCCACCTGCGGCCCAGGTCCGCAGCTCCGCGCCGTGCTCCCGTTCGAGCAACGTGTCGAGGTGGAGGCCGAGGGCGAGTTCGATCGTCTCGCACGCCGCACGCGTCGGCGCGATCACGATGACGCGTCCACGCGGATGCGCGGCATGTCGGAAGGCTTCTGGGTCGGGTGGAAGGTGATGATCGCGGGCGGGATGCATGGCGGGGAATGAACGCCGCCCGCGCACAAAAGCCAAGTCGATTGACCGATTCGGGACGGGCGGGGTATGCTCTGACGAAATGATCACACCACCCGTTCCCGCCGATCTCGACCCGCCGCTGCGGATCGCGACACCGCCCTACACCGTACTGGAGCCGGTGGCCGGCGTTCCGTCGCTGGGCAGCATCTTCATTCTGGACGTGGACATCGGCGCCGGCGCGATGCGGGGGGTCAGCAACATTCTGCGGCGCGCGCCGTGGGCGCCGCTCCTGGTCGTCACCCGGGTATCGCGTACCGATCCGGAGGTATTGCGCGAACTCGAGGGCGTGCCTGGATCTCCGGCGTTCCTCGTGCGCCGCCCGGACGAGGGAAGCGCCCTGGCTCCGGTGGCGCAGCACGCAGTCCGCAGCCGCCGTCCCGCTGATCCCGAGATGGTCGCCGCATATGTAGCGTCGAGGCTTCGCCGCCCATCCATCACCATGCCGATGACGATCGCCATGTCCGCACCCACGCGCGGGCTCGCGCGGGTTGCGTTCGGGGTGCGCTGGCTCGCGGGACGGCTCAACGCGCTGGGCGACCTGGACGCATCGGCGTGGCGAGACGTCTTCCACCTGGCCACCGGTGCGGGGAACCTGCGGCTGAGCAGTGCGCAGGCCGCCGAGCGCATGGGACTCGACCTCTGGACGCTGCGGCGGCGACTGCAGGATCTCGCCGGAGCGACGTCGGACCAGTATCGCGATTACGCCGGCTGGGAATGGTTCGTGGAAAGCGTGCTCCGCACGCATTGTGGAGTGCAGTCGCGGGAGGGGGAAAGCCAAGCGCCCCTACCTGGGAGGCAGGGGCACTTGAAGAGAGGAGACTGACCCGGATCGGGGTGATCCAGCACCGGGGAGGTGCAGGGTAGGTCAGTCGTCCCTTTCCATGCGATCGTAGCGACCGCTCGATTCCATCACGTATCGTCCATCGCGTGCATACACTGTGACCTGGGTCACGCCCGGCCGCTGTGCCCATCCGCTGTAGTAGTACCGGCCATCCGTATAAACGATTGCCCTCTGATAGCCGTGGCGCTTCCACCATCCGCGGCCGCGGTGCGGTGCGCGTTCGACCAGTATCACGCGCGGCGCAACCACGCGGCGTACGTACACCGTCCGCGGCGCGGGATAGACGGCGACCGGATAAACGACCGGCCGCGGCGCACCGATGATGACCGTGCCGGATACCGGGACCGTGCCCACACTGACAGTCGCACGAACCTGCGCCGTTGCCGTCGTGATGCCGGTTGCCGCGATGAGTGCTGTGAGTGCGCCGACCCTGACCATGGTGCACCTCGGTGATGTTGTCCTGCGGTTGCTTCGGGAGATCAACCTCGGGGCCATCAATGGCCAGCACCATGCCAGGATCTAAGGCGCTGATTTGCCACTAGTTACGAAGGGAGGCGCGACCGGAGTCGTCCGGGTGGGAGGACAGCGAGGACAATTCCCGGAACTCGGGGATCACACGGAGGGTCCCGGCGGTCGGGTTCGCCCGAATGGCGGCTTGACACCCTCAGTTGCGGCTTCCATACTAGCCATCCTCGAAGAGCTACCCGCTGCGGCGGGACCGCCCCCGGCCTCGATCAGGCCGTCAGCTGCTCCCCGGTTCGATGCAACTCGATGTTGATGGCAGTTTCCCCGATTCCCTGGGCTCGACCAACCGTAAACGGAGGCTTTCCATGGCTGCTGATTTCTTCATCGGCGAATCGCTGGTCGGTGATGGCAACGAGATCGCGCACATCGATCTCATCATCGGCTCCAAGAGCGGACATGCCGGCGCGGCCTTCACTCAGGCCCTGTCGCGCAATTCCGATGGCTTTACCACCCTCCTCGCGGTCGTGACGCCGAACCTGGCGTGCAAGCCGGACACCCTGCTCTTCAACAAGGTCACCATCAAGGGCGCCAAGCAGGCGGTGCAGATGTTCGGGCCCGCGCAGGCGGCCGTGGCACGCGCCGTCATGGACAGCGTTTCCGATGGCACCATCCCCAAGGACAAGGCGAACGACTACGTCGTGCTGGTGGGCGTGTTCATCCACTGGCAGGCAGCTGACGACAAGAAGATCTTCGACTTCAACTACAAGGCGGTGAAGGAGTCGATCTCTCGCGCCCTGAAGGGCCAGCCCACGGTGGATGACGTGCTCGCCAAGTACAAGGCAGCCCGTCACCCGTTCGCGAGCGGCGCCGAAGGCTGAGCCGCGCACCTCGCCAGTCTCGCGCCGGGGGGCGGCCCAGAGTCTCGGGACGCCCCCCGTTGCTTGGGAGTCGTGAGAGCCCCTTACGACCCATGACCTACGACCCACGACCCACGACTCAATGAAGAAGCTTCTCCTCCAGCTCGACAGCTCCCGTCTCCCCAGCGCCTTCGACCAGGTGGTTGCTTTCGACGCCGGCGCCGACGCGATCATGAGCTACGGCAACGTGGTCGAGACCGACGTCCGCGACCTGATCCACGGCTGCATCTTCACCCGCGGCGCGAAGCACCTGAAGAACACCGCGGTGTGGATCGGCGGGAACAACATGACCGCCGGCGAACAGCTCCTCGCCATGGCGGTGGATGCCATGTTCAAGCCACTCACCGTCTCAGTGATGCTCGACTCCAACGGCTCCAACACCACGGCGGTCGCCGCGGTTGCCAAGATCGAGCAGGCGCTGGGCGACCTCCGCGGCAAGAAAGCCGTCATCCTCGCCGGCACCGGGCCGGTGGGCCAGCGCTCGGCCGGCCTGCTCGCCCGCGACGGCGTCAAGGTCGTCATCACGTCGCGCAAGCCGGAACAGGGCGACAAGGCTCGCCAGTTCATCAGCGCGCGCTTCGAAGTGGCGGTCGAGGCCACCACGCTGACGGATGCATCGGCTCTGTCACGAGTGCTGGAGGGAGCGGATATCCTGCTCAACTCCGGCGCGGCAGGGGTGCAGATGGTGCCGAAGTCGGCCTGGCACGAGCATCCCACGCTCAAGGCGGCCGTGGACTTGAACGCGGCGCCGCCGCTGGGCATCGAGGGCATCGATGTCAACGACGCCGGCGTGCTGCACCACGGGATCCGCTGCTTCGGCGCGTTCGGTGTCGGCAACTTCAAGACGACACTACACAAGGCGTGCGTGACACGGCTGTTCACCCGGAACGACCTCGTCCTCGACGCCGAGGCCATCGCCGACGTGGCGCGCGAACTCCTGGCCGGGTCGAAGGGATAACAGGCGATGCCACGGGTCGTCGGCATCGACCCGGGTACGGTCTCGATCGACGTGTGCGGCCTGGCGGGAGGCCAGCTGGTGATCGACCGCTCGTGGCCCACCGCCGACGTCCTGGCCGATCCCACCGGCTTCGCGGCGGCGCTCTCGGAGCACGGTGCCCCCGACCTCGTGGCGGGCCTCTCGGGCTATGGCCTGCCGCTGCGCCGCGCGGCCGAAACGAGCGATCACGATCTCAGGCTGGCCTTCCTGGCCCGCAAGGGCGAACAAGGCGGCATCGGTGGCCTGCGGCTGTTGACGCGAGCGCTCGCGGATGCCGGACTCCCGCTTGCCCTGCTGCCCGGCGTCATTCACCTCGACACCGTCCCAGAGTATCGCAAGATCAACCGCATCGACATGGGCACCGCCGACAAGCTTTGTGCAGCCGCGCTCGGTATCCACGACCAGGCGGTCCGTCTCGACGCCCACCCGCGCGACACCGCATTTGTGCTGCTGGAGCTCGGCGGCGCCTTCACCGCGGCGATCGCAGTGCAGGCCGGACAGGTGGTAGACGGTATCGGCGGTAGCAGCGGCCCCATTGGATGGCAGGCAGCAGGCGCGCTCGACGGCGAGGTGGCCTATCTCGCGGGCCAGGTGGACAAGGCAATGCTGTTCCAGGGGGGGGTCACTACGGTGGCCGCCTCAGATCGCCACGCGGCTGGCGCGGGGTTCGATGCCTTCATCGAGGGAGCGGTGAAGGCGGTGCGCTCCCTCCTCGTTGCCGCGCCCCTGGCGAGCGAGGTGCTGGTGTCGGGCCGCATCGCCTCGGACCCGGCCGTGCGGGAGCGGCTGGCGTCCGCGCTCGGCGACATGCCGGTGCGGCACCTGACGGGCTTCGCGTCGCACGGCAAGCAGGGAGCGCAGGGGGCCGCCCTGTTGGCGGATGGCCTGGCGGGTGGAAGGCACCGGGACCTGGTGGAGACGATGCGGATCCGGGAAGCGTCGGGCAGCTCACTCGATCACCTCTACGTCGTGACGCCGGATGCCGCCCGGCGCGCGCTCGAGCTGGCATGAGCCCCGCGCTTCCGCGGGTGCTCGCGGCCGACGGCACCGCGACACTTTCCGGTGCTCTCACGCTCGCCGAGCGAGTCGGGGCAGGACTCACGGCGGGCGTGTGCGCGTGGACGGCAATGTCGGTGATCGCGCCGGCGCCGGCCTGCAGGGGGGGCGGCTCGAGCTCGGCGGCAATGCCGGGCACTCGACCGGTGAGGGGATGTCCGGCGGTTCACTCATCTGCCTCGGTTCGGTTGAGCCAAGCGCCACCTACCGGTACGCCTGCATCATCCAGCCGGTCTGCCTTCGGCTGCGGCGGCGGCGCCTGCGCGAGACCCATGGCCTGCCGCTGACCGCCGCCCACCTTGATGGCCGGTTCCGCCGCTTCAGCGGGGATTTTTCCGAGACCGGCCGGGGAGAGATTCTCGCATGCAGTCCCGCATGAAGCCGCTCGGCATGGGCGAACTCGCGAGTAACATTGCCGCCGACATGGCGGAGCACGCCGACCTGCTCCGCTGCGAGGTGCATACCCTCGGCAATGGCGCCCGCGTCATCGACTGCGGGGTACAAGTGCCCGGCGGCTATGATGCGGGGCTCGCGCTCTCCGAGATCTGCATGGGCGGCCTCGGCAATGTCGCGCTGGGCCCCGTGACGATCGGAAGCGAGTCCTGGCCAGGCCTCACCGTCTGGACCGATCACCCAATGGTCAGCTGCATGGCGTCGCAGTACGCCGGCTGGGCCATCTCGCCCGAGGGATTCTTTGCGATGGGATCGGGCCCGCTTCGCGCCCACGCCCGGGTGGAGAAGGAACTCTTCGCCAAGCTGGGTTACGCCGAAACCGCGGAGCATGGAGTCCTCGTGCTCGAGGGCCGCCAGCTGCCGACCGAGCCGGTGGCCGAATGGGTCGCGACCAGGGCGAAACTCGCACCCGACCAGCTCACCTTCCTCGTGGCCCCGACGGCCAGCCTCGCGGGGGGCGTGCAGATCGCGGCCCGGGTGATCGAGACCGCGATGCACAAGATGGAGCAGCTCCATTTCGACTTGTCGAAGGTCGTGAGCGCGGTGGGCTTCGCGCCGCTGCCGCCGGTCGCGAAGAACGATGTCCGGGCGATCGGACGCACCAACGACTGCATCCTGTATGGCGGGAGCGTGCACTTTACCGTGCACGCCGGTGATGCTGAGCTGGCGGAGCTGGCGCCCAAGGTGCCGGCGTCGGCGTCGCACGATTACGGGACGCCATTCTTCGACATCTTCCAGCGATACAACAAGGATTTCTACGCGATCGACCCGCTGCTGTTCAGCCCGGCCGAGGTCCGGTTGACCAGCACCGACAGCGGACGGACCTTTCACGCCGGGCAGCTCAACCAGGACGTGCTGCGCGCGTCGTGCTATCCCGCCGCCTGACGGGCGGCCTCTACTCACCCAGGAGTTCGACATGCGTCGTCTTGCCGGTACCTCTATCCTCGCAGCCACCGTGCTCGCGGCGGCCTGCGGGCCCACGAAGGAAGCGGCGAAAGCTGCCGACACGACCGCGGCCGTCGCCCCGGCCCCGCCACCGCCGCCGCGCGCCATCGTGACGGTGCTCTACAAGTGGCCCAAGGACACCGCCAAGTTCGAGAAGTATTACCCGACGCACCTGAAGATCGTGGGCGATCATCAGCAGGAAATCGGGTTCACCAAGGCAGAGCTGACGAAGTTCGTCTCGTCACTGCAGGGCACTAAGCCCGAGTTCTACCGCCAGGCGGAGCTCTACTTCCCGTCGATGGACGCCCTGAAGGCCGGCATCGCGACGGCCGGGTTCAAGGCAGTCGGTGACGACTTCAAGAACTTCGTCGCGCCCGACGGCCTGATCGCGATGATCGCCGAAGAGACCGGCGACGCAAGCGAAACTGCCTGCCCCGCTATCGCCACGGTCATCTACGGCACGCCGACTGACGCGGCGGCCTTCGAGGCGTACTACCCAAAGCACCTGCAAATCGTGGGCACCGAGCAGGCAGCCGTCGGGTTCGTCCGTGCCGACCTCACGAAGTTCGTCTCGAACCTGGATGGCACGCCGCCGGCCGTGTACCGCCAGGCTGAGCTCTGCTTCCCCAGCATGGACCAGCTCAAGACGGGCGTGGGCAGTGCGGCATTCGCCCGGGTTGGCAACGACTTCGGCAACTTCGTCACCGGCGGGCTGCGCGGCCTGATCGGAGTCCAGCAGTAGTTGTACATCGTCACGCTGGCGTCGAAAACCGGGTGGCACACCGACGAACTTGATCGTGCCGTCCGGCAGCAGGGGCACCAGCACCAGCTGGCGCGCTACGAGGACCTCGCGGGCTCCTTCGGGAGCCGGCGCGGCCTGCGCAGCGGCAGCGTCGAGCTCGAGCGGGACGATGTCGTGCTCGCCCGCATCATCCCGAGTGGTTCCCTCGAACAGATCATTCACCGTGTCGATGCCCTGCACCGGCTGAGCGAGCGGGGCGTGCGCGTCGTGAACACGAGGATCTGGCATGGCGGGTGTTCCGCCCCGTCGAGCGGATCCAGGGAGTGTACTACCTGCAGCAGATGGTGCCGCACGACGGAAGCGACATCCGGGCGTTCGTCGGCGGCGGCCGCATTCTGGGCGCCATCGAGCGCCGAACCTCGGGATGGCGCACCAACGTTTCCCGGGGCGGCGAGGCGGCCGCGGTCGAGCTGCCTCCAGCCCACGCCGAGCTGGCCTTGCGTGCCGCGGCGTCGATCGAGGCGGAGTATGCCGGGGTCGACCTGCTCACGGGCCGTGATGGCAAGACGTATGTTCTCGAAGTGAACGGCATCCCCGGCTGGGAGGGACTGCAGCGAGCCACCGGGCTGGACGTGGCAGGCGCCATCGTCGAGCACGCGGTGAAGCACGCGCTGCTTCGCAGGCGATCCGCTCCATGACACCAGCCGATGTAGCCAGTGCCGTCCAGCTCGCGTGCCTGCTGGAGGTCGCGGCGCCCAAGCCGGGCAACGTGTCGCCGGGCCGCATGTTCGGGGACATGCGCTACGAGGATTTCCTCGCCAGTGCAGCAGCCATCGGTCCCGCCTTCCTTCAGGCCGATCGCGATGAGCTCGGAGCCACGATCCTGGCGGCCGTCGAGGCCACCCGGCGCTGGACCGCGTCCAATACCAACCTCGGGCTGATCCTCCTCCTCGCTCCCCTGGCGCACGCGATGCTCCGTAAGGGAGACGGCACCCTGCGCGAGGCCGTGCGCCGGGTGCTGCACGCCACCACCGTCGAGGATGCTCGCAACACCTACCGGGCCATCCGCCTGGCCGCACCAGGCGGACTCGGGTCCGCCGGGGCCCAGGACGTGGCGAGCGAGCCGGACGTGACGCTACGCGACACAATGGTGCTCGCGGCGGGTCGCGATGCGATCGCGTCCGAGTATGCGACCGACTTCGCGATCACCTTCGACATCGCCGCTCCGGCCCTCACCGCCGCGCTGGACGCGCGCCTGGAGTGGCCCGTCGCGGCGGTCGAGACGTCCCTCACGATCCTGGCCCACCACCGGGACACCCTGATCGAGCGCAAGCTCGGCCGTGCCGCCGCGGATGCCGTGAGCCGCGGGGCGGCAGAGATCCTCGCCAGCGGTGGCGTGCGAACCGCCGACGGCCGGAAGCAACTGGAGGCGTTCGATCTGGGGCTCCGGGACGCGGCGAACCGTCGCAATCCCGGGACCACGGCCGACCTCACCGCGGCTGCCCTGTTCGTCGTTATTATTGAGCGGGGAATTCGTGCCAGCTGAGGGCGAAGCGACACAAGGAGCGGGCGTGCAGAGCAGCTTTCGGGTGCAGGTGAACAAGGACTACCTGGTGTTCGCCTCGGCACACTTCATCACCTTCCGCGGTCATCAGTGCGAGTCGCTCCACGGTCACAACTATCGCGTGGGCGTCACGGTGGAGGGGGGCGTGGACAAGGAGTGCCTGTTCGTGCTCGACTTCAGCGTGCTCAAGCGCATCGTGCGGTCACTGGCCGACGAGATCGACCACAAGGTCCTCCTTCCCACCCTGAACCCGAAGCTGGCGTACCGCACCGAGGGCGACATGCTCCACGTCGACTACTTCGGCAAGCCCACCTACGTGTTTCCCCGGTCCGACTGCGCCCTGCTTCCGATCCAGAATTCGACGGCCGAGATGCTCGCCCAGTATCTGGCGCTCCGGCTGCGCACCGAGCTGGAGAGTGAGGGCCACACGCACCTCACGCTTCTGGAACTCGAGGTGGAGGAGAGCTTCGGCCAGTCAGCCACCTACCGCACCTCGCTGGCGCCGGACTGACCCGGTCCGGGACCACGGGCAGCGATGGTGCCTCGGTGCAGCGCCGTGGCGACGAGCACACCATCACATCCGCATTCCGCCAGTGCCGTGAGATCACCAGCATCACGTACGCCGCCGCCCGCCAGGAGCCGCGCGCCCGGGAGCGCCTGGCGCAGCGCTGCGAGGAGCTTCAGGTTCAGGCCGACACCACGCCCCACCCGGCCCACATCCAGCACGATCAGCGATGTCGCTCCCGCCTCGATCGCCGCTCTTGCCAGGACTCCCGGATCGTTCGATCCTGTTTCCGTGACGACAGCCGGCCGCGCCAGGGGCACATCGTTCCTGAGGTCGAGGCTGAATGTCACCTCCACCTCTGCAGCCAGGGCGGACAGGTCGGACAGCGACTGCAGCGTCTCGAGCCCAACCACGAGGTGACGGCCTGCGCCGCGAAGCTGGAAGAGGTCGGCAAGCGAGGCCACGCCCGCATCCAGCAGCAGCGGGCCGTTGAAGCCCGCCACCGAGCCGAGTTGAGCAAGGAGCTGGTATTGCACGAGCTGGCCACCGATGGCGTCGAGGTCGGCCACGTAACAGCGGGACACACCGGGAACGCCCCGATAGGCTCGCGCCAGGGCCAGCGCGTCACCCGGGGCGTGGGGAGCGAGCGCTGACCGGACCGGCTGGTAGCGTGACCGCTCACCACCCACGGCATGTACCGCCACACCACGGGCGAGATCGAGGACCGGTATGAGTTCCATCGGCTGGGATATCGGCGGTGTCAACGTGAAGGTTGCGCGAGTAGAAGATGACGGGACAACCCAGGCCATCACCGAGCCGCTCTCGATCGAGCGCGATGGCCACCTGCTCCGCGCGACGCTCGAGCGGCTCGGCCGGCGCATCGGTGCCGCCGGCAGTCCGCGTGCGGTAACCATGATCGCAGAACTGTCCCAGCGTTTCCGGTCGAAGGCGGAAGGCGTGACGATCTTGCCCACACCGGCGACGTGCACCTCTGGCTTGGTACTCTGCCAGCCGAAGTCTTCATCGCACCCGACGGCGCCTCCAGGTCGCGCGAGAGCGCCGGTGAGCGACTGGCCCGCGTAGTGTGCGCCGATCGGTCCATGATAGACGACGACGGGATCACGGCAATTGCCCGGCACGCGGCCGATGCACAGGTGGACGCGATCGCGGCCGCCATTGCGCGCGTCCGGGTCCGGCATCCATTGGACCCTTCATGGAATGACGCAACGAGCCGCGCGGCTCCCGCCATCGCCGTGGCGCGCCTACTCCAGCGCATGCATGCCTGACGCGTCCCTGATGGTTCTGAAGATCGGTGGCGCAACCTGTCGGGACTACGCCGCGTTACGGCTGGTACTGGACGCAACCGGTCGGCTCGCGCGGCGAAGTCGCCTGCTCGTCGTGCCCGGCGGCGGTGAATTTGCCGACCAGGTGCGCATGGCGCAGGTGGCCCAGGGATTCTCCGATGACGCCGCACACTGGATGGCGATCCTGGCCATGGACCAGATGGCGCACCTGATCGCCGACCGGCTCGAGCGTGCGAGCCTGGTCCGGGACCGCGCCGGCGTAAAGGCGGCTCACCAGTCGGGCCGAATCCCAGTGCTGGCGCCCCATGACTGGATCCGCGCCGCGGATGCCCTGCCGCACTCGTGGGATGTGACCAGCGACAGTATCGCAGCCTGCATCGCCGGCGAGCTGGGAGCGCGGGAACTGATCCTGCTCAAACCGGTCGATGGGCCGCTCGGCCAGCTGGTAGACGCCGCGTTCGCTGTCCTGTGTCCAGCCGGGCTACAGGTGCGCGTCGCTACACCGGCAACGCTGGAGGCCTGCCTTCCCGCGTGACGGCGGCGAGCGCATGCCGCAGGTCGGCGACGCGCTCGGCCGACAGCGTACCGGTTCTTCCTCCCTCGCAGACCGCACCGCGCACCCCCAGGACATCGGGCTGCACCATGCCGATCTGCGCCATGCTGGTGTCGGTGATACCCCCCGCAATGGCGAGCCAGATGCCGAGACTCGCTGCCTGACTCCTGAGCGCCGCCAGTGCGTCGGCCTCTATCGAGCTGAACAGGTTGGAGCCCTGCTTGTGACTGGTGTCGAGCAGCAGGCCGCGCGCGCCAGATCCCGCACATACCTCGAGCCATCGGGAGAGGTACCTGGCATCTGCTGGCCGGTCGACGTAACGCGCCACCATGAAGTGCGCCCGATCCGCCCGTCGTTCGAGGTGGCGGCAGGCGGCCGCGATCCCGCTCGCCGCCTCGTCGGGCCGCTCAGAGAGTACCGCGGCCTTGAAGTAGAGTGCGGCCCGGCGCTGAAGGGGCGCCACCGATGAGACGAGCGCGACCAGCGCCGCGGGCGAGGCGTCACCCAGCGCCGCGCTGAGCGCCACGCCGGGCGGAACGCTCGCGCAGATGGACTGGAGTGTCTCAGGCGATACGGGCGCCAGCGGGCCATTCGCCGGCTCCTTGGCATCAATGATGTTCGCGCCGCCGGCCAGCGCAGCATGGGCTTCAGCGGCATCACGCACGCTGACGAGGAGTCGCATTCACCAATTGTAGTGCCGGCGCCGCCGGCAGGCGCCACGCCGCGTCTCCACGGCGGCCGGATCGCGTGGTATGTTTTCTCTGCCTCCCCGCCGACCAAGGTTCAACGCCCACGTGAACACGACCATTCCGCCGATCTCGCTGCGCGACAAGACGATGCTCGTCACCGGTGCCTCGAGCGGTATCGGACGTGCCATCGCCGTTGCTGCCTCGCGCGCAGGTGCTTTGCTGGTAATTACTTACAGGCGCAATCGGGACGGTGCGGAGGACACCGCCCGACTGATTGCCGAGGCGGGCGGCAAGGCACACGTGCTTCCGCTCGACTTGGCGGCGGCCGGTGCGCTGGAGCAACTGGTCGGGGAGCTGTCGCAACGGGTCGGTACAGTCGACGCCTGGGTGAACAACGCCGGCGCAGACATCCTGACCGGCGAGGGCAAGTCGCTCACGCGCCGGCAGAAGCTCGATGCGGTACTGGACGTGGACCTGCGAGGCACCGTGCTGGCCTCCTGGACTGCCGTCGATTTCTTCCGCGCGCGGGACCGCGGCGGGGTGATCATCAACATGTCGTGGGATCATGTACTGACGGGCATGGCCGGAGAGAATCCCGTCATCTATTCCGCCGCCAAGGGCGGCATCCATGCATTCAGCAAGTCACTCGCGCGTGATGTGGCCCCGTTGGTCCGGGTCAACGTGATCGCCCCTGGCTTCATCGATACCGCCTTCGGCGAGGGATCCAGTCCCGAGTGGCGCGCACACGTCGAGAAGGTCACCCCACTCGGCCGATGGGGTACTCCCGAGGACGTGGCACAGGCCGCGGTGTACCTCGCGTCCGACGCCGCCGCGTTCGTGACGGGACAGGCACTGATGGTGAATGGGGGAGTCGTGATGTAGGAGACTGGCGGTTGAGACCAACCGGGAGCAAAACATGGCAGCGAACAAGGAGCCGACGTACACCGAAACCCAGATCGCCGAGAAGCTGGCGACGATGCCGGGCTGGTACTACGAAAACGGCTGGATCCGCCGGGTGTACAAGACCGACGGCTGGCAGGCGACGCTGATGCTGGTGAACACCCTGGGCTATATCGCCGAGGCGGCATATCACCATCCGGACCTCACGGTGACGTGGGCCAAGGTCACCGTGAAGCTGCAGACGCACAGCGCCGGCGGTATCACCGACAAGGACTTCGAGCTGGCACGCAAGATCGAGGAGGTTGTGCTCTGGCGCCCGACCACCGGGTTCCCCGGTCTCGAGGGAACGCCGAACAAGTGGGTACGCAGTGGAGACCCGAAGTAGACGTGACAGCAGCCCCCACCAGGGTCCTCTTCGTCACGGGCAAGCTCGCCGAGCCATCGCTGCGCCGCGTGCTGACGGAGCACGAACTGCCGTTCGCGTGGGACGTCGCTGTCATGCGGATCACGGTGGCGGCGCTGATGACCACCGACTGGATCGCGAAGCAGCAGATCGCGCCGGCTGCCGGCACCGATCTCATCATGATCCCGGGATTGTGCGAGGGTGACGCCGCGAGCCTGACCGAGCGACTGGGCGTCCCTGTCGAGAAGGGGCCCAAGGACCTGCGCGAGATTCCGCAGCACTTCGGCCGGGCAGCCCGGGCGGCTGATTACGGTGCCTGGCAGATCGAGATACTGGCCGAGATCAACAACGCCCCAAAGTTGGAGCGACCGGCCCTCCGGTCGCTGGCGGAGTACTACCGCGACAGCGGGGCCGACCTGATCGACGTAGGCTGCACACCCGGCCGCCCCTTTCCGGAGCTGGGAAGCGTCGTGCGGGAGCTGCGCGACGCGGGACTCAGAGTGAGCGTCGACTCCTTCGACCAGCAAGAGATCCGGACGGCACTCGATGCCGGCGCCGAGATGGTGCTGAGCGTCAACGCGAGCAACCTCGACGTGGCCCGCGATTACGCCGGGAGCGACAGGCGATTCGTGGTGACCCCTGACGCTGGCGATCAGTTCGCCGAACTCGAGCGAAGCCTCGAACGGCTCGACAAGTGGCGCGTGAAGTACCTCATCGACCCGATCATCGAACCCATCGGGTTTGGATTCATGGCGTCCCTCGAACGGTACGCTGAAGCCCACCGCCGGTGGCCCACCGTGCCACAGATGATGGGAATCGGGAACATCACCGAGCTCACCGCGGCCGATACCACCGGCATGAACGCGCTGCTCATCGCCATCTGCGAGGAGGTGGGTGTCCGCGCCGTGCTCACGACCGAGGTGATTCCGTGGGCCCGGGGTTCCGTGCGCGAGATCGACGTGGCCCGGCGGCTGATGCACTACGCCGTCAGCCAGAAGACCGTCCCCAAGCGTGTCGATGATCGCCTCGTCACCGTCAAGGATCCCCGCATCCTGGAGTACAGCGAGGTGGAGCTCCGGGCGCTTCAGCGCGAGGTGACCGATCCCAACTTCCGCATCTTCACCGATCGCGACACCATCACCGTGTTCAACCGCGACCTGTTCGTGCGGGGCACTGATATCCAGGAGATCTTCAGCCAGCTCGGTGTGGAGGAGGCGACCCACGCGTTCTACCTGGGGAAGGAACTGGCCAAGGCCCGGCTCGCGATCACGCTGGGAAAAACCTACCGGCAGGAGGGCGCGCTCCAGTGGGGCTACCTCACGCCGCCCGATGATGCGCGGTCGGAACACGTCACGCTGACGCACCGTTCCAGTCGCGCCGGTCGGCCGCCGTCATGACGTTGCTGATCGAGCGCCTTGAGCCGGCACCCGCCGCTGCCGACGTTGCGGCGCAGTTCGCCAGCCTGCCCTGGCTGATCTGGCTCGACAGCACGGCGGATCCCACCCATCTCGGCCGCTGGAGTTTTCTTTCGGCTGACCCTTGGAAGATGCTGCGCGCGCACGGCGCGCGAACCGAAGCCCGCTCGGTCGGCGGCGACTGGGCGTCTGTAGAGGGCGACGTGCTGCAGGTGCTGCAGCGGCAGCTCGGGCCGCTTGCACAGGCGGCGCCAGCCGGTGCTCCTCCGTTGGCCGGCGGCGCCATGGGTTTCCTCAGCTATGACTGGGGCCGGGTCCTCGAACGCCGTCCCACGGCCCGCTACGACGACCTCGGCCTGCCCGGCGCGCTCATCGGCCTCTATGACTGGACCATCGCCTGGAACCACGCCGATGGTTCCTGCTGGCTCGTCTCGACCGGATTGCCCGCGGAGGGCGCCGCACGCGAGGCCCATGCGGCCATGCGCGCGGCCGAGGTCCGCGCCCTGCTCGGCGGCGATGGCGGCCTCCCACCGGCGTCTCGCACCGCGGCCCCGGTAGCGACTGCACCATCCTATCCTGTACTCGCACTCGAGGGAGCGGAGGCGATCGGGTTGCGCTCGACCTTCACCGGACGCGGCTACCTGAGCGCGGTGCAGCGCGTACGCGAATACATCCTCGCCGGTGACATCTTCCAAGCCAACCTCTCCCAGCGGTTCGAGGCACCGATGATGGAGCCGCCGCTCGCGTTCTACCGCCGGCTGCGGCACGAGAACCCCGCGCCGTTCGGCGCCTACCTCGCGTGCGACGATGTGACCGTGCTCAGTGTTTCGCCCGAGCGATTTCTCTCCCTCAATGGCTTGCAGGTCGAGACACGGCCGATCAAGGGAACCCGGCCGCGGGGGCTCGGGCCGATGCACGACCAGGCCCTGGGCCGCGAACTCACCGAGAGTGAGAAGGACCGCGCCGAGAACGTCATGATCGTCGACCTCCTCCGCAACGACCTCTCGCGGGTGTGCCGGCCCGGCAGTGTCCGCGTGCCGGAGCTGTTCACGCTGGAGCAGCACCCGACCGTGCATCACCTGGTTTCGACGGTGCTCGGTGAGCTCATGCCCGGCGTCGCCGCCACGGAACTGCTTCGCGCCACCTTCCCCGGCGGCTCGATCACCGGGGCGCCGAAGGTGCGGGCCATGGAAATCATCGCGGAACTGGAACCGACCGAGCGGGGACTCTATTGCGGCAGTATCGGGTACATCAGTCACACGGGCGCGATGGACACGAACATCGCGATCCGCACCTGTGTGGTGCAGGATGGACGGATATACTTCTCTGGCGGAGGTGGCATCGTCGCCGACTCCGACCCCGAGCACGAATACCGCGAGACATTGCACAAGGTGCAGGGGATCGTCCGGACGCTTGCCCGCCGCGCATCGTGATCCTCCTCATCGACAATTACGACTCCTTCGTCTACAACCTCGCCCGCTACGTGGCCGAGCTGGGTGAGGAGCCCGTCGTCCGGCGCAACGATGCGCTGACGCTCGATGACGTAGCCCGGCTGGAGCCGTCGCATATCATCGTCTCGCCGGGGCCCTGCTCTCCGGCGGAAGCGGGAATCTCAGTGGACGTCGTCCGGCGGTTCGGGCCGACCATTCCCATCCTGGGAGTATGCCTCGGACATCAGGCGATCGGCGCCGCGTATGGCGGCCAGATCGTGCGCGCCACCCGGCCGATGCACGGCAAGACCTCGCGCATCGCGCACGACGGAACGGGCGTCTTCGCCGATCTCCCGTCGCCGCTGGTCGCGACCCGGTATCACTCGCTCGTCATAGCGCCCGAGTCGATGCCGCCGGGCCTGCTCGTGAACGCCGTGTCGGACGACGGCGAGATCATGGGTGTCCGCCACAGTGTCGATCCGGTGCATGGGGTCCAGTTCCATCCCGAATCAGTGCTCACGCGCTATGGCTACTGCATGCTGGCCCGTTTCCTCTTCGGTCCCGACCGGCAGGTCGGCAACCTCCCCACCTCGGCCGATGGTGGAAGCGCCGAGTCCGTCCCATCCAAGGAACCCCCTCCCGTGTGGTACCGCAGCTGACGAATTACCCGGAGCCCCGCAGATGCGCATGCTGATCAGGCTCGCCCTCATCCTCCTTCTGGCGGCACCAGGCACGCTCGCCGGTCAGGGAGATTCCCTGCCTGCGTACCGGGAGCAGCAGGTCATGATCCCCATGCGCGACGGGGTCCAGCTCAACACCCGCATCTACAGTCCGGTCTCAGGGCGTTCCCCCCTGCCGTTCCTGCTGACGCGCACGCCCTATGGCATCGAAGGCTCGGGCAGCGCACTCGAGGCGAAGGGTTCGTACGCCGAGCTCGCACGCGAGCAGTACATCTTCGTGTACCAGGACATCCGCGGCCGTTTCGGCTCGGAGGGACAGTTCGTGATGAACCGTCCCCTGCGCGACCCGAACGATGCGACAGGGGTCGATGAGAGCACCGACACCTATGACACCATCACCTGGCTCCTCGCCAACATCAGCCCGAACAACGGGTCGGTTGGCGTGCTGGGCATTTCATATCCCGGATGGCTCGCCGCCATGGCCGGCATCAATCCCCATCCCGCGCTGAAGGCGATCTCACCCCAGGCGCCGATGACCGATACCTGGCTCGGCGATGACTTCTTCCACAACGGGGCATTCCGGCTTAGCTACGGATTCGAGTATGCCACCGACCTGGAGCTATCCAATGACCAGTCGGTGCCTCCCCCGGTCAGCTTCTATGACACCTACAGCTGGTACCTGGCGCAGGGCCCGCTGGCAAACCTCACGCGGCTGCTCGCCGCGCGCTCGCCCTCCTGGACCAACTTCACCGAGCATCCAGCCTACGATGCGTTCTGGAAGAGCCGTGCACTGACGACCTGGGTCACCGAGGTCGCCGTGCCCACCCTGGTGGTGGGTGGCTGGTGGGACCAGGAGGACTTCTACGGCGCGATCACCACATATGCCGCGCTCGAGCGCCTGGACCGGAACAACCGGAACTTTCTGGTGATGGGCCCCTGGTATCACGGCAGCTGGTCCCGGAGCGACGGCCAGAAGGTGGGAGACATCGACTTTGGCAGCCCCACCGGGAAGTACTTCCGCGAGGAGATCCAGGCGCCGTGGTTCGCCTACTGGCTCAAGGGCAAGGGCAAACTCGAGCTCGCGGAGGCCACGCTGTTCGAGAGCGGCAGCAACACCTGGCGCCGTTTTGACCGCTGGCCCGCCTCCTCCGCCACGCCGCGCAAACTCTATTTCCGGGCTGGCGGACGGCTCTCGTTCGAGCCACCCACGTCGCGTGAGGCCAGGGCATCGATGTACGACAGCTACGTTTCCGATCCGGCCCATCCGATTCCATACCGCAAGCGACCGATCGAGCTCACCTACGATCCGCGCGGCTCCCACTGGCGTCCGTGGCTCTACGAAGACCAGCGGTTCGTGGACGGCCGCCCTGACATCCTCGTCTGGCGCACCGAGACGCTCACGGACGACCTGACCATCGGCGGCGATATCGCGGCGCACCTCTTCGCCTCGACCACCGGCAGTGATGCCGATTGGGTCGCGAAGCTCATCGACGTCTTTCCCGACACCATCACCCAGGGACCGGTGCTCGGAGGCTACGAATTCATGGTCTCGAGTGAGATCCTGCGAGGGCGCTACCGGCAGGGCTTCGACCGCGGCCGCCCGATCGCGCCCAACGCGATCAACGAGTTCGTGGTGGACCTGCACCAGCAGAGCTACACCTTCAAGGCGGGTCACCGGATCATGGTTCAGGTGCAGAGTACCTGGTTTCCCGCCTACGACCGGAATCCGCAGACGTTCGTTCCCAACATCTTCGAGGCCTCGCCCGGCGACTTCCGCGCCGCCACGCACCGGATCTATCGCAGCGGCCGAAATCCATCCCATATCGTACTGCCGGTGCTGGAAGGCGCGCGCTAGTTGCCGATGATCGTCGAAGGGATCGTCACCAGCCGGGACGCGGACGGGCAGGTCAACTTCGCGCCCATGGGCGTGGAGTGGGGTGAGCAACACCTGGTCCTCAAGCCCTTCCTCGAGACGACGACCTTCCGCAACCTGACGGCGACTGGTGTCGCCGTCTTCAACCTGGTGGATGACGTCCTTCTCTTTGCCCAGGCCGCCATCGGCAGTCCCCAGTTTCCCTGGCGCCGCGCCGAACGGGTGAACGGGGCGGTGCTCGAGGCGGCCTGCTCCTGGCACGAACTCGAGGTGGACGCAATCGATGCCACGCCGCCCCGCTCCCGCATCGACGCCCGCATCGTTTACAGCGGGCGCGGGCGCGAGTTCATCGGCTTCAACCGCGCCAAGCATGCCGTGCTCGAGGCCGCAATCCTGGCGACCCGGGTACACATGCTTCCGGCGGGGCAGATCAGGGACGAACTCGCGCGGCTCGAGATCCTCATCGAGAAGACCGCGGGCCCGCGTGAGCGTGAGGCGTGGACGCTCCTCACCGGTTACGTGGCCACGCACTCCGCGTCGACCCCGGGGACGAGCCGGGAATGAGCGTCCCGGTGGAGCGGGTCCGGGTGCGGGCGCCGGCGCGCCTGCACTTTGGCGTGCTGGACCTTCGCGGGATGCTGGGACGGCGGTTCGGTGGCATGGGCGCCGCCGTGCCGGCGCCGGCGCTGCAACTCGAGGCCGAGCGCTCGGGGGGGTTCACCGCATCCGGGCCCGATGCCGCGCGGGCGCTTGGCTTCGCCCGACGGTACGCCGAGGCGGTTGGGCTTCCGGGTGGGGCACACATCCTTATTACGCGAGCCATGCCCGCGCACAGCGGACTCGGCTCGGGCACCCAGCTGGCCCTGGCGGTGGCGCGCGCCATGGCCGAGCTCTACGGCCAACCGCACGATGCACCCACCTTGGCGCGTCAGGTCAGTCGAGGCGCCCGGTCCGGCGTGGGAACCTGGCTCTTCGACCGGGGTGGATTTGTCCTGGAGGGCGGTCGCCGGGAAGGCGCCGGCCTGGCGCCGTTGCTCACCCGGCTCCCGATGCCCGAGTCATGGCGTTGCGTCGTGGCGGTCCCGGCCACCAGCCCCGGATTGAGTGGGGAGGCCGAGGCGGAGGCCTTTCGCACCCTGCCACCGCCGCCGGAGCGTGAGGTGGAGCACATCGCCCATCTCGTACTTATGCAACTGTTGCCTGCACTGGTAGAGGCGGATCTTCAGGACTTCGGGGCCGCGCTGGCTGAGGTGCAGCGAGTCACCGGGCAATGGTTCGCCGAAAGCCAGGGTGGCCCGTTCGCTCCCGGCCCGACCGCGCACCTCATTGCTCGCTTCCGGGATGCTGGGGCAGCGGGTGTTGGTCAGAGCTCCTGGGGACCAGCGGTGTACGGACTGGTGGGAGACGATGAAGCTGCGGACCGATTGGCGGGTATAGCTAGGAAACAGGTGGGGGCGGCAGGTCTGGTGGTGACGGGAGCCTTCGCAAACCGGGGTGCGGTGGTAGAGCTCGTCCTACGGGGCGCATCCCCAGATTGACAGCTTCGCGTTCCCGCCGTATTCTAGGCGCCTCAGGATGGAACCTCCGAAACAATCCCCCGGGCGTACGGTTGGCCCCCGCGCCCACGTGACGGGATTAGCAGCGTTAGACATTTGGTAAAGCCCGACTTAGGACAGTGCGTACCGCTTGTTGACATCGGCTGGCGCGGGCGTATCCTGTAGAGGATCGTGGGCAACCAGGCACTACCATGACGAATCCCTCAAACAATCAGTCGGTGAATCGCCGGCGCTACGCCCGGCGTGGGATTACTTCGTGGTGCGCCATGCGGTGGTGGCGGAACGCAGACAATACGAATCGGCAAGACGTTGGTTCCGCCTCGCGGTGTGCTGCCCTTCCGACCGACTCCAGTTCGACCGCTGTACTTCACATGCCGATCACCAATTCACGCTACGATCGTCGCGCCGCAGTTCGGTGCGCGTCGGCAGGCTCACCGATCGCCCGGTATGCGGGCGTGCGGTGTCGATCCCGCAGTGCTGTAGTGCAGTGGAAGTCACCCTTCATGAAGAGGTCAGTATGAACCGTAGAAGCCAGAAGGTGATATCTGGCGGTATTGCGGCGGGCTTGTTCGTATTCGCCGTCGCGTCCGCCAACGCCCAGGCGGGGGCCCGCACCGGGGCGTGGACCTATGGCGCCGCACCTGGCGAATGGGTCATGCCGGGCTACGATTACGGCTTGTCGCGGTTCAGCCCGCTCAAGCAGATCACGACCGCCAACGTCGGGACCCTCAAGGCTGCCTGGAGCTTCTCCACCGGCACCCTGCGTGGCCACGAGGGCAACCCGTTGGTCATCGGGAACGTGATGTACGTGCACACTTCGTTCCCGAACAAGGTCTACGCGCTTGACCTCTCCAAGCCGGGCGCGCCGATCATCTGGCAGCTGACGCCGAACCAGTCGCCGGACGCGATTCCGATCGCCTGCTGCGACCTGGTGAACCGTGGCACGGCCTACCACAAGAGCGGCAAGATCTTCATCGAGCTGCTCCAGGGCGAACTGCTGGCGATCGATGCGAAGACCGGCAAGGAACTGTGGAGGGCGAAGCACCCGGACAAGTCCAACGCTGGCGTCGAGGCGAACGGCTACAAGCAGGGCGCCACGATGACGAATGCTCCGATCGTCATCAAGGACATGGTCATCGCCGGCATCTCGGGCGGTGAGTTCGGCGTTCGTGGACGCGTGACGGCGTTCGACGTGAACACCGGCAAGCAGATATGGACCAAGTACAGCACCGGTCCGGATGACGAGGTCGGCATCGTGAACGGTGTCGGCAACGCCAACTATGCCTCGCACAAGGGCAAGGACCTGGGCGTCAGCACTTGGCAGGGCAACGAGTGGAAGATCGGCGGCGGCACGACCTGGGGCTGGTATACCTACGACCCCGAGCTCGATCTCTTCTACTACGGCTCGGGTAACCCGGGCTCGTGGAACCCCGACCAGCGGCCGGGCGACAACAAGTGGTCGATGTCCATCTGGGCGCGCCACCCGGCTGATGGCAGCGTGGCCTGGGTCTACCAGATGACGCCGCACGACGAGTGGGACTATGACGGCATCAACGAAATGACCCTGTTTGACAAGGGCGGCCAGAAGCTGCTGCAGCACTTCGACCGGAACGGCTTCGCCTACACCCTCGATCGGACCAACGGGAAGGTGCTGAAGGCCGAGCCCTACGGCCCGGTCAACTGGGCGACCAAGGTCGACTTGGCGACTGGCATCCCGCAGAAGGACCCGCGGTATGGAACCACCGCGAAGAAGAACACCGAGGGCATCTGCCCGGCCGCTATCGGCTTCAAGGACCAGCAGCCTGCTGCGTACTCGCCGATGACCGGCATGTTCTACGTCCCCACGAACCACATCTGCATGGACTACGAGGGCGTAGAGGTGAAGTACACGGCCGGTCAGCCGTACGTCGGCGCGATCGTCCGCATGTTCCCTGGCCCGGGCGGGTACCGCGGCCGGTTCATCGCCTGGGATCCGACGGCAGGCAAGGACCGCGCAGCATCCACCGCGTGGGAGATCAAGGAGCCGCTCGCAGCCTACGGTGGCGCTCTGACCACCGCCGGCGGCCTCGCCTTCTACGGCACGATGGAAGGCTGGCTCAAGGCTGTCGATCAGAAGACCGGCAAGGTCCTCTGGCAGTTCAAGACCCCGTCCGGCATCATCGGCAACCCGATGACCTACACCGCGCCTGATGGCAAGCAGTATGTCGCCGTGCTCTCGGGCATCGGTGGCTGGGCTGGCATCGGCGTGGCCGCGGGCATCGGTGCAGAGGATCCGACCGCCGGTCTCGGCGCGCTCGGCGCCTTCGGCGACGCCGCGCAGTTCTCCACGCAGGGCGGCGTGCTCACCGTCTTCTCGCTCTAAATGCTCCACCCGTGAGAGTCCGGCTTCGGCCGGGCTCCCACGGTGCAGTTGGATACGCAGTCAAATCGAAGGCGCCGGCGCGGGAGGGGCGCGTTGCCCTCTCGGCCGACGCCTTCGTTATTATTGCCTACTCCCTCCGGGCCGTGCCCGCCCGGCCCTGAACGAATCGGAGCACTATGCGCACCAGCTTCGCCACCCTCATCGCCATCGTCCTCACGGCCACCAGCGCCGCCGCGCAGGAAGACTCCCTGCACAGCACACAGCTGACGACCAGCCGGGAAGCCGGGGTGCTCCGCGTATGTGCCGACCCCGACAACCTCCCCGCCTCCAATCAGGCCGGCGAGGGGTACGAGATCAAGATCGCGGAGCTGATCGCACAGACGTGGGGTTGGCGGGTAGAGTATGCCTGGTGGCCGGTGCGGCGCGGCTTCTTCAGCCGGGCCCTGAACGGTCGCTACTGCGACGTCGCCATTACCGCCCCGAGCGGGCTCGACATTGCGGGGGTCACGGGGCCGTACTTCCGATCCGGCTACTATATCGTCTACCGGAAGGACAGCGGGCTGAACCTTTCTTCACTCGCCGACACTACCTTCCGCCGACTGCGCATCGGGGTGCACATTCTCAACTCGGATGCGGAGAATACGCCGCCCGCCATGGCCCTCAGCACCTATGGCGTGGTCGGGAACCTGGTGGGGTTCCCGACGAACTACAGCGACATGTACCGCCCCGACGACATCTTCAAGGCGCTGGGCGAGAGCATCGACGTCGCGATCGTGTGGGGCCCCATCGCGGGGTACTTCGTGCAACGGAGCACGGTGCCGCTCGTGATGCATAAGGTCGCCGAGGATACCGTGCAGGGTATCCCGTTCGTCTACAGCATGGGGATGGGCGTCCGCCGGCGGGACACGCATTTCCGCGACAGCCTCCAGGCCGTGATCGACCAGAAGCGTGGGGACCTGGTGAAGATCCTGGGAAGCTTCAACGTGCCGATGCTGCCGCTTGATGTCGGCGGGCAACCTTCGGCGAAGATCAACTGAACGTGTGAAAGGATCTGTCAGCCGCATGACCAGCTCACCGATTCGCCTCGCCGCCCGCGCCGCCGCCGTGCTGGCGGCCCTCCTGCTCGCCAGCTTCGCCCGCGCCGAGGCCCAGGACAGTGCCTACTGGGAGGCCTACAAGAAGCAGGTCGAGGCGGTCAAGCGGGATACGATTCCCCAGAACGCGTACCAGGGGTGGAAGCAGTACGAGCTCAACTGCTCTCGCTGTCACGGTGAGTACGGCGTGGGCACATCGTTCGCCCCGGCCCTGATCGTGTCGCTGAAGGATGGCGGCACCGTCCCCGACCAGGCGGCCTTCATCACCGTCGTCTGCCAGGGCCGGACCGACAAGGGCATGCCAGGTTGGTGCGCACTGGGCCTCGAAATGGACAAGATCCAGAACATCTACGCGTACCTGAAGCTGCGCGCCGACGGCAAGGTGGCGGCGGGCCGGCCTGCTGCGAAGGCCGCCGGCTGAGGCTGACCTTGCGAGCTGTCCTGGCATCCGCCGCGCTGCTGGCGCTCACGAGTGCGGCGGCACCAGCTGCCGCTGAGGCACAGCGCCTTACAGTCGCTGAAGTCACCGAGCGCCTCGCCAAGTCGACCGCGGCCCCGGCCGATTTCTCGGGTGCGGATCTCACGGGGCTCGTGCTCGAGGGCGTCGATTTCAAGCGGGCCATCCTGACGGGCGCGAAGCTGGGCGGCGCCCGGCTCGCCGGCGCCGACTTCTTCAGCTGCGACCTCACCGACGCCGTGCTCGAGGGCGCCGACCTCAGGAAGGCGAATCTCGACGGATCCACCCTTCGGCGGGCGAACCTGTCCAGGGCCGACCTTCGCGGTGCCAGTCTCTTCGCCACGATCATCGAGAGCGCCAACCTCAACGGCGCCGACCTGCGCGACACCCGCATCATCGGCTACCTGCGCGGTGCCACCCTCGTCGACGCCAACCTGAGCAATGCCAACATCGGGGCCGACCCCGGCAACCAGTCGATGGGTGTCATGCGCGCGCAGTTCGTCAGCGCCGACCTCACCGGCGCCGACTTCACTGGGGCCAACCTCTTCAAGGCCGACTTCTCGTTCGCCTCCCTGCGAAAGGCGAAGCTCGTCGACGCCAACCTCCAGAACGCCGACCTCGCCAGCACCGATTTCAGTGGCGCCGATGTCACCGGCGCCCAGTTCAACAAGGCGAATGTCGATGGCGCCATCTTCATCGGCATCGTCGGGCGCGACCAGATGAAGGGGCTGGACGAGGCGCGGAACGTGGACAAGGCCACGTTCGTTGCGCCGTGACGCCTGCATGACCGGCATCGTGCTCCTGCTCGCTGCCTGCGGCGAGCGGGCGAGGCACGGACCTGCCGCGGCACCTCCCACTGACACGTCGGCCCCGGCCACCACTCCGGACACAGCGACGACCGTTTCGTCCGTGGGCCCGGCCCCCGTCGTCAGTGCCCCCCTCAGCGACGAGTACCATGCCGCCCCAAGGGACACGATCAGCCGGCAGGCCTACGACGGCTGGAAGCAGTACGAGCTCAATTGCGCGCGCTGCCATGGGGAGTACGCGGTGGGCACATCCTTCGCGCCGGCGCTCGTGGTGTCGCTCAGGGAGGGTGGGACCGTCCCGACACAGGACGCGTTCGTGACGGTGGTCTGTCAGGGACGTAAAGAGAAGGGAATGCCCTCGTGGTGCGAGTTGGGCCTCGAGATGGACAAGATCCTGGGAATCTACGCCTACGTGAAGGGCAGGGCCGATGGCAAGATCCAGGCGGGCCGCCCTGCCGTCGGGGAGAACAGTTGATGAAGCATGATACTGCGGCGCGGCGCCGCGTCGTGTCGGTCATCGGCGCGATCGTGATCCTCGGATGCGACAAGAAACCGGAGCCGGCGCCCGCCGCCGCAGCGCCCCCCCCCCTACCGTCCGCGTACGCCTACGTGACGAACGAGGACTCCCACGACCTCACCATCATCAATGCCGACAACGACTCCGTCGTCGGCACCATTCCGGTGGGCACGAGGCCGCGCGGGGTGAAGGTGAGTCACGATGGGAAGCTCGTCTTCGTCGCGCTGAGCGGCTCGCCCAAGTGCCCGCCCTCGATGCCCGACGCGGAGTGCGAGAAGCTCAGTTCCGACAAGTCGAAGGACGGGGTGGCCGTCGTGGATGCCACCACTCGTACCGTGTCACGGGTGCTGCCGGCGGGCTCCGACCCCGAGGCCTTCGACCTGTCGCCGGATGGTACGAGGATCTTCGTCTCGAACGAGGACGCCGGCGTGGCGTCCATCGTCGAGATTGCCACGGGCAACATCCTCGCCACGGTGCCCGTGGGAAAGGAGCCTGAGGGGGTCACCCTGGCACCCGACGGGAAGACCGTCTGGGTCAGTGGCGAGACCGATCACGACCTCACCATCCTCGATGCGGAGACCGGCAAGAAGCTCGGTCGCATCGTGGTGGGACTCCGGCCGCGCGGCATCGCGTTCCTGCCCGACGGCTCCCGCGCCTTCTCGACCAACGAGGCGGCAGGGACGGTATCGGTGATCGATGTCGCGAAGCGGAAGCTGATCGGTACCATCGCCATGCCCGAGGGCTCCAAGCCGATGGGCATCGTCTCGGCGCCAGACGGAAAAACGCTCTTTGTCAGCAACGGGCGGGGCGGTACGGTGAGCGCGATCGACGTCGCGTCCAGCCAGGTAACCCACTCTGTAGCGGTCGGGAAGCGGCCGTGGGGCATCGCGCTCTCGAGGGACGGCAGCAAGCTTTACAGCGCCAACGGACCGTCCAACGATGTGAGCGTTATCGACCTGACGACCTTCACGGTGGTGAAGACCGTCGCCGCCGGCCGGGTGCCCTGGGGCGTTGCAATCGGCGTCGCGCCCTGACGGAGTGACCGACCGGGGCGGAACACGGTAACTTTCAGGAGAGAGTCCCTGCGAGGTTACCCTGCGTCGCTTCAGCCTCCTGCTCGTGTTCGCCCTTGGCGTCGCCTCTGTCGCGGCGGCCCAGGACTCGGCGCCTGCCTACCAGCAGCCGCGCGGGAACCGCATACCGCCCGTTCCCAAGTCCGACTTCCAGAAGCTGCCGGCCCGCTTCAGCTTCGGCGTTGACGCGTCCGCCATGCTGCGGCGCCTCTGGGAACAGAGTCTGGCCGAGAAGAAGGAACACGTCGCCTGTATCACCGGCGACGTGCGGGAGGATGGCGTGCAGGTAACCCGGGTGTTGATACTCGACGTGCTGCACGGCTCCGACTCACTCGGCGTGTCGGCCCAGAGTTCGATCGACACCTGCGGTCCGCCCGACTGGATGGGCACCGTCCACACGCACGTCGCCCGCTACGACGGAGAGCACCCCTACCCCAACCTCTCGGGCGCTGACCGCGGCATCATGCTCATGTGGTGGCAGCGCTGGCAGGTGAACGGCATGTTCTGCGTGCTCTACTCGGACGCGGAGGCATTCTGCGAAGTCTCGGGCGTGGGCGGCGCCAGCCGGATGAGCCGGGGCCCATACTGAGGTTCAGCTCCAGGGTCGCTTGCTCCCCCACCAGCCCGGCCTCGACTCCGCCAGCCTTCCGTCGACACCCCACGTCATTCCCGCGCGACCCCACCAGAGCCCGATCATCACCGCCGCCAGGGTCCAGTGGAATCCCTGGTTGGCGGGCGAGAGGTGCCAGCTCGCCAAGCCATAGTTGAGCGTGAGGAGCAGCGCCACGAGCGCACCCACGCCATTGAAGAGCCCGAGCACCAGCAGCGTACCGGCCACCGTCTCGCCGATGGCGGTGAGATTGGCGAACAGGACGGGGTTCGTCAGGACCGTTCCTTCCACGAACGCCTTGAACCCCGAGATCGGGTTCTCGGCCATCTGTTTTGCCACCAGCTTGGGCATCATCTCCACCCAGCGATCGGACGCGTACGGCAGGGGCAGGAAGCCGCCCACCAGGGTGAGCTTGGTGAAGAGTGCCTTGGCAAACCAGAAGCCGACGATGATGCGGATCAGGGCCAGCCCCTGGCCCGCAAGGGCCCTGTTGGTTCGCATCGCGTTTTCGGTCATCGATCCTCCGGAGCAGCGAGCCCGAGCTCGTGCCAGATGAATGTCCAGGTATCCGTCAACTCATCGAGCACCTTGGCGAGCGGCTTGCCCGCGCCGTGTCCGGCCCGGGCCTCCAGTCGAAGCAGCACCGGGAGTCCCGACGACGTGGCCGCCTGCAGCCGGGCGGTCATCTTTCGCGCATGGAGCGGGTCCACCCGCGTGTCGCTCTCAGCCGTCGCGATCAGCACCGCGGGGTAGGCCGTGCCATCATGCACGCGATGATAGGGCGAGTACTTCGACAGCCACGCGAAGTCGTCCGGATTGTCGGCCGACCCGTATTCCGGGATCCACAGCCGGGCAATCAGGAATCGATGATAGCGCAGCATGTCGAGCAGCGGAACCTGAACCACCACCGCCCGGAACAGCTCGGGCCGCTGTGTCAGCACCGCACCCATCAGCAGACCGCCATTCGAGCCGCCCTGGATGGCCAGCCGCCCCGGACTGGTCCAGCCCGCGCTGATCAGCCATTCGGCCGCCGCGATGAAATCATCGAAGCTGTTCTGCTTCTTCCCGAGCATGCCGTCCTGGTGCCACGCCTCGCCGTATTCCCCGCCGCCACGAAGGTTGGGTATCGCGACCACGCCGCCCGCGTCGAGCCAGAGCAGCATCGAGCGCGAGAATGCCGGCGTCATCGAAATGTTGAAGCCGCCGTAACCGCTCAGGAAGGTCGGCTGCCGGCCATTCGGCTGCACGTCCCGCCGATGGACCAGGAACATCGTCACTGCCGTGCCATCAGCCGAGGCATACTCCACCTGGCTCACGTGGAAGCGCTCCGGCTCGATACCGGCCTCGACCTGGCGCCAGAGCGCGGTGTCGCCCGTGGTCGTATCCAGGCGGTAGACACTTGGCGGCACCGTGAAGGACGAAAATCCGAAGAGCACCTCGGTCCCATCCGGCTCCATGCCGAGACCGAAGAGGCTTCCGAGCGTCGGCAACGTCACATCGTAAATGCCGCTGCCGTCCAGGCCGGCGAGCTGAAGACGCGCCGTCGCACGTTCGAGGTAGTCGAGGACGAGGTGCCTGGCCGTGACGCCCACGCTCGACAACACGGCATCCGGTCGAGCCGCCACGATCTCGCGCCAGCGGTCGCGCGAGGGCGCGGCGGGATCGACTGAGTAGAGCCGGAAGGTCGGCGCATCCAGGTTGGTGCGCACGTAGAGCACGCCGTGCGCCACCTGCCCGTCGAACGTAGCGGGTATCCCGACCGCTACCGGCACGAGATCGGTACCAGCGGCGAGATCCTGCAGGTAGAGGTCGGTCTCGTCGAATGTGCGCGCCACGCCGATCACCAGCCACCGTCCGTCGTCCGACAGCGAAACGCCGGGCCAGTACTCCTTCTCAGCCGGCTGGAACACGAGCCGGTCTTCTGCGGGATCATCGCCGACACGGTGAAACCAGACGGCGCGGTGATAGGGCTCCTCACCCGCCGGAACCGATCCCGGCGCGGGGTAGCGCGTGTAGTAGAAGCCGGAGTTGTCCGGGAGCCAGGCGAGGTCGCAGGCACGCGTCCGGGTGATCTGATCGGCGAGCGGCGAAAGGTCGTCGAGGTCGAGCAGGTGAAGTACACTCTGCTCACTTCCATCGACGGAGAGACCATACGCCAGCCGTCGGCCGTCGGGGCTCACATGATACCAGTCGAGCGCAGTGGTCCCATCGGTGGAGAGGGCATTCGGATCGATGGCGACGCGATCGGGGCCCTCCAGTCCGTTGCGCAGGTACAGGACCGGTTGATTGGTGCTCCCTTCACGCCGCTGGTACAGGTATCGTCCTCGCGCCGGGGTTGGGGTGCCGAGCACGCCGATACCGAGCAGGTGCTGCAGTCGCTGACGGATGCGGGCGCGGGCCGGCACCGCGGCGAGCCACGCCTCGGTGTGCGCGTTCTGTGCGGCAGTCCACGCCGCCACTTCCGCAGAGTCACCGTCTTCGAGCCAGCGGTACGGGTCGACGATGTCGACTCCGTGAAGGACCTCGACCACGGGCCGCACCGCCGCCGGCGGCGGCACCCTAGTCGCCAAGACTGATTCCCTGCTCGCGCGCCGTGACGACAATATCGGAATCGAGCGGCACCAGCTTCTGCCGACCCACCGCATCCGCCAGCGGCACGCGCACGATCGAGGTACCGGCCAGTCCGAGCATGGTCCCGAACGCCCCGTCGGCCACCGCACGCACCGCCGCGCCCCCGAACCGCAGGCCGAGCAACCGGTCGAACGTGGTGGGCGACCCGCCCCGCTGCAGGTGGCCGAGGACGATGGAGCGCACCTCCTTGTCCATCCGCTCGGTGAGCATCTGCGCTACGCGGCTGCCGATGCCACCGATCCGGTCGACCGTGCCCGCGCCGCGTCGCTCGAGCAGAGACATCTCGCCGCCCACCGGGCGCGCTCCCTCGGCTACCACCACGATGCTGTAGTGCTTCCCCGCCACCTCACGCGCCTGGATCGCGGCGCACACCTTGTCGATGTCGAAGGGGATCTCGGGAATGAGGACGACGTGTGCCGTGCCGGAGATTCCACTGTGCAGCGCGATCCAGCCCGCATTCCTTCCCATCAGCTCGACCACCATGACGCGCTGGTGACTCTCGGTGGTGGAGTGCAGCTTGTCGATGGCCTCGGTTGCGGTGCTGACGGCGGTATCGAAGCCGAACGTCTGCTGGGTGCATTCGACGTCGTTGTCGATCGTCTTGGGCACGCACACCACCGGCAGCCCCTTGCAGGCCAGGTCCCAGGCGATCTGCATGCTCCCGTCGCCACCGATGGCGATGAGCGCGTCAAACCCGCTCGCGCGGAACGCGGCGATCAGTTCGTCAGAGCGATCGATCTCCCGGCGGGTGCCGTCGGCATCGGTCACCGCATAGCGGAATGGATTGCCCTGGTTGGTGGTGCCCAGGATGGTGCCGCCGAGGTGGACGATGCCGCGCACATTCTCGGGCGCGAGCCGCACCACTCCATTGAACGCGAGCAATCCTTCGTAGCCGCGCTGGATGCCGTACACCTGCCAGCCGCGGTGATGGGCGGCGAGCACGACCGCGCGAATGACGGCGTTGAGTCCGGGGGCGTCTCCGCCGCCGGTGTTGACGGCGATACGCATCGAACCGGTTCAGGCTCCTTCCGGCGAAGCTGCCTTCAGCAGGTCCACGATCTCTCCGGGCCGGGCGTGGCGACCCACGGCCTTCTTCGAGAAAACCAGTTTTCCGTCGACCAACACGTCGAAGACCCCGCCTGAACCGGGAACCAATTTCGTCTCCACGTGCGGAAATGCCTTCTTGAGCTCAGCCACCAGACCGGTAGCTCGGGGCTCATAGTTTCAGACGACGCAGTAGTGCACCGTGGCGCGCATGAGTCCTCGCTCGAACGATTCAGGTGCAGGCAAAATGGGCGGACGCCGCGAATCGTAAGCAATCATGACACCCTCCACCAGCACGAACGGTCCCCGCATTGCCTTTCCTCCCGGAACCAGCGCGCCAGCAGGCCCTCCAGCCTTGGAAGCTGCCACAGCCCGGGAGATTCGCCGATGCCACGTCGATGCGCGACCACCCCGATCCTGCTCGCGCTGCTCCTTGCATCGCGGGCTGCAGCGCAGGTTCCTGCACACTGGCGGGATGAACTGGCTATCCGCGACCCATCCACTCACGCTCCCGATGTTCGACCCGGACACCGTGCGCTGGCCGGCCTCGCCCCTCTCGCCACCGCCGAGCCCCGTGCGCGCGCTCTACGTAAACGCGTGGGCGTTCGGCGGCCAGCGCCTCGGCGCAACTGCTCGACCTGGTGGCGGGCACCGAGGTCAACAGCTTCGTGATCGACGTGAAGGACGACACCGGCTATCTCACCTACCGCTCCGAGCGTCCCGACCGCCCGGGCGATTGGAGCGAACACCCAGCTTCGCGCCCGCGACGTGCGCGTCCGCCTCGCGCGGCTACAGGCCCGCGGCATCCATCCCATCGCGCGCATCGTGGTGGCGAAGGATCCCACTGCTCGCGTCGCGCAAGCCGGAATGGGCGATCCGGCACACCCAGGGCGGGCTGTGGCACGACCGGAAGGGCTTCGCCTGGGTCGATGCGTTCCAGGATTCGGTGTGGATCTACGCCGCCCAGCTCGCCGCCGAGGCCGTGGATCTCGGCTTCGCCGAGATCCAGTACGACTACGTCCGCTTCCCCGATGAGCCGCCATCTCGTCGAGCGACTGCACGCTTCGCCGCCAGGCGACCGCAGGAAACAACCCGGCAGGGCGTAGCGGATGGCCTCGCCATTCTGGAGCAGCGCACCCACGCGCTTGGGGTGCCATTCACGATCGACGTCTTCGGGCTGACCACGAGCGCCACCGGCGACATGGGTATCGGCCAGGTGTGGGAGGACCTGGTGTCGACCGCCGACGCCGTGCTCCCCATGGTGTACCCCAGTCATTACAATCGCGGCGAGTACGGTTTTGCGCGGCCCAATGCCGAACCCTATGGCGTGATCCGCCGGGCGCTGCAGGATGGCATCAAGCGCTCACAGAAGCTCGGCCGCACGACGGCGGAGATCCGCCCCTACCTGCAGGCCTTTACGCTGGGTGTGCCCCGCTACGAGCCGGAGCACGTCAGGGCCCAGATCCGTGCCGCCAATGACCTGGGTGTCACCAGTTGGGTGCTATGGAACCCCCGAAGCGTCTATGAGCGCGGACAGATCACCCCCGAAAGTCGGCCCGTACCCGTTGCCCTGACGGGATTCCGCAACGGCACGGTGGCTGCAAACCGCTGATCCGCTCCGGTGGCGGCGGGACGATGTGGCCCGTACTATTCCCGAGGCGCGACGCCGGTACCCAGCAGCGATAGACGCTTACCTCAGGAGTGGTGACATGGAGATGCGGACTCGACTCGGATTGCTCGTTGTGGCCATGGCCTGCATGTCTGCCGCGCCGGCCGCGGCCCAGGCCAAGCTGCCGGCTGGCGTCACGCCCGCCATGATCGCCAAGGGCAAGACGGTTTTCACGACCACCGGACTCTGCTTCGCCTGCCACGGCATGGACGCCAAGGGTATGGTCGGGCCGAACCTGACCGACCAGACCTGGATTCACGGCAAGGGCACCTATCCCGAGATCGTCCAGATCGTGACCACTGGTATTCCGGTCGAGAAGACCACGCTGGGCAAGGGCGCCATGGCGCCCAAGGGTGGATCGCAGATCAGCGAGGACGACGTCAAGGCAGTGTCCGCGTACGTCTGGTCGCTCAGCAACCCGACCTGATATCCGGCCGGCTTCATTTTCTTCCCAGGAGCGGGGGCCTAGACGGCTCCCGCTCCTGTGCTTTTGAGGCCCTCCGGACGCCCGGCTTGGATCAAGGCTGGTGGGTTTTTGCTAAGACCATGATAAACAATGGGTTACGCAATAACTTCTGCCATTCCAAGTGGCTGCAATTGTCACCAGCGTCCCCGGCCCTTATATTCGCGCCCGCTTCCCCACTCCCTGCGTCAATTCCGGCCAGGAGCCGCTTTGGACCTTCCTAGCACACACCGGATACCTCTTGCCTGGCTCCTGGAGCATGGCAGTGAGGCAATCCGTTACCGCGCCCTCACCGAGCTGTCTCCTGCGGGCACCGTGACGCCTGAGGCCATCGCAGCGGCCCAGCAGGCAGTGGTAGAGTCAAAGTCCGGGGCGGCATTGATCAAGAAGCAGAAGGACACCGGGATCTGGGGCGGCAACCTTCTTGGCCTCGCTCCCTCGGTCAAGGACGGCATCAAGGAAGTCGGCACCATCCCCCAGTATCGGCGCCTCCTCCAGATCGGATGGCCGCGGGGCTCCCGTCCCTTCAAGTTGTCCGACCGCGTACTCTACCGCCTGCTCTCGCGCGACGAGGATCCGGCGCTGCTCTTCGAGTTCGGCAAGGCATCCGCCAGCGAGCCGGCAGTGGTGCCGTTCATCCGTGAGGCGTTCCGGGAGGCGGCGGCGGCAGCACTGGCCGAAGCCGGTCACCATGAGGACCCGCGCCTGCGCGGTGCCGCGCACAAGATCGCGAACGCCGTCTCAGCGTTCCTCCGCAGTCCCCTCGCCGAAAAGCCGTTCGTAAAATCGGCGAAGCACATCGCCCTGCACCCGGACGCTCATCCACCCACCTGGTATTCGGTGGCGATGATCGCGCAGATGCCAAGCCTCCAGCGCGAGCGAGCAGGCTTCACCGAGCGCTTGGGGCACTATCTGGCGCAGCCGGCTCCGAAGAAGGATTTCGTCGTCGTGCTGGGAAAGAAGGCCCTCAAGCCGCAGCACCTTCTACTGGGTGATCCCATCGAGGCCGACTCGAAGGGTGTGGCCAAGGACCTTCCGCTGGCGCTGCACTACATCGAAATGCTTGCCCGCATGGGAGCACTTCAGTGGGCGCCCGTCGCCACCAAGGTGCTGGCCCGCCTCATAAAGGATTTCGATGCACAAGGGGTCTGGGCGCCCAAGGGCCTTCGCGGCATGCCAAGGGCCCTGAACAAGATCACGTATCACTGGTATCCGCTGCAGGCCGACGAAAAAGAAGCAGACAGTCGAGCCGTGGACGTGACCTTCCGGGTGGCCGTCATCGCCAAGCTTCTCGGTTGGGAGTTGAACTATAGCTGAGGCGCGGGGTTCGCTGCTCGCCCGTTGCATACATAGGGGTAGCATGGCATACTACGCCATGCCGCTCGATCTGACTCCGTTCGGGTTTACGCCCACTGAGGGCGTGGTCTACAAGGTTCTTCTACGAGATGGTCCCGGCACCGGCTACGCCATCGCACGCGCGGCCGGACTCGCCAGAGCCAATGCCTACAGCGCACTCGAAGGGCTCACAGGAAAAGGCGCCGCCCGGGTAGAGGGGGGGCGCCCGAAACGCTATCGGCCTGAACCTCCTGCCGCACTCCTGGCGAGGATCGCGAGCGACCACGGCCAGGCATTGAGCCGCCTCACCACGGAACTCGAGGCGCTCGCGGCCCCGCCAACGCCCACTCTCGTTGAGATCACCTCAAGTCGCGGAGCACTGCAGTTGATCCAGCATGATGTGGCGCGCGCAGCGGCCTCGGTCGACTTGCTGGCACCAGCCGAAGCATTTCCGCTGCTCGGCCCCGCCCTCCGGCGACCGGTACTCGCGGGCCTCGAGGTGCGACTTTTTTCGGTCGGACCAGTCGATCTCGGGTTCGCCTCAGTGACTGAACTCTCGGCGCCCGGAGACTGGCCGGGGGTGCCACTGGTGTGCGTCGTGGACGCACGCGCCGCGCTGCTCGCGACCCGTCAGGGGGCGGCCGAAGCGACGGGTCACTGGGGCACGGCGCCGGCCTTTGTGGCGGCCGCACGACTCACGATCGATGTGATGGGGAGGACGGCATGAACGCGGAAACCGAGCGCGTGTACCGGGCCCTCCGGCAGAGTTACCTGACGGAGGCGCCGGCCCGCCTCGCCGAGCTGAGGAAGGAAGCGGAGGCATTCCGTGCCGGGGAAAGCCAGGCGGCGGAATGGCTCCGCTCACGCATTCACAGGCTGGCGGGCGCCGCGGCGGCCCACGGGCTTCCCGAGATTTCCGCTCTGGCCCGTGAAATCGAGGCCTGGCTTGCCGAGGCACCGTCGCAGACGGCCGAGAGTGCCGATCACTTGCAGGGTAGCCTCGCCCTGCTGAGCCGGGCCGTCGATGCCGCCGGGCAGTCACTCGATCCGGTGGGCGTGCGGGAAACGCCGCGCCAGGCTGAGTTCGGTTGGCGTGCGCTAGTGGTCGTCGAGTCGGGACTCCTCCGGGAACGCACCATTCGTGCGCTCTGGTCTGCCGGGTTCGACGTGCATCTCGGCGATCCGGGCGAGCCCGAGACCACCTCGCCTTCTACCCGTCCCGACCTCGTCGTCATCTCAGCCGAGGATGCGGTGCAAGACCCCTACGCCACCATCGCCGCCTGGACGTCGAGCCGGCTCGCGCGCCCGCGCGCCGTGGTGCTGATCGAGGCGTCGGCACCCGTCGATCGCATGCGCGCCGTGGCCTCAGGCGCGGACCAGATCTACATCGCGGAACAGGTCGACTCGGAGCTTCCCCGATTCGCCCGCCTCATGGCCCGGGTGGGCGCGCCCCCCGCGCGGGTGGTCATTGTCGATCCCGATCCCGTCGCCGATGCCTACGCCGCCTACCTCATGCAGGCCGGCGTCCGGGTAGTGCAGGCCCGCGAGGCATCCGAGGCGCAGGACCTCTTCGACGCTGAAGTACCCGACCTCGTACTCCTCGCCGAGGCGTTGCCCGATGCCGACGGTGTCACCTTCGCCAAGTTGCTGCGACAGGATCCGCGCTTCCATCTGGTGCCGCTCGTGCTCGTAGGCCCGGCCGGGGGCATTGCCGACAAGATCGCGGCCCTGCGCGCCGGCGCGGACGACTTCCTGGCGCATCCGGTGGATGAGTCACTCCTGCTGCAGCTCGTGGTGTCGCGTGCCGAGCGCGGACGGCAGCTGCGCGAACTGGTACATCGCGACGGCTTGACCGGCCTGCTCAACCATGCGACGCTGCTCGCCGAGCTGGAAATCGCGGTGGAGTTCTCCCGGCGGAGCGGCAGCGGCTTCGCGCTGCTCATCGTGGACGTGGATCACTTCCGGCGGGTCAACGATCGCTACGGCCACCTGGTGGGCGACCAGGTGCTGGTGCACATCGGAAGTCTCATGCGCTCGCATGTGCGCGCAAGCGACCTGGTCGGCCGCTACGGTGGCGAGGAGTTCGGCGTCATCCTCCGCGGCTGCACCCCCGAGGGTGCCGCGCACGTGGCGCACAAGATCCAGGAGATCATCGCGGCCCAGCCCGCGGAGACCCGCGACGGCAGCATCATCCCGGTGACCGTCAGTGTCGGTGGCGCGGTCTACCTGCACCACGGCGAGACGGCGTTCGAGATTGGCCATGCCGCCGACAAGGCGCTGCACCTGGCGAAGACCGAAGGCCGTGACCGGGTCGTGTTTGCGGAGGCACCGCAGACAGGACATGCGTGAGGACGTGAAGTGGAATACCACCTCACGCCCTCAGGTCTTTACGTCCTCACGTCCTAGTGATGATATGCCGCGAGCGGCGCCACATCACCGGGCTTTTCCTCACCGAACAGCAGGCGCCCCTCGCGGAAGCTGGCACCCCGCAGGGTGAGTGCGAGCACCTCTCCCAGCTCCTCCACGAGGTACACCTTGATCCGCTTCCGGGCCTCCTCGGGAAGGTCTTCGAGGTCGGCTTCGTTTTCCTTCGGCAGGATCACCTCGGTGATGCCGGCCCGAAGTGCGCCGAGCACCTTTTCCTTCACCCCGCCGATCGGCAGCACGTGCCCGCGGAGCGTGATTTCGCCGGTCATGGCGATATCGTGCCGCACCGGCCGGCCGGATAGCGCCGAGATCAGCGCTGACGCCATGGTGACGCCGGCCGAGGGACCATCCTTGGGAATCGCACCGGCCGGGACGTGGATGTGCACGTCACGGTCGAACATGTCGTCGGCGATCCGCAAGCCCGCCGAATGCGACCGGGCATAAGTCCACGCTGCGCGAGCTGACTCCTTCATCACGTCACCGAGCTGCCCGGTGAGCACCAGCTCGCCCTTGCCGCGCATGGTGGATGCCTCGACAAACATGATGTCGCCGCCGGCTGGCGTGTAGTACATGCCGGTGGCGACACCCACCTGATCGGTACGCATTGCCTTTTCCGGATGCACCCGGGGACGGCCCAGCAGCGCCGTGACCAGATCGGCGTCGACCGACACCCGCTCCACTTCCTTCGCCGCGACCTTGCGCGCGACCTTGCGGGCCAGCTTGCCCAGCTCGCGCTCGAGCTGCCGTACACCCGACTCGCGGGTGTACGCGGTGATGACATGACTCAGCGCCGGGTCGGTGATCTCGATCTGTGAGGCATCGAGCCCGTTCTCGGTGAGCTGGCGCGGGATGAGGTACTTCCGCGCGATCTCGCGCTTCTCACCCTCGGTGTAGCCGACGAACTCCGCCACCTCCATCCGATCGAGCAGCGGACCGGGGATGTTCTGGATGAAGTTCGCCGTCGCGATGAACAGCACTTCGCTCAGGTCGAACGGCACGCCCAGGTAGTGATCGACGAACGTGTCGTTCTGTGCCGGGTCGAGCACCTCGAGCAGCGCCGCCGCGGGGTCGCCCTGGAAGGAGACGCCCAGCTTGTCCACCTCATCGAGGAGGAATACGGGGTTCCGGCTGCCCGCCTGCTTCATGCCCTGAATGATGCGCCCCGCCATCGCACCGACGTACGTACGGCGGTGACCGCGGATATCTGCTTCATCCCGCGCGCCACCAAGCGAGATGCGGACGTACTTGCGCCCCATGGCCCGCGCGATCGACTTGGCCACCGACGTCTTGCCGACGCCCGGGGGACCGGCGAAGAGCAGGATCGGTCCTTTGGCCTGCTTCTCCGACGACTCAATGGTCGCTGGCGGTGATTCGTCAGCTGGCTTCGGCGTCTCAGGTGTGGCCTCGGCCTCGGCTGACAATTCGGCGTCGGCTGCCGCCTGCCGACTGCTGGCCGCCTGCCTCAGTTGCCGCACCGCAAGGAACTCGAGCACCCGGTCCTTCACGTCGCCCAGCGCATAGTGATCCTCATCGAGGATCCGCGATGCCTCGGCCAGGTCCAGGTGTTCATCGGTGCGGGTGTTCCACGGCAGCTCGGCGACGGTCTCGAGGTATGTACGGATCACCTGCGATTCCATCGACTCCCGGCCGATGCGATCGAGCCGACCGAACTCGCGGTCGATTTCGCGTCGCGCGTCCTCGGGCAGGTCGAGCGCATCCAGCTTTTCTCGCAGCTCCTCGAGATCGGACGATTCATCGTCCTCTCCCAGTTCCTTGCGGATGGTCTTGAGCTGCTCCCGGAGAAACATCTCGCGCTGGCGGTCGCCCAGCTCCTCCTGCACCCGGGACTTGATGTCCTCCTGGGCGTCCAGGACGCCGATCTGCCGCTGCAGGTGAACCAGCACGCGCCGCAGCCGCTCCTCAACCGAGAGGCTCTCCAGCAGGCCCTGACGCTGCGCCGGGGTGATATCGATGTAACCGGCCACGAGGTCGGCGAAACGACCCGGGTCGTTGACGCCGCCTAGCACTTGCTGGACGACTTCCTCCGGCAACCCGGACTTCTGTCCCAGCTCGGCCGCACGGGCCCGAGCCTCTCGATGCAGCGCCACGAATGCCGGATCGTCCGGATTGAGTGCCGCCATCTCCTCGGCGGTGCGCACGACAGCCGCGAGATAGCCGTCCTTCTCGAAGTAGTGCATGGCGATGCCGCGATGCTCGCCCTGCAGCAGCAATTGGACACCCGCGAGACCCCGCTGCATTTGCCCGATGCGGGCCACGGTGCCGATGGTGTAGAGCACGTCGGCGTTGACGCTCTCCACGTTCTCCCGCTGTGACACCGCGAAAACAAGCTTCTCCGGCGTGGTGAGTGCGGCTTCGATCGCCTTCAACGTACCGGGTCGGCCAGCGCCAATGGGCGCGGCGACGCCGGGAAACAGCACGACCTCCCGGAGCGGAAGCACCGGAAGCGTCAGGCGTTCATTCATTATCTTGGATCCTTCCATGGTTTCCTGCCTTTGCGGCGCAAGCCAATTCGCCTGCGTGAAAGTTCGGCCTGAAGGTGCACCCCATGTGCCACGCGTCGCCGCACGCGGCTTCCTCGTTACGGTAGAAGCACTTCGGCTGTTTCCGCTTGCTGCTGTCGCCCGGGAGAAGGGCCGGGAGGGGCGGAAACGGCGGCCCCGCAGCTGGTGGCGCTGCCGTTTTGGCCGCGAGCCGCCCGATGTATGGTGCAGGTTGAATCTTTGCGATGCATGGCGCGTAAGGGGCAGCCTTCCCGATGAGGCGTTGCCCTGCTCATGACGAACAGTCAAATTCATGGGCTACCGGGTGTTGGCGCCTCGGTCGCGGACGCAGTAGAGCCAGTTCAATTACCCGTACGACCGGAGTCAGTCGCGCGGATGTCCGAAACCGTCGACAAGCCGCTTGCCGCTCGCGTCGCTGAGGCGCTTGGCACCGCCTATACCCTGGAAGGGGAAATCGGGCGGGGCGGCATGGGCGTCGTGTACCGCGCGCGCGACGAGCAGCTCAAGCGCCGGGTCGCCATCAAGGTGCTCCCGCCGGAACTGGCGTTTCAGCAGGACATCCGCGAACGCTTCAAGCGGGAGGCGCAGACTGCCGGCCAGCTGCTCCATCCCCACATCGTGCCCATCTACTCGGTCGGCGAGGCCAAGGGCATCGTCTACTTCGTAATGGGCTACGTAGACGGCGAGTCCGTGGCCGGCCGGGTGAAGCGCAAGGGACCGCTCCCGCCGGAAGAGGCGCGCCGCATCATGAAGGAGAGCGCCGATGCACTGAGCGCCGCCCATGCGGTTTCGGTGGTGCACCGCGACATCAAGCCCGACAACATCCTGCTCGAGGGCACGCGTGGCCGCGTCATGGTCACCGACTTCGGCATTGCCAAGGCGCTGTCGCAGGGATCGGGCGCCACGCTCACCGGCGCGGGCGTCGCGATCGGGACACCGGCGTTCATGAGCCCGGAGCAGGCCGCTGGCGAGAAGGAGATCGACGGACGCTCCGACCTGTACAGCCTGGGCATCGTGACGTACCAGATGCTGGCGGGCGAGTTGCCCTTCAATGCGCCAACCGTCGCCGGCATCCTGATGAAGCAGATCACTGAGCCGGCACCTGACATCCGCCGCAGCCGTCCCGACGTACCCGAGGACCTGGCGCTCGCGGTGGCACGCTGCCTCGAGAAGGATCCGGAGAACCGCTGGCCGACGGCGGACGCGCTACGCCGCGCGCTGGAGAGCAGGACGGTCACCGGCTATCGGCCGACCGGCACCTCCTGGCGCGCAGGATCGGCGCGCAGCAGCACCAACCAGCGGCCATCCACGTCGGCCAACCGGAGGCCGCTCACCGGCAATCCGCGCAGCCCGATCGGTGGCGGGGCCAACGAGCCCATCCCGGGAATGCCGAACCTGCCAGCGCCGCGCGGTTCGCGTGCCGCCGACCGGCGCTATGACCGGCGGCCGGCATGGCAGGAGCGGAACGAGAAGAGCGGCGAGATCGCCATCCCGGATACGGGAGAGCCGAAGATCGTCCAGAAGGTGCGCGCGCAGTTCGCGACCTGGCTTGCCGTGAATGGCGGCCTGTTCCTGATGAATGTCGCCACGACCCAGCTCGACCCGCCCTGGTTTCTCTTCCCCGCCGCAGGCATGGGCATCGGGCTGCTGAGCAACTATTCCAAGCTCTGGCAGGCGGGCTACAGTTGGCGCGACGTGCTTCGCCGGCCGGCGGCGCCCGATTCGATCGAGTCGAGCCGCGACTCGGGCAAGGGATTGCTGCCGAAGGTGGTTCCGGCGCCCCCGGAGCACGAGTTCGGGGAGCAGTTCCCTCTCATCCGGCAAGTGCACGGTGATCGCGCCGCGATCTTCAAGCTGGTCGAGCGGTTGCCGCCTTCCGAGCGCGAAGTGCTCAAAGACATCAACGAGACCGTTGATGGCCTCTACAAGCGCGCGCTCGATCTTGGACGCACGCTGCACATGATGGATGGTGAAATGGCGGCGGGTGGCACCACCCGCATCGACGAGCGGCTCGCGGCGCTCAGGGCGCAGCCGGCCGACGAAGAGCGGGACCGGCATATTTCGTTGCTGGAACGGCAGAAGAGCACGGTGGCGCAGCTGGAGTCGCGCAAGGCACAAGTAGCGCGTCACCTCGATTCCTGCGTGCTTGCGATGCAGAACCTGCGGCTCGATCTGCTGAAGCTGAAGTCGTCCAACGTGGCCGAGGTCATGGGAGACATCACCCAGGCTACCCAGGCGGCGCGGGCGCTGTCGCGCAACGTGGACAACGCGATCGCCGCCGCGGGCGAGGTCAAGGAGGCGATGGAACGATAGGCTACGCGCCCAGCACCTCCTCCATGGCTCGCCCGATCGAATCCACCTGCGGCAGAATCACATCCTCCAATTCGGGCGCGTAGGCCACGAACGTGTCCGTGGCGGCAATGCGACCTACCGGCGCATCCAGCCAGTGGAAGCAGTCGCTCGCGATACGGGCCGAAATCTCCGCGCCGTAACCCCAGGAGAGCGAATCCTCGTACGCCACCAGTACCCGGTTCGTCTTGCGCACCGACGTGAACAGCGCGTCCCAGTCCACCGGCGCGAGCGATCGCAGGTCAATCACCTCGATGCTGACGCCGTGGCGCTCCTCCACTTCCTTGGCCGCCTGCACCGCCCGCTGCACCACCGCGCCGTACGTGATGACCGTGAGGTCGCTTCCCTCGCGCGCGATCCGCGCCTTGCCGAACGGGATCATGAAGTTCGGGCCGGGGTTTGGCGCCTTGTTGTAGGTCTGGCGATAGAGGTGCTTGTGCTCCAGGAAGATGACCGGGTCCTCGCAGCGGATCGCCGTGCGCAGGAGTCCGTTGGCATCAAGTGCCGTGGCAGGACATACCACCCGCAAGCCGGGAATGGCGGTGAACAGCGAGGCACCGGTCTGCGAATGGTAGACCGCACCGCCCTTCAGGTAGCCGCCATACGTGACGCGCACCACCACGGGTGAGCTGAAGAAATTGTTCGAGCGCCACCGCATCAGGGCCAGTTCATTGCGCAACTGCATGAACGCAGGCCAGATGTAATCGAAGAACTGGATCTCGACGACCGGCTTGAGACCGCGCGTGGCGAGCCCGATGGCCCGGCCGACGATGTTGGCCTCGGCGAGCGGCGAATTGTAGACCCGGTTGCCGCCGAACTGCCGCTGCAGGCCCCAGGTCACCTTGAATACGCCGCCCTTGCCCTTCACCTGGGTCAGGCAATCATCGCGCGTGGCATCGGCCACATCCTCGCCAAAAAGCAGGATGCGCGAGTCGCGCGTCATCTCGTCGCGCATGCAGCTGTTCAGCAGGTCCACCATGGTGGTAGGCTCACCGGTGAACCGGGGATCGTCCTCAGTGTCGAACTGCTCCGACGTGGGATCCACGTCGGGCGAATAGACATAGTTGTAAATCGTGTCGGTGCCCGGCTGCGGGGACGCGAGGGCGACCTCGGCCGACACCTGCACTTCCTCCTCCACCTGCTGCCGGATCAGCTCGAGCTCTGATTCAGTGGCCACACCCTGTTCGATCAGCCACCGGGGATAGGTCACGAGCGGGTCGCGCGCGGCGTCGGCTTCGCGCTCGGCCGGACTCCGGTACTGCACCTCGTCGTCGGACAGCGAATGAGAGTACGGACGGATGACGTGCGCATGCACCAGCGCCGGGCCCTTCCGCGACCGGCAATATTCCGCCGCGCGAGTCATCGCGTTGTACGAAGCGATAGGGTCGCAGCCGTCGACTTCCTGGATGAACAGGCCGGGGAAGCCGGTGACCAGCTTCGAGATCGAGCCACCGGGAGTGTTGACCTCGACCGGCACCGAGATGGCGTACCCGTTGTCCTCGACGAGGAAGATCACCGGAAGCTTGAGGTTGGTGGCGCTGCTCAACGCCTCCCAGAATTCGCCCTCGCTCGTAGTGCCGTCTCCCGTCGTGACCAGCACCACCTCATCGCCCTGGAACGAAACATCCGGGCGGGTCTCGTCCGGCATCTGGCTCAGGCGCAGCCATGCCTCCGCGCAGCCCACCGCCTGGAGGAACTGCGTGCCGGTGGGACTCGACGCACTGACGATGTTGAGGTCCTTGTGGCCCCAGTGCGACGGCATCTGCCGCCCGCCGGAATTGGGATCGTCCGCGGCACCCACGGCCGAGAGAAACTGCTCGGTGGCGGTCATGCCGAGACCCAGGCACAGCGCGCGGTCGCGATAGTAGGTGTAGAACCAGTCGTAGGTTGAGCGCAGTACCTTCGCCGCTGCGACCAGTATGGCCTCGTGCCCGGCACCGGAGATCTGGAAGAAGATGCGGTTCTGGCGCTTGAGCTGGATCTCGCGATCGTCGATGCGCCGGGACAGGTACATGACCCGGTAGAACTCGACGAGATCCGCCTTCTCGAGCTTGGTCGACGCGAGCGCCTTCGAGCGATTGGTGCGTGTGGCCATCGTGATCTTTGCAGGGGCGGACGCGGGCCGGGAAGTGGCCGGGGACCCGGGAAGATAGCCCGAGTCCGGGGTCAGCGGAACGGAATGCTCAAGCAGTTGCAGCACATCGACTTCGCCCTGTGGCTTGTAGCTGCTGCCTACCGGCTGAGGGAATCCGGTGCGTCATAGACCACCTTGCCGCCGACAATTGTGATCAGGACACGCGCCTGATCGATGGCCGATGCCCCATCGGCCGTGATATCGCGGTTGAGAACCACCATGTCGGCCAGCATGCCGGTGCGGAGCACTCCTTCCTGCCGCTCCCGGAAATGCGCGTAGGCAACCCCCGCGGTATAGGCACGCAGGGCCTCATCGACCGTGATCCGCTGCTCCGGCACCCAGCCTTCCGGGTGCCGGCCGTCGAGTGTCTGTCGTGTTACGGCGGCCTGGATGCCGGCGAGCGGATCCAGCGGCGCTACGGTCCAATCCGAGCCGAACGTGAGACGCGCGCGGGCATCGAGCAGCGAACGAAAGGCGTAGGTAGTGCGACTTCGGTCGGCGCCGATGCGCTTGTCGGCCCAGCGGCCGTCATCCGCAGCGTGATACGGCTGCATCGATGGAATGACACCCTGGGCGGCGAAGCGCGGGATGTCGGCGGCGCGGAGGTGCTGGGCGTGTTCATCGCGGAATCGCCGGTCACGCGGACCGTGTGCCTTGGCCACGCTATCGTAGATCCCAAGGAGCAGCGCGTTTGCCCGGTCACCGATCGCATGCACCACCACCTGCAGCCCGGCGCTGTCGGCGGCACCGATCCAGGCCGCAAGCGACTCGGCGGGCGTGATCGGGAAGCCGCGGTCCCGCGGTGCATCGGTGTAGGGTTCGAAAAACCAGGCGGTCGTCGACCCCAGCGAGCCGTCGACGAATCCCTTCACGCCTCCCACCACGAGCAGATCGGTGCTTGTCGCCTCCGGTCGGGGAAGCTCCGTCGCCACCCACTGCCAGCCGGCGAGCGCCGGGTAGGCATGCACCCGTGTCACCAGGCGCCCACCCTCCTGCGCCCGCAGCAGTGCCGCATACTCCACCCGGCTTACCGCGACTGCGTCGAGCGTCGTCACGCCGTGCGCGGCCGCCCAACGCGTTGCGCGGGACACCGCGGAATCAGCCTGCGCGGTAGAGGGGTCGGGCAGGACCCGGTAGACCGGGCTCATCGCCTCGTCCTTTAGCACCCCGGTGAGAGCGCCATCGGGCCGCCGTACGATGGTGCCCCCGGGAATCGGACGGGCATCCCGATCGAGCCCGGCGCGCGCGAGGGCCACGGTGTTGGCCAGGCCCATGTGACCATCGAGACGGCTCACGAACACCGGATTGGCGGGCGTGACCGAATCGATCCAGCTGCGATCGGGCAGCGCGCCTCCCCAGCTCTCGTGGTCCCACATGCCCAGGGTCACCCATTCGCCCGGCGCCAGCGTGCGCACATGAGCCTTGATCCGCCGCGTGAACTCCGCCGGAGAGTCGGCATCGCGCAGGTCCACCGAGGTAAGCTGGAGACCACCATCCAGGAAGTGCACATGGCTGTCCCCGAACCCCGGCGCCGCGAAGGCACCGTGGATGACGCGCGTGGACCGTCCGGCGAGGCGAAGCGCGCCAGCACTGTCACCGACATACGCGACGCGGTCACCACGAACGGCGACCGCGTCGGCACGAGGTGCGAGACTGTCTCCGGTCCAGACCGTGCCGAGGATTACGAGGTCTGCCGGAGGTGAACGCTCGCAGCCTGCGGCGAGCAGGGCAGCGACGAGGATGCAGCGGCGGCGCGCCATCAGCGTCCCCCCAGCCGCCGCAGGCGTTCCAGGGTCTCCAGGGCACTCCCGCCCTTGGCGGCGGGCGCTACGGAAAACAGGTCGCGGATGTCGAGGAGAATCTCGAGCATGAGCTGGTCGCGCATGTAGGCGTTGTCCAGCTCGGCCATCCGCGAAGTGAGCCCCTCGGTGCGGGCACGCTCGTAGGATTCGCGATAGATCGATTCCAGATTCTCGAGAATCCGGACACGGGTACGCATGACGGTGCCGTTTGTCGATAGAGGATATGGTCGATAGAGGATATGAATGAGGGTATAGCCGATGACGCTGCCCGGTCAAATGGGTCGCTTTGACCTACCCGGCGGCAGGTGTGGTTTTGGGTTAGTTTTGTTCTTGGATTGACAGAGCCTAGCGGGAGGACTGGATGACGGTGCGGAACGCCCGTGGCGTGACCCTGCTGGAGATAGCTGTCGCCCTGGTCATCATGGGTATCCTCATGCTCGGTACCGTTCCCCGCATCGGCCAGGCGCTCCGCAGTTCACGGGTGGACCGGGCGGCGGGGCTGGTCGCCCTCACCCTCGAGCGCAGCTTCACGCTGGCCAGCCGCCAGCGCCGGCCGGTGACGGTCACCTGCGACTGCGTCAACCAGGCACTCGAGATTCGCGACGAGGCGAGCGGCACCCTCTATCAGCGACGGGCGTTCGGACCCGACACCGAGTTCCAGATCGACTCATTGATGATGTCGGAGGCAAGTGTCACCGTGTCTCCATCCGGCGTGGCAACCCTGCCCCTCACCGTGACGATTACAGCCGGGCCCTCCAACCGACAGATCACGATGTCGAGCGCGGGTCTCGTGAGGGTGGTGCGATGATGCGCCTGATTCGGATGGTCTGCGAACGGCGCGGGTTCACGCTGGTCGAGACCATCGCCACGCTCGCCCTGCTCTGCTTCATCGGCGTGGTGCTCGGGCCCCTGCTGCTGCGCGTCTCGCGCCAGTCCAGCACCGTGACCGCCGGTCAGTACCGTACCGCCGCGATGGTGGCTGCGTCATCCTGGGCCATGACAATCCCGGCGAACCAGCTCGTTGTCGAGTGCGATACCGTCGCCACCACGGCCTTTCCGTACTCGGCTTGCCTCGCCATCACCGACACCCTGCCGAGCCTGCGGCGAGTGCGCGTGATCGTGGCGCCACGCGACAGCTTCCTGGTCGCACCAGACACGGTCACGCTGTACCGGGTCAACCCGTCGTTCATGAATCCATTCAATACGCCATGAGGCCGGCGCGTGGGCATAATCGCGCGGGCCTCACCCTCGTCGAACTGCTGGTGGCCATGACGGTGACGGCCATCGTGGGCGCCGCGCTGATCCAGATCATCCTGGCACAGAATCGCTCGGCGGGAACCAACGAGGCCTGGCGGGTGGCACGGGCAGTCTCGCGCGGGTCGCTCAATCGCGTGCTGGCGGACTTCCGGATCGCGGAGGCCGAGGGCGTGCTCGATCCGGCGGCGGCCATGAGCAGCACGAGTATCACGCTGCGAGTGCCTTTCGCGATCGGGGTCGCCTGCGACACCACCGTCCCGCTGACCGCATCGCTGCTCCCGGTCGACAATACCCTGTGGGCCGCGAGCGCGGCGGGATTCGCGGGATTCGCGTGGCGCGACGAGGCGAGCGGCACGTACCGGTATCGCACCACGAGCACCACCGTGAGCACGGTTGGCCCCGCGGTCTGCAACGCCGCCGGGATCGCGCACGCTGCCGGCGTCGGCCGGCGGGGGAACCGCCGGGCGCGTGGTACAGCTCGGCGCGCCGTCCATGGGCACCGCGGCACCGTACGCGAGCCTGGTGCCGACCGTGGGCATGAACGTGCTGCTCCTGCAGCAGGTGCGGTACCGCTTCGCGCCTTCGGTGGCGCTGCCCGGGGCCACCGCCCTCTGGCGCGAGGTGCTGAGCGGTACGCCGATCAGCGAGGAACTGGCCGCTCCGTTCGACAGCACCGCGCGGTTCCGGTTCTATGTCACCGGCTCGACGCTGGCCCAGGACGCCGTGCCATCGCCCCGGACATTGACGCGCGGCATCGAGATTCACCTCGATGGGCTGAGCGAGACGGCGCCACTGGGAAGCACCGCCCCGAAGCGCATCGGACTCACCACGTCGATCTTCTTCAAGAACCGCCATGACTGAGGGCTCGCTGGCCCGGGATCGCCGCGGCGTGTCGCTGCCGCTCGTGATCCTCATGATGGCGCTCCTGGCGATGGCCGTGACCGCGGGATTCAGCCGCGTGTCGGAGGAGCGCCGCATCGTGGGCGACCAGCAGGCCCAGGTGGATGCATTCGCCGTGGCGGAGTCGGGACTCGAGCGGTACGTGGCGCTGCTGGACACTCAACCGGTCCCCGATCGACAGCGTGGCGATTCCAATCGGAGCCCGCGATACCGCCTTCGTCGCGTTATTCCAGATCCGGCCACCGGCGGAGGCACGCCCGGCACTGTACGTGCATCCGCTCACGCGGCGTCAGTCACAGTGCGGCGCGATTCAGCTCCAACACGCCACCGCGCGCAGCGCACCGTGGCGCAGTATCGCGACGTGGCAGGGAGTGTCGATGGACGTGGATGCCGCATGGACGCGCGATCTCGTGGCCTGCGCTCGAAGAGCGACCACGGGCACGCTCGACGGCAACGACAATTGCGCGACGCCGGCGCCGCCGGTGCGCGGGGCTTGCGGTGCCCGAGCGCTCGTCGGCCCGCCCGGCGGATACTCCGACAGGCTTCGCTGCCGGCACCCGATCCGGTGCCATGCATCGATGACGCTTGGACGGCCTCGGCAGCTCCCCGGCCGACCGCGCCGCCGACGTGCATATCGACTGGAATGCGCATCGTCAACGGCAGCGTCCTGCAGCCCGATTACACCCTGACCAGCGCGTCGGGCTGGCCTGCGTACAGCTCGCCGATCTGGCCGGTGGTCGGGTGGACGGCAACGTGACGCTGGACCCGCGAGGCCAATCGGGACAGGGGCTGATCGTGGTCACCGGCGACCTCGACCCTCACTACCGGCTTCACCTGGGCGGGCGTCGTTCTGGTCGGGCGGCGGCTGCGTCGTGACGGGGCAGCCCGCGGTCGAGGGCGCCATGGTGTCGGGACTCGACGTCAAGCTTGGCGACCGTGTTCGCGGAGAGCAACAGCGGCGAGAGCCGGAGACGCGATCAACCTGCACTACAACTCGTGCAACGTCGCCGCCGCCCTGGCCCGCTACGGCCACCTGCACGCTCGTCACCAACGCCTGGACCGACAGCTGGCCGGAGAACTAGGCGTGAGGATGAGCACCTGAAGCCACGAGGGAACTCCGTGTCATTCACTGAAGCGCAGGCGCGGGTCGATGCCTGGATCTCGCAGTTCGAGGAAGGCTACTTCGACCCGCTCGACCAACATGACCCGGTTGTCGGAGGAGGTGGGTGAGCTGGCCCGGGAGGTAAACCATCGCTTCGGGCAGAAAACGAAGAAGAAGGAAGAAGCCGACGGGGACATGGCCATGGAAATGGCCGACATCATATTCGTGCTCGTCTGCATGGCCAACCGCGAGGGAATCGACCTGCAGGACGCCTTCGACCGGATGATGGCGAAGGTGGAGGGCCGGGACGCCGAGCGCTGGACCCGGCGGCGCTAGGCCCGGCGTACCAGACGCGAAAGCAGGAAGCGGGTGTTGGACAGGAACACGCGCGGATCGGTCCAGGGGAGGTCCGCGAGCGTGTCGAAGCGGAACCAGTCGCGCAATGGTGCCACCTCCCCCTCCTCGATGCATCGCACCAGGTCCTGCGGATAGAGTCCCGCGATGAACGACCGCCGCGTACCCCGCGTGTGCTTGCTCACGCCGGCGCCGACCAGCAGCTGGCGCAGTGCCCCCGCGAAATCCACCCCGGCACGCCGCCCGCGGCTCATGAGGCCGGCGGGCCTGGCATTCACCTCAATGATCACCGGCTGTGCGCTGCGCTCATCGACGATCAGGTCGATCGTCAGGGCCCCGTGGAACCCGAGCGCGCGCCCGATGAGCGGCAGTTGCTCGTCGACACCCTGAATCGGCGCGAAGGTGACGGCGCAGGACGGCCCGTACGGCACGGGCCAGGTGCGGGTCTTGTACGAAGTGGCCCACGCGAGCGGTTCGCCGCGATCGTAAACCACCTGACAAGAGGCGACCGGACCGGGTATGAAGGCCTGTGCCATCAGGGCAGGATAGTCGGGACTCACCACCATCATGGCCGCGACCGCCTGCTCTGCGGCACGCACGCGCGCCACCCCGCCACCGCCCACGCCGTCAATCGGCTTGAGAATCACCGGCCATCCCGCCTTGTCCCCGAATTCGATGAGCTCCCATGGCGTCGCGACCGGTGCGGACGCTGGCAGCATCACGCCCGCACGGCGCAGGAGACGATCCATGGCCGGTTTGTCCAGCAGGGCCTCAATCACTTCGCGTGACTGGTGTGCCGGAAAGATGGACGCGACCCAGGGCTGGTCGAGGCGCACCGCCAGTCCCCGGATATCGGTGTCGGTAACAGGAACCACCCAGACATAGCGATCGCGATTGGCCATGAGGAACCGACCGACGGCCTCGAAGTAGGCGTCCTCCCCGCCGTCGACGAGGGTGACTTGGTCGACGAAGCGTGATTTCGAGATGAGGGATCCCGGGCGGCAGATGACGTCCACTCGCATGCCGCCCTCGCGCAGCAGCGGTGGCAGGCACGCGGCAGCGAGCCAGTGGCGCTGCTCCACCAGCAGCAGCACGCGCGGGGTCAGCGGCGGGCCGCGAGAGGCGCTATGGACACCAGGGAAGGTCATGGCGGCGTGCCCAAAAGCAATCCGCGTACCGTGCCGATTTCCCCCCGGCACGAGGCCTCACTTGGGCTCATTCCCAGTTGCGGGGTTCCTCCTCGGTTTCCTCCAGCAGCAGGAGGTAACTCGCGTAGCGATCGGGATGGATCGCGCCCTCCGCCACTGCCGCCCGAATGGCACAGCCCGGTTCGCTCACATGTCGGCAGTCCTGGAAGCGGCAGGCACCCAGCCTGGACCGCATCTCGGGGAAGCACTCCGCGAGGCCGCGCGCCTCGAGTCCCCACAGGCCCACCTCGCTGAAGCCGGGCGTATCCACGAGCCAGCCACCGCCCGAGAGCGGGATCATCAGCGCGCTTACCGTGGTGTGCATCCCGCGCCCGACTCTTTCGCTCACGGCAGCCGTGCGCAGGGCGACGCCAGGCTCGAGGGCGTTCAACAGGCTCGACTTCCCCGCTCCGCTCGGCCCGGTGAACACCGATGAATGATCCGGCAGCCACTTTCGTATCGCTTCGAGCCCCTGACCCAGACGGGTGCTGACCGGGAACACGTCATATCCCGCCGCTCGATACCGCTCGATGAGATCGCTGCCTGGATCGAGGTCGATCTTGTTGACGATGAGCGCCGGCCTGACGTCATTGGCCTCGGCGAGGACCAGCAAGCGATCGATGACGGAGGGAATGGGCGCCGGTTCGCGCGACGCCGTGACGACGAAGATGCGGTCCACGTTCGCCACGATCGCCCTGGTGCCGCGGCCGCCCGGGATGCGGCGCTCCAGCACGGAGTGCCTCGGCTCGACCTCGATGATGCCCCACAACTCGCCGCCCGCTTCCGGTTCGAGCGCAACGACATCGCCTGCCACCACCTTCAGGCCCTGCTGCTTCATCCTGCCGCGCAGCACCGCTCGCAGTTCATCGCTTCCCGACTGCACCCGGAAGGCGGCCCCGTCACGCCCCAGGACGGTGCCTGCGCGCCCGCTCACCAGGGCTTGGGCGCGGCGGCGATGGCTTCGTCGAGGGCGGCCTTCACGTCGAACAGCGACCACGCCTCGAGGCGGTCGTTCGCTTCGCCCGGCGTGGCGCCTCGCGTCAGGATCGGCGTCTCGACGTGGCCCACCGGCCGGTCGCCCGACGGGGCCCAGCGCACGAAGAGCAGCGCCGCGCCGTATCGGCCCTTCTCGTCGGGCTCGTCGTCCACATAGATGGCGACCGAGTACGCCTGTCCGTCGGCGCCCTCGAACGCCGCGGCCCGGTCGTGCTTGGCCATGTATCCACCCAACGTGAACTCGCTCACAGTCCGGGAACGGATTCCTTCACGATGTTGCCGAGGATGAACGCGATGTTCGCGGGCCGTTCCGCGAGACGCCGCATGAGGTACGGATACCACTGGGTGCCGAACGGGATGTAGACGCGCATGCGGCACCCGCTCTGGACCAGCTGTTCCTGCAGGTCACGGCGAACGCCGTAGAGCATCTGGAACTCGAAGCGGTCGGAGCCGATGCCGTTCCGTTGCGCGAACTTCCGCACGTGCCCCAGAATCGCCTCGTCGTGCGTGGCGATGCCTGGATAGTTGCCGCGCTCGAGCAGGCGCTCGGCGAGCCGCACGTAGGCCTTGTCCACGTCGGACTTGACCGGATACGCCACGTCCGCCGGCTCGAGGTACGCACCCTTGCAGAGCCGCACCCGTGCCTGCATGTCGATGAGGCGCTGGATGTCGACATCCGAGCGCCTCAGGCAGGACTGGATCACGACGCCGCAGTGCTTGCCGAACCGCTGGAACAGCCGGTTGGTGAAGAAATCGAGCGTCCGCTGGGTGTAGGCCGAGCTCTCCATGTCGAGGCGCACGAAGCCGTCGTGCTGCGCCGCCCGCTCCAGAATGCGCGTCATGTTGCGCAGGCACAGGTCCTCGTCGATGTCGAAGCCCATCTGGGTGAGCTTGACTGACACGTTCACCTGGTCGTGTGCCGCCGCCATCTCGTCGACCATCTGCACGTAGTGCGTGCAGGCCGCCTCCGCCTCCTGTGCCTGCGTGACGCTCTCGCCCAGCAGGTCGAGCGACGCCGTAATCCCCTTGGCCTCGAGCGCCGTGGCGGCCGCCACCGCCTCAGGAATCGTCTCACCGGCCACGAACCGCGACGCGAACTTCCTGGCCAGTCCATTGCGCCGGACGAAATTGAAGATCTGCTGCTGTTCCGACAGCCAGAGCAGCGCGTTGCGCATCATGCGATCAGCTTCCTTGCTGGGGGATCCGGCGACCGCCCCCAAGCTAAGGGGCGGTCGCCGGGTTGCCTATCCTCGTCGGTGCGCCCTAGCGCTGGCTCTCGGAACTGGCCCGCGCCGCCTTGGTGCAATCGGGCCATGATCGTGCCGCACCAGTGGCCGGGTCGGCCGGCATCACACGCCGGTCACGGGCCATCAACATCGGCTCCTCCGACGCGAGGTACGCCAGCATCGCGACCAGTGTCGCGTTCTGTTTCAGCTCCTCGAACACGATCTTGTCGAAGGTATCGCGGTTGGTATGCCAGGTATACGTGAAGTACTCCCAAGGCAGCGAGCCGAGGCTGAACGCCGGTGCGCCATAGCACACGAAGCTGGCGTTGTCGGTGCCGCCGCTTCCCGGCACACCGGGAATCTGCAGCTTGATGTCAGCCGTGAGTTCGGACGGAAGGCGCGCGAACCAGCCCGCGAACATCGGTCCAGCACCCACCAGCCCCTGTGTGCCGATCGTCTGGATGCGGCCCGTGCCATTGTCCTGATTGAAGAGCGCCTGGAGGTTCTGCACCACCTCGGGGTGATCGGCGGCCCAGGCACGGGAGCCATTGAGTCCCTGCTCTTCGCCACTCCAGTGGCCGATGATAATGGTCCGCTTCGGCCTCGGATACGCCACGCTGAGGAGCCGGGCTGCCTCGAGCATCGTGATGGTGCCCGTGCCGTTGTCGGTGGCACCCGACGCGCCATCCCAGCTGTCGAAGTGGGCCGAGAGCATCACGTACTCCTCCGGCTTCTCCGTGCCGCGAATCTCCGCGATCGTGTTGAACACCGGTTGCTCGCCCAGAGCATCCGACTGGGTCTCGAGCCGCGCCACCGGTGATTGCTTCCGCTCCGCCAGGCGAAACAGGAGGCCGTAGTCCTCGCAACTGACGTCGACCACAGGGGCTTTCGTCGCCCGGGTGCCGAAGATCTTGTCGACGCCCCAACCCTGGGACCAGAGCGACGTCACGACGCCCAGCGCGCCCGCGTCGGCCAGTGCCGATACGAGCGCGTCGCCCTGCAGGCCCGTGCGCTGTACCCGCGCCGCCCAGTCCTCGCGGCCGCGCTTGCGGCTGGCTTGCAGGCTGTCCCAGGTGGCGGGAAGGGCATTCTGCTTGAAGTTCGAATCGGGTCGGCAGGTTGGCTGAGGATAGGAGACGAGGACGAAATTGCCCTTCACCGCCGGTAACCAGGCCCTGAACGCCGCGCTGTCGGTGGTATCGGCCAAGATGATGACCTTGCCCTCGACTCGACCCTTCGTGGGCGCGCTCCAGGCAAGCATCATCGCCTCCAGGGAACGAACCCGCGGTGACAGCAGGTCGAAGTGGGTGATCCCCCGCCGCCAGCTCCGCCAGGTACCGTACTGCTCGTTCTTCGCGCTGATGCCCCACTGCCGGTAGCGCGCCAGCAGCCAGTCGTTGCCCGAACGAATGGCCGGCGACCCGGTGAGCCGGGGGCCGATGGAGTCCAGCAGTGGCTGCGCCAGTTCATACGCCTGGCTGCTATCCATGCCGAGCGACCAAAGGCGACGGAGCACCGGGTCTTCGACGGGAAGGGTTTGTGCCCCTAGTTGACCGGTCAAGATGGACGTGAAAGCGAGCAGCCAGAAAGAGATGCGAGCCACTGGAAAACCCCCGCTAGCGAAGTGATGTCCACCAATTAGGTCGGAGAACGCCGATATCTTGTTGCGACGGTTCGACATGTAATACTGCTAGGCACCGAATGACCTGTTTAAGTATTAGACGGCTAGCACATCTAAGTACTTAAGTAACATGCAACTTAGCACACGCATGATTCGAGTCGTTGACCACTTCTCTCCCAACCGGTAGGTTCGAGGTGCCGTCAAACTTGACGGTGATAGGGTCAACTCACTTGACCGCCCGATAAGAGCACACCCGGAGTGATCCGGGGCCGCAAAACTAGAGGTCTCAAGCGCCTCCTGCGCAAGAGATAGCTCGGTGCCGAAGGTGGAAATTATCGGGCGTGGGAGACGCAATGCGTTCCACGCCAGCAGCACACCGGTCCTCACAGGAACCGGAACCGTTCATCCGGCGTCGGCCCCTCAGCCGCAGGTTCCTTCCCGCGCTGCTCATCCCCTTGCTGGGGTGCACCACGGAACCCTCGAGCTCATTGCCCGATGGCGCCGAGGCGTATATGCCTCCCGCCGAGTATCAGGCGTGGTGGGCAAGCACAGAGAGTTGCTCCGAAATCCGGGGCAACCTCGGGCGCATCAAGTGGTACGTGGTGCCTGGCGTGTCCACCTTTCCCACCGCAGAGGGCGAGAAAGTCGGGATTCGCATCAAGACAGGCGACGATGTGCGCATCGTGATCGCGGGGAACTACGTGGAGCACGAGATGGTCGTGCGGCACGAGATGTTGCACGCGCTACTGAACCGCGCGGGGCATCCCGCCGAGTACTTCCAGGACCGCTGCCATCTCACCTGGGAAACATGGGCCGCGTCGCGTCCAACCGACGAAGCCCCGCCGCCACCCGACGGCGACCAGCTCTCCTGATCCTCCCTCACGTCTCCGGGTAGTAACGCCCTCCGTGCCCAGCCATCTCCACCAGGCTGGGCGCGGGATCGAAGCGCGCTCCGTGCGCGTCACCCAGCTCCCGAAGCGCGCGCACCACCTGCGCCGCACCCAGTGAATCAATCATGCGCAGCGGCCCGCCCCGGAAGGGCGGAAACCCGATGCCGAAGATCGCACCGATGTCACCGTCGCGAGGGGTGCGGATGACGCCGTCGGCCGCGGCGAGAGCTGCCTCATTCAGCATCGCGTAGACCAGCCGCCGCTCCACCCAGGGCTCGTCGATATTCGGCTGCTTCGTGACGCCCGCCATCGCGTAGATGGAATCGTCGGGTCCGCGCCGCTTTCCTTCCTCGTAGCGATAGAAACCCCGCCCGTTCTTCCGTCCCAACCGTCCGTCGGCCGTCATCGCGCGCACCAGGTCGGATGGTGCCAGGCGCGCGCCGTAGGCACCATGCATGACTGCTGCCGCCTTCTGGGCCACGTCGAGCCCCACCTCATCGAGCAGCGTCACCGGACCCACCGGAAAGCCGAATCGCGTCATGACACGGTCGACCGCATCCATCGGGGCGCCTTCCATCAGCAGGATACCGGCTTCGTTGAGGTAGGGTGTGAGGATCCGGTTAACCCAGAAACCGGGCCGGTCGCCTACCACCACGACCGTCTTGCCCATCCGCCGCCCGAAGCGCACCGCGGTGGCCACGGCGCGCGCCGACGTGCGTTCATGGGGGATGACCTCGAGGAGCGGCATCTTCTCCACCGGCGAGAAGAAATGCATGCCCAGGACGCGGTCCGGGTGCACTGCACCGGCGGCAATGTCGGCGATCGGGATGGTCGACGTGTTCGTGGCAATCACGGCGTCGGGCCGGAGCGTGCCCTCCAGCTCCTCTACCACACCTCGCTTCACCTCCAGGTCCTCGAAGACCGCCTCGATGACCAGGTCAGCCCGGTGAAACCCCGTGTCGTCGGCCGACCCTGAAATGAGCGCGGCCAGTCGCTGGTGTTCCGTCCGGGACATGCGCCTGCGCTTCAATCGCTCGTCGAGGATCCCCGTCGCGGTCCGGAGACCCTTCCCCACGCGCGGCAGGTCAGCATCGCGCATGCGCACCTCGACCACGGCGTTGAGTGCCGCGGTGCCGGCGATTCCCGCCCCCATGAAGCCGGCACCGACGACCCCGATGCGTTCCACCGGCTCGAGCGTGCCGGCGGTGCCGGGCAGCACGCCATCATCCTTCTTGAGCGCGGTGGTGGCAAAGAAGATGTTCACCAGGTTGCGTGAAACATCGGTGACCGCGAGCTCGCCGAAGCGGAGGGCTTCGTACGCCAGTCCGGCTTCCAGGCCTCGCGACAGGCTGATCCGGACCGTCTCCAGTGCGGCGAGCGGCGCCGGGTAATGTCCTCCAGTCTTGGAGAACACCTGCTTGCGGGCCATGTGAAACACCAGCGCCCGACCCGGTGCGGTGCCGTCGAGCAGAAGGCCCGCGACGCCGCGTTTCGATGACCGGACGGCCGGGGCGTCCGCCAATCGCGTCGCTGCGCGGGTAGCGACGTCGAGCAGGATCGCCGGATGGACCAACTCGTCGGTCAACCCGAGCTTCCGCGCCTTGCCGGCGCGCTCACTCTTCCCGGCGAGAATGATGTCCAGGGCGGCGCGCGCGCCGATCAGGCGGGGCAGCCGGTTGCATCCCCCGGCACCCGGGATGAGTCCGAGCTGGACCTCCGGCAGACCGAGCTGGGTCTTGGGATGATCTGTCGCCACGCGCCAGTGACACGCAAGCGCCAGCTCGAGCCCGCCCCCAAGGCAACTGCCATGTATGGCGGCGATCACCGGCTTGCGGCTCGCGGCCACGCGGTTCATGAGCTCCTGGGCCCGGCGGCTCAGGGCCGTGGCTTCCTCGGCCGTGCGGAGTCTGGTGAACTCCTCGATGTCCGCGCCGGCGATGAAGCTGTCGGGCTTACCGGAGATGAGCACCAGCGCCCGCACGAGAGGGTCGTCTTCGAGTCGGGTAAGGAGTCCATCGAACTCCTGGGCCACGGCGGTGGAGAGGGTATTCACCGACGCACCGGGCACGTCGAGCGTGACGATCGCGACACCGGCCTCGATCTCCACCTTGAAAGCAGGCACCGTCACGTCCTTTCGAGAACCAGCGCGCTGCCCATGCCGCCCTGCGCGCAGATGGAGATCAGGCCGAACTGCACGTCGCGCCTTCGCATCTCGTTCGCAAGGGTCGTGACGATGCGGGCACCCGTGGCACCGAAGGGATGGCCGATCGCGATGGATCCGCCCATCACGTTAGTGCGGTCCCAGTCCACTTCGCCCACCGGGCCGGGCAGCCCCAACCGCTCCGCCCAGAGGCTCGAGCCCCACGCCTGCACGTTGGAGAGTACCTGTGCTGCGAACGCCTCGTGGATTTCCACCAGGCCCAGTTCGCTCCATGCGATGCCGGCGCGCTCGAGGGCCCGGGGAACCGCATAGGCCGGGCCCATGAGCAGCTGCCAACCGGGATCCACCGCGGCGACCGCATAGCTGCGCAGGAACGCGAGCGGTTCGTATCCCAGGCTGCGCGCCCGCTCTTCCGACATGAGCAGCACCATGGCGGCACCGTCGGTGAGGGGTGAGCTGTTCCCGGCGGTGACGGTGCCGTAGGCGCGATCAAACACCGGACGCAGCTTCGCGAGCTGCTCGAGCGACGTGTCACTGCGTATTCCGTTGTCACTGGTCACCACCTGGTCACCGCCCTTGCCGCCGAACCAGGGCGCGATCTCGGCTGTGAGGCGGCCATCGGCCGTCGCGGCAGCCGCGCGTTCGTGACTCTGCAGCGCCAGCCGGTCCTGGGCCTCGCGCGTGATTCCGTTCTCCTTGGCCATCTTTTCTGCCGATTGTCCCATTGACTCACCGGTCGAAGGCTCCGCGATGGCGGGCGTCACCGGGACCAGGTCGCGCGGGCGCACCTGCGCGAGGATGCCCAGTCGCTGCCCGAGCGTCTTGGCCTTGCTTGCGTCCACGAGGAGCTGGCTGAACCGGCGCGAGTGCAGCACCGGAATGTCGGAGAGCGACTCCACTCCACCCGCCAGGATCACGTCGGCGTGACCCAGGCGGATCTGGTCGGCGGCATTCGTGATAGCTTGCGCCGCCGACGCACAGGCACGGTTGAGCGTGTAGGCCGGGATGGTGCGGGGAAACTGCGGCAGGAGGCTCACTTCACGCGCCACGTTGGGCGTGAGGACCGATGGCACTACCTGGCCCAGGACGACCTCATCCACCAGCGCGCCATCCAGTTCCGCCCGGTACAGCAGCTCGCGCGCGGCATGGCGGGCGAGCACGACAGCAGGAGCATCCCGGAGGATGCTGCCGCTTCGGGCGAAGGGCGTGCGCACCCCGGCGACGATCGCGACGCGACGGCTGGTCACGGGGAGGGACATGGCGATGGGCCTTCGTTAGACTTCACGAGGCAGGATTGCGTGCGCAAACACTCGCCACATGGCGCCAGCGCTCGCTGTCAACGGGCTCGGCGACTTCACGCCCGTGGATCACCTCGAAGGGCGCCACGAGACGGGCGAGTTCACCCGGCAGCAGCAGGTGCGCGTCGGCCGTCGGACCCCAGCCCTCCTCCCGCTGGGTGGTGAGGAACCCCTCGGCGATGAGTAGACCGCCCGGGCGTACCATCTCGAGTGTACGCGAGAACCGTGGGCGGTCCAGATAGTTGAACAGCAGCACCGCATCAAAGACGCCCCAGTCGGGCCAGTCGTCCTCGAGGTCGGCCTCCTGCCAGTCAACCAGGACGCCGGCCTGGTCGGCGAAAACACGCGCCGCGGCAAGGCAGTCGGCGTCACGGTCTGCGGCTACGACGGCCGCACCGAGCTGGGCCGCGGCGATGGCATGCCGGCCCGTGCCGCAGGCAAGATCGAGGACGCGGCTTCCCGGCACGATCCGGTCGGCCTGCCAGGTAAACCAGGTGCTGGGCCGCGTGAGCGGGAGAGGAGGGTGAGGAGGCACGTGGAATCGGACCGGCCGGCGTCACTGAAAGAAGCAGCGAGTCGAGCCGTGGATCTCCTCGTCATCGGTGGCGGCATTGTCGGTGCCGGGGTTGCGCGTGACGCCGCGATGCGGGGCATGCGCACGGTGCTGGTCGAGCAGAGCGACCTGGCCTTCGGCACGAGCAGCCGCTCCAGCCGCCTGGTGCACGGCGGGCTCCGGTATCTCGAGCATGGCGAACTGCGCCTCGTGTTCGAATCGCTCCGCGAGCGTGCCGTATTGCGGCGCATCGCGCCGCACCTCGTCTGGCCCCAGCCGTTCATCTTCCCCGTCAACGACGGCGACCGGCTCCGGCGCTGGCAGCTGGCGGCCGGTATGTGGGTATACGACCTGCTCTCGCTCTTCCGGAATGTGAGCCCGCACAAGATGCTGGGCAAGCGCGCATTGCTTTCGCGGGAGCCCGGCTTGCGCGCGGCGGGCCTGCGTGGGGGGGCGCGCTACTTCGACTCCCAATGCGACGATGCCCGCCTCGTAATCGCGACTGCTCGGTCGGCACAGGAACATGGCGCCACCATCTTGACTTACGCGACGGTGACCGGGCTGACCCGGGATGGCGGCCGCATCACCGGCGTCACCGTGCACGACATTCAAACAGGCCGGGAGGCGGCGTTCCGGGCCTCGATCGTGGTGAATGCCACTGGCCCCTGGGCCGACCAGGTGCGCCGGTTGGAAGACCCCAAGGCACCGCGCCTACTCCGCCTTACGAAGGGCACCCACGCGGTGGTGCCACGCGAGCGCATGGGCAACGTCGAGGCGATCACCTTTACGAGCCCTCTGGACGGCCGGGTGATGTTCGTGCTCCCCTGGGGTCCCTGGTCGTATATCGGCACCACAGATACGGATACCGCGGAGTCGCCTGACGAGGTGCGCGCGTCGTCCGAGGACGTGCGATACCTGCTCCGCTCGGCCAACAGCAGATTTCCCAACGCGCACCTCAACGAAGAAGACGTCATCGCCACGTGGGCGGGGCTGCGCCCTCTGATCGAGGATGGCACCATAGGGGCCACGGCGGTGTCGCGCGAACATGTCATCATCGATGGACCGGGCGGCATGGTCACCGTGGCGGGCGGCAAGCTCACGACCTATCGCCTGATGTCCGCCCAGGTGGTGGACCATGTGGTGAAGCGACTCGATGCCGAGTCCAGGGGGCCCTGGCCCGCCGAGTCGGGGACCGATCGCGAGCCCCTGCCGGGAGGTGAATCGGCGAGCCTGGGTTCCATCAGGGCGCTCGGGCTGGAATCGGGTATCGACGTTGCAACCGTGGAGCACATGCTGAGGCATTACGGCACCGAGGCCGCGGGCATTTTCAATCTGATGCGCAGTGAGCCGGGACTGGCCGATCGGCTGCAACCGGATCACCCGGCCGTAGCGGCAGAGGTGCTGCACGCGGTCCGGAAGGAGCTCGCCCGAACCGTGGCCGACGTCCTGGTACGGCGAATTCACCTGTTCTACGAGACCCGGGACCAGGGGGCGGCCGCGGCCACGAAAACTGCTGAGCTGCTCGGCCGCGAGCTGCACTGGACCCAGGCCGAACAGCAGCGGGCGGTGGCCGGGTACCGGGCGCTGACGGGCCGGACCCTGCCCCCCACCGCCGTGCCGGAACTTCCGCTAACTTTCAGAGGTTTGCCTTCCCGGCAGTCGTAGCCGGGGTGCCGATGCCACCAGGAGAGTAGTCGTGGATCCGAATGTGTTCGAGACGGCCAACGCCGGCTTCGCCCAGGTGATGTACGAGGAGTTCCTCCGCGACCCGACCTCGGTCGACTCGGAGTGGCGCCAGCTATTCGAGAGTGGCGTGGTCGGCGAGGTACCCGCCCTGAACGGCACGGACCGGGCGCCGAAGACCGAGGCCCCGGAGCCGCCCACTCCGGCCGCCTCGGCCGTCGCGACGCCCATTGCCCCTCCCCAGGGCGCATCAGCCGCCGCAGTGCCCATCAAGGGACCAGCCGCGCGCCTGGTGCAGAACATGAATGAGAGCCTCACCGTCCCGACGGCCACCACCTTCCGCGAGCTCCCGGTGGCGCAGCTGGAGCACGCCCGGAAGTCGCTCAATGCCGCACTCAAGCAGGCTGGCCGGAAGGAGAAGATCTCGTTCACGCACCTCATTGCCTGGGCCATTGTGCGCGCGACACAGCAGCATCCCGTGATGGGCCACACGTACGCCGAACAGGATGGCAAACCGGCACGAGTTACTCCCACCGGTATCAACCTTGGGCTGGCGGTGGACGTCACCCGCAAGGACGGCAGCCGCGGTCTAGTGGTCCCGGTGATCAAGCGTGCGGAAACGATGGATTTCGCCGATTTTCTGGCCACCTACGAAGACCTGGTGGAGAAGGCCCGGGTAAACAAGCTCATGCCGGACGACTTTGCCGGCGCCACCATGTCGCTGACCAACCCCGGTGGCCTGGGCACTCGTGCGTCGGTGCCCCGACTGATGGTGGGACAGGGAAGCATCATTGCGGTCGGCTCTATCGCATTCCCGCCGGAGTTTGCCACGGTGGCGGCGCCACGGGTGACCGAGCTTGGCATCTCGAAGGTGATGACGGTCAGCAGCACCTACGATCACCGCATCATTCAAGGCGCAGAATCGGGTGCGTTCCTCGGAACAGTGGACGCACTCCTGCAGGGCGACAACGGCTTCTACGCCGACGTGGCAAGCACCCTGGGCGTGACGATCCCGGACGCGCGGCCGGAGACGGCCGTCACGCCGACCTCGGTGCCGACGACCGCGGCGCCGATCACGCCGGCGGCGCTCTTCCACGTCGCTGCCGGCATGGCGCTGGTCAAGGCATTCCGGACGCACGGGCACCTGGCTGCGCACCTCGACCCGCTCGGGAGCGAACCGATCGGCGATCCGGCGCTCGACCCCGTCCCTCTCGGCCTCACGCCCGACGTCATGGCGCAGATCCCGGCCGCGGTGCTCCGCGTTGCCGTGCCGGGCGAGACCCTGCTCGATGCCTATCCGCTCCTGCAGGAAACCTACTGCGGCACGCTCGCCTACCAGGTGGAGCACATCGCCAGCCACGAGGAGCGGGTATGGCTCCGCGAGCAGATCGAATCGGGCGCGGTGCACATCCCGCTCCCGGCCGAGCGCCGGAAGCGCCTTCTGGAGCGGCTGATCCAGGTGGAGGCGCTCGAGCGTTTCCTGCACAAGGCATATCTGGGCCAGAAGCGTTTCTCCATCGAGGGCGTGGACATGCTGGTGCCGATGCTCGATGCCATCATCGAGGTGGCGGCTGACGAGCAGGGTTCGCGCGAGGTGGTGATCGGCATGGCGCACCGGGGCCGGCTCAATGTGCTCGCCCATACGGTCGGTCGCCCCTACGACACGATCTTCGCGGAGTTCGAGGGCGGCCGGCACGTCGAGGCGGGATTGCTGACGCCGGAGGGCGGCACGGGAGACGTGAAGTACCATCACGGTGCCGAAGGCGCGTACCTCACGCCCAGCGGCCGCGCGATCACCGTCAACCTGGTGCCGAACCCGAGCCACCTCGAGTTCGTGGGGCCAGTCGTGGACGGTCGTGCGCGTGCGGAGCAGACCCAGCGTCGCGGCCGTGATGCGCACCACGATGCATCGGCGGCGCTACCGGTCGTGATACACGGTGATGCCGCTTTCGCGGGCCAGGGTGTCGTGGCCGAGACCCTCAACCTGGGCGCCCTGAAGGGCTACGCCACGGGCGGCACGATCCACCTGATCACGAACAACCAGATCGGGTTCACCACCGACAGCGTAGACGCCCGGTCCACCCGGTATGCCTCCGACATGGCTAAGGGATTCGACGTCCCGATCATCCACGTCAACGCCGACGATCCGGAGAACTGTCTCAGCGCAATCCGGCTCGCCATGTCATACCGGGAGCGATTCCATCGCGACGTGCTGATCGAACTGGTGGGATACCGGCGGCACGGGCACAACGAGAGCGACGAGCCCAGCTACACCCAGCCGCTCATGTACAACCGCATCAAGGCGCTGCCGACGGTGCGTGAGAAGTACGCCGGCCAGCTGGTGGCCGAAGGTGTGCTGACGAGTGACGAAGCGGACGCGCTGGCAACATCGGCCTACCAGCGGCTGGTCGAGATCCAGCAGGCGTTCAAGGCGAGCACCGGCCGCAGCACGACCCCCGAGATCCGCAAGCAGGTGGTAGCCGGGCAGGAAGTAGACACCCGCGTCGCCTCCGAGCTTCTCACCGCGCTGAACGACCAGTTGCTTACCTGGCCCGCCGACTTCACGGTGAACCCGAAGCTGGCGAAACAGCTCGAGCGCCGCCGCCCGGCCCTCGGGCCCGATGGCAGTATCGACTGGGCACATGCCGAGGCGCTGGCCCTGGCCAGCCTGCTCACAGAAGGCGTGCCGCTGCGCTTCACCGGCCAGGACGTGGAACGGGGCACCTTCAGCCAGCGGCAACTGGTGCTGCACGACGTGAATACCGGGGCCACCTGGTGCCCGTTGCAGAAGCTGCCTGGCTCCATGGCTCCATTCGAGCTGTACAACAGCCCGCTTTCGGAGCTGGCCACGCTCGGATTCGAATACGGCTACAGTGCGGCCGCTCCCGATGCCCTGGTGCTGTGGGAGGCGCAGTTCGGCGACTTCATCAACGGCGCCCAGGTCGTGATCGACCAGTTTCTCACCTCGGGCCTCTCGAAGTGGGGCCTCACCACGCGACTCACGCTGCTTCTGCCGCACGGGTACGAGGGGCAGGGCCCGGAACACTCGAGCGCGCGGCTCGAGCGCTTCCTGCAGGCGTGTGCCGAGGGCAACATACGCGTCGCCAACCCCACCACGCCGGCGCAGTACTTCCACCTTTTGCGTCGGCAGGCGAAGCGCACGCGACAGCGGCCACTCGTGGTCATGACGCCGAAGAGCCTGTTGCGTCACCCACTGGCCACCTCGACGCTCACGGACCTCGCCGAGGGTCGCTGGCAGCCGGTGATCGACGACGCCTCCGCGACGGATCGTCGCGACCAGGTGACGCGCGTGGTGCTATGCAGCGGCAAGGTCTATTACGACGTCCTGGCGGAGGCGACCAAGCAGCACTCCGCGGCGATCGCGCTGGTGCGGGTGGAGCAGCTGTACTCGTTCCCCTGGACCGAACTTCGGGAGACGCTGGCGCGCTATCCGAACCTCGCGGAGCTGGTGTGGGCGCAGGAGGAGCCACGGAATATGGGTGCGTGGACCTACCTCGAGCCCAAGCTGCGCGAAGTTCTGCCGGCGGGTGCCGCGCTGTCCTACGTCGGCCGCCCCGACCGGGCGAGTCCCGCCGAAGGGTATCCTGCAGCCCACACGCTGGAGCAGAACCGGATCGTCAACGAGGCCTTGTTACCCGGAACGAGTAGAACCGAGGGTCCTTGATGACAGGAAGGGCGATCCCGATGGGATCGCCCTTCGCGTTTCAGGGGCCGGCGTTGCGCCTGGCCAGCGCTACTTCTCCAGGATCGGCCGCTCGGACGCCTGACGGGCGATGTCCTTGAGCGGCTCGGAGAGATGATCACCATAGTGCAGCAGAAACACGCCGCGGCTTCGCTTCGCCAGGAGGAACGCCATGAACGGCGTATCGGCCTTGGCCGCGTTGCACTCGCGACAGGCGAGGACGAGATTGTCGGGACGGTCGTATGCCGTCTGGCCGCGGCGGGGCCGCACGTGATCGAGGGTGATGAGGTCGGGCGGGGTTTCGATGCCGCAATACGCGCACACCGAACCGTGCTGCGAAAGAAGCCACTCACGATGCGATTGCATGCTGCGCCCGGCCGAGCGGTGAAACACGGGGGCAGTTCCGGCAGATGAGCGCCGGCGAGGACGACGAGCCACAGAATCCTTTGCTACTGATTGTTCTTGCATTGTTTCCGGCAGCGCCCCTATGGCCCTGCCACTCCTACGTCAATGAAGTTACCCAGAGAGCGGCCAGAATGACAGTCTCGCGTCCGGTGATGGTGCTTTGGGCGGTCCTGGCCATCGCTGCCTGTCAGCGACCGGCCGGGGGTCGTGGTGCCCCGAATTCGCGCAGGGAACTGGCCGAGTTGGTAAAGGTCTACGAGGAGGTGTCGAACCAGGGTGACGCCCATGAGCTGGCGGCGCTCTACGGCGAAGGGGCCTTGCTCCTTCCGCCCGATGGAGGGATCGTCGCCGGTCGTGACTCGATCATGGATTTCTGGCAGGATGGCCTGGAACGCGGGCTCACGCTCGACACCGTGCGCGTCGTGGCCCACGAGCGGGATGGCTACGTGGTTGGCACCTATCATGTGGCGCCGACGGACGATACCGATGCCGATTCGGGCAAGTACGTCATGTGTTTTGCGCGAGACGACGATGGCTGGCGGCTGATGGTGGACATCTGGAACGCGACGTCGGGGGACAGCCCGGACGACCAGGACGATTCCGACCCGCGCACGCGAATCATCCGTGCGGCGAGCACGCGCCAGCACTATCGCTTCATGACCATTGACCAGAGGCTGGCGAAGAGGAGCGCGGTAGAAGCCCACCCGAAGAGGCTCCACCGGATGAACAGCCGGCGCATGCCGCGCTCGTCCGATTGATCGAGGCGTTCCATCCGCACCTGGTCTGGCAGCAGTGATACCAGCCATACCAGGGTGCTGATCGCGAGCAGCAGAACGCCGCGCCTGAGCCACGGCGTGTCGAGGATGGACACCTGCCGGGCCCGCACCATGATGATGCCGGTGAGGGCCAGGCCCGCCCCGCCCACGAGGGTGAAGATGAAATCGCTGAGCATGATGCCGCGGGCAATGGCCCGGAACTCCACGTCACGCCGCTGCCGGTAAAGGAAGTACGCCCAGAACCCTGTGACGGTCACGTTGCCGACCAGCAGGACGGCCGATGTGACATGCAATGTCTTCCAGAGCTGATAGCTATCCATTGCGCGCCTCGAAGGGTCCGCGCAGCAGGCCAAGTGAATGGCGCACGCGATCCATGCGCTTGTTTACGGAGAGCCGTCCCGGCACCAGGACACGAAATCCTTCCAACACCTCCGTGGCAAGCCGCGAGTCGAGGGCGTTCACCGTCTCCGCGATGGCTGCGCCGATCCGTTCCGTCAGCATCTTCCGGTCATCTCCGCCGTCGTGAAGCCAGGAATGCCCGACCAGCGCCAGAGCCTCTGGAAGCTGCTCACTGAGGAACGGATAGCGGAACGCGACCGGGCAGATGCGCAACGGACCGTGGTGCCGGAGCGCGAGCTGCGCCGCCCCCCGCTCGAGACGGTTCGGCTTCTCTGCTGCCGGACGCCGCCGGCCTTGCGGATAGATCCAGAGCGCCGTGCCCGGCCGCAGCACCTGGTCTGCGGCATGCAGGTCCTCCCAGGCACCCCTGCGGCTGTCCCGGCGTATCGGCAGGGTTCCAATGCGCCTGAACGCGCGATACCGATCGAGGTTGGCCGCCTCCATCAGGACATGGCAGGTAAGGCCGAGCTCTCGTGTCAGGATGAACGAGAAGAACCCGTCCCACCAGTTGGTGTGATTCGATACGAATAGCACCGGTACCGAGCGATCCCAGCCGCCCGACTCCGCCAGCGCGGACCACCTCACCGACGCAAAATGATGGCGGAACAATCCGCGGAAATAGCGCGCAAATGCCCAGACTGCGAAGGGGCTGGGCGCCTGGTACACCGCCTGTCCCCGCACCGCGCGACTCACACCGATCGCTCGGATGGCTGCGACATGTTCCAGCGACGCTCGGACCACATCGCGCGGCCCAGTACCATGAGCTTGCGCCGTGCCGAGACATACGCGCGGGTCCGAAAGACGTCGTAGTCTATGCGTTCGATGGCATCGAGGATGCCGGCATAGGTCCGCTGGAGCAGGCGCACGGTAAGGCGGCTGCCATCGCCGGGAAAGAGAGGCACCACCCGGCCGCCATCCTCGAAATAGCGTCGGGCGCGCGCCACCTGCCACTGCATGAACCGGCGAAAGGCGGGCGTCACCCGGCGCTCCTCTAGTATGGCACGCGTCAAGCCGAAGGCAGCGAGTTCGTCGGCCGGCAAGTAGAGCCGGTCACTGTCGAGGTCCTCACCCACGTCGCGCAACACGTTGGTGAGCTGCATCGCCACGCCCAGCCGCACGCCGGCTTCGTGGAAGCTGCCGGGTGCGGCTCCCAACACGGGGCCGAGCATGAGGCCGACCCCGCCGGCGACGTAACGGCAGTATCGGTGCAGCCGGTCGAAGTCGGGCATCACAACTGGTTCCAGGTCCATGGCCACGCCATGGAGCAGTTCCAGCAGCGGGGCAAGGGGAACGTCGTACCGGTGCAGCACGTCCGCGAACGCCAGCCATCGCCCGGTGCCCGGCGCACCTGCGTGGATTGCCGTGACCTCGAGCGCGAGTCCCGCCAGGTCTCTTCGCGCCAGCTCGGCCGACCGGTCCCCGCGCGCATCGACCAGGTTGTCCGCATAGCGGCAGTAGTCGTAGAGCGCGAAAATGGCGCGTTTCTTCTGCACCGGCAGGAATCGACTGGCGAAATGAAAGCTCTTCGCCCACGTCGCCGTGACCTGCTCCGCACGCCGGTAGCTCCGCTGCAGTTCCCCGGTCATGGCAGGGGAATCTCCTCCCGAATCCGGTCCACGACGCACTCGGCGGAGATGAGTACCATCGGCAATCCGCATCCGGGGTGAGTGCTCTGCCCCACGAAGTACAGGTTCTTCAGGGTGGCGTGGCGGTTGTGAGGTCGGAAATAGCCGATCTGCATGAAATTGTGTGACAACCCGAACGCCTCCCCCCGCTTGTTGCCGTACCGCAAGCGAAAATCCTCCGGCGTCACGAGCCTGCTGGTCACGATGTGTTCCCGCAGCCCCGTCATGCCGAGTGTCGCCTCCATCCGGTGGAGCGTCTGCTGCTCCACCCGTGGACCCTCCACACTCCAGTCGACCCACTGCGAGCGGTCTTCCGGCTGGCTTGGCGCCAACACGAGCGCGAAGAGGCTCTCGCCGCCGGGCGGCGCCTGGCTCGGGTCGGTGCGTGACGTGGCCACGACGTAAAACGGCGGATCCTCCGGCATGCGGTGCCGGAGAAAGAGGTCATCGCAGCCGGTCCTCATGTCGCGGCCCACCACGAAGTTGTGATGCTGCAGGTGGGACCAGGTCCGGTCGGTGCCGATGTACATGAGCACCACCGAGCAACTGAAGCGCTTCCCTTCGATGCCGGGATATGGTGACTGGAGCAGCTCGTCGTAGGCGTACGGCAGGTCGGCATTCGTCACCACGATGTCGGATGCGACCCGGGTGCCATCCGCCAGCCGCGCCGCATCGACCTTGCCGCCGGACTTCTCGAAGCGGCGCACCCGGGCGCCGTAGCGGAAGGTGACACCCAGCTCGCATGCCAGCCGTTCCAGTGAAAGCGCCAGCTGGAACATCCCGCCCATCGGATAGAAGATGCCGCCCGCGATCTCCACATACGGGAGGAGCGAGTAGATGGCGAGTGACTCGTACGGTGAAAGGCCGAGGTACAGGGTCTGAAAGCTGAGCGATTGCTGCATCCGCTCATCCTTGAAGTACCGCCCTACCATCTTCTGGAGATCGCCCAGTGCCCCACTCGTGAGGATGCCGATGCTGGCAGGGTCTGCCATCGCGGTGGGGCGGTGGACGTTACGCCCAATGAACTCGAGTCCCTCCCGGTACATGCGACTGGTTCGCTCGAGGTACGCCAGCAGGTTGGGCCCGCAACCCGGCTCGATGGCCTCACATCCTTCGATCAGGCGATTCAGCACGCTGCTGCGATCGTGGCTGGTGCCGTCGGGGAAGTGGATGCGATAGCAGGGGTCGATCTGGACCAGCGTGAGATAGTCCTCCAGCCGGCGTCCAACGTCGCGGAAGAGCTTCTGCCAGTACTCCGTCATCATCACAAGCGACGGCCCGGTGTCGAAGGTGAAGCCCTCCGACTCCCACCTGCCCGCGCGTCCGCCCGGCTGCTCATGCTGCTCCAGAACCGTCACCCGCCACCCGACATGTGCCAACCGTACCGCCGTGGCGAGACCGCCGATACCGGCGCCGACGACCGTGGCCGTGCGCTCGTTCCCGGCTCGTCGCGCGACCGTCGCCGGGATGGCACCGGTGCCCGCCGGCGAGGGAGGTAACGCTACGTCAGTCATTGGACCTTGTGGACCTGTCCGGTGGGTTCAGGAACCAATTGCTCCGCGCGCATGCGCATCGGGTGCTGACGGGGTGAACGACTCCAGACCGATACGATAGCCCGCTGCCCTGAGGACATGCTCGAAGGGGGCGACACCACCACCACCTATCACCGTGAAGGCGCGCGGCGGAAGCCGCGCAGGGAGCTGTTTCAGCGCCGTCAGTTGCAACTCCAGCAGCCTGGGATCGCTGGCGCTGAACGCCACCGCCAGTGCCTGCCGCTTCCAGGCGGCTTCGACAACGTCATCGACCGGGAGATCGGGTCCGAGATAGTGCACCTGCCACCCCAGGTCCTGGATGTCGGCCAGACTGGCCAGGAAGCCCCACTCGTGCCTTTCCCCTGGCAGGCAGGCGGCCAGGCACACCGGCCCCGTCCCACGCGCGTCACGCAAGCCCGTCTTGAGGGCATGCACGACCACCTCACTCGCCATATGCTCGGCGGCGACGGGAATCTTTCCCAGAGCCCACAGATCGCCGACCACCTGCGCGAGCGACAACACGACATCGCGCGCAAAGCTGCTCAGGCCGCGGAGGTGGAGCTGCTCGGCGACAAGAGCTTCGAGCCGGTCGCGGTCGAACGCCACGACCGCGCTCAGCAGCGCCCCATGCGGACTATCGTCGATGTCGCGAGCCTCGGCGCGGCGCAATACCTCCTCGATGGGCTGCACGGCGAGATCGCCAATGCGCTCACCCCCCTCGATCAGCCCCGCGAACGCACGGAGGAGTGCTACCTGCTCGGCGGTGTAGGCTCGGTAGCCGTTCGGGTGCCTGGCGGGCCGGACCACGGCGTAGCGCCGTTCCCAGGCCCGCAGACGTGCGGGAGCCAGCCCGGTGAGTTGCGCGGCCTCGTGGATTTCGTACGTCCGATCCCCGCCGGCGACCGCCCTGGGGTACGGGTTCCGTCGTGTCATGTCACGATCACCGATGGCCGAAGTTGCAGTCCGAACAGCCGATACACTTCGCCCTCCGAAAAGATTCCCCGCCAGTTATCTTTGCGACCGCGACCAGCCGTGGTGCCATGATACCGCCCCGTCGAAAGGAGCACGCCCTGCCGGTGGAAGCCACCCGCCCCGCCGCGCCGCGCGCGTCGGCCAGCATGACCGTCGACCCGTGGGTCAGCATCAACAGCATCCGTGTCCTGGCCATGGATGCGGTGGAGCAGGCGAACTCCGGCCATCCGGGCACACCGATGGCCCTGGCGCCCGTTGCCTACCTCCTCTGGACCCGGCATCTCCGGCACAATCCCGCTGCCCCGGACTGGGAGGACCGCGATCGGTTCGTGCTGTCCTGTGGGCACGCGTCGATGTTGCTGTACAGTCTGCTGCATCTCAGCGGATATGATCTCCCGCTGGACGAAATACGCAACTTCAGACAGTGGCACTCCCGCACGCCGGGTCATCCCGAGCGGGGACACACGGCGGGGGTCGAGGTCACGACCGGGCCGCTGGGCCAGGGCATCGGCAACGCGGTGGGCATGGCGATGGCCGAACGCTTTCTGGCTGCCCGGTTCAACCGCCCGGATGCCACCATCGTCGATCACCGCACCTGGGCGCTCGTGAGCGACGGGGACCTCATGGAAGGTGTGGCGAGTGAGGCGGCAAGTCTCGCAGGCCACTTGAAGCTCGGCAAGCTCACCCTGATCTACGACGACAACCGGATCACCATCGACGGCAACACCGGCCTCAGCTTCACCGAGGATGCCAGTCGCCGCTTCGAGGGTTACGGGTGGCGTGTGCTGCACGTGGCCGACGGCAACGATCTCGACGCCATCGACACGGCGCTAGCCGCCTCCCGCGCCGAAGCTGAGCGGCCCACCCTCATCGTGCTGCGCACGGTGATCGCGGATCCTGCACCAACCAAGCGGAATACCAGCGAGGCCCACGGTGCCCCGCTCGGCGCCGATGAAGTGCGGCGGACCAAGGCGATACTCGGTTGGGACGAGAACCAGAAGTTTGTTGTGCCGGAGGCGGCCTACGCCGACATGGGGCGCTGCCGTACGCACGGCGCCGACGCGGAGGCCGGGTGGCGGGCGGAGTTCGAGCGCTACCGGAGGGCCCATGCGGCCGATGCCGCCGACTTCGCGCGGGAACAGCGTGGCGAATTGCCGGCGGGCTGGGATGCCGACCTGCCGACGTTCCCGGCTGACAAGGGCGGCGTCGAGACCCGAAAGGCCAGTGCTGCAGCCCTGCAGGCAATACTGCCTCATGTCGGCAACCTGGTGGGCGGGTCCGCCGATCTGGCGGGAAGCACCGGCGTGGGTCAGAAGCTGGGCGGCACGTTCGGACCCGGCGTAGCCGGACGGGTGGTGCACTGGGGCGTGCGGGAGCATGCGATGGGTGCGTGCATGAACGGCCTGGCCGCCCACGGTGGCATCCGGCCGATGGGCAGCACCTTCCTGGTCTTCTTCGACTACATGAAGCCGGCCATTCGCCTGGCGGCTCTGATGGGCCTTCCGATCATCTACATCGGCACGCACGACTCGATCGGCGTAGGCGAGGATGGACCGACGCACCAGCCCGTCGACCAGCTGCCTATGCTGCGAGCCATTCCGAACCTTGTGACGCTGCGGCCTGCCGACGCGAACGAGACGGTCGCCTCCTGGAAGGTGGCGCTCGAACGGCGCGACGGCCCGACCGCGATCGTGCTGACGCGCCAGAAGGTGCCCGTGCTGCCGCGGCTCGCCACGGCGGCCGACGTCATGCGGGGCGCCTACGTGGTGCACGAACCAGCGACTGCCGCGCGCGCCATCATCGTGGCCACCGGGTCCGAGGTCGCTGTTGCGATGGGCGCGGCGGAACAGCTCGCGCGGGAGGGCGTGCCGGCGCGGGTGGTCTCGATGCCGTCGTGGGAGTTGTTCGCAGCGCAGCCCCGGTCCTACCGCGACCAGGTCCTTCCACCCGCCATCACCGCGCGCGTCGCGATCGAGGCCGCCAGCCCGTTCGGGTGGGAGCGCTGGGTGGGAAGCGAGGGTGCCGTCATCGCCATGCGCACGTTCGGTGCCTCCGCACCGGCCGATCGTCTCTTTGCCGAATTCGGTTTCACGCCAGCCGCCGCAGCCGCCGCGGTCAAGGATCTCCTCACCCGGAGCGATGCATGAGTGACAATCCATCCGCCACCGCGAATCCGCTCGTTGCGCTGAGCCGCCTGGGCCAGAGCCCGTGGTACGACTTCATCACCCGCGACCTGGTGCGCTCGGGCGAACTGGCGCGGCTGATTCACGAGGACGGGCTCAAGGGGATGACATCCAACCCGACGATCTTCGAGAAAGCAGTGGCCACCAGCACGCTGTACGATGCCGACATCCAGCAGCTGGCCGACCAGGGCCGCAGTCCGGCGGAGATCTTCGAGGCGCTCGCGGTCGCCGATGTGCAGGCCGCGTGCGACGTGTTCCAGCGCGTGTTCGAACAGGACCCGAATGGCGACGGTACCGTTTCGCTCGAGGTGTCCCCGACGCTGGCGCATGACACCGACGGCACAGTGCGTGAGGCGGAACGCCTCTGGGCGGCCGTGAACCGTCCGAATGTCATGCTCAAGATCCCGGGCACGCGCGAGGGACTCCCCGCGATCGCCCGGTGCCTGGCGGCAGGTATCAACGTCAACGTGACGCTGCTGTTCTCGGTGAATCGCTACCAGGAAGTGATCGACGCCTTCATGACCGGGATGGAGGCGTTCTTTCAAACCCCTGCGGCGAGCACGCAGCGCGCGCCATGCAGCGTGGCGAGCTTCTTCGTGAGCCGCCTGGACGGCAAGGTCGACCCACTGCTCGAGCGCGCCGCCAACAGCGGCCACGTCTTTGCGGGCCAGCTGCGCAGCATGATCGCCATCGCCAACGCGGCAACGGCCTACGACCGGTTTCGCCAGTCGCTGCATCTGCCCCGGTGGCACCAGCTCTCGGCGCGCGGCGCGTATCCGCAGCGCCCGCTCTGGGCGTCGACCAGCACCAAGGACCCGCGCCTGGCCGACGTCTACTACGTCGAGGCGCTGATCGGTCCGCGCACCGTCAATACACTGCCTCCGGAGACGTTCGCGGCGTTTCGGGAGCACGGCCAGCTCTGTCTGCACCTCGATGATCACCTGGCGCAGGCGGCGCGGCGCCTCGATGCCCTGGTCGAATACGGCATCGATCTCGGCGCCATCACGAACGAGCTGGAAATCGACGGCGTCGCCAAGTTCGCCGCTTCCTACCGCTCGCTGCTCGCGGGCATCGAGGCCAAGGCTGGCGCCCTGGCGGCGCGCTGACGATGTGGAGCCTCCTCAAGCGGACCACGCTCACCCAGTGGATCTTCATTGGGATGGGCCTTGGCATCCTCGTGGGATGGCTCGCCCCCGAGTTCGCGGTCAAGCTCAAGCCGCTCTCCACGATCTTCCTGCGCATGATCAAGTCCATCGTCGTGCCGATCATCTTCGGTACGCTGGTGGTCGGCATCGCCGGGCATGGTGATGACCTGAAGCGCATTGGCCGGCTGGCGGTCAAGGCGATCGCGTACTTCTGGCTGATGACCTCGGTGGCCCTCGCCGTCGGGCTCATCGCGGGAAACCTGGTGCGCCCCGGCGTTGGCGTGATCCTTCCGCCGCCAGACCCCGGCCAGCAGGTCAAGGCAGCACCCACCACACTCTCCGGGTTCCTGGAGCACGTCGTTCCGCGCAGCTTTTTCGAGGCGGCAGCGGACAACGAGATCCTGCAGGTCGTCTTCTGGTCCACGCTGTTCGGGATTGGGCTGACCCAGGTAAAGGGTCGCCCCAAGGAAGTGATGCTGCAGTTCGCCGAGGGGATCATGGAGGTGATGTTCAAGTTCGTCGCGATCATCATGAAGTACGCCCCGATCGGCATCGGTGCGGCCATGGCGGTCACGGTGAGTCACTCCGGTCTCGGCGTGCTCGGCAACCTCGCAAAACTCATCCTCACGCTGTACGGCGCGCTGGTCGTCTTCGCGCTCGTGGCGCTGGTACCGGCCGCCCTCATCGCGCGTGTACCGATCCGGCGCTTCATTCGCGCCGCGAAGGACCCGGCGCTCATCGCGTTCACCACGACGTCCTCGGACGCGGCCCTGCCGCTGGCGATGGAGCGCATGGTGGAGTTTGGCGTGCCGCGCCGCATCGTCGCCTTCGTCATGCCCACCGGCTACTCGTTCAACCTCGATGGGTCGACGCTCTATCTCGGGGTGGCATCGCTGTTCGTGGCCCAGGCCGCGGGCGTCGAGATGACGCTCGCGACCCAGCTCGGCATGATGCTGACCCTGCTCATCACCAGTAAGGGGATCGCGGCAGTGCCTCGTGCCTCCCTGGTGGTCCTGTCGGGCGTGCTCTCCACCTATGGGCTCCCGCTCGAGGGCGTCGCCGTGATCCTCGGCGTCGACGAGCTCATGGACATGGCGAGGACCATGGTGAACCTCGTGGGCAACTGCCTGGCCACTGCAGTCATGGCGCGGTGGGAGGGTGAGGCGGAATGGGACAAGCCTGGCCGGGAAGAGGCTGCCCGGGCTGCCTGAAACTTCGACCCCGGCGGCATCGTCGGGGCGCCGGATAGCCGCGGGGGGATCTCGCCGATCCTCCCGTTTTCGTTTCACTTCCGAGGGAGTCATGCGCACACTGTCTTCTCTGTTCCTGCTGTCGCTCGCCGCGCCCGGCATCCTCGCGTCCCAACAAAGGCCGGCGGCGCCGGCCCCGCTCCAGTCGGCGCCGATCGCCAACATCGCGTACCAGGTGACCTTCAATCGCGAGCTGGCGAAGCAGCGATCGATGTCGGTGACGATGACGTTCGACGCGAGCGGCACGCAACCGGTGCTCCTTTCGCTGCCCGCCTGGACGCCGGGCGCGTATGAGATCACGGACTTCGCCAAGTGGGTATCGGATTTTGCGCCCACGCGTAGTGGCCAGGCGCTCGAGTGGGACAAGCTCGACTACGACACCTGGCGCATCCGCACCGCGGGGCCCGGGCCGGTAGCAGGTGACGTTCAAGTTCAAGGCCGACACGCTCGACAACGCCATGTCATGGGCGCGCGACGAGTTCCTGCTCTTCAACGGCACCAACGTCTTCATGTATCCGGAAGGCCGGCCGTTCTCATTCCCCGCTACGGTGAAGATCAGCACCGAGAGCGACTGGATCGTGGCGACGGGCATGACCTTCGGCGGGACGAAGGACAGCTATCGCGAGGGGAACTACCACGACCTGGTGGACATGCCGTTCTTCGTGGGCCACTTCGACTACGACAGCGTGCAGGTGGACGGAATCACCGTGCGTCTGGCCACCTATCCCGCCGGCAGCCTGTCGGGCGCGCCGAGGGCGGAGACCTGGACCCGCATCCAGAAGATGTGGCCGCCGATGATCCAGGCGTTCGGCGACAAGCCGTTCAGGAACTACACCATCATGCAGATCGCCGACTCGAGCTACCAGGGGGCAAGCGGTCTTGAACACCAGAATTCGCACGTCGACGTGATCACGCCGCTGGCGCTTGGCAACCCGTTTCTCGACGGGCTCTACGCGCACGAGATCATTCATGCGTGGAACGTGAAGCGGTTGCGCCCGGCCGATCTCTATCCCTACCGCTATGATCGCTCGCAGCCGACCCCCTGGCTCTGGGTAAGCGAGGGGATCACCGACTACTACGCCGATCTGGTGCTGGTCCGCGCTCAGCTGGTGGAGCCCTCGAACTTCTTCGCGACCACCACCGGCAAGATCGCCAACGTGAACGAGACCGCGCCGGTGGCGCTGGAGGACGCGTCGCTCTCCACCTGGATTCATCCCACCGATGGCACAGGGTACATCTATTACGACAAGGGGTCACTGGCGGGCCTGATGCTCGACATCATGATCCGCGACGCCAGCAACAACAGGCAATCGCTCGACGATGTGATGCGGAGCGTCTATCAGAGCGCGTACAAGAAGGACCGCGGGTTCACCGGTGAGGAATGGTGGGCGGCCGTGAGCAAGGCGGCCGGTGGAAAATCCTTTGCGGACTTCAACCGCCTCTACGTGGATGGCCGGGCGCCGTATCCGTGGGATTCCATACTACCGCTCGCCGGGATGCGACTTTCCCGGGAGCCGCGCGTCGGTATCGAGTCGGAGCCCGATAGCAACGGTATCCGCGTGGTCTCAGTGGTGCCTGGCTCGTCGGCAGCCATCGCCGGCGTCAAGGGCGGTGACTACCTGGTGTCGGTGGGCGACGTGATCGTCACGCAGCCCGACTTCGGGCCGGCGTTCCGGCAGCTGTATGCCGGGAAGGCCGATGCGCCATACGTGATCACCGTGCGCCGCGGCACCGAGACGCTCAAGCTGGATGCGAAGGTGGAGCTGTCCAACCTGAAGGTCGAGGCGGACCCCAACTCGAACGAGAAGGCGACACGCATCCGTGATGGGATCCTGACGGGAAAGACCGGCTCGTAGCCTGGCGCAGCCGCTGGACACGCTCATGATCGCCGGCGTCAGGGACGGTTCCTGCGCCGGCGATTGCCGCATCTGTCACTCCACCGGATGCGGCATCGGGAAGAGAGACGGAAGGTCCGCAGCATCCAGGGATCGTGCTGGCTCGACCAGTCCGGCGAGGGCCGCAGCCCGACCCAGCACATCGGCGGGAGTGGCGCCACCTTCGCGAAGCTCGCGGATGCCGGTGTCGCCCGCCGACTTGCTGAGCTTGCTTCCGTCGGTTTTCAGGACCAATGGGTGATGAAGAAACGTCGGCGGGCGATCCCGGCCGAGCAGGCGACCGAGGCGAACCTGGCGACCAGTGGATTGCAGCAGATCCTCACCGCGAATCACCACGTCCACCCCCTGCTCCATGTCGTCGACCACCACGGCGAACTGGTAGGTCCAGTGGCCCAGGCGATCACGCACGAGCAGGTCGCCGCACTGCAAGGCAGGCTCCTGTATCTGCGGCCCCAGTCGGAGATCGTCAAACCGCTCGGCGCCGGACGACATGACGACCCGCCGCGCCTTCGCGGTCGTGCGATTGACGCCGCGGGCGCGACACCGCCCGGTGTACCGCATTTCCTCACCAAAAATGTCGGGAACTTCCTGCGCAATGTCGCGGCGCGAGCAATCACAGGCGTACGCCAGCCCCGCGCCGTCGAGCTGTGTCAGGGCCGCCTCGTAGCGGGCGACGTTGTCGCTCTGGCGTTGAGGATGGGGACCTGAGCGTAAGGCCGCCGTGCTGCCGATGTCGGGCGTGAAGCCGAGCCAGTCGAGGTCATCGAGGATGCCGTGCTCGTACTCCGGGCGTGAGCGGATGCGATCGTGGTCTTCGATGCGCAGGATGACCCGGCCGCCGAACGCGCGGGCCAGTCCCCAGACATAGATCGCGTTGACGACGTGACCGAGGTGAAGGAAACCGGTGGGTGCAGGCGCGAATCGTGTTCGCCACCCATGCGGAAGCGCCTTGAGCCGATTGATCACTGGCGCCGCTATCGGCGGAAGAGAAGCGGCTTGGACTCGCCCTTCACGTGAACGAGCAGGGCGCCGGTCTTATTCATGGAAACGCTGTCCGCTCGCGTCAGGGCGTCGAAGTAGCGCGTCTCCTGGTCCATGAGCGCGGGCGCGCACGCCATCATGGTGGCGGCGAGCGGCGTGAAGGTGATGGCGGCACCCTTGAATGCCACCGTGCCGGTGTAGCTGTTGCACCCGCCACGGCCCGACACCTTGCCGGAGGGCAGGAACTGCAGCGTCACCATGGAATTGTCGATGACGCCCCGGCCCAGGAGATCCTCGAGTTGCCACGCGGCACCGCCAAGCGTCGCCGGGCTCACCGGGACGGACGTCGCATGATTTGATCCACACGCGCCCAGAAGCATAAGCGCCGCGATCATGATCCCACGAATGGTTACCTCACCGAGATTGACCTTTGGAGGTTAGTCGAATCGATCCTGGTTCGCGACAGCACCGTGAACACGGATAAGGATGGCCGCACGTGAAGAGGCCGGCTTCGCGCGATGCGGAGCCGGCCTTTTCGTTTCTCACTGCGCAGCCGAGCCTAGGCGACCGTCGCCACTGCGGCCCGGTTCGCCACCGTCCCACGGCCCGCACGCGGCGCGATCGGCACCAGGCCCACCGACCCCTTGAGGTAGGCATTGGGGTCGTGCTCCAGCGCCCCTTCCGGCAGCCAGTCCCAGAATGGGCCGAGCTCACGGCGAATGCGATCGCGATAGAAATCCGGCAGCACCGTCGACTCGCCCTCGAGGTAATCGCGCACCGAGCGATCGGTGTCGAGGAGGGTGCGAATGGTGGTGTGGTACTTGATCCGTCCCCACCCCTCTGACGACACGGCCCGCACCACGTTCATGCCGCGCGGGATCAATTCGCTGTTCCCCATGAAGCGCTTCGCGATCATCCGGCCCGAGAACGAATATTTCGTCAGGTCGATGAGGCGATCGTAGAACTCCGGCCACGCGTAGTTCCTGGGCTTCACATTCATCGCGTGGTTGTTGTTCAGGAAGTGGTGCGGGAAGGGCAACACGCGATGATCGCGCTGGTACTCGAGATTGAGCGGCGCCGCCTTGCCGAAGGCCGAGAGCAGCGAATAGCCGGGGAACGCGCCGGGAGCCAGGTCGAGGAACTTCTTGGTGAGCTCGAACGGCTCCGGACCCATGTCGCCGTCGAGGCCGAGCACGAAGTTCGTCTGGATATACGGGATGTAGCGGAGGATCATGTTCACGTGCTCCGCCACCTGCGTCACCTTGTCCATGCCGGTGCGCCGGGTCTTCGACTTGTTGCCGAGATCGTACCATGACTCGACGCCCGGCAGGATCGCCTTGAAGCCGTTCTTCTGCAGCCGCTTCAGGTGCGTCTCGTTGAGCACCGAGAGGCTGCTCTCGGCGATGTGCCGGATGCGCGTGGTTGGATCGGCCCGCTCCAGCGTCTCCATGCACTCCTCGAAGCGGATGCCGAAGTTCGGATCGTGCCATCCGACGATGGGCCGCTTGTGCTTGGTGAGCAGGAACTGGATGTCTTCCGACAGGCGATCGAAGCCGAGCGGCTGGTACTCGACCGTGGAGTCGATGCAGAAGCTGCAGGTGTAGGGGCAACCGAGGCTCGCGAGCATCGGCACCATCTGGATGACCGGTGCCTTGGCCAGCGTGCGCTCGACGTACTTCCAGCGCTCCGCCAGGGTCGGCAGGTCCTTCGGCTGCTGCGCCGACGCGAGTTGCCGGCCCTCGGGGCGATGCTGCTCCCGGTCGGCCAGGATCTCATGGACGGTGTTGCGGTCGGTGAAGCCGAGCACGTAGTCGAAGAAACGGCCCGCATCCTCGGGATAGCAGCGCGCGTGCGGACCCCCGAGCACGGTAACGGCGCCACGCTGCTGGAACATGTTGCTGATGGCATATGCCAGCTGGGCCGACTGAGAGAACGCGCTGACAAACAGCACGTCGACGTCGAGCGGAAGCTCCGCCTGCAAGTCCTCAAAACCGGTGTAACAGACAAGATGCACGTCATGACCCGCCTGCTCGCACCAGACCGCGATGATCTGCGGCATGATGCCGGCGAGGTTCGGGTTCATGACCCGGGAATAGATCGCGGTGGTGGGGGCACGAGCGACGAGATCGAGAATGCCTACGCGGAGCGGACGCATGGCTGCCTTGCGTGAAGTGAGACTCACCCTATGCAAGGACACCGAGTTGATTCGCTCGCGTGCGCTCGAGGTTGGGTGGCGACCCCAGAAAACGTTCGAGAGCCGGTGCGCCAGAATCGTAGTTCTGCGCAACGGCTCCCGGACCCAATTGTAACCACACCTCGCCCGTTTGGGCAGGGATGAGGTGCAAGTTGTGACGTGGTCAATCTTTAGATCGAGACACGTCGAGAGAGGCGCCGACCGGAGTCGAACCGGTGATGGAGGTTTTGCAGACCTCTGCCTTACCACTTGGCTACGGCGCCGGGCACGCTCCGACCCTGCACGAGCGCCCGAGAAGGTAGTTGAATCTGCTGCTGCCCAGCAACGGCGGGCACCGGCAACCTCCCCCGGCGAACGCACTTGACCCCGCCTTGATGCCCTCGGGCGATCGTGTGGGCGTTCACCTGCCCACACTCACCGGAGGTTCATGTGAAGGCCTCATCCGCTTTGCTCGTCGCAGTCGCTTTTCTGGCAGCCTGCGACAGCCCCGCACCGGTCGAACCCACGGCGCCGACGCCCGCGACCGATCCTGACAACGAGGTCATCGTTTCTTCCACGCGCTGGTACGCCCCGTTTCTCGCCGTGGCGGCACCGATCCGCATCTATCAGCAGAATGTGTACGTCGGAACTGACGTCGACGCGGTGATCACGGCCGGCGCGACATCGAGTGATCCGGCGGTGCTCTTCGGGGCTTTGATCGGTGCCCTTCACACCTTCGACGGAACCGACTGGTCAGCACGGGCCAACCGGATGGCGGACGAGATCCGGCGCCAGGGCCCGGACGTGATCAGCCTGAACGAGATGTCGACCGTGGCCCGGCGGGGTCTGACCAACTACGGGGTCGCCGACAACACCACCGAATTCCTGCCGATCTTCCTCGGAGCGCTGGCCGCACGGCAGCTCGACTATCGGGTCGTGGGCCAGGTCAAGAACACGGAAGTCATGATCCCATTGTCCATCGATCCCGCGACCGGTGAGATCATCAGCGGCCCCGACGGATTCCCGGCAGCCTTTGCGTCACTGGTCGACTACGACGTGCTGCTGGCACGACGCGGTGTGACTGCGAGCAACATCACCGCGAAGAACTACCAGGCCTACCTGCCAGTCAACCTCGGCCCAATCCCCGTGGCGATCAAGCGCGGCTACGTCGCGGCCGACCTGACTATCCTCGGCCAGACGTTCCGCGTGGTGAGCACGCATCCTGAGCCGCGCACACCGGTCAAGGAGGTGCAAGAGGCACAGGTGGCCGAACTGCTCCAGGATCTCTCGGCGACGACGCTGCCCGTTGTGGTGGCAGGCGACCTCAACTCTGAGCCGAACGACCCCGCCAACTCCCCCTGGGAGCAGATGACCCGCGCCGGATACACCGACATGTGGACGGCCCGGATCGGCCACCCGGAGCCGAGTGCCACCTGCTGTCACGCACCCGATCTGCGCGCGGCCACATCGGTGCTCGACCGCCGACTCGACTATGTGTGGATCAAGGCGGATGCGCATCGACGGATTGGTCCGGCTGTCATGACAGTGTTCGGCAACGAATTGAAAGAACGCACCGCGTCCGGGCTCTGGCCGTCGGACCATGGCGGTCTCTTCGGGGGGGCGGTGCTTCTGCCGCGAGCGTTCGCGGGCAGGTGACCCTGCAATAACGTCCAAGCCCTGTGGGGGAATCTCCCTCACGGGGTCTTGTCGTTTTGCGTTCTAGGCTTCACTAGGCGTTGCAACCTGCAACCTACATGGAGCCAGCGTGTTCTCGGGGACTCGAGGCGTCGCGCGAGCCAAGCCGTTGCGAAGTGAAGCTTTCGCTCTGCCGTTGCCGTCTTGCGGCGCCTGTACCCGGGCGGTAACTTGTCGTTATCCAACCCGGTTCAACATCAGTTTCAGGTTCGTCACAGAGCAAACGCGTGATGCCGACGGGTTGTCGCACGCAGCGTCCCCCGGCTTCCAAATTCGACCCACGGATCGGCGGGCTGCCTGACTCGCGGGATCGTCCTTACCCAACGAGGGAGAACCGAGCATGCTTCATCGAATCGTCAGTCGATCTGTCGTTGTACTCGCGGCCACGGCGTTTCTCGCCTCCTGCGAAGACAACACCACTGGCACCCCGGTAACGCCGCCGCCACCGTCGAGTTGCCCTGACCGCCGTTCCTCCCGTGCCAGCCGACGGAATCGTAGATACGGACGTCGCTCAACCGGTGGTTATCAAGGCTACAAATCCGGACGGGTCCGCAGCCGCCGGCATTGTAATTACATTCGGACTGACCACCGGTGGCGTGATCGAGAACACCAAGGTCACGACTGATGCGGCCGGACTGGCATCGCCGGGCACTTGGCATCTGGGGCGGACGGCAGGGACGCAGCGACTGAGCGCTACGCCACCTTCCGGCGACCCGACGGTCATAAATGTTACCGTGGCCCCTGGGCCGTCTCGATGCCCCGTCCGGACTTCCAAACTCGGCACAGATCGCAAACACGCCCACCGCCATCGCCCCGGTCTTCGTCGCGGTCGATGCATTCGGCAACAGGGCTGGCGACAGCATCCCAGTGACGTTCCAGGCAGTTGAAGGCAGCATCCCGCCTCACACCGGCCCGGTCTGTCCAGCAGCAACGGCAATGTGTCGCCAGGCGCGTGGACGCTCGATGGCACTATCGGTCCACAGCGCCTCGTGGCCACCTTCGACTCCAGCGGTACCCCGTCCATGACACCATCACGGTCGAGGCAGTCTGCAGCGTCACGCGAGCGAACTTTGGTGTGGCTCAACGGGCAGTGGCGTACGTCAGACTGCGACAACGGCACGAGACTTGTCAATGTCTACGGCTTCGCTGCCACGACTCAGTCCGTGTACAACGCGAGCATCAGTGGCGCGCCAGGCCAGGCGCTGCAGCTCAAGACGCCGACCGGGACGGTCATTCAGGATGTGCTTCCGAGCTACCTTTACAGCACCTCGTCCAACCCTTACAGCATTAACTACGTCCTCCAAACCGGCTCCTATGAGTCGTGGGCCCTCGCCCCCGGCCTGAGTGCGATCCTCTACTCGGGCAAGCTCTCAAGCCTTGGCGAAGATCTGCCCTCCCCAGTGGGATGCGCTGAAGTGGGTGACACGCCGTTGTTCGCGACGATCGGTCTCGACGCGGTACCACCTTCGCGGCAACACCTGTAACGCGGGCGGATATGCCACGTATCAGGATCGGTACCTGGTTCAGTTGAGCGCCGGTGACAGATGAGGCGGTAGCCTTCAGAGCCTGGCATGCCGCACCACCGTCGAGCCTCGTGATCGGGATGCTGCCCCGACGACGGCTCGCCACGCGACTCCGTGCCTCGGTCGGCCGCGAGGGACTGTATGGTGTCGGTCGCCGTTGGTTGGTCTCCCGACTGAGTGACCCGCCGGAGATACCCGACTTCGAGTACGAGATCATTCTCACCATCCGTGAGCGCGTGGAGCTTCAAGACACAACGCCCCCGCTACTCCAGCGGGGGCGTTGTGCTTTCCTAAGGCTGGGTGAGGCAGCAAGGCGGTTTAGAATTGATGCAGGAGGGATCCGATGAGCACACCACTGACTGGCTCACTCAACCCGACGCCCTGCTCCGACTCGGCACGGCCGACCCGCTGATCCCGCACCACGTCGTCCGCTGGGACCGGGGCACGCCGACGGAGCGGGAAGACCTCGTCGCCGAGGAGGCACCGGTCACCATCGTCTACAACGACATCCCCCACGTGGTGATGATGGCGACGCCGACCAACCTCATCGACTTCACGCTCGGGCTTCAGCATCACCGAGGGGCTCATCCGTTCGTCGGCCGACATGCTCGCGATCGCGTGCGTGCCCCACGAGCGCGGCATGGAGATGCAGGCGACGGTCGCGCCCGAGTGCATGGATGTCATCAATGGCCGCACCCGCAGGCTCTCGGGACGCACCGGCTGTGGCGTGTGCGGCAGTGACAGCGTGGATGCGGTGTTGCGCCCGGTGAATGAAGTGCCTGAAGGACGTGCCGTCGCCGGTACGGTGATCCACCGCGCGCTCGACGGCCTGGTGGCGCAGCAGGAGCTCAACCGATCGGCGGGCGCGGTGCATGCCGCCGGCTGGGCCGGCTTCGACGGGGACGTCGCGCTGGTGCGGGAGGACGTGGGGCGGCACAACGCGCTCGACAAGCTTATCGGCGCCGTGCTGACGCGCGGCATCGATCCGCAATCCGGGTTCGTGGTGGTGACGAGCCGCGCCAGCTTCGAAATGGTCCACAAGACGGCGATGCTCGGCGCCAGCCTGCTGGTCACCGTGTCAGGCGCCACGGCACTCGCGGTACGCATGGCGCATCAGGCCAACCTGACCCTCTGCGGCTTCACGCGGAAGGAATCGCACACAGTGTACACCCATCCGTGGAGGGTGACGGCCTGAGCGGCGAGGTTTCCTAGAAGGTCCCGTGCCACATGAGGCCGAGTCCGTTCGACGTCGCCAGAGGCACCGGGGCGCGAAGTCCGAAGATGGTCCAGCGTCCCGTCGCGAGCTTGGCTGACGCAATCCCCACCGCGGCACCCACCAGGACATCACTGACCCAGTGCTGGTTGTCGTACACGCGCGACCACGCCGTACCGGTGGCGAGCGTGTAGAGGCCAACGGTGGCCCAGGTGCGGTGGATTTCCTGGGCAAGCGACGTGGCGAAGGAGAACGCCAGTACGGTGTGCCCTGACCACATCGAAGTGTTGCCGCTGAACGGCTGGTAGTCCCACACCTCGTTCGTGTCGTAGGGCCGTACGCGCCCGAGCGAATACTTGAAGACCCCTGTCACCACGCTGGCCAGGACCACCGAGGCGCCGACCCGCAGGCCACTGTGGAAGATCCCCGGCTTCTTCGCGATCAGGCCGACGAGGATGATGCCTCCGGAGACCGGTACTACGACGGCCGGCGCCCCGAAGTACTTGAACGCGTTGGCGAAGTCGTCGGCCGTCTGGGTGTAGTGGTCGGGATTGGAAGACCATTCCTGCACCGGCGCATCCACCACGGCCATCGTAAGGAGGCCGGCGCCCACGACGGCTCCCGCTTCCCACCACTGAATGGCGTGCGGCCGGTGAATGATCGAATCGGTTTGCGTCGAATCCTGTGCCGCGGCGCGTGCGGGCATGAGCGCGCAGGCGAGGGAGAATACCAGCGACCGCGCCTGTCGAGCGATGGAGTGGCTCAGTGGGAGTCCGTGAAGATCTCTTCAGTGAAAATCGTGCCGCCGGGCATGCTCGGCACCTACGGGGGCGTTGAGGAGACGAAATTCCTCCCCGCGCACGTTCACTACATGGCCCTCGATCTGCAAGGTCCCCCGAATGAGGAGCAGCGGACTCCGCGCGATGAGCAACGCCTGCTGTTCGAATCGCTTCGGCGTCACGATGACGTTGACCAGCCCGGTCTCGTCCTCGAGCGTGAGGAAGACGAACCCCTTGGCGGTGCCCGGTCGCTGGCGGCAGATGACGAGACCCGCGACGAGGACCGTGTCGCCGTCCCGGGAAGCGGCGATGGAGGCGACATGATGACCAGGCGGAAAGGCGGCAGGAGGAAGCAGGTCACGCGCCGCAACGACGCCGAGGCGCCGCATCTCCTTCCGCAGGTGGGCCATCGGGTGACCATTGAGTGACAGCGCGGTCATTCGATAGTCGGCCTCGGTCAATTCGTATGGTGTCATGGGGGGAAGGAAGGAGGCCGGGCGGCAAGGCGGCAGGGCGGCAAGAGGTCCTGCGACCCCGCGCTCGGCGCGCAGCACTTCCCACAGTGCCATGCGCCGGCGCCGATCGGGTGATTCATGCGACACGAGGCTGTCGAGCGCTCCGGCCTCCGCCATGGCGCGCAGTGAACCGCGGTCGAGTCCGGTGCGGATCACCACATCAGCCACGGAGCTGAAGGGCCGCTCGTTGAGTGCGTTCTCGATCTTTTCCCGTGCCGCGGTGCCGAGGCCGCGGATGGACCGGAATCCCAGACGTACCGCTGGCTCACTCCTGCCGCCTTGCCGCCTTGCCGCCTTGCCATCCTGCTCAAGCGTCGCATCCCAGGCGCTCCGCAGCGCATCCACCGGGCGCACCTCGACACCGTGCCGGCGCGCGTCCTCCACCAGCGTGCCCGGCGAGTAGAAGCCCATCGGCTGCGCGTTGAGGATCGCAGCGGTGTACTCGGGCGGGTAGTAGTGCCGGAGATACGCCGAGGCGTACACCAGCAGCGCGAAGCTCGCGGCATGGCTCTCGGGAAATCCATAATCGGCGAAGGCGTTGATCTGCTGGTAGATCCTTCGCGCGGTGTCGGCATCGATGCCGTTCTTCGCCATGCCCTCCACCAGCTGCTCGGCGATCTCGGCCATGCGCTCGTGAGAGCGCTTGTGTCCCATGGCACGGCGCAGTTCATCGGCCTGCCCGGGCGAGAACCCGGCGGCGGCGATGGCCACCTGCATGCCCTGCTCCTGAAAGAGCGGCACGCCCAGGGTGCGCTTCAGCACCGGCTCGAGCGAGGGATGCGGATAGGTCACTTCCTCCAGCCCCGCGCGGCGGCGCAGGAATGGATGCACCATGTCGCCCTGGATGGGGCCGGGGCGGATGAGGGCCACCTCCACGACGAGGTCGTAGAAGGCACGCGGCTTCATGCGCGGAAGCGTGTTCATCTGGGCGCGACTCTCCACCTGGAACAGGCCGATGGTATCGGCACGACAGAGATCGTCGTACACCGCCTGGTCGTCCACCGGAATGGTGCCGAGCTCGAGGGAGGCCCCGCGTGTGCGGTGGATGTAGAGCAGGCAGTCCTGCAGCAGCGTGAGCATGCCGAGCCCGAGGAGGTCGATCTTGACCAGGCCAACGGGATCGAGGTCGTCTTTTTCCCACTGGATCACGGTGCGGCCCGGCATCGATGCCGGCTCGATGGGCACGATGCGCGAGAGCGGCTCGCGCGTCAGCACGAAACCGCCCACATGGATGGAACGGTGGCGCGGCAGCTGGTGCAGGCCCTCGACCAGGTCGGCCAGCAGGGCAACGCGCGGATCATGCGGATCGAGACCGGCCTTGGTGAGGACGGAGGTGTCCTCAGTGGAGCCAAGCAGCGACGTGACCGGATTGCGGCGCTCGACGTGGTCCTGTTCCGCGTGCGGGTCACCGTAGAACATGCGCTTCACCGCATCGGCCTTCGACTTCGCCTCGGTGCCGGGAATCATCTGCTGGCCCAGCGTGTTCGCGAGCGCCCGCTTCTCGGCATCGCGGCGGCGAATGGAACTGGGACTGAAGAAGGCCAGGTCGTCATCCGCCTCCGCCGTGCCGGCCTGCCGCCCTGCCGCCTTGCCGCCGTCTTCCGTGCACTCCGGATTGTCCTGGGTATAGGCATCGGCCACCGCGCGCCCCCGGAGAGCCTCCGCCGTCGCCTTCGCGGAGAACCGGTCGCTGAAGGCCGTGAGCGCCTCGGCCTGCTGCACGCTGAAGCCGAGCACGCGTGCGGCGTCGCGTACGGCGCTGCGGCCCCGCCAGCAGATCTGCTCGCAGACCATCGCCGCATGCTCGCGGCCGTAGCGCTCGTAGACGTACTGCAGCACCCGCTCGCGCTCCCGGTGCGCGATGTCGAGGTCGATGTCGGGCGGTTCGGCGCGCTCTTCGCTGAGGAAGCGCTCGAAGAGAAGGTTCATCTTCACCGGATCCACCGCGGTGATGCCAAGACAGTAGCAGACCACCGAATTGGCGGCGGACCCGCGTCCCTGGCAGAGGATCCCGTTGCGCCGGGCGAAGCGTACGATGTCCCACACGATGAGGAAGAACCCGGCAAGCTTGAGGCGCGCGATGACGGCGAGCTCGTGAGCAAGCTGGCTTTCGTATGCGGGAGGTATACCGCCACGCTTCAGCCGTTCTTCTGCCCCCTGGTATACCAGTCGTTCCAGGTATTCGTCCTCCTCGACCCCGGGTGGGAGGGGGAATTCCGGCAGGGTGGGGCGCAGCTGCTCGAGCCGGAAGGCACACCGCTCGGCGATGGCGCGGGTGGCGCGGATGCCTTCAGGCGCATGCTGCCAGCGGCGCGCCATCTGTGCCGCCGACTTGAGGTACCACTCGCCGTTCGGGCGGAGGCGCGTGCCCATCTGGTCGAGGGTCGCCTTGTGACGGATGGCGGCAAGGACGTCGTGCACCCTGCGATCCTGCGGGCGGGCATAGTGAACGTCATTCGCCACGACCCACGGCACGCCAAGCCAGCCGGCCATGGTCATGAGCTGCACCGCGACTTCACGCTCCTCGGGCAGGCCATGATCCCAGCATTCGATGACGAGGCGGTCGCCGTAGATGTCGCGGAGCGCCCGGGCGGCGCGGCGTGCACCCTCCGTGTCGCCGGCCGCGAGAAGTGACGGTACCCAGCCTCGCGGACCACCGGTCAGTGCGGTGACGTCATCGGCATGCCGGGCGAGCAGGTCGAGCGGCACCGCGGGCTCGCCCCGGGGACAGTCCATCCGGGCGCGGGTGATGAGGGTGGAGATGTTGGCATACCCGGAGCCAGACTCTGCCAGAAGGACCAAAGACGTGAAGAGTGAACGCTGAACAGTGAACGGGTTGGGAAGAGTGATACCGTTAACCGTTGACCGTTGACCGTTCACCGTGAGGTCGAGTTCCACACCGATGATTGTCTCCACGCCCCGGGCGCGCCCTGCTTCGGAAAACCGCACGGCACCGCCCAGGTCGGCGTGGTCGGTGAGCGCGAGCGCGCGCTGGCCGAGTGCACGGGCGCGCTCGACCAGCCCCTCGGGCGATGCCGCCCCGTCGAGGAGCGAGAAGCAGGAGTGACAGTGGAGCTCGACGTAGTCGGAGGGCGGGATCGCGTCAGTCATACCATCCGTGAACGCTCCACGTGCCACCACTCAGGAACATCATGAATGTCGTGCCGTCGCTGATCCAGGAGGCATAGTCTCGCGCGAAGGGGGAGGACCACCAGTCACCGGAGAGGCGCTCCACACTTCCGCGCTCCATGATGGACCAGCGGCGGCCACGCCAGGTAAACGCGCTGGTGTCGGACGCGACCTCGATTTGTTCCGGCGGATCGAGAAGACGCAGGGTGGCGGGATGACCAGGCGGCAAGGCGGCGGGTGACTTCGTTGCCCGACCCTGTTCATCCCATGCGCCGCGACGCTCCGGGGCAAAACCATCACGCGCCACCGGCCGCACCACCGCATCGGCACCAAGAGCCGCGCGCAGCCGCGCAAACGCGGCTTCGGCAGCGGCAGGATCACGCCACCCGGTATGAAGCAGGTCGCCCTGTTCTCCGGAAGGCCTGGTGCGCTCGGTAATGCGGACTACGACACCGAGCACCGGCGCCTCGAGTACCCAGTCCTCGAGCACCGCCCGGCACTGCTCGAAGAGCGGGTCCAGGCGGGCGAGTGGAATAGCCAGGACAATGCGACGCGTGGCTGAGCGGACGGGCCTCACGTCGAGCTTCAATTCCACTTCCAGCGCAGCCACCGCCATGCCATCGCTCGCGACCTGCATGATCAGCCGTCCCAGTGCCGCGCGTACCAGGAAGAGCACCGGTTCGAGTGTCATGGCGGACGTCGGCAGGTCGATGGCAACGGTGTCATCGGGCACCGGCAGTGCGAGAGTGGGCCGTCGCTGGTCCTCGCCCCGCGCCAGCCGCCAGGCCGCGAGACCGGCGGGACCGAAACGCTGCTCCACATCGCCCGGATCGAGGACGGCAAACTGCCCGGCCGTTGCAAGGCCGAGTGCCGTGAGCGTGTCGCGCAGCTCGGCATCCATCGGGAGGAGGGAAAGCGGTGCCTGGGCGAGCAGCGCCTGGTCTCCACCACGCGGCACGAGGCGGCCGGAACCGCGAAGCCAGGTGGCGACGTACGCCGCGATGCAACTCGACGCCACCGCAACGCGAGCGTCCGGGTGCCACTGACGGGCGCGCGCGAGTAGTGCCTGGATGAGGCCACGCTCGCCGCCATGTCCCTCGAGTCCGTGCGCGCCGATCCACCAGAGACCGGGACGGGCCGCCGTGACCTGCGGGCTCAGGGTGAGAAACGCGGCCGTGATACGGTTGATGCCCCGACCGATCGCGCGATCATCCCAGAGACGCGTTTCCAGCCCGGCGCACATCGCACGTGCCGCAGGGATGGTCATGCCGGGCCGGATACCGAGCGACACGGCCTGCGTGCTGGCGATGACGACGCGGTCATCGGCGGTCAGCGCCAGGGAACGCTGGTCCCAGTGAATGGCCCTATCGCCCGGGGATCCTTCCCCCGTTTCGGGCGCCCTTCCATCGCTTGTCGGACCGGCCGGCCACCTGCTGGCCGGGTTGCCTTCCTCCCGCCACACCGCGCCGATCGGGAACTTCGGGATGCGCACACAGGCGACGCGGATGATAGATGACACTTGGCACCTCAATGGTGGTATGAAGCCCGCCGCGAAGAACGGTCAGCTCGGATGGCCGTCGCTGGCCGCCGCCGCCCCATCGGCGCTTCACCTCCAGCCGCACGGCCCCGCCCACCTGAGACACCGATCCATCGCCCACCACGATGAAGGCCGCATCCTTGTCGCGCGCGAGGCCGACGAGACGAAGCGCCACCTGTCGCGTGAGCGGGGGGGCACTGTCGAGCACCACGAGGGTGAAGGCGCCGCTGCGCAACAGCACGTCGGCGCACCAGGCTCCGCGTGCGGGATCGCGAGGGCGCACCATGCGAAGGAAGTCGCAGTCGAGTGACGCCCAGTCGGCAGGATCGAGGGTGCGCGCCGCATCGACGCATGCCACCCCCTGCCCCCGGTCCAGCGCAGCCCCGACCAGCGCGCGAACCAGCGTCGCCGTGCCAGCACCCAGGGGGCCGATGAGCTCGGTCAGCCGACCGCGGGGAATTCCTCCCCCGAGGGCCTCATCGAGTTCCTGGAATCCGGTGGGGAGGGCATCGGCTGCCACCGGTGGCGGGGCGATGACCTGTTCCAGACGGGATCGGAGCTGTGCTATCTGCATAAGTATCTGCTGTTGAAAGGCTTACGAAGACGGCCCAACTCGTTCGTCAGGTTGGAGCCGAACCACATACCGAATAAAAACCGAAGTCAGGAAGTACGATACGACGGAATGGAGAAGGACGCCAGAGGGGTGGAACTGGTGGTCACGCCGTCGAAGGAGGTTCTCCTTCCCTGGCCGCCGGGAACCGGCGCAGCAGCTCCAGCTGCTCGTGGTTGGTACGCTGCAGTTCATCCAGCCGGTCGACCAGCGCCCGCACACCCAGCTCGGCGCGCAGGTTCACCTCGAGCACCTTGGTGATGACGGCGCGCTCGTGATGGGACAGGCGATCCCATTCGGAGCGCAGGAGCCGCTTGGCCAGGTCGTCGGGCTGGATGTTCATGGTCTCTCCTCTTCGCGAAACTCCCAGCGACAAGGGCCGACGCGAAAACGTCGGCCCCGGACTGGAATGACTGGTCGGCCGTGCGCTTTACTGGGGAACGACCTTGACCTGGTCGACCCAGTACGGCGTGTCTCCAAAGCAGTCGGTGGGCACGCCGCGGTGCTCGGAGTAGTGCAACTGAACCTTCTGGCCCACGGCATCGCTCATCTGTCGGACGATCGCCTGGTCGCGGACCGTGAAGTACCAGATCTGCGGCGCCACTCCACCCACCACATAGAGCGCAAGCTCTCCCTCGTACGTCTTGCACATCCATCCCTTGCGCGAAAACTTCTGCAGCGTGCCCGCGCGCTCACCTTCCGAGTAACTCCAGCTCACCACGAAGAAAGTGTAGATCGCGAACAGCAGCAGGGGCACGAGGAGCAGGGTGGCGACCACGACGGGCCAGCGGCGCCGCTTGGGCCTGGGAGCTGAGGGCTGCGGTTCGGATGCGGTCATATGGCCGGGGTTAGGGTTCCATAATCTAACGTTGAGACTTGTCCCGCGATGGTGCACGCCTAGAACGTGAATCCCTCGCCGAATACTACCGACCACCCGGAGGCGAACGGCACTGCCTCGGTGCGGTAGGCCAGGTCGAGCCGGAACAGCACCGGGTTGGCGGAACGGCTCGGACCGAACCGGAGTCCCACGCCAAGATCAGTGCCGCTGCGCGGTGACTCTCCGGCGTACCACGCCCCGCCGTAGTCGACGAACGCGCCGAGCGCGAGCCCGAGCAGCCCCGCGAAACTCTCGGCGAACGTCCAGCGGTACTCCGCGGCAATCAGGAATCCGCGATCGCCGGTGAAGGCATGCAGCGGATACGCACGCGGACCGTACACCAGACCGAGGTCAAACTGGTTTCCGGGAACCGGGTTCTTCTGCCAGCCCACGAAGCCGCCGGCGATGATTGCGTTCTGGCGATTGGGCTGGACCACAAAATTGCCCTTGAGGACGATGGACCCCGAGTCGACGCCCGACCCGGTGAAGAGTCCGTTCGCGGCGGCACTGACCTGCGCGAAGCCCACCGGGAGGAGAAGGCCTGCGGACGCGATGACCTGCACGCCGGCTCCGCCCGCCGCGTAGCCGAACGCCGACGGAGCCGCGAGCAGCCCCACGCGAAGACTCGGGCCGACGGAATAATCTTCCGCCCGCCCGAAGCTTCGCACGTTCTCCACCACGGCGTAACGCGCGTGGAGCAAGCTGACGTAGGCACCAACGGCGGCCTGCACGGTATCCGCCCGCGGCACTGCGACGGGCGTCGGGAGGAATGAGTTGGATTGCACCTGCGCGGTGAGCCCCACGCGCATGTATCCTCGGGGTGAAGCCTTCACCGCGCGGGCCCCGTCGAGCCGCACCAGCGTCAGCTGGCGGGACAGCGTTTCGAGCGGAGTGAGGATCCCGTTGGCGAACACGAGCACGTCGCCGTCAAAATAGGTGGCATCCCCACCGAGGGCCCATCGGCTCGACAGCGAGTAGAACGGCCGGCCCACCTGGCCGGCAATGAAACGACCGTCCGAGCGTTCCTCGAAAGAGAGCCCGACGTTGATGTGCCCGCCGAACGTGCGTGGCTGCCGGAAGGCGAAGAGCCACGCGGTGCGATCGGGATTGCTGCTGTAGCGGATGAACCCGGTGGCCGCGAGGCCGAGCAGGTTCGCCTCGGCCACACCGAACGCCACCGCCGACTGCCCCGCCGCTGTGGTGATGTCGAAGATCGGGAAGGTGCTCCAGCCGTCCTTCGTCACGACGCGCAAGGTGAGGCCGCTGTCGCTCCGCACGCTGTCGACCTGCACGTCGCGGAAAATGCCGAGCGCGCGCAGGTTGCGCGCGGTTTCGGCGGCCAGCGCCGGATCGTATGGCATGCCGGGCTTGAGCAGCACCTCGCGCTCCACTACGCGCTCGCGGGTGCGCACGTGGAGCGCGTTCGCCGCCTTCGCCGCGAATCCCGTCTCGTTGGTGTCGGCGATGTCCTGTCGGATGATGTCGACGTACTGGACTACGGGAACGCCGGCCTGCAGGTCGGGCGCCTGCGCCAGGAGCGGGGCGGCCAGCAGGGGAAGCGTCACGGCGATTGCGCCCCAGCGCCGGATCACCGGTCGAGTTCCGCCAGGAGCGCATCCAGGCCAGCGATGATTCGCTCGGGCGTGATGCCGGCACGTGCCGCGTCAGCGGTGGTGAACTTGCCGGTCTGGACTGCCCACGCGACAAGACCCGCCTGCTGCGCCCCGGCAATGTCGGAATGGATGTCGTCGCCGATCATGAGCACGCGCGATCGATCCGCATCCGGCAGCCCGAGACGCCGGAACGCTGCATCGTACATCACCGGGCTCGGCTTCCCGGCCACCAGTGCCGTGCTGTCATTGGCATACTCGAGCGCGGCGACAAAAGGGCCGGCGTCGAGCATGAGCCGCTCACCCCGGCGGTACACGCGGTCGCGCGAGCAGGTGATCAGTTCGGCGCCGGCCTGGAGGTAGTCGAACGCCTCCTGCAGCAGCGCGTAGGTCCACTCGTCTCCCAGGTCGCCCAGGAGGACCGCGGAGGCGCCAGATTCCGCCGCCGGTGCGGTACCGCCCGCCAGGTCGAGTCCCTCGAGATCCTCGAGCACCGTGCCGGCCAGGAAGGGCGCGACAGTCCGGTGACCGCGTTCGCGGGCGAGCGCTGCCGCGGCCACCGGCGCGCTCACGATGATCTCCATCGGCACCACAATGCCCATACCGGCAAGGCGGGTCACGATGGCGCGACGCGAGCGACTGGTGGTGTTGGTGACAAAGCAGAATGGAATGCCGGCGGCGCGAAGCCAGGGCACCAGGGTCGTCGCGCCGGGCAGCGGCGCGTCACCCGAATAGAGGGTGCCTTCGAGGTCGCACAGAACGCCGGCGGGTCGCACGGCGCGCACTCAGTACCGGCCGAGGTACCGCTCGATCTCCCATCGGCTGACGTAGGCGTTGAAGGACTCGATCTCCTTCTCCTTCGCCTCGATGAAGCGCTCGGTGATATGCTCGCCCAGCGCCGCCTTCACCACATCGTCCTTCTCGAGGTACTCCAGCGCCTCGTGCAGGTCGCGGGGCAATTCGTCGATGCGATACTTTCGCCGGTCGCGGTACGTCATGCGGAAGATGTTGCGGTGCACCGGCTCGCGGCACACCAGTTCCTGCTCGATACCATCCAGCCCGGACGCGAGCTGCACCGCGAGCGCGAGGTAGGGATTCGCGGCGGGATCGGGCATGCGGTTCTCGCACCGCGTGCCCACGCCCCGGCGGTCGGGAATGCGCACCAGCGGCGAGCGGTTTCGCATCGACCAGGCCACGTTCACCGGGGCCTCGAAGCCGGGCACCAGGCGCTTGTAGCTGTTGACCAGCGGGTTGGTGATGGCGCACGAGCCGCGCGCGTGCTGCAGCATGCCCTCGATGTACTGCAGGGCGACGAGCGACAGCTGGTTCTCGGCCTTGGCGTCGAAGAACGCGTTCTCGCTGCCGCGGAAGAGCGACTGGTGGGTGTGCATGCCGCTGCCGGCCACGCCCTCGATCGGCTTCGGCATGAACGACGCGACGTAGCCATAGCGATTCGCCACCTGGCGCACGACCAGCTTGAACGTGGCGAGGTTGTCCGCGGTGACCAGCGCCCCGGCATAGCGGAAATCGATCTCATGCTGCCCCGGCGCCACCTCGTGGTGCGCGGCCTCCACCTCGAAGCCCATGAGTTCCAGGCAATCCACGATGACGCGGCGGATCTCCTCGCCCTTGTCCATCGGACCCAGGTCGAAGTAGCCGGCGAGATCGTGGGTGCCGGTGGTGGGGGCGCCGTCGGGCGCCGTCTCGAAGAGGAAGAACTCCGCCTCGCACCCCGCCATCATCTCGAAGCCGAGCTTGCGGGCGCGGGCGATCTGCCGCTTCAGGGTGTGGCGTGGACAGCCATCGAAGGGCGTGCCGTCGGGCGTGTGGATGTCGCAGATCAGCCGCGCCACCCGCCCCCCCTCCTCGTCGAACGGCAGCATGCGGAAGGTGGTTGGGTCGGGCTTGAGGAGCATGTCCGACTCCTCGATGCGCACGAAGCCCTCGATCGAGGAGCCGTCGAACATGATCTCGCCGTCCAGCGCCTTCTCGAACTGGCTGGGCGGAACCTCGACGTTCTTGTTCACACCGAGAATGTCGGTGAACTGCAGGCGGAGGAAGTCGACCCCGAAGCGCTCGGCCAGCTCGCGGATGTCGCCCTTGCGAGCCCCGGTCAGGTCGGTCGGAAATTCTTCCAGGCTCGGCCGGTCACCGCGGCGTGCTCGTCCCAGTCCCATGGCCCCTCGCTGTCAGCGGGTCAGGCGAGGCTGTCGAGCAACAGCCAGAGCTCCGCAGCGCTGAATTCGTTGAATCGGTTGATGATGTCGGCGTCGGTCCACTCGGAAAAGATCCACCCGGTAGTGCGATGGACCTCGGCCTGGTCCACGAAGTGGAGTCGGCCCTGCAGCGTATTGTGGCGAAGCCCGGTGCCGCGCGGGTGCGGGCGGGTCTCGAGGTAGACGGTCCAGCGCGCATCTCCCCGCGCAAGCTCTCCGAGAGAGCGGCCCAGCTGGGCATCGGCCGGAAATGGTTCAGGCGCGTTCCGCGATGGCTGCAATGGCCCTCCAGTCATGCTCGGTCGCGAGCGGCGATCGCTCTGCACGGTAATACGGTGCCATGGGAGCCGCCAGCGGTTACATTGCCCGCCCGTGCCCGCCACTCCTCCTGTCCCCGCCTGCCCCATTTGCGGCGCCGAAGCCCCCGGCCGGTTCTGCGACCGTTGCGGCGCCGCCATCGGCCCGCGCACCTGCTCCGACTGCGGTGCCGGGCTCTCGCCGATTGCGAAGTTCTGCCACCGGTGCGGCAAGGCAGTCGCGGCTCCGGCGGCTGCCGCGGCGGCGGCAGTGCGCGAAAGCCGCGCTCCCTGGCTGGTGGCCGGCATGCTGGTGATCGCAGGCCTGACGTATATCGCGTTCCTCGGCGTCAACCGCAACAACCCGCCTGAGGTGGCGAGAATGCCCAACGCGGGCAATGCGGCGCCCGGCGCAGTCGTGGCGGAAGAAGAAGCCGGCGACGCGGTTCCAGCCGGTAAGCCGCCTGACATCTCGGCCATGTCGCCCGCCGAGCGCTTCAACCGGCTCTATGACCGGGTAATGCGCGCGGCTGCCGGGGGCGACAGCGCGCAGGTGAAGCAGTTCGCGCCCATGGCGATCCTCGCCTACGGGATGCTCGACACGATCACCGCCGACCTGCAGTATCACGCCGCGGTCCTTTACGCCGAGACGGGACAGGACGCTGCGGCGCTGGCGCTGGCTGACACGATCCTGGCACAGAACCCGAATCACCTGTTCGGGTACCTCGTGCGCGGTGAGGTGGCCGACCGCCGGCGCGACGCCGCCGCGGCTGCAGCCGCCCGGAAGGACTTCGCGGCGCACTACGATGCCGAAATCGGCCGGGCGGACCGGCCGGAGTACGCCGATCACAAGCCGGTCATCGACGAATACAGAAACGGCGTAAACAGTCAACGGTGAAGGGTGAACGGGGGGCACCTCCCGTTCACCGTTTACTGTTCACCGTTCACGCTCTGAGGACCCCATGACCACGACCATCCGCGTCGCCCACAGCCCCGATTCTGACGACGCGTTCATGTTCTACGCGCTCGCCGAGGGCAAGCTTGACACCGGCGACCTGACCTACGTGCACGAGCTGCAGGACATCGAATCGCTCAACCGGCGGGCGCTGAGCGCCGAGCTCGAGGTGACGGCGGTGTCGATCCATGCCTATGCCTACCTGGCCGACAAGTACGCGCTGCTGTCGAGCGGCTCGTCGATGGGCGACGGCTACGGGCCACGCCTCGTGGCGAAGGTTGCCGCCCCCGGCGATCCTCGTCGCGCGCTGCGCGGCAAGCGTGTGGGGATCCCTGGCACCCTTACGACCGCCTGCCTGGCCCTGCGCCTGTACCAGCCCGACACAGTACGGGTCGTGATGCCATTCGACATCATCGAGGATGCGGTGGCGCGGGGCGACGTGGATGTCGGGCTGCTCATCCATGAGGGCCAGCTCACCTTCCAGGACCAGGGCCTCCACCTCTGGGAGGACATGGGAGCCTGGTGGCTGCGCGAGACCGGCCTGCCCCTGCCACTCGGCGGCAATGTGGTGCGCCGCGATCTCGGCACGGCCACGATCAACCAGGTGGCGCGCGACCTGCGCGCGAGCATCGAGTATGCGCTCGCGCACCGGGGACCCGCGCTGGAACATGCCAAGCGCTTCAACCGCGGCATCGGCGACGAGCGGACGGACACCTTTGTGGGGATGTACGTGAACGACTGGACGGTGGACTATGGGGAGCGCGGGCGCGCGGCCGTACGGCTGCTGCTCGATCGTGCGGCGGAAGCGGGGATCATCCCGCGCCGGGTGGAGGTGGAGTTCGTGGATGGGAACATTTAGCTTCCGTTCAGTCAAGTACTTGCGTCACTGGAGCACCTTTGCGTGACACTGCCCCTCACCGACGGCCAATCGAGCATCCTCGTCGTCGATGACGAAGAAGCGGTGCGTGCGGCGATTGCCCGCCATCTGAGGCTCCAGGGTCACACCATCCTCAGCGCCAGCACGGGCGCCGAAGCGCTCGACATCGTCCGCCGCGAAAAAATCGCGGCCATGCTCCTCGACACACACCTGCCCGGCACCGGCGCGATCGAACTGGTGCCCGCCCTGCTGGAACTCGAGCCAAGCCTTGCGATCCTGATGCTGACGGCGGCGCACGACGCCACTACGGCCGCCCTCTGTGTGCAGCGCGGAGCGATGGACTACGTCACCGAACCGCTCGACCTCGACCACCTGACCCGGGCGGTGAGCCGTGCCCTGCAGCGCCGTCACAAGGCGCTGGAGGACACGCGCATCGAGCGCTGGTTGAGCGACGACGTGCACCTCCGGTCGGTGGAACTGCGCCGGGAGCAGGAGACGCTCGAACGGCTCTCCGTCGCGACGCTGGAAGCACTGGTGAACGCGCTCGAGGCGAAGGACGCGTACCTGCGCGGCCACTCCGCGCGGGTGGCGGACCTGTCGGCGGGCGTGGCGGCCGAGCTGGGACTTTCGGACGAGGATGTGGAGATGATCCGGACCGCCGGGCGCCTGCACGATATCGGCAAGATCGGGATCCGCGAGGAGGTGCTGAACAAGCAGGGCCCGCTCACCGACGACGAATACGCGCACGTCAAGCAGCATGTGCTTGTCGGCAGCCAGATTCTCGCCCCGCTCGTGCACCTCAGGGACATCATCAGCTTCGTGCGGAATCATCACGAGCGCTGGGATGGGTTCGGCTATCCCGACAAGCTCAAGGGCGAGGCGACTCCGCTCGGCGCGCGCATCGTGGGCGCGGTGGAGATCTTCGACGCTCTCACGACGGCACGTCCCTACCAGGAAAAAATGCCCCCGGAAACGGCGGTCGAGCGCATGCGCGACCTGATCAACACGGTGGTGGACGCCCGGGTGCACGGGGCGCTCGACGCCGTGGTGAAGCGCCGGCAGGCGCTGACGTTCCTCGACGATTCGGAAGACAACTGAGCAGCCGTTGCCGCTTCACGCCTGATAGGCCATGCCCCTGAGCCGGGCCACGCGCTCGCGCATGGGCGGGTGCGACGCAAAGATGTCTCCCAGCAATCCCGATCGCTCCGATACGCTCCGCTCCGCCGGATCCACGATGCAGAGATGCGCCGCGCCCTGCGTGATGGTACGGGTCGGCGCCGGCTCACCCTCCAGCTTTTCGAGCGCGGAGGCAAGTGCCAGCGGATTGCGGGTAAACTGAGAGCCGCTCGCATCCGCAAGAAACTCCCGCTTGCGGCTCACTGCCATCGCGAGCAGGCGTGACACGACCGGTGCGATGAGGAGGGTGAAGACCCACAACACCAGCAGCACCAGGCCAAGCGGGTTGCCCTTTCCCTTGTCGCCGCCGCGGGATCCGCCGCTCCCGATCCGCGCGCCGCCCCGCATCGTCCTTCCCAGGCCGTCCGACATCAGTGCGATCGCGCCCAGCATCGCCGCCAGCAGCGTCATCAGTCTGGTGTCCCAGTTCGCGATGTGCGCCATCTCGTGTGCCACCACTCCCTGCAGTTCTTCGCGATTGAGCCGCGCGAGCAACCCCTCTGTGACGGCAATGCTCGCGTGCTGCGGATCGCGGCCCGTCGCGAAGGCATTGGGGTCGGGATCCGGCACCACCCAGATCCGGGGCCGCGGCAGGCCCGCAGCAATGGCCATCTCCTCCACGACGTTGACGTACTGCTTCTGTTGTGGCGTGACGGCCTCCACCACTTCCCACGCTCCGGTGGCCCACAGCACCCGGTCGGCGCCCTTCTCCCAGGCGAACCAGGCGATGCCGCCCGCCACGAGTGTCGCGACGATGCCGATGAACGGGATGAGGTGATGGTAGCCGCCGGGACCGGCGTCACGCGTGAGGAAATGCAGCGCAAGGTCGCCGCCGAAGCCGACCCAGCCGAAGAACAGGATGAAGAGGGTGACAAGCCAGAATGAACGGCGCCGGTTGCGCTCCTGTTCCTCGAACAGGTTGCCGCGACCGGCGGTCACTGCGTCAGCTGGCCGGCCGGTTCAGCGAAAGGTCGACGGTGGGGACCTGCCGCTCGCCCGCGTCGGTGATTTCCCAGAGCTCGGACGGCGAAGCCTTGGCGAGTCCCGCCACGAAGTTGGTGGGGAACTGCGCCTGCCGCGTGTTGTACTGCGTGGCGACGTCGTTGTAGAGCTGCCGGGCGAACCCGATCTTGTTTTCCGTGCTGCTGAGTTCCTCCTGGAGCTGCAGTACGTTGGCCGAGCTCTTGAGATCGGGATAGTTCTCCGCGAGTGCGAAGAGCCGACCCAGCGCCTGCGACAGCTCGCCCTCGGCCCTGGCCGTGGCGGCAACACCCGTGGCGCCCACTGCCTTGGCGCGAGCCGAAATGACAGCCTCGAGCGTGGACTTTTCGAAGTCCATCTGCCCCTTCACGGCATTCACCAGGTTGGGTATCAGGTCGTGCCGGCGCTTGAGCTGCACATCGATCTGCTTCCAGGCGTTCGCCACCTGGTTCTTGAGCGCGATGAGCCCGTTGTAGGCGGACATCACCCACAGCGCCACGACGGCGAGCAGTAGCAGCAACGCAATGGTCATTGGGCCACCCGCCTGAAGGAGGGATTACTCGCCGGTGACGAGGCGCGAGAGCGCCTGACGCACCGTTTCGGCAATGGCGGCGTCACCACCTGCCGCGCGCAACACCGGGTGATGCTCGTCCACGATGACCTCGAGACCAGGAGCCACCGGGACCCGACGGCAATTGCTGCCACGATCCTGGCCCGGCACGGGGTTGGAGAGCCATTGCTGCATGGCCCGGCCCACCTTGCCTCGGGCGTGCCCTGCCGGTCGCAGCAGCGGCAGACGCTCGGGCGATGGCAGGGCGGTACCCAGCGCCGCCGCCACACGTCGCTCGATGATGTCCCCGGTCATCCCGGCGAACTCCGCCGAGAGCGTATCGAGCGTGGCGCCTTCCATTTGCCGAAGCTTGATGGCCAGCACCTGCAACAGGTGGCGGTAACCATAGACGGCGGCGGTGCCGCGTCCTTCCGGCGCACTTACGAGCCCGCGAGTGACGTAGAACCGGATGGTGCGCTCGGTGGGCCGTGCACGTGCGGCGGCATTGAGTGGCACGACATCGGATGCTTCGAGCACGGCGGCCGACACCGCCGCCAGGTCGCGAAGGCTCCAGGGGGCAAGCGTGCGGTATTCACGCAACACGGCCAGTGGATCAGCGGCCGGCGGCACGGCGGGCGTGACGAGGCCGGCCGTCATGCGACCCGCGTCCTGGTGCTGGAGCCGGGGTGCATTGGGGCAAGGCGTGGCCGCGGTGCAGTGAGCGAGTGGATCAGGGGAAGTGCTCCGCAGTGCGCTGTGAGCAGGCGACAGCAGTGACGACGAAAAAACAGTATGCGCGCCCGCGCCGCGCGCGGCAAGAGCACGGCGTCACAATGCGCCGAAACGCGCGCGGCGGGTACCGTGGCGCAAAGGCGTCCGCCCTACTATGAGCCATGAACCGCCACGGACACACCCTCATCGAGCTCGCCGCAGTGCTGGCGCTGCTGGGCATTCTGCTCGGGCTCGCGGGGCCACGTTCCTCCGGCGCGCTCGACGGCATTCACGCCGGACAGGCCGCCGCACGCATCGCGCTCGCCCACGGGCGGGCGCGGGCGGCCGCGCTCAACGAGCAACGCGTGGCCCGGGTGGTCCTGACCACCGACTCACTGCTGGTGCTGGTAGGCGATTCACTCCGCTGGCGACTGCCCGGCCCGGCCATGGACGGGGCGTCGCTCATGAGCGAACCGGAAGAAACGAGCTATGCGCCGAACGGCCTGGCGATGGGAGCCGCCAATGCCCGCTATATCGTCACGCGCGGCACGGCTCGCGTGGAAATCTTCGTATCGCGACTGGGGCGGGTGCGGATCGTCAGGAACGCGGCGTGACGATCCGGTACTTGCGCACTTTGTGCAGCAGGGTCGAGCGCGAAATGCCGAGCAGGAGGGCCGCCTGCCGCTTGTTGCCGGAGGTGTGTTGCAGCACCAGCGCGATATGCCGCCGCTCGGCGTTCTCCAGGGAATCCGGTTGCGCAGGCGTCACGGGATCGAGCAGGGCCCGCAGCGCCGCCCCATCCAGGTCCGGCGCATGAAGGTCCACCACGACCGCATCGAAGCCCGGCTCCGTCAGCGCGGCAACGCCGAGTGCGCCGTTCTCCACTCCGGCCGCCTGGTGCCCCGCGGAGTGCAGCGCCGCGGTCAGCGCGGTGCGACGCGCCTCGTCCGGCGACACGACGAGCACATGGAGAGCCATGGTGTGGAAGCTATCGCACACCACTCTCCACGACCATGCGGTCCAGGGGCGCCGAGCCACGCGGCAGCGCACCGGCAAGCGCGCCGGCATACAGCGGCCCCAGCGCCTCGAGTTCCCGTTCCCAGTCGCGCCCCACCGCGAACGCACGCGCAGCCTGGCCCATCGCGTGGCGCTGTTGTCCGTCCGCCATGAGCTCTTCCACCGCCGCGGCGAACGCGGCCGCGTCGCCTGCGGGCAGGGCCAGGCCATTGATCCCGGTGCGCAGGTTCTCGGTCACACCGCCCTCATTCGCCGCGATGACCGGGAGTCCCGAGGCCATGGCCTCCAGCACCACGAGGCCGCAGGTCTCGGTGCGCGAGGGAAAGACGAAGAGGTCGGCGTCCGCATAGAGATCCGCAAGCTCCATGCGGCCCAGGAAGCCACGGTGGATCGCGAAGGGCAATGCCGCGCGGACCTCGACGGCCTTGGGTCCATCACCCGCCAGGACGAAGCACGCCGCCGCGCCGTGGCGGTCGTGCACGCGCTGAAATGCGGCGACGAGCGTGTCCACGTCCTTTTCCACGGCGAGACGGCTCACGTACAGCACGAGCGTCCGCCCCTGCGCTCCCATGGCCTCCCGGCGCGCATCACTCCGCCGTCCCGGCGAGAACATGGCGCTGTCCACACCCCGGCCCCACACCACCACGCGCTGCAGCCCGAGGCGCAGGAGCTCGTTCCGCGTGGATTCGCTGGGAGTCTGGGTGAGCACCGCGGCGGCGTGAAAGCGCCTCAGATACCACCGCACCGGCCCCACGAACCAGTGGCCAAGGTAGTTCGCGGCATAGCGAGGAAAGTCGGTGTGGAAGGACGTGACGAGCGGAATGCCCGACGAAAGCGCGTAGCGCCGGCCGGCCGCGCCGAGCGGACCCTCGGTCACCACATGCACGAGATCGGGCTGGAATCCCCTCAGAGCCCGGCCGGTGCCCGAATCGAACGGCCAGGTCAACCGGGACTGGGCGTAGCCGGGAAGCGCCATCGACGGACGCCGGGTGATGCCCGGAGCATCCTCGCCGTGTTCGCCATAGCGAGGAGCCACCACCTGCACCACATGCCCCCGCCTTTGCAGCCCGTGCTGCATCGCCGCAAGTACCGTAGTGACGCCGTTGATCTCGGGCAGGAAGGTGTCGGTGACAAAGCTGATTCGCATGCGCGAACCATCGGCACGCCACGCCGCAATCGGGAAACACGGAGGTCACGGAAGCGAAACGCGGATGGTGGAAATGGAAACGGCCGCAGAGCCCGGAGCCCTGTCGGCCGTTCCCCATGCTGATTACCCGAAGTCGGAGCGTTGCCGCCGCCGTTCTTCTCCCGTCGGCCATCGGTGACTGATACGTCACTGTAGGGCTCGCGCGGGGCTTCGGCTTCCATCCCCAGGCTGGATGGCCATCCTGCCTGGTTCATCAACACGAGCGCTGCGAGTCGGATCGGGTCGCGGACCAACCCTTCGCACTGCATCCCGAGGCGCCACATCGGGGCGGATGGAGCGCGCGACTGGCTCCACCTGTTCGAGCCGGAGTGATCACCGGAATCATTGGCCGCCCAGCCTTGTGAGCTCTGGCAGCCTCCTCCGACGCGCCGCTCGAACCCGCCGATCACTTGCTTCCGAAACCAGAGGTTCCGGTGCTCCAATGATCAGCGCGTGATCCTAAGCTAGGGTTTCTCCGAAATGCCGCAAGTGCCTGATTTTCTTCGGCTTACGCCACATTTGCATGTGTACTTTGTGGAGAGCTAACATTCGCCCAGCACGGCACCTGCCCAGTCCGTCCACAGCATGTGGATGATGTTTACACGAGCCCGTGAAGACTCTCCACGCGCTCCACTCAGTCCAGCGGTGACTTGCCGGCGTTGAGCAGGGGCCGGAACTGGATTGCCATCGCTTTGGAGAAAGGCTTGAGCGACTGATCGAACTGCTGGAATCCAGCGAGGATGGGCTTGGCGCGCGTGGGACCGTAGTCGCGAACCTCCTGGCCCTTGCCGGTATGTGCGAGCGGCTGATAGGTCGAAGTGCAGAGGTCGAGCGACTTCTTGAGCTTGTTCATTTCCTTCAGCATGTCCTTACGCGCCTTGAGCTCACCTTCCGTCGTGAGGGCTGCAGAGGAGAGCTGGCTGATGGACGAAGTGCGCTGCCGCTCCGCCGCGGCGCAGCGATCAACGACCGTGGTCGCGCGGCTCTCCAGGACCTGCAATGACGTCGTCTGTACGTCGACGCTGATGCGCGACAGGGCTCCGCCGGCTGCGGATACGGAATCGCGCAGGGACGAGACGGCGTCACGCGCCTGGCGCTGTACCGGAGTAAGCTGCTCGGGCTTGTACACCTGGGGCAGTGCTGCTGCCGGCTGCTGGCTGGAGGTTGTCTGTGCCTGCACCTGAGCGGCGACTACGATGGCCAGCAGGCTGGCGGTGATCGACCCACGCATCATGATTCGAGTCCGACTTCGATGTAGCGCCAGCCCGGGTTTTCTTCCGCACCGACGAAGAGGGAGCCCGCCATGCCCGCGGCGAACCAGCCGCCCACCATGGCGCGCGGCAAGTCGAGCTCGTGAATGATCGCGGAAAGCCACCGGCGGAGGTGTCGCACCTCCGGACCGCGCCGCGAGAGGAAACTGAACAGCGCCCCGGCACCCGCTGTCGCCCGGAGGAAGTGCGCGAGCGCGTGCGCCCGCTGGCTGAACCCGATCGCCCGCACGCCAGGCTCGTCGTACAGCACGGTGCCCTCGAGCAGGTCCATCGGCGGGGCATCCAGCCGGGGGCCGAGATACACGAACTGGCTGGCCCTGCCGGCGCGCCGTTCGATGACCGCGACCGCCACCTCATTGCTCAGGCGGGCGGCGTGCACCTGGTCGTCGTCGTGCAGGATGCCGACCGCACCCGACCATTCGAGCGCCGCGAGGGCATTGTCCATGGGGCACCCGACCGCGTCGTCGTACGCGATCAGCCGGGGGGCGTCGCCCGCGCGAAGCATGAAATGGGCGAGGCCCTCGGCACGGTCGCTGAAGGTGCGGACAAGGAGCGTCTGCGGCTGCGTCATAGCGCGGCAAATATAGCCGCCCCGCCCATTCCCTACGGCACGCCCACGGCCGATCCGTCCACCTTCACCACCCAGAGGCCGGAGTTCATGTCCGGCACGTAGAGGAGCCCGTTCCGGTAGATCGCGCCCCACGCAAGGGGGGCGTTCGGCACCTTGCCCTGGCCGTCGCCCGTAGCGAGGTGGGCGATCTCGCGCCCCTGCTGCTGCAGGTCGCCCCGCAGCTCGCCCGACACGTCCACGATCCGGAGTCCGCCCTGATAGTCCCCGAGGTAGAGCGTGTCGCCGGCCACCCAGACATTGTGCGCGCCCCCGTCTCTCGGCTCGTACCACGCGACCAGGTGCGGCGCCGTCAGGTCGGACACATCCACGACGTGCAGGCGGCCGTACGCGCGGCCGAGCCCGACCGGGCCGAGGCTGCCCACCGGTTTCGCCGAGAAGACCTCGTCGCCGACGAATACGTACCTGCCGCTGCGCCAGGCCGTGTGGGTTCCACGGATGAAGCCCGGTCCGCCGACGGCCTCGACATCGCGATACAGCGCATTCAGGTCGTACTTGAGCTGCGATACGAGCTGCGGGTTCTCGGGGCTCCCGCCTTTCACGCCGTTGCCGACGTCGAGGATCACCAGGCCGTCGTTCCAGTAGCTCAGGTAGGCGAGGCCGTCCTGCACGTCGATGTCGTGCAGCATGCGGCCCGCCTCGGTACGAGGCGTTTCCCATCGGGCCACTTGCGATGGATGATACGGATCGCGGATGTCGATGACACGCATCGATCCGGTCGCGTCGTCGGTGAGGTACACGTAGCCGTGGTAGATGAACGTGCTGTGCACTCCGCCCGTCACCGTCTCGGTGAATTCGGCGACCTGCACCGGATGGGCCGGATCCTCGAAGGACAGGATCACGATGCCGTTCTTCCGCGAGCTCGCGCCCTCGCGCGTCATCACGCCGAACTTGCCGTCTTCGGTCGTCATGACGTCGTTGATGATGCGGGCATCGACCATGACGGAATCGGTGATCACCGGCTTCGCGGGATCGGTGAGGTCCATCGCATAGAGACGGTCACCGAGCGTGGCGAGGTATCCATGCTGGCCATCGGGATGGAGCCAGAACTCGGTGGAGATGAAGCTTGCCAGTGGCATGCGGCCCACGACGGTGGTGGGTCGGGTTGCGTCACGCGGACGCGCCGTGATCGTGGCCTCCGCCGAGCGGCCCGCAAACGCGGCTACGATCCGGTAGGTACCGGGCTCGCCGGCGACGAAGGCGCCATCGGGATCAACTGTCCCGCCCCCGGGGCTGACGAGGAACTCGGGCAGCACGTCGGGTACGCGCTTCCCCGCGGACGTATGCCCTGCGACGCTGAGGCGGACCACGTCACCGGTGCGCACCGAAGTGTCGGATGGCGCCAGGACCAGGGTGGCTACGGGATTGGATTCGACCATCAGTGGGATGGCCTGGGTCGCCCGGCCGGCGCGCGCCGTTATTGTGGCGCGGCCGGCACGCTGCGCCGTAATGCGTCCCGCCTTGGAGACCGACACGACCCCGGGCGCGTCGGATTCCCAGGTGATGAGGTCGTAGCGCTGGTCATTGTTGGCCGCATAGGGCACGGCGCTCAGGGATAGTGCCTGCCCCACGTACAGCCGCTTCACCAACGGCTCGATCGCGATGCGTGCGGCGGGCGGTGGCAGGATGGTGATCCGCGTGAAGGTCGTGGTCGGCTTGCTGCCGGCCACACTGGTTACCGCTGCGACCCGCATGGCGCCCGTGGACCCCGCCGTCACCAGCCCGTCTTCGCCGACGCGACCCTCAAAGCCGTGGCTCGCCTGGAACCATTTCGTGGTCGCACCGGACAAGGCGAGGCCGGCGGAGTCGTACGCCACGGCGCGCAACCGCACGGTATCGCCCGCCTGGACCGCGACATCTCCCGGCTCCACCTGTACCCGCGCAATGGGCGAGGGGGGCTTTGCGACCGGGGACGGGGGGGGTGCGATGGGGGGCGCAACGGGCTGCTGTGCCGGCTGCTGCAGCATGAGGATCAGGGTGAGCAACATGTGATGGTCAGGAGGAGGTTGATCGGCACACGCGCGGAGAAACCGGGGTGGACGCTGGCCGTTCTGGCGCCAAACCCGCATTATCTAATCTACCTCGCCACCGAGTCCATGATGGTCGACCGTCGCACTTTCGTCCGTTCGCTCGCCGTCGCGGCCCCCGCGTTCTCGCCCAAGGCCATCCGCTACCTGTCGCAGGCTGAAGCGTCGGGCAGGCGCGGCGGCGCAGCGGACGATGAGGACTACTGGGCGGTCATTCAGCGCGCTTTCGATTGCGACCCCACCATGATCAACCTGAACAACGGGGGCGTGAGCCCGTCGCCGACGGTGGTGATGGACCAGATGATGCGCGACCTGCGCTTCTCGAACGAACTGCCGGTGGAACACATGTGGCGCACGCTCGAACCGCGGGTCGAATCGGTGCGGACCAGCCTCGCGGGCCAGTTCGGGTGTGATCCCGAGGAAATGGCGATTACGCGAAATGCCTCGGAGGCGCTCGAGACGATGATCCTTGGCCTCGACCTGCGCCGGGGCGACGAAGTGATCGTCACCGACCAGAACTATCCCCGGATGCTCACCACGTGGAACCAGCGCGCGCGCCGGGACGGCATCGTGCTGAAGACGATTTCCTTCGAGGTGCCGCCACCCTCACATCAGTATGTCGTCGATCGCTTCGCTGAAGCGATCACCCCACGCACCCGCGTCATCGAAGTCCCGCACATCACCAATCTCACCGGCCAGATCCTGCCGGTGCGCGACATCGTCGCGATGGCCCGTCCCAAGGGCATCCTGGTCTTCGTGGACGGGGCCCATGCCTTTGCGCATTTCCCCTTCACCCGTGACGATCTCGAGTGCGACTACTACGGCACCAGCCTCCACAAGTGGCTGCTGGCGCCCATCGGCACCGGCTTCCTGTATGTGCGCCGCAGCCAGATTCCCGGGCTGTGGCCGATGATGGCGGCTCCGCCTGACATGAATGCGAACATCCGGAAGTACGAGGAGATCGGCACCCATCCCGCCGCGAACCACAACGCGATCAGCGTGGCCCTGACGTTTCACCAGGCGATCGGAGCTGATCGCAAGGTGGCCCGGCTGCGCTACCTCCGCGACCGGTGGGCCATGCCACTGATGGCGCAGAGCGACCGGGTCAAGGTGCTCACACCGCTCAACTCACCGGACAGTGCCGCCATCGGGTTCGTCTCGATCGCCGGCCTCGACCCGGCCCGCCTGCAGGCGTGGCTCCTCAACCAGCACCGGATCGTGACCACTCTGATCGTGCATCCCCAGTTCAGCGGCCTCCGGATTACGCCGAACGTGTACACGACGCCGACGGAAATCGACACCTTCACCGCCAGGGTGTCGACCGCAATCAGGACGGGACTGACCTGATTCCGGTGCAGCCGATTGCAGTCGGGAGGACCGCGCCCGGGCGGATTGACAAATGCCATGGCAGCCGGAAGCTTAGGTGATGCAGTGGTATGCCTCGACAGGTCCCTGGCTTCCAGCCGCGCCGACGGGCACACCGCCCTGATCGGCGCGCTTCCATTTTGGGGCCGGCCATCCCGACCGGCCGCCGGAACCGGAGCAGTACGCTCCCCAAGATGAGGCCATTCCGATGGCGACGGGCAAGGTGAAGTGGTTCAACGACGCGAAGGGGTTTGGATTCATTGCACAGGACGGTGGCAAGGACGTATTCGTCCATCACACCGCTATCCAGATGGACGGCTTCCGCTCACTCGCCGAGGGCGACCCGGTCGAGTTTGAGGTGGTCGAGGGGCCCAAGGGTCTTCAGGCGGCCAACGTCCGTAGGGCATGACTATCCCGACCGGTGACCCGGGTGACCCGGGTCACCGGCGCACCTCCTGCCCCGGCCGGGGCGCATTCCTTGCACGCAACTGTTCGCATCCTGTCTTCCGGGGTATCGCGTGACCCGTACTGCTCTCAGGCTCGCCCTTTTCCTGCACCTGCCCATGCCACTGGCGGCGCAGGCGGCTTCGGCCACCGATCCGCTCGCGGTCTTCGGCATCCAGGCCGGGGCCCCGGTGCGCGTGGTGGCAGAAATCATTGCCGACCGCGATGGTGGGCATCTGCGCTGTGAGCGCTCGAAAGTGGACTCGCGGGTGGAGGAATGCCGCGCCACGGTCAGCGTACCCGAAGCCGCAGAACCACTGGAACTCTGGATGTCTGCGGTGGACAGTATCACCAGCGTGCTGACCATTGCCGGCAACCTGGCGCCCGACGAACTGGACCAGCTCCGCAGTTCGCTGGAACGGCGCTACGGACGGGTTGACGCAAAAGCGCAGAATTCGCAGTGGATGATGCAGTGGGTTCGGAAGGGAACCATGATACGGCTCACCTGGCGCGCGCAGCAGGGGGCCAAGGCCACGTCCGTGGCCCTCATCGACGGAAACGTGCTCGATGCATGGACGGCACGGCGTGGCACTCCTCAGAAAACCGTAAATCCCGCCACGACGAAGAAGCCGGCCAAGAAGGCCCCCGTCAGCAAGCCACCGGTGGATACGTCCGCGGTCCAGGGTGTCGAAACCTCGCCGGCTCGCTAACCGGCGAGTCGCACCAGGAAACTTCCCTCACTGTCCTCCAGCTCGAAGCTGCGAACCACATTGCCCTGTTCCTCGAGCGCCCGGAGCAGCGTGCGCACCCGGGTGCGCACCGGCGCACCGCCACCCGAACGGCCGCGCCCCGTGATGATCCGTATGCTGGCACCGGGCCGCGCCTTTCGCTGGGCACGCACGAACCGTTCGGCGCTGGTGATCGCGTCGAGCACGCTCAGGCCGTGCAGGTCGAAGATGGCAGCGGGTGCAGGTATTGCCATTCGCTGGACCGGGGAGTAGCCTCCCCGCTCAATGGTCATTCTCCCGCACGTCAAGCGCGCGGTGCCGGTGCTGGCCCTGCTGCTGTTGGTCGGGCTCACCGGCTGCAGCCGCAGCGAACGCCCCATCCATATCGGCGTCACCGGTGCCCTCTCGGATCCGATCGGCGAACCGATGCGGCGCGCCGCGCGGCTCGCTGTCGACGAGATCAACGCGCGTGGTGGGGTGCGCGGTCGACCTCTGGAGCTCATCGAGCGCGACGACTTCGCCAATCCCGATTCCGCCGTGCGGGTCGCCGAGGAATTGTACTCGTCCGACGCCGTGGCCGTGGTCGGGCATCTCTTCTCCGGCACCACTCTCGCCGCAGCGCCGATCTACAATGGCGGTTCGCGGCCACTCGTGGCCATCACGCCCTCCTCGTCGGCGCCGGAGGTCAGCGACGCGGGGCCCTACACCTTCCGGATGTGCCCAAGCGATCTCGCGCACGGCGCGGCACTCGCCCGCTGGGTCACGGACCGGCTCCAGCTCAAGCAAGGCGGCGTATTCTACCTCGACGACGATTATGGCCGCGGCATTCGCCAGGCATTCGCCACCAGTCTCGGTCAGCGCGGTGGACGCCTGGTGGGCATGGAACCCTATCTCGGCACCACACCCGACGTCGCGGCACAACTGGAGCGGCTGGCCAAGCTGCAGCGGCCCCAGTTTCTCTTCGTGGCGGGGAATCGGCCGGATGCCGAGTCGATCCTGCGCGGCGCGCGCGGGCTGAAGCTCGAGGTACCCCTGCTCGGGGGCGACGGGCTCGAGGGCATCGAGGAAGCGGGTCCGCTGGCGGAGGGCACCTACGTGAGCGCGGCGTACCACCCGAGCCTGAACACTCCCGCCAATCGTAAATTCGTCGCCGCATATGCCCAGAAGTATCCCGACGCACCAGTCCCGAACCAGCCGGCGGCGGCCACCTATGACGCCGTGAATCTGCTCGCGCGCGCGATCGAGGAGGGCGGCCCGAACCGGGAAAGCGTGCGCCGGGCGCTCGACCGCGTGGGACAGGGTGCTGCACCGTTCGAGGGCGCTACCGGCCGGATCGCCTTTGATTCGCTCGGTGATGTGCCCGACAAACAGGTCTACATCACCGTCGTCCGCAACGGCGCCGTGCTGCTGGCGGGCGGACTCTGATGCTGGGCAGCCTGCGCAGCCGGGTGCTCTCGGGCATGGGGCTGCTCCTCGTCCTCGTGCTCGCCCTTGCCATGCTCGCGGTGAACACGATCGGCGCGCTGGACAAGCTCGTCACGGGGCAGCTCGCTTCGATGCTGGAGATAGCGCAAGTGGGCGCCGGGCTCGTGTCCACGTCCAACAGCCAGATACGCGCGGCCGACCAGTACCTCATCCATCCGTCAGACTCGCTCCGGGGTGCCTTTCTGAGCCATGGCGACTCCGCCTACGCATACCAGCGGCGCTACCAGCAGCTGCGCTCCCTGGGCAATAACGACCGCATCGTCCTCAACCGCATTGCCGACGTGCAGGCGCGCATCGAGGTGGCCTACGGCCGTGCGTTTGCGCTGACCGACCTTGGCCGTCCTGATGAGGCGCGGTCGGCGGCGGAACAGGCACGCGCGCCGGCCACGACGCTCACGGAGGATGTGCAGCGCCTTTCCGACTCGCAGTCGAAATCCGCACTGCGCGGCCAGCAGGAACTGCAGCAGGAAACCCAGCAACGGCGCACCATCCTGTGGCTCCTGTTCAGCGGCGCGCTTGCGTTCGGCCTTGGTACCGTCGTCGTGGTGGTGCGGGCGATCGACCTGCCGCTCAAGAAGCTCGTCGGGGCCGCCGACCGCTTCGGGGCCGGCGACCTCCGCCCGCTCGACCTGGGTGAGATGCCGACCGAGCTGGGGCGCCTGGCTCATGCGCTCGACCGCATGCGCACTCGGCTCCGGGGCCTGGTCGAGTCGGTGATCGGCGAGGCGCGGTCCATCAGCGCCAATGCGAGCGACTTCTCGGCGATGAGCGAGGAGCTGGCCGCGACGAGCGGCGAGATCTCCACCGCCATGGTGCGCGTGGCGGACAGCGCCGAGCGGCAGGCGAGCGGCATGCGCGCGGCCGACGTGCTGCTCGTCTCCCTGCGCGAAACCGCCGTCGGCAATACCGCGGCCGCGCGACGTGTGGTGGACGTGGGCGATCGCATCCGGCGCCTCGCCGACTATCACCGGGGCGACGTGTCGAGCGCTGGGCGCGCCCTCCTCGATGTGCGCGAGGTGGTCCGCACCTCCACCGGCCAGGTACAGGCCCTGGCCCGCACCTCCCGCGCGATCTCCGACTTCATCGAGCTGATCAAGCAGATCTCCTCCCAGACCAACCTGCTCGCGCTCAATGCCGCGATCGAGGCCGCCCGGGCGGGCGAACATGGGCGGGGCTTCGCAGTCGTGGCCGAGGAAGTCCGGCGCCTGGCGGATTCGAGCGCACAGGCGGCCGAGGAGGTTGCTCGCACCGTCGCCCAGATCCAGCAGCAGATGGCCCAGGTCGCTGCCACGATGGATGCCGGCTCGGCCAAGGTGTCGGGCGTGGAATCGGTGGCTGGCGCCGCGGCGCATGCCCTCGAGGAAATCGTGGGCGCAGTAGAAGGTGTCCGGTCGGCGGCGGAGGACGTGGCCCGCGAGGCGACGCGGAACGAGGAAACCGTCACGGCACTGGGCGAGCGCACGGCGGAGGCTGGGTCGGCGGCGAACGAGAATGCCTCCGCCAGCGAAGAGGTGACGGCGGCGGCGGAAGAGCAGAGTGCTTCGACGGAGGAGATGGCGGCGGCGGCCGCGGAACTGCTCCAGGCATCCAATCGCCTGGCCGCCCTGGTCACCGAATTCCGGGTGTAGGGCGGCTTTCGGAGGGCGAGCTCAGCGCTTCTTGGCTGGCTTCGCCTTCTTGGCGGGCTTGACCGCCTTCACATTCTTGCTGGCCTTCGTCTTGGCGACGACCTTGGGCTTGACCACCTTCTTCGGTGGGTTTGCCTTGTGCTGGGCCCGTTCGGCGGCCTTGTCGATTCGCTTCTGTTCGGCCGCCTTGGCTTCCGCGAGCACCCGCTCACCTTCGTCGTTGCCCAGCAGGTTCCGCCGAATAGCGTACTTGACCAGTTCGTCGGCATCGGCGTACTGGAACTCGCGCAGGCGGACTCCAGCGCGAATCATGTTGATGATCGCGTCCGCCACGGGACTCCGAAGCACGTTCGCGATGCCCGGCAGTGTTTCCATCAGGGTCGTGATCTGCGACCCGCCAAGTTCTGTTGCCACATACACCTCCGCGCCACGAAAGCGCTGGGAGAGAAACGCCGACACGACAGTGTCGGTTGGGCGGCAACGTATCACGGGCCCGAATCCAGGTCAAGCATTGAGTGGCCTGCCTCAAAGGCAGTCATAGTAGTATAATAGACTACCACTCTACTCGAGATTAGTGTCGCGATACGGTTGCGTTTGTGTCGCTTTAGTGTCGTGACGCTATGTGACGGATGGGTAGCGAACAGTCAACAAACGGGTACATTTGTGCCCGCGCGGCGCACATAGACACTGTCACCACGCTGTTGGAGGATCCTCCGTGGGTCGCAGGGGAATCAAGGAGTACCGGGCGCCTGAAGCGCTGCTGCTCATTTCAGCTGATCGCGAGTTGCAGCCGCTCGTCTGCCCGACATGCCAGACTACATCCGTCCAGCGTACGCCACGTCGACCAGGGGATCCCGCGATCCCCTCCGGCCGGGTTACGCTGATGTGTGGCGAATGCGGCCGGACCGCGGTGTACATCGATCGCGTGCTGAGCCGGGATTCGCTTCCCGAAGCACCTCGCCCCGTGCTGTAACCCTCTGATCGCAGCTGCCCGGGCGGCGCGTATCTGCCGACCGGGTGGAAAGTCGTGTGCTCCAGACTTCTGATTCGCCGATCGAGCCGCGTCCGTCCGCGAACATGGCGGTTGTGCTCGCCGTATTCCTCGACCTCGTCGGGTTCGGAATCGTGGTGCCACAGCTGCCGCTGGCGGCCGCGCGCTTCACTTCGAGCGGGCTGGTCATCGGCGCGGTCGTGGCCACCGACTCCCTGCTCTCCTTCCTGCTGGCGCCACGGTGGGGCCGGCTCAGCGACCGCATCGGTCGTCGCCCCGTCATCCTGCTCGGCCTCGGCGGAAGCGCGGTTGCCTACACCGCTTTCGGCCTCGCCGGGAGCCTTCCGGTTCTCTTCCTCGCGCGCATCCTGTCGGGAAGCCTCGGTGCCACCGTCAATGTGGCGCAGGCGGCCCTGGCGGACACCACCCCACCGGAGCAGCGTTCCCGGGCCATGGGCCTGATCGGCGCCGCCTTTGGACTCGCGTTCACTGTTGGCCCTGCGCTGGGCGGCCTTGCCAGCCGGCTCGGGGAAAGCGCTCCCGGCTTGCTGGCGGCGGCCATCTGCCTCGTCAATTTCCTGCTTGGTACGCTGTTGATTCGCGAAAGCCGGGCCCGCAGATCGCAAGACTGGGGTGCCAGGGCCAAGGTGCCGCGCGCCGCACTCATCGTCACCTTCGCCGCGACCCTGGCCTTCACCGCGATGTATGTGGTCTTCCAGCAGTTCGGCACACAGGTCCTTGGACTCACCCGCGCCGGGATCAGCTACGCCTTCACTCTGGTGGGGCTGGTGAGCGTGCTGGTGCAGGGACGCCTGGTACGGCGGCTGGCACCGAAACTGGGTGAACTCCGGTTGGTGGTGTGGGGCGGCGGGCTCATGGCCGCGGGGCTGGCACTGTTGCCACTCCTCGGCGCTCTTCCGCCCGGCGGTGCGCTCCGTCTGGCCGGAATCGGGCTGGCGGTGATACTGCTCAGCGCCGGCTTCAGCCTGGTGGGTCCTTGCGTCGCGGGATTCGTGTCCCGTACGACGCCACCCGATGATCAGGGACGAGTGCTTGGAACGCTGCAGAGCATCGGGTCCGCGGCGAGGATCGTGGGACCGCCAGTGCTCGGCGCGCTGGCGGACACGGGCGGATTCGCGGCGGCGTTCGGCTTGTCGGCACTTGCGGGTGCGGTGGCCGGTGGCATGGCCGCACGCTGGAGAGGCCGCGGGCAGAAGGCCGCGGTCATCGCATAGGCACTACTTCGGGACGCTGAAAATCCTCCCCCATCGGATGTCGGAGAAGAATGGCAGCGGGCGCCAGCTGTTGCCGTTGAAGCTGTAATAGATGAACATCGGCGTGCCCCGCACGTTCGCTCTCGGCAGGAAGCCCCAGTAGCGCCCGTCATACGAGCTGTCCCGGTTGTCCCCCATCATGAAGAAGGAGTCGGCCGGCACGACGATCGGGCCCCAGTTCTGCAGGTCGGGGTGATAGTCCTCCGGCGACCGGCCGGCGAGATGACTCGACTGCCAGGCCCGCATGTGCTCGCGCTGGTCGGGTTCGGCGAGGGCCGATGGGTTGGCGTGCACCGCGTATGGTTCGTCGATGCGCTGCCCGTTACGGATCAGCGTGCCATTCTCCATGGCCAGCGTGTCGCCCGGCACGCCAATGAGCCGCTTCACCACCTTGAGCCCGGGCTCCTCCACCGAATCGAAGACAAGGATCTCGTTGCGGCGCGGTTCACGCACTGCCGGGAGCTTCTTGCCGACAATCGGGACTTCCGCCCCGTACAGCAGCTTGTTTACGAAGAGGAAATCGCCCACCAGCAACGTGTTCTCCATGCTGCCGGACGGGATGCGGAAGGCCTCGAGCAGGAAGGTGCGCAGGAAGAACCACACCACCAGCGCGACGCCGATGGACTTCACCCATTCCCAGAGCCAGGCACCGGCCCCACGCGGTGCTGCGGGTGCCACTGGTGCCCTCCCCGCCTCTGGCTTCACTGCTGCCGGCTGAGCCATCGTCTTCGTGCTCGCTTCCCTGTCCCAGGTTTTTCGTATTGCCTGCATGCGGAAGATAACTACGGGTCTATCACCCTTCCGGTGTCCTCAGCCCGTCAACGCGGCAAGCACCTCGGCGGCGTGCCCCTTCGGTTTCACCTTCTGGAAGATCTTCTCAATCCGGCCATCCGGACCGATCACGAAGGTGGTCCGCAGGATGCCATGATACTTGCGGCCATACATCGACTTCTCGCCCCACGCGCCATACGCCTCGGCCACCGCGTGGTCCTCGTCGGCCAGGAGCGGAAAGGGCAGCTGGTACTTGCTCTTGAACTTGCCGTGCGAGGTCACGTTATCGGGCGATACCCCGAGCACGACCGCGCCAGCCGCCTGCACCGACCTCCAGCTGTCGCGAAACTCGCAGGCCTGGGCGGTGCATCCGCTCGTGTCATCCTTCGGATAGAAGTAGAGCACGACCTTCTTCCCCTTGAAATCGTCCAGCCCGAGTGTCCTCCCGTCGTCGGTGGGCAAGGAGAACTTCGGTGCCTTCTTTCCCGCTTCGAGCATGTTGGTCCTCGCTGGTCAGTGCTGTTCAATGGTGGCGACGCGGACGGGCACACGCACCCGCGCGATCGCGCAGGGCGTGCGGAGCGAGAGCAGCCGGTCGAGCAAGTTCCAGGCGACGACTCCCGTCCTCGGACGCGGGTTCGAGCAGGTAGCTCGCGAGTGTGCCCAGCGGCTGGTCAGTGCGCACCAGGTAGCTGCCTGCGGAGGCCTCGTAGGGTGCAGCGTCGAGCCACGCCCCTTCCAGCGTCACGGTGCGGTGCCCCTCGAAGGCATAGGGCTGAGCCGAGATGGAGTCGACGCGGAACCGCTCCGCCGGTCCCCGCCACGCCGCGGTGAGCTGCTCCACCTGGACTCCCTGTCGCAGCAGCAGCGCCGTGACGTCTGGGAGTGAAGCCGGCAGGAGGTACGCGACGGGGCGTGCCTCGCGCCGGGACGCGACGAATCGATCGTACACGGGCATGCGCACGGTGCGGAACTGCCCGGTGCGGCTGCGCCGCGCGAACGGCCCATCCCCGTCGCCCGCGGCGGCAGTGATCTCCGCGATCACCGGCTGTTCGGTGGGCGCCGCAAGAACCGACCGCACCGCCACCGAGTCGGGCCGCGCTGCCGCCGACTGCGCGAGCAGGCGCTTGATGGCGCTGCGTTCGGCCGCCGCCAGGGTGAGGATCTCCTCCACAAAGGCATACGTCGAGCTGATGCGTACGGGAAACGGGTCGTTGCTGTAGGCCTCACTCAGGATCGCCATGCGGCCGCGGAGCCCGGTCCAGTTGGTACCGAACCGGGGCCGGGCGTCATACGTCTCCCAGCCGAGCACGAGCGAGTCCGGCATCTGGTTGCGGAAGTTGCCGTACGGAAAGGTCTCCAGGCCGTGGCGGCTCTTCATCCGCTGCCGGATCGCTGGAAGGAACTTGTCGCGCACGTACGCGTTTGCCGGCGAATCATTGGGATTGAGCCCGGGCGCGTAGGTAAGCGCATACCCGTGGTAGCTGCCGTTCGTCGTGTGCAGGTCGATGAAGAGGTCAGGCTGCCACGCGTTGATGAGCGCCGCCGCACCCCGCGTTTCCGGCGCCTCCATCTTTACGTAGTCACGGTTCAGGTTGAGGCCGAGGCCGGTGCTGTTCTGTCCAACGATGGCGGGGCCGTTCTGCCCCGGCCGGTTGATCGCGCCATCAGCCCACGCATCGTTCCCATCAGGGTTGTAGATCGGCACCACCAGCAGCACCACGCTGTCGAGCAGGGGGCGCAGCGACCCGTAGGCGACGTCCCGGAGGATCATCTGGGTCACTTCCTTCCCTTCCACCTCGCCGCCATGGATATCGCCCTGCAACCACACCACAAGGCGGCCGGAGGAGTGTGCGTCGGCCGGGCCTCGCACCCCGGGCGCGGCCGCGACCACGAAGGGGACGCGGCGTCCCTCGGTGCTGGTACCCAAGGTCCCGAAGCGGAATGGGGCACCCCGCCGCTCGAGCGAATCGAGGAAGGTCGTGACGTCGGCCCAGCTCGAGGTCTCCCTGCCACCGGTCCGCTCCGGCGTCGTCTGCTGGGCGGCCAGCGGTGCCGCGATCAGCGTCAGTGCGAGAGAAGATCCACGAATGTGCATTTACTCGGGCATCCTGATGATGGTGCTCACCGGATCGGGAAAGCTGGTGTCGACACTGAAGATGCTCTCGGGCACGAGGAAGCGGCGGCTCGGCGCGGGAATGATCAGCGGCCCCACGTCACCGGGATCGCGGAAGGTCGCCGCGAACAGCGGATCCAGCAGGACCCGGGCGGGCTCGCCGGCCTCGATGAGGCGCCTGATGGCTACGGGTGCCGCCGTTCCCTGTGATGCGGCCGCGCCGATGGCGGCGCGTGCCACGAGATAGCCGGTGACGTGCGGGTCAAGTTCGGCACCGGAGAGCCGGACCCGCTTCTCCAATTCGGCGAGACCCACGAGTGGCAGTCGCGGCATGATGGGGCCGAGGACGAGATCGGTCCACGCCTCCGCGATTCCCTCCACCAGCCAGGGGTTGATGCCCGGCAACGCAACTTCCCCGCTGTCGGTGGCGGCCACCACGGCCTGGTCGAAGCGCCATCCCTCGGCCAGCAGGTGACCCCACTCGTGAAGCACGGCGCCGAGAGCCAGCACCGGGATGTAGCTCGGCTCGACCGCGATGGCCTCCCGCTCCTCGAGGAATCCGCTGGTCGATTCAGCAGCCCGCTGCTTCACCGACACGACGCGCAGCGTCTCGTCACCCCGAGCCACCAGCAGTTCACCGCCGCCGGGGAGATCCAGCAGGTGCAGCATCGCGAGCGTTCCGGTGGCACCGTGCCGGTCGATCCACCGTTCGCCGCTCCAGTTGAGCGGTGTCACCAGGCGGGCCGTGCTGGCGGACGACACGCCGTAGCGCGGCACCGCCTGCGGCTGGCCGAACAACCGTGACGCGATCGCGGGCGTGCTCCGGACGCGCGCCGAGTCACCTGGCATGATGGCGAGCCAGGTGGCGCGCACCATGTCCCCGGGCGAGCGCAGCGCGCCGTCCTGATTGATCCAGCGGGCGCGAAGCAGGAATGCCACCGCCTGGTGGTGCCAGTCCTCCGCCTCGGGATAGGCGGAGAGCAGGATGCCGAGCGAGCGGGCTGAGACCGGTACCGTGGCCGCAGCGGTGGCGAGCATGCGTCCCAGCGCCGTGGAATCCGCGCTTCGAAGCATCAGCAGGCGTTCCATCGCGCGTGGCACGGCGGCGGCCGCGGCCGTGGAATCGCCAATCGAACCGGTCGCGATGAGCGCCGGCACCACGTCATCCCATTGCAGCCGGCGAGAGCGGAGTCGCGCGATCTCGAGCGCCGCGCCGTGGAGGTCCAGCCGCCAGCCCCCACCAGGGCGGAAGAGGGCGTCGAACTGCGCACGCTCGGCGTCGGTGGGAAGCGCCGCGCGCAGCTGCTCGAGCATGTGCTGCACCGCGGCAAGCACCTCCACCCGCTGGTTGAATCCCAGGACGCGGCCCGGTCCTTCCGACTGCAGCTGCGCGCCGCTCAGCGGCGCCAGGCCGCTCGCACGCGCGATGCGTTCATAACTCGCGGTCAGGCCGGCGCGCGGCAGCTCCTTCGTCGCCGCTGCGACCAGTGCACCGGGAAGCACCGCGCGGTCGCCACCGACTCCGCCCACGAGCTGCCGAAGACGAAACCGCGGCAGCACCGGGTAGAACTCGATCGACGGATCGAGGCGCTCGGCGGTCCAGCGCCCGCGACGGCCGCCGTCGGCTACGACATCGCCGCGCATGCGCCGGAATCCGTCGACCGCACGGCCGCTGAACACGGCACCTCCATCGCCGGGAACCACAAATTCGAGCAGGCCCGCGTCGCCGACGCGGACCTGGGACAATGCCACCGGTGGGCCACTGCGGTTGGAAAACTCGGCGCGACCGCCCGTTGCGCCGGCCGAGTCGCTGAAGATCAACTCGCCATAGAGTGGTGCCGGCGTGATGTCGTACACGTCGATGCGCCAGCGCCCCACGATGCCTTCCTGCGCTACGGCCGGGATACCGCGTAGCAGCCCCAGCCCTGCCATCAGGGCCATGACCCCGGGGCGAAGGCGCCGGGCGCCCGGGGAAGCCGACCGCGATGGGGCCATTAGCGCCCTTCCGTCACCGCCGGCTTGGTGCGCTCCACCACCTGCGGCGTCACGGCCGCGCCTTCCGCCACCTTCTCGACGCCCCCGACGATCACCTGTTCGCCGGCTTCCACCCCCTCGACCACCTCGACGAAGCCGGGAGAGCGGACACCAAGCGTTACCGGACGGCGCGTCGCCTTCCCGTCCTTGACGACCCACACGACGGTGGTGCCCTGCAAGGCGAGCACGGCGTCTTCCGGTACGACGACCGCGTTGGGTCGCTGCGCGGTGGCGAGTCGCACTTCCACGAACATGCCCGCCTGCAACTCGCGGTTGGGATTCGGCACCAGCGCCTTGACGGTGATGGTTCGCCCGGGCAGCTGGACCACGGGGTCCACGAAATCCACCGTACCAGTGAAGGTCTTGCTGCGCATCGCCGCCACCTGGAAGGCGATGGTCTGCGACCGACGCAGTTGCGACGCATAGCGCTCCGGCACCTGGAAGCTGACCCGCTCGGGGTTCACTGTCTGCAGCGAGGCGAGGCGGGTGGACGTGGTGACGTAGTCGCCCAGACTCACGAAGCGCTGGCCCACGGCCCCGCCGAAGGGCGCCCGCACCACGGTGCGATCAAGCCGGACCTTGAGCAGCGCCAGCGAGGCGTCGGCGCTCCGGGCGGTGGCTTCGGCGCGCTCCATGTCGGCCTGCGAGGAGGCACGCTGCTGCACCAGCTCGCGCGTGCGCTGGAGCGACTGGTTCGCAAGGTCGCGGTCGGCCTCGGCGCGCGCCACTTCCGCCTGCAGCTCCGCGTCATCGATGCGGAAGAGCGGCGTGCCCTTCGCGACCTCGCTGCCCTCGCGGAAGAGGATCTCCATGATCCGTCCCTCGACGTCGGGCCTGAGTTCGATGGCCTGCACTGCCTCGATCTGTCCCGTGGCCGCAATCGCATCAGTCACCGTGTCGTTCTTCGCCACGGCAACCTCGACGACGATACCCGGGGCCGACGCGGGGGCCCGCGCCGCCGCCGCCGAGTTCGGGTCGGCCTTCTTGCACGCCGCGCCCAGCGTGACCGCCACGAGTGCTACCCGCAATCCCCTCCACTTCATCACTGGTTTCTCCCCACTAGGAACTCCTGTCCCGTGATTGCCTCGAGGCCCACGAGCGACAGATAGAGCGCGTAGACCGATTGTACCGCCTCGGACTCGGCGCGCGTCAGCTGGAACTGGGCTTCCAGCAGGTCGAGAATGGTGTTCGCTCCGCTCTTGTACCTGAGTTCCTGCACGCGGAACGTCTCCCGCGCGGCCACCAGCTGTGCCTGGGTCAGATCCACCGCCTCGCGGGAAATCCGGTAGGCCTCGGCGGCCTGGGTCACGTCGCGCGCGGCCGATCGCTCGAGGTCGGCGCTCACCGCGCGTGCGACGTTGAGATTCGTCTTCGCCTGCTGCACCGCGATCTCCCGCTGTCCGCGGTCCCACAGCGGCCAGGCCACGATGAGCGTGATCGAACCGACCCCCTGCCCGCTCGGCGGGAACCTGCTGTCGTATTCGGTGAAACCTGCCGTCAGGTTGAAGGTCGGCAGGTAGGCACCCTTCTGCCCCTTGAGCGCGTAGGACGCCGAGCGCGCGAGCGCACGGGCCTCGCGATATTGCGGCGCCTGCTCCAGGGCGAGCTGGATGAGCTGCTGGTCAGTGTAGCTCAGGTCGGGCGGCAGCATGCTGTCGGTGACCTGAGCGTCCACGGGCCCGTCGCTCCCGATCCGCCTTCCCAGCTGCAGGCGCGCCACCTTGAGCGCCAGGTCCTGCCGCAGCACGTCGAGCCGCGCCTGGGTCAGTTCCAGCACAAGTTGCAGCGAGTCGGTCTGCACCGCCGCACCGGACAGGACCCGCGCGCGCGCCACGGTCAACTGCTCCTGCGCCCTTTCATAGCGGCTGTGCGCCACCCGGGTGAGCTCCCGGCTGACGAGTACGTCGAGGAAGTCGTTCTCGGTGTCGAAGGCCGTCAGGAACTTCTGTCGCTCGGCGTTGGCCTGCGTCGCCTCCAGCTCGGCCTTCGTGAAACCGAGATCCGTGATCTTCCGCACGCTGAGCAGCTCGTATGCCGCATTCGCGCGGAAGTTCACGGCGTTGCTGGTGGGCGCGCCGATACCGATGTTGAAGAAGGCGGTGGAGTACCGGGTGGCGTCGAGGCTCACGCCCAGCGCCGGGACGATGAACGCGAGCACCGCTGCGCGGCGCCCCCACTCGGCGTCGTCCACCCGGCCGGCCGCGCGCACGTACACCGGATCGACGCCGGTGGCCAGCCGGATCGCCTCCGGCAGGGTGACGTGCGGCAGAGTTGAGTCGGGTGGAACGATGCGAACCGGGATCGGCACCTGCAGAAGCAGCGCCGCGGCCAGCGCGATCACTCAGCCTCCCCAGCCATCACCGGCACGGCAGCCACGGCGGGCTGGGGATGTTCCTTGTGTTTCCGAAGTCCCTCGAAGAAGAGCCAGACAGTCGGCACGAGGTAGAGCGTGAGGACGGTGGAGAAGAAGACACCACCGGCGATGGCGTAGCCCAGCGGACGCCGGCTGCTCGCGCCGGCGCCGAGTCCGAGGGCGATCGGCAGCGCGCCGGTGATGGTCGCGACCGAGGTCATGAGGATCGGCCGTAACCGGATGCGCCCGGCCTCGAGAATCGCGTCGCGCGCGCCCGATCCGCGCTCCAGCAGCTGGTTGGCATACTCGACGAGCAGGATCGAGTTCTTGGTGACCAGGCCGATCAGCAGGATCATGCCGATCTGGCTGTAGAGGTTGATCGTGGACTTCGTGAGGTACAGCGTCACGAGTGCTCCCGTGATCGCCAGCGGCACGGCCACGAGCACGGTAAGCGGGTGGATCATCGACTCGAATTGCGAAGCGAGCACCATGAACACCACAAGCAGCGCCAGGCCGAAGGCGAAGTAGAGGGCGGCACCACTCTCGGCGAGCTCGCGCGACTCGCCGGCGAGCCGGGTACTGGCGACCGGGGGCAGCACCTCTTTCGCCACACGGTTCAGCGAATCGAGCGCCTCGCCCAGGGTGAAGCCCGGCAGCAGACCGGCGGACAGCGTGAAGGAGCGCACGCGGTCGAAGTGATTGAGCCGTTGCGGCCCGACGCCTTCCTGCACGTTGGTCACGGCGCTCAGCTGCACCAGCTGCTTGTTGCGCCCGGACACGTAGAGCCCCGCCACGTCATTCGGCGTGGCCCGCTCTGAGGGATCGAGCTGGACGATGACGTCGTACAGCTTGTTGTTCTGGGTGAAGGTGCTGACGCGCCTTCCGCCGAGCAGGGTCTGCATCGTCCCGGCCACATCGCCCACCGCGACGCCCAGGTCTTCGGCACGGTCACGATCGAAGCTCACGGTGAGCTCCGGCTTGTTGACCCGCAGGTCGGTGTCGACGTTGACCAGGCCCTTGATCTGGCGGGCGCGCTTGGTCAGCGTGTCCATCACCTGCGACAGCTTCGCGAAATCGGGGTGTCGCACCACGAACTGGACCGGCTGGCCGAAGCCCCCGAACGCCGGCGGGTTGTTGGCGAATACCATCACGCCGGGAATGCCGAAGTACTGCCCCTGCACTTCGGCTATCACGTCCTGCACCTTGCGCCGCTTGCCCTTCTCCGTGAGGCGCGTGAACACCAGCCCGCGGCTGGTTGAGCCGGTGAAACCGCCCACCACGCTGAAATAACGGTCCACGTCCTTCGTCTTGGCCAGGATCGCCTCGACCTGGTGCTGGTACTGGTCGGTAAAGCCGAGCGTCGAGCCCTCGGGCGCGATGAGGATCGTGATGAAGAAGCCGCGGTCCTCGGGCGGCACGAACTCGCGCTTGAGGTTCCGGAAGATGAGCACCGCCAGGAGCACCGACGCGATTGCGGCACCCAGGACGACGATCCGGTGCGACAGGACCCAGCGCAGCGACCGGGCGTAACCGTCGGCCAGCCCGTTGAAGCCGCGCTCGAACATCCGGAACACGGGCCCGTGCTGCTTCGGCACCCGCAGGATCTTGGCGCAGAGCATGGGTGTGAGCGTCAGCGCCACGAATCCCGACACGATGACCGAGCCCGCCACCGCGATGCCGAACTCGTTGAAGAGGCGGCCGGTGTTGCCCTTGAGGAAGGCCAGCGGCGTGAACACCGCCACCAGCGCGATGGTGGTGGCGATGACGGCGAACGCGATCTCGCGGGTGCCGTTGGTCGCCGCCGTGTCAGGATCCTCCCCCAGTTCCTCCTGGTGCCGGAAAGCGTTCTCCAGCACGATGATCGCGTCGTCCACCACGATGCCGATGGCGAGCGTGAGGGCGAGCAGCGTCAGGTTGTTGATGGAGAAGCCGAGGAAATACATCACCGCGAAGGTGGACACGATCGACACCGGGATCGCGAGACCCGGGATGATCGTGGACCGCACGTTGCGCAGGAACACGAAGATGATGAGCACCACCAGCAGCGCCGCGAGGACCAGCGTCTCCTGCGCCTCGAGGATGGAGCGCTTGACGAAAGTCGAGCCGTCGTAGGCGACGTCGACACTGACACCCGGTGGAAGCGAGGCGGCGATGCGCGGCAGGGCCTCGCGCACGGCATCGGCGACGGTGATGAGGTTGGCCTTCGATTGCCGCACTACGCCCAGGCCCACCGTGGGCGCGCCCTTGAAACGGAGAGCGCTTCGCTCATCCTCCGCCCCGAGCTCGACACGCCCCAGGTCCTTGAGCTTCACCAACTGTCCGCCCTGGCTCGCTACCACCAGCTCGGCGAACTCGGCGGGCGTCTTGAGCTCGCCCAGGGAACGCACCGTGAACTCGCGGCGGTTCGACTCGATGCGCCCGGCCGGCACCTCGACGTTGCGCGTGCGGATCGCCTGCTCCACGTCCTGCACCGTCAGCCCGCGCGCCGAGAGCTGTGCGGTCGACAGCCACACGCGCATGGCGTAGCGGCGCTCCCCGGCAATGAAGACGCTGCCCACCCCGGGTACGGTCTGCAGCTGGCTCTTGACCAGCCGGTCGCCGAGGTCGGACAGTTGCAGGAGCGAGTAGTTCTGCCCGTTGAGCGCCAGCCAGAAGAAGGGGGAGGCGTCGGCCTCCTGCTTGGCGATGACCGGCTCCTCGATGTCGAGCGGCAGCCGCCCGCGCACGCGCGACACCTTGTCGCGCACGTCCTGCGCGGCATCGTCGACGTCGCGGTCAAGCGTGAACTCCAGCGTGATATTGCTGAACTGTTCCGCGCTCGAGCTGACCAGGGTGCGGAGGCCCGGCACCGTGCTCAGCTCCTCCTCCAGGATGTCGGTGACGGCCGACTCCATGACCTGGGGGTTGGCACCGGCGAGGAAGGTCTGCACCGAGATGATCGGCGGGTCCACGTCGGGGTACTCGCGCACCGACAGCTGCCGGTAGCCGATGATGCCGAACAGCACGAGCGCCGCACTCAGCATGCTGGCGAGCACTGGACGCCGGATGGAAAGATCCGAGAGAATCATGGCAACTCAGGTGTCGAGGATGGGCAGCCGGTGGCCTGCGGCTGCCGATCGCCATACGAAGGGGCAGGGACCGCCGGTTTCACCGAACCCGCTAGATTGCATACACCTGTGCGTTTCCCGCCCGTCGGAGTACTGCCCGTGACCATCCAGCTCACCTCCAAGCAGCACACCCAGCTCGCCTATCTCGAGACGCTGCCGCCCAAGTTCCAGAAGGCCACGGGCGTCATCGAACTCCTGTCCACGGCCAAGGCGGACGACAGCGCAATCCGCGGCCTGTGTCGCATGCTCGACGAAGTGAAGGCCAACTCGCAGGCCCTTGGGCTGCCGGGGCTGGCGGACGCGGCCGGCATCATGGGCACCATGGCCCGGCGCGGCGGAGGGGTACAGATGAAGGTGCGGGGGCTGCGGGAACTCCTGGGAACCCTGCGCATGAACTACGAGGGCGCACTCAAGAAGGCGATGACCCCGGAACGGGTAACGCCCGCCGAGGAGACCTAGCTCAGCCGCCTCATGCCGCCTTCCGGCCCAGCAGCTTGTCCACCAGCGGGCCTGCCTGCAGCAGGATCATCGCGTTCACCAGCCCGCCGATGACCAGCGACACAAACCCGAGGGCACCGATGATCGCGCACGCGCCAATGCCCGCGAAAATCATCCCGAACGTATTCATTGCGATCCCCGGAATTCGGTAGGCCGTAACGCTAGGGGCGTCGACGCGGAAATGGTAGGGCCGCTACCCCGCTGCCGACATCGGTTCCTGCAGCGCCCGCAGCGCCTCGGCGCGCACCGGATCCTCCGTTTCGCGGGCAAGGCGTTCCAGCGTAGCTCTCACACCAGGACCCGGTACCTGTGCGAGTGCCCGCACCACCTCCACGCGCTGCTCGACGGAGCAGCCCTTCCCCGTGAGGAACGAGCGCTTCACGAGGGCAAGCCGGGCCAGCCCGGTCAGCGCGTCGGGTGTGCCCAGCAGCGACAGGCTGCGCACGGCCGCCTTCCACACCTGAGGATCGCGCTCATGCTCCAGCAGCGTCAGGAGCGGCATTGCGAAGCCAAGTGCCCGGCGCCGCCCGATCGCATCGACCGCCGCAAAACGGGTGGAAGGCGACGGCGACGCGAGCGCGATCCGCATGCTTTCCACCACCTCACCGAGCGGGAACTCGGCCAGCGCCTGGATGACCGCCGCGCGCACCCGCTCATCGAGATCGCTCAGCCGCCGCTTGAGCGGGTCAATGGCCGCCGGGTTGCGAAGGCGGCCTGCAAGCTCGGCGGCGTGACGCACCTCGTGCGCGGAACCACCCAGCAGGTACGGCAGGACGATCGGGTAGATCTCCGGCATCCCGCCCAGCACCTCGAACAGGATGCGACGCGGCCCTACTGATTCGGCCTCCATCAGCACCCGCAGCATGACCTCCGCCGCATCGAGCCCGCCCCAGCGAAGCACCGCCGCCGCCCGGCTTGCTTCGATCGGATCCGCGAGCGCCAGCCGCACGATGCCCTCGAACGCCGCAGGGGAAAGTTGCCGGCGGAGCAGGATCGACTGACGTCGCCGGTCCTCATACGGCACGGCAGGCAGGGTCTGCAACTGGACCGAGGCCAGGTGGAGCGCGGTGCGCCAGTCGGATTCCTTGATCGCCCGCCCCAACCGCTCGTGGACCTTCTGCACGTCGGTCGCCACGTGCTTTACCAGCACCAGGCGACGCTCACCGGTGACGCGCCGTTCGGTGCGACGCCGCTCCTGTCCCCGGTACCGCACGCCGCGCAGGAGATCGCGCCGATCCGCACCCAGCCGGCGATCACCCCCATCGCGCGGCGGTGAGAACGTCTCCTCCCCCCCGTTCATCAATGTCAGGCCGTTCCAGTTTGGAACTACCGACTCGATCAGGTGAGCGTTGATGTGAGGGCTGGAGGGAACTGGCGCCGAGTCGTGGGCCAGCGCGCGAGCCAGCCGGAGCAGTTCCTCTTCCTCGACTCCTGGGCTGATGCTGATGGTGTCCACCTGGCGAGCGAGGAGGCGGCTCTTCAAGCTCAGCGGCTGGTCTTCACCCGAGACTTCTACGCCTGCCTCGAGCCTGATGGGCTGACTGTTCGCAATCGCCGTGCAGGTCTCCAGCGCCAGGTCCTGGGCGGCATCGTTGGCCGGTTCGGCGCGCAACAGTGCCACCAGGTCGCCGAAGCGCTGGGTGAACTGCTCGATGGGAGAAATGGGCCAGGTATCAGACATAGATGTGCCTGCCCAAGGTGCCACGGGAAAGGCGCCTCCGCAACCCGAGCGCGAGTCTTGTAACAGCTTTCAGGAAGCGGTCTTCGCCGGGGTATCAGCCGCCGCCAGGGCCGCGCCCTCGCCCTTCGAATATCCGGTGAACTACCCAGTTGATAGTAACGGCAGGGCGCCGCTTGATTTGGGCAGTGCAAACCCCCATCGCGCTGGCCACCGCGCTCGAACTGGACGCGGCAATTCTCCAGGCGGCCATCACCGGCTGCCTGGCGCTGCTCTGCGTGTTCCTCTATCAACGCTATGGCAAGACCTACTTCGCCTGGTATGCGAGCGCGTGGGCGCTGTACGTGCTGCGTCTCGGCGCGATCATGGGCTTCCTGCTTACCCGCAACTGGACCTGGCTCTACTGGCACCAGGTGATCACCGGATGGACGGCGCTCGCGTTGCTGTATGCCGCGCTCGTTTTTTCCCGCCAGGTCCGCTGGCGGCGCACGTACCTGCTGGCGGCATTGTTTCCGCTCCTCTGGGCCTACATCGCGATCTACCAGCTGGACAACTTCTTCCTCGCGGCAGGCCCCGCGGTACTCTTCCTCAGCCTGGCGACGCTCTGGACGGGCTGGGTGTTCCTGCGCTACTGGAGGCTGGTCGGCTCCACCGGTGCCGGCATTCTCGCGTGCGCCTTCCTGCTGTGGAGCATTCATCATCTCGACTATCCCTTCCTTCGCGCGAGGGGCGCCTGGGCGCCCTGGGGGTATTACCTCGACATCGCTTTCGCCCTCGCGGTCGGGGCCGGGATCATGATCCTCGTGCTCGACGACCTCGGTCGTGGCCTGCGGGCGCTGACCGAACTCTCGGGCGACCTCCAGCGCCGCGGCCGGAGCGACGTGCTCACGGCACTGCTGGCGCGGCCGCTCACGCTGCCCGCCGTGCGGGGAAGCGCGCTGTACCTGCGCGAAACCGGCCGGTTCGAGCGTGGTGCGGGACAGGTCGCCCACTGGACGGGAAACCCGCCCGAAGCCGCGACGGCGCTCGCACTTCAGGCGGCCATGAGCACCGGCCGGCCGCAGGTCACCAATCACGGGAAGCTGATTCAAGGAAAGAACCGGGAGGGTTCGATCGCGTACGTCGCGGTACTTCCCGTCTTCACCGGCACCGAGGCGTCCGGTGCCCTCGTCCTCACGGGCGATGCCCGCGATCCGTTCACCGCGCTCGACGACGACTTCCTCCAGGCACTGGGCCGGCAGGTGGGCGCGGCGCTGGCCAATGCCGACCTGCACGAGCGACTGCAGGCGCGCACGGTGGAACTCGCGCATCTCTCGGCCCGCATGCTGGAGCAGCACGAGGAGGAGCGCCGGCGGCTTTCGCGCGAACTGCACGACGAGACCGCGCAGGTCTTCTCGGCGGTCAAGATGGAGCTGGAGCTGCTGCGCGGTCAGGTGCCGGAAATGGCGATACCGCGGCTGGAACGAATGCTGGGGCTGATCGACAAGGGCATCCGCGGCATCCGCAGCGTGGTGAACGACCTGCGTCCGTCGCTGCTCGACGACCTGGGCCTGCTCCCGGCGCTGCGATCGCTGGTCGCCGATTTCAGCGAGCGGAGCTCCATCGGGATCTCGCTGCAGGCGCCGCAGGGACTGCCGCCGATCTCGAAGGACGCGGAGCTCGCGCTGTTCCGGGCCCTGCAGGAAGCGCTCTCCAACGTGGTGCGTCACGCCAACGCGAGGGCGGTGTCGGTGCAGATCGAAGTAAAGGGCCGCTCCCTGATGCTCGTGGTCGCCGACGACGGAACTGGACCGCATACCACCGATACCGCGCTGCTCGAGCGCGAGGGACACATGGGCTTGACCGGCATGCGCGAGCGCATCGCGGCACTCGGCGGCAGCGTCCGCTTCGACGGACGCCCCGGCACCGGGGCGCGGGTTGAGGTGCAGGTTCCAATCACCACCGGGGAGGCGGCATGACGGACGCTCCGATTCGCGTGCTCGTGGCCGATGATCACGCGATGGTTCGTGAGGGAATCCGGAGCGTGCTGGAGCGGGAGGGGTTCACGGTGGTCGGTGAGGCGACGAACGGCAGCGAGGTCCTGCCGCTGGCCGAGGCGCACCAACCCGACGTGGCGGTCCTCGACATTTCCATGCCGGGGGAGAGTGGCCTGCAGGCCGCCGCGCGTCTTCGGCACGCGCTACCGCACATCCGCGTGCTCATCCTCAGCATGTACGACAACACGGAGTACGTGCTCGAGAGCGTGCGCGCCGGCGCACATGGCTACCTGCTCAAGGACGGTGCGGCGCAGGAACTGGCCAGCGCGATCCGCACTGTCCTGGGTGGCGAGGCCTACTTCAGCCCGGCCGTCGCCGCCCGCCTTTCGGAAGCCGTCCGCGGTGACATCGCCCGGGAACAGCGCAACACCAATCTCGACCTGCTCACCGGCCGCGAGCGCGAGGTGCTCGCCGGCATTGCGCGCGGCCTCACCAACAAGGAGATCGCCGGTGAGCTCGGCATCTCCCATCGCACCGTCGAGACCCACCGTGAGAGCCTGATGAAGAAGCTCGGCATCCGCACGGTGGCCGGCCTGACCAAGTTCGCCCTCGAGACCAAGCTGGTCGACGCGTGACCGCGGTCCTACTTCGTGCGGATGACGGGGTTGATTCCGGATGAAGCGCCTGGTCCTGGCCGGCGTGTCGCCGGCGCAGCTCGTCCTGCTCGAAGGCATGGCGGCCGGCCACGTGAAGGCAGCGGAGCCGCTGCTCATCCATCCAACCGCGCGCTACGTGCACGACGCGATGCTCCCCGGGTGGCTCGCCGGGCGTCACGACGAGACGGAAATGTCCATCGAGCTGGTGCGGCTGGCGGAGCGCGCGCGGTGCCGCTTCATCGAGGGCACCATCCGCAGGATTGACGCCATCGGACACCGAGTTGAGCTCACGGATGGCCGGACCGAACCGTGGGAGGCGTTGTCGCTTTCGAGAAGCCCCACGCCGCGCGACGCGCGGGTGCCCGGCGCGGCGGACTTCGCACTGCCGATCCGGCCAATGGAGCGGGCACGCGAAATCCCCGCCGCGATTGCCCGGGCGCAGCAGATCTACGAGCGGCGGGAGATCCGGATCGCGATCGCCGGGGCTGGAGGCCGCGGGTTCCAGGTGGCGTGCGCCATTCGCGCGCGGCTCGCGCTGGAAGAGAAGTCGGCGACGATCATGCTGGTGGATGGGGAGACGGACCTGCTGCCCGACCTGCCCGGCAGCGCGCGGCCGCTGGCGGCGCGCACACTCCAGCGCCTCCACATCGGCTCCGCTCTCGGCGCGCGAGTCATCGAGCTGTCGCGTCGGGGGCTGCGGCTCAATTCCGGCGCCATCATTCCCGCCGACGTCGTGGTGTGGACCATCGGGGCCGTGCCGCCCCCGGGCCTGGCCGATTCGGGCCTGGCGCTCGACTCGCGCGGCTTCGTGGAATACGACGAGACGCTGCGCAGCGTCTCGCACCCCGAGGTCTTCGTCGCGGGAAACTCGCTCGACATGGGCCCGGCACTGACCGACAACGTGGCTGCCTACTGCGGCATGGCACAGTCGTCCAGGTGGCGCCGGTACCGCCCGCCATCACGTCAGCTGGTACTCCTCGACTGCGGTGACGGGTCGGCGCTGCTGTCGTACGGTGGCATCGCCCGCGAGGGACGTCTGGCGATGCGACTCAAGGAGAGCCTCGACCGCCGGTTCTTGAGCCGGTTTCAGCGGCTGGCCGGCGCCACGTAGAGCTCGCCACCGGCGGCGCGAAACTCCGCCGCCTTGCCGGCCATTCCCTGCTCCATCTCCTGCCGCTTTGCCTCGTCGCGCAATTCGTGCGTCAGTTTCATCGAGCAGAACTTCGGGCCGCACATCGAGCAGAAGTGCGCCACCTTGGCCCCGTCCGCTGGCAGCGTCTCGTCATGAAAGGCGCGCGCCGTGACGGGATCGAGCGCCAGGTTGAACTGGTCCTCCCAGCGAAACTCGAACCGCGCCAGGGAGATCGCATCGTCCCACGCGCGCGCGCCCGGGTGGCCCTTGGCCAGGTCCGCAGCGTGCGCCGCGATCTTGTAGGTGATCACGCCGGCCTTGACGTCGTCGCGGTTGGGCAGGCCCAGGTGTTCCTTCGGCGTCACGTAGCAGAGCATTGCGGTGCCGTACCAGCCGATCATCGCGGCACCGATGGCACTCGTGATGTGATCGTATCCGGGCGCGATGTCGGTGGTGAGCGGCCCCAGCGTGTAGAACGGCGCCTCGGCACACCACTCGAGCTGCTTGTCCATGTTCTCCTTGATGAGGTGCATGGGGACGTGTCCCGGCCCCTCGTTCATCACCTGCACGTCGTACTCCCACGCGAGCTTCGTGAGCTCACCCTGGGTGCGCAACTCGGCGAACTGCGCCTCGTCGTTCGCATCGGCGATGCTGCCCGGGCGGAGCCCATCGCCCAGCGAGAACGACACGTCATATGCCTGCATGATCTCGCAGATCTCGCGAAACCGGGTGTAGAGGAAGCTCTGCTGGTGGTGCGCCAGGCACCACTTGGCGATGATGGAGCCGCCGCGCGAGACGATGCCGGTGATGCGCCGCGCGGTAAGCGGGACGTATTCCAGCAGCACGCCGGCGTGCACGGTGAAGTAGTCCACCCCCTGCTCCGCCTGCTCGATCAGGGTGTCTCGATAGACCTCCCACGTCAGGTCCTCGGCCACACCGCCCACCTTTTCCAGCGCCTGATAGATCGGTACCGTCCCGATCGGCACCGCCGAGTTCCGGATGATCCATTGCCGCGTCTCGTGGATGTTGCGGCCGGTCGAGAGGTCCATCACGGTATCGGCTCCCCACAAGGTCGCCCACCGCAGCTTCTCCACCTCCTCCTCGATGGTGCTGGTCACCGCCGAGTTCCCGATGTTGGCGTTGATCTTCACGTGGAAGTTCCGCCCGATGATCATCGGTTCGAGTTCGGGATGGTTGATATTGGCAGGAATGATCGCGCGCCCGCGCGCCACCTCGCTCCGCACGAAGTCGGCCAGCAACCCCTCGCGCAGTGCAACGAATTCCATTTCGGGTGTGACCTCACCACGCCGCGCGTAGTGCAGCTGCGTGACGGGCCCATGTCCGCGATAGGCCGGGCGCTCGAGTGAGGCGGGGATGAGATCGGTCGATGCACGCGGAGCGACCCGATGCACGTCGCGCTCGAGGAGCCAGGCCTGGCGCACCTGGGGAAGTCCGTGCCGCACGTCGACACCCTGTGGCCCGCTCGGGTCATACACCCGGAGCGGCGGCTCCCCGCCCGAGAGAACGATCTCGCGCACCGGCACGCGGATGCCGCGAGGTCCCTCGATGTGCGCCTTCCTTGAGCCGGGAAAGGCGTGCTCGAAGGTGTCGCCAGTCAGGGTGGTTGTTGGGGCGGACATGGGTTCCTCCATCGCGAGTGCGACGAAGGAAGGCGGGACGGGAAATTCCCTGCACCGCCTCCCTCCGCCGGTGTGAACCGGATCAGGTTCCAAGGGACTGTCTCAACCCCGTCGTCCTTCACGAGGTACCCCTGGCGGTCGACAGGAAGATGGGCCGCCTCGGTGCGGGCTGCAACGGTACGGCCCGGCGGGTTGCGGCAATCGGAACAAGTCCGAGGCCGGGGCGACCCTTGGACTCAATGTCCGGTTCCCTCCCAATCCGAGCCGTTACCGCTTGCCAGCGCATCACTTGGGTCAGCCGTGCTCGCGCCCGGGCGCGGTTTCCCTGGCGGAGGACGGGTCGTGGCTCGGCTGATGCGTACATGGAGAACAGACTATCACCTGGAAGAACCGATGTCGGCTGCACTGGTACTGATTCTTGGGACTCTTGGCGGGGTACTTGCCGCTTATGGGCGCCGCAGCACAGCGCCGGTGCCGGTGCACATCTGCACCGGCCGAAACCGGAACGCGAGCCGAAAGGTTTGAGATAGACCGAGAGATCGACATACCAGCGTAGGCACAAAGCTTCCCGCCCCCGCGCCTCGATCTCTCGAAGCAGCGGGGGCGATGGCTTTGGCGGCCGGGTCGGCGCCAGGGAAGGGTGACTGGCATGTCGGTGCGCAGTGGTGTCGCGATCTTCTTCCTGGCGCTCGGGAGCGCGCCGGGGACGCTGCGCGCGCAGGAGCCGCTCACCGACGTGAGGCTGATGGCCACCGATACCCTGCATGACGTCGCACTGACGCGGCGAGAGAACGGCCGCGCCGTCGTCTATTACAACCCTGCCTTGATCGAGCGTGTCGGTCCGCTGCTGCGTGACTTCTTCATCGCGCACGAGTTTGGTCACATCTTCTACGACCATGACGGCGGCGCCCTCGCGGGCCGCGATTCGAACCTGGTCGAAGTCCGCCAGCGCCAGGAACTCGAGGCCGATTGTTATGCGGCCGCCCGGCTCGCGCGCAGCAGCCGCGCCTCCATCGAGGCGGCGGTGCAGTTCTTCACCCGCATGGGATTGTTCAGTCACGATCGCTTCCACCCGTCCGGATCGCGCCGCGCCGCGAACCTGCTGGCGTGCCTTCCGGCGGTGCAGGCCGACCCGGAGCGCGAGGCGCGCCGAACCGGTGCGGGGTGTGAACGAGGCGGAGGCGACGACCATCGAGCTTGGACCCGATGCGGCCGCGCGACTGCGTGGGCTCGTGCGGATCCGGATCGACGGTCGGCTCGTGGGCACCATCTCGACCCTCGGGCCGACGACGCCGATCACCGTGAAGCGCCTGCGGGATGGCCCGCACCGTTATGAGCTCACCGTCGAGCTCTACAGCCTGGACGAACTCCTGCAGATCAATCCATCGGGCGTCGTCGCGTGGGGATGGCACGGTGGAGTTCGAGCGGGCGGGGCGGCTGGAGATCAACTGGCTCGGTGACGAGCCCCCGTCACTGCTGCCGGTGAAGGGAGCGCCGCGCAAGGGCCGTTCCGTAGGGTCTGGCCCCGTCAGGGATCGCGCGCCATATTGCCGCAGCCTGTTGCTTTCCCTGACCAGGTACGCACTTGCCGACGAAACTCATTCGGCAACGTGCAGGCGCAGCCGGCCGCTGGCGGTGCTCGCGTCTCCCCTCGCCGCCCAAGGTCCGCCGCGTTCACGTCTCCTGATACGGCGACGTATCGGCTTCGCTGCAGGCGAGCACCGCGATCGTCGCTTCAGCGCGCCGGCCCCAGCGCCGTTGGCGCGGCGACTTCGCCGGCCCGACACGCTCCCCTGCCCGCAGTGCAACCCGAAGAAGCATTTCTGGGTGGGCGTCGGCCGAACTGTTCGCGCTGCGAGCTAATTCCGAAGCCGTCAGCAGAAGCAAGCGCGAGGCCAGGAATGGGCCTGGGACCGACTCAAGAGCTGGGGCGAGAACCTCACGCTGCCCTGGCAGTGGGACAACAACGCCTTCCTCAACAATCAGTTCTCCCATCCGTTCATGGCTCCACCTACTTCAACGCCGCGCGCAGCAACGGCTACAACTTCTGGCAGTCGGCGCCCTGGTCGTTTGCCGGTAGTCTCGATGTGGGAGCTCTTTTTCGAGGTCTGGGCACCGGCACCGAATGATCTCACCAACACCACGCTTGGCGGTATCACGCTCGGCGAGATGCTCTACCGCGTCTCGTCCCTGACGCTCAGGAACGAGAGCCGCGGTTTCGACCGCGTGGTCCGCGAGGTCACAGCGGGGTTGATCAATCCGGTGCGGGGCTTCAATCGTGTGGTGCGCGGCGAGGCATGGAAAGTGTCGCAGACGCCACCGGATTGGCGTCCGTCGACGGTCTTCGGGGCGCTGGATGTGGGTACCGGCGGTTCGCGGGCGAGCGAGATATCGGCCGGCGAGGAGCGCTCGACCGGGCGTATCTTATCGGCGAGCTGCGCTACGGAAGCAGGATCGTGACCCCACAAGGCGCCGTTCTCCGTACTTCAAGGTGCAGCGGTCCTGGCGACCAATAACGGCGTCAGCGGGGCCTCACCGAGCTGGGGTACGCGGCAGTCTTGCGCGAAGCCGATGGGGAAGCGACGCCCGGCAGGACGCAGCTTGCCGTGTTCATGTCGTACGATTACACATCAACCCGTCCTCCAGTTCGGCGCGACAGGGCTTCTGGTAGGGCCGGCTGGTAACGTCGGCCAGCTCAGGGACCGACCGTTGAGGCGAGCTGCTCGGGACAGTTCATGCCGATTGCGGCGGTCAGTCCTCGGACTATTTCATCACCGAGGAGGGTCGCGATTACGACTACGGCATCGGGCTCGGCGGCGAGGCGATGCGCTCCTGTCCTGGCCAGGAGTAGCGGGGAGTTACGGCTCGGCCCATTACGTCTTCGTGCCGGTCATCAGCGGCTTCCCCGGCAATCATCAGATCTCGTCACGTGGGCTCGGCGGTCGTATCTACTGGAAGGGGCGAATCGGCCTCGGCGCTGAATACCGGCGGCTCTGGCGCTGGAGCAACTACACGGCCGAACGGACGTGGACCACCAGACCAGCGAGCTGCGCGTGTACCTTACCACCGCGCTGCCGCGATGGGGGTCCCCAATGAAGCCGACTTCGCGTGCTATGCTGCTGCTGTCTGCCGGCCTCGCCGCTGGGTGCGCCGATTCGACGTGGTCCGGGAGCTCGGGCCGCAAAATGACGAGATCGCGGCGAGCCTGCCTGACTCGTTCACCTACATCGCGAGCAACCTGGAAAACGTGAGTGACAAGGTAAGTCTACCGAGTGGACCAACAGCGCAGCAGCGGGTGGAGATCCTTCATCAGTCGTTCCTGCCCCACGGCTACGGGTTGCTCATCATCAAGGACGCGGTGGGCACGGTCGTCGACTCGACCTTGCTCGAGTATCAGCTGGAAACGCTGAGCCTCCCAGGTGTGCCCGGCGAATGGACGATAACGCTCATCTACACCAGTGCCTTGGGCCGGGCGCAGTTCGTCCTCCTGCCGGTGCCGGCGAACTTCACGCTCCCGACGGCGCGAGGCGCCTCACGAGCGTTTGCGGCAGCGGACCATCGGCGTCCCGCCTCGGGGCCTGATGCTCTACTCCAGTGGGCGAAAGAAGCGGACAACAAACGTCGAAGGTGACGGCTGCTCCATGACTGGCCGAAGCCGCGCGCCCAAGGACGGCATAGAGGGGGATGGGTCGAAGGGTGCGGTAATTTCCAGGACGCCATCCGGCGGAAGTGCCGACGCGGCCGCCATGATGGCGTCGAAGGGCTCTTCCCCCGCCGCGAGCAACGGCCGGACATCGAGCGCAGTCGACGGGACCAGCGAGCGGATTGGTCACGGCGCCAGGTGCCTGAGTGCCGGAAGGATGAGCCGCACGTACTGCTGCAGCGCTTCAATGCTCCCCAACGTGAACAACATCGCCGCCTGCGGCTGCGACGCGGCTGACTGTCCGAGCGCTACGCCGCCGCCGAGGGTGACGACGCCGACCGTCCAGGCTGCTCTCGAGAGACGCGTGCTCCACGCCGGCAGCAGGTCGGCCGCTTTCGGCAGCGCACCCGCGCCGCGGGCACTTGCCTTCGGGGCCATAGCGCTCCAGCCAGGTCAGGAACGGCAGGACGCGGCCCAGACACGGCACCGATGACCAGCGTGATCCAGCCGACGATGAGTAGAACGCCGTAAGCCGCCGATCAGCCGCGGCAGCGGGCGCCAGAGCGCTGCCACGCCCGCTACCGCCGTCGCGCCCAGCAGCACGAAGGCCGCGACCAGTTGCTGCAGCGGGATAGTCGAGTGCGCGGCGCGCGCGCGCGCCGACCCAGACGATCGCCTGGTAGAGGAACAAGGCAGACGCCGGCCGCCATCAACAGGCCTCCCGCCGTCACCATCCCGTCGAGCGCGCCGAGCCAGCCCAGTACCTGCACCACGACACCGGCAGCCGTGACCGGGCCGCACCATTGCAAGGGCCAGCGCGTCTCGCTCCGGTTCATGAGGAACATGGGGAAGAGCCTGCTCCCCAGTCCCATCACAAGGACCACGCCGAAGCCGACGGCCGCGAGCTGCACATGCGCCGCTACCAGCGGCTCCCGGGCCACCATCCACCAGCCCAGGGCGTTGCCAATCCGCACGCCTGCCAGGGCCAGCGTGAGCCACAGCGCGACGAACGCCGCCGTCACGTGCGCGCCGATGCCTGGCGAGCGCGCGGAGCGGCGAAAGGCACCACCCAGGTTCCAGCTCCAGAGTGCCAGCGCCGAGGCGACGAGCACCCAGCCGGAACCGATCCATCGCGGCTGCCACAGGCCCAGCCCAACCATCAGCAATCCCGTGCCGAGCGTGTGCAGCAGGAGAACCACCGGAGCCAATCGCAGGCTCCTGGGCTGGACGCCGAGCACCACGGGGGCGAGCTGATAGAGCGCGCCGTAGGCGGACGTGAGGAGCCAGCCAAGCGTGAACGCATGCACGGTCGCCGCGATTCCGGGCGACAGCCACGCTCCGCGCGCGAGCGAGGGCGCCACCAGGACCAGGCCGATGCTGCCGGCGACGAGCCATGCGAGGGCCACCAGGAAATGGGATGCGGGCACATGGAACGGGGGCAGCTCGTCGCCGGCGCCGCCACCGCGCACCGGAGGCGCGAGTGGCAGGGGCCGCGCCGCAGTGAGTGGCACGCTAGAAGTCCTTCCGGGTGAAGCCGCGGAGGCCGAGCAGGAATGGCACGACCGTCCAGAGGATGAGCGCCGCTCCGGCCGCCACGATGCCGAGGGGCGTGCCGAAGAATCGGCTGAAGACCGCGCCGGTGTAGCCCATGAGCGCCGCGGCATCGAGGGTAAGCAGAAGCAGGACACGGGCAAGGTCGACTGGATTGAGCACCGTGAGCGCCAGCAGAGCCGGCTCGAGTGGATAGTCCCGGAACGCCATCGCGACCATGAGGATCAGGCCATCATAGAGCACGGCGCAGCAGAACCACACCAGCAGGGCAAAGCCAAGGCCCTTGGCGCGATCCTCAAAATGGACACCCGCAAGAAAGGCGACCGAGGTGAAGACGAATGTCAGGAGCACCCCGGAGAGCACCAGTGTCGCCACCGGCCGCAGGAGGCCGGCGCTGCCGTGCGCCACAGCCGGTATGGTCACGCCGGCGGCGAACGCAGCAGCCAGTGGGAGCGCCAGGCCGACGTAGAGTCCGGTGAAGAGGGCGCGACGTCCCACCGGCTGTGCGAGCAGCAGTTCGATGAACTCGCGCGAGTTCGAGAAGTACAATGTCCCGAACACCACGCTGACGAGCGGGATGACGATGAGCACCACGTTCATCAGGCTCGCGACCACGCGAGGTCCCCCGCCACCAAACCGGAACAGCGCCTCCGTGAGGAGGATGAACAGGAGCCCATACCCGAGCACCCACCAGTTTCTCCAGAGGTTACTCAGGCTGTAGCCCAGCACCTTCCGCGCGGCGTTCACGCCACCTCCCGCATCAGGTGTGCGATGGCATGCTCGACCCTTCGCTGTCCCGTCCTGAGGCGCAGCTCGTCCAGCGAGCCATGGAAACGCACGCGACCATCGACCAGGTAGACCAGCACGTCGGCGAGTTCCTCGACTTCGGCCATGACGTGCGACGTGAGCAGCACGGCCGCGCCGGACGCGGCACGCTGTCGCACCAGTTCCTTGAGGTGACTGCTGGTGAGCGGATCGAGGCCGGCGGTCGGTTCGTCCATGATGAGCACCGGTGCCTCATGCCGCAGCGCGATGACCGCACTGAGCTTCTGCCGGGTGCCGCCGGAGAGTGCACGCACCGGCCGCGCGAGTGTTTCCGCCGTGAGACCGAGTGACGCGCGCAGCGCGTCGTCGTGCGACACTTCTCCACCGCGCAGGTCGGCCAGCAGGGCCAGCACTTCGTCGCCGGTCAGGTTGTCCGGAAAGCGTGCCGCCTGTGGCATGTACCCGATGAAGCGGCGGTAGTGGGGATCGGCACCGATCGTCTCCCCCAGAACGGAGACGGTGCCGGCATCGGCGCGCACCAGTCCCAGGATGATCTTGATGAGCGTCGACTTGCCGGCCGCATTCGGTCCGACCACGGCCGTCACCTGGCCGGCCTCGAGCGACATGTCCACGCCCTCCAGCACGCGCAGGCGGCCAAACTGCTTCCTGAGGCCCGACACGACCAGCGGCGCGTTCATCTCGCGACCCCGAGCCTTGGATGGCGATCAACCAGGGTGGCCGGGGTCAGCACGGGCATCACCCGCTCCGCCACCTCGAGCAGGTCCACCATGAAGCTGCGCAACAGGATGAGCACCGGCTCGTTCTGCTGCACGATGAGGGAAAAGAGCCGGACCGGGCTGTAAGGCACGTCGCCATAGCCGTCGTGATCGAGGTCGTACCCCTGATAGTGATCCCAGAAGTTCCCCTCGAACACGCTGGCATTCGACCGACTGTTGGTAGCCACGTCGAATGAGTTTCCAGCGAAGTTGTTGTTTTCGAAACGGTTTCCTTCCGTGTTTGCCATCAGCCTGATCGCCCACCCGTTGCGGTAGAAGGAATTGTCCCGGATCAGCAGGCGACTCGACCCTTCCAGGAAGAGTGCCGTCGAGTTTCCCGCGAAGCGGTTGTCCTCGAGGCGGCCATCCGTGATGTCCTTGAGCAGCAGGCCGTAGGCCGCCGCGCCCCAGTTGTCCTCGAACCGGTTGCCGGTCATCTCCACCTGCTTCGAGTACATGACGGCGATGCCGGCGCCGTTCTGCCGGAAGGTGTTGCCCCGGTAGTTGCAGCTGTCGGAGAACATGAAATGCAGGCCGTAGCGGAAATTTGCCTCGCTCAGGTTGCCGACGACGTCCACGTGGCGCGCGAACTCGAGGTAGATGCCGTCGCGGTGCTGCCTGATGTCATTGCCCTCGATGAGCGTACGGCTCGAGTTCCACAGGTGGATGGCGTTGCCCGAACCGGTTTCGGTCCGTCCGCCGCCCGTGAAACGGTTCCCGGTGATCCGGCAACCCGAGGCCCGCTGCAAATAGACGCCGAAGAACGTGGCCTCGAAGCGGCTGTCTTCCACCGCGCAGCCTTCAACCTCCACGAACCGCACCGCCGCCAGGTCGTCGATGAAGCTGGTCCGCACGTTCCGGAAGACGAGCCCGCGGATCCGCACGCTGTCCGCCGTGATCCGCAGGAGCTCGTGATTGCCGTCTCCCTGCAGCACCGGCATGCCCTCGCCGGCAATGTCGACCCGATGTGCCACGAGAAGGGGAGCGTGCAGCGCCCAGTTGCCGGCAGTGATGACGATGCGGTCACCGTCCGCCGCGAGGCGGAGGGCGCCGTCGATCGTCGCGACCGGGCCACCGGGGCGGACGATGATGGTCTGCTGGGCCGCGAGCGTGGAGGCGGCGGCGAAGGTCCACGCGATGGCGATGCGGAGCCGGGCCATGGCGCCTCAGTGCGGCGATGCCACGACGGTGAGCACGTGTGCCCAATCGAGCCGCTCACCACCGACGGCGGCACTGAGGCTGTCGGCACTGCCCATGCGCGCGACCGCGACGATGCCGCTGCTCATCGGAGTGTGGAATACGCTGCTCTGCACGAACTGCAGCTCGGAAGTCGGGCGGAAGTCATCGGGTTTCAGGAAGTCGTGTGCCCAGGTCGAATGAACGGCGCCCGGGGTCATACTTCCGGCGGCGAGAAAGGCCGCCAGGCAACCGATGTCGTCGAAGACGAGGACCTTGCCGGTCTTGGTCACGAGTTCCGCCGCAAAGCGCGGGTCGACTACGGTCATGTGGCAGTGCGCACATTGATCGCTGCCGTACACTATCGGCCTCGGCGCCGGTGCGGCGCAGGCCAGCACCACGGCAAGTCCCGAAGCGGCGCAGAGGCGGGAGATCACGCCAGCATTCCCCGCGTCAGTCCGCCCGCTGTCGCTGGGGCGGGAAGCGTGCGCGCGGCGGTGCGGCCCGACCGCCACTCCTTGACTGCGATGAGGACGATGAGGGTGACGGCGGCAATCGCCGCCCAGCCACCCACGTCCGGCCAGGATGTCGCATGAAAGTTGAGCAGCTGCTTCCCGCCGATGAGCGGCGGCTGGTAGCTCATGCCGGCAATCCGGATGGCGGCGGTGGGATCGAGATTGTGTCCATAGTCGTACTCCCAGCGCCAGAAGTCATAGAGGCCAGCGAGGGCGACCGCGAGAAAGGCCCCGAGATAGGCGTACAGCAGGCGTCGTCGCCCGATGGCGGCCACGGTGAGTCCGGCCAGCATGAGGCCGATGACCACGTACGGCATGAATCGCAGTTCCGGGATCTGGTCGGGCTCGATGGCCTTCATGCCGATGTAGTGGTTCAGGCCGTTGATGCTGTTGAGCCCGTTGGGTGTGGCACCCCGTATCTGGTTGATCCAGATACGAAGCCCGAGGCCCTCCGGATACTGCGGCGCCTTGAGATCGACGCGCCACATCGGCGCGACGAAGAGAAGTCCGAGTGCCAGCGCCGCGATTGCCACGGCGATGCGCGATATCCTGTTCATGTTTCCTCGTCGGCGCCGAGATGGCCGGGAGGGCTCACACCCTCCCGGCTCACCGGTTCATTTCGGTGCATTGAATGCGATCGCAGGCGCGCCACCCTTCGGCGAAACCCTGATGTACCCCTGCATCTCCTGGTGCAGTGCCGAGCAGAAGTCGGTGCAGTAGAACGGGAAGACCCCGACTCGTTCCGGCACCCAGACGATGGTGCGGGTCTGGCCCGGCATGACCAGGAGTTCGGAGTTGTGCGCACCGGTCACGGCGAAGCCGTGCGGCACGTCCCAGTCCTGCTCGAGGTTGGTGATGTGGAAGTAGACTGAGTCGCCAACCTGGATTCCCTCGATGTTGTCAGGCACGAAGTGGCTTCGAATGGCCGTCATCGAGATGTCCACCCGATTGCCTTTCCGTACGACGTTGGCGGCCTTCTCGCTCTTGCTGCCGAACGGGTCCCGATTGGCGGCAAGGTCGTACGTCTTCACCTGGTTGTCCTTGATGAGGCTCGCCGGAAGGGCCTGCGCGTAGTGCGGCTCTCCCACCGTCGGGAAGTCGAGCAGGAGCTTCATTTTGTCGCCGCTGATGTCGATCAGCTGCGCCGCCTGGTTGAGCTCGGGACCGGTCGGGAGATAGCGATCCTTGGTGATCTTGTTCAGCGCCAGCATGTACTTGCCCCATGGCTTCCGCGAGTCACCACCGGGAATCATCAGGTGGCCGATCGAGTAGTAGGTCGGAATCCGGTCGAGCACGGTGCAGTCACTGACGCGCCATTTCACGATCTCGGACGAGAGGAACATCGAGGTGTAACCGTTGCCCTTGTCGTCAAACTCGGTGTGGAGCGGGCCCAGCCCGGGTTCCTTGACCTCGCAGCTGATGATCTCGTCGTACTTGAGCACCGGGATGCCCGACACCTCGCCTTCGAAGGCCTTGTTCTCGATGGCCTTCTGCATCTTCGCGAACGAGTGCACCGGGATGAGGGAGGCGAGCTTGCCGCCGGCCGCGATGAACTCACCGCTCGGATCGACATCCACGCCGTGCGGGGACTTCGGTGTCGGCAGGTAGTAGACCATGCCGGGGCACGCGGTCGGGGTCAGCACCTTGGTCGACGTGAGCACCTCGGAGGTGGCGATCTGGTTCTCGCCCATCACGTTGTGGTAGTACCTGGACGGCGTTACCACGGCCTTGCCGGCCGCCACGCACTGCTCCGCCTGCTTCCAGTTCACCGCCGCGATGAAGTCCTTGTCGCGCTGTGAGGCGTTCTTCTCCAGCAGCGTGTTGGCCTGCTCCGAGTTGTACGACGTGAAGAACGACCAGCCATGCGACGGGCCCTTCCCCGAGTGGGAGAGGTCATAGTCGAAACCCGGCATCACGATCTGGAAGGCGATGGCCATCCGGCCGGTCGCGGAGTCCACCTTGATGAAGGTGAGCGTGCCGGCAAACTTGTCCTTGTACTCGCTGATCGGGATGTCCGCCTGGGGGATGGGGACGCTGAAGCGGGTTCCCGCCACCGCGTATTCCGTGTTCTGGGTGATGAACGGCGACGAGTGGTTGCCCGCGGAGTTCGGAATCTCGATGATCTCCTCGGTGTCGAAGTTCTTGAGGCTGATCCGGGCGACGCGTGGAGTGTTGTTGGCGTTGATGAAGATCCAGCGCCCATCCGGGACGCCATCGGTCTGCGACAGCTCGGGGTGATGGGCGTCATCCCACGGGATATACCCGTAGCTGGTCATCAGCATGGGCTTGGTCTGTTCACTGTATCCCCAGCCCTTTTCCGGGTACTGCGAGAAGACGGGGATGTCCCGGAGCAGGCGCCCGGAAGGCAGGCCGTACACGGGCATGTTCCCGCTGAACCCACCGGAGAGAAACGCGTAGAACTCGTCGTACTGGCCCGGTGCGACATACACCTTCTCGGCGGCATCACCGGTGCCCCCTGCCGCCTGGGTGGACGGGCTCCGGCCGCAGCTGGCGGCCAGAATCGTGGCAGCGGCCGCGCACGCGACGACGGATCCGGTGAGGCGAATGCGGTGACGGGTAAACATGGGTCACTCTCCTGAAGGGTTCGGGGCACTCACGAGCCGGACGCGGGCTGGGTGCGCAGGTACTCGACGATGGCGCGGGCGTCCGGCTGGGTGAGCTGCTGGTTCGGCATCTGCGTCATGTACTCACCGAGGAGCTTCTTCACGTCGGGATGCCGGGTGTACATCCCCTCGGGATTGAGCGCCATGTTCATCACGAAGGTGGGACCGAGCCGCGCCACGATGCCGCCGAGCGGCGGACCAACGTATCTCTCGCCCATCTTGTGGCAGGCGCTGCATTTCTGCGTGAAGAGTTTCTCGCCCTTCTCGGCCAGCTCGTGATCGGGCTTCCCGAGCACGACTTCCTCGGTAACCGGGCCAATCCCGTTCTTGAGCTGGAACTCGGTGAGCCCGCTCGCGTCGGGGGCCGGCGCCGGAGCCGCCGGCGCGGTGCCGTCGCCACCCTTGCCGGGGCGGTCTCCGCCGCAGCCGACGAGCAGGACGAGGCCAGCGAGGAGGAGATGGTGCCGGACAGGTGCAGACATTCGGTTCGCTCCATCGGTGCGCGGGTCCTGCGGGGGAGCAGTCGCACCCCTCTATTGCGGCAAGTCCCGTCGGCCATTAGAATATCATATCATCATGATGATGTCAAGATATTAAATTGCGCACTGCGCTCACCGGGCCCCTGGGGCCCATTCCCGGAGTCACGATGCTGTCCCAGACGGCAGAGTATGCCCTGCGCACGGTGCTGTATATCGCCGGCCACGCCGACGAGGGGCCGGCGCGCGCCGAGGAGATGGCGGCAGCGCTCGGCATCCCGCGCAACTACCTGTCGAAGACGCTGCACCGCCTGGCGCATGCCGGGGTGCTGACCTCGACCCGCGGCCGGGGCGGCGGCTTCCTCCTGGCACGCGACCCGGCGGAGATTCCCCTGCTGGCCGTGGTGGGACTTTTCGACCAGATCGAGCCGAGGCGCCAGTGCCTGCTGGGGCGACCGGTCTGCAGTGACCAGCACGCGTGCGAGGCGCACGTGCAGTGGAAAGATGTGAGTGAGCGGGTCGCGCGCTTCTTCTCCGACACCAGTGTGGCGGACCTGATGGGGCGTGGAGAGTCGCACCCGAAGGGGCGCGGTGGCGCGCGGCCGGGGGCGAGGAGTCTGACCGCCCGGCAACGCTGAGCGGCGGGAATAACTGCAATGAGTCTTGCGGTTCGTTAATTGATCAATTAATTAAGTCGGATGCCGACACCGCCACCACGCGCCCGACTCGCCGAATCGGTCAGCAGCACAACTGCCGCGCGCGACACCCTGCTCGATGCCGCGGAACGACGCTTCGCCCGGCAGGGATTTGCTGCCACCACCATCAAGGACATCGCCACCGAGGCGCGGCTCAACAGCGCTCTGCTCTACTACTACTTCGCCAACAAGGAGGACCTCTATCACGCGGTCCTGCGCCGCCGCATAACCGGACTGGCCGCGGACGTCGGGCCGGCCATCATGGCGCCGGTGCCTCCCGCCGAGGCCATCCGCCGCTTTGTCCAGGCCTACGTGGGATTCCTGCTTCTGCATCCCGACCTGCCCACGCTGATGCAGCGTGAGGTCCTCGATCACGCCGCCGCGCACGCCCTGCCGGAGATCCAGGCCAACGCCGGTGCCCTGCTCCGCCGTTTCGCCGAAATCATCCGCAACGGCCAGAAGTCGGGCGAGTTCCGGCGCGACATCGACCCGGTGCATGCCGTGGTCAGCATTATCGGCCAGGTGATCTACGCCTTCATGGCCCAGCCGATCATCCAGGGCGTACTGCTGCAGCGCGGCAGCGTGGCACCCGACGCCGTCTGGCTCCGCGAGTTCGGGGTGCACGCAGCCGACTTCGCCTTGCGCGCGCTCGCGCCGGACAGCGCCCCAGCCCCCTCGAGGGCACGCTGATGCAACGCCATGTCCTGATCGTACTGGCCGCGCTGCTCTCGGGGTGCACGCGGCAACCCGCGACGGACATCGTTGCGCACGGAACCATCGAGGTGATCGAAACGGACGTGAGCCCCATGGCCACGGCGCGGCTGCTGCGCATCCCGGTCGAGGAAGGCGATGCCGTTCGGGCCGGCGACACGCTGGCCATCCTGACGCAGGCCACGCTCACGGCCACGATCGAGGGACAGCGCGCGCGTGTCGCCGCGGCTGAGGCGGCACTTCGCGATCTCGAGCGAGGGGCGCGGGCGGAGGAACTGGCGGCGGCCGAAGCCGAGCTGGCCGGCGCTGAGTCTGACGTGTCCCGCACCACTCGCGACCTCGAGCGTGCCCGCGCGCTTGCCGGTGGCCACGCGATCAGCCAGCAGGCGGTCGACAACGCCAGTGATGCGCTGGCGACGGCCAGCAGCCGTCGCGACGCCGCGCGTGAGCGCCTGGCGCTGCTGCGTGCCGGATCGCGCCCCGAACGCGTTCGCCAGGCGCGGGCCGAGGTCTCCACCGCCCGTGCAGCGCTCGCTGCCGCGGAGGCGAACGCGACCGACCTGGTGCTGCTGAGTCCGGTGGCCGGCGTAGTCTTCGAACGCTACGCCGAAGCAGGTGAGGTGCTCACGCCGGGATCCCCTGCCCTCACGGTAGGCCAGGTATCGCGTCCCTGGGTGCGGGTGTTCCTCCCGGCCAGGAACGTGGCACGCATCCGGCTCGGACAGTCCGCCGCCATTACCCTCGACGGTGCGCCTGGACGGAAGTATCCCGGCACCGTCACGGTGATCAACCCGCGGGCTGAGTTCACGCCTCGCGCTGCGCTTACGGAGGAGGAGCGTGAGGACCTCATGTTCGGCGTGCGGATCGACGTGCAGGACTCAACCGGCGCGGTGAAGCCCGGACTGCCGGCCACCGCAGTGCTCGCACCGGCTGCCAGGTGAACAACGGGACGGTTATCGAGACTCACGGCCTCCGCAAGGTCTTCGGCGAGCGCGTGGCCCTCGAGGGGCTCACGCTTGCCGTGCATCGGGGAGAAATCTTCGGCCTGCTCGGTGCAAACGGTTCCGGCAAGACGACCACGATCCGGATGCTCTGCGGGTTGCTGGCGCCCACCGCCGGGCAGGCCCAGGTGGTGGGTTACGACGTGGTGCGCGATGCCGAAAAGGTGCGCCGGCGCATCGGCTACATGTCGCAGCGGTTCGGACTGTACGAGGACCTGACCGTGCTCGAGAACCTGCGCTTCTACTCCGGGGTGTACGGACTCCGGGGCCAGGCCGCCACGCAGCGCATCGCGGAGCTCCTGGAGGAACTGGATCTCGGCTCACGGAGGCGGCAACTCGCCGCGACACTGAGCGGTGGCTGGAAGCAACGGCTGGCCCTCGCTTGCGCCACCGCGCACAAACCCGACCTGCTGTTCCTCGACGAGCCCACGGCGGGCGTAGATCCGGCGTCGCGACAGCGTTTCTGGAACCTCATCAGCGCATTTGCCGCGCGGGGCACCGCCATCCTGCTCACCACGCACTACATGGACGAGGCGGCGCGCTGCGAACGGCTGGCCTTCCTCCTGGCTGGCCGCCTCATCGCCGATGGCACGCCGGGCGAGATCACCGAGCACTTCGGGCTGCCGACGCTCGAGGCCGTATTCATCGCGCTGCAGAACCGGGCGGAAGCCGAGGCGGAAGCCGCATGAGCTTCGCGCAGCACGTGCTCACGTCGCCTTTCTGGCCGATGCTGCGGAAGGAGTTCGTGCAGATGCGGCGCGACAGGTTGACGCTTGGACTCATGATCGGCGTCCCCGCCATCCAGCTGATGCTGTTCGGCTTCGCAATTCAGACGGAGGTGCGCAACCTTCCGACGCTCGTGCTCGATGAATCGCGCTCGAGCGAGAGTCGCGCCCTGGTGGCGGCCATCGAGAACACGGGGAATTTCCGATTGCGCGGAACGGCCGCCAGCCGGGAGGAAATTCACCGCAGGATCGTGAACGGCGAGGCGGCCGCGGCCGTGATCATCCCGCCCGACTATAACGACGACCTCCGACACGGCCGGACCGCCACCGCCCAGGTGATCGTCGATGCGGCTGATCCACTTGCATCCGCGGCGGCCATCGGAGGCGCGAGCCAGGCCGGGAATGCCCGTTCCGAGGCAATCCTCGGCGCAAACCGGAAGGTGGAGCCTCCGGTGCGTATCAGTGTGCGGCCCTGGTTCAACCCGACGCTGCGCAGCTCCGTCTATATCGTGCCGGGCATCATCGGCGTGCTGCTTTCGATGACGATGGTCGTGATCACCAGCGTGGCCGTAGTGCGGGAACGGGAGCGGGGAACCCTCGAACAACTCATCGTGACGCCGATCAGCCGGACCGGCCTGCTGCTCGGCAAGATCGTACCCTTCGTACTCGTGGGATACGTACAGATCACCCTCATCCTGCTGCTTGGCCGACTGGTATTTCACGTACCGATGCTGGGAAGCATCCCACTCCTCTACGCCGTGGCGCTCCCGTTCATCTTCGCCAGCCTCGCCATCGGAATCCTGCTCTCCACCATGGTGGAAACGCAGGCCCAGGCCATGCAGATGGGGTTCCTCTTCCTCCTGCCCAACATCCTTCTCTCGGGGTTCATGTTTCCGCGCGAGGCGATGCCCGAGCCGGCGCAGTGGCTCGGCGCGGCGCTGCCGCTCACCTATTTCCTGCAGGTGCTGCGGGGCGTGTTGCTCAAGGCCGCCGGGCCGGATGCCGTGTGGCGCCAGGCCCTGGTTCTGACCGGGTTTGCCTTCGGGGTGGCGGCGGTGGCCGTGGGACGCTTCAGGAAGACACTGGAATAGCGATCGCTCAGGGCGAGAGGCGGTCTACCCGCCAGGTATGGCCGGAGCGACGGTACCGCAGCCGGTCGTGCAGCCGGCTCTCTCGACCCTGCCAGAACTCGAATTCCGCCGGCACCACGCGGTATCCGCCCCAGTGTTCGGGAAGCGGCACGTCCGCATCGGGGTGCTGGCTCAGCATCTCCCGCACTGCGTCCTCGAGTGCCTGACGACTCCCCAGCACGGCGCTCTGGTGCGATGCCCACGCGCCGATGCGACTGCCATGCGGCCGTGAACTGAAGTAAGCCTCCGATTCATCCCGCGAGACCTTCCGCACGGTGCCGAGGATGCGCACCTGGCGCTCCAGGTCGGGCCAGTAGAACACGAGGGCGGCCCGCGGGTTGTCGGCGAGCTCACGGCCCTTCCGGCTGCGATAATCGGTGAAGAAGGTGAAGCCGGCGGCGTCGTATCCCCGGAGGAGCACGATACGGGCAGAGGGCACGCCGTCGGCCGAGGCCGTGGCCAGCGTCATGGCGTGGGGCTCGAGGATCTCGGCGCGGAGCGCCTGTTCCAGCCACTTGCCGAACTCCGCCACGGGGTCGGGATCGACATCCGCGATGTCCAGACTGGCCAGCCGATACTCCCTGCGCAAATCCGCTATCGACATCGTAACCCTCGTCTCGAAGACACGCCCGGTCATGCCCCGGCCCTTGCCGAGGCTCGATCCAAGTTTCACCGCGCGCGGCCCCTGGCACAACGTCTCACGTTGACGCTGCCCGGGACCCGCATCTACACTCCGGCGGTCCTTCGATGCCACGTACCCTTCCGGCACCCGGCCGGCAACTTCGCGACGCCTGGCGTCGCCTCGCCCCTCTACCCGGCGGGCGTCTCCTGTTCAGCCTGATCCTGGGCCGCATGGTACCGTACACCGGTGCGCTGGGCGCGCGAGTGGAGGAACTCGAACCCGGTTACGCGCGGTTGACGCTGCACGATCGCCGGGGCGTCCGCAACCACCTCGGCTCGGTGCATGCCGTGGCGCTGGCCAACCTGGCGGAAGTCACCAGCGGACTGGCGATGCTCACCAGCCTGCCGGAGAACGCTCGGGGCATCGTGGTGCACCTCGGTATCGAATACCTGAAGAAGGCACGGGGAACGCTCACCGCCGAATGCCGCTGCACGCCCCCGTCGGGCGCGGAGGAAACCGTGACACTCACCGCCAGCGTGACGAACTCGGCACGCGAGGTCGTGGCCCGCGCCGAGGTGCGCTGGCTCATCCGGCCGGTCGAGTCGCCACCCCATGCCTGAGACGGCGCTCACGCGCGACGCGGCAATCAGGATCCCGCTCATTTGCGGTGCCATGTATCCCTGCAGCAATCCCGAGCTGGTGGCCGCAGTGTCGGAGGCGGGCGGCATCGGCATCATCCAGCCGATGTCGCTCGTCTATGTGCATGGCCACGACTTCGCGCAGGGAATGACGCTCATCCGATCACTGACGTCGAAACCGGTAGGCCTGAACGTCATCCTGGAGACTTCGTCGAAGCTCTACATGCGCCGCATGCGCAGCTGGGTGGAGCAGTCGATCGAGTCCGGGGTGCGGTTCTTCGTTACCTCGCTTGGCAACCCGCGCTGGGTGGCGGAGATGGCACACGCGGCGGGCGGGCATGTCTACCACGACGTGACCGAAGAGAAATGGGCGCGGAAGGCGCTCGACAACGGCGCCGACGGATTGATCGCCGTGAACAGCCGCGCCGGCGGCCACGCCGGCCGGCTGCCGGCAGAGCCGCTGCTGGACATGCTCCGGCCACTGGGACGGCCCGTCGTCGCGGCGGGCGGCGTGGGTGACGAACTCGAGTTCGTCCGTCTCCTGTCCCTGGGTTACGACGGCGTGCAGCTCGGCACCCGCTTCATCGCCACCCGGGAATGCAGCGCACACCAGAGCTACAAGGATGCGCTCGTCAGTGCCACCGCCAGTGACATCGTGCTGACCGAGCGCGTCACCGGCGTTCCCCTGGCCGTGATCAACACGCCGTACGTGCAGCGCATCGGCACACGCGCTGGTCCCATCGCCCGCATGATGCTGAAGGGCCGCCGCACCAAGCACCTCATGCGCACCATCTACGCCGTGCGCTCGGCGATACGGCTCAAGCAGGCGTCGATTCATGGCGGGTCATCGAGCGACTACTGGCAGGCAGGCAAGAGCGTCGACGGGATCAATGCCATCGAGTCAGCCGCCGACATCGTACGCCGTTACGGGGCGGCGGCGGGCTTCTGAACCGGCTCATCGACCCGGTCGCGCGGCTGGTAATCGGCCATCGCGGCGCGTCCACCGAGCAGCCGGAGAATACGATGGCCGCCTTTCGGCGCGCCGTCGAAGTGGGCGCCGATGCCATCGAACTCGATGTGCGGCTGGCCGGCGACGGGACGCCGGTGGTGATTCATGACCCGACACTCGACCGCACCACGAATGCCCGGGGCCCGGTGGCGTCACGCAGCGCTGACGATCTGGCGGCAATCCGGGTCGGTGAAACGACCGGCGTGCCCACGCTGGAGCAGGTGCTTCGGGAGATCAGCATCCCGATCCTGCTCGAGGTGAAGGAACCGGACGCGCAGGAGGCGATCGCCGGCGTGCTGCTCAAGGTGGCGGCGGCGGACCGGGTGGTGGTGGCATCAGCCCGCGACGAGGCACTCGACGCGTTCCGTCAGCCACCGTTCCTGGTGGGGGCCTCGGCGCGAGACATCCTGCGCCTCTGGCTCGCGCCGGTGCGCGGGATCCCTGAACTGCGATGCGCCGCCTACAGCGTTCCCTGGCGACACCGCGGTGTGTTGCCGGTGCCGACGCGTCGGTTCGTCGCCGACGCGCTCGCGCTGGGCGCGAGCGTGCACGTGTGGACGGTGGATGATCCTGCCCTGGCGCGGCTGCTCTGGGCCCGCGGCGTGAGCGGCATCATTACCAACGATCCGCGACGCATGGTGGCCGAACGCGACGGACTGCGGCCTGCGTAGAACGTCAGGGGCGCGGCGCGGCGTCGACCCTCACGCCAAAGGCCGGCGCCTGATACCCGGGCGCGCGCTGGGCCGCTGGAATGGCCACCGCATTGCCGTCGCGGAGCGCGTAGAAGTGCGGTGACATGATCTCGACGCCCGCAGCGAAGAAGCCGTCCTGGATCCTGCGGTGCAGCTCGTCGAGGATCCAGAACATCCGCTCCGGCCTGGTGGTCGCCACGTTGATCTCGTAGGTGACGTAGAAGTCGTTGAGCGCCCGCTGCCACACAAAGGGCTCGGGGACGCTCAGCACGTCCGGCGTCGCCAGCGCTGCCTTGAGGAGCAGCTCGTGCACGGTGCGCCATGGGGCGTCATAACCGATGGTGACGCCAGTATGCAGGATGGTCGGGTGATCGAGGCCTCGCCGCGTGTAGTTCGTGACCGAGGAGTTGAGCACCACGCTGCTCGGGATCGTCACCACCTGCTGGTGATCGGTGCGGATCCGCACCGCGAGGAACGTCTGCTCCTGCACATCACCGAGTGTGTCACCGATCCGCACCCGGTCGCCGGTCCGGCACGCTCTGGTGTAGGTGAGGAACACTCCGGACACCAGGTTTCCCACCGCGCCCGACGACCCGAAGGCCAGCAGGAATCCGCCGAAGATCGAGAGGCCCTTGAACGCGTCCGAGCTGTACGCGGGGAGCAGGGGAAAGATGATGGCGAGTGCGAGGCCCACGCCGAGCACGCGGGCCACCCGGTATGTGGGATTGGCCCATTCGCGATCGAACCCGGGAATGGCAAGGGCGCCGACCTGCACCGCCCGGAACACCTGGCGCACCGCCCAGAGCAGCGATCGGGTGACCGCGACCACGAGGAGGATGGTGAGGAGATTGGGCAGGTAGTTCCAGATCGCCACCAGCATGTTGCGGAGCGGGATCCAGACGTAGTCGCGCAGGCGATTGCCGACCGCCCTGGTCTCCTCGCTCAGGCCGAGCACGCGCCAGAGATAGATGTCGATCATGATCAGCACGGCGACCCAGAACAGCAGACGCACCAGAAGGTCGAGCGCGCGCGCCACCCTATCGGCCGAGATCAGCTCGACGTCACCGATGTGGGCGGCGCCGAACAGGCCTTCTCGAGTAGCAATTCGGCTCCGGACCCGGCGCTTGAGCCACACCAGGCCCCAGATGATCAGTGCCAGTATCGTGGTGGCAAACAGGAGGCGCGGCAGGGCCTGAAGGAAGTTCGCTGGCAGGAACGACCCGGACAGCGGACTGGTGACCGAGTCTGGGGTCGTCGTGGCGGCCTGGATGATCGCGATGAGCACGCGGGGTTCCTGAACTGGTGAAGAAGGAGTTATACGAGTATATCGACGCACTCGCCATTCACATTCGTCTGGCCCTCATCGCAGCAGGTCTTCCGATTACGAGATACCATGCCGGTTCCTTCCCGGCGACAGTGCGGACAGATTGTTCAGCGTGTGGTCCTTCAATACACTTTCGGTCCCGGCTCACGCAAGACCGATAGTGATCCCGGGTGCCGATAGAGGTCGCCCATCATGACAGTCTGGGAGTGAGGTAGCAGATGTACCCGGCGATCGTCGCATGGCTCGCGAGCGGACCGCTTCCCTGGCTCGCCATGCTCGTTCCAAAACCCGGCCTTCTCTACGCCGTGGTGCTGCTCGCCTGCGGCGCCGTCTTCGCGCGGCGGGTTACGCGTGTGGGGATCGATTCCGACCGAGCGCTCGAAGCTCTGCTGGCCGCCGCGGTCGGGGCCCTGATCGGGACTCGGGCGTTCTACCTCGTTACCCGGACCCGCTTCTGGGAGATGAGCCTGGCTCAGCTCATCGACGGCCGCCAGGGCACGGCCTCATGGGGTGCGTATCTCGGCGGGTTCATCGGGCTGATTCTCTATTCACGCTGGCGCGGATACCAGGCCCTGCAGCTCACCGACGCAGCCACCAGCGCCGCACCCACTTGGGTGCGTCATCGGTCGCTGGAACTGCCTCATTGCCGGCGACGACTTCGGCCGGGTGACCAGCTGGGCCGTGGGGCATCCGGTATCCTGCCCACTCGCTGCCCTGGCACGCGCATCGCCGCGCCGGACTGATCGAGATCCGATGCGGCCTGGTCATTGCCCGTGCACCCGAACCAGATCGTGCAGAGCATGATCTCGTTCACCGTGTTCGTGATCGTTTCACTCTACTGGTACCGGCACCGCGACCAGCCCGGGCGCACGACCGCCCTGTTCCTGATGCTCTATGGCACCACACGATTCTTCGTCGAGTTCCTGCGCGATCCCGCAGCCGGCGGCGCCACCGGCGCGCTGTCGCATTCGCAGTACATGTGCCTGGGATTCGTGGCCGGCGGAGTCACACTGTGGTGGTGGCTGCGGCGGCACCCGTCCAGCCTGCCGGGTGCCGCTTCAACTACCTGAGGTCCTCCACACCGCTCAGTGACGTTCCGAACCGGGCGTCGCCCCCGCGCCGGCCGGCACCGGCTGCGCGTGGCGCCTCCGCCCAAACCGGTGCAACAGGGATTCCTTCCAGTCGTAGAAGATCTCGTAGACCGTTGGGATGACGAGCAGCGTGAGCAGCGTCGAGGTGAGCACGCCACCGATCACCGCCACGCCGAGCGGCTGGCGGAACTGCGCACCCTCGCCCCGCGCGATGGCGACCGGGATCATGCCCGCGATCAGCGCGAACGTCGTCATGAGGATGGGCCGCAGCCGGATGGCTCCTGCCTCGATCAGCGCGTCGCGGATCGAATTGCCCCTCTCGTGGCTCCACTTGGCGAAGTCGATGAGCAGGATCGCGTTCTTCGCCACGATGCCCATCAGCAGGATGACGCCGATAAGGCTCATGATGTTGATCGTGAGCCCGCTGATCGACAGTGCCAGCATCACGCCGATCAGCGAGAGGGGCAGCGACGAGAGGATGGCGAGCGGATCGAGGAACGACCCGAACTGCATCACCAGGATCAGGTACATCAGGCCCACGGCGACGATGAGCGCGAGCGCGATGTTGGCGAAGACTTCTGACTGCTGTTCCGCGTCACCGCCCAGGGAGTAGGTGACCCCCGGCGGTAGCGGCGTCCGCTTGAGGGCCGCCTGCACGTCCGCCATCACTTCGCCGGTCGACCGGCCCTGCGCGTTCCACTCCACGTTCACCACGAGGTCGCGGTTGAGGTGGTTGATCACCGCTGGCCCCAGGTCCGAGGTCACCCGGACCACCTGTCCCAGGGGTACCGTCCGCGGCGCGGCCGCCGTGCTACCCGGCACGGTGAGCGGGAGTTGCCGCAAATCCTCGGCCCGCCGCCGTGACTCCGGCGCGAGCCGCACGGTCACGTCGCGGGTCTCGCCGCTCGGATCGACCCAGTCCCCGGCATCGATCCCGGCGAACGCCGGCCGCAGCGCCTGGGCCACCTGGCCCACCGTGAGCCCGAGCGAGCCGGCGAGTGAACGATCGAGGTCCACGGTCAGTTCCGGCCGCTGGCCCTTGCTCGACAGCGCGATGTCCACCGCGCCCGGCACCTGCTCCGCGACGCGCCGTACCTGCTCGGCCGCCTGGTTGATCGTGACGAGGTCAGGCCCCTTGATCTGCAGCGCCAGCTGCTTGCGACCGCCACCCCAGTCGCTCGAGAAGACGGCCAGCTTGACGCCGCCCACATGCTCGAGTTCGTCCCGGATCAGGGCGGCGATCTCGTCCGCGCTCTCCTTGCGCGTGTGCTTCGGGATCAGCTTCACGTACATCGACCCCGCGTCCACCGCGCCCGATGACGCATCGCCGAGGGTTACGTAGGTGTAACTCACATCCTTGCGCGCGCGAATGATGCGATCCGCCTCATCCGCCTTGGCCTTCGTGTAGGCCATGTTGGAGCCGGGCGGGGTCTCGATGGACACGCGAAGCTCCGAGCGGTCGTCCAGGGGAATGAAGCCCACGCCCACCTTCTTCCACTCCGGCACGTACCGCATCGGGACCACCGCGATGGCCAGCCCCGCCAGCGTCCCCAGCATCCGCACCAGGGGGTGCCGCGTGCCGGTCACCGCCCAGAGGATCACCAGGATCCCGGCCAGCGCCACGAAGAAGCCAGACATGCCCTTCATCGGCAGCGTGAAGGACGCCAGGAAGGCACCGAGCGCCACCACCACCATGGCCCACCGGTGATCGAGCGCCCAGGCGATCACACCCTTGTAGCCCTCGGCTACCCGGTTGAACCAGGCGTTGAACCGGTCGAGCAGCCGCGTGATCCAGCGCTTCTTCTCCTCCGGCACGTGCGGGTCGTTCCAGTACGCCGACAGCATGGGGTCGAGCGAGAAGCTCACGAAAAGCGAGACCAGTACCGAGCAGGCGAGCGTCAGGGCGAAGGGCTTGAACCACTGGCCGCCCACGCCGGGCATGAACGCGATCGGCACGAAGACCGCGAGAATCGAAAAGGTCGTGGCGGCCACCGCCAGGCCGATCTCGTCGGTGCCCTCCATCGCAGCCTTGTAGTGGTCCTTCCCCATCTCCACATGCCGCACGATGTTCTCACGCACCACGATGGCGTCATCGATCAGGATGCCGATGGCGAGCGACAGCCCGAGGAGGGACATCGTCTCCAGCTTGAAACCGAGTGCCCCGACGGCGATGAAGCTCGCCATCACGCTCACCGGCAGCGCCAGGCCGGTGATGACGGTGGAGCGCCACGAGTTGAGGAAGACGAACACCACCAGCACGGTGAGCGCGGCACCCTCGAGCAGGGTGAGCTCCACGTTGTCCACGGCGGCCGTAACCCGCACGCCGGCGTCCTTCACCACATTGATCTGGACACCTTCCGGCATTTGCTGCTCGAGTTTCGCCACCCGTGCCAGCACCTTCGCCGCCACGTCGGTGGTGCTGTAGCCGCGGGACTTCTTGACATCGATACCCACCGCGGGTCGCCCGTTGAAGAGCGCCAGCGTGCGCTGCTCTTCGGTCCCGTCCTTCACCTCGGCCACCTGCCCCAGGCGGATCAGCGTCCCACCCCGCTCGGCCACCACCAGCTGCATGAAGTCGGCGGGGCCGTCGAGACGACCGCGGAGGCGGATCGAGCGCTCGTCGTAGGCCCCAGTCACCCGCCCCACGGGGGCCGCCAGGTTCTGCGCCTGCAACGCCTGCACCACCTGCGACACGCTCACGCCGTTGGCCTGCAACGCGGCCGGCTTGAGCTCCACCGTCAGCTCTCGCTCGAGCTTGCCCGCCACATTGACTTCGGCGACGCCGGGGATGGAGCGCAGCTCGCGCGTGACGCCGGGATCGGCCAGGCGCGTGAGCTCGGCCGGCGAGAGCCGTTCCGATGCCAATGCCAGCGACACGATCGGCAGGTCGGTGTCATTGAATTTCTTGATGATCGGCTCTTTCATCTCCGTCGGCAGGTCGTTGCGGATGCCGGAGATGGCGTCACGGATGTCCTGCGTCGCCTCGGGCAGCGGCTTTTCAAAGACGAACTCGATTATCAGGAAGGCGAAACCGTCCTCGGCCTTGCTTACCACCTTCTTGACGCCGCTGATCGACGTGAGCGCCTCCTCGACCGGGTCGAGGAGTTCCTTCTCCACCGTCTCGGGGGACGCGCCGGGATACGGGATGCCCACCGTCACCACCGGCGGCGCGACGTCGGGGAACTCATCCGTCTGCAGCTTGAAGAGCGCGATGATGCCGCCCATCGCGAGCGCCACCATAGCCACGATCGTGATGATGGGGCGGCGGATCGCGAAATCGGAAATGAACATGCTGGTTCTTCCTAGCTCGTTGGGCCGCTCGCGGCCCGCTCGGCGGGGGCCTGCGCCCGCACCGGCGTGCCCTGCGGCAGACCACGCACGCTACCTGTCAGCACCGTGTCGCCCGCGGCGAGGCCCTGCGTGATCTCCACCTGCTCGGTGGCCGCATCCTCGAGGCCCACCGCGACCTCGCGGCGCTCGACCACGCCACCCGTCACACGGCTGACCATGGGCCTGACACCGGTCGGGTCGACGGCACCCTTCGGTACTGTCACGGCCTCGCGGGACACGACGATCACCCGCCCCTCGGCGAAGAGGCCAACCACCAACTGCTTGTTGGGGTTCGGCACGGTGACAAGGATCCGAACCTGCCGCGTGGCCGGATCGACCGACGGGTAAATGCGCGTCACGCGGCCCGTGAGGGGCTCGTCGCGGAAGCCACTCACCGTGAAGTGGACGGGCGTCCCGACCTTGAGTCGCGCGAGCGCGTCGGCGGGCACTTGGGCCTCCAGCCGCAGGCTCGACGGATCGACGATAGTGAAGAGTTCCGTGCCATCCTTCACGACGTCGCCGACACTGGCCATCTGGTCGCTGACGATGCCAGCAAACGGCGCGCGCACGCTCGAGCGCTCGAGCGACCGGCGCGCCACGACCTGTCGCGCGGCCGCCTCGGCCAGCGACGCCTCGACCTGCGACACGGCCAGCGAGTCGGCCTCGACCGTGCGTGCCGAGAGCGCACCAGCCTCCGCCAGCCGCTTGTCACGCTCCAGGTTGCGCTGCTGCAGGCGAAGGTCGTTCTGCAGGCTGCGAACCAGCGCGTCAGTGAAGCTCGCCTGCTCCCGCGCCGTCTGGGGCTCGATCTGCGCCAGGACCTGGCCCGCCTTCACCGCCTGGCCCGGCTCGACAAACACCTGCAGCACGGAACCGCCCAGCTCGGCGCGGACGCGCGCCTCGCGTTCGGCACCCAGCGCGCCGGAAATCGCCGGGCCGTCGAGCAGCGTCGTCCTGGCGGCGACCGCGATGTTCTCCGGCCCGACCACCACCGGGGCCATCGTCTCAGCCGCGTCGGCCGCCTTGCTGGCCTGGCAGCCGGCCAGCAGTGCCCCGCTGAGCGCCAGGATCGTGAGCACTTTCGCCTCGGGCCGTGCCGTCATGTTCATCGCCCCTGCAGAAAACTGGGTTGATCGCATCATTCGTTACCGGCCCGTCGACGTGACGGCGCCGGTGAGGGTCTGCGCCGTCGTGCCCACCGACGTGACCGTGGACGTCGTGATCGCGGTACCGTCCGCCGTGCCGAGCGGCAGGTAGGGCATCAGCGTGAGGCGGAGGCGCGCCACCTGGAGGTCGCGGGCCGCCTGGGCCTGGTTGGCGCGCGCCTGCTCGAGCTGCAGCCGCACGTCCTGCAGTTCCGTCTGCGTCGAAAGGCCCTCGCGGTAGCGCAGCTCGGCGATCTCGTTCGCCCTCGTGGCCTGTTCCACCACGCTCGCCGTGGCGAAAGCGTTGTCCTGTGCCTCGCGCAGCCGGGCGTAGATGGTCTCGTTGTCGAGCTCCGCCTGCTCGCGCGTCAGCTTGGCCTGCAACCGCGCGGCGTCGAGGCTGGCCGCCGCCTGCTTCTTGGACCCCAGGATCCGGCCGGAGGTGAAGATCGGCCAGTTGATCACTGCGACCAGGTTCCAGTCGTTGTAGAACTCGCTGCTCGCGGGGATGAAGTCCCCGCTGAAGCCGGCGCGATTGTAGTTCATGGCGGTGGACATCGTGGGGATCCACTGTCGTCCCGCGGCGGCATTCAACTTTTCGTTCTGCTGCACGGTCTCCTCCGCCGTGCGCACGACGGCACGCAGCGCCGCCGCGGTATCGGCGTCCTGCAGGAGCGTGTCCACGCTTGCCGGCAGTACCCCGGGATTCTCCTGGTCGTCGAGGGGCGTCTCCAGGACGATCTCGGTGGGCAGCGGGATGTCCAGGAGCTGCTTGAGCCGGGTGAAGGCGATGTCGCGGTTGGCGCGGGCACGCGTCACCACCGGGATCTGGTTGTCACGCGCCACGCGGGCACGCAGCTGTTCGAACTCCGACTGGGTGCCCACGTCGCGACCGAGGGTCACGTCCTTGAGCGTGCGTTCAGCTTGTGCCAGCGTGAACTCGGTGATGGTGACGAGCCTGGCAGTGAGCGACGCGTCGTAGTACGCGCTCGCCACCGTGAGGATCGTGAGGGCCTGCTGCTGCGACAGCTGCAGGGTGGAGACGCGAGTTGCCGCCTTGCTTGCGCCCACCCTCGACCACTGGCTCGGGTTGAGCAGGGAGATGCTGGCGCTGCCGCCGATTCGCCACTGGTTCGTGGCGGTGAACGGGTTGGATCCCGTCGTGTCGGGCGGGAAGAGGCTCTGGTACGGGTTCTCGAAGACGTACTGGTACTGCGGCCCCAGGACGATCTGTGGCAGCAGCGCGGCACGGGTCTCGGTCACGGCCCCCTTGGCGCGCCGGAGGCCGGCCTGCGCTATGCCCACCTGCTCGCTGGCCGGCTCCGCCTGCGCGAGCGCGTCCGTGAGCGTGAGGCGCAGTGTGTCGGTGCCCGGTACCTTCACGACGGCGTTAGGCGCCGGCTGCTGCGCCTGGAGCGACGGCGTCGCGCTGCCCGCGAGCAGCACCAGCACGCCAAGGGCGATGCGCCTCATGAACGAGCTCCTTCCTGAATGGCCTCGGGCCGACGCGCGCCCAGTGCGCGCAACAGGACTTCGACAAAGAGACGGGCACAATCTTCCGGTGCCGGCATATCCGGCACGAGATCGCGCCAGAGGGCGTTGCTGAGCAGCGTATGCACCAGCATGGCCGCGGCGGCCTCCAGGACCGCCGGATCGCCGGCCTGGAGAACGCCGCGACGCTCCAGCTCGCCCAGGAACGCCACGAGCTGGTCGAACTCGTGGCTCGTGTCGTCGCATATGCGCGGCGCGATCTCGGGCCGCTGCACGACGTCGCCCAGGACCTGGCGGATCAGGTTCTTGTGGGTGTAGAACCGGTCGAAGGTGGCGAGCGCCCAGCGCTGCAGCTCGACGATGCCGTCCTCCGCACTGCCATCGAGTATCGGCCGGCCGTCCCGGTCCGCGTGCTCGATCGCCTCCCGGAGGAGCGCGTCCTTGGAGCCGAAGTGCCGGAACAGCGTGACCTCGTTGAGGTGCGCCTCCTGCGCAATCCGGCGCGTGGTGGTACCACGGTAGCCCGCTTCGGCGTACACACGAGCGGCCACCTGGAGCAGCTTTTCCCTAGCGTCGATACTCATGGGCGCCTACGATACCGCCAATTCTCAGGAATGCAAGTACCTGCTTACAACGAAGCTCGCGCCCGAAAAATTCCAAGGTCGATAAACTGTTTCACTATATACAGTTAACAAGAAGGGCGACCTTGCGGTCGCCCTCCAGAATATCCGTACGATGCGTCTATCTCTCGATCGGCAGCCCCACCCCATTGCCCCACTCCGTCCAGCTGCCGTCGTAGTTCCGCACGTTGTTGAAGCCGAGCAGGTAGGTCAGCGCGAACCAGCTATGCGACGAGCGCTCACCGATGCGGCAGTAGACAATCGTCTCCTGATCGCCGGTGATCCCGTTCTCCTGCTGGTAGATCGTGCGCAGCTCGCTGGCAGGCCGGAAGCAATGCGTCGCCGGATCGACGGCCCGCGCCCAGGGAATGCTACGCGCGCCGGGGATGTGTCCGCCGCGAAGCGCGCCCTCGTTGGGATATTCCGCCATGTGCAGGCGCTCACCCCGGTATTCCTCGGGGCTTCGCACGTCGACCAGGCGGCGCCCGGCCTCGACGTGCTTGAGCACTTCATCGCGGAAGGCGCGAATGTGCGCGTCGTCCCTCGCCGGCACCGTGATATTACCAGGTGGATAGCTCGAGGCGTCCGTCACGAGCGGCCGACCCTCCTCCGCCCAGCGCAGACGGCCACCATCCATCAGCCGGAGGTTGGCGAGGCCAAAGAGGCGCAGCACCCAGAAGGAGTAGGCCGCCCACCAGTTGTTCTTGTCGCCGTAGAGCACGATCGTCGTGTCGCGCGAGATCCCCTTCGAGCGCAGCAGCTTCTCCGCCGCATCGCGGGAGACGTAGTCGCGGCGAAGCTGGTCGTTGAGGTCGGTGACCCAGTCGATCTTCACCGGCCCCGGGGATGTGGCCGGTTTCATAAAGCAACAGATCCTCGTCGGATTCGACGATGCGGACCTTCGGATCGTCGAGGTGCGCGGCCACCCAGTCGGTCGAGACGAGCACCTCAGGGTGTGCGTAGCCGCGCTCGGTAATCGGCGTGACCGCCAACGGGGCGTCCGGACTCATTGATACCTCCACGGCAATAATGCCGACAAATTCGTTCGTTAATTACAATGTGCCTGCGCTGAAGGGACCTTGTCAAACAATCGGCCGGATGTGAAGGTATCTTCCCTGTCGGTCGTTCGACTTCCTCCTGAGCCGGTGATGACCTTGGCACGACCTTTCAGACTCGGCGCGAGCATGCTCGTCGCCCTCCCGCTGCTGCTCTCAGCCTGTAAGGGCAAGGGCGGTCCACCGGCGCCTCCTCCCCCGACGGTGGGCGTCCTGACTGTGCAGCCGCAGCAGGTGCCCGCGGTCTTCGAGTTCACCGCCGAAGCACAACCATCGCACCGGATCGAGGTGCGCTCGCTGGTGCAGGGCACGATCCTCGAGCGGTACTTTGTCGAAGGCTCCGATGTACGAAAAGGCGACAAGCTTTTCCTGATTGACCCGGCGATCTACGCGGCGGATTCACGCACCTCGGCAGCTGCCGAGGAGACGGCGCGCGCCAGCTTTGAACAGGCGAAGCGAGACCTCGCGCGCGGCGAGCAGCTCTTCAAGGGCGGTGCCATCAGCCAGCGCGACTACGATGTCCTCCTCACCCGCTATCAGACGTCCCAGGCGGACCTGGCGGGCAGCACCGCATCGCTCGAGAAGGCCGACGTCGATCTTCACCGCACCGTCATCCGGGCCGAGATCAGCGGCCGGATCGGCACCGCGAACCTGCTGACCGGCGCCCAGGTGCCGGGGCCTGTCTCGCTCCTGGCTACGATCGACCAGCTGGATCCGATCTATGTCGACCTGGCGATCTCCGACAATGAGCGGCTCAAGTACGAGGACGATCTGCGTACCGGCCGGGTGACGAAGCCAGCAGAAGGCAGGTATCGGGTGCAGCTGATGCTGTCGGACGGCAGCACCTTCCCGCAGGAGGGACGCATCAATTTCACCGACCTGCGCATTGACAGCGAGACGGGCTCGCTGCGTCTCCGCACCGTGTTCAAGAACCCCCAGCGCCGCATCCTGCCCGGCCAGTTCGTGCGTGCGCGCCTGCTGGGCGCGACCCGGAACAATGCGATTCTCGTTCCGCAGACCGCGGTCCAGCAGGCCCTCGGCCGGCAGTTTGTCTATGTCGTCGTGGGCGACACTGCGCGGTCGCGGGACGTGCAGGCGGGCAGCTGGGTCGGGAGCGACTGGATCATCGAGCACGGGTCTGAATCCGGGCGACCAGGTGATCGTGGACAACATCCAGCGGGTGCGCACCGGCTCTCCCGTCGTGGCGAAGCCGTTCATGAAGGACTCGGCCGGCACCGTCGAGGCGACGGCCGCCGCGAAGGCCCCGGCACCGTGAGCGATCCCGGCAGTCCGTACATCCCGAAGAACCTCTTCATCCGGCGACCGATCCTGTCGTCGGTGATCTCGATCGTCATCGTGCTGCTCGGGCTCTTCTCCATGAAGGGCCTTCCCATCGCCAGCTACCCGATGATCACGCCGCCGAGCGTGAGCGTGTCGGCGTTCTACCCGGGCGCCACGGCCAGTGACGTCGCCGAAGCGGTCGCCGCGCCGATCGAGCAGCAGTTGCCGGGCATCCAGGACCTCCTTTACTACACGTCCGCGAATGCCAGCGACGGCACGATGAACCTCTCGGTGTTCTTCAACATCGAGCGGAACCAGGACCTTGCCGCCGTCGACGTGCAGAACCAGGTCAAGCTTGCCGAGCCGCAGCTGCCGCAGGAGGTCCGGCAGAACGGCATCACGGTGAAGAAGGCGCAGAAGGACATCCTGCTCATGGTGGCGGTCCGTTCTGACGACCCTCGCTATGACGCCGAGTACCTCTCCAACTTCCTCAAGATCAACGTCGAGGACGAGCTCAAGAAGCTGAACGGCGTCGGCGATGCCACCGTGTACGGCCAGCTCGAGTTCTCGATGCTGATCTCGCTCGACCCGTACCGCATGGCGCAACTGCAGGTCTCGGTGCCCGAGATCGTGGCCGCCGTGCGGGAGCAGAACACCACCAACCCGGGCGGGCGGGTCGGGCGCGAGCCGGCACCGCCAGGCACGGCACTCACCCTGTCCGTCACGACGAAGGGCCGCCTCACCGATGCGAAGGAGTACGAGCAGATCATCATCCGGGCCAACCGGGATGGCAGCCTGCTGCGCATCGGTGACATCGGCGCCGTGCGTCTTGGGGCCCGCAACTACGACCTGCTGGGCCGGCTCAATGGCAAGGCGACAGCGATCATCCCGGTGTACCTCCGGTCGGGGGCCAACGCGCTCGATGTCCGCGAGGCCATCGCGCACCGCCTGGAGGAACTCGGCCGGCAGTTCCCGCCGGGCGTCACGGCCGACATCGTGTACGACACGACGCCGTTCGTCGAGGCCTCGATCGAGGAGGTGCTGCACACCCTCGTCGAGGCGATGATCCTGGTGTTCCTGGTGGTGTTCATCTTCCTGCAGAGCTGGCGCGCCACCCTCATCCCGGCGCTCGCGGTCCCGGTCTCCATCATCGGCACCTTCTTCGGCATGCAGATGTTCGGGTTCTCGATCAACTCGATCACGCTGTTCGGCCTGGTGCTGGCCATCGGCATCGTCGTGGATGACGCGATCGTCGTGGTGGAGAACGTCGAGCGCATCATGGGCGAGCGTCATGTGAGCCCGGCCCAGGCGTCTGACGAGGCCATGGCGGAAGTGAGCGGCGCGCTCATCGCCATCGTGCTCGTGCTCTGCGCCGTATTCGTACCGGTGGCCTTCATGGGCGGGCTCACCGGCCGTCTCTACAAGCAGTTCGCGCTCACCATCGCGGTTTCGGTCATCATCTCGGGCGTCGTGGCGTTGACCCTCACCCCGGCCCTCTGCGCCGTACTCCTCAAGCCGCACCAGCCGGGGCACAAGAAGTGGGCCCCGTTCGAATGGTTCAACCGGACCTTCGACCGCGTCACCGGGGGATACGCCGGGATCGTGAAGCTGGGACTGGGCGTGCCCAAGACCATGCTGGCCATCTTCGCCGTCATGGTGGCGCTATCACTCGTGCTCTTCAAGCGCACTCCGACGGCCTTCCTCCCCTCGGAAGACAAGGGCTATTTCGTCGGCTTCGTTTCGTTGCCCGATGCGGCATCGCTGCAGCGCACCGACAAGGTGGTGCAGCGGGTCGAGGAAGCGCTCATGAGCGACCCGGCCGTCGAGAACGTCGTGACGCTGGAGGGTCTCGACTTCATTTCCAACGCGAACCAGACCAGCACCGCCACCATGTTCATCACCCTCAAGCCTTGGGGTGTGCGGAAGGCGGATTCCCTCCAGCTTCCCGCGGTCATCGCTCGCGCCAACCGGATGTTCGCGGGCATCAGCGAGGCGCAGGGGTTTGCGTTCAACATGCCGGAGATTCCGGGCCTTGGCGTGACGGCCGGCCTCGAGATGTACATCCAGAATCGGAGTGTCGGGAACTACCCGCAGTTCATCCAGGTGGGCCAGGAGTTCCTGAAGGAGCTGAACGCGACGGGCGCGGTCCGTGCGCGCACCGGCGTGCGCCCGGACGTGCCGGCCTACCATCTCGATGTGGACCGGGAGAAGGCCAAGTCACTGGGCCTCAAGCTGAGCGACGTCTTCCAGACGCTGCAGGCCATGCTCAGCACCTACTACGTCAACGACTTCAACCTCTTCGGCAAGACCTACCGGGTGCAGGTGGAAGCGAAGCCGCAGTTCCGCACCGGGCCGCAGGACATCGGCAAGCTGTATGTGCAGAATGAGGGCGGGGCGATGGTGCCGGTGTCGGCCTTCAGCCAGGGACGCATGCAGGGTGGTCCCGCCCTCGTCACGCGCTTCAACGGCTTCACTGCGGCACAGGTGAACGGCGAGCCCGGCCCCGGCAAGAGTTCGGGTGAGATGCTCGCCGCCGCCGAACGACTTGGGCTCGAGTTTGCCCCGCGCGGGCTTGGCACGGCTTACGGCGGCCAGTCGCTCCAGGAGAAGCTCGCCGGCGGCTCCACGGCGATGATCTTCGGCCTCGGTATCGTGCTGGTGCTGCTGATCCTGGCGGCTCAGTACGAAAGCTGGTCGCTCCCGGTCGCGGTGATCCTGGTGGTGCCGTTCGGGCTCCTCGGCGCGCTGCTCGCGATCACCCTGCGCGGCATCCCGAATGATCTCTACTTCACCATCGGCCTGGTGACGGTGGTGGGGCTCGCTGCGAAGAACGCCATCCTCATCGTGGAGTTTGCCAATGTCCTCCACATGAAGGGGGAGTCATTCCGGGAAGCCGCGATCCAGGCGGCCAGGGAGCGCTTTCGTCCGATCCTCATGACCAGCTTCGCATTCATCCTTGGCGTGGTGCCACTGGTGATTGCGAGTGGTGCCGGCGCCGGCAGCCGCAACTCGCTGGGCACCGGGGTGTTCGGGGGGATGCTTGCGGCCACGATACTTGGCGTGTTTTTCACGCCGCTGTTCTTCACCGTGGTCATGCGTCTTACCAGCCGGTCACCGAAAAAGACCGGCGCCGCCGAGGTGGTGACCAGGGCAGCGCCGGAGCCCGCGGGCGGGGTGGACTGAGGCCTACTCGCGCAGCCGCGTCTTGAGGTGGTCGAGGAAGGAGCTCTCTTCCTTCGACACCCCGCTCGACAGCTTCAGCGCATGCCACAGCCCTCCGCCGGAGGCTGCCGCCACCTGGTGGCAGGCCTCGGCGAGCAGGTAGATGCGCGCGTCGCGTTCCGCGGCCGGCAGCACGTTGAATCCCGCCCGGATGATCTCGATCGCGGTGTCGAACAGTTCATCCTTCGGGCGGCGACGAAGCCACGCGACGAGCTGGGCGTAGGCCGGAGAAGCCTTCTTCGATGCCCCGTGCCCTGGCAAGGCGCAGGACCGTCTCCCGCTCCTCTTCACTCACGCTGCCTTCGGCCCAGGCGACCTGCACCAGCGGCGCCAGCAGGAAGGCTGGTCCCGTCTCGAGGGTCACGCCCAGATCCATGGCCCGCTGCAGCAGCGCCGGGTCGTCCGCCTGTAGCTTCTTTGCCAGCGCCTCCGTGATCGCCTCGAGGCGGTCCTTCCGGCGCAGCTTCTCTATGAGTTCCGCGTCGTGCCGGTTGGCCCACTCGGCCTCGAACGCGCGTTCCCGGCCCTTGAAGATTTCGTCGGGCATCATCTCTCCTGGTTCGTCTCCGGGCAAATAGGCCCGGCCTCCAGGGTTTCACAAATCTCGTCATGCCTCTACGGCGTCGGCAACGGTGGTGAAGCGGTTCACGCCGCCCAGCACCTCATCCACGCCCTCTCCGCGCAGCCGGTCACGCACGGACGACCGTGCCTCGACCACCTGGATGCGCGAACCCGTCGCCTTCAGTTCCCCCGCGAGCTCCCCCAGCATCTGTGCCCCGTGCATGTCCACATACGGTGCGGCCGACAGGTCCAGCACGACAAGCCCGGGCCGCGCGACCTCGGCTGAGACCTGGGACAGGATGGTGTCGCGCACATGATCCGCGTTGAAATAGAAGATGCCCGACTCCGGCCGGACGACCAGCACGCCGGGCATCAACTCATTGTCCGGGTGTCGCTCGTGATCCGAGTAGCGGCGCGTGCCGGGGATGCGCCCGAGCTGCGCGACGTGCGGACGCGACGCGCGCCGGATCAGCAGCACGAGCGAGATGATCGCGCCGATCAGCACGCCGCGCAGCAGCCCGGAGGTCAGGACACCGGCCAGCGCAGCGATGGCCACCAGGAACTCCTTGCGGTCGGCGCGCCAGAGGTGCTTCAGCGCGGAGATCTTGAACAACCCGCTCACGGCGAGTAGTACAATCGCCGCCAGTACCGGCTGGGGGAGTGCCGCCAGCAGGTGGGAGAAGAACAGCACGACCACCAGGATGATCACCGATGCGATGGCGCCCGACAGGGGCGTGCGCGCGCCTCCACCTTCGTTGACCAGCGACTGTGACATGCCACCACTGATGGGGAATCCGCGTCCCAGCCCCGAGGCGAGGTTGGATGCGGCCAGGGCGAGGAATTCCTGGTTCGCATCCAGTCGGTAGCCATGCTTCGTGGCAAAGGTGCGGCCGATTGCCGCCGTCTCCACCGCGGCCAGCAGGAAGCAGGCGAGCGCCAGGGGCAGGAGGTCATTCAGGTCCGCCCACCCGATCGCCGGCAGACCGGGCGTCGGCAGTCCCTGCGGCACCGCGCCCAGCAGCTTCACGCCTCGCGCGTCCAGGCCAAGCCAGCCCGACGCGACGATACCGCCGACCACCACGAACAGGGCCACGGGCTTGTTCGGGAGGAGGAGCTTCCCGAGCACGAGCACTGCGAGGGCGATGCCGCCGATGATGAGCGACGGTGGATTCGTCTCGCTCAGGTGCGATAGGAAGTTGCCGCTGTTCTCCCAGAAGTTGCCGTGCGTGCCGTGGATACCGAACAGCTTCGGAAGCTGGGTGCTGGCGAGGAAGAGCGCGACGCCGCACTTGAACCCGACCATCACGCTCTCGGAGATGAAGCTGACGATCGCGCCGGCCCTCGCGAGCCAGCCGATGAACGCGATGAGGGCCACGAGGAGTGCGGTGGCCGCGGCCAGGGCGCTGAACCGCGACTCATCGCCGCCCGCGATCCCGCCCAGCGACGCTCCGACGAGCAGCGAAATGGCGGAGGTCACGGTGATCGTCGTTTGCCGTGAACTGCAGAACAGCCAGAAAACGAGCCCGCCGAACAGGCACGCGTACAGACCTGCTTCGGGCGGCAGGTTGGCCAGCGAGGCGTCACCCAGGGCGGCGGGAAGCAGGTACGCCGCGAGGGTGATGCCGGCGACGACATCACCCCGCAGCCACGCCCGATCATAGGCGCGCAGCCAGCCCAGCGCGGGAATCAGAATCGCTCCGGCACGTACTTGAACGGGTAGTCGACAGCCGCGTAGCGGCCGACCTTCCGCTTGGGCAACTCGACCTTCTCGGCCGGCGTGTCCTTGTAGGGAACATGCTCCAGCAGGTGGCTGATCACGTTCAGGCGCACGCGCCTCTTGTCCTCCGAGCGGGCCACGAACCATGGCGCCCATTCGACATCGGTGGCGGCGAACATTTCGTCGCGTGCCTTCGTGTAGTCGTCCCAGCGATCGAAGGACTTCACGTCCATCGGCGAGAGCTTCCAGGTCTTGCGGCCGTCGTCGATGCGCGATTCCAGCCGACGCTGCTGCTCCTCGGGACTCACCTCCAGCCAGTACTTGAGCAGGATGATGCCCGAGGCAACCATCAGCTTTTCGAAGTGCGGCGCGACCTTGAGGAAGCCCCGCGCCTGCTCTTCGGTGCAGAAGCCCATCACCCGCTCGACGCCGGCGCGGTTGTACCAGCTGCGGTCGAAGATCACGACTTCACCCGCGGCCGGCAGGTGCGTGAGGTAACGCTGCGCGTACATCTGGGATTTCTCGCGTTCGGTCGGTGCCGGGAGCGCCACCACCCGGAACACCCGTGGGCTGACGCGCTCCGTGATCGCCTTGATGGTACCGCCCTTGCCTGCGCCATCCCGCCCCTCGAACAGGATGCAGACCTTGAGGCCCTTTCGTTTGACCCATTCCTGCAGCTTTACCAGTTCGACGTGCAGCTTCCGGAGCTCGCGCTCATAATCCTTGCCGGAAAGAGCCTGGCCGGCAGTTGAGGCTTCGTCCCCGTCGAGGTCCATGTGGGCCGCGGCGCCTTCGTCCTTCTGTTTCTTTTTCTTGCCGCTGGACTCTTCACGCTTCTTGTCGCGCTTCTTTCCCATCGTGATCACCATCGGGTCAGGGGTGTTCCAGGCAGGACGGTCTCGAGGCAGTAGCACAAGGCAACTATGTCAATCGAATTGTACCACCGGAAGATCCGGGCGGGAGTTCTGTGGTCGAAGACCTGCTCGACCGCCGCGACGCACGAATAGATGCAAGAAGAACATGAATGATGAAGGACTCTTCAGAAACAAGGGGCCCGCGCCGTCTGGACCGATGGCACCTTCCGAGTGCACCTTGCTTGTCCATCGCACTCTCGCTGTCACGCAACGCATGTCGCAGGGAGGAACTCGCAATCTTCGATTCACGTGGTCGCCACCTGTTACGGCGAAGCTTCCTTTCGATGATCATTGGGGTCGCGCTGACACCCGGCACGCACGCGCTACTCGCGCAGGACAAATCGAGTGCGCACATGGCGCCACTCCCGGCGCCGACGATCCCGTCGTCAGTTCCAGCGGCGGCCGCGACACCAGCGCAGGGCACGCCCAAGACGGCCCCGACGCAGGTCGCCTCCAGCGATACAGGAGCGATTATCCCCGCCGCGCAACTCGACGCGCTGGTCGCTCCCATCGCGCTGTATCCCGATCCCCTGCTCGCCCAGACGCTGGTTGCATCCACCTACCCGCTCGAGATCATCCAGCTGCAGCAGTGGATGGCGAAGAACCCCAGCCTCAAGGACAAGGCCCTCGCCGATTCCGTTGCGAAGCAGCCCTGGGACCCGAGCGTCCAATCGATGGCCGCCGTACCGGAAGTGGTGAAGCGGCTGGCGGACGACATCCAGTGGGCCACCGAACTGGGCAATGCTTTCCTGGCGCAGCAGGCCGACGTGATGGACGCGGTTCAGCGAATGCGCAAGAAGGCGAAGGACAAGGGTGCCCTCGTATCGAACGAGCAGCAGAAGGTCGATACGCAGGTCGTGGCGGAGAAGACGGTGATCGTCGTGCAGCCGACGAACCCCGAGGTCATCTACGTGCCGACCTACAGCCCGGCAGTGGTCTACGGTCCGCCCGTCTATCCCTATCCTCCGATCTACTACCCGCCCTATCCACCGGGCGCGGCACTGGTCTCCTTCACGGTCGGCATGATGTGGGGAGCGGCTATCTGGGGTGGGAGCTGCTGTTACGCCGGCTGGGGCGGCGGCGACATCTACATCAACAACAGCAACAACTTCAACCAGATCGGTGGCGTCGGTGGTGTCGGTGGTGTCGGTGGTGTCGGTGGTGTCGGTGGTGTCGGTGGTGTCGGTGGTGTCGGTGGCGTCGGTGGCGTCGGTGGCGCCGGTGGCGTCGGCGGCCCCGGCAAGCCCGGTGGCGTCGGTGGCGCCGGTGGCGTCGGCGGCCCCGGCAAGCCCGGTGGCGTTGGTGGCGCCGGCGGCGGCAACTGGCAGCACAACCCGCAACATCGGGGCGGAACGCCCTACCCGAATCAGCGAACCTCGGACCGCTACGGCGGGTCCGATCGCGGTGCGGGCGGGGCGAACCGGCAGGCTGGTGCGGGCCAGGGTCAGCGAGGCGGAGTCGGAGCCGGCGGCGCGGGCCAGCGCGGACCGGGCGCCAGCACACAGCCGGCGGGCGGTGCGGGTCGTGGACCGGGCGCCAGCACGCAGCCGGCTGGCGGCACTCGCCCCGACCAGATCGGCAGCCGCGACGTTCCAAGTTCGCGCGGCGGCCAGAGCGGCTTCAGCGGCGGCCAGGGCGGCTATAGTGGGTCGAGTGCCCGGACCAACAGTTCGCGCGGCGCGTCGAGCATGGGAGGGTCACGCGGCGGCGGCGGCGGGCGTGGCGGCGGCGGGGGCGGGCGTGGCGGAGGGCGGCGATGAACGCCATGGCAATGCGAGTAGCCCGCCGCCTCGGTCTCGCGGGCGCACTGTGCAGTCTCCTCGCCGGCTGTGGCGAGCGGAAGAAGCCGGCTCCGGCGGTGCCCGATCGCCAATACGCCACAGCTGAGGAAGCGGCGGCGGCACTCGTAGCGGCTGCGGAACAGTTCAACGTATCCGAGCTGAAGGCGATCCTGGGCCCCGACGGTGATGTTCTGGTGTCATCCGCGGATACGGTGGCAGACCGCAACCATGCCGTGGCCTTCGCGCAGCAAGCGCGGGTTCAGCAGCGGCTGGAATTCGACTCCGCGAGGACCTCGGCGGTCATCTCCGTCGGCGCCGAAGACTGGCCGATGCCGATCCCGATCGTCGAGCAGGGCGGAAAGTGGCACTTCGATGCGTCGGCGGGAAAGGAAGAGGTTCTCCGTCGGCGCATCGGCCAGAATGAGCTCGATGCGATCCAGGTGTGCCGGGGCTACGTCGACGCACAGTACGAGTACTCGCTCAGGCGGCACGATGGTTCGCTCGTGAACCAGTACGCGCAACGGGTCATCAGCACGCCTGGCAAGCAGGACGGCCTCTCGTGGCGGACGGCAGACGGGACTTGGGAAGGTCCGGTCGGTGAGGAAATTGCCGGCTTCATCGGCGAGGGCTATACCGATAAGAGCAAGCCCTTCCACGGTTACTACTTCAAGGTGCTCAAGGGACAGGGTCCCGACGCCCCGCTGGGCGCCATGGACTTCATGGTGGAAGGCGCGATGATCGGCGGTTTCGCACTCGTGGCCGCGCCGGCCGACTACGGGGTGACCGGCATCCAGACCTTCATCGTGAGCTGGGAGGGCATCGTGTACCAGAAGGACCTGGGCGAGAAGACTCTCGAGGCCTTCAAGACGATGGAGCGCTACAACCCCGACTCCACCTGGCAGGCGGTGCGGGACCAGTGAGCCCGCGCCGCTGGGGCGACCGTGTCGTTCATCGGTCCACGCCGCCTTCAGTTGCCGGTTGGCGGGGTTCCTGTGGCGAGAGTCCGGGACAGTGGTCGAGGCGCGCTTCTATCTCCGCGATGAGCTGACGGTAGCGCCGGCTGCCGACGCCATGGTAATCGCGGCGGAACTGCTCGACGGTAAGATTTTCGGGCAGGTCGGAGGCGGGCGGAAAGAAATCGGCCACTTCGAAGCCGTCCTGCAACCGGGCTTGCATCGCCTTCGCCGCGGCATCCGAATGCGTGGCTGCAGCCGCGAACCTGACTCCGGCGCGATCGGCCGCCACGTCCCCAAATGAGAAACCGGTGTCTTCCGTCAGCGCATCGAGCTGTTCCTTCATCAGACCGGCCGCATCGCTGACGAAGGGGTGTTCCAGCACTGCGAGGGCCGCGCTCACGGCGTAGTGCTTCGACCAGTCGTTCCGCCCCCGCAGCGTGGCGCCGCTGCCCACCTGCACCGCCTGGCGCACCAGTGCGGTATCCCGCTCCAAACCGACCAATCGCGCCAGCCGCGCGTCGCCGACCGCGATGCCCAGCGCCAGGATCGCGGCGCGGTTGAGGTCGATCGCGCTTCCCCGCGCGGCCTCATTCGGCGGGGACGTGAAGACGATCTGCAGCATCCGCCCGAATCGTGCGTCGCCGCCGGGAAGCAGCGAATCCATGGCGGCCAGCCGCCGCAGGCGCATCTCGGTGGCGTGACTCAGCACTGACGAAGGGCCGCCGAGCCATGCCCACAGCGCCGTTCCAATGACACCTCCTGTGATGACCAGGGTCGCGCTCAGGCGTCGATAGAGCAACCCGAGTCCGAGCCCGACACCAACCAGGCAGGCAAGGATCGGCACGATGGCGTTGGTCCAGACCGGCAAGTGCCCCGCCTTCACCGAACGGATGAGGACCGCCACTCCGACCAGGGCCCAGGGCATGAGCACAACCTGCAGGCAGCGACCGCGCAGGGTGGGCGCCCGGCGCAGCGCAAGCGTCGCCAACGCGCCAAGCGACCCGTAGAAGACGGAAAGCAATCCGAGCGCGGCCACAAGGTAGGCCGCCTTCCAACTGACGCCCAGCAGGGACTGCGCGGTTTCGGCGAGGCGATGTGGCGGCAGCAACGGGGCAGGCGCGGCCAGGAGCGCCAGCAGGACCAGGCCCGCGGCGACCACCCTGGCCGTGGTGCTGGCAGGTGTGACACTCATCAATGCCGCCTGTCACGGCTGGTTCATGCGGCGCATGGTTCGCGCGCGGCGTGCGGCCCCAGGCTGGCCTCAGCCCCGGGAAGCGGACGCGACCGACTCCTCGCTGACCCACGCCTTGAGCAGTGTCCAGCCCACGGCGAGCACCACCGGCCCGATGAAGATCCCGAGGAGACCGAAGGTGACCATCCCGCCAATCACGCCCACGAAGACGAGCAGCAGCGGCAGGTCGGCGCCCCGGGTGATCAGGATCGGCTTGAGGATGTTGTCCATGGAGACGAGCCCGATGGACACGATCCCGAGCGCGACGGCCGCCGTGGTGTGGTGCGTCCAGTAGAGCCAGCCCACCGCCGCGACGAGGATGAGGAGGGGGCCGACCTGGGCGAGGCAGAGCACGAGCGCGACTCCACCCAGCAGTGCCGCGGCGGGCACGCCGGCGACGGCGAGCGCGATCCCCGTGAGCAGGGCCTGCAGTACGGCCGTCAGCACCACGCCAAGCGCCACTGCGCGCGCCGAGCTGGCCGCCAGCGCAACCAGCGACTCGGCGCCCTCCCCCCCGAGGCGCCGGAAGAAGGCCCGCACGCCGGCGGCCACCTGCTCTCCGTTCGCATAGAACAAGGCGGTGATCACCGTCGTGAGCACGACCTGCAGGACCAGGCTCAACAGCCCGCCCGCACTGCCGAGCAGCCAGCGGGTGGCGGCCTTGAAGGCCGGCTCGAGCCGCTCACGCAGCGCCGTCGACTCGAGCTGGGTCAGTTCAGTCCACTTATCCGCGAGCTGGCGACCGGCCACGGGAATCCGCTCCACCCAGGCGGGCGCCGGGGGCAGGCCGTTCGCCACGATGTCGCGCGCCAGGTCGGCGGCATCGCCGGCGTGCTCGACGATCGTGCCCGTCACCATCAGCAGGGGGATGAAGAATCCCACCGCCAGGAGCAGCGTGAGGACCGTCGTGGCGGCCCAGCGCCGCCCGGCCAGGAGGGCCTGGACGCGCAACAGGAGCGGCCACGTCGCCACGGCGATGGTGCCGGCCCAGAGGATCGCCAGGAGGAACGGCGCCATCATCCAGACGCTCACCCCGGCGATGGCCGCGATGCCGAGGACCACGGCGAGACGGCGGATCAGTTCATCGTAGGATCCATTTGGCGCGGGTGCGGTCATGCAACTCCTCCTGGGTGCTAGTAGGCCTTCAACCCCGCCTTACGCAGCACTTCACACGCCCGCTCGACCACCTCCGCCGTCGGGGGCTCCACGTTCTCCAAGGTATAGGCAAGCCCGAGCCGCTCCCACTTGAACCTTCCCATCTGGTGGAAGGGCAGGACCTCGACCCGCTCCACGTTGCCGAGCCCGGCCGCGAACTCCGCGGTACGGGCCAGGTCATCCATGTCATCGGTCAATCCCGGCACCAGCACGAAGCGGATCCAGATCGGCTGGCGGCGAACCGCCAGGCGGCGGGCGAATGCGAGGGTGGGGGCGACGTCCATGCCGGTGAGCGCCTTGTGGCGCGCCGGGTCCCAGGTCTTGATGCCGAGCATGACCAGGTCGATGGTGTCGAGCTCAGCGTCACCAAGCTTGTCGCCGTAGTAGCCGTTGGTCTCGATGGTGGTGTGGATCCCCATCTTCTTCGCGGCGGCGAGGAGCTTGGCCGCGAAGCGGTGCTGCATCAGCGGCTCTCCGCCACTCAGGGTGAAGCCGCCCTTCATGACCTTGAGGCCCTCGCGGTACTTCCCGAGTTCCTCTGCCGCTCTTGCCACCGAGACCGGCATGCCGTTGCTCAGGGTCCAGGTGTCGGGGTTGTGGCAGTACCGGCAGCGCCACATGCAGCCGGTGGTCCACGCCACGACACGCACGCCGGGGCCGTCCACCGCGGAACCGGTGGTGAACGAGTGCACGAATCCCATGTCGCCGGTCGCGAGCGCCTCACGCACGGTCTGCTCCGGCACGTCGTCGCCCAGGTGGACCCTGAGCTCGAACGGGCTCTTTGCCTCCAGGCCGACCGCCTGGTGCTCAGGCATTGACGTCACCATGGAAGGTCCGGTTGATGACGTCCATCTGCTGTTCCCGGGTGAGCCGCACGAAGTTCACCGCGTAGCCCGAGACCCGGATCGTCAGGCTCGGGTACTTCTCCGGGTGGTCCATCGCGTCGATCAGTGTATCCCGGTTGAGGACATTGATGTTCATGTGATAGCCGGTGGCGCTGAAGAAGGCGTCCAGGATCGACGTCAGGTTGGTGACCCGGTCCTCGGCGACCCGGCCGAGCCCGCTCGGCACCAGCGTGGTGGTGAGCGAGATGCCATCGGCCGCGTCGCGATAGGGGATCTTGGCCACCGACGCCGCCGAGGCGTGGATGCCATGGCTGTCCCGGCCGTGCATCGGGTTGGCACCCGGCGCGAACGGTTCGCCCTGTCGGCGCCCGTCGGGCGTGTTTCCCGTTGCCTTCCCGTACACCACGTTCGAGGTGATCGTGAGGATCGACTGGGTGTGGACCGCATTCCGATAGGTGGGATACTTCCGGAGCTTGGTCATGAAGGTGCTGACCACCCAGGTCGCGATCTGGTCCACCCGATTGTCGTTGTTGCCGAACAGCGGGAACTCGCCTTCGGTTTCGTAGTCCGTGATCAGCCCGGTCTGGTCGCGAATCACCTTCACCTTCGCGTGCTTGATCGCGGAGAGGCTGTCGGCCACCACCGAGAGCCCGGCCATGCCGAACGCCATCGTCCGGAGCGGGGCATGGTCGTGCAGGGCCATCTCGATCCGCTCGTAGGCGTACTTGTCGTGCATGTAGTGGATGACGTTCATCGCGTTGACGTACACGCCCGCCAGCCAGTCCATCATCTGCTCGAACCGGGTCACCACGTCATCGAGCTCGAGGTATTCGCCCTTCACCGGCTCGGATGCCGGGCCTACCTGGTCGCCGCTCACCTCGTCGCGACCGCCATTGATGGCGTAGAGCAGGCACTTGGCCAGGTTGGCCCGCGCGCCGAAGAACTGCATCTGCTTCCCCACCAGCATCGGCGACACGCAGCAGGCGATGGCACCGTCGTCGCCCCAGGTGCGTCGCATGATTTCGTCGCTCTCGAACTGGAGCGAGCTGGTGTCGATCGCGACCTTCGATGCGTACCGCCGGAATCCCTCGGGGAGCCGCGGCGAGTACCAGATCGTCAGGTTGGGCTCGGGCGCCGGCCCCAGGTTGTAGAGCGTGTGAAGCATCCGGAAACTCGACTTGGTCACCAGTGAGCGGCCGTCGTCGCCCATGCCACCGATGGACTCGGTGACCCAGGTGGGGTCGCCGGCGAACAACTCGTCGTACTCCGGTGTGCGGAGGAAGCGCACGATCCGCAGCTTGATGACGAAGTCGTCGATGATCTCCTGCGCCTGCTCCTCGGTGAGCCGGCCTGCCTCGAGGTCGCGCTCGAAGTAGATGTCGAGGAAGGTGGAACAGCGGCCCAGCGACATCGCCGCCCCGTTCTGCTCCTTCACCGCGGCCAGGTAGCCGAAGTAGAGCCACTGTACCGCCTCGCGGGCCGTGCGGGCGGGCCCTGAAATGTCGTACCCGTAGCTGGCGGCCATCTTCTTCAGTTCATCGAGCGCACGGAGCTGCTCGGACAGCTCCTCGCGGTCACGGATGATGTCCTCGGTCGAGGGCTCGGGATCCAGGGCCAGCTTTTCCTGCTTCTTGTGCTCGATCAGCCGGTCCACACCGTACAGTGCCACCCGCCGGTAGTCACCGATGATCCGGCCGCGGCCGTACGCATCGGGCAACCCGGTGAGGATGTGCGAGCTCCGGCACCGGCGGATGTCGGCGGTATAGGCGTCGAACACTCCCTCGTTGTGGGTCTTCCGGTACTTGGTGAACGCCTCGACCAGGTGCGGGTCGGGCGTGTAGCCGTAGGCCTTGAAGGCGCTGAGCACCATGCGGAACCCGCCGTTCGGCATGATGGCGCGCTTGAGGGGAGCCTCGGTCTGGAGCCCGACGATGACCTCGTTGTCCTTGTCGATGTAACCCGGAGCATGCGCCGTGATCGAGCTCGGAACCTGGGAGATATCGAGCACCCCCTTCTTTCGTTCCTCGACGAACAGCTGCGTCAGCTTCTCCCAGATTCCCTTCGTGCGAGCAGTCGCTGGCGCGAGGAAGGACTCGTCCCCGTCATACGGCGTGTAGTTCAGCTGGATGAAGGCGCGGACATTGATCTCCCGCTGCCAGAGCGCCCCCTTGAATCCCTCCCACGGCGACTCGGTCGCGGCGGCCTTCTGCTGCTTCGTTGCGGTGGCGGTCATGTCGGACTCCGAGTGATGCGCGCCGTCAGGCGCGGCGGCCGGTCAGGCCGAGCAGGGCGCCCGTGTGCCGGGCGATCATCAGTTCTTCGTTGGTTGGAACCACCCAGGCCGACACGCGGCTGGTCGCGGCGGAGATCCTGGGTCCATGCGCGTCGTTTGCGGCGGGATCGAGTGTCACGCCCAGCCATGCGGAGGCTTCGCAGATCCGGCGACGGATCTCGGCGGAGTGTTCGCCAATGCCGGCGGTGAACACCAGCGCGTCGACCCCGCCCAGCACCGCCGCGAGTGCGCCCACCTGCTTTGCGGCCTGGTAGGTGAAGTAGTCCACTGCCAGGCGCGCCGCAGGATCGGGGTTGTCGAGCAGGTCGCGCATGTCGTTGCTGATCCCCGAAATTCCCAGCAGGCCGGACTCCTTGTACAGCATCTTCTCCACCTGTGCCGCGGAAAGACCCAGGGTCTGGAAAAGGTGGAGGATGACGCCCGGATCCACGGAGCCCGGCCGCGTGCCCATGCAGAGGCCATCGAGTGCGGTGAACCCGAGGGTGCTGTCCACGCTCTTCCGTTCCTTCAGCGCGCAGAGGCTGGCACCGCTGCCCAGGTGCGCGACGATCACGCGGCCCTCGGCGATGTCGGGTGCCACCTCGGGCAGCACCGATGCGATGTACTCGTACGAAAGGCCGTGGAAGCCGTAGCGCTGCACCCCTCCGTCACGAATCACCTTCGGCAGCGGCACCAGCTCCGCCACTGCCGGCTGGCCGCGGTGGAAGCTGGTGTCGAAGCAGGCCACCTGCGGCACGCCGGGGAGCTGATCGCTCACCGTCTCGATGGCAGCGAGGTTGTATGGCTGGTGCAGCGGTGCCAGCGGGATCAGCGCGCGCAGTTCCTCGAGCACGCTCGGGTGTTACCACACAGGGACCTGCGTGCTTCGGGCCGCCGTGCACCACGCGATGGCCGACGCCGAGCACCCGCGACCCGCCATAGTTGCTGCGCAGCCATCCCGCGAGCACACCGAGGGCGGCGCGGCCGTCCTTCACCGCCGGATCGAGTTTCTCGTCGGTCATCGCGGCATCCACCCTGGTCCTTCGCGGTGAGGCGAGGCGAAGTACCGATGCCGTCGATCTGTCCCCGCGACTCGAGCTGCCACTCCTTCCCGTCAGGGCGGCAGTAGACGCAGAACTTCAGGCTCGATGAGCCGGCGTTGAGCACCAGGGCGTAGTCGTCCACCGAGCGCGTCACCTGGGTCACTTCGCCGGCTGCCGCCGGGCATGGGCCGCGAGGACCGCAACGGCACAGCTGGCGATGCGCGACCGGAGGCTGTCGGCGCGACTGGTGAGGATGACCGGCACCCGCGCACCCAGCACCAGGCCGGCGCTGTCGGCGTTGGCCAGGAAGCTCAGCTGCTTGGCCATCATGTTGCCGGCCTCGAGGTCGGGTGCCAGCAGGATGTCGGGATCACCCGCCACTTCCGAAACGATCCCCTTGATCTTCGCGGCGTCACGGCTGATGGCATTGTCGAATGCCAGCGGCCCGTCCAGCAGGCCGCCCTTGATCTGCCCGCGATCGGCCATCTTGCAGAGGGCGGCGGCGTCGAGCGTCGCGGGCATCTTCGAGTTCACCGTCTCGACGGCGGCGAGGATCGCCACCTTGGGCCGCTCCACGCCGAACGAGCGCGCCAGGTCGATGGCGTTCTGGACGATGTCGACCTTGTCCTCGAGGGTGGGCGCGATGTTGATGGCCGCATCGGTGACGATGAGGACCTTGTGATAGGTCGGTACATCCATCAGGAAGACATGGCTCAGGCGCCGGCCCGTACGCAGCCCGGTTTCCTTCGCGATGACCGCGCCAAGCACTTCGTCGGAGTGGAGGCTTCCCTTCATCACGAGCTCGGCCTTGCCCTCGCGCACCAGCGCCACCGCCCTCGCGGCAGCGGCGCGGCTGTCGGCGACGTCCACGATCTCGGCGCCGCCGAGGTCGATGCCCTTCGACCTGGCGAGCTCCGTGATGGTGGCCGACGGGCCAACGAGGATCGGCGTGATCAGGCCCTGCCTCGCTGCGTCGATGGCGCCGGACAGTGACGTCTCGTCACAGGGCCAGGCCACCGCCGTAACGATCGGGGCGAGGCCGCGGCAACGCTCCAGCAGCAGTTCATACTTGCCGGTTCCAGGCTGAGTCATGGTCAGGTTTCCGCGGGAACGAGGACAGGCCGCCGCGCGGCCGGCCCCGTTTCCTTGAGCAGCAGCGTGAGAAGGATGGCGAGCGCCACTCCAGTGAGGAGCGGCGCGAAGGTGGTCTGCCAGGCCCCGAGATCCAGCGCTCCACTCGCCTCGCCGGTGCGAAAGAGGCGGCTCGCGAACACGGGGCCCAGCAGGGCACTGAAGGTGAAGTTGATGAAGTTGACGACGCCGGTGGACGTCCCGCTCACTCGCGGCGGGTTGGCCTCCTTGATCACCGTGTACGGAAGCATCGCGGCACCCGAGGCCACGCCGGCCACCAGTCCCAGCAGATACGGCGGCAGGACATTCACCGGCCCGTAGAGGATCCAGGCCAGGCAGGCGAGGAGCACCAGCGCGCCGCCGATGATGACGGGCTTGCGACGGCCCAGGCGATCGGAGATGAACCCGAGCAGGGGACAGCCGATGATCCAGCCGAACGGGACCGTCGCTGAACGCAGCACCGCTTCGCCGTACTGCGAATCCGTGCGCCTCCTGCAGGTAGCGCACCCCCCAGACCATGTCGAGGATCGTGGTGGGAATGAACATCAGCCCGGCGATGATTCCGCAGAGAATCGACTGCGGGTTTCGGAACACCAGCCCGAGCGCGCCCGCTGCTTCACTGAACCAGGCGGGATTCCTGTCCGTCTTCGCCTGCTTCGGGAGCATGCAGCAACAGCAAAACGGCGATCGCGAGGCCGGCGACGCCCATCCCGGACCAGAACCAGTTCCAGGCGACGCCCGGCGGCGATCAGCGGCCCGACCACGAACTGCCCGGCCGAGCCGCCGGCCATGCCGAACATCTGCGTGGCGCCGATGAGGGTGGCGGCGCGGGAGGCGGGAAAGTTGGTGGTGGCGATGTAGGCGGCGCCCACCAGCGCGAAGACACCCCCCGCGCCCTGCAGGAAGCCGTCCCACGCTGGCGAGCGTCGGTTGCCGGAAGCGAACAGCAGCGCGCCGATGCCGACCACCGCCGCACCGATCGGAACAACCCGGCGCGGTCCCAGCTGGTCCATCGCCACGCCCGCGACCAGGCTGAACGGCGAGTAGCCGTAGTAGAAGAGACCGACCAGCGAGGCGACCGCGGCGGCACTGAGCCCGAAGGCGTTCGACAGCTGCGGCATCATCACGGCCGGCGCCGACCGCATGACGTACTGGTAGAAGTAGTACGACCGCCGTGACCAGCCAGGCGATCAGGATCGCCTTTCCGGCACTGTCCTTCGTCTCACTGGCCACGGATTCACCCCTCCCTTCTCAATGCCCCCACCCGCACTCCCGCTCCACTCAGCAGAGCGTCACGCGACACGGCGAGCCCGCCTTCGGAGGTTTCCTTGTACTTGGAGTTCATCTCCTTGGCCGTGAGCGCCATCGCCGAGACCGTGGTATCGAAGTCGACGCGGCGGTCGGCCGGGATCTCGTTGCTGGCGATCATGAACCCGGTCCATGACTTGACCGCCCCGTAGGCACAGCGCTCGATGCAGGGGATCTGCACGTAGCCGGCGACGGGATCGCAGGTGAGGCCGAGATGGTGCTCCAGCGATGACTCGGCGGCGTTGGCGATGACCTGGTGGTCGAAGTCGCTCGCCTGCGTGATCAGCGCTGCTCCCATGGCGGATGCCGTGCCGATTTCCGCCTGGCACCCGCCCTCGGCGCCAGCCAGCGTGGCGTGGTGCTTCACCAGATAGCCGATCACCGCGGCGGCCAGGAGGCCATCGCGGATCTTCTGCTGCGGCAGCTTGCGGCCGCCCTCGCCCAGGACGTACACCAGGGCGGGCATGACGCCAGCCGAGCCGCCGGTGGGTGCGGTGACGACCAGGTGGCCACGGGCATTCTCCTCGGAGCCGGCCAGGGCATAGGCGGCGACGATGCCGACGCCGCGCTGCCCCACGTACTTGTCATCCATGGCCCGCTTGTAGACCTCGCCGGCCTTGGTCTTGAGCTTGATCGGACCGGGAAGCGTACTCGTCGGGGCGGCGAGCCCGGACTTCACGATGTTCACCATCGCGGTGGAGATCTTGTCGAGGAACGCGTTGATCTCGGCCTCGGTCTTGCCGGAGACCGACACCTCGTTGGCCATCGCGATCTGCGCGATGGTCAGGTTGTTCTTCACCGCGTGCGCCTGCAGGTCCTTCATCGTGGCGTACGGGTACTTCGGCTGGCCCTTCTTGGGCGCCTCGTAGCCCTTCCACTCGATGAACCCGCCGCCGACGGAGTAGTACTCCAGCTCGTAGAGCACCTGGTCCCCGGCCAGCAACTGGCAGGTCATCGTGTTGGGGTGGGGAAAGTCGCCCTTCGTCGCGCCGTAGATGACATCCTTGAGCGATACGTTGAAGGTGCTGGGCCCCAGTGTCACCGGGTAGGCCTTGTCGGGGTTGGCGGCAATCTCATCGAGGAAGAGCGGATTGATCGTCGCGGGTTCCTTGCCGATGATGCCCGCCAGGGTCGCGCGCTCGGTACCGTGACCCTTGCCGGTGGCGCTGAGGCTGCCGTACAGCGTCACCTTGAGCGCCGTGGCCTTCGCCAGCTGGTCCGCCGGCAGCTTGGTGCAGCGCTCGTAGAAATTGTAGGTGATCCGCATGGGCCCGATGGTGTGCGAACTCGATGGCCCAGGCCCCACCTTGTAGAACTCCTCCACCGTGGTCATTACCGGTCCCTTGGACTGCCTCACCACCTCGAGACTGTCGGAGAGGCTGACCTTGGGCGGCGTAGGTGGGGCGGAAGCTGGCCTGCTCGGCCGTTTCCTTCGGGGTCAGCGGCTTGCACCCCGACAGCACGGTGACGGCGCCGATCATGGCCGTGCGCATCATGAAGCTTCGTCGGTCGATGCCGGCAGGCGTCTCGCCTGGTATCTGGTCGGGATCGACGGATGGGTTCCCGTTATCGTCGTGAGTTGTCATGGTCTTGCTCCTTGCACGCGTGAATGCAACGTGGTCGACTGGCACACGCGTCGCATGCTCACTTCCCCCCGATTGACGCTGAGAAGTTGTACTTGCCGGACACCTGCAGCCGGAATCCGCCGGTGTCCCACCCATCACTGAAGTTCGTGCGATGGATGTACTGCAGCTCGGGCCCGAACATCATGCCCGGGACCGGATAGAACAGGAGGTTGACGAGGGCGTACTGGCCCTGGTGGAATGCCGATGGAAGCTGGCCGTCGGAGTTGTCGATGCTGATCATCGACCAGCCGATGGTGCTCGACCACTTCTCGCTCCAGGTGCGGTCGTAGAACGCCACGAGTCCGTACACGGGGAGGGCCGTGCCGACGACGGGCTGGAGCGGGTCGGAGAAGTTGTTCTCGATCCCGATATCCACCGGCGCGTCGTTCATGTAGTTCTCGACGCCCGCGCCGTACATCGCCGAGAGGCGCAGCACCCCCTTGGAATCGGTCTTGACGTTCGAGCTCAGGTTGAAGCCCCAGCCGACGGCGTCTCCGGCCAGGTCGAAGGGCTGGTTGCCGAGGTCGTCCCACTTGATGTAGCGCAGCATGCCGGCGAGGCGGATGTAGCCCCAGTCGTGGCCACCCCACTTGTACGCCGCCGAAAAATCGGGCACCGGAAAGCGGGCGACGACATCGGTCAGTTCGATCCGGTCGGCGTAGCTGCCCTGGTCACCGCTGGCACCCGGGCGCTCCAGCGCGAACTCCAGCACATTGTCGCCCTGCATCGGCGTCCAGCGGAACTGCACGTTCCGGAAGAACACCATCCCGTTGGGACCCCAGTAATCCAGTTCGTTCGGGAAGATGTCGAGGTCCATGAACGGGCTCTCGGTCTGTCCCATCAGGAACTGGCCCAGCTCGATGTAGGCGTGGCGCAGTCGCACCGTGGTCTGCCCGGCGTCGACGCCGACCCCGAAGAAATCGAAGTCGATCACCGCGCTCGCCTCGCCCAGCTTGGTGGGCGCATGCGCCTTGATCCCGAACCGCGTCTGCTTCACGCCGAAGAAGAACTGGCCCGGCACCCCGAACTCGTCCTCGAAGGCCGGCAACCGGGTGGGCCGCGCCGCGCCGAGCCAATCACCCTCGATGCCGGTGTTGTCGAAGATAGCGTCGACCATGACGAACCCGTAGAAGTCCAGGCCCGCCTTGCGCTTGGCCTCCTCGTCCTGGGCAAAGGCGCGTGTCAGCGGTGAGAGCGACAGCATCGCAACCCACAGCCAGATCGCGCTTGAACACACTCTTGTGTTCATCGATGCGCTCGGCGCATGCAGTGGCCTCTCGTTACCCGTCGAACATCGCCAATGCGCGTCACCTTCACGTCACACTGAACGCCGGGCGCAGGGTCTGTTTCAGGATTGAACTGGCTCGGGAGGTGTGCCCAGCGGACCCGCAGTGAAGGCGCCGGCTATGTCGCCCGCGCTTGGTGGTCCTCACCCTCCGTGGCAGCGCGGGCTGCAGTGAAGATGTACCGCGTCTGCATGCGCCGTCAATGGGTCAGCGCGCCTTCATCCCCCGAGCGCGATGGTGAGTCCCACCAGGACGGCCCCCAGCACCACCATGGCGATGCCCGGTGAGCCACGGGCGATAGTCGACGACGCGGCCAAAGGCATATCCGCACAGGAACAGCAGCGCGATGGCGATGGAGTTGGACACGCGCATCGCCTCGCCGAAGGTTGTCCATGAAGGTGAACGGAATCGCCACCGGCAGGGTGATGACGAACACCCAGAGGAATACTGCGAGCGCCCCCAGCCACTCCCTCTTGCCGAGATGCGCGTGCGATCGGAGGCGGGGGCAATTCAACGAGCTTCCGCCGCAGGACTTCGTAATCCGCGGGATCCAGCGCGGCCGCCACCATGGGCGGCAGCGCGTCGGCGATGACGCGATGCGCCTCCTCGGGCCCGGCGGCCTGGTGCAGCGCCCGAAGCGCGTGTATGCCGCGTCCCTGTTCACTGAGGCAACTCATGAGGTACAGGATGCCATCGATGATGCCCCACGCGGTGTTGCAGCCGAGCGCGCCGATGAGCATCGCGCGCACGTCATCGCGACCGGCATCCGCCACGCTGAGGGAGCCGGTGAAGGTGAGCACCATGATCAGGCCAAAGAGCGCTTCCGAGATGCGCTCACTCGGCTCGAGGATGCGCCCGGAACCTTTTTTCATCGCACGCGATTGTGGATCTCTTTGATCACGAAGCTCATGGAACAGAAAGGAACCGCGGCTGCATCCTTCACGCAAATGAGAACGGGGAGCCAGCCGGGCTCCCCGTTCCGAATTCGAGTCCTAAAGCCCTCTTCTAACCCTCCTCCTTCACCACCACCGCCAGCAGGTCGCTCTGGGAGTGCGCGCCACCCAGCAGCTCGAGGGCCCGATGCAGTTGCGGATCCTCCGGGGCCCAGCGCCGGAACGCCGCCGAGTCGCCGAAGGCGGAGCGGGCCAGGCGCTGCTCGATGAGCCGGTCGACCAGCGCGCGGCTCGAGTCGTACTGCGCCCGCGTGATTTCGACCCCGGAGCGGGTGAGCCGCTGGAAGAGCGTATCCCGCCAGGCCTGCTGCACCGTGAAGTTGTAACGGACCTTCGGCTTGAGCTCCTTGGTCATCTGCGCCAGCGTGGTGTTCGATTCCTTCGCCTTGGCCGAGAGCGCGTGCTGCACCTCCTGCTCCACGCTGCTGAGCGTGTCCGCGCCCACCATCACGTCGGGGACGACGCCGCCGCCACCCAGCACGACGCGCCCGGCGTCCGACCGATAGGCCGGCCTGGTGGTGTCGGCAGGCGGCAGCGAATCGTTGCGGGGCTGGTGCTCCCGCTGGATCGAACGGCCGCTCGGGGTATACCACTTCGCATTGGTCAGCTTCAGCATCCATCCGCCGTCCAGCGGATACAGCGTCTGGACCACGCCCTTGCCGTACGACACGGTGCCGAGAAGGACCGCCCGGTCATGATCCTGGAGCGCGCCGGCGACGATCTCGGCGGCGGAGGCGGTGTTGCTGTCGGTGAGCACGACGAGTGGGACGTCGGGCGCCACCGGGATCGCCACGGTCTTGCGCTCGTCGGCCGCACGGCTGCGGTACTTCACGGTGACCACGTCCTGGCCCGGGGGCAGGAAGAGGTTCGCGACGCGCACCGACTGCTCCACGTCGCCGCCTGGATTGCCCCGGAGGTCGAGCACCAGGCCGCGGGCGCCCTGGTTCATGAGCCTCGTTATGGCGCGGCCAAGTTCCTCGCTCGCCACGTCGTTGAACCGCTGCAGGGACACATAGCCGATGCCACCGTCGAGCACGATCGCGATCGGCACGCTGGGCACGTGGACCGTGGCCCGGGTGAGCTGGTACTTGAGCTGGCCCTGAACCCCCTCCCGTGAGAGTGTCAGGGAGACCGGGGTGCCAGGCGTGCCGAGGAGCCGGCGAGAAACCTGGTCGAGCTTGAATCCCTTCACCGACTCACCGTCCACCTCGAGGATCCGGTCGCCGGCCACGATACCGCTGTGCTCACCGGGGGTATCGGCGAAGACCCGGCTCACGACGATGAGACCGTCCTGGTCCTCGATCAGCAGCCCGACGCCGCCGTAGGAGTTGCCGAGGCTTTCACGGGAGAAGCGCGCGAGCTCCTCGGGGGAGAAGAGGGCAGCGTAGGGATCGTCGATCTGGCGCACCAGGCCGCGGGCGGCCCGCTCGTAGATCTCGTCCTGGGAGATGGAGTCGATCGCCTCCCGTTGCAGCCGCGCCATAACCTGGTCCAACAGTCTTGCGCCGTCACGCTGCGGTGCGCCGGCGGCCAACATCGCCATGGCGGCCACGGCTACGACCGGAACCGCCAGTAAACTCAGCCACTTCTTCTGCATCGGATCCTCCTGATGGCGCCGGGCGCCGCGTTCGTCTACTTGCCCTGCCCGCAACCTTCGCGCCGGTGCGTGTCGGAGATTGCGATGATCTTCCAGCCTTCGGGCAGCTTTGCCAAATGGAAGGCGTCGACGCCGCAATGGCTGAGCGTGTCGCCGAGATAGAAGTCGTACGGTGCCCATACGGCCACCAGGGTGCCGTCAAACTGCATGGTTTCGCCGTGAGTGCGCTCATCCCACTTGGGCCCGGTTGCCTTGGCCACGACGCCCGCAAACTCTTCCGCCGCAATGGGGTCGATGCCCGGTACACCCTGCTTGAGCCCGGATGACACGAGCCTCACGCCCGGTACAAACGCGCCGACGATCATGGCCGAGTCGCGAGCCCGCATGCCATCAAACAACTGGGCAATGACGGCGCGAACGGCTGCCTCATCGGCCGGATCGGCCGGTGCCTGCGCTTGTAACGGCACAGCGGCACTGCAAAGAGCGATGAGGGCCGCAAGAACCGCTGGTCGGGTGCGCATGTTACTTCCCCTTCTTTCGGGTTTTCATGGCCTTCTCGATCTGGTCGGGCGACCGCGGCGCCTTGCTCGACAGCAGGTCATGCCCGGTAGCGGTAACGAGCACGTCATCCTCGATCCGGACGCCGAGCTGCTCGTCCGGGATATAGATGCCGGGCTCCACCGTCAGCACCATGCCGGGCGCAAAGGGCGTGGTGTAGTCGCCCACATCGTGCACGTCCATGCCGAGCCAGTGGGACAGGCCGTGGATGTAGTAGGTATCGCAGGTGGTGCTGCCGCACAGCGTACCGGAATGTGCCTTCATGTATTCCCGGGATATCCGATTGAGCTCCCCGATCGTCATGCCGGGGCGCACCGAGTCGATGCCCACCTGCTGGGTGGCGAGCACGAGGTCATAGATCTGGCGCTGCCGCGACGTGTACTTGCCATCGATCGGGACCGTCCGCGTCACGTCCGCCGAGTAGTAGCCGTATTCCCCGCCGACATCCATCACCACGAGGTCCCCGGCCGCAATCGTGCGTCGGTTCTTGTCGTAGTGCAGTGTGGTGGAATTCGGCCCCGAGCCGATGATGCTGGGGAAGCCGAGGCGTTCGGCGCCGCGGGTCCGGAAGCCGTCCTCGATGAGGGCCTCGATCTGGTACTCGGTCATTCCCGGCTTGACGGCACCCATGGCGTCGACCAGGGACTCGGCCGTCAGGTCGATCGCCGCCCGCATGCGGCGAATCTCGTCCTCGTCCTTGACGAGCCGAAGCTGCGCCACGACAGCCGGGAGATTGACGGCGGGAAGCATGAACTCGTCGCGCTCGCCGCTGAACACCAGGGCCGTGAGGAAAGCGTCCTGGCCCGCCCGTTGGCTCCGGTCTACGAAGAGTGAGCCGCCCTTTCGCGACCAGGTACGGGTCTGGAGCACGCTTCTGACCTGGGACTCGGCGCTGTCGGCACTCCGAACGTCGGAGATTCCGGTGACCGCCGTCGCTTCGGCACCGGGCCCCAGTGTCGGACCGGTCCAGCGCTCCGACTGCGGATTGCGCGGGGGAAGGTAAAGCGTAACGCGCGACGCCCGGCCGGAGTCAGCCACCACCACGAGCCAGGAATCCTTCGACTCGATACCGGTGAGGTAGAAGAAGTCGTTCGACTCCCGGTAGTCGGAATCCTGAGGGTAGTCACCCTCGATGTTCCGCTCCTTTGATGACCGCAGCACGGCAATGCCGCTTCCCATCAGCCGGGCAAGCCCGTCTCGACGAGCGGTGAGCCGCTCGACGGGAATGGGGCCGGCCGGCGATCCGGCCTGCGCATGAATGGACGAAATGCACGAGAAGGTGAAGGCGATGAGCAGGGCGCCCTGGCGAATCAAGCGGATACTCCTGGAAGATCGTGCACGGAAGGAGGCGGTTACCAACGACGGACCGACTCCTGAACGTATAACACTGAAACGTGTAGAATGAGATGCTGCGTGTGGCTCGAGACTGTACGGGAGGCACACCCGGGATTGTTTCCGGCACGGCTATCTTGGTCGAAACGCGGAGTTGAGTCGCAGGGTACTGACGACAGACGTCTGGACCCTGATTCCGGAGGTGGCGATGCGTTGGACGCCTGGTGGTCGCAGTGAGAATCTCGAGGATCGTCGCGGCGCTGGTGGTTTCGGCGGCGGGAGGGGCCTGGGACTCGGTGGCATTGTCATCCTGCTGGTACTCAGCCTCATCTTCAAGCAGGATTTCCTGAGCCTGGCTAGCGGCGGAGGCGGGGCACCCGCGGCTGCACCGGCGCCGATCGATGATCCGGCCGAAGAGAAGTCCGTCCAGTTCCTGTCGTGGGTCCTGAATGACGCCCAGGATACGGTGTGGACGGTGCTGCTTCCGCAGACCATGAACGCGCGCTACGTCGACGCCCGGCTGGTGCTGTTCCGTGACGTGGTCCAGTCGGGGTGCGGCACGGCGCAGGCCGCGAGCGGACCGTTCTACTGCCCGGCCGACCAGAAGGTCTATGTCGACCTCTCCTTCTGGGACCAGTTGGGACAGATGGGAGCCTCGGGAGAATTCGCCCAGGCTTACGTGCTGGCCCACGAGCTGGGGCATCACGTGCAGACGCTGCTTGGCACATCACAGCAGGTGAGCCGTTTGCAGCAGAGCCGGCCTGAGGTCGCGAACCAGGCCTCGGTACTGCTCGAACTGCAGGCCGACTGCTATGCCGGTGTGTGGGGGCATTCGGCGGCCCTGCGCAACAAGCTCGATCCGGGCGAGGCCGAAGAGGGCCTGCGAGCGGCCGCAGCGGTGGGTGACGACCACCTGCAGAAGCTGTCGACGGGGCGGGTCAGCCCCGAATCCTTTACGCACGGAAGCTCGGAGCAGCGGATGACGTGGTTCCGCCGGGGCTTCGAGTCTGGTGACCCGCGCCAGTGCGACACGTTTTCGCGAACCGAGTGACCGTTCCAGGGAGATCCAACATGACGTTGCTCCAGCGCAGCCTCACGCTGCTCGTGCTCGCGGCGATGGCTGCGGTCCCGGCATTCGCCCAGTCGGGAGCGGCGAAGCCCAAGGCCAAAGGCGGCGACCCGATCGTGCAGGACCGTCCGCTCTCTGCCTGGATCGCTGACCTGAGTGGTGACGCCCCGTACACCCGCGTGTCGGCAGCCTATGCCGTCGGGTCGGCCGGACCCGCCGCGAAGTCGGCGGTTCCCGCGCTGATCGAGAACTTGAGCAGCGAGAATGCCTCGGTGCGCTACTCCAGCACGCTGGCGCTGGGTGAGATCGGCCCCGATGCGGCGGCGGCAGTTCCGGCGCTGCAAAAGGAGCTGGATGACCGCAACGATGACGTGGCTCACATGGCCAAGAAGTCGCTCAAGCTGATCACCGGGGAAGCCGCGGAATAGGCGATCCGGCGAAGGCTGGCCACCTCCCCTTGCGTTTTATCCATCCATCTGCAATAATGGATGGAGATGAGCACCTCGCTGCTTCCTCAGCTCGACCTGTTCGCGGACCCGGTCCGTGCTCGCCTGCTGTTCCTCTTGGAGCCGCGGGAATTGAGCGTAGGCGACCTGAGCGAGGTACTACAGCTCCCCCAGCCGTCCATGAGCAGGCATCTCAAGGCTTTAGCTGACCAAGGCTGGGTCACGTCCCGGGCCGAGGGGACCAGCCGTTTGTACCGGGCGAACACCCGGGCACAGGCGGAAGCGCTGGGTGAGCTCTGGCGACTGGTGCGTGCCGAGGTCGAGGGGACCACCGAGGTTCGCCGCGACCAGGAACGGATGCGGCATGTGCTCGCGCAGCGGCAGGCTCGTGAGGGATTCTTCGAGGGTGCGGCAGCCGAGTGGGATGAGCTGCGGACGGAGCTCTTTGCGCCGCGCTTCGAGTTGCTTGGCCTTCTCGGTCTGATGGACCCGACGTGGGTCGTGGGTGACCTCGGCTGCGGGACGGGGCATTTCGCGCTCGCGGCATCGCCGTTCGTGAAGACCGTCATCGCGGTCGACGGCTCGATCGCGATGCTGAACGTGGCCCGGACGCGCCTCACGGAACTCGCAAACGTGGAGCTGCGCCAGGGTGACCTCGCGGCGCTTCCGATCGTCGACGGTACGCTCGACCTTGCGGTACTCAACCTGGTGCTGCCGTATGCCGGTGACCCGGGGCAGGTGATCCGCGAGGCGGCGCGCGTGCTCAGGCCGGGCGGACGCGTGCTGGTGGTGGACCTGCAACCGCACGACCAGGTGGAGCTGCGACAACGGTTTGGGCAGCAGTGGCAGGGATTCTCCGCGGCAACGCTGCGGAAGTGGTTCGATCAGGCCCAACTCACGGCGGTGCGCCAGGTGGCGCTGCCCGCGGAGCCGCACGCCCGCGGGCCGCTGCTGTTCACCGCCGTGGCATTCAAGACTTCGCCCGATGGGGCACCAACAAGGAGCGTATCGTGACCGCAGTAGCGAGTGAGCGGAAGGTCCAGGCCAGCGCCGACCGGCCCGCATTCAAGGTGAAGGACCTCGGCCTGGCCGAGTGGGGCCGCAAGGAAATCCGCCTCGCCGAGTACGAGATGCCCGGCCTCATGGCGCTCCGCGCCGAGTATAAGGGGAAGTTCCCGCTCAAAGGCGCGCGCATCATGGGCTCGCTGCACATGACGGTGCAGACCGCCGTGCTCATCGAGACACTGGTGGACCTCGGCGCCGATGTGCGCTGGGTGTCGTGCAACATCTTCTCCACCCAGGATCATGCCGCCGCCGCCGTCGCGGTTGGCCCGACCGGCACGATCGAGAAGCCGAAGGGCATCGCCGTCTACGCGTGGAAGGGCGAGACCCTCGATGAGTACTGGTGGTGCACCGAGCAGGCGCTCATGTGGCCCGATGGCGGCGGCCCGAACCTCCTGCTGGACGATGGCGGCGACGCCACGCTGCTGGTGCACAAGGGCGCCGAGTTCGAGAAGGCGGGCAAGGTACCGGCGTTCGACGAGAACAAGGATCCCGAGGAGTGGGGCGTGATCCTGGAACTGCTGCGCGCGGAGCAGAAGAACAATCCGGGCCGGTGGACCAAGGTCGTGTCGGCGATCCGCGGCGTGTCGGAAGAGACCACGACCGGCGTGCACCGGCTCTACGAGATGATGCAGGCGGGGACGCTGGCGTTCCCGGCGATCAACGTGAACGACTCGGTGACCAAGTCGAAGTTCGACAACCTCTACGGGTGCCGGCACTCGCTCACCGACGGCATCCTGCGGGCCAGCGACGTGATGCTGGCGGGCAAAGTGGCGGTGATGCTGGGTTACGGCGACGTGGGCAAGGGCTGCTGTCAGGCGCTCAAGGGGCAGGGCGCGCGAGTGGTGGTGGTCGAGATCGACCCGATCTGTGCCCTGCAGGCGGCGATGGAAGGCTACCAGGTCACGACGCTCGAGGACGTGGTGTCCACCGGCGACATCTTCATCACCGCGACCGGCAACAAGGACATCATCACGGTGGACCACATGCGCCGCATGAAGGACAAGGCGATCGTGGGCAACATCGGCCACTTCGACAACGAAATCGACATGGCCGGGCTCAAGAAGGCGGGGATCACGCGGAACAACATCAAGCCGCAGTACGACGAGTTCGTCTTCCCGGACGGGCACGGCGTGCTGATCCTCGCCGAAGGTCGCCTGCTCAACCTGGGCTGCGCCACGGGCCACCCGAGCTTCGTGATGTCTGCGTCGTTCACCAACCAGGTGATGGCGCAGATCGAGCTGCACACGAACAACGCGAAGTACGAGAAGAAAGTCTATACGCTGCCGAAGCACCTGGACGAGAAGGTGGCCCGCCTGCACCTCGACAAGCTTGGCGTCAAGCTGACGAAGCTCACGAAGGAACAGGCGGACTACATCGGCGTGCCGGTGGACGGTCCGTACAAGCCGGAGCACTACAGGTACTAGGACGTGAAGACGTGAAGACGTGAAGCGAACGGTCGCAGCATTGATGCTGATCGCGGCGGTGGGCACCTCGGTGCCTGCCGCCGCGCAGCATGCGCCGAAGCCCGTGAAGGATGCCGCGCTGCAGGCGCGGCTGGATCAGCTGGTGGCGCCCTTCCGCGGCACGGTCGGCATCTACGTGCGTCACCTGAAAACCGGCCGCTACGCCGCCATCAGGGCGGACGAGGTGTTCCCCACCGCCAGCATGATCAAGGTGCCGATCATGCTGACGCTGTTCCAGGAGATCTCGGACGGGCGGCTCGGCTGGCTCGACACCCTCACCTACCGCGACTCGCTGCTCTACGCCGGTGAGGACGACCTGCTGGGCAAGCTGCGCGACAGCACGCCCATACCGCTGGCGCAGGTGGCGATGCTCATGATCACCACCAGCGACAACACCGCGTCACTCTGGCTGCAGAAGCTGGTGGGCAGCGGAACGGTCATCAACGCGTGGCTCGCCGGGCACGGCTTCGACTCGACACGGGTGAACTCTCGCACACCGGGACGGGAGGATGCCCGCACGCGCTATGGCTGGGGCCAGACGACGCCACGGGAGATGGCGGAGCTGCTGGTGAGGATCCGCGAACAGCGCGCAGTGAGTCCCGCCGCCGACCAGGAGATGTACCGGATGCTCACCCGGATCTACTGGAACGGCGAGGCGCTGTCCCAGATACCGCCGTGGACCCAGGCAGCATCGAAGCAGGGCGCCGTCGACCATTCGCGATCGGAAGTGCTGCTCGTGAACGCCCCGTCGGGGGATTACGTGTTTTCGCTGATTACGAAGAACGCCGTGGATTCATCTTACGCGAGGGACAACGAGGGATACGTCCTGCTGCGGCGGGTCTCGGCAGTCCTCTGGTCCACCTTCGAGCCGAAGCATCCGTGGTCGCCCGCCCCCGGCGTGGAGCGGTTCAAGCCGTAGCCGGTTCCTCCGCCATGGGAAGGCGCGCCGGGACGCTGCCGCGCACCAGTTCGCAGAACACGCGGGTGATATCCCCATCTACCTCGGTCCCCGTGCGCGACTCGAGATAGGTCAGCGCCTTTTCCGGTTCCCAGGCATCGCGATAGGGCCGGTTGGTGCACAGCGCATCGTAGATGTCGCACACGTGCACGATCCGGCTGGCGTAGTGACAGTTCCTGGCAAAGCGGAACGTCGGATACCCGCCGCCATCGATGCACACGTGGTGCTCGTAGGCCACCACCGCGGCTACGCCGAGCCCGCGCTCACGCGACAGTACAATCCGGGCTCCCTCCACCGGATGTGCCTGGATGATCGCGCGCTCTTCGTCCGTCAGCTTGCCCGGCTTGGTGAGCACTTCCCTGGGGATCTTGATCTTGCCGAGGTCGTGCAGCAGGCCGGCCACGCCGAAGCTGCGCACTTCCTCGCGGCCGAGTCCGAGCCGCTCTGCCAGTCCCATGGCGAGTACCGAGACGTTGCAGGCGTGGGTGGTGGTGTACTGGTCGAACCGCTTCAGGTCGAGGAGCGGGAGCAGCATGCGGTGCTCCATCTGCATCGCGATCGAGAGGGAGCGTACCACGGCCTCCACTTCGCCCATCGGCAGGCGCTCGCTCAGCGTCACCTCATCGTGTATCCAGTCGATCGTGGCGGCCTCATCCTGCAATGACAGCGTGCCGGTAAAGCCGCCCAGCATCGCCAGGGCGTCGCCACTCGCATCGCCGTGCCCGCCGCCACCCACTTCGCGCACCAGCAGCGGGCCGAACCGGATCGAGGTTTCGACCATCTGTCGCGCCTCCGCCGAGGTATCGGGCCGGCCGTTGAGGCGCCGCCAGATGTCGTCCACGAAGCGGCCATACTCGTCGCTGGTGACCCCGGAGTCGATCTCGATGCGCTCCACCCCCACGCCCGCCAGCCGGGGCGCCCAGTCCCAGGCACCCAGATCGGTGAGGGCCCGGTCGCCAACCACCGTCTCGGCGCCGACGAAGGAGACGTCGAACCGCTCCTGTCCCTCGAACAGCCGGACCAGCCGCTCGTAGGAATTATCGAGGGCGCGTTCGCGCGCCGGATGCCCCTCGGCATAGAGGTTCATCGTTGCGAGGCACTGGCCGAATGAGATCAGGAAGCCGGCGGCACTCATGCCACCTCCCGGCCGGCCGCAGCTGCCGCGAGCTCGGGATCGCCGCTCTCCCCCGCGAGCTTGATCGCGTAGGCAGCCTGCGGGTGGGTGCGCCATTTCCGCGCGAGCACCTCGAGCGCGGCGAGCATCTCCGGCGATTTGGGCGTGAGGCGCGGTCCGCGGAACAGAGTCCGCTTGGTGAGCACCCGATCGAACAGCCAGTCGCGCGTTGCCGGCGTCGGCGCCTGGGCCAGCAGCCGGATGGCACGAAGCCGCAGCTCGATCGGCCGCGCCGGATTATTGATGAGCACCATGAGCCGCGTCACCGCCTGGCGCGGCAGCCCGCCGGCCGCCGCATCGAGGCCGAGGCGCACGACCCTGGGGTCGCTGTCGGCCAGGGAGAGATGAATCGCCTCTTCGCGTTCCTTCGGCTGGCGAACCATGACGCTCAGCGCCTGGAAGCGTACCGTCACCTCCGGATGCTCGGCGTAGGCGCGCGCATCGAACCCGGCGGGCAGCGTCTTGAGCCGCGCCAGGAGTGCCAGCAGGTTGCGCTGCACGTACCACGGCACGCGCGGCATCCGCTCGGCGAGCAGCGGCCCGATCTCGCCGCCCATGGCCGCCAGGCGTTCGAGGATGAGTCGGCGGGTACCCTGTGATTCGGAGATGGCGAGCGCGTCGAGCAACCCGGCGGCGGCGTCAGGGCCGGTCTCATCGAGCAGCCGCTGGCTGCCCCTCGCATCGATCGGCTCCTCGAGGAGCACGCGCCGAAGGATCTCCGCTGACCCGAGGTGCTTTCGCGCCAGCTTCACCGTATCGGGCGCGTCGGGACTCGTGGCCAGCAGGTCGAGCAGCGGCGTGAGCTCCTGGGACTCCAACATCAGCTCGATGGCTTCCAGCACATGGTCGCCGGAGGAGTTCGTCTCGATGGCGATCTGCATGAGCCGGAGGCCCTCCCCCTTCAGCGGCACCGTGCCTTCCGACTTCGATACCTCGAACTGGCTCAGCTGGTCGAGCAGGCGTGTGTGCTCGAGCGGGTTGGGATCCTCCAGCGTCCAGTTGTCCACGATCTCGCGTGCGGCGTCGCGCAGCTCGGCATCGCCCTGGGCGCCGGCGTCGCTCGACGACCTGGCCTGCCCCGCAAGTTTCCGGAGCATGCGGACCATGAAGTGAGAGATGTTCTGCTCATCCGAGTCGCCGGCGGCCTTGAGCAGCTCGACTACGGTATCCACCGGCAACGCGTCCACAGCCTCCATCATGAGGGTGCGGCGCTCCTCCCGGTCCTGGCCTTTGAACAGCCAGCTCAGGGCCTCCGGAGATAACTGGGATACGAGCGTGCGCATCTGCCCCTCCACGGCCTGCTTCTCCGCGCCGACGGCTCCCTTGGCATAGCGGCCGAGCCGCACGAGCATCTGACCCAGGTCCCGCGCGCTGCGGCGCTCGCGGGCGTAAGAGTTGATGCGGCTGGCGAGGCGCTCCGGGCGGGCATCATCCTCCGACACCTGGTCGCCTCCGGCATCGAGCGTCGCAGCGGCCAGCATGAACCAGAGTTTCTGCCCGGCCGCGGCATCGGCCGCGGCCGATCCCTCGTCGTCGGCGAGGGCGAGCCGGCGGAACGCGGGCGGCATGATGTCGATATGCGGCCAGGTCGGGAGCGGCTCGCCGTGCCCGTGCAACCGTTCCCGGAAGAGCTGCGGATCGGCACTCAGTTGCTGCAGCGCCTCGCTCAGCTCATCGGCGGTGACGCCACGGCGCAGCATGATGCCGCCCACCTCGCGACGGTGCAGCCGCTCGGCGAGTTCCTTGACCACCGCATTGGTGCTGTCGGTCGGCACGCCATCGATGAGCAGCGTGCGTCGCGCGACGCCGATCCCAAGCGCGGCGCGCTCCGCAAAGAGGGACTCCGTCGCCAGAACGAGCGCCGAGTCGGCCGAGACGAGCGCAGGATGACCGGGGGGGTAGGTACCGTGCTTATGGAGCGCGGTCGAGACACGGACGAGGAAGGCATTGATTGTATCGGACGCCGCAGGCCGGTCGGGCGACGCGGGCACACCCGTCATGCGGCGCGATCCTGGAGTGCCACGGACGCCTGCACGACGATTGGCATGAAGCTCAAGCTACGTCGGTACCCCGCGTGAAGAAAGCGAGCATGATGGCTACACGGTCGGTGCGGACAGGTCGGAGCGGCGCAGCGTTGGCGGGTGCCGCGGCGGGCCGGGGAACGCGAGGATGGCCCCGATGGTGAGCAGCAGGATGCAGCCGATGATCGCATACGTGACCAGCACAGCCGCGAGCGGTGCGTAGTCCATGGAACCCTCCCGGAGGGGGTACGTAGCGAATATGCCGGATTGCCGGGGGGGCCGCCACATGCGGGCCGCGACCGCGGCCTAGAGAGTCCTGCGCAGCGCCGCCGCGCGGCGCCCCCCATAGGCGGCGAGCGCCACGAGGGGAACGCAGACCACCGCCAGCACCGGCCGCTGTCGCTGCCAGGCCAGTACCGCGATCTCGACCGCTCCCAGCGCACAGAGGATCGTGGCCGTGCGCCACAGGCGGTAGAGCCGGAGGCGCTGGGCGGCCTCCGCCGCGCTCACCGGTGAGGCCAAGTCTGGTTGCTCCGGTCGGCATCGGGGAAGCGCTGCGCGGGATCGATCTCCACCCGGGTGAAGTCGGGGGGCACCGCCATCCGGACGGCGACCTTCTTCTCGCCTTCGAACCAGACTTCGGCCGGCACGGTGAGGGTGGTGCTGCTGCCGCCCGCGCCGCGGGCGACCAGCAGCACCGGCATCGGCGCCTTGCCCTTGTTCTCCACCGTGATCACGAGGGTATCCGGGTCGGCCCGGACCACGTCGTCGATCGCCTGGTCGAGCTTCCACGTCTCGAAGTACCAGGTACGCCAGAACCAGTCGAGGTCCTGGCCGGACACCGCGTTCATCGTGTTCCAGAAATCATTCGGCATCGGGTGCCGGCCGTTCCAGCGCCTGCCATATTCGCGGATGCCCTGCATGACCGTCGAGTCGCCGATGACGCCACCGAGGGCCACGAGCACGGTGGCCGGCTTGAAGTAGCTCGCGATGCCGTAGGCGCTGTAGTCGGGGTACTTGTCGCCGTAGCGCATCATCTCCGTTTCCTTCCCGTAGCGCACGGCGCCCACGTAATTGCGCCGGTTCTCGCCCACGTCGTCGGCCTCAGGGAATTGCGCCTCGATGGCGATCGACTGGAAGTACTGCGCCATGCCCTCGTCCATCCATGCGTAGCGCTTCTCATCCGAGCCCACCTGCATGGGGAACCACATGTGCGCGATCTCGTGCGCCTCCACGTCGAAGAGGCTCCGTTCATTCCAGTCGCCACCGATGCAGGTCATCATCGGGTACTCCATGCCGCCGCAGCTCGAGGGACCGTCCACCACCGTCATGTGCGGATAGGGATACGGCCAGAGGAGGCGGGAGAAGATGGCGATCGAGCGCGCGGCATACGGTGCGCTCTCGCTCCACCCGGAGCGACGCTGGTCGGGGCGGTAGAAGCTGTAGATCATCGTGCTGTCCGGAACGCTCCCGCCGTTCCGCGCGCCCACCGGCGCGGTCGTCGCATCCCAGAGGTACAGGTTGGACGTCGCCCACGTCACGTCGCGGACGTTCTCCGCCTTGAAGTGCCAGGTAAGCTTGCCGTCCTTGCCCGTCTGCGTCGCCTTTCCTGCCCCGCGATCGGCTTCACCCACGACGGCCACCAGGACGCCGCCACCTTGCGCCCTCGCCAGCCGCGCGCGCGTGCTGTCCCCGAGCACCTCATCCGGGTTCTGCAACGTGCCGGTGGAGGCCACGAGCCATCCTTCCGGCACCGTCAGCGTCATGTCGTAATCGCCGTATCCCATGTAGAACTCGGCGTTCCCGAGATAGGGATCGATCTGCCAGCCGTTCACGTCGTCGTACACCGCCATCTGCGGGTACCAGTAGCTGAGCACATAGGTCTCGCGGTCCTGGCCGCCGCGCGGACCATCGGGCGGAATGCGGAGATTCCAGGCGAACTCGAGCTCGACGCTCGCCCCCGGGAGGAGCGGCTTCGGCAGCCGCAACGCCATGACGGTCCCGGTAACTGTCCATCCGGCGCCAGGAGCCGCGGAGTCGAGCGCGCGGCCCTCCACCGCCACCTTCGTGAAGATGATGCCGCCGAGCGCCGCGAGCACCGGCGTGTTCCGCTTCGCGTCTGGGGCGAAGAGGTTCCCATACGCCTGGATGTAGAGGGTCGGCAGCGTGTCCGGCGAATTGTTGTGATAGATCACCGTGCCGCGCCCGTTCAGCCGCTTGCTGACCTGGTTGAGCTCGGCCTCCAGACGATATTCGGCTCGCTGCTGCCAATAGGCCGGTCCCGGTTCCCCGGTGCGCGTCCGGGTTCCGCGCACCACCGCGCTATCGAAGGCGAGCCAGGCGGGGAGGGCAAAGGCGTGCGTGCTCTCGGCACGGGTGGCTTGTGGCTTTGCGGGCCGGGGTGACGCGACCGGCTTTGGCCCTGCAGTCGCCGGCGCCGGCTGGAGAACGGGACCCGCCACGGACGACTTCGATTGCGTCGTGCAGGCGGCCGCCACCAGGCTGCACAGCAGGGCGACGCCGGCGCGATACGAATTGGGAAGGCGACCTTGGGACATGGGCTCTTGAGCGAGGCTCGACGACGGGACAACCCCCGGCGGGCCAATGGGATATGCGTGCGGGGGAACCGCAAACCGGACTTCTATGGTAACCGGTCGTGCGGCATCAGTCAGGGGAGACGTTCCGCTGCTGGCCGGGTTGCACCCTGGAGTGCCACGGGCTGGGCCGACGTCGGTGCGCGCGGGCGGCGCAGGCGCCAGGCTCGGGCAATGGACCCGATGGCGAGCCAGAGGGCGAGGAGGGCCACCGGAACCGCGATGACGCGGGGCCAGATGAAGGCGAGCGCGGCGACGACGCCGAGCAGCACACCCATCCAGCCCATCAGCCGGCTTTCGGCGGGCCCGAGTTCGCGCCGGTTGGCAATCGCGGCGCCCATCGAGTTCACCCAGCGCACCGCGCTTGTGGCCGCACGGCTCGAGCTCCCGTCGCGCAGGCGGCGCCAGCGCCGGTGCCCGGCGGGGTGGATGATCGGCTGCACCCGCGACCGCTTCGACAGCACGATCTCCGTGGCGTTGCCGAGGTCCTCGAGATACATGGTCTCGAGCTCACGGGCAAAGGTCGCGTCCTCCACCGCCACGTCGAGCTCGTAGTTCCCCATCCAGCTCTGCAGGTTGAGGTTGGTGGAACCGACCCTGGCCCATTGGCCATCGACGACTGACGTCTTGGCGTGCAGCATGGTGCCCTTCCACTCGAACACCCGCACGCCGGCCTCCAGCAGCGGACGGTACCCCGAGCGCGACAGCGGGCTCACGAAGGGTACGTCGCTCGATCCGGGCACGAGCAGCCGCACGTCGACGCCATCGCGCGCGGCGGTACACAGCGCCTGCACATAGGTAGGCACCCCGACGAAGTAGGCGTCGGTGAGCCACAGTGTCCGCTGCGCCAGCGACGACATGGTGAGATCGAGGCGGTAGACGCCGGCGGTGGCGGGCGCCGTGGCGATCACCCGCAGGGCCATTTTGCCACGCGGCGCAATGGACCCCGGCGCGGTCAACTCGGCCTCGGGAATCGGCTCGCCGGTGGTGGCCCACACTTCGGCGAAGGCCACTTCGAGATCGGCGATGGCAGGACCCTCGATGGCCACGCCCGTGTCCCTCCACGGATCGATCCCCTTCGATGCATCGCCCTCCCATCGGGCGCTGACGCAGAGACCGGTCACGAAACCGATCCGGCCGTCCACCGCGAGCATCTTGCGGTGATCGCGCGTGAGCCATCCGAGCGGACTGTCCAGGCGGGCCGGATTGAAGCAGCGCACTTCCACGCCGGCCTCGCGCAGGCCACGATAGAACCGCGATCCCGACTCCCCGAGGCAGCCGACCCAGTCGTAGAGGAGTCGCACCTTCACGCCGGCCCTCGCCTTCGCCGCCAGTGCCTCGGCGAACCGGCGACCGGTAGGGTCGTCGGAGATGATGTAGCACTCGAAGTAGATGACGCGCTCCGCGCTCTCGATGGCCTCCAGCCATTGGGGGAAATGCCCGGCGGCATCGCGGAGGATGCGCGCGTCGTTGCCTTCCACGAGCGGCGCGCCGGCCGAACGGGAGAGCAGCTGGGCGGCGTAGGCCCGCAATGCCGGCGCGGCACGTGGCCTGATGGCAGTCATGGCATGACTCCATGCTGGTGGCCCGCGCCAGCGCCCGGCAGCGCGTCCGCAATCCATCCCGCCCGCATCGCGATCGACCAGAGGCCCACGATCAGCATCCCGGCCGCGAGAAGACGGCGCGGCCAGAGGCCTCGCCGCAGCAGGCGCGCCAGGCCGGCCGCGAGGGTCGCGAGCGCGGGCACGGTGCCGAGCCCGAAGAGCACCATGGCCAGCGCGCCGAGCGGGGCGCTGCCGAGTGCCACCGGAAGTGCCAGTGCGGCGTACACCAGTCCGCAGGGCAGGAGCCCGTTCGCCAGTCCGAAGAGGTAGCGCGAGCCCGGCGCATCGGTGGCGATGAGACGGTTCATGGCGGCGCTTACGCCCGGCAGCGCGAAGCGCGGCTCGGGCAGCAGTCCCGCCAGCGCACCGGCAAACCACACCAGCAGGGCAGCCGAGACGGCGGCCGACACCCAGGGCGGACCGGGCAGCGCACGGCCGAAGAGCGCGGCCAACGCCCCGAGGCCGGCATAGGTGGTGAGGCGCCCCAGGTGCCACGCGATCGCGCCACCCGGTGTCCGGGCACAGGCGGCTGCGAATCCGCCACACATGGCGACGCAGTGCGGGCTCCCGATGACTCCCGCAACCAGAGCGCCGAGGAGGAGGGGGGTCATCGGAAAGGGTCAGCCGAGTGTGATGATTTCTTCACGACGTCTTGCTCATGCTTACAGGTCGCTACCCTAGGTTATCCTACAAAGTCCGGCGCCCCAGGCGGCCGGGAATACGGCTGTTCACGTCCATCATACCCTATCCGACGGTTAAATCGTGGCCACTGTCCTGGGTCCGGACGCGACCCCTCCGCAGGCATTGCCTGCCCGCACGTCGTCCACCACCGTGTATGACGACGCCATCGTGAAGCTCTTCTTCACCGCGACCGTCACCTGGGCGCTGGTGGGCATGCTGGTGGGCGTCTTCATCGCCCTCGAACTGGCCTGGTGGCCGGCCAACGCCGGCATCGCGCAGCTCACGTTCGGCCGGCTCCGCCCGCTGCACACCAACGCGGTGATCTTCGCCTTCTGCGGCAACATCTGCTTCACCGGCATCTACTACTCGATGCAGCGGCTCTTGAAGACGCGGATGTGGAACGATACGCTGTCCCGGCTGCACTTCTGGGGCTGGCAGCTCATCATCGTGTCGGCCGCGCTGACCCTGCCATTCGGCCTCACCCAGTCGCACGAGTATGCCGAGCTCATCTGGCCGATCGACTGGGCAATCACGCTCGTGTGGGTCATCTTCGCGGTCAACTTCTTCGGCACGATCGCCGTCCGGAAAGTGGATCACCTGTACGTGGCGATCTGGTTCTACATGTCGTTCGTGATCACGATCGCCGTGCTGCACATCGTGAACAACATCCAGATCCCCGCCACCCTTACCCGGTCATACCCCGTATTCGGCGGACTGACCGACGCGCTGGTGCAGTGGTGGTATGGTCACAACGCGGTGGCCTTCTTCCTCACCACTCCGTTCCTGGGCCTGATGTACTACTTCCTGCCGCGTGCAGTGGAAAAGCCGGTGTACAGCTACCGGCTCTCCATCATCCACTTCTGGTCGCTGGTCTTCCTTTACATCTGGGCCGGCCCGCACCACCTGCTCTACTCTGCCGTCCCCGAGTGGGCGCAGACCCTCGGGATGGTGTTCAGCATCATGCTGATCGCGCCCTCGTGGGGCGGCATGATCAACGGCCTGCTGACGCTGCGCGGGGCATGGGACCGGGTGCGCACCGACCCGATCCTGAAGTTCATGGTGGTGGCGGTGAGCTTCTACGGCATGGCGACGTTCGAGGGTCCGCTGCTCTCCATCCGCGCGGTGAACGGGCTGGGCCACTTCACCAACTGGATCATCGGGCACGTGCACAGCGGCGCGCTCGGGTGGAACGGCATGCTGTCGTTCGCGATCCTGTATTGGCTGTATCCTCGGCTCTTCGGCCGGCCGCTGCTCAAGCCCGAATGGGTCACCACCCATTTCTGGATCGCGACCACCGGCATCGTCCTCTACACCGTCTCGATGTGGGCCGCCGGGCTGACCGAGGGAATGTTCTGGCGAGCGATCGACCCGACCAGTGGCCAGCTGCGATACCCGGTGTGGGCCTACGTAGTAGAGAAGCTCGCCCCGTTCTACTGGATGCGGCTCGCCGGAGGCACGCTCTTCCTGGCCGGTGTCATCCTGATGGCCGTCAACTTCATCATCTCGTCGCGCGCCGCGCAGGCCACGACACCCGCGACCGGCGACGTGATGCCGGCTCGCGCCTGACCTGGGAGCACTCCTCGTGACCGATCACAAGGACGGGTTTCACCGGCGGATCGTCGAGGCCAGGGGCGGCACCATGGCCATCCTCACCGCGGTCGCCATCTCCATCGGCGGGCTGGTGGAGATCGTACCGATGTTCAGCGCCAAGCTGGGCCCGGAGCATCTCGCCGGGGTCACGCCGCTCACGCCGCTCGAGGCGGCGGGGCGCGACATCTACATCCGCGAGGGCTGTTTCACCTGCCATTCGCAGATGATCCGCCCGACCCGCGCCGAGATGCTGCGCTACGGCGAGTGGACGCGCGCCGGCGAGTACGAGTACGACCATCCCTTCCTGCTCGGCTCTCGGCGCATCGGCCCCGACCTGCAGCGGGTGGGGGGCAAGTATCCCGATGCCTGGCACTACCAGCACATGAAGGACCCGCGCAGCACGTCCCCCGGCAGCATCATGCCGGACTATCCGTGGCTGTATGGCGCCCGGGTGGATCCGCTCGAAGTCGCGGCCACGGTGCGCACGCTGCGCAAGGTCGGCGTGCCATATGACGACGCGGCCATCGCGGCCATTCCGCAGCAGATGCAGGCGGAAGGCACCGCGATCGTGGCGAGCCTCAAGACGGGCGGGTTCACGGCGGAGCCGGATGAAGAGATCGTGGCACTGATTGCCTACCTGCAGCGGCTCGGCAAGGAAGGCACCGTCGCCATCAAGGCGGGCGCGACCCAGGCGGCGCTGAAATGAATCCACTCATCCAGGAGGCAGTCGCCAGCGTCCAGGGAGGATGGCTGCTCGGGGTCATGACGGTGGTGTTCTTCGCGTGCTTCGTCGCCTGGATCGCATGGGCCTGGGCACCGCGAAACCGCGCGAGCCTCGAGGAGGCAGCGCGGCAGCCCTTCATGGATGGAGACGACCAGTGAGCAAGAAGGAGCGGGACCAGATCCTCGGCCACGGGGCCGAAAGCGACGGGATCGAGGAATACGACAACCCGATGCCCAACTGGTGGGTGGGACTGTTCTACGTCACGATCATCTGGGCGGCGGGCTATGCCGCGTACTACCACTTCATCGCGAAGAAGTCGTACGTAAAGGCGCTGGCCGCACAGGTCGCGGAAGCGGACGCGCGCTGGCCGCAGTCGAGCCAGCTGGCGACGGTGGAGCAGACGCCAGCGGCGATCGCCGCGGGTGAGGCCGTGTACCAGGCGAACTGCGTGGCGTGCCATGGCGCCAGCCTCCAGGGCGGCATCGGTCCCAGCCTGACGGACAGCGCCTGGATCCACGGCAGCAAGCCGGAGGAGATCGTGGCCACGATCACCAATGGCGTGGCGGCGAAGGGCATGCCCACGTGGGGCCCGATTCTCGGCAACGAGAAGATCGGCGAGGTGGCGGCGTACATCATCTCCAAGGGCCAGGCGACGGCACCATGAGCCGGGGGAACGCTGTTCAGTGACCAGCCTGCTGGCGAAGCTCGGCTTCGCCGAAGGGGTCCGGGCCTGGGTGTACCCGCAGTCGATCGGCGGGCGCTTCCAGCGCCTGCACCGGATCAGCGGGTGGATCCTTCTCGCCATCCTGCTGGGCGTGCCCTGGATCCGTTTCGGGGGACACGCCCTGCTGCAGGCAAACATCCCCGAGCGGCGGCTGTACGCATTTGGCGCCATCTACACGGCATCGGACACGGTGCTGATTCTCATCCTGCTCCTGTCGCTGGCGTTTTCGCTGTTCTTCTTCACCTCGCTCTTTGGCCGACTCTGGTGCGGCTACGCCTGCCCCCAAACGGTGTTCCTCGAGGAGCTGATCCGTCCCATCGAGACGTTCTTCGAGGGTGACCGCAACGCGCGCATGAAGCGGGATGCCGGACCAGTCACGACCGACCGGGTCCTGCGCCGCCTGGGGAAATGGGCCGCGTTCGCCCTGGTGGCGGTAGTGGGTGCCACGTCGTTCGTGGGCTACTTCAGCGATGCCCGCGTGCTCTGGACCGGCGCGGCGAGCAGCACCAGTTACGCGTTCGCCGGGGTGATGGCGGGCATCGCGTTCCTGGACTTCGCCTGGTTCCGCGAGCAGTTCTGCATTTACCTCTGCCCGTACGCGCGCCTCCAGGGCGTGATGACGGATGACCATACGCTGCAGATCACCTACGAGACCCGGCGGGGCGAGCCCCGTGGCGGCGCCGACGCGAAGGTCGACGGCCGGTGCGTCGCCTGCAACCTGTGCGTCAACGTCTGTCCCACCGGCATCGACATCCGCAACGGGTACCAGCTCGAGTGCATCGGTTGCGCCCGCTGCATCGATGCCTGCGACCACGTGATGGGAACGCTGGGGCATCCCGGCCTCATCGTGTACACCACCGAGGCGGAAACGCGGGGAGAGGCCCGCAGCCTGCTGCGTCCCCGCCCGATCGTCTACGGTGGCCTCATCACCGCGCTGGGTGTCGCGGCCGCCATCGTGCTCATGACGCACGTGGCCTTCGAGGCGGAGCTCTCCCGCAGCCCCGGGTCGACCTTCGTGCTCGACGAGGACGACACCATTCGCAACACCTACCTGCTCAGCATCGGCAACAACGATGCGCGGCAGGGGACCGTCACCTACACGGTGGCACTCGAGGGCCTGCCCGGCGCGACAGTGATGGCGCCGCCAATCGAGCTGAGCAGCACGCAGGACCGCACCGTGCCCGTGGTGGTACGCCTGCCGCGCGACAGTGGCCCGGCGCGCAGCATTCCCTTCCACGTGCGAATCTCCTCGGGGCAGGAGGAACGCGTGCTCCAAGCCACCTTCATGACGCCGGGACGAGGCGCCGATGAGGAACATCATGAGCACGACTGACCGCCGGTGGCCCATCGGGATCATCATCGGGTTCACCGTGATGATCCTGGTGAACGGGTTCTTCGTATGGGTCGCCCTGAACGGGCGGGACCCGGTGGCCCGGTCGTACGTGACGGAGCCTCGGTGAGCGGCATGCTGACGGGCTGCATACACTGCGGCGCGGCGCTCGAGGCGTGCGAGGAGCGTTTCTGCTGCACCGGCTGCGAGATGGCTCATGCGATCATCCAGGGCGCGGGGCTCGGGCGCTATTACGAGGAGCGCGAGGCCTTCGCGCCCCGTCCCGGCGCCGCACCGGCGGGCTGGATCGCGGTGCCGACGACCTGCGCCAACGGCGTCGAGGAAGTGCGGATCCAGGTGGATGGCCTGCGCTGCGCATCATGCGTCTGGGTCATCGAGCAGGTGCTGGAGCGCACGCCGGGTGTGGAGCATGTGATGGTGAGCTACGCCACCGGCCGGGCCTCGATCCGCTGGGATCCACGGCGCATCGACCTGACCGCGCTCGCCGCGCGGATCGCGTCACTCGGGTACCACCCCCGGGCACTCGGCGAGGAAATGCCCCCCGACCGCGACCTGCTGGTGCGGCTTGGCGTGGCTGCGTTCTGCGCCATGAACCTCATGCTGCTCTACGCCTCGCTCTACACCGGATGGTTCGACGCCATGGACGCGCGATTCGCCGCGCTCTTCCGTTGGCTCTCGCTGCTGCTGGCCACTCCGGTCGCCTTCTGGTGCGCGGCGCCGTTCTTCGCCGGCGCCCTCGCCGGGCTCCGGCGCGGGGTGCTGCACATGGACCTGCCCATCGCGCTCGGCATTGCGATCCTCTATGGCCACGGCGTGGTCACGACCCTCACCGGGCACGAGGGTTATCTCGATTCCCTCGGCATGCTGGTGGCGCTGCTGCTCGCTGGGCGGATGCTGGAGAGCCGTGGCCGGCGTCGCGCGGTCGAGGCCGCGATGTCACTGGCCGCCACCGTGCCCCGCACTGCTCGGCGCCAGTCAGGAACGCGGCTCGAGACGGTGGAGGCAGCCGCGCTCCGGGCCGGCGACCTGATCGACGTGGGGAGTGGCGAAGAATTCGCGGCCGACGGCGTCGTGACAGAGGGCGCGGGGCAGGTACGCATGGCACTCCTCACGGGCGAGGCGGAGCCGGTGGCTGTGGCGCCTGGCGATCACGTCGTGGCCGGCTCGATCCTGCTCGATGGCGCACTGACGGTCCAGGTGGAAGCAGTCGGTGGTGAGACGATCCTGAGCCGCATGGTGGCGCAGCTGGAACAGGCCGCCGACCGGGGCATGCGTCCCACCGCGGCGGATCGCATCGCGCCGTGGTTCACGGCCGCGACACTCCTCATCGCGACGGTGACGTGCGTCGGGTGGTGGCTCACCCGCGGCGCCGACGTGGCGCTCGCCCGCACCGTGGCGGTGCTCGTGGTGGCGTGCCCCTGCGCCCTGGCCCTGTCCCAGCCGCTCGCCGCTGCGGCCGGACTCGGCGCGGCGGCGCGGCGCGGGCTCCTGTTTCGTTCGGCTGATGCCCTGCTCGACCTGGGCGAGGTCGACCTGGTGGCGTTCGACAAGACCGGCACCGTCACGGCCGGGACCGTGGCGGTGCTCGAGGCCGACGACAGCGCGCTGCGCGTCGCGGCGGGGCTGGAGCGCTACAGTATGCACCCGATCGCCCGCGCGATCGTGGATGAGGCGATCAGCCGCGACATCGCGCTGCCACGGGGTGAGAACGTCCGTGAGGAATTGAGCGTCGGCGTGCGTGGGTGTGTCGATGGCGTGCAGTGGCAGCTGGCATCGGGGGGACCGGGCTCACTGCTCCTGAGCGACGGGGCGGGACGGCAGCATCGCATTCGCCTGGGCGATGTGATCCGCCCCGACGCGGCGGACACGGTGCAGCGACTCGGCGCCCAGGGGCTCGACGTGGCCCTGCTCACCGGCGATCACGCCGAAGTGGCGCAACGCATCGCGGCGTCGGCCGGCATCCGCACGGTGGTGGCCCGCTCCGGACCGGAGCAGAAGGCGGCATGGATCCAGGACCAACAGCGCGCGGGGCGAAGGGTGCTCTTTGCCGGCGACGGACTCAATGATGGTCCGGCGCTCGCCATGGCCGACGTGGGTATCGCCATGGGGAGTGGGGCGGCGAGCAGCGTGCTGGTGGCCGATGGCGTGATCGCACGGCCGTCGCTCGCCCCGATCCTGGCCGCACGCCGTGCGGCGCGCGCCTGCCGCCAGATCATTCGAAGCAACCAGCGCCGGTCGCTGGCCTACAACGTGGTCGCCGTATCGGCCGCCGCCGCAGGGCTGGTCAACCCGCTGGTGGCGGCACTGCTGATGCCACTCTCCAGCGGCCTCGTGATCTGGGGCGCGTTGCGGGTGGAGCGCATGGTGAGGGAGGGTGAGCCGTGAACGCTTTGCTCTTCCTCCTGCCCATCGCGATCCTGCTTGGTGGACTCTTTGCCCTGCTCTTCCTCCGGGCGGTGAAGCAAGGGCAGTTCGACGATCTCGACGACCCACCCCGGCGCATGCTGCAGGAGAAGGACTGACGCTCCCGTCCTGAAACGAAGCATCGCGAGGCTCCGTCCGGCTTCCGACCCCCATCACCGGAACCGGAATGCGCTCCTCGAGACATCCCTGCCTCGGCCTGCTGCTGGCAGCCCTCCTCCCCACCATCGCTGCCGCGCAGTCGGTCATGCAGATCACCACCGTGCCGCTCCGCCCCGGCGTCTGGGTGCTATCCGGCTTCACCAACGGCAACATCCTGGTGCACGACGACGGCACCGACGTGCTGCTGGTGGACGCGCAGAGTGAACGGCGGGTCGGGCTGGCCGACACCGCACTGCGAGCGCTCACCTCACGCCCGGTGCACACCGTGGTGACGACCCACTACCACGACGATCACATCGGGGGCAATCCGCACTGGCGGGCGCAGGGCGCGCGACTGGTCGCGCAGTGCAACGTGGCGGTGCAGGCCCGAAAGGACACCACCATCACCGAGTGGCGCGACTGGCACCGCACGCCTGCGCCGGCGGCGGCGATCGCGACCGAGTGCCTGGAGGACAGCCTCACGCTGCCGCGCGCCAATGAACAGGTGCTGCTGCGGCATGTGGCGACGGCCCATACCGACGGGGACCTGATCATCTGGCTGCCCCGGGCCAACGTGCTGCACATGGGCGACGTGCTCGAGCTCGGCGCACCGCCGTTCATCGACTGGTGGGCCGGCGGGAGCTGGGAGGGCATGCTGGCGGCAGTGGATGTGGGTCTGTCCATCGCGAACGCCGAGACGATCATCGTGCCGGGCCACGGCCCGGCCACTGACCGGGCCGGCATGGTGGCGTATCGGGAGATGCTGCAGGCGGTGGGACAACGGGTGAAGGACGCCGTGCAGCGGGGCGAGTCGATGGAGGCGATCGTGGCCGCGAGACCCGCCGCCGCCTACGAAGGATCGTTCGGAAGTCAGTCGCGCGCCGACCAGTTCGTGCAGCTTCTTGTGGTGGGGTTCTCGCGTCAGCCCGCGGTGAGGTAGCGCTCCTCCAGCACGCGGCGGTGGTGGATCTCATGCCCCGCGATGATCCAGGCCGCGGCGCGTGCGCTCAACGGGTTGCCGCTCGCCACCCCACCGCGCTCCCATGCCGCTGGTGGGAGGACCTTGAGCAGGGCGAGCGTCGCGGCCCGCACCGCGGTGAACTCGTCCAGGAGCCAGGCAAAGGGCACGCGGTCGGATTCCTGGGCTGGTGTGAAGCTGTTCTCGTCGAAGCCCGGCAGCGGGCCTCCATCACCGCGGGCGAAGGTCAGGAGCCGGTACGTGAAGATCCGCTCGGTGTCGGACAGGTGCCCGATCACCTCCTTGATGCTCCACTTCCCTTCTGCGTAGCGAAACCCTGCGCGCTGCTCGGAGACGGTCGCGAGTGCCCTGCGCGTGCTGCCGATCCCGGCCTCCAGCACGGCGATCACGTCACCGTCCGGGACCTCGTCGATGTAGGTGCCAAAGTACGGCGTGTACTCGCCCGCCAGAGGACGGGTAGCGGAAGGAGCAGTCATGCTGCCAATCTACGAGAGCGCCAAGGTCAGTCAATCGGCTCGTGTGGCGGGCTTCCCGTGCAAGGAGTCTGGTAATGCAATTCAAGAAGCTGGTCCCGATCATCGCGGTCGACGCGATCGAACCCTGCCTTCCCTTCTGGACCGATCGGCTCGGTTTCACCCTTACGGTGCAGGTTCCCCACGAGGACAAGCTCGGTTTCGTGATCCTGGCCAAGGATGCCTGTGAGGTGATGTACCAGTCACGCGCGAGTCTGGAGGCCGACGTGCCCGGCGTGGCCTCGACGGGCCATGGGATAACGCTCTACCTCGACGTGGACGACATCAATGCGGTCGAGCGGGTGGTGGCGGGTCTGGAGGTGGTGGTGCCGCGTCGCACGACCTTCTACGGCGCGGAGGAGATTTTCGTGCGGTCGCCGTGCGGCACCGTGGTGGGGTTTGCCCAACCGGGCGCGTAGAGTCAGGTGCCGGCCGCGAGCGCCCGGCGGGCCTCTTGCAGCGCCTTGTCGTAGGCCGCCTCGAGACCGGGATTACAACCTCGGCAACTGTCGATGACGCGTTCGGTCCAGTCGAGGTAATCGCGGCGCCGATCCACGCTCCATCCGTGAGGCGTATCGGCCACGAGGTCGCGCACGTTACAGATCTTGTCGGCCAGGCGCACGAGTCGAGCGCGGGGCGACAGTGTCGCGGCCTGCTCCACCTGCAGCCGCTTCCGTTCCCCCGGGGGAAGCGATTTGTCGTCGGTCACCTCAATCACCAGTGCCGCGATGCCGGGCCCGAACCGCACCGCAAGCTCCTCCCCGGTCGTCGCCGTATCCTCGATGGTGTCGTGCAGCACCGCCGCGATCAGCACCTCGAGGTCGCGCACGCCGCCCTCGTGCGCGAGCACCCGCGCCACCTCGATCGGATGATTGATGTAGGGACTCGCCGCCGCGCCTTTGCGGCGCTGCATTCGATGCCGGTCGGCCGAGAATGCCAGCGCGTCGAACAGCGGAAGCAGGTCATCGCCTGCCGTCATGGCGCTTCCTTCGCCCCACCCCCTGCGACCCGCACCGACTCTGCCGCTGAGGGATTTGCATCCACCTGCGCGACGAACAGCGCGATGGCACGGGCCGCCGCGACGAAGAACCCCCGGTCGATACGCGACACGTCGTCGGTGGGCTTGTGATAATCGGGGTGATCCTCGACACCGAAGTAGATGAACGGAATGCCGATCCCGTAGAAGGCCCCCTGGTCGGACTCCAGGGTCCAGTCCTCGCTCCCGGGCCATCCCTTGTCGTGGCCCAGCATCAGCTTCACCTGCGCGCTGCATGCCGTCACCGATAGATAGGGCAGCAGGCCGGGGTAGCGTCCCGGTCCCACGGCGAAGAGTTCGCCACTGGCGCTGCGGCTCACCATGTCGAGGTTGATATCGAGGAGCACGGAGTCGGTGGATACGGGGTGATCGCGCAGGAACGCGGTCGCACCGAGAAGCCCTGCTTCCTCGCCGTCGAGCGCCAGGAACATCAGGGTATTGGCCGGCGGGTTGCTCCGGAACCAGGCGGCGATTGCCATCATGGCCGCCGTGCCGGACGCGTTGTCGTCGGCACCATTGTAGACGGTGCCGCGCTGCACACCGAGGTGGTCATAGTGCGCCGTGACCAGGATGATGCGCCCCGGACGGGAACGCCCCGGCACGAATCCGATCACGTTGGCCGCCTCGCCCGTCTTGCCTCCGGGTGCGGCGAAGCGCTCGAGCGCCCCCGCGGGCAGCGTGTCCAGCCCGATCGCGCGGAACCGCGCCAGCACGAACACGCGCGCGCGCGCGCCGCCCGCCGTGCCGGTCTCGCGACCCTGCATCGAGTCGTCTGCCAGTGCGGCGACATCGGCGATGAGACGGACCGAGTCGATGGCGGGAAGGATCGCGGCCTTGCCGGCGCAGCTCACGCGCGCGGGCACCTGCGCCGTGGCGGGCGCGGCCGCGGAGAGCAGCGCGATGCCGGCAAGGATGACGGTCCAGGTCGCCCGCAACGAAATGAACACGGACCGCGCTACTGCGATACCGTGGAGACTCGCACGTCGACGCGATCGGGCTTGCCCATGGTTAGCACGGGGTTCGACGTAGTGCTGATGAAGCGGAGGTTGCCGTCCACTTCGATCCGGGCCTGCACGCTGTAACTGTGCGCGGCGTTGACGGCTCCACCGGCTTCTCCGCAGTTTGAACGTTCTTGCTGCCGCCGCAGGCGGTGAGGATAGCCACAGCCGGTGCGAGTATCAGTGTGCGCATCACGGTCTCCAAACCTGCCAGATTCTGCGCACGACAGGACAGTCAGTGTCGATTGGGCGACAGATTAGGCCGGCCGAAAAATTTGAGCCGACGCGGTGTATGACATCTATCTTACACGGCCATCGGGTGATCCACACCTGAGCCGATTCCATGGCGCGCATGGCACGAGGCCTGCTAACCTTCGGCGAGATGAGGAAACTCCACTACATCCTGATGGCTGCTCTTCCCGCGCTGGCTGGCTGCGCTCGGAGCATCAACTACACCGACCCGGTGGGACCGCGGTTCGCCGGCACGAGCGAGTTCGAACCCGCCGCCGCCTGGACTGGCCCGCACGTCCTGGCCGCCGCCGCGTCGATCGAGGCACCGACCCCCGATTCGCTGCGCGTGGTGACATTCAACATGCACTATGCACAGCAGACCGAACTCGCCATCAAGCTGCTGGAGACCTCGCCCGAATTGCGCGGCGCCGACATCATCATGTTGCAGGAGATGAATGAGGATGCGGCCGCGGAGACCGCGACCGCTCTCGGCATGAACTACGTCTACTACCCGGCGGTCCTGCACCCGGTGCCGAAGAAGAACTTCGGCAATGCCCTGCTGTCGCGCTGGCCCATTACGGATGATGAGAAGCTGATCCTGCCGAGCCGGTCCATGTCGCGCGGCGGGCAGCGAGCGGCCGTGGCGGCCACGGTGCTGGTGGGCCGCGAGCGGGTGCGGGTCTATGCCGTGCACCTCTCGACGATCCTTGAGGTCTGGTTCACCGGGCAGACCTACCAGATCCAGACTCTATTGGCATCGGCGAGGGGATACGATCGCATCATCATGGCAGGCGACATGAACAGCCACGACAATGTCGGTGAGCTGTTCACCGACGCCGGCTATTTCTGGCCCACCCGCGACACCGGCCCCACAACGCACAAGCTCTTCGCGGTAGACCACGTGTTCTCGCGGGGCTTCAGGGTGGGCGGGAGTGGCGCGGTGAAGGACAACCTGGGTGCCAGTGACCACCTGCCGGTCTGGGCATCGTTCGCGTTCGGTCAGGAGCAGCAGACGGCCTCGAGCGGCCAGGCAGCGCCCTCGTCGCCCTGACGCAGAGGTCTTCGCTCCGGAAAAGGAAACAGCCGACCCGGATGGGTCGGCTGTTCTCGTTCCAGCGCACTGAGCTCAGGCGGCGCCTTCCTGGATGCCGAAGACCACCGACGCGAGCACGCCGCCGGTGAGGGGGCCCACGAAGTAGATCCAGAGGTTGGCCAGCGAGCCGCCCCCGAACATCGCGTGGATCACCGTCGGGCCGGTGCCGACCGCGGGGTTGAAGGCGCCGCCCGAGATCCATCCACCGGCGAAGGCCGCCACCACGATCGTAAAGCCGATGGCCAGACCGTAGTAGGAATTGCCCTTCGTCTTCTCCGAACAGGCCACATTGAGCACCGTAAGCACCAGCGCGAACGTGAAGAGCAGCTCCACCAGCACCGCGGAGAAAGCGCTGATGCCGTCGCCCGGCGCCACAGTGATGCTCTTGCCGAGCACGACGTACGAAACGTACGCGGCCGAGATGCCACCAACGATCTGCGCGATCACGTACGGGAGAAAATCGGACGACGGGAACTTCTTCCGCAGGAGGAGACCGAGCGAGACGGCGGGATTGTAGTGGCCACCCGAGATGTGCCCACCCATGTACACCATGATCATGAGTGATGACCCGATCGCGAGTGCCGCGACGGGCCGGTCGCCGGTGACCGTGAGGCACACGGTCAGCGTGAGGAAGAACGTTCCGATGAATTCGGTCAGATACTTCGGCACGGCGTCCCCCTTCCGAAAAGTGAGACCAGCGAAACCTCAGGCTGTCTTGCCGCCGAGGAGCTTGCCCAGCAAACCACCGATGGCTCCCGCCACCGCCGTGGACCCGGTCGCGATGCCAACCGTGGCGCCCGGGACGTCGCCCATCGCCATGGAGATGGCCGACCCGAGCAGGCCCCCGATTCCACCGGCGGCGGCACCACCCCCGGCCAGCACTCCGCCACTCGCGCCCTTGTTGAAGAGCCCGAAGAGCAGTCCTGCAAGTCCGCCCAGCCCCGTGCCCAGCACTGGAAAGAGCTGCGCCAGCTGAGGCAGGTAGTGGCCGCCGACGACCATCAGCACCTGCAGTATGGTGCCGATCGTCGTGGCCTTGAGGAGTGGATTGCCGCCGGTCGGACTATCTGGCATGACGTTCTCCCGGTGAGGTGGTACGGCGGGTGCCCGTCCAGCGGTATCGCGCGAGCGGCACCCTTCCCCGCGCATTGAAAATCACGCCCTCGGCTTCGAGCCGGATGCGCTGTTCCAGCTCGAACCCCGGCACCGATCGCAGGCTGATCGCACCGGAGGCGTTCACCACCCGATGCCAAGGCAGTGCGCTGCCATCGTGGAGGGCATGCAGCGCGTAACCCACCTGGCGCGCATGTCCCGCCAGCCCCGCCAGCTCCGCCACCTGGCCGTAGGTCGCCACCCGCCCGCGGGGGATCCGCCGCACCACGGCGTAGATCTGCTGGTAGCTCGACGTCGGGGAGGCGACCAGGGTTCAACCGTTCGAACGCGCGGCCGGGTTGCGCTTGCCGACCTCACCGGCGGGCCGGAAGCGGAGCGCGGACCAGATGTCGTTCACGGCCACCTGCGAGACCGTCTCGAAACCCGCCTTGCTCACGAGGTCCCAGCCATGGTCACGGGTGATGTCACTCTCGAGTCCGCCGCCCTGCTTCGGATAGGATATCCAGAAGATCGCCATGGGCTTCACCGCCGCGAGTGCGGAGGGACCGAGCGTGGCCAGCTCCGCCTGGTTGGCGACGAAGAGGTGGACGAAGTCGTACCGGCCGGAGGGCTTGGTGTTCACGGTGATGTCGGGCGGCAACGGTCCGAGGAGCGTGCGGTAGCCCCTCGGCGCGTTGAGAATGAGGGCACGCAACTGGCCCTTGAGTCCGAGCTTTTCCGTGAGCGGTCGGTCGGTCATATAGCTGGGGTTGCTCCACGACGGGGAGGCGTAACTTGGCGATGCGACGCGTGATACGCTACTGCGCGCCGCCACCGGACGTAAGGGTCAGGTGGGTCGTGCGCTGGCGAGCTCCTGCACCGGCACGGCGCGCACCGAGCCGCCGCCGGTAAGCAGGCGACGATGATAGTCGACCTGCCCGAGGTGATAGGCAAGATGACTCACGAGATGGATCAGCAGGTCGCGGTTGGAGAAGCGGACGCCGGCGACGGCGTCGGGAAACTCGACGTCCAGCTCGCGCTCCGGCACCGCGGCGAGCGTGGCACGGACCACGCCCCGGGTCTCATCGATGGCGGCGAGCAGCTCCTCCCGGGTGCGGTCGCGGCGGGCGAATTCCGCTTCGCGGTTGCGCACGTACCCGGTGCCGCCCATCCGCGCGCCGATGAAGTGCTGGAGGTTGCCCACCAGGTGCGAGGCCAGCACGCCTGGCGGATTGGAGATCCCCGGTGCCACGAGCCAGAGGTCGCGCTCGTCGGTGTAGGCTTCGAGTTGCGCCCTGAGCGAGCGGAGTTCGCGCTCGATGATCGCGGCGACGGCGGTGGTAGTTCCGTTCATGATCTCCTGCTCCCCGCGGGTGGTTGCTTTCGCCGGGCAAACTTGAGTCCCGACCAGGTGGCGTCGATCGCGGCCACCTTGTAGTCCACGATACCCTGGGCCAGCGTCTCCTCGAAACCGTCCGGCGCGCCAATCAGGAGCAGCGTACACCCGGGCTTGATACCGAGTTTTCTCGGCAACGGCGTTCCGGAATATCCCGACGGCGCGGTCAGCAAGAATGCCCCGCATCGAGAGGCACGGCGGAAGCCCGGCGGAAGGAGAGCCACGTGTCCGAAGCCAACTCGCTTGCCGGCCACTCGAACTGCGATTCCACCTTCGCCTCCTCGCCGCCCGCCACCGGCGAACGACGCACGTACTTCACGCGCACCACGCGCAGGTTGCGCCGCCTCGAGTAGGCAGCGCGGGCCTCGCGGGCCAACCGCATCGCCTGCATCCGCTGTGCATCCTCGTCGGCCGCCGGGATGTTGCTGTTCAGCACCACGATGGTCAGATCCTGGCCGTTCTCAAGGCTGATCTCGACGGCGTCGCTGGTGATCCTGCTCACCCGCGCTGTCACTTCCGGAACGTTTCCGAGGAAATGCGGAATCCAGAGGAGGAACCCGGCGACACACACGCCGACGATGCCGAGTGCAATGAGCGGCCCGCGAAAGCTGCGTCGCGTCGGCGGTGCCGCGAGCCGGCCCGTGAGCGCGCGATGCCGGAGCCGCAGGTACCAGGGGAAGGCCACGGGCCACGCCAGCGCCACCGCGAACCCGGCGGCGCGCGGCTCGAGTGGAAAGGTGCGCTCGAAGCGCTGCAGGTCGTGCCGCTGCGAATCGCGCCAGGCCCAGAGTCCCGACAGCCCCGCGAGGGCCCAGTACAGATCGAGGCCAAGGCGATTGGACAGCGCCGCGACCGCGATCGCGAGGAAGGCCGTGAACGGCAGGCCCAGGACGAGCGGCATGCTCAGCCGTGCCTCATCACGCGTCGGCCGTGGGGCCGTAGATCGGCGGCAGCGGCACGTCGCACATGCGGAGATATACCGTCAGCTGCCCCCGATGATGGATCATGTGGCTCAGCACCATCGAGCGCAGCACGGCCAGCCTCGGCAGGGTGAAGACGATGGCTTCAGCACGCTTGAGGCTCCACGGCGACATGAGGTCGGCGTCGGAGGCGGCCGCGATGTGGGCCCGGGCCTGTGCCACGTTTTCGTCGAGTCGTTGCAACACGACCTTCGCGGACTCGAACTTTGGTGACTTGCGCGGCGGGCCACCAGGCGGCGCGGTATCGAATTCTGGCAGGGTCAGGGTTATCGTGGCCCAGGTCGGGAGGTTGGCAAGGTGCGCGCCCAGTTCCCCAAGGGTCCACGACTTGGGATGCGGGCGGAAGTTCACCTTCGCTTCCGGGATGCGCTCGAGCACGGTTCGGGTCGTCGCCATTTCGTGATCGAACTCGGGAAGCAGGGCCTGGGCGATCGGCATGGTCATTCTCCGGGAGATGCGGGCGATTCCGTGCCTGCTGGTTACCGAGGCGCGCAATGGGAGTCAAGCCTCGCCATATTTGGCGCGTGACCATCCTCTCATTGTCCGACGTCGCCGTGGAGTTCGGCGCTACCACTCTGCTCCGGGACGTCACCTTTACCGTGACCGCCGGGGAGCGCTGGGGCATCGTGGGCCGTAACGGCTCCGGCAAGACCACCCTGTTCCGGCTGGTGGCGGGCCTCATGCAGCCCACTCGCGGTGCGATCGCACGCCAGCCCAACCTGCGCATCGCGATGCTCGACCAGCATCGCGACTTCGGCGCCGCCACCACCGTGTGGGACGCGGCCGCCCTGGAGTATCGCGAAGTCATCGCGCTGGAGCACTCCCTGACGAAGCAGGGCGAGCGGCTGGCCGAGCTGGGGGACCGGGTCACCGAGACGGACCTGGAACGGTACGGCCGCGACCAGGAACGCTTCGCGCACGAGGGCGGCTACGAATTTCACGCCCGGGTGGACAAGGTGCTGCAGGGCCTGGGCTTCGATGCCGAAGAATCGAAGACCCGCGCACTGGCCGGCCTGAGCGGCGGGGAGCGTGGTCGCGTTGGGCTTGCGGCGCAGCTCGCGGCCCCGGCCGATCTGGTGCTGCTCGACGAACCCACGAACCACCTCGACCTCGAGACGATCGAGTGGGTGAAGGAATATCTCGGCGAGTTCGGCGAGACGGTGCTGGTGATCAGCCACGACCGCGCGTTCCTCGACGACACGGTGGATCACATCCTTCACCTCTCCAACAACTCGGCCATCGAGTACCGGGGCGGCTATACCCAGTTCGTCACCCTCAAGGCCGAGCGGGAGATGGCGCTGGCGCGCGCGGTGGCGCAGCAGCGCCGCGTCATCGCCAAGGAAGAGGACTACATCCGGCGCAACATCGCGGGACGCATGAGCAACCAGGCCAAGGGCCGGCGCGCCAAGCTCGCGCGCCTGCCGAGGCTCTCGCCGCCGCCGGGCGAGGGCGAGGCGATGTCGCTCACGCTGGAGATCGACGAGCGAGGTGGCGACCAGGCCCTGGTGGCCGAGAAGATCGATGTGACCGTGGCCGACCGACTGCTGGTGAAGGACTTCTCGGCGGTCGCACGACGGAGCGACGTGGTGGCGCTGGTGGGCCCGAACGGCGCAGGCAAGACCACGCTGCTCGCCACGCTCCTGGGTGACCGGAAACCGGCGCGGGGCGAGGCGAAGCTGGGCGGCTCGGTGACGGCCGCGTGGTTCCGCCAGGACCTGGCCCAGGTGCCGCGTGACAAGACCATTTACGACTGCATCGCGGACCTGCGCCCGGAATGGACTCGCGGGAGGATCCAGAACCATCTCGGCGCATTCGGGTTCTCGGGTGACGAAGTGCTGCGCAACACATCGGTACTCTCGGGGGGCGAGCGCGCCCGGGTGGCGCTGGCGCTCATTACGCTCGCGCGCGCGAACCTGCTCATCCTCGACGAGCCGACCAACCACCTCGATGTCGAGTCGATCGAGGCGCTGGAAGATGCTCTCGAGGAGTACGAGGGCACCGTGATCCTCGTGAGTCACGACCGGGCCTTCCTGCGCGAACTGTCCACCCGGGTGTGGGCCTTCGACGGGACGCACCTGGAGGACTATGGCGGGCCGTTCGTCGAATGGGAGCGGCACGCGGCCGAGCGGAGCGCGCGGCGCAACGCGGCGGTGGCGGTGGAAGCGGCGGCGGTGCGGAAGGCGGCCCGGGCCGAGGCGGCGAGGACCCCGGAGCGCAACGTTGATTCACTGCGGCGGACGGCGGAGCGCGACGCAACGGCACGGGAGAAGGAGGTCCACCGGCTCGAGGCGAAGATCAGCGAGCTCGAGGCGGCGCTGGCGGATCAGTCGCTCTACATCGCCGGGGTGGATGGCTCGAAAAAGGCGAGGAAGATCGACGCCGAGCTCAAGGACGCGCGTCGCGCGCATGACGAGGCGTTGACGCGTTGGACGGCTGCAGTGGAGGCGCTGAGCGCGCTGGCCGGCTCCTGAACCCGGCCGCCGCCGCTATTTGAGGTTGATCAGCCGGTCCTGCACCACCTGGTACGCTGAAAGAACAGCAGGCCCAGCAACGCGACCACGGCGAACGCGCCGATGATCACGAGCCCTATGAGCCAGGTGGGCAGGTCGTGATAGAGCGGTCAATCAGGTGCATCCACGGATGTGGGTGGGCTGAGGCGCGGTGGATAGACCTCGCAGTGCATGCTGCGCTCGCTATAGACGAGGCAGAACGCACCCTGCCCACCCCAGCGCGTGGTCCATTCCGACATGACGGCGCGGTCGCCGGGGCTGAAGCGCGAGGCGGGCGACTCGTCATCGGTGGAACGCACGTGCGAGTGCACCGTGCCGATCCATTCGGGCCGTGCGCATGTCGCGAGGGACTGTTGTGCGGATGCCGTGAGTGAGTCGGAGGGCTCTTGCACCGGCCGGAGCCGGGTCACCAGCACCGTGTCGGGACCGATCGTGCCGCCGAGGCAGGCCACCTGCTCCCGGCGCATGGTGAGGCTCGTGGCCCAGAGCTGCTGCAGCGCGAGCTTGGCCTCGGGGCCCATCACCCAGGCGGCCTGCTGCGCGGTGACGTTCCGCACCGGCAGGCACAGCAGGACCGCGGGAAGGGCGAGTGCCCTAACCGCCTCGATGGCCACCGCCGCCCCGACGGGGCGAGCCGCCGCGCGACACGCCACCACTGCTGCTCCCGCCGCCGCTCCCGCCCCGGCCACCGCCGGACCGGCCGCCACCACTGCGCCCGCCACCGGGGGCGCCACCAGGCGCGCTGCCACCGCCACCGGCGCGCCGGGCCTCCTTCGCCTTGGACCGCGCGCGATCCTCCGCCTTCTTGGCCCGGATTGTCGCGATCCGCTCGGCGAGCGGGATCTCGAGCTGGCCCTCCGGCTTCGCGTGATAATCGAAGTCAGGCACCGTGACGCGCGGCAGCCGCTTTCCCACCGCGCGCTCGATGCTGCGCAGCTCGTTCTCCTCCTGCGGTGAGACGAACGTGAACGCATCGCCGGTGGCCGACGCGCGCGCGGTGCGACCGACCCGGTGGATGTAGTCGTCGGGAACCAGGGGCACGTCGAAGTTGACGACGTGGCCCAGTTCCTCGATGTCGATGCCGCGGGCGGCGATGTCGGTGGCCACCAGCACGCGGTAACGGCCGTCCTTGAAGCCGGCTAACGCGTCAGTGCGCTGGGCCTGCGAGCGGTTGCCGTGGATGCGCGCCGCTTTGACGCCCTGCTTCGTGAGGTAATCGGCGAGGCGGTTCGCGCGATGCTTGGTGCGGGTGAAGACAAGCGCCTCGTTCATCTCGCCCCGCTTGAGCAGCTCCACGAAGAGCGCGCCCTTGAGCTCCTGCGCGACGGGATAGACAGCCTGCGTGATGCCCACCGCCGGCGCGGCCTGTCGTTCGACGTTGATGCTGAACGGCTGCTTCAGCATCTCCTTCGCGAGTACGCCGATCGGGCCGGGCATCGTGGCGCTGAAGAAGAAGGTTTGCCGCTTGGGTGGCAGGTGGCGCAGCACCTTCTTGATGTCGGGCAGGAAGCCCATGTCCAGCATCCGGTCGGCCTCGTCGAGCACGAGATACTCGAGCCCCGCCAGCTTCGCGTACGGCTGCCGGAAGTGGTCGAGCAGCCGCCCAGGAGTCGCGATGATCATGTCCACGCCGCTCCTGAACGCATGTTCCTGCGGTCCCATCCCCACGCCACCGAAGACGGCGGCACCGGAGATCGGCGTGTGGACCGCGAGATCCTTGAGGTCCTCGTAGATCTGGGCGGCCAGCTCGCGCGTGGGCGTGAGCACGAGCGCGCGAGTGACGCCGCGCGGGCGGTCGATCAGCTGGTGCACGATCGGGAGGATGAACGCCGCGGTCTTGCCGCTGCCGGTCATGGCGCAGGCAAGGACGTCTCGCCCCTCGAGGGCGGGCGGGATGGCCGCTTCCTGGATCGGTGTGGGACGGGTAAAACCGAGTTCCTTCACCCCCTTGAGGAGGCTGGGGTGAAGCTTGAGGCTACTGAAAGGCACGATGGGTCCTTGATCCGGTGGAAACGGGCCGGCGGTCGGACAATCCGGCGCCGTTGCTGCGCCGGTAAAGTCGTTGGTTCGGGTCGCTTTGGCGAGGGGGCGGAGCCCTCAGGCGGTCAGCCGCCGAGCGGCATCGAGGCGGGTCAAGGCATCGGCGAGACGAGCGGCACCGCCGCCGCTCAGCGTGAAGAACAGGTCGGGCTCGATGAGCTCGAGCTCCATGAGCAGCGGACCACGGCTGGTCTCCACCAGGTCCACGCGGGCGTAGGTCCAGGGGCACGGGATGGCATCGAGCACGCATGCCCCGAATTCGCGCAGCGCCGGCGTGGCTTCGCTGGCGGTCACGGTACCACCAAACTCGTGCTGCACCCGGAAGTCGCCGGCCGATGGACGCTTGCTCACTGCGTGACTGAAGCTGCCGTCGATGAACATGAGCGACATCTCCCCCATTGTCTGGATCTCGGACACGAACGCCTGCAACAGCGCGCCGTTCACGGTAAGCGCGCGCTCCTCTTCGGGATCGAGTACCGTGTCAACAGTGACGAGGTGCGTGCCGTAGGCGGTGGCCGACACGCGCGGCTTGAGTACGGCCTCGCTCCATCCGGTGACCTGGAGCAGCGCGCGAAGATCGATGACGCTGCCGGGTGCAATCCAGCGCGTCTCCGGAACCGGGATGCCGCGTGCCTCCAGCCAGCCGAGATAGCCCTTGTCCATGTTCCAGAGCACGGTGTCGGCGGGATTGATGACGGTGACATTGTGATCGCGCAGTGCGGTGATCCAGGCCCTGAACTCGTCGCTCCGCGTGTGGTAGTCCCAGGTGGCCCGGAGGCAGATCATGACATTTTCAAGTTCGGTCGGGATCAGCTCGTCCCACGGCGCCGTCATCATGGCGACACCGCGCGCCCGGAGCTCCGCGGCGAGCAACTCGTCGGAGGCAGTGAGCACCGGCTGCTTGCGGCAGGTGGCGAGCGCCACGGTCACGCCGAGTCGTACTCCTGCACCAGGCGCCTGGGAGCGTTGACGCGCCAGGCCTGTTCCAGCACCTCGCGCAGCACCGCCGGTGTCACCTTGCTCAGGTGGACCAGCAGCGAGGGGTAACCCCGGTAGTGATCGGTGACGAAGAACGTGACTGGATCCGCCTGTAGCCGGAAGTCACGCTCGTCGAAGCCGCATTTGATGACGAGCGATTCCCCGTCCTCGCGAAGGCGCGCCAGGAACTTCCTCTTCACGTGGAGGGACGGCGTGCCGTACGACGTGCCTTCCTCCACCCCGGGGAAGCCGAGACCGATCTTCCGCACTGCCGCCCAGGTCATGGCGCGCGGCTTCTTCATGGCTGCGGCACCGACAGCGTACCGCGCAGCCCTGCCAAAAGGAGCACCACCCCCGCGAGCTGCACCAGGTGATAGAGGCCGTTGTGGTTGAAGTCCCAGACCAGGTGCAGTGAGAGCGTGCTGGCCTGGAGCACACCTCCCGCGAGGCTCAGCAGCAGGCCCGTCACCACCAGTGCGGCCCCCGGCTTTCGCTGCAGGGCCAGTCGTACATAGATGCCGAGCGCAAGAAACAGGGCCGCCGCCTCGAAGATCACGAACACGAGGAACTTCCCGCCCGAGAGCCGGGTGAGGAGATAGAAGCCGAGCGCCAGCGCCAGCAGCAACGGAAGCGCCCGGCGCGCGGGTGCGTCGCCGCGCCAGTCGCCGATGGCGCCCGCGGTGAAGAACGCGAGCGCGGAACCGAGAGTGAGATAGAGGGGTTGCCAGAGCAGCTCGCGCAGGCGCGAGTCAAGGTCGAATCCGTGCACGAACGCCCCGAGCACGCCGGCAGCCGCGAAGAGTCCCAGGCCGAGGAGCCACAATGTGCGGCGCGCCGATGGCGGCACTCGGCGGGCGAGCCACACCATACCCGCGACCACCACGACGGTAAGCAGCGCATCGGTTGCAGCAGTGGTGAGCTCGGTCTCGACACCGGTGAGACGAAGGTCCGGCATGGAGTCAGCCGCCGGAGCGCTTCACGTTCCAGCCTCGCTTCTGCAGCTCCTCCACCACGAGATCGCGGTGGTCACCCTGGATCTCGATGACACCGTCCTTGAGAGTACCGCCCGAACCGCACCGCTTCTTGAGCTGGGTGGCGAGCGCCTGCAGCTCGGTACCGCCGAGCGGCACGCCGGTGATGATCGTGACGCCCTTGCCCTTGCGTCCCTTGGTCTCGCGGCCGACGCGCACGTTGCCGTCGCCCACGGGCACCTTCGCCTGGCGACACAGGCAGTATGTGAGCGGCTTGCCGCAATCGGGACACGTACGGCCCAGCTCGGTGGAGTAGACGAGGCCGCCCCTGCCGGGAGTCTTCTTCACCGCGTCATACCTCGAGCAGGATGCTGCAACAGGTGACGGCGCCCTCGGCCTTCGCCAGCTCGGACACATCGACCTCATCCACCTCGACACCGTGTCTCTCGAGCAGGCGACGGGTCCGGGGAAAGGCGGCCGCCGCGAGTACACTGTTACCGATCCGCACGACGTTGGCCGCGAAGGGTTCCGCCAGGTCGACGCCGATCAGGTCGAGGCCTTCGAACGCTGCGGGGCTTATCCAGTCGGGATTGAGCAGCACCGCCGTGTCGGACAGGGCCGTCACCGCGGTCTTGAGGTGAAGGCAGCCGGTGGGCCGCACCGCGCGCACCTCGTATCCGTGCGGCATCACATGGCGCCGAAGCTGCTCGATCCCCTCGTCATTGGTGCGGCCCGACTGGCCCACGTACAACGTGCGACCCACGCGCAGCACGTCCCCGCCATCGAGTGTTCCGGGAGCAGTAATCGTCGCGAGCAGACGGTATCGCCCCAGCACCTCAGCCACCGCAGCACTCTCGGCGCGCCGCGATTCCGCACCGGGGCGGGTGATCACCGCGATCTCGTCGAACACGACTGCGGCATCCTCGATGAAGACCGAGTCGGGCAGGGCCGGGGCGGGAGGCACGTGTTCCACCCGGCAGCCGAGCCGCTCGAGCGCCTGCTCGTAGGCGTCGTGCTGGCGTGCGGCAACAGCGGGATCGATCGGGACACGCGCGAGATGCGTCAACTCGCAGCGCGCCATGGCGGGGCTCACGCTGCGCGTGAGGGCGAGGAGCATGCGCCGGCTATTCCGAGCAGCCCGGCGGGCGGGACCCGGTGGCGGCTGGTTCGGCCGGAAGCAGCCGGTTGATCACCGGCTCGATGCCGCCCATAGCGGCCGCCACGCCCTCCCACCGCCGCACCACCACATTGTTCTCCGCGAGCAGCAGCGTGGTGGGCACCGACGTCACCGAATAGAGCTCGGTGATGCGCCCGTCGGGGTCGAGCACGTCGACGGTGACCGACCCGGTATCCGCCGCGAGCACCCGGCGGATCGAGTCGGCCGGCTCCCGCATATTGATGGTCACCACCCGGACGCCGCGCGAGGCATAGGTATGCGCCAATGCCTCGATCCAGGGATGCAGCGTCTCGCAGGGCTTGCACCAGGTAGCCCAGAAATTGAGGATGGTGAGTTGCGCCGGCGCCCGCGACCAGAGATGCCACGGCGTGCCGGTGCTGTCGGCCACCAGGGGCGCCGTGAAGTCGGGCGCCACGGCGCCGATATCCTGCCCCCGTGCCGGCGCAGGCGTGGCCGCGAGCAACACGGCGGCCAGCAGTGACGACACGCCCGACACGCGCCCACTCGCGCACGCGCGGGCGTTCACGCGGCCGGCACCACCTGCGCGGGGGCGGCAGCGCGCGCGAACAGCGCTGAGGGGATGCCCACCCCGAACGCGTGAATGAGCAGCCCGTTGATCAATACCGGCAGCGAGGGCAGCCCGCGCATGGCGTGGATAGCCGACATCGGCACGACCACCTGGGTCATGACGAAGTACACCACGATCCCGTACAGCGCGCCCAGCACCAGGGGATGCTTCGTCAGCATCGGGACCTTCCGGCTCACCAGGTAGAACACCAGCACGATCATGAACGCGATGAAGAAGTGAAGGACCAGCCCGAGCGCCGCCGTCACCAGACCGCCCGCCACCGCGGCGTCCTTGCCCACCACCCCCGAGGCGATCGCCTGGAGGATACGAAGCGGTGGCACGCCCCGGAAGCCGAAGAAGATGAATGCATCGAGAATGTCCAGCACACCCACGGTGAGCGCCCCGAGCAGGATGGCACGCCTGGGGTTCATCGAGTCGATCACTGACAGCTCCTTGTGGTGATGGTACCGCGCATGCCGCCTCTCATACTTCGATGGCGAAGAGGTGCGTGTCGGCGTCGCCCGACAGCCTGAGCGACTGTTCGTACCGCAGGCCGAGCTTTTCCAGCAGTGTCCGCGAGCCCACGTTGTCAGGCGAAGTGATGGCCACGATGCGCCGCAGCCCGAAGGCCTCGCGTCCATGGGTCAGCACCGCCGATGCCGCCTCGAAGGCGTATCCCTGCTTCCAGTAGCCCGGTCGGAGTGCGTAGCCCACATCCACGTCGGGGAGACTGTCGCGCTTCAGCAGCCCGCACATCCCGATCGGCGCACCGTCCGACTTGAGCTGCACAAGATACAGGCCGAAGCCGAACCGCTCGTAACTCGCCATCGGCCCCTTGAGGATGTAGTTCCGCGCATCATCGAGGTTCCGGACGCCCTTGTCGCCGATGAACTCGAGGAAGGAGGGCTCATTCAGCAGTTCGAGGATGAACGGCGCGTCATCGGTGTCGACACGACGAAGCAGCAGCCGCCTGGTTTCGAGGACGATCATTCCTAGCTGCAGCCCTCGACATAATCGACCGCCGGAAGAAGCCCGGCGCGCCAGGTACGGACGACGTGACTGTCCACCTCGAACACCAGGCGGTGGGTGGTGTCGTCGCTGAAGGTGAGGTAGCGCCAACCCACTTCCCACTGGTACTTGTGCGGCGATACCTGCAGGGACGGGCCAAGCACCACCACCACCGACTCGACTGGACTGCCGACTCCCAGGTCGCCGATCGTCGTGATGCCGGCGCTGTCCACATCGGCCCGCACCACGATGCCATTCTCCAGCATGAAGCGCAGCCCGGCAGGGGCGGCCGCCGGCAGCCAGTAGGTACAAGCCGAGTCGGAAGGCGCGGTGTTGCCCGGTGCGGCACCAATTGCGGCCGAGGCCTCGCCGGCCGTCATACCGAACCGCACTGGTCCCGCCGCCTCGAGGTTGACGCTCCAGGGGCGCGGGGAAGTGGAAGCCGCGGATGTGTCGGGTGTATCGGCCGGCCGCGGCTGGCAACCGCCCGCGAGCACGCAGGTACCGATCACGAGCGTGTGGAGCTGCCTGTTTGGGCTCATCGAGCTTCCTTCATGAGGCGCGCGGCGTTTCGGACATGAGCGCCAGGTGATTGCCATCAGGATCGCTGAATTCGGTGAGCCAGAGTTCGGAAACCGGTGTTCGATGCACGACGTGAGGCGGCGCCGGAAACGACACCCCACGCGCCACCAGCGTGCGGTAGACCGCGTGGATGTCCGCTACCTGGAAGTAGACCGTTGCCCCACGCTCACGCGGGCGGCCTGCCTCCGGCACCCCAACGAGCAGGCGGACGCTCCCAGACTGGAAGAAACTCATCTGGGGCGGCGCGGAAAACAGAAACTTAAGGCCAAGAAGGTCGCGGTAGAACGCGATGGCCCGATCGAGGTCTTCCACGGGAATCAGCAGCTGACCGACCGTGGAACCGGAGAGGTCGGCCTGGTCCAATGTGCTCACTGCACCCTTCTCTGTTCCGCTGAGGCCTTGATCAGCGCGTCGAGCCGCTTGAGCTTCGTCTCTTCCTTCTTCGCGGTGACGATGTGGTACGTCATGACCCGCTGGTACGACGGGGCCTGCGCCGTGAAGAAGCTCCATGCCTTGCGGTTGGCCCTGAACTTCTTCTCGCAGTCGGGCGGGAGCGTCGCACTCTGCCGCTGTTCATAGGCATAGATACTGGACTTGTCGTCGGAGCGCCGTTCGAAGGCTGCGAGCCCCGCCGGTGCCATGAGACCCTGCTCCGAGAGCTCCTTCACTCGCCGGATGTTCACCGTGCTCCAGATGCTTCGGGGTCGGCGCGGCGTGAACCGGATGGTATAGCTCGTCTCGTCGAGCCGGCGACGCACGCCGTCGATCCACCCGAAGCAGAGCGCCTGGTCCACCGACTCGGGCCAGGTGATGCTGGCCTTGGCCGAGTCCTTCTTGTGAAACCCGACCAGCAGCTCGTCGGCCTCGAGATGATTCTTCGCGAGCCAGGCACGGAACGCCGCCGGGGTGCCGAAGAACCTCGGCTTCAACGGAACCATGCGAGCGGAATGTCCGCGTCCAGGGTACCGTCGGGATTCCGGATCCGTGCCGCCAGACGGCCCTCACGCCGGAACCCGACGCCTTCGTACAACCGCAGCGCCCGGTGATTGCTCTCCTGCGTGATCAGCTCCACCCGGGTGACCTCGGGATGGTCCTGGCGCACCGTATCCAGCAGCACCTCGAACAGCCGTCGGCCAAGTCCCCGCCCCTGCGCCGCGGGATGCACCGCGACCGTGAGCTCTCCCAGCACGTGGGCGAAGATCCGCAGCTCGCTGCGGTACGTATGCAGCTCGGCGGCGAGCCCGGCCAATCCCTCGAGCTCGGCCACCAGGATCACACCGCGGGCCAGGCTCCGCGACACGAACCCATCCACGTAGTCCGCGGTCACCTCGTCGGGAGAACGCGCAATGCCACCGGGCGTCTCGCCTACGGCCTGGTAGAGTGCGCGGATGGCTGCGGTGTCGTCGCTCCGGCCAGCCCGGATAGTGGTGCGGGGTGTCGTCACAGCAAAAATTATGTCGCGGCGCCGGCGCTGCGGCCAGCCTCGACCGCCGCTTCGCTTCGGCGCACGGCGGCCGCGCACCCAGCCCAAACCAGGAGACCCAGCAGGAGCACGATCGCGAGCTGTCGGGTCTCGGCCCACGGCCGCATCGCAAGGAGGGTGACACATGTCGCAATCGAAAAAGTGGCCACGAGGTCGCCGGCCGGCACCCGGAACGCCGCCACGGGCTGTCCGGGCCTCCGGCGCAACACCGGAAGCGCGGCGCAGGTCACGAGATAGATGATGACGCGGAGTCCCACCGTGATGGTGAGCGCCGAGGTAAAGGTCGTGGCCAGGGTGAACAGGGCCATTCCGGCCGCGGAGACGATCAGCCCGATCCACGGCGTGCGATACCTCGGGTGCACGGCCGCGATCGCGGCCGGCAGCTGCCGGCGCTCCGCCATCGCGAACGGCATGCGGCCCGCCGCCAGCAGGATCGCATGCGATACGCCGAGCGTCGAGATGAGCGCACCAGTCACCATCACCGTGGCTCCGGCGCGCCCGAAGATGTGGTCCGCCGCGTCGGCCAGTGGCCTCGCCGACGTGGCAAGTTCCGGGAGGGTGCCGATCGCCACCACCTGCACCCCCACATAGATGACTGCCACGACTCCCAGGCCCGCGAGGAGCGCGAAGGGGATCGTGCGAGCAGGATCCCTGATTTCCCCGCTCGGCACTCCCAGCACCTCGAATCCGCTGAAGGCATAGACCGCCACGAGTACCGCCCCCGACATCGCCACGGCGCTAGGGGCGGCGGCGAGCGCGAAGCGGTCCAGGTCGATGTAGAAAAGCCCGACCATCACGAAGAGCGCGAGAGGAAGCAGCTTGCCGATAGTGAGGATGTTGTTGATCACGGCCGCACGGCGCACGCCCAGGATGTTGATGATGGCGAGGCCGGTGACCAGCGTCGCCACGATGAGGGCGCGCGGCAGCCCGGAGGTCGCGGCCGGCACGAACCATCCGACGTAGTTCACGAAGAGGTTGGTCACGGCCGCAAACCCGCCGAGCTGCGTGACCCACATGAGCCAGCCGACCTGGAACCCGGCCACCGGACCGAATGTGCTGTATGCGTAGAGATATGGGCCGCCGGTATCGCGGAAGGCGCTGCCAACCTCGGCGAAACAGAGGGTGATCAGGCACACGACCAGCGCCGCGACCAGGAACGCGGCGACGCTGAGCGACCCGACGCCCGCATACAGCACGGCCGGGATGCCGAAGATCCCGGCCCCGATGACCCGATTGATGGCGAAGGCAGTGAGGTCACGCCGGCCGAGCGCGCGATCGAGCGAGCCAGGGGGCGCCACTACGAGAGCTGCTTCCGGTAGGCATGCTGGGTCTTGACCCGCAGGAACCCCAATCGCTCATAGAATGGGTGTGATTCGCTGCGCGCCACATTGCTGCGAACCGCGAGCTGTGCCAGCCCGCGAGCAATAGCCCAGTCCTCCACCGCGCGCACGAGTCGCCGTCCCACGCCCTGCCCGCGCATGCCGGCGTCCACCACCAGGCCGGTGATCTCGCAACGGCGCCCGGAATCGAGCAGCTCCTGCTCGGTGCCATGGATCCACCCGACAACGCCGCGTGGCGCCGCGTCGGCGACGACCACAATGTCGCCCTCGCGCGCCAGGAGTCGCGCCAGCCGCTCGTCGATCGCGCCGGCGCTGTTCGGGTATCCCAGGACCCCGCTCAGCTCCGCGATGCGGGGTGCGTCTGCCAGGGTCGCGTCCCGGATTATCAGGGCTTCCGGTTCCCCTCGTCGCGGTCCAGGATGCCGCCCTTCGTGACCATCTGTGCGGCGAGCACGGTCTGGATCACGCTCGTGATGTTGTTGCTCGTCGTTTCGGGAGCACCTGCCTCGCCGCTCGCAATCGTGACCATCCTCGCCTCGGACAGCGCTTCGGCAATCGCCGGCGCGATCTGCGGCAGCATCTCGATCTGGCGGTATCGGAAGTACGCCTCGCCCCCCGCCTGGATTGCCTGATTCACCTTCTGGATGCTTTCGGCGGTGGCGTCAGCCACGCGTCGGATCCGGATCGCCTCCGCATCCGCCGCGGCCTCGGCCTCCAGCCGCACGCGTGCCGCGTCAGCGCGAGCCTGCGCGATCTGGGTCGCATCTAGCTCGGCCGAGCGCTGCAGTCCTGCCGCTTCCTGCCGCTTCGCCTCGGCCTGCGCGATGAGCGCCGCGTTCGAAGCCTTGGTCTGCTCCAGTTCCCGCTGCTTGTCGCTGATGGCCCGCTCGGCGTCGAGCTGGGCTTCCTTGGCACGCCGGGCCTGGATGGCGGAAACGATCTCGGCGTTCGCCTGCGCTTCCGCCGCCGACTGGCGACGACGCGCCTCGGCCACTTCGGAGCGCACGATCTTGATGTTGAGCGAGTTGAAGATGAGGCCGAGGTCGGTGAGCTCACGCGAGCACGCCTTCCGGATGATCACGGCGAGCGGATCGTCCTCGTCCTCGGTGCCGGGGTCGTTGGCGTGGGCCACAACTGCGGCGGGGGTCCGGACGCGCCGGTAGCGCGCCGCTCCCATCGGGCAAGCAGTGAGCGCGACGCCGACGGCGTGGAGCGCGCCGAGAAGAGTTGATCGTGCGTCAGCAGGTTGATCGCGCGCCGGCCGGAGCTCGACAGCAGATCGGTAAGCGTGTTGATCTGGTCGGCGCTCGTGCTTGGAGAAGAAGCGGTTGGCCGCCGTCTTGATGAGCACGTCGGTGTCGCCCACCGACACGATCGCGCTGGCCAGCACCTGCACCTTGATCGGGCGCGGCACGCCGTTCTCGTCGACGTCGGCGGTCTGGTCGGTGATGTCGAGGTCGACGTTGATCACCTTGCTCGAGAGCGTGGTGCCGATGGTGAGCAGCGGGATTTCCTTCGACTTGCCCGGACCGCGATAGATCACCGTGCCGCCGGTGAGCCAGCTCACCATGCGGATGGTGCCGGCCTCCACGTTGCGCAGGAAGCTCGCGACGATGAGCGGCACGGCGACGAGGACGAAGACGACGACGCCGGCGATCAGCACGCCACTCGAGAACAGCCATTCGGTAGGCATCTACTGCTCCTGTTGTGCCACGAGGAGTATTCACCCGCTGGACAGCGACACCGTGCAGCGGTTGCGCGCGACATCGACCTCCTCGATGCGCAGCCTGCGCGCCGGCAGCGCACCGACACGCCGAGCGCCCGGTCCGTGGGGCTCAGCGTGGCCGAGCAACTGCACCACCTGGCCGTCGAGTTCCACCGCCACGAGCCCCTGGCCGTTCCGGTCGAATGCACTGGTCGCGGTCGCCTCCGAGGTGACCGCACTCTCGAGCGTGAGCGCCGGGCTCGACTCGAAGCGCAGCACGAACTTCCAGAGCGGCCCCACCAGGATACGCTCGAACAGCAGGACGCCCGACCACGGCGCCGACCAGCAGCAGCGGGCCGCGGAGCATGGTGCGCAGCACGACACCGGCGGTCCCGAATCCGAGGCAGAGACTGAAGAGGGTGCGCGGCGAGATCAGGGCCAGCAGCGTGTGGGAGCCGTGGGGCGGGGCGTGCGGCGTGGGAGTCTGCGGAATGGTCAGTGTGTCCCACGTCATGACCGTGGGCGACAGCGTGGCCATGTCCATGCCCGGCACCACCGATGCCCGTGCCCGTGCCCATGCGCGCCGGAGTGGGATGACGATCCCGTCGTGGACCGTGATGAGCCAGACCACTCACGGCCATGGCGGCGAGTCCGACGCCACCGAGCGCGAGGCTGGTCAGGTAGAGGTCCATCAGTTGGCCAGAAGTGTCTGCATCTGCTCTCTAACGATACATGAGACTCCGGGGGCATGACGGCAGGTACTTGACCACACGGTCAAGAATGACTATAATGGTTGGACCATGGCACGCCCCAAGGAATTCGACATCGACCAGGTGCTGGACCGGGCCACCGAGCTCTTCTGGACGAAGGGCTACGAGGAAACCTCCATGCGCGACCTGGAGGAGGGTCTCGGTGTCGGTCGCCAGAGCCTCTACAGCACCTTCGGTGACAAGCGCGATCTCTTCCTGGCCTCGCTCGACCGCTATGCCACTCTGCAGCGCGAGCGGCTGGCACCGCTGCTCCAGCCGGACGCGAGCATGGAGGCGATCCGGCAGTACTTCAACGACTCGGTCAAGTACGTCACCTGCACCGAGCCGCGTCGCTCGTGCATGATGCTCAACAGCGTGGTGGAATTCGGGCAGGCTGACCCCGACGTGGCGCGGCGGTACGCCGCCAACCAGGAGCAGATCGCGGGCGCGTTCCGCCATGCGCTGAGTGGAGCGGCGCGAAAAGGGGAGCTGCGCGCGAATAGCGACCAGGGTGCGCTGGCCCTCTTCCTGGTAAGCCAGATCTACGGCCTGGTGGTGCTGTCGAAGGGCGGCGCGGCTCCCGCGACGCTCGAACGTGTGGTCGCCACGGCGCTGTCTGCGCTCGAGGCGTGAGGTGTTCTTCTTGTTCAGTTTTTGAACGTTCAGTCAACAATTAGACGCGGGGATATTCAGATGAGTGCACAGAAGATTGCAGGCCGCGTGGCGCTGGTAACCGGGGCCAACCGCGGCATCGGCAAGGCGATCACCGAAGCGCTGCTGGCGGCAGGCGCGGCAAAGGTCTACGCCGCGGCGCGGAACACCTCCGGCCTCGCCCGGCTCAAGCAGCAGCATGGTGCGCGGCTCGAGTTGCTCACACTGGACGTGACGAATGGCGACCAGGTGGCCGCGGCGGCCGCGAAGGCCACGGATGTGGACCTGCTCATCAACAACGCGGGTGTGGTTTCCGCACCGCTCGGGGCCTCCATTGCCGATGCAGGCCACTTCGAGGCAGGTCGCCAGGAAATGGAAGTGAACTATTTCGGCGTGCTGCGCCTGGTGCAGGCCTTCGCACCGGTGCTGGCGAAGAATGGTGGCGGGGCGATTGCGAACGTCTCGTCGGTGGTCGGGTTGAGCAACTTCCCGATCCTCGCGTCCTACAGCGTGTCGAAGGCGGCGGTGCGATCGCTCACCCAGGCAGCGCGCGTCCAGCTCGCCGAGCAGGGAACGCAGGTGTTCGGCATCTATCCCGGACCGGTCGATACCGACATGGCCGCGGAGATCCCGCTGGAAAAGGCGACTACGGCGAGCGTCGCCGACGCGATCCTCAACGGCATCGAGAAGGGAACGCTCGATATCTATCCCGATCCGTTCGCCGAGCAGTTCGGCCAGCAGTTCGAGGCGAGCCCGAGCGGCGTCGAGCGTCACATCGCGAGCAACGCCACCCCGCAGGCGGCGTAACACCAGTTCCACCCGGAGGCGCATGCCTCCGGGTGGCGACCACGCACTGCGTCCGGTAACACGAGCTCAGTCTTTCTTCGCTGAAATGTTCCGGGCGATACGGTGCTCAGGCAGGAGGAACAGAGTTCCAGTCAGCGCCTTCCCGTTGACCACGAACGTCCAGAGCAGGTGAAAGCGCGCGTTGCTCCACTCGCCGGCCCATGCCTTCGCGGCGGAGTCATAGCCGACGGTGATGGTACCCATCGGCTCAGGCTTGCCATCAACCAGCTTCTGCGCGTCAATCGCCACGCTGTCGGGTTGGCTCGGTGCACGCGTAACGTGATAGATCACCTGCTCATCGTTGCAGGCGCTGTTCCAGTCTTCCTTCACGCATATCGACGTCCCGCGCCATGTGCCGAGGATCTCACCTTCCTGGGCGTGCACTGGCCCGGTGCTCAGCACCAGCCACGCAATGACGCACGCGATTGGCCGCATCGGTCAGCTCGCCAGCTTGATCAGGCCCAGCGTCACCAGCAGGGGGATGATCACCGCAACGATCGCCTCGCCGGCGATGAAGCCCGACGCCGTGGCGATCGAGTAGCGACTGTGTGATTCGGGTCTTGTCCTCTCCCAGAGCCAGTCGGCCAGCGCGCCGAGAAAGATCGTGGTCACGGCGCTGATCGGAATGAGCACGCCAATGCCCATCCCCGTCGGGGAAGGAACGAAGGGGCGCCATGACTTCCGCTGCTCGAGGAGGGTGAAGATCAGCCCGAAGAGTGCGCCCACCCCGAACGACCACTTCATCCAGGTGAGCCGCGCCACGGCCGCCGGCGTCAGGGCCGCCGGGCCGGTGAGCTGCTGCGTGACGATCTTGGCGAAGCCGACCCACCGCTGCGAGGTGGGGCTGCTCAATTGCGCGTGTTCACCGGAAATGCCGTAGGTGTCGCGCAGCACCGGATACATGAAGGCGAGCGCCAGCGCGCCCACCGGCACGGCCAGGAGCTGCATGTAGGTGAGGATGCGCGGGGTGGAGCCGATCATGCTGCCCGCCTTGAAGTCCTGCATCAGCCCTTCGGACTCGGCCGCCACTGCACTGGTGGTGGCACTGGAGACCATGCTGGCGCTGAGGTTGCCCGGCGCCACCACGCCGAAGAGCGCCTGCGTCAGGTTGGCCATCGTGGAGATCGGGCCCCAGTTGGTCTCGCCCAGCACCCGGAGCGCCACGAGTCCCAGCGGAATGGCGAGCAGGATGGCCAGCACCGACTGCCACACCGGCGTGCCGAAGAAGGCGCGCTGCACCAGCACGAGCACCACGCTGGTGATGAGGCTGCCCACCCCCACCCAGCGCAGCGACAGGTCGCCACTCAGGTCGGCGGCGGTGGAAAGGCTCTGGAAGGTGCGGGCCAGCACGCGCCAGCGCAGGAGCAGCGTGGAAATGCCGCCCGCGATGAGCATCCCGACCCCGGGCCACATCACCAGCAGCAGGATGTCCACCCGCCGCGACGACTCGGTGATGAGCCCGTGATCGAGGAGCCACACCGGCCCGATGATCCAGGCGATCAGCCCGCCCAGGAGCATGCTGGCGGTGATCCGGAGCCCGATGATGATCCCCGATCCGATGTTCAGGAGCGAGATCCCGAATCCGAGCCCGACCACCGGCGACCAGCTGTTCACCCGGAACGCCACCAGCTCGGTGATCCAGCGCAGCTGCGTCGCGAGGAACAGGAGACCCGAAGTCGTCATCGAACCGATCATCGCGAACGCCGAGCGGCGCGACTGCTCGTCGCGGGCATCGAGCATGATGAGCGTCTCGCCGGCGGCGAGACCGTCGGGGAACGGCAGCTTCTCGTCGTCGATGAAGTGCTTGCGCAGCGGCACCGCCAGCAGCACGCCCAGGATGCCGGCGGTCGAGAGCCAGATCCAGGTCTGCAGCCGCGTGATGTGCACGCTGAACCCGCTGTCTGGCTCGGCGGCGAGCAGGTCGAACGCCGCGAGCAGCCAGCAGAGGAAGGCGATCTGGCCCGCGGCGGTCCCCGCCGTCTGGACGATGTTGTTCTCCCAGCGATTGTAGTTCTTCGAGAAGATGCCGAGCGCGATGAAGCCGAAGAAAGCGGAAACGACGGAGATATTGGGGCCGAAGCCGAATTTCAGCACGACGTAGGGATAGGAGGCGCCGATGATGAGGGCCACCAGCAGGCCGACGGCGACCGATCGCGGCGTGAACTCCCGGATGTGCGCCGGCTTCTGCGGGGCAGGATCGGTCACGGGGATCTCCTTGATGTGAAAATGGCCTGCCGGGCATCAGCACCCGGCAGGCCATCACTACCTGGAATTCACGCGGTTCACCGGTCCAGCCACATCAGTTCTGGGCCGCGAGGTCCTTCACCGAGCTGGCCAGCGTCCGCACCTTGGCCGGGTCCTTGGCCGACGCGGCGTCGGCCTCGAGCGACTTCGACAGGCTCAGGAGGGCATCCTTCTGCGCCCCGCCCACCAGGAGCTTTGAGCTCGCCAGGGCCTTCTGGGCCTCCGCCACCTTGCTCGAGGACAGGCCGCCGGACCGCGCGAGCTGATCGAGGTACGCCCCCGACAGGGCATAGCTGGGCGCCCAGACGATCTTCGGCTGGTCCTGGGCATTGAAGTAGTCGAGGTGCACCGACTTGGCCGCGTCGATCTCGTTCTGGGAGATGAACGCGCTCGGCGTGAGCTCGAAGATGTCGAGCCCGCGGCCGATCTCGGAGCTCACCATCACGCCGTTGTACCAGTACACGGACCATGACCCGGCGTTGCCCATCTTGGTGGAGTCGACCGGGCCCCGGTCGAAGAACGCGATCTCGGTCGGCTTCTTCGGGTCGGTCCAGTCGAACACCGAGATGCCGCCCTGGTACCACGCCTGCACCATCACGTCGCGGCCCGGGATCGGGATCAGCGAGCCGTTGTGGGCCACGCAGTTCTCGAACTTGGTCTGCGGCGCGGGCATCTTGTAGTAGCTCTGGAACACCATCTTGCCGTCGACCAGCGTGAAGATCGCGTCGGCACCCCATTCCGGCTTGTCGATGCTGCGGCACTTCGGCTGGCCGCCGCCGCCCCACTCGTCGGAGAAGAGGAGCTTGGTGCCGTCGTTGTTGAACGTGGCCGAGTGCCAGTAGGAGAAGTTGGAGTCGGCCACGGCACCGATGCGCTTCGGGTTGGGAATGTCCTTGATGTCGAGCAGCAGGCCGTAGCCACCGCAGGCGCCACCGGCCAGGCCGATCGCCGGGTACACGGTGATGTCATGGCACTGGGTGGGCCCCGGACGCACCGCACCGGGTGTGGGCGGCGGTCCGAAGCGCGCCGCGATCATCGCCGGCAGCGCCGCGCGCAGCGCCGCGCTGTCGGCCGCGTTGGGAGCCGTCGCGCCATGCGTCTTCGCGATGCTGTCGAGCATCGGGTCGATCATCTGCGGCGGCAGCACATACTCCTGACCCTGGATCTCCGCCGTGTAGCCGCCCTTGGCGCGGGCCTCGGCGGCCGCCTTCTTCGACTCGGCGACGTCGACCGGGTTCTCGCCATGCTCCGGCGGGGCAACCAGGTCCTGGAAGATGCGCGGGGAGGTCACGATCTTCGCCTCTTCCGGGTGCGCCAGCGGCACCTTGATCACCTCGATGCGGAACAGCGCCGAGTTCGGGTCCTTGTCCGGCGCGAGCTTGGAACAGCCGGGCAGCTCGCTCGGTGACCGCACGCCCGCCGAGCCGGAGACGTAGATGTAGACGTTCTCCGCATCCTTCGGGTCGACCACCACGGTATGGGTGTGCGAGCCGCGGCAGGTCTGCACGTTCGCGATGTACTTCGGGTTCGCGATGTCGGTGGCGTCGAAGATCCGGATGCCGCGCAGGCGGTCGGCACTCACGGTGTCGTGCACGCCCTGCGCGCCGCAGTCGACGCGGCCCGAGTTACCCTCGCCCGACACGAAGAGCAGGTTCTTGTACACCGACACGTCGCTCTGCGACGCGGGGCACAGGAACCCGAGGGTCAGCGTCGGCTTCGCGGGGTTCGAAATGTCCCACACCTGGAAGCCGTTGTAGTTGCCCTGGATCGCGTAGTTGCGGAGGAACGAGAGGTCGGAGTTGGTGACGCCGGCGAACTTCTCCGACGGCGGCGTCGTCGACACGAGGCGCACGTTCCAGGCGGCCTCGCCGGCGTCGAACATGCCGGCCTTGAGTCCGACCCGCGGATCGGGCTTCGGGGCCACGGCGGACATGCCACCACCGCTGGCCGGCGACGAGGACTTCGCGCACCCGGCGAGTGCCGCCAGGCCGATCACGAATGTCAGGGGGACGCGAACAACACTTGCAAGAGCCATTGGTGATTCCTGTGGGGGGACGGAGACGGCTGGACGAGCGGGTGGCGACTGAAGTTTCACTGGCCGGCTCCCGAGGGCGGGAGCGCGGCCAGCATCTTCTCCATGCGGTCGATCTCGGTGGTCTGGTCGGCGTAGACATCGGAGGCGAAGCGGAAGGAACGCTCCTCCTCGCCCGCGCCCTGGGTGCTGAAGAGCTTGTCCACCATCACGATCGCGCCCCGGTGATGCTGGATCATGTACGTCAGGAAGAGCCGGTCGAATTCGGGGCCCCGCGCGGCATCGAGCTGGGCCAGCTGGTCGGCGCTCAGCATGCCCGGCATGCTGCCGTGGTCCATGCCGGCCATGTCGTGATTCATGCCCGCCATGCCGCTCATGTCGTGCGCGGTCGGGTCGGGCACCGGCTCGTTATGGTCAGCGAGCCAGCGCTGCATGAGCACGATCTCGTCGCTCTGGCCGGCAACAATGCGCTCGCACAGGGTGAGTAGCGAGGGACTGGCGCCGTGCGTGGGCGCCCAGCCGGCGATCAGCACCGCTTGCGCATGGTGCGCGATCATCCCCGTCATGAACTGGGCATCGGCCGGGGTATACGACGAAGGCGCGACGCTGACCGTCGACTGGGCCAGGGCCTCGTGGCTCCGGCCGAACAGGGCGCTGGCGAGCAGAAGCGCGATCGTGACGATATGGGAAGTGATTCGTGTCATGTGCGATATACCTGTGTACGGTCTCTTGGTATCGCGGGCACCTCTGCAGATCGGGGCAGGTGCCGCCCCGAAGTATCCGCCATCGGCGCCCTCCCGCGCCAGTCACGAAGCCCCGGCCCGGCCTGCCCCGGCACCGCCTCCTCCTGACAGCCGACAAAGGCCTAACGCGCTGCAACGTAATGGGTTATACGGTTACCTGGCGTCACTCCGGAGAGCGACTGTCGATTTGGGGGAATGCCGTTCGTCGTGTCTGTAGAGCCGGGACGAGCCGGGCTCACAAAAACCAGAGGAGTTCATACGATGCGATTCATGGTGCTGGTCAAGGCGAACAAGGACTCCGAGGCCGGGAAGCTTCCCGACGAGAAGGCCCTGGTCGAGATGGGCAAGTTCAATGACGAACTGATCAAGGCCGGCGTCATGCTGGCGGGCGAGGGACTGCACTCGAGTGCGAAGGGCAAGCGCATCAAGTTCAACCCCGGCGGCAAGCCCACCGTCACCGACGGTCCGTTCGCCGAGACGAAGGAATTGCTGGCCGGGTTCTGGATCGTGCAGATGAAGTCGCTCGACGAGTGCATCGCGTGGTTCAAGCGCGCGCCGTTCAGGGAAGAGGAGATCGAGATCCGGCAGGTGTTCGACTCGGCCGATTTCGAGCCGGTCATCAAGACCGACGCGGGCCGCGCCGTCCTGGAGGCCGAGGACGAGTTCCGGAAGCGCAGCGGGAAGGGTGCCTGAGCCATGCGCATCATGAGCATGCACAAGACCGACGCCGCCACCGAGGCGGGCGCATTGCCCACGCCGGAGCTGATGGCCGGCATGGGGCCGCTGATGGACGACATGGCGAAGGCCGGCATCCTCGAGTCGGGTGAAGGGCTTCGCCCCAGCTCCACCGGTGTGCGGCTCAACTTCTCCGGCGGGCGGCGCACCGTCACCAAGGGTCCCTTCAAGGGCCACAACGAAATCATCGCGGGCTTCTGCATGGTGCGCACGCGCTCCATCGAGGAGGCCATCGACTGGGCCACGCGCTATGCTGGAATCGTCGGTGATGCCGAGATCGATATCCGTCCCGTCTGCGAAATGTGGGACCTGGGCTTCGGCCAGAAGCCGGCCGGCGACCCGACCACCCGCTTCATGCTCACGCACAAGGCCGACGCGAAGTCGGAAGCCGGCGTTCCCTACCCGCCCGAGGTGGACGCAGGCATGCAGAAGCTGGTGGCCGACATGACGGCCGCCGGAGTGTTCATCCAGAGCGGCGGCCTCGAGCCCAGCTCGAAGGCGACTCGCCTTCACTACACCGGGAACAAGCGCACCGTCACGGACGGTCCCTTCGCCGAGTCGAAGGAACTGATCGCGGGATACGTCATCCTCGACGTGAAGTCGATCGACGAGGCGATCTACTGGTCCGACCGCTTCGCGAAGCTCATCGGGGATGTCGAAATCGATATCCGGCGCCTGTGGTGAAGAGCCCGTGGCCCGGGCGTGCGCTCACCGCCCTCCCGGTGCTCTTCCTGGCGTTTGACGTGACGATCAAGCTGATGAAGATCCAGCCGGTGGTCGATTCCTTCACCCAGCTCGGCATTCCTGTCGAGCTGGCGCGGGTGGTCGGGACAGTCGAACTCATCTGTCTCGTGCTCTACTGCATCCCGCGTACGGCGGTGCTCGGCGCCATGCTGCTCACCGGCTATCTCGGTGGCGCCGTGCTGACGCACCTTCGTATCGGCAGTCCGCTGCTGAGCCACACCCTCTTCCCCATTTACATCGGCATCATGCTGTGGGGCGCGCTCTGGCTCCGCGACCAGCGGGTGCGCGCCCTGATTCCCCTCCGCGCATAGCGCTGCGCGAACCTTGCACCGGTGGTGGTGCCTGCCCTGATTGGTAGCGTGACCACCACCGAGACCCACCGGGCCATCAACGCTGTCTGGCGCATCGAATCGGCGAAGCTGATCGCCGGCCTCACCCGCATGGTGGGTGACGTCGGCATCGCCGAGGACCTGGCGCAGGATGCCCTGCTGGTGGCACTCGAGCGCTGGCCCGAGTCGGGCGTCCCCGACAATCCCGGCGCCTGGCTCATGACCACCGCCAAGCGTCGCGCCATCGACCTGCTCCGCCGCGACAAGCTGCTCGACCGGAAGCACGAGCAGCTGGGCCACGAACTCGAGGCCGAGCAGGAGCGCGCCGTGCCCGACCTCGATGCCTCGCTCGACGATCATGTGGGCGACGACCTGCTGCGCCTGATGTTCATCTCCTGTCATCCTGTGCTGTCCACCGAGGCGCGAGTGGCACTCACGCTCCGGCTGCTGGGCGGGCTCACCACCGACGAGATCGCGCGGGCCTTCCTCGTCCCCATCGCGACCATCGCCCAGCGCATCGTCCGCGCGAAGAAGACGCTGAGCGATGCGAAGGTGCCGTTCGAGGTGCCTCGCGGCGCCGAGCTCGAGGCGCGGCTCGCCTCGGTGCTCGAGGTCATCTACCTGGTGTTCAACGAGGGCTATTCCGCCACGGCGGGAGACGACTGGATGCGTCCGGCGCTGTGCGAGGACGCAATGCGACTCGGTCGCGTGCTGGCGGAGCTCGCGCCCGGCGAGCCGGAGGTGCATGGGCTCGTGGCGCTGATGGAAATCCAGGCGTCACGCACTCGCGCGCGGGTTGATGCGAAGGGACAACCGATCCTGCTGCTCGACCAGGACCGGGCGAAGTGGAATCGCGTGCTGATCGGCCGCGGGCTCGCGGCACTCGACCGCGCTGCCGCGCTGGGCGGGGCCCAGGGGCCGTATGCGCTGCAGGCAGCCATCGCCGCATGCCACGCCAGGGCGCGTGTTGCGGACGAGACCGACTGGACCCGCATCGCCGCCCTCTACGACGCGCTCGCTCGACTCACGCCGTCGCCGGTGGTGGAGCTCAACCGCGCAGTCGCCTTCTCGATGGCGCTCGGGCCTGCGGCAGGCCTGGAGCTGGTGGACGCACTGGTGTCGGAGCCGTCGCTCAAGGGCTATCACCTGCTGCCGAGCGTGCGGGGCGACCTGCTGATGAAGCTCGGCAGGAAGGAGGAGGCGAAGGTCGAGTTCGAGCGCGCGGCCTCATTGACGAAGAACGCGCGCGAACAGGCCCTCCTGCTCGCGCGGGCCGCCGCCTGTGCTACCGGCTGACCCTAGCCCGTCATCTTCGACACGTAGTCGTTGAGCCGGCCCAGGCGAGTGAGACCTTGACGGAAGGATCTCTGATCTGTATATAACCATATGGTTATGCAAGCAGTGGGCGGCAGGATGACCCCCGCAAGGCTCGACGCCGTCTTCGCCGCACTCGCCGATCCCACCCGGCGGGCGATCATCGCCCGGCTCGCGTCGGGTGAGGCCTCGGTGAACGAACTGGGCGAGCCATTCGCCATGAGCCAGCCGGCGATCTCGAAGCACCTCAAGGTGCTGGAGCGGGCCGGGCTCATTTCCCGGACCCGCGATGCGCAGCGGCGGCCGCGGCGCCTCGAACCCAGGCCGCTCGCCGAAGCCACCGCGTACCTGGAGCGATATCGCAAGTTCTGGGAGACGTCGTTTAAGCACCTCGACGTGCTGCTCGAGGAATTGAAGGCCGCAGACCAGCAGAAGCACGGACGGACCAAGCGACAGGAGAGAAAACAATGAGCAACACTGACACGCTGCAGCTCGCCACCCGGGGCGACCGGGAAATCGTGATGACCCGCGCTTTCGATGCGCCCCGGAAGCTGGTGTGGGACTGTTTCACCAAACCCGACCTGGTCCGGCGCTGGCTCTTCGGCCCCAACGGCTGGTCATTCCTCGTGTGCGACATCGACCTGCGGGTAGGCGGCAGCTATCGCTACGTGTGGCGCAAGGACGATGACGGCACCGAGATGGGCATGAGGGGCGTGTATCGCGAGATCGTTCCGCAGGAGCGGATCGTCGACGGCCAGGTGTTCGATCAGGACTGGACCGGTGGCGAGGCCATCAGCACCCTGGTGTTCACGGAACAGGGCGGCCGGACGACGGTGACCAATACGATGCTCTACGCGTCGCCTGAGGCGCGAGCCATGGTGCTCGAGTCGGGCATGAAGGAAGGAATGGCGATGGGCTACGACCGGCTGGCCGACCTGATGGCGTCACTGCCGGCGGGAACGGCGCAGTGACCGCCCCAGCGACGGTGCCACCTCGTCACCTGGGCCGCAGCATCGCGGCGGTGCTTGCGGGGTTTCTCGTGGTGGTGGTGCTGTCGCTCGGCACCGACCAGTTGATGCACGTGCTCAACGTCTATCCGCCCTGGGGCCAGCCGATGTTCGAGCCAAAGCTCAACGCGCTCGCACTGTCCTATCGCCTGGCGTATACCGTGCTGGGCTACTATGTCACGGCCCGGCTGGCCCCGAACGCGCCGATGAAGCATGTCTGGATCCTCGCCTTCATCGGGCTGGCGATGGGCGTCCTCGGCGCGGTCACCACCATCCCGATGCACCTCGGGCCGGCCTGGTACCCGATCGCGATCGCCGCCACAGCCCTGCCCTGTGCCTGGATCGCGGGCGTGCTGTATCGCGGGCGACGGACGTCACGATAGGCCGAAAGGAGATTCCATGCAGAAGATCACGCCGTTCCTCTGGTTCGACGGCAGAGCCGAGGAGGCCACCCAGTTCTACGTGTCGGTCTTCCGGAACTCGAAGGTCAAGAGCATCAATCGACAGGGGAAGGATGGTCCGGTATTCTCCACCACGTTCGAGCTGGACGGCCAGGATTTCTTCGCCCTGAACGGCGGGCCGCAGTTCAGCTTCTCGCCGGCGGTGTCGTTCTTCGTCAACTGCGAGACCCAGGCCGAGGTGGATGAGCTCTGGGGCAAGCTCAGCGAGGGCGGCTCGGAAGAACCCTGCGGGTGGCTCAAGGACAGGTTCGGCCTGTCGTGGCAGATCGTGCCCTCGATCATGGGCCGGCTGCTGGGTGACAAGGACCCGAAGAAAGCACACGGCGTCATGACGGCGATGTGCCGGATGAAGAAGATCGACATCGCGGGGCTGCAGCGCGCCTACGACGAGGCCTGAGGATGCCGCCACGAAAGAAAGCCGCCGCGGGGCCCGCCCCGAAGGCAACGGCGGCACCGGTGGGTGAACGGGTGGAGGATGCCATCGCGTGGCTCGAGCGCCGCGGCACCAGGGCCGGCCGGGACGCGATGGCGCGCTATGCCATCACGCCGCACAAGGCTTTCGGCGTGTCGATGAAGGAGATCCAGGCGCTGGCGAAGGAGCTGGGTCGGGATCACGCCCTCGCCGCCGGCCTCTGGGAAAGCGGCTGGTACGAGGCGCGCATGCTTACCGCCTACGTGGATGACCCGGAGCGCGTCACCGCGGCGCAGATGGACCGCTGGTGCCGGGAGTTCGATAACTGGGCCATCTGCGACACGCTGGCCTTTGCGCTGTGGGACCGGACGCCGCATGCCTGGGCCAAGGTGGTGCAATGGGCGGGACGGCGCGAGGAATTCATGAAGCGCACCGCCTTCGCGCTGCTCTGGAGCCTCACGGTGCACGACCGGGAGGCCGACGACCGGCAGTTCCTCCGCGGGCTGGAGCTGATCGAGCAGGCGGCGACCGACGAGCGAAACTTCGTCAAGAAGGCGGTGAACATGGCGCTGCGCGCCATCGGGAAGCGCAACGCGGCGCTGAATACGGCAGCGGCCACGGTCGCGACACGACTCGCGGCCTCAGCCGATCCGACGGCCCGCTGGGTGGGGAAGCATGCGCTGCGTGAAATTACGAGCGCCGCAGTGAAACGGCGTATCGCACGCTGACCGCTGATCCGTCGGCGAGGAAGGCCGATGCCGGCTGCGACAGGAAGCCAGCGAGCGCATCTCCATAGAGGGCCTGCAGGTCGGCATCGACCACCACATCAACGGCGGGCGCCACCCCCCACTGCCGATGCTCGACCCGATACTCCATGGTCGATCCATCGCGCTGCCTCGCGTATCCCCAGTAATGCTCCGTGATGAATTCCTCGAGCGAACCCGCTCGCGGCAAGCGGAAGCTGTCCCTGGCGGTTCCGGCGCAGCTGTGCCAGCGATCATTCAGCCGCCAGGCATACTGCGCCCTGAGTGGCGGACCCACCGTGATCGTGCTGCGCATGGGAAGGGCGGCGTACGGCTCGTTGTACACCAATCGCGCGAGCAGCGCGATGGCGGCGCGAGGCACCAGCTCGCGCACGAACACCACGGCGCGCCGCACTTCGCCACCAACCTCGCGACGCACGTAGAACCGCAGGTTGAACTCGTCGAAATTGCGATGGAACGGCACCGGGACCCCGAGCACCCGGGTCTCCAGGAACCGGAATCCCACGAGGCTCATCCAGGTGCGCCCGTCGTGACCATCGAGAATGGTGCCGGCGGGCACGAGCGGCGCAAGGATGGTCGGGTCCACCTCGTAGTTCAGCATGAGCAGGTGGCGCCAGGCCGCGGTCAGGAAGACCCCCGGCATCCCCCGGCTCACAGGCCGAGGACGGAGATCACCTCGGCGGCGGCATACTCTCGCTCGAGCCAGTTCGCGAGCCGGTCGGCCAGTTCGGCCACGGCCACATGCTCGTCACTCGTGCCTCGCCCGATCCGCTCGAACGCCTCGGCGGCACTGGGCGTGAGCGGCGCCACCAGCGGCTCGCCCCGGATGGCCCGCACCATTCCCGTCAGCTCCGCGATCACCTGCGCCCCGGCCACGCGCGGCAGCTCCATGAAGGAGTAGTAGTCGTACTGCGGCGTGTGCCGGCGGAAGATCGGCTCCACGAACGCGAACGCCTCCTCGCTCAGAAAGACGGAATCGGAACACCAGCACTTGTCGCGATACGGGCCGGGATAGAACTCGATGTAGACCGTGTGGTGGAGATCGGCCAGCTGGGTGATCAGGTGGACGCGGTCAGAGACGCTTCTTCGCATTGGACTGACTCAGCTCAGGTTCTCTTGAATGAATCGCGGGCTCAAGTGCACATCGAGCTGGACGAGCGGAGTGTCACCGATGCAGCGGAAACTGTGGATCTCGCCCGCCTTCACGACGAGGATGTCGCCCGCACCCGCCTCGAATTCCTCGCCGTTCACAGTCCAGAGCCCGCGACCTTCGCGCACGAACTGGACTTCGTCGTAGGGATGACGATGCGGCCCGGGACCGCGTCCCGGAAGGGCGCTGAGCAGAAAAACGGACACGTTGACGTCGCCGTTGTCGGCGCCCACGAAGTGGTACGAGCTGCCCTGGAAGGGCAGGTCCTCCTGGCGAACGCGGTACATCCGGCCGATGCTCCCAAGTGATAAGTTGCCGTGAAACCGGAAAGGATTGACGATCGATGGAGCGCGAGCTCTACCAGTACCTCCTGCTCGCCTGGGCCGCCGTGGGTTTCACGGCGTTCATCGCGCTGCAGTTCATCGTTGCGCCGTATGGCAGGCACTCGCGGCCGGGCTGGGGTCCGACTCTCCATCGCACCGCGGGCTGGGTCATCATGGAGTCGCCCGCGGTCATCGTGTTCCTGGCCTGCTACCTCGTGTCGGGCCGGCGGGCGGATCCCACGGCCATCGCCTTCCTGCTGCTCTGGCTCCTGCACTACGTCTACCGCGCATTCGTCTACCCGTTCCGCCTGCGGGGCGGACAGCTGCGCATGCCGGTGAGCGTAATGGCGATGGGCCTCCTCTTCAACGTGATGAATGGCTACCTGCAGGGTCGCTGGCTCTTCGCGCTGGGGCCTGCGCGCGGCGCGGAATGGTTTGGTGATCCACGGTTCATCGCGGGCGCGGCGCTGTTCCTCGGAGGTTACCTGCTCAACCGGCGCTCTGACACCGCGCTCCGCAACCTCCGCGCGCCGGGCGACACCGGCTATCGCGTGCCGTACGGCGGCGCGTTCGGGCTGGTCTCCTGTCCCAATTACACCGGTGAACTGGTCGAATGGCTCGGCTGGGCCATCCTCACCTGGTCGCCCGCGGGCCTCGTCTTCTTCCTGTGGACGGCGGCGAATCTTGTGCCGCGCGCCCGGTCGCATCACCGCTGGTACCGCGAGCGCTTCCCCGATTATCCGGTGGAGCGAAAGGCGGTCATCCCCTTTCTCTACTGAGCATCACCGGGCGGATGATGACGTCTTTGCTCATCCGCGGCTATTGGCCAGCCGCTCGAAGCGCGGGTTGCCCGCGAGCGGTGCGAGATCGGGATCGAGGCGCAGCCAGGCGGGCGTCATGAAGTAGGGTTTCTGCATGATGGGCTCGAGCAGGTCGAGCGCGCGATCCTGATCGCCCAGGATGAGGTAGGTGCGCACTGCCGTGTACTCGTAGAACCTTGTTGGCAGCGCAGCGCTCGGCGCATCCGCGTGGCGGTCGAGCCTCAGCAGCCGGCCTTCCAGCAGCGGCCTACATGCCCGGTGGAATCTCGAATCCGCGAAGATATTTCTTTGCTAGTACCAGCGACCTGGCGACCGGGTATTTCAACTTATCCAGCGCCGGCGATTCGTACGGCGAACGTGGATTCATTCCAAGGCGCCTCAGATAGTAATTGAGGGCATAGTTGTTGCCGGCGCGCCGCGTAGCATTCGTGTAGAAATTGACACCGATTGACACTGAATACGTGTCGTCCGGGCCCGCCGGCTTTGCCTCGGTATTGGTGGTGTGACCCGAGGTACTGGGCATATATACGCCGTCGCCCGGGCCAAGTTCGTCGTTGATGATCGCACGCTGATAAAACGATGTGTCGAAGTGAACGTTGCTATTAGCGCCGTGTGCCATTCGATCCTCGATGGCGCTTTCCGGCACAACGTGCCGGTCAGCGGGGTCCCAGACACTCATGCGCTTTTTCCCGTGGATCTGCAGGAAAAAGTTGTTCTCGCGGTCAATGTGAAATGGAGTGGCCGACGGCGGCGAGGACACAAAAATGAATCCGGCCCAGTCGAATGCGCCCGGGTCAAGCGCTTCTTGCCAGTCCGCCACGGTGGTCGAGATCGCGCGCAGCATCTCCGCATACTCCGGGTCAGTCTGAACGTGATAGAGCGATACCCAAGACCCGGGTTCCTCAATGCGCGAAAACACTTCTGAGAGTGATCCTCTGCTCTCATCGTAGGAGAGAGGGTCTAGCTTATCACCGCTGGTTGTGCCCTTGCGAACGAACTTGATCTGATGATGGTTCCCTTGGGCTCGAAACTTCTCACCGAGCCGATGCAACGCAGAGACCGAGAGGAGAGGGTGGCTCGAGAATGAGTGCCGTATGCGGATAGTTCGCCGCGGGTGATACTCGGCTCCCTCCGCCGGCCAGACTCGATAGGTCGGCTGCGATTCGCTCGCGCCGCCCGTCCGACCATGTTCGTTGCCGCTCATCGCCGGCCCTCAACGGGTTAGGGGGTAGGAACCAAGGGACGCCATGGCCCGACGCGCAAGTTAGAACGGACGACTTCTGGGGTCAACGAATTGAGCGTGCGCGCTCCCGCGCACGCCCTGCGGCGAGGCTCCCGAAGGCATCACCAGCGCCTTGTCATTGCTCCTAGCACTCAGGCCTGTCGCCGGGCGGACGATGAACGTCATTGCTCATCCGCGACCGCTGGCGAGCCGCTCGAAGCGCGGGTTGCCCGCGAGCGGTGCGAGATCGGGATCGAGGCGCAGCCAGGCGGGCGTCACGAAGTAGGGCTTCTGCATGATGGGCTCGAGCAGGTCGAGCGCGCGATCCTGCTCGCCCAGGATGAGGTAGGTGCGCACCGCCATGTACTCGTAGAATGGCTGGAAGTAGGCATCCGGCCGGGCGCGCGACATGGTCGAGACCGCGTTCCGTTGCCGATCGCGCGTCGGTCGCGCGACCGAGGCGCGCGAGCGCCAGTCCGCGGATCAGGTATCGCTGGGCGTCGTCGGGCGCATCGCGCAACTGGACGGCGATGTCCCGCTGGGCCGAGTCGGCCCAGGCACGCGACGCGCAGTGAATCGCCGCGCCACGCGTTGAGGTTGGCGCGTGCCATGCTCATGGCGCCGCGGTCACCATCGAACGCCTCGACACCGAGCGACAGGGCGAGCCGCTGGCCGGCGTCGTCGAGCACCCATCCCAGGTCCCACATGTTTGTCATATAGGGGGCCATCACATCGGCGGCCGGAACGTCCGGCGCATCGGCAAGGTTTCGCCGGGCGCCGGCGAGATCACCCTTCGCGAGTGCCACCATCGCCTGGCGCTGGAGGAAGGCGGGATTGGCGGGCGCCAGCGCAACGGCGCGGTTGGCCGGGGCCTCGGCAGCAGCGGGCTGCCGCAGCCAGAGGTAGACCAGCGCAGAGGGCCGAGGCCCGCACCGCGGTACGGGGATCGAGCACGTAGGCCTCTCTCGGCGTGACGTAGCGCATCGTCCCAGCGACCGAGCGAGCGCTCGGCAATTGCTGATGGCGCCGAGCAGCATGGCGTCGTTCGGGGCGCGAGGCAGCACCGTCTCGAGCTCCGCGAGCGCGCGCGCATTGTCGAGCTCGACCAGGGACAAGGTAGCGGGAACGGATGATGCTCGTCTCCACACCTTCGGGATCGAGTGTCGTCACGCGATCGAGCGCGGTGCGCGCCTGTTTCGCGAGTTCACGGGTGTGGGAACGCCGTTCGCGTAGAGATACGTGGAGGCCAGGGCGATCCCGCCCCATGCCGGCGCGAACGCCGAATCGAGCGCGACAGACTTCTGGTACAGTGCCAGGGCGCGGCGCATCGCGGGAAGCGCGATGTTGCTGCCGGAATTCCAGGCGGCGCGCGCCCGCAGGTAGGCGTCGTACGCCGCCGGGATTGGTGGTGGGCTCCCGATCCGCTGACCTGCGAGGCCCACGCCGGGCAGTCGACCTTCAGTGCCTCGGTGACCTGCGTCGCGATGTCGGCCTGCAACTGAACACATCGGTGAGTGGCGCATCGAACGGCTGCTGCCAGCGGCTCGCCGCTCCATCGGCGCCACCTCCACCAGCTCGGGGTTCACCTGGACCCGACTGACGCCATCGGCACCCCTCGCCCATCGCACCGTACCGGTGAGGAGGTAGCGCACTCCCAGTTCGCTCGGCGATCTCGCGCGGCGTCTTGTCGCGGTCTGTCCGTACTGCACCGAGCTGCCGCGGGCGATGACCTGGAGCGCGGGAAGCGCGGTGAGCTTGCCTCGCACGGCATCGGTGACGCCATCGGCGAAGTAGGCGTCGGCGGTGTCGCCCAGGTTTTCGAACGGCAACACGGCAATGCGCGCCGGGGCCGCGACCGCCGGCGGCGACAGTGCGGCCGGTTCCGCGCCCCGGCGCCAGGCGAACAGCACACCGGCCCCGAGAATGAGGCCCAGTGCCAGGGCAGGCAGGGCGGGACGGGCGGCCAGCGTACGGCGCCGGGACGATGCCGTGGTGGTCACGGCCCGCTCACCGGTGGTGGCATCGAGCGCGTCGATGAACGCGGCGGCCGATGGCAGGCGATCACCGGGGACGGGCGCCAGCGCATGCTGGATGGCGAGGTCGAGGGACTCGCTCACCGCCGGCCGCACCACGCGCACGCTGGGCGGTGCGAGCGTCAGTCGCTTCATCATCAGCGCATGCGCCGTCGCCCCCGTGAATGGAGGTTCGCCTGCCAGCAACTCGTACACCACGACACCCAGCGAGTACACGTCGGTGCGGGCGTCGACCACTTCGTCGCCGCTGGCCTGTTCCGGGCTCATATAGGCCGGCGTGCCGATACTCACGCCACTCCGGGTGAGCGGCGCGGTGCTGGCTGCATCGACCGCGCGGGCGATACCGAAGTCGGCCACCAGGACGCTGCCGTCGCTGGTCAGCAGGATGTTGTCCGGCTTGATGTCGCGATGGACCACGCCCTGTTCGTGCGCGTACTGCAGCGCCTGCGCGGCTTCGCGCGCGATGCGCACCGCGTCGCGTACCGGAAGCTGGCGCTCGCGCTGCAGCCGCGCGCGCAGTCCCTCGCCCGGCACATAGGGCATGGTGAACCACAGCTGGCCCGCGGTGTCGCCGCTGTCGAGCACGGTGAGGATGTGGGGATGCTGCAGCCGCGCTGCGAGCCGAATCTCCCGCTCGAAGCGCTCCGCGCCGAGCATGGGCTCGAGCTCCGGGCGGAGCACCTTGAGGGCGACGGCACGGTCGTGCTTCAGGTCGTGGGCGAGATAGACGGTGGCCATTCCGCCCGCACCGATTTCGCGCTCGATGCGGTAGCGGTCGGAGAGGGCAGCAGCGAGTTGGGCCAGCATGACGAAAAGATGTGGGGACGGGCGAATGGTGGGAACGGGGAGGCAGCATGGGACACATCTTGACATATTCCCATATGGGCATATACTGGATCATGGCACGAGCGGCGACCACCTCCGACGTCTTCAATGCAGTCGCCGAACCACGGCGGCGGCAGATCCTCAATCTGTTGCAGCGGCGCGAGCGCTCGGTGAACGATGTCGCGCGGTCGCTCCGGGTCCGGCAGCCGCAGGCGTCGAAGCACCTCCGGGTACTCAAGGAAGTCGGCCTGGTCTCGGTGCGCGGCGCGGGGCAGCAGCGGCTCTATGCGCTCAACAGCGATGGGCTCAAGCCAATCCACGACTGGGTGATGACATTCGCCCGCTTCCGGTCAGAGAGCTTTGAGCGTCTCGACCAGTATCTCCAGGACCTTCAAGGCAAGGAACAGCATCCAGATGATCGAGACGATTGGGGCCATGACGATGACGGTTCCCTCAGACCGGGAGATCGTGCTGACACGTGCTTTCGAGGCGCCGCGCAGCCTGGTGTTCGAGATGTTCGTCAAACCGGAGCACCTTCGGCGCTGGTGGGGCCTGCGCGGCTCCACATTGACAGTGTGTGACGTGGATCTGCGCCCGGGCGGCGCGTGGCGCTACGTGACGCGGGGAGCGAGCGGTCATGAGAACCCGTTCTGTGGCGAGTACCGGGAGATCACGCCGCCGGAACGGCTGGTCTACACGCTCGTCTACGACGTCGAAGGCGCGCGGGAGCATCCCGGCCTGGTCACGGATGTGTTCAGTGAGAAGGAAGGCGGCACGACGCTGGTGGAAACGATGCTCTTCCCCTCACGCGAAGCACGCGACGGGCTGCTGCACTCGGACATGAAGCGGGGCGCGGCGGAGACCTTTGACCGGCTGGCGGAGCTGCTTGCGACGCTGGTAGTGGCAAGGACCTAGCTGGTCAGGCGGCGGGCTGCGCCAGCGCCAGGGGCTCGTAACGGCAGAGGCAATAGGTGAATGCCTGTCGCGCGCCCCACGGCGTACGGTGTTCCTCACGGCGACTCACAAGAAGCCGGAAGTCGGCGCCGAACGCGCCATGCAGTTCCGTCGCCGAGTAACGCGCCACGTCGAAGCCGCTGCAGCGAGAAGGGCCATCTTCCGCAAACGTGGCGACGAGCACATGTCCGCCCGGAGGCACCGTCCGGCGCACCTGGGCCAGGTACCGCAGGCGGTCGGCCGGGTCGATGAGGAAATGAAAGACGGCGCGATCGTGCCACAAGTCAACCCACGCGCTGCCGAGATCAGCCGTGAGGATGTCTGCTTCGCGCCAGGTGACGCGAGTGGCCGCAGGTCCGAGACGCCTCTGCGCATGGGCCAGCGCCGCGGCGGAGAGATCCAGGACGGTGATGCGATGGAAGCCGGCCTGCAAGAGGGCATCAACGAGTGTCGATGCGCCCCCACCCACGTCGAGCACGGCGTCCTCCGGAGCAGCAACACTGCGGATCAATTCGAGCGACAGCGTGGGTTCCGGCTGATACCAGCTGACCTGCTCCGGCCTTCTCTCGCGGTAAACGGCTTCCCAATGGGCCTTCGGGTCCATGCGCACCTCCTGCCCGAATGACGCACGTCACGAGCATCAATGCTCGGCGGTGGCGGGTGGAACTGATTTAGCGGCTTGTCCCGAATCAGCGGGAGGCGCTGGTCGGCCGCACGCCGCAGCCAGGAGGGGCAACAGTGCCAGCCGTCGCGTGCCGCTGAGCCACATAATCCTGTGCCTCTGTCATGACGGGCTCTCGCGTCGCGCCTTTCGCAACCTCGAGAAGCCTCTGGTAGAAGGCGCGCGCCCGCGATTCGTCACCCGCCGCGCGGGCGGCCCGGGCGGCGCCCAGCAGGCCGTTGAGGCGGCGCGGATAGAGCTCCAGCGACCGCTCGTAGGCCACGAGTGCTTCGGCCGGGCACCCCTGCTCCATGAGAAGGTCACCCAATTGCTCGTAGCCGGGAAGAGTGGGGCCCGGCGTCACTGCAGGCTTGGGCGTGGACGCCTCGAGCTCGGCCGCCTGTCGCATGAGGGCCACGGCGGACCTCCTGTGCGCCGAGACCTGGGCGACCCAGGCGTTCAGCTCGAGCCGAAGCATCTCGATGTTCCGGGCGAACAGCTCCTCTCCGGCCGTGAGGGTCGTGGCCTCGAGCACCTCGATCCGCGCGGCGGCTCTCCTCGCGTCGGCGACCTTGCCCAGGTGCGCCGCGCCCACGCCCCGGGCAAACCAGACGATGGATTCGGGCCAGTTGAAGCGGTCCCAGTCGAGCGTCGCGGGCTCACGGGGAGCGATCAGCACCGCCTCGTTCCAGGCCCGCCGCTCGAGGGCATAGCGCGCCTGCGTGGACGCCAGATGAAACGCCGTCTTGAAGCTCGGTTCCAGGTGGGCCGTACCGCGGAGCCGCTGCAGCTGCGCGGCGGCCTTCTCGTCCTCGCCCGTCTGGAGATAGCCATAGACGAGATATTCGATCGCATGGGGAAACTCGTCCCAGACGAACTGTCCCTGGTCGCCGGCGGGATACTGCAGCGCCGCGTCCGCTGCCAGCAGGTTGCCGCGGATGACCCCGTTCCAGTCTCCCAGGCGAGTATAGATGTGAGTCGGCATGTGAAGCGCATGGGGATTTCGCGGAGCCGTCGCTTCGTAGCGCCCGATGATCTCCAGTGAATTCCGTTCGCGGCCCGGCATGTCGTTGGCGTGCACGAGGTAGTGCATGGCGCCGGGGTGCTCCGGATTGCGCTGGTATACGCGGAGCAGCAGTGCCGCGGCCTGGTCGGCGTTTGACCTCGCCGTGGTATCGGAGGGAGCACTGGCCAGGAGCGCCAGCGCGTAGAACGCGGCCGCCTCCGGATCATCCGGCGCCGCGGCGTAGACCTTTGCCATCGCTTCCTTCCAGCGACGGACGCGCAGCCAGTAGTCGGGTGACGCCGGCTCCGCGAAGAACGCATCCGTTGCGGCCACAAAGAGTCGCTCCCGCTCGCTCGGCGTCCCGAGCGCCTCGGCCTTCTGCACCGCATCAAAACCCTGCTGGAGCGCTTCGGGGCGCGGCCGCGTGGGCCAGAGGGGCTGGAACAGCGTCATCGCTACGCCCCATTGCGCCATGGCGCATCGGGGATCGATAGCAGCGACATCCTGGAATGCCTCGCGCGCCTGGGGATACGTCATGTGATGCAGGAGGGCGACCGCGCGATTGAACTCCACCTGCGCCGGCGCCGTGCAGCTAACCGGAAAGTCGACGGTGCCGAGGTGGTCGGAGGCGTGTTGGTCCCGGGGTGTCTTCCCTTCGTGCCCGCATCCGCCGAGCAGGGCCAGAGTCAGTGTAGCCGCGAGGATCGCACGGCGTGCCATCGAATGTCCACCTCGTTCCTCAACCCCAGTGGTTCGCGCCGAGCTGGTCAGCGAGGCTGGTGATCGTCGTTCGCTGTGCGAGGCGCTCGAGCCAGTGCCCCGGGATGCCGGGCTCGCCATAGTACGCTCCCGCGACCTGGCCGCACACCGCGGCCGTCGTATCGGCGTCATCGCCGAGGTTGGCAGCGAGGAGGATCGCTGCCGCGAAACTGTCGGTGTGTTCGAAGGCCCACAAGGCCGCCTCAAGGCTCGCGACAACATATCCGCTGCCGCAAATGTCACGCTCACGCCTGTTCCGGTACTCTCCCCGGGCGATTGCACCTATACGCTCGCCGGCTACGAATGACTCGGCGTCTCCATACAGGGTTTCCTCCTTTGTCTGGCCAAGCAGCGCCCGGACGGTGATCCGCCCGAGCAGGCGGCATGCGTCGATGCATTCGACGGCGCCATGAGTCGTGCGTGAACTGTCGGCGGCGAGTCGCTCAGCGGCACTGAGATCGGGAAAGCAGTGCATCGGCACGGGAGCGAGCCGCATGATGCACCCGTTGCCGGCGGTGTCCGGATCCTGTGATCCCGCATACGGATTTCCATCGCGCCGGAAGCGTCGAAGCGCTGCCCGCACGGTCACGCCAATGTCGAAGCAGCTGCCGGCGCTGCTCAGGTACCCGTCCTCCGCCCAGCGGCAGTAGCGGGTCATTTGGTCATGGGCGTCGAATCCGCCGCACTCGATGAGGCTCGTCGCGAGACAGAGCGCCATCGAGGTGTCGTCGGTCCACTGGCCGGGGAGAAGGTGGAATGGTCCGCCGCCGATCATGTCGGTCAGGGGCTCGAAGGTTCCGCGGGCACGGAACTCAACGGTTGTACCGACGGCGTCTCCGGTGGCGAGTCCGAGGAGACAGCCCCGGAAGCGATCGCGCGTGTTCACGACGCGGCTCCCACCCACTGGATCCCGCGCCCAGCCACCTGGCGCAACCGATCGGCGAGTTGCCCGGTGTGATGATGGAGGTGCCGGAGGTTGAGCAGCTGGTGCTCCAGCTTGGGCATCTGGTACCAGGAGAATCCGCACTCGGGGGCACTGAGATCCAGCCGATCAACGGCGGCATCGACCATCGCGTCGCAGCGACGGCAGTATTCCGCGACTTCCACTGACGTGTAGGGAAGCAGCGGACCCATGGTCGCCGCGCGCGGGCCGAAGCGATGATGTTCCGGCCGATGGTGCTCCCACGGCGTGAAGGCCGACTCGTCCGGCTGGAGATACAGGTCGGTGTAGAAGAGCACGTGGTAGGCGACCTGCCAGTACGGATTCACATATGCGTCGCTGGTCCACAGGTCAGCCGGACAGCTTTCCACCGCGTCGAGTAGCATCGCGAGCGAGGCATGGTACTGGCTCTTGAGGACGGCCTGGAGAGTCACGGGTCACCCGGAGGAGGGGCCAGAACCGGAAGTATCCGTGGCCACGAGATACTCACTCTGCACCAGACCGCTCGCGTACTGGCGCGTCGTCACATGCCGCAGCGGAATGTCATGGGACAGGCTGACCGAAGAGTGGAATGCCATCGCCGAGCAGGACGGGGATCCGGGTGATGATGATGCGCTGGATCAGGCCGGCCCGGAGAAAGCCCTGAATGGTGATGCCACCGTCCACGTACGCATGGCGGACACCGGACGCCGCGAGGCGCGAGGCAAGCTCGGCTGGAGATCCCGACATCTGTTCCACCACCGCGCCTGACGGGGCTGGTGCCAGCGCCCCGGTGCTGAGCACCACGACGCGCCTGGTACCATAGGGCCAGTCGGGAAAGGCCAGGACCGTCTCGTAGGTCTTGCGGCCGATGACGAGCGCATCCACCGTGGCGATGAACTCGTCGTAGCCGTGGGGTTCAACGTCACCCGTCGGCAGCCAGTCGAGGTCGCCATTGGCCCGGGCAATGAAGCCGTCGAGGCTCGTGGCGATGAAGACAGACATCAGCAGCATGGCGACAATCCTGACATCGGGCGCAGCAGGCCGCGGCGAGGCTCAGGTAGTGCGGCTGGCCGTTCGAAAGGCCCAGATCGCCAGGGTCGACGCGATGCCGAAGGCGATCACGGAAGCCCACACCGGCACGGTGATGCCGTCTACCTGAACCGGCCAGCGCATCACGGTGCGGATGAGCTGTACGGCGGCCAGCAGACAGAAGAAAGCCCCTGAGACCAGTTCATAGCGGCGCATGGATCGTCCTCCTTCACAACAGGCCTACTTCGACTCCGACTCCGGCGGCTTGACGCCTTGCGTCATTCGATTCTGCGCCAGGAGCCGCTCGGCGAAGTCGAGCCGTTCCTGGAGTTCGGCGATCTGGTCCCGCGATTCCCCCTGAAGTTCGTCCATCTGCTGTCGCAAGTCGTCCAGCGACGGATCGTCGGCGCGTTGTTGCCTGCGCCGGAGCCGTTCAGCCCAGACAGCGAATGCCACGGCCAGCGCGACGTGAATCGTCGCGTGCAGTGGCTCACCATCACGGGCCGCGAACCAGATAGCGCCGGCGTTGAGGGCAGAAAGAATCCAGGCGATCGGAACCCAGACTGCAGGCTTGAATCTCATAGCGGGTCCCGCCTTTCGAGGGTGCAGTCCGTCCCAAGTAGGAACGTCCGCAGTATATACGTTGGTATATCGATTTAGTGTCGCCTCCGGTGCGTGAATCTGGGATCACTGTGTCATCAGGCTGGTATCCAGAGACGGACGCCTGTTCAGGTATCCTCGCCGGTGACTTCCGGCGCACCTGTGCAGCGTGCCGGACAGCCGGGCCATTCGGTTCCACGGTAGCGCCCCAGCAGCGTGCCGAGCACGATCACCACGCGGAACAGGATCGCCTGAACAGGCTGGGGCATGACCAGGACAGTTTGCGTCTCGACGGTGACGCAGGGCAACGTGAGCGAGATAGAACAACGACGGCTTGCCAGGCGGGCCAGCATTCATGACCTCAAACACGGCCTGCAGGTAGCGATCAAGGTCAACGACCGGACGGGCGCGGCCCTCAAAGGCCAGCGGTTGATCGCCCTCATTCCACCATCGATGTGCTATGCCGCGCGGAAGCTGCACGGTCTGCACCGGGGCCCGCGTCAATCCGCCGGTCACCAACCTCGGCGGCAAGGGTGCCCGCGATAATCATCCCTTCCTCATCCTCGAAGTGATGGATGTGCCGAGGTGGGCCTTCTCGATGCGGAGGCAAGGTGCCCTGCAACTCGAGGACCATGTCTCCATCGTGTTTGCGCCGCCGCAACTCCAGGACCTCGCCGGTGTGCCTGTTCTCCACTCGCAGGCAGGTCATTCACTGCCACCCTTTCAGCTCATTCGAGTGACGACCAGCAGCGGTATGGGAGGTATTCCAGCTCCAGCGGCTGCTCGAGGCGAGTCTCCATCGCAAGCAGGTCACTTCTATCCTCGGGCACGCCACTCAGCGCCGTCCCATCGGGATTGATGGTGGCTGTCACGGTCTTGGATATCACCTTTTTCGCCTTGGTTCGCAGCACCTGTCGTCCGTCGTCGGCGACGCTGAAGCGGGCGTACACGGCATTTCCCTCGCCTATGACCTTGAAGATGGTACCGAGAACGCCATTCAAAGGCCGACCCGAGATTCCTTCGATATCGTCGAGCACGATCATATCGGCGAACACGAGGAACCGGAATGTCATGAGTTGGTGATTGGTGGCCTTCAGCTTGGGTACCGAGAGCGTGTCTTCGAAGGAGAACTTGCGGACGTCGTCGGGGCGATCAGGCCACGCGAATCTCACATTTGCCGCAATCAAGGGTGATGGCCCATCCTTGACCTGCTTGACGACGGTTGCCGGAGGGCCGTAGAGCAATTCAACGTCCTGATGGTACTCGTATGCCAGTCGCCGCCCGATGGGAGCTTTCAAGCTGTCGTCTTCGCCGAGGCCGGCGGCCTTCAGGTACTCCCACCAATGGACATCGTAGGGAATAAAGAGGATGCCGCCATCGGGTCGAGCTGCCAGGGCGCGCTCGATGAGGCGCTGGAACACCGCGGACTGAAATCGCATCGAGTTGGTGGTGGCAAGGATCGAATAGGCACCGCCAGGCGCAAGCAGTGCCTCATGCATGGCACCGCGAAGCGCTAGCGCCGTGGTCGTGTCGCGGGGACATGATTGTGCTGCTGTTGATTCGGGTGGCGTGCCAAGAAGCGTGATACCAGCAATCAGGGACAGCAGGGAGGGAGGCAGGTGCGATAATCGGTTCATCGTCTCAGATCGTCCGCGTCATGAACACGCTGAAGGGGTTGTCGATGTAGCCATCAAATGGGCCACACCGTTCGAAACCTGCACTTTCATACAAGCGGAGCGCCGGGGTGAACGCCTCACTCGAGCCTGTCTCCAGCCACAGGCTCTCCATTCCCCTCCGCCGAGCGTCGCCGATCAAGTGTTCGAGCAGTGCCCTCCCCACCCCATGACCCAGGAACGCCTCGGCCACGCGCATCGACTTGAGCTCGCCCCGTCGCGCATCGAGTTGCTTCAGCGCGCCGCACGCGACGATTTCATCTTCAGCCCAGACCGACCAGAATGTCACGTGAGGTTCTCGAAGCGCGTCGACATCCAGGGCATGCACGCAGTCGGGGGGCGAGTTTGCCCGCATGCCAGCCAGGTGTCGCGCGATCAGCCGGCGGGTCGGCTCACCAGACAGGTCGTCGAGACGGAAATCCAGGCTCAGGCCCACCGGCGTGTTCCCCCCGCGCGAGTCGGCAGTGCCCCTATCTGCGGTACGACGCCCTGGCAGAGTTGTTGGGGAATAATACCACTACCGCCCGGTCCTTTGCTCGAGCTCTTCGGGGTACCGGGCCCCATGCACCGTGATCTTCGAGGCGGCATCCTCGATCTCACGGAGATCGGCCGGGGTCAGCTCGACGGCCGCTGCCCCAAGGTTCTCCTCCAGCCGGCTCAGCTTGGTGGTTCCCGGGATCGGCACAATCCATGGCTTCTGGGCAAGCAGCCAGGCGAGGGCGACCTGCGCCGGGGTCGCCTGCCTCCGTTTTCCGATCGTGGCCAGCAAGTCGACCAGCGCCTTGTTCGCCTTGCGATTCTCCGTCGTGAATCGAGGAACGATGTTGCGAAAGTCGGAGCTGTCGAACGTCGTATGCTCGTCGATCTTTCCCGTGAGGAAGCCCCTGCCGAGCGGGCTGAATGGGACGAACCCGATCCCGAGCTCCTCGAGTGTCGGTAACACCTGCGTTTCGGGGCGTCTCCACCACACGGAGTATTCGCTCTGGAGTGCCGTCACCGGCTGAACGGCGTGCGCGCGACGAATGGTCTGCGCGCCCGCTTCGGAAAGGCCGAAGTGCTTCACCTTGCCTTCCTGGATCAGCTCTTTCACGGTCCCTGCCACGTCCTCGATCGGCACTTCGGTGTCGACGCGGTGCTGATACAACAGGTCGATGGCATCGACCTGCAGGCGCCTGAGCGAGGCCTCTGCGACCTCCCGGATGTGTTCCGGCCGACTGTCCTGGCCGACCTGTTCCCCCTTGGGGCCGAACTTGAAGCCGAACTTTGTGGCGATCACCACCTGACCGCGAAAGGGAGCCAGCGCCTCCCCGACAAGTTCCTCGTTCTTGAACGGGCCGTACGCTTCCGCCGTATCGAAGAACGTGACGCCACGCTCGACGGCCGCCCGGATCAGTGAGATCATCTCCTGTTTATCGGCCGCCGGACCGTAGCCATAGCTCATCCCCATGCAACCGAGGCCGAGGGCCGATACCTCGAGGCCGCTCTTGCCGAGTGTGCGCGTCTGCATTGTTCCACCTCCGATGCTTCTGCGATCGTTGCCTTGCCGGCGCCTCGCCTCAGAGATCGCCCGCCCCGACTTCCCTGGCGCGCTGCGACCATTGCCACAAGCCGTTCGTCACCGCCGGTGGCAGGCGATGGCCAAGCTGACGAGCCACCAGGACAATTTGTCCGCGGTGGTGGGCCTCGTGCGCGGAGAAATAGGTGAGGACATGGCCCACGTCGAGCGGCAAGTTCCGCCACACATAAGCCGTTGAGGGCGGAAGCCGACCGCCCCGGTCACAACCCAGGGTCAGCAGGTTGAGGATGCCTTCGCTGCTGCGACGAAGGGCCGGCAACAGTTGCCTTCGCGTGACCGTATGTCGGTCCACGCTCAGCGGCACCGAAATCCCGTGTTCCTTCCCCAGCGTCTTTATCCAGGTGCACCGGGAGTTGTGAACATGGCCCAGGATCATGCGAATCGTCCGCTGCGGTGCCCCAGGCACCCGGGCCGTCCAAAGCCGGGCCGGCAGGTGCTCGACGAAAAAGGCAGTCACGCGGGCATTGGTCCGCCAGGCTGCCAGGATGCCATCTTGTGAGGCGATATCGGTTGGCATCACCGGTCTCCTGCTTCAAGGACGAATACCAGGCTTTCACGGCCTGCGCCATCCAGCCTGTTCCCTTCGCGTACAGCGCCAATCTTCTCGACTGCCCGTTGAGAGCGGATGTTGCGCGGGTCAATCAGAAATACCACGCGGCCCACGAAGCGGAAGGCGTGGGCAAGCATCAGGCGTTTCATCTCCCGGTTGTAGATGCCCCCCCAGTAAGACCGGGCAAGGAACGTCCAGCCGATCTCTACTTCTGCCGAGGCCTCGTCATACTGATGGAAGCGGGAGGAGCCGATGATGGAGCCCGTCCGCGTGTCAATCGCCACCAGGGCGCCCCCTGAGGCGAGCGCCTCCTGGAAGAATGCACGAAAACCGGCGGGTTGATGACGGGTTTTGTCGGGATGTTGTTCCCAGATGAGCGGATCGGACGCGACCGCGTACAGGGCGTCATGGTCCTCGGCGCACAGTGGTCGCAGCTCGAGCAACTCGCCGCGCAGGGTCGGCTGGTAGTCAAATCTCATATCGACGCCTGCTCGTTCAGCCTGTGCGCTAACTTTCGTCTCCTCCGGGCGTGCACCCAGAGCCTGTTATCAGGCAGCAATCGGTTCGCGACGCTGCCAACGCCCGACGCAGTGCCTCAAGTCAGCAGGCGCTGAATGCTCAACCGTCACCACCGCGCGTACGGCGCGACGTTCTCAGCGATCGTGAGGAACTCCCGGTCGGTCAATGGTAATTGTCGGAACGCGGCCCATCCTTCACGCGGTGGCAGATTGCCACCGGCGGGCGCGTCAGAACCGTAGAGCACCCGGTCCAGACCGATCTGACGGATGCGCGTCGCAACGAGCTTCGCTTTCTCGAGGGCAATGTCGGCAAGCACAACGCTGGTCACGTCGAACCAGAGGTTCTTTACACGCGGATCCCCGTCCCGGATCGCTTCGACAAACACGGCGAGCACGGCATCCGTCGAATCATCATAGTCCCCTGCCCCGGTGAGATGAGCAATCTGAACCGGTATGTCGGGCGCCTCCGGGAGAAGCTCATTCAGGAACACGTGGGCCTGGGCTCCGCCGTAGTTACGACGTTTCGATATCGACGTATGCATGTGCACCACGATCGGCATCCGCAGCTCATTCGCGGCCTGAAAGACCCTGCGCACTTGCGCGACGTTCTGCGGATTGTCGAGGTCGACGTCGGAGTTCCCGAAATGCAGTTTGAGCCCAGCGTGAAGCTGGGGATCCTTCGCGCATCGCGCCAGCTCGTCAAACGCGTATGGTTTCAGGGGGTTGAAGCTGCAGAACGCACGCAGGCGGCCGGGGTACTGCGCCACTTGCTGACTCGTCCAATCATTCTCCGCTCTTACCTTCTCGTACTCGTTCTCGACCGAACGGTTCGCGCTGCCCCACGTATAGGCAACCGACAACACCAATGCCCGACGAATGCCGGCTGAATCGAGCAGCGCAATCAGGTCACTCGCCGAGATTCCAGGAGAATTGGGGTCGCCCGTCACCAGTGCCGCTGCCGCGGGGCTGAAAAGGTGCTGGTGATGATCAACTTCCGGTGCCGCTTGGCCCCGCAACCCGGACAAGGGCGTCAGCACTAATGCGTAGACGATCGCGGCTCTCATGCGCTGAAACCTCCAGGGATCGTTCTGAAGAAGAACGCGACAAGGTTGCGCTTGCGGGTGACCGGACATGTCGGTAAGTCCGCAGCCCTATGCCCGCATGGCGGCAAGTGCTCCCGCCGCGTCGACTGACTCAACCGCACTGATCAGGACTTCGGCCATGGTGGCCTGCACATCGAGCAACTCATCGTGAAACGACGCGACCCATCGCTTCAGACCACGCCCGGAGCTGGCAGAGCCGGAAGCTGGCAAGACTTCGAAAAATGCGTACGGAGCGAGCCCGTCGGGAAAGAGAGGATGCGCGGACAATCGCTCAGCTGATGGCGGCCCGAGCAATACACGCTCGACGCCCGAGAAGCGAATGACGGCGAAGTGATCGTGGCGTCGCGTTCGGTACGCGAGCCAGAGCTGCTGGCGCTCCACTTGCAACGCCGGCTCCGGCGCTCCGACGTCCATCGGGGGTGGATCCCGCCACTCACGCAGCATCAGACGTCCTCCGTGGGCCGCAGAAAGGTCCGCGGCCAACGGTACTATTTGCTTGTCAAGCCGTTACCACAAGTGGAGTGCCGCGATCGCGGCGGCGGAAGGTCCTCACCGGATTTCGCGCCAATCCCGTCCGTCATACGGCGCCAAGTTGAGAGATTGCGCCGCCCAGGTCAGACAGATGGTGGAAATTCGTTGGACGATCGTATGCAGCCAGTCCGGGTCCGCCTGGCCCCTGGAGCCGATCACGTGGGCACTGGCGCGCCACGCGCTCCGGCCCGCGTGATACGCGGCCCACGAGCCTGCATTGGGCAGGATGGTGTAGGGATCGGGGCCGCCTTCGAGCGGAAGGGTCGTGAGGACGGTGGTGAGATCGTGTTGGGAATTCCCACGGAGGGCGCTGGCCCAATCCACCAACACTACCCGGTCGCCTACAAAGCAGAGGTTGTCGCTGCGGACATCATTGTGGACGAGCGCGTCCCCTGCCAGCGGGACCGCGGCTTCCGCTGCGATCAGGGCGTCGATCGCGTTGCGAAACCAGCCTTCGGAACACAGACCAAGTGCTAGAAAGCGTTCCGGGTTTGCGGCGATCGCTGGCCAGCGCGGCTCGAATCCCGCCTGGGCGTCGGGTAGTGTTGCAGGAGGAACGACCTGCGCGATGCGGTGGAGAGTGTGGAAGAGCAACTCAAACTGGCCCGGTCTCCACGCGACCGGCCAATGGTCGGCGGGCCAGTGCGCAGCACTCAGGTCCTCGAGCACGAGTATCGGTCGCACGCCTGTCACTATCCAGGCAACCTGCCGCGGAAGAAAGTCGCCGGAGATGCTGCGGAGGATGTCGTGCTCCGTCCGCAGCTCCTGTTCCGTTGAGCGATCAACGGCGGCCTTCACGAAGGCGCTCGAGCCATCCGCAAAGTGGACGACGAATCGCTTCGCTCGGGACAGGCCTGTATGCGGTGTGTACCAGCGAGTGGGTTCCTTCCCCAGGGCCAGTGCGAGGAGCTGACTGATCTCGGGAGGAGCGGTTGCAGGCTGCCTTGTTTCCATGGCGGGCTTTCGCTGCGCGTCAGTCCTCAGTATCGGGCCGAACGGGAACGTCGCGTTCTCGGGTATCCTGCTCTCCGGCCGACGTCACGCGATCCAGCCCCTCCACACGTTCGAGTTGGTCCAGACTCCCGGCACGAAGCGCGGTATCCCCGCGTTGGGCAAGTTTGAGCGAACAGGCGGCTGCAAGGCCACCGAACGCCGCCGTCCAGAGGCCGTCGTCGAGCACCAGGTTCCACGGTACCAGTCCACCTCCGGTGAGAAGACTCATCGTCTGGAGGAACAGCGGCACGAACAAGCCTGCAACAACGGCCCCACCGATCCCGAAACGCACCCAACTGATTTCCGAGAGACGCCGCCCTCGATACGCGAGCCCGATGACCAAAGAGAAGGCTCCCCCTGCAATGGTACCGATGACCCCGAATTCGATTGCGACACCGAGTCCCTTTACCCAGGAGATCGACTCCCAGATTCCGGCGAGACGCAGGATGGCGAACGCCGCGAATGCAAAGATGGACCAGGCACCCCCCCACACCAACGCATTCCCTAGCGCGCCACGCAGGCGTCGGAACTTGTTGTCAACGGACATGAATCGCCTCCGGCGGAACTCCTGCCATTTATAGGACCGTGTACTTTATGGGACAAAGTACACCAACCTGGTGCAGACGCAAGCGGCTCCCGCCGAGTGACGACGGACGATCAAACCTTGCTCGGCAATTCGCGCGATGTCTGGACGGGGTGCTGGGTGCCGTCAACCGCACCATGATGGTCAGCCGCTTCTCGCTTCAGAACGGGCTGCCCGGTTCGCGCATGGGCAACCATGCACCCCTCAATGCCAAGGCGCCGATCAGAGCCGTTACAAGTGCCACAAGAACGCCAGACTCCCCGACCCACAGGGCCGTTGGCGACTGGACGGTCGAAAAATCAAAGACACCCTGGATCGTGGCATTCCACGATGCGTGCCCGATAATCGCTGGCCAGACACTACCGGAGGCGAGCCGGAGCCGGGCCAGTATCGAAGACAGGCCCACAATCATCACGAGGAATACAACGGCCGAGGCCCATGGGTATGCGCTCGAGGCGTATACCCCCCCGATCACGAGCGGCAGGTGCCAGCACGCCCAGATTACGCCACTGACCAAGACCGGTCGGGGAATGCCCGCATCGATCAATCGTGTCAGCATATAGCCGCGCCATCCGATTTCCTCGCCGGCGGCTGCAAGCGCGGCAATCGGCACGCCAATAGTGAGGCGGACGCCGACGAGCAGGAGCAGCGCCATCGCGGGGCCCGAGGACGCAGGCATGCCAGGGATTGCCCGCGCTTGATAGGTGGCCAAGCCGGTGATCCATGCAGTGCCGTACGCTATGAGCCCAACCGCAAGGGGGAACAGCCAACCAAACAACGCCATGCGGGCGCCGGGCCGGGCCCCAAACCGAAACGAGATATCGTGGGCACCTTCGCGCAGACTCAAACGCGCAACAATCGACGCGACGGCTGGCATCCACATCAGGGCAAGCACGACGCCAACGTGATTTCGGATCGAATCGCCCGCCCTGATGAGCCACCACTCACAGACAGCGGTGCCCAGAGTCAGCACCACGAAGAACACCCGCAGGCCGCGGCGCGCTTCCCGGCGTCTACTCTCGCCCTGTAGATTTGCGCGCAAGACAGCTCCTCATCCCCGCCTGCTCAATCACAGTGAAAATAGAAGCGGTTTCCGTCCAGGTCCTCAACGGTGAACTGCCTCAAACCCCAGGGCTTCTTCTCCAGTGGCTCCACGATCTTCGAACCTGACGATCGGAGCTCCTCGTACGTGGCGTCGATGTCTTCAGCGAATATCCAATGAATCGCAGGTTCAAAAGGTTCCTGGCGTCTTCGGAAGAAGACAGCCGCCTTTCCACGTGCGACAGCGCCGATCTCCTTCCCTGGAGAAAGCCATCTGATTTCAAAGCCGAGAACGTCGCGGTAGTACTGCTGTGCCCGTTCTACGTCTGCTACCGGCAGTTCCGGTACCGGCTGGCCAATCGTCGTCAACGAGTCCCTTTCATTCATTGCATACTCCGATCTGGCGTGGCCTCTCGCGCCGGCTGACGACCTGCGCTCGCCGCGACCGGCGTTCGCGCGACGACAAGCAGGGGGCACGGTCGACCGAGCAATGAAGGCTCGGATGTCGAACTGGCGTGCCACCTTGAGCAAGTCGCCGCGGCGGCGTGGATCGGCCAGCCGCGCGGTGATGTCCGAGATGAAGCCACCCTGGGCCCCTCAAGGCCGTACATCCCTTCGAGAATCAGACCCGCTTCGAGGACGGTCGGCCAGGAACCCAGCCGGGCAGCGCGGCGGCCTGCTTCACCCACGTCGCCATCTGCGCCTCGTCGACCTCGCCTTCGTGGATGTCGAAGTAGCGCACGTCCTTCTGCTTGCTGGCGCCGGGCGGGACCGGTCGCAGCAACGTGCCGCGGAAGAAGGTCAGCTTGACGTAGTGCGTGAAGGTGTGGAACCCCAGGAACCACCCCTGGCCCTCGATGCCGTACAACGGCGAATTCCACTTCACGGCCTTGCGCACGTCGGGCACGGTCCGCACGATGAGCGCGTCGAGGCGCTTTCCGAGGTCGCGCTTCCAGCCCGGCATCGCGGCGATGTACGCCTGCACCGGGGCGTCGCCATCCGCCTTCGCGATCTGCGGGTTGCCGCCGGAGAGGAGCTTCGGCGGGAACTTGGACGGGCTGGCCGATTTGCGTGGCATCAGCGGTCTCCTCCTGGGTTGTCACGTTGGCGGGCCGCGCCGCATCAGTCAAGTGGGTAATATGACTTGACAGGTATATGACCCAGTAGGTATATTGACCTATGGAATCATCGTTCGCGATCATCGCGGAGCCGAATCGCCGGAGCATCCTCAGCCTGTTGGCGTCGTCGGAGCGCTCCGTAGGCGAGATCGAGCGCCGGCTGCGGATGCCTCAGACCTCCGTGTCCAAGCACCTCCGAGTGCTGCGCGAGGCCGGTTTCGTGGAGGCGCGCGTGGAAGCCCAGCGGCGGGTCTATCGGCTCCGGCCCGAGCCGTTCATGGAGGTCGACGCCTGGCTGGTGCCTTTCCGGCGCTTCTGGACGGCCCACGTCGACAAGCTCGAACGCCATCTCGACCGGATGGAGCAGACATCCAGGAAAGGAAAGAAGTGATGAGCAACCGTGAGCAGTACGCGCCCGGTGCCGCGACCGGAGCCCACGTCGAGAAGGATGGAGAGAAGTGGACGCTCGTTCTCGTCCGGGAGCTCCGTCACCCGCCGGCGATGGTCTGGGAGGCGCTGACCGATCCGGCGCACCTGTCCGAATGGGCGCCGTTCGACGCCGACCGGAACCTGGGCGCCGTGGGGCCGGTGACGCTCTCGACCGTGGGAGCACCGACGCCGATGGTCTCCGAGACCCAGCGTGAAGCGGGCTGACGCGCCGAGGGCGCTCGAGTACAGCTGGGGTGGAAACGAGATCCGCTGGGAACTGGAGCCGCTGGACGGCGGCACCCGCCTCACGCTCTGGCACAACATCGATCGCGGCTTCATCGCGTGGGGCGCGGCGGGCTGGCACATCTGCTTCGACGTGCTGGAGCGGCTGCTGGCCGGTCATCCCATTGGACGCATCGTCGGCCCCGAGGCCATGAAGTTCGACGGCTGGCAGCGATTGACCACCGAGTACGCGAAACAGTTCGACGTCAAGACCCCGGGTTGACCCTCCCGCCCACGGAGCTGAACATGACTCGCCTAAGGGAATCGTCATCGCCTACTGGATCGTCACCGCGCTCTTCTGTCTGCAGATGGGCTTCACCGCGTACGCGCAACTGCGCCTGCCGCAGGTGGCGGAGATGTTCACCCACCTCGGCTTCCCCGCCTACTTCCGGGTGGAACTCTCGTGGGCCAAGTTCCTCGGCTTGGTGCTGCTGCTTGCGCCGGTGTCGGCGCGGCTCAAGGAGTGGGCGTACGCCGGCTTCGCCATCACCCTCGTCTCCGCGCTCATCGCGCACTTCGCGGTGGGCGATGGCCCGGAGAAGTGGGGCTGGGCAGCGGCCACCGGCGTGCTTTGGGGGCTCTCGTACTTCTTCTGGTGCCGCCTGTCTACCGTTTCTTCGCCGGCGAGCTATTCTGGGCCACCGCGGCCTTCACCAGCGCCTTGAACGCGCGGGCGTCGACCTTCTCTCCTTCGTGGATGTCGATCGCCCTCCGGGTGTTGCCTTCCAGGCTGGAATTGAAGAGGCTCGATGGGTCGGGAATGCTGGCGCCCCTGGCGAACGTGAGCTTCACGACCTTCTTGTACGCCTCACCGGTGGTGACAATCCCGCCGTGCGACCAGACCGGATTGCCCCACTTCCACTCCTCGGTGATCCCGGGGTCGGCTTCCAGGATCAGCGTCCGCATGCGAGCCAGGGTCTCACTGCGCCAATCTCCCAGCTCGAGGATGCGCTGGTCGATGAGCCGGGAAGCGGTCTGTTCGGTCGAGCCTGTGTTCGGTGACGATTTCATGGTTCAGCGCTTTCCATAATCGGTGAAGACGTAGTCTCTCGACTTCACGATCGTGTGGCACCCGAATCCGCACTTGGCGTCGTTCAACTGCGGCGGCACGTCGTCCTTGGTTTGAGGCGTGAAGGTACCGGTCTTGGCGTCATACTTGAACGCGGCATATCCCCACCCGCCGCTTCCGGGAACCTCTTGCTGTCCTTCACCATGAAATCGACGTCGTGCAGCGTGCCCGGCACGGTCGTCGGCGCCGGGGCCTTCTCGCTCTGCTTCGGGGTCCAATGGATCTTCGCCATCTTGGCGCCGTCGGGGAAAGGCTTGCCGTTGCCGGGAATGCCCTTCTTGTAGGCTTCGATCATCGCGGGGTTCCCGAGGATCGCCGCGACCAGCTGGTCGTTCTTACTGAGAGAGATGAATTCCCAACCTTCATATCCCTTGAATTCAGCGAACGCGAGCCCACCCGGCACCTTCACGGCGTTCTTGTCCTGGGCGGACATTGCACCGCCGCTCAGGGCGCTGACGAGTGCCGTCACGATAGCAATGGTCCGCATGCGCGTGCTCCCCATGACCCGTCCCTCCTTTGTGAACTTGGCGGCCTTGCCTTCCTTCCCGATAGAGTATGGTACGCCTACTTGAAGCGGACGCAACAGTGACGATGCCTTTTCAATCTGTTCGCGCAAACCGCGCTCGTGCCGCAGCAGGGCCGCGGCCGACAGCACCACGTCCGCTACTCCGCGCCGTCCGCAGAAGCCACTATGGCATGACCCAGCCGGGTCAAATGAAGACGCGGGGAGTCGGGGGCATAGTCTGCGCCCTTCGTTCCTCGCGCGTCGAGCCAGGCAAGAATGGCGGGACCATCGAGCTCGCTTTGAGCATCCTCGACCCAGCCTTTCGCCAACCAGGTCGCGAGCGCCGCCCGGCCTCGCGCGAGTCCTCGATCGGAGTCTTCGGGATGACGGAGCCGGACGAACTCGAATAACTCCCACAGGTCGTAGTCGTCCTGCGCGAGATCTCCGAGGAAGTCGGACTCAAGTGGTGTCAGGCTCATGTTCACTTGTGAGGCCTTGGCACATGCTGGTCGATGAGGATCGGGTTCCCATCGGGATCGAGCACCATCAGACTTGCGGGGCCCGTCGTGGAATCATCTGCCTCAGGTGCCAACGTGAGACCACGTTCCTTGAGCTCTCGCTGTATGTCCCGAACGTCGTCAAAGTCCGGCAGAGTGTTGCCGGATCGGTCCCAGCCAGGATTGAACGTCATGGTGTTCTTGCTGAACATCCCCTGGAAGAGTCCGATGGTGGACGTCTCGTTCTGGAGGATGAGCCAGTTCTGTTTCTGGTCTCCAAGGATCACGCGAAAGCCGAGTTTCTCATAGAACTCGCGTGACTTGGCAATGTCCTTGACGGCAAGGCTCACCGAGAAGTTGCCAAGGCGCATGGATTCATCTCCTGACTTGCATGGTTGGTGGATCTGTCGCCTGCCCCATCAGGAGTCCGCTGAGCAGCACACCAACGCGCCCATCAAGAGTCGCGTCACGGATCGCTACTGGGCGCCTGCCTACTTGAGTCCCAGCGGTTTGCCTGCCGCAAAAAGCCGAATCGCCTGCTGCAGGCGCCTGGCCTTTGTCTCCTCGCGCTTGGCGGATTCGATCCAGCCGATGAACCGCCGCCGATGTGAGGGCGCAAGCCCCTCGAAGTACCGCCATGCCGCCGGTTGTTTCTTTAGTGCCTCCTGAATGTACCGTGGAACCGTTGCGGGCATCTGGAACCGTGGCGGTCGTGGACCAGAGCTGCGGTCCGTCGGCGCGCGATTGATTCCACTTGGCTTCAACCGGCCACTGGCTTTCAATGCCGCGTAGCGCTTCCGGTTAATTGTCGACCATCGGCTATCCGTCTTGCGCGGCGTAAACTTGCGCGCGTAGCGAGAGTCGTCCAACCGTTTGACCAGGCTATCCACCCAACCGAAGCACAGCGCTTCATCGAGTGCATCCAAGTACGCGATCGATCTCACGCCCGTGTGCAGTTTATGGAAGATGAGCCACACCTCGGACTCGGAGTCGTGGTGCTCTTCGAGCCATTTGCGCCACTGGTCAACAGTCTGAGCGACGAATGTCTTCACGGTTTGCGTTCTGCGCTGCACGGCGAAACCCAGGCCCAACGAGCCAAGACCAATTTACCTGAAGTCCGTCAAGTACGACGTGAGGTGCCTTATCTTCCCGGCTTCCATGACAAAGACATCGCAGAATCGAAGGCGCAGCTCAGTACCGTCGCGTTTCTGCGTCCGGACCGAGCCTTCGGCCACAACAATGTTTTCTTCCTCGATCATTCGCGTAACCACTATGTCGGGGTGTCCCACAAAAGCGTCGTTCTCGATTTCCTGATCGAAAGCCGCCTTGCCTCGCGAATGAAACATGCCAGGAATTTCCCACTCCACATCGTCCGTCAGGCAGGAAAGGATGAGGTCGTGGTCGGTCGCTCGGAAGCCCGCCATGTATCGTTCGATCATGCGCTTGTTCTCGGTCAACGTCCACTCCCAGGCGAAGGCTCAGAACGTTGCACACAAATAGCCCGCACTATCGCGATGATGGGTGGCAGGCGCCGTCTAGCGCGGTGCACACGGTTTTCCCGTCATCGGCACAAAGCGTACAGAAATGGTCCGACGCTCAACCACACCCTTCGGCGTCTTCTCGATGATCATCATCTTCTGGTTCATCACGCCAACTGGAATGACCATTCTGCCGCCCAAGGCGAGCTGATCTACGAGGGCCTGAGGTACCTGCTCCGGTGCAGCGGTCACCAGGATCGCATCAAAAGGCGCGTGCTCGGGCCAGCCCAGATAGCCATTCCCGGTCTTCACGTGGACGTTCGTGTAACCCAGCCCCGCGAGCACACTCGTCCGCCCGCTGGGCCAGCTCGGGGATGATCTCGATCGTGTACACCTCGCGCGCGATCTCGCCGAGGACGGCGGCCTGGTATCCCGACCCGGTGCCGATCTCGAGCACCGTCTCATCCGGAGACAATTCGGCCGCCTCAGTCATGTACGCGACGATGTATGGTTGGGAAATCGACTGCTCGGCGTCGATCGGCAGCGGCCGGTCGGTGTAGGCCAGGTATCTCACGTCCGGGGGAACGAACAGGTGGCGCGGGACTTCGCGCATTGCCTTGAGCACCGCCGGAGCGTCGATGCCCCGCGCACGGATTTGCTGGTCGACCATCGCATCGCGCTCGGCCACGAAGGAATCGGCGGCCGTCGTTGCGCCCTGCGCCGCCACGGCTGCCGGCAGCGACAAGAAACAAAACAGCAGTGCGACGGCGCGTGCGCTCACAGGCGGACTACTGGGCATGTCATGAAATTAGTGGCCATTGACGGTGCCCCGACCAGCCGTGGTCATGCCGTCGAGATAGAGGGCCATGCACAGAGTGGCGGGGAACTCTTCCCACTCGGTACCGGCATCGCGGACGCGAACCATACGAGCGCTGACGTTTGCAGCGCCGATTGGGCCGACGCCTTCGCATCCCACGTCCGCGCCACGACGGTTTCGCTCACTCTCGCCTCCCGCCCCGCCCTGACGACGGACGATCGATCGGGGTAGCCGCGCGGTGCGGCAACAGCAAGCGCGGGTTAGACAGCCTACCGTCATACGTCGGCCAGGGTGAGCGGGCGCGGGCGGCGGCCATCAACGTCTGTGAAATCGTATTCCGCGGCCAAGGCAGCCGCCACCAAGACCGACCCGCTTCGGCGTGAGACCTCGGAATCGCTCGCCAATGCGGCGACCGCCCGGCCGATGAATTCCGGGCTCTCCGAGTTGCTCAAGTCGAACACGCCAGCCGCCAGCACAGCCTCCGTGCGCACGAGTCCGGGATAGAGCGAGACGACGGTCACACCATGCGGATGTAGTTGGCGTGCCATGTCGGACGCCATCCTGTCAGTCGCCGCCTTTACAAGGCCGTAGATCAC
>CAWGJN010000018.1:0-313262 GCA_963822925.1 uncultured Gemmatimonadales bacterium
CCCGGCTGGTGAACAGCCCGATAATCCCTCGTAGACGCCGGCAGTCCGGACATTGTAGTTGCCGGTGGCGACGTGGCAGTAGCGCCGGATGCCGTCGGCCTCCTGCCGCACGACGAGGCATGCCTTGCAGTGCGTCTTCAGGCCCGCGAGACCGTAGACCACATGGGCGCCCACCTCCTCCAGCGCGCGCGCCCAGCGGATGTTCGCCTCCTCGTCGAAGCGTGCCTGCAGCTCCACGAGGACCGCGACCTCCTTCCCGTTCTCGACGGCGGCGCGCAAGGCCTGCGCGATGGGTGACGCGGGGCTCACGCGGTAGAAGGTCATCTTGATGGCCAGCACCCTGGAATCGACGGCGGCATCGCGCACGAAGCGGATCACGGCATCGAAGGTGTGGTAAGGGTGGTGCACGAGCACATCGCGCGCGCGAAGCACGCTCCAGATGTCGGATGTCCCCTCGAACGCCGCGACGGGGTGCGGCGGCCGCGGCCGCTCCTTGAGCCGGGGGACATCCACGGCCGTGTAGAGCTGGAACAGATCGAAGAAAGCCGAAAACCCTCGCCCTCATACACGTCCTCGGGCTGCAGGTGAGACTCGTCCAGCAACATGGCCAGGATGTCGGGCGGCAGGTCGCCGTCATGCTGCAGCCGCACCGCCGCGCCGAGGCGGCGCTCACGCAGGCTCTGTTCGATGCTGGCGAGCAGGTCTTCGCGACGACCCCGCACCGGCAGGTCCGCGTCGCGCGCTGACGCGGATGGCGTGGCTCGACAGGATCTCATATCCGTTGTAGATGTCGGGCAGCTGGAGCCGGATCACGTCCTCCAGTAGCATGAGTACGTGCTTGCCCGTCGGATCGGGCAGCGCGACGAACCGCGGGAGCATCTGGCTCGGGATGTGGATGACAGACAGCGAGCTGTGCGGGAACGTCGATGGAACCGATGGTCGGATGGAGGCGACCAAGCACAGCGAGCGGTTGCCGAGGTAAGGAAAGGGATGGCTGGGATCGATGGCGAGGGGCGTCAACACGGGCCGCAGGGTGCGGCGGAAGTACTCCCCGAGGAAGCGCTGCTGGTCCTCGCTGAGGTCCTTGGAGAAAGCAAGACGATGCCCTGGGCAGCGAGCAGTGGCTGGATCTCCTCGAGAAAGCAGCGGTGTTGCTCGGCCACCAGGTCATGGACGCGGGCGGCGACCGCCGCCATGGTCTCCGTGGGGCTGAGCCCATCGGGTTCTGTCGTCTGATCGCCCGCGGCGAGGCGGCGCTTCAGGTCCGCCACGCGCACCATGAAGAACTCGTCGAGATTCGAGCTGAAAATGGCGAGGAACCGCACACGCTCGAGCAGCGGGACGCTCGGATCCTGTGCCTCCTCGAGCACGCGCCGGTTGAACTCGAGCCACGACAACTCGCGATTGACGAACGCAGCCGGATTCATGTCAGCCTCGACGGTTGAAGGTTTCGCGCAAGAGAACGCCATCGCGGACTCCTCGCGTACACACGACCAGCGTCAGATACCCGCCAAAGACCATGAGCTCTTCGATGACGATGGCGCCCGCCAGGATGATATCGGATCGCTCCGAGTTGAGGCCGCGGATCTTCCGGCGCTTTCGCGGGGAGAGGGTCTCCAGCCGCTCGCGGATGGCGGTGACGTCGGACTGGTAGAGTCGCAGCCCGTGCCGATGCTTCGCTCGCCCGGGTGGCGGCGGAGGTGAATGCGGGCCAGCGTTCGCACGGTGCCGCCGAGCCCCACCATAACGGCCCCGCGCTGGCAGGTGAAGGGCACGCACGAGCTGATCGCGGATCTCGCTCCGGAGGGCCCGGAGCTCGGGCGCTGCTCGGGCGGATCGTGGCGCAGAAACTGGCCGGTCATCCGCACGGACCCGAGCGGTAGGCTCGCGACGGAACCGATCCTTCGCGCCCGGACCCGGCAGAGCTCAGGCTCGCCGCCGCAGATCCGCAACCGTCACCGTCCCGAAACGAGAGGCTCTGCAAGGCGGCGGCGGCGCCCAGCTGCGCTTCGTCGCGAGCACTCAGGACTTGCACGTCGATGCCCTCGTCGTACGGAGCGGGCCAGCAACCGCTCGCGGTTGCCGGCGTCCCGGACAGCGGACGTTGCCACCGCGATGACGCGTGGGCCACGGCCACTCGGGACGTGCCCCGCGAAAAAGCGGTGCACGGCCCGGAGCGTCTCGTCGATGGCGGCGCGCGGCAGGCTGCCGGGCTTGCCGCCGCCCAGCCCGGCGTGGGTACCCGCTCCTCCGCGAGCACGTGGTAGCCGACATCGGGGTTGATCCGGGCGAGCAGGAACCGGACCGCCGTCGATCCCAGGTCGACGACGGCGACCAGTTCCCGCATTGCGCGAGAACCCTGCGGGCCCTTCCCTGCCGAGCGGGCCGTCATTGTACGGGGGCGACGCTACTCTGCGGCGAGCGTCCGAAGAATCCTGGGTTTGAGAAACCACATCAGGCGGCCAGAGCCGGGAGCCCGTCGGGGAGGTCCACGAGCGCAGCACCGCCCTTCTTGAACGCGGTGCCCCTCCCCGTGCGAGGCGCCGAGCAGGCGCGCGAGGAGCGCCGAGAGAGCGGGCTCGTGGCCGACGATCGCAACCGTCGCGTCGCTGGGATGACCTTTCAGCGCCGCCACGATCTCGTCGACGCCTCCGTGGGCTAGGGCGGGCTCGATCCGGGGCTCGATCCGCTTGAACGCCCGCGCCGCGATCTCGGCGGTCGCCCGCGCACGGGGGAGCGGGCTCGTCAGCAGCACATCCGGCGTACGCGCGATCCGCGCGAGCCCCCTGGCGGCCGCGCGGAACTTCTTTACACCTCGAGAGTGAGGGGTCGGTCGTCATCGGACACGCCGGGGGTGCCTCTCGGCGCAGCAGCGGCGTGGCGGACGAGCAGGACGTTCATGCCAGCACCGATTATCTAACGGGCCGAACCGGACACCAGCAGACCGTGGCGGCACATCCCGGTGACCTTGAAGCGCGCCGTCGACAGACTGATACTGAACGGCGGCCTCGATCATCTCGAGGAGGCCATCCAGCACCCCCGCGTGGTGGCCCCTGATCTCTCACTGCCGCTACATCGCAGGGAGCCAGTTCAAGAAGCTCCGCAAGGCGGTGCAGGCCCTGCCCCTGAAGAAGCCGAGCGCCCGTGATCTCCACGCCGTGAGACTCAAGCTCGAAGCGGGCGCGCTACGCTGCCGAACTCGCACAGGCGATCGTCGGCTCGCCGGCCGAGCGCTTCGTGAGGGGCGCCAGGAAGCTTCAGGACATCCTGGGAGAGCATCAGGATGCCGTGTTCGCCGAGGAGCGTCTACGTCTGCTCCTTCGATCGGCCAGGGTCCGCAGCCACCGTGTGCGGGCCGTGGCAAAGTGGCTGGCGAAGCGGCAGCGCACCCGCCGCCAGGCTGCGCGTGCGGCCTTCCTGGTTCAATGGCCGAAGCTCGAGCGCCATGGCCGGCGGGCATGGGCGTGAGCGTCGTCAGTCCGTATCCGGCTCGACCAATACGACCGCGTCGGACCGAGCCTTGTGCCGCGCGGCGTGGGCCACCAATATGCCAGCGCGCATGCGAATATGAGCGGAATCAGGGGCTCGCGCCCGGGAGGAAGGCGCGGTTCAGGATTGACTTCGCGTCGGCGGTGGTGCGCTTGCGGTCGAAGTCGCGACCGTATGTCAGCCTCATGATGCTGCTGCTCACCATCTACGCCAACCTCGGGGGCATCATCGGCGGGCTCACGCCCACCGGGTACTTCGAGCAGACCCGCGGGGCTGTCACTCTGCCTCAGGACGTGGTCATCGATCCGCTCGTCCTGCACCGGGGCGCAGCAAATAGTCGGGCGGCGCGACGGTGAGCGTATCCCACCACCCACCCTCGGAGCATCACGAGGTTGTCGCTCCCCCGTCGCGATCGAACCAGCGGCGACGGGCTGGCACCGAGACCCACTCCAGGCGCGGCCACGACAAGCCCGTGAGCCGCCCCCCATACACGCAGCCGGTGTCCAACCCTTTGCAGAGCGGCAGGTCAACTTTCCCCCGCCGCGCCCAGTGCCCGAAGATGACGGTCTCCGGCCCGCGCCAAAGTCGACCCCGGGCGGCCGTCGACGGTGCGGAGCTCGGTGAGCTCCGCGACCGTGCACTGCTCCGGGCGTTTGCCCGGCGCGATCCCCGCGTGCACCAGGACGTACCCGTCGCCACGGATGAAGGCCGGCAGCGCGCCCAGCCACCGGCACCACTCATCGAGCGCGGGTCCGAGTTGGGCCCGGACATCGTCCAGGCCGGCTGTTCGTCGCCCTTCGAGCAACGCGCGCTCGTGGTTCCCCACGACGGCGAGCGCATCGAGACGGCGCGCGAGCTCCAGGACACCAGCGCTGTCTGGACCACGATTGATCAGGTCGCCGCACAGTGCAAGCCGGTGGTCGTGGCGGTCGAAAGCCGCCGCGCGCAGCAGATCGTGGGGGACTCCGCGGCGCACCCCTGGACGTCGCCGACGAACAGCACCTCACGCGCGCCCATCCTTCAGCCCCGCTCGTCTCCGAGCGCCCACCCCCACTCGCCGCTCTGACGGAAGCCGCGCACGCCGTACCAGATCGACCAGCTCATGAGAGCGGCGGTGAACGGGATGCCCGTCGCGATGTTGATCACAATGAACAGGTCGACGTTCCGCCATGACAGCGCGAGGAGGCGGACCGCCTCGCCGCGCGAGGAAGTAGACGCCCCAGACGACCGAGATCGTGGAGAACACCCGGGCGGTAGGTGCTGGAGCCCTTGACCGCGTCCGGGAACGGGTACGTCTCCTGCGCGAAGACTCCCGAGAGCGGCCGGCCGATCGCCGCTGACCCAGGAACGCGAGTCCCCCAGCATCCGTTGACGACGAGGGCGGGACGAAGTACGCGATCGCACTGCCCGTCGTGAGCCCGACCACCGCCTGCGTCAGCGTGATCGCGAGGCCGAGCGCGGCGCCGATGCCCGGCCGTCCCCGCCGACGCTCCCACCCGTACGCCACCGCGGAGAGCGCGGTCGCCACCGCGATCGCCGTTCCGAGACCGACGAGCTTCCAGCAGAGGTAGAAGGCGAGCACAGGGCCGACCGCGTCGCGCGCGAAGCGCGGCCCGCTCCCGAGGAGGAGGGCGGTGACGGAGACGCGGCGCCGCGGGCTCGTGTTCATGTGCCGTCGCTCGCTCGAGGTCCACTCTAGCAGGAGACGCGTCGCTCAAACCGAAGCTTCTCCTTCTGCGCGGCCTGGCCGATCCCGGAAATCCGCCGGAGTCCGAGAAGGACCTGCATGAGTCGGTGCCCGGCTCACAACATCAGCAGTCCGCGAGCGTCCGCTACGGTCGCACGCCCCGTGCCGCTCACAGGGGGCGACGCGCGAGGCTGAAGGTCTGGCCGGTTGGACCGCCCTTGGGCCGGAGGGCCAACCAGCAGGATCAGCTCGGCCATCCGGATCGCTATTGAGGAAGTGAAGTGCCCGGCGGGGGAGCCGTGGCCGAGTTGGTCGGGGTGAGTCATCCGAGTCCCCCCATCTCGCAGACGATCTGCCACTCGGCCTCCGAAATTGGCTGGACCGACAGACGTGGGAGCCTGACCAGCGCCATGCCGGTGAGCCGGCGGTTCGCCTTGATCCGGTCGAGGCTGACCGGCGTCGGAAGCTTCCGCACGGCGGCGACGTCGACGGCGCGCCAGGCTGAGTCGGTCGAATCCGGATGCGCCTCCCGATCACCTTGACGATGCCGACGATCGCACGCTCCTTGCCGGTATGGTAGAAGAACGCCTGCTCGCCCTTCTTCATGGCGCGCAGGTGGTTCTGGGCCGAGAAGTTGCGGATGCCTGTCCACTCCGCCCCCTGACGCCCCTTCGCGACCTGCTCGGCCCACGACCAATCGTCAGGCTCGGACTTCAGGAGCCAATATGCCATGGCATTCCACCCTCCTTGCCCCAAGGCTCAGCGTAGTCCCGAGGGGCCACGGCCACACAGTAGCCGACCTTGCGGGCCGCGTCGACGCGGACGACGAGAGGACATGAAATGGGGACGGTGAAGGCGAAGCCCAGTGTCTTCAAGCCCTGAGATACTTCTCACCGCCGTGGACATTCGGCCGGGGCCTGCAAGCACACGCGCCGCTTCGCAGCTGACCACACCCTCATCATCGATTGCCGGCGGACCCCGCGCCGCGGCCCAGGCCCTTCAGGTACGCCACGAGGTCGATGAGTTCGCCGAGTGTGAGCTGGTCGCGATACTCGGGCATGGTGGAGAGCCCGCGGTCGTCGGTATAGCCGGGCCCGTCCACGATCCGGGCGTTGGGATTCATGACGGACTCGATGAGGTAGCCGGGAGGCTGGCCCCCGATTCCCGTGAGATCTGGCCCCGGCCGCGACGGAGCGGGAGTTCGCTCGCCGCGCACCGCGTGACAGGTGAAGCATCGGAGCTTCACGAACACCGATCGTCCCGCTCCGCGTTGCCCGGTGGCGGCATGACGACGCCGCTCACCGTCGCGCCACCGCCGGCCGGGCTCGGCGTGATGTTCGTCACGTGGCTCGCCGGCCGGCGCTCGAAAGCGGTGTGGCGGCCTGGCGTGACTTCACCGAGGGCACCGGTGCACGCGAACACCGCCAGCCCGATCAGGGCCTCCCGCCTGACGTACGTGGAGAGCAGGGCCGGTGCCGCCACGCGAGCGTCCCGCCGCGGTCCCAGGATCACGAGCCGCAAGACGCGGAAGAGCCGCACGCCGAATCCCATCGGGCCGCGGCCATCGCCAAGGCGGGGGAGGACAACGTAGCGGTTCACCGCGCCCAGCGAGACCAGCGCCACGACCACGGCCACCTTGACGACCAGCACACGACCGTACGTGGTCGTCCATAGCCGGGAGACTGCCCCCAGCTGCGACCACGCGTTATAGATTCCTGTCCCGACGACCGCGAGCAGACACGACCCCGCCAGTCGCGAAGAGCGGCGCGCGAGCGCGCCGAGCACAGGCGATGGCAAGGCGACATGCAGAGGGAGCACTGCCAACGCGAGAACAAGGTGCGTCAAGCTCTCCGGCGCGGGGCATTTCCCGGCCGCCGAGCCTCCGGATACGGTCAACACACTGATCGAGGAGTTTGTGGCCGCCTTGTAACGGGGCCCATGGCATCATCATCAGCCTATGATCTCCGAGCGGCGAACGAACCCTGCACACGCCGGCAGGTTAGAGGCTGAGATGCCATCCAACCATCGCCTGCTTCTGGCAGCACGGCCGGTCGGTATTCCGGGGCCGGCGAATTTCGCTGCCGACGTCGTGCCGGCGCGCCCACCCGGTCCAGGAGAGGTGCTGCTGCAGACCATCTACCTCTCCATCGATCCCGCCATGCGCTCCTGGATGAGCGCGGGCACGGGTTATCAGCAGGGCATTCCGCTCGGCGAGGTGATGCGCGGCGGCGGCATCGCCCGCGTGCTGGAGAGTCGTGGCGAGGGCTTTGCCCCCGGCCATCTGGTGCAAGCGCGGCTCGGTTGGCAGACGCATCCGACGATTCCCGGCCGCTACCTGCAAAAGCTCGATCTCACCCTCGGCACCGCCGAGGACTGGATCGGGCCGCTCGGGCTCAGCGCCGTCACCGCCTATTTCGGCCTGCGCGACATCGGCGGATTACGGCCGAACGATCGCGTGCTGGTCTCTGCCGCCGCCGGGGGCGTAGGGCAGATCGCGGTGCAGATCGCCCGCATCGAAGGCTGCCGTGTGGCGGGGATCGCGGGAGGGGCGGAGAAATGCGCCTTTGTCGCGGGCGAGCTCGGCGCTGACGTGGCGATCGACTACAAGGCGGAGATGGACCTGTCCGCCGCCATCGCCCGGGCCTGCCCAGAAGGGGTGGATCTGTATTTCGACAATGTTGGCGGACCCACCTTGGACGCGGCGCTGGAGCACCTGCGCCCGGGCGCGCGCGTCGTGCTGTGCGGTCGCATCTCCCAGACGCACGCGGCCGAACCCTACGGCGTACGCAATCTGGCCCGGCTGGCGGCGGCGCATGGGCGCATGCAGGGTTTCCTCGTGTTCAGCTACCACCAACGTTACGACGAAGCACGCACCTGGCTCGCCGCGCGGCGACGGGACGGCAGCCTGCGCCACCCACTTCGTGCGCCAATTTTTCCATGGGATCATGCGAAGCGTCCATCCTCAGTTGCGGCACCAGTTTTTTCAACGCCGGTTGCAGTCTCTCTAGTTCGTCAATTGAATCAGCGGCTTGCACGCGCTCGAACATTGGTATTGCCAACCCCCAGTCCGCATTGCGAGCTCGAGAGTCTGCGTCGCTGGCGTGCCGTGTGCCGGCGAACTGATCGCGAGCATTGGCGAGACCCCTCTCAGACGCATCCAGAAACTTTCTTACAACTGAAGAGAAATGCGCTCGCTGGTACCTTGCTTTCACGAGCTTCGAGTTCAGGTACTTCCCGAACGCGAAGAAGAGCAAGGTAAAAAGAATTGTCAAAACTTCGTGCTGCACGAAGTGTCGATCAACTTTCATTGCGTTTGACGGATTGTGGGTTTCCAAAGTGTACGTCTCTGTCCCAGTTTCCGCTTGCCGACTGTTCCCCGGACGGCAGCCTTGACTGCCGCTTGACGCCACCGCATAACCTTGCCGTAGGACAACGGAGGCAAGTATGCGCACGGTCCTATTCCGTACGCACAACCCGGCTCGCCACTGACTACCCTAGAACCGCGCGATGCTCAGATCGATTTGGCTTATGACGAAATTGCTCAGTAACTCCAATTGGGCACAGCCCGTCCTGTGGCCGTTAGAGTCCAGCGGAGGCGTGAATGGGACCGGTAGGTAATGCTGGATGGCTCGCATTGTACACAATCACGGCGGTTGTTGCCCCCTTGGGGAGCGCCGCTGTACTGATGCGCTTTTCGCATGCCTACAAGACCCTCGGGGAGTGGTGGGCAGTCGCGCCAGTGTATACGGCGGTAGCAGCGGGCAGGTTCGTCTTCGACTTTGTGGTCGGTTTGGCGGTGGGGTATGGAGCCTACAAGATCATCCAGAAGGTCCCGGATACTAAGGCCTATCACGTACGGGTATGGCGACTCGCGTTCGTGTGCTCAGTCTTACTGGCCATTCTCGGCGTGCTCGGGGGCATGCTGTTCTTGCGATTGGTTCCAGCTTCGTCGAGGCCTGCGCTCGAAGGTGATGTATATAGGTTCATGAGGGCCCCTCTCCAACCTATCGCAGTCTCGCTGATCTCGTGGCGATACTGGCAGGTATCGGTGCGCGTTAAGAATACCTTCCCCCAGCATTGTGATGCGGTTCCAGTAGTCCCTTCACCTCCGCGTACCTACCGCCCGCGAATGCCTCGGTTGGCGGTGGCTCCTTGGCGCTGCCTTGGGACCCTCCGCAGTGGCGGTCGAGGCGCTGCAGAGCGCGCAGCGGGCCCGCGCGCACATCGGCGACGGTTGGGTGTTCCCTGCCCCTGGTGACGCTGAGAAGGCGGTCACGCGGCATTTGGCGCGTGATTGGTGGCAGCAGTTCGAGGCCAAGGCGGGCCTGGTGCCGTCACCGGGTCGGGGATGGCATTCGCTGAGGCGGAAGTTCGCCACCGAGCTGAAACACGCCCCGCTCCCGGATCTGGCAACGCTGGGAGGGTGGCGCGGGACGCAGGCGCTCCTGAAGTGCTATCAGCACAGCGATCCAGCAACGTTGCGGCGGGCGCTCGACGCTCGACAAGTCCTGCATGCGGGTGGATTGGAGCCGCGACGAATCGACACCGAATCGACACCACGACTGAAGCAGGCCTGAAATGAAAAAGCCGCCAAGTGGGTATCCACTTGGCGGCTCAGCAATTACGGGGATGGGCCTGGGTAGAGTTGAACTACCGACCTCACGCTTATCAGGCGTGCGCTCTAACCACCTGAGCTACAGGCCCCTGCAGAACCGGACAGAATAAACCCATGACCCCCGCGTTACAAGCTGCAGCCATCCCCTCCCCGGGACAGTGCGCGGCAGGACCGCGGTATATTAGGACCAGATCCGCCGGAGGTGCCGGCGGCCACTCCAATGCCAACTGAGGTCGCCCGCATGTCATCTGTCGCGTTTGCGATGCGTTTCCGCCTGTTCGCCACGGCGGCCGGACTCGCCACCATCGCCGCCTGCGGTCCGACTATCTCGTCCGACCGGGACAGCACCATTCCCATTCCTGCCGGCGCCACGGTGGAGTTCGAGGGGGGCACCGTCGAGGGCGCGCAGCAGGTCGACCCGGCCGTGCAGAACAGTATCGTGCACCGCCGCATCCAGCTCGCGATCGTGTCCCAGCTGCAGCAGAAGGGCTACAAGATGGTCGACAGTACCCAGGAGGCCACGTTCCGGGCGCGCTACTTCGTCGGCATCAAGCAGAATACCGAGTACGTCACCACCACCACCGGCGTGGCGTCACCATACTATGGCCCGTATGGCTACGGCTACGGCTATGGCTGGGGCGCGGGCTGGGGGTACGGCGGCGGCATCACCACTACCCAGGCGGTGAACACCACCGACGCGTCATTCGTGGTCGACCTGGTGGACGAGAAGTCGGGCAACACCGCATGGCGCGGTATCTGGCAGGGACGCCGGGCCCGAAGGCGCCCACCGAGGACCAGATCAACACCACGATGGCGAAGATCTTCGCGACGCTGCCGAAGGTGCCCTGACGCCGGACTAGAACTGGCCGCCGATCGACAGGAAGACGTCGATCCCGCGACCCTTGATGAAGGGCTTCGCGACACCGATGGCCAGCGCCCCGCCGAAGAATCCAATGCGCACGTCGACCGAACTCTTCCAACCGTTGCTGGCCGTCGAGGCCGGCAGCGGTACGCCCGTCACGGAGTCGACCGCGGTCTGTCCGGTGCCGGTATCGAAGAGGTAGCCGAGCGCCGTGACGGCCGCCTGCGAACCCGGCGTTCGAAATGCTGGTCCAGGCGCCCTGATAGCCGAACGAGATCGACGGCTGCGAGGTGGGAACGGAGAGCGCCTTGTTGAGCGCGCCGCCCAGCGTGAAGAGCGGGATGGGGATGGTGAGCCGCACCCGGCCCAGCACGCCCTTGTTGCCGGCGTACTGCTTGTACTCGTAGCCCGGCAGACCCACGGCACCGCCCACTTCGAAGAGCTGCTGCGGCGGGATACTGTCACCCAGCGTGGTGCCCGCCTGGATCACGGTGACCAGGTACGCGCGCGAGAAGTCCTTGCGGGCCACGGCCCGGCCCTGGATCCGCGAATAGTTCAGGTCGCCGACGCCTCCGTCGTACTGGACCTGGAAGCCCCATCCCTGCCGCACGAACTGCCCGCTGATGTCGGGATTGATGTCGAGCGTAGCCAGGGTGCGGAAGTAACTACCGCTGTAGATGCCCCGATTCGGGCGCAGGTAGCCCACCCACGGATCGGTGTCGAGCACACGCACCAGCGGCTCGTCCTCGGTCCAGCCCGCCTCGACCTGGAGGCGCGATCCGCGGGCTCCACCCAGGCGCTCGATGAACCGCGCCGTGATCCTGTACCGGTCCACATAGTCCCAGTTGTCCCGTGAAAGAAGGGCGCCGAGCGCATAGCTGTCGAACTGGGTGCGGAACTTGTTGGTGGCCGAGAGGTAGCGGCCACCGAGCAGTTCCACTCGCGTCTGGCCGTTATCCCAGCCCGCCGCCGCATCATACTTGATGTCACCGGTCCACCAGGCCACGCCAGCGTTCGCATGAAAGAACGTGTTTCGCAGACGATCGCCCGGGATATATGTGACGGGGATGACCGGTGTAGATGCCCTCTACCCGGTTGAAGCGCACGATGTCTTCGCGGTATCCCGCCTTGAGGAACAGCACCCGGCTTGGGCCCACAAGCATCGGCCGGTCGGGGTTGAGCCCGAAGAAGTCGGCGTTCCGGAACCGTACGGTCGCCTCGCCAAGGGGCGACGACCATGCGCTGAACTTCTGCAACGAGTCGTGCGGGGCCGTGCGGAGCTGAAAGCGCGGGCGATCATCGAAGGTGGCAGACGCCCCGGCAGCAAGGTGGGTCGCCGTGAGATCGCGGAAACGGCTGGTGATCCGGAGGGCCGGTGAAGCGCCCTCGATTCCCTTCGGCTTACCCTGCCACTCGAAGCGCTGGGTCGCGGGGAGCCACGTGCCGGCTGAGTCGGGCGTATTTACCAGCTCGATGAAGTAGCTCGAGGGGATGTGAAGCGAACCGAGAACGCCCTGAATACGGTACGGCTCGCCCGTCGCGAGGAGCCTTGCGCGGATGGCGGTGGTCTGCAGGGTCGCGAGATCGAGGTCGATGTCACCATCCACGAGCAGGCGCCGGTCGGTAGGGATCCGGATCGGCGTGACTCGTACCCGGATGACCGGCCGGGTGATCCCGTCGGGGAACTTCACGTCGAGCGTATCGGCGCGGACAAATCGATAGAAGCGCTCGCGGTCTGTTGCGAGGGGGTGCACCGCATAGACAAGGTCGGGGTCGACATCGGGCGGGGCCGCCACCGCGACGTCACCACCGGACTGCTTCCCGAATACCGGGAAGCGATCACCATAGGTGAGCGGCACGATCCAGCCGAGGAGCAGATAGCGCATGCCGGAAATCGGCACCGCGCTGAAGCGACTGCGGGCGCCGACAGCCCGCTGGGTAAAGGGGCCGTTCCTCTCCCAGCTGACATCCGTCGCCACTTGCTGGACCGCCGTAGGACCGTCGACCACCTCGTCCTTGACGCTGATGACCGACGCCTCCAGCTCGACCCGCGCCGCGTAGCTGGCAAGCCGGCCCGGAACGGCATTGACCGCCGCCGCCTGCGCCACCAGGCGGCAGAGCGCCGGCGTGCCGCACAGCGAGTCGGTGCCTGCCTGCTGCAAGGCCAGGAGAAGGCCCAGTCCGATCATGAACTTCTCCGGCGTCTGGTGGTCAGATGGCCTTCCTGATCCGGTACCCGAACCGGCGCTGTCGCTCCGAGTACGGGGGAAAGAACGACCTGAACTCTTCCTGCGTCGTCACCCAAGTGGTTACCCCGAAGAAGTAGAACATCTCGGTGTATGCCTGCAGGGCCCAGGAGCCGGAGACGACGAAGTTGGTCTCGCCGTCGAGGAAGAGTCCACGCGTGTCCTTGTTCTGCGACCCGACCGTGAGGAACAATATTGCGCTGTCCCGTTCGGCGGGCTGGAGCGCCGAGAACGCATGCTCGAGCGCCATCGAGTTCTCGGCTCGCTTCTGGCCGGGCATGCCCATGTTGTCTATCGTGTGCAGCACCTCGAGCGTGGACTGGAACTGCTCCCGCATGAAGCGCTGAAAATCGGGCAACCGCGCGATCGCCCGCAGCGTGCCGCTGGTGGCGAACAGCTGCGTCTTGGCGTGCAGCCTCGGACGCCGGTTGAGGTCGTCCTCGATGATGCGCTGCGGCTTGTAGCCCGACGCCTTGAGCCGGGCGGATGCCGCATTCAGGTCACCCATCAGGGTATCGTTGAGCACGAACAGCTGCTGCAGCCAGGGATTGGCGTCAAACGTTTTCGCTACCTCGGCGTAGCGAGCCTCGGCGTTGTTCACCGGTGAGGTGCGCGTATACACGCCGATCCGAAGGCCCCCACCGTCCTTCGATGTCTCCGCCGACAGGCCGTTCTGGACCTCGAGCAGCCGTCCGAAGATGTCCAGGTTGCGCGTCATGGTGACGAACGCGGCGCTCGGCGCATTCGCGAACGACGGCGCGATGACGTACACCTCGCACCCGCGGAGGGCCGCGACCACAAGCTGCGAGGCATACGTCAGGCTGGTCCAGAGCGAGTCGGGAATGAGGATGAGGCCCCCCGGGGGCATCAGCGTAATCAGCATCATTTCGACCACGCTGGCTCGCTTCCAGCCGAAGCCGACGTCGTTGTGCACCTGGACGCCGCGGGCCGAATACCCCTGCGCCACGAGCGCGGCCACCCTGTCGTCGTAATCGGGACTCAGGGCCCGGGGGCGAAGTGGCGCCGGGATCTCGTCGGCCGTGAAGCCGTTTCGCATCAGGAGGCGCTCGGCATCCGCCTTGAGGGCCAGGACTGCCGGCCCGGCCACCACGAGCACGCGGTCGTCCCAGGTGGGATCGGCGTACCCCTGCGCCACCCCGACCCCGGTATACGCCGCGCGTCCCACCGCCGGATCGTCCTCGCTCAAGTCGAAGAACGTGATCTTGCGGTGATCACGCACCAGGTTGTCGCCGACAATGGGCAGCACCCCGATGATCCGGGTAGAGCGATAGCTCAGGTCGGACGGCTGGGTGATGCTGATGTTGACCCGAACCAGCTTCCGTACGAAGTCCCGGCCTTGCACCCGCGTCAGTTCCTGCAGGCGCACCGATGCGGCGACGGCGGCCCGCAGGCTGTCCTGCATCGCGGTGAACTGACGCTGCATGCCAGAATCGGAGGCCGGGAGCCGCAGCCGGTGCTCGAGCGGGTCCTGCAGCAGGTTCATCCACAGCTCCGACTTGCCCGCGATGTAGTAGTTCTGGTCGTTGAAGATGAAGAATGCCGGCATCCTGCCCAGCGAGTCATAGCGCTCGGCACCGCGCAGCAACGCACGGAGGTAGTTGAGCGTCTGCAAGGCGCCGATGGTGTCCGGCAGCTGGTTCTCGGCGACGCCCCGGAAATCGTGGATCCAGAGCACCTGGTAGCTGCGGGCCGAGGCGATCTGGTTGGCAAGCTCGACCTGGAACTGCTGGCCCAGCATGAACACCGCCGCGTTGCCGTCGGTGAACGGACGATCCACTACCCGCTCGATCAGCCGGTCCAGTTCCTCCTGGTCGTCGTGCTCCTCTGCCTCGAGCGCAAACTGCATCGGCATCCAGTTAAGCCGGGAATCGGTACCGTTGATGCGGTACAGCTCGCGCCGGCACTGCTCCATGATGCCGAGAATCCCGTCGAACACCGCCAGCACGTCGTCGCGACGGTCGGGAGCAACGTCGCTCACGGCCACCCACGCCTCGAAGGCGAGGCGGCCCCGGGCGCCAAAACCCATGATCTGGTTGGGATCCTTGTACTGCCCGAAGCGGGCGTCATATGGAATGAGCACCGAATCGAGCAGTGCGCGCCGCGCGGCGCGGGCGATCTCGACACCGATGCTGGATGCGGCTGCCCGCCCTCCACTGGCGGTGGAGGCGGGGGCGCCTGCCGCTACACCAAAGGCAACGCGCATCTGCGCATGCCAAAGGGCAATTTCGTGCGTGGGACTCCAGCCCTTCGGGTGCAGCGAGTCGGTACGGCTCGCACTGCGGATGTACGCGGCGATAGTATCGCGCTGGGTGGCCAGCCCGGCATCGTAGGACTTGCCGAGACCGGTGTAGAACACGGTGATCAGGTCGATGGTCCAGAGCGCTTCCCGCCGCATCACGGCCAGGGCTGCTGCCGCCGGCTCACGGGTGTCGGCCCGTGCAACGCTGTCCGCCCGCACAAACTGCGCATGCGGGGCCCGCGGGATCACGATGTCCTGCGCCTTGGGGCGGGTCTTGCCCACCCATGGTTGCAGCATGGGCACCTGCAGCCCGACGTTGAGCGTCTGGCCGCGACTCGGCAGCCAGTCCACCCGCGCCAGGCTGCCATGGCCCAGGATGCCACCGCGCCTGATGGGCAGGGACAGACTCAGGATGAACGCCAGTGAGTTGTCGCCGACAGAGTAATCCACCCCGCCCTGCAGGAAGATCACGGGGAGGGCGAGGTTGAGGCGCCCCCCGCCGTCGAACTCCTCGCTGATGTAACCGGCGTAAGCCTCGGCCGAGACGCCGACGCCCACCAGCGGATTGATCAGATCACGGTACAACCCGACCAGGCCCAGGCCTCCCACGTTGGTGGGCATGTCCGTGGTGGTCATGTTGTTGATGCCGGCAAAGGCGCCGAGGTACGGCTTCCAATGGGGCGGCTGGCCCATGACCTTGAAAATCTGCGGCGACTCGGGCGCGCCCTGCGCCATCACCCCGGGGGCGATGCCAAGCAACATTGCAAGAAGGGGCAGCCACCCTCGTGGATGCTCGGTCGTGGGCATCAACCCGCCGCGGAAAGTTGGACATGGCGCGATAGTACAGCGGGAGGGATAATATCAGCGCACCGACCCCGCTCACCATGGTACGCGCCGGTCGGCCTACTCAACATCGTAACAGCACCCTGGAGCCCTCCTTGCCGCATTCCATGCCGAAGCAGGTCCGCCAGCAGGTCAGCGACATCTGGGAGGCCGACCTGAGCCTTCAGCTCATGCTGCTGTTCCTGCTCGTGACGCTGTTCGTGCTGGTGCCGCTTGGAGGGCTGGGCCTGATCGAAGGCAGGGGTGACCTCATTGCCGCCGGGGGGTTTTCCCTCCTCGGCATCAGCGGGGTCTTCGCCGTAACGCAGACGCGAGGGGCACGGATCTTCGGCCTGCTGGCCATGACTGCCCCGATCGGGCTCGGCTGGTACACCGCGCTGGTGCCGGGAGCCGGCGCGCATAGCACCGGTGAGCTCCGGTCGGTCCTCGTGATCATCGCGCTCCTCTGGATGGCCTTCCTCACGCTGCAACATGTCTTTCGCGGCGGCGTCATCACCAAAGCACGGTTGCAGGGCGCCGTGGCCGTGTACCTGCTGCTCGCGCTCACTTTCGGCGAGGTTTACTGGCTAGTGATACAGCTGCAGCCCGATGCATTTCATTTCCCGAATGACCTCACCAGCGTGGGGAGAATCAGGTCGAGCCTGCTCTACTTCAGCCTCACAACCCTTACCACGCTCGGGTACGGGGATATCCTTCCGGTGAATTCAGTTTCCCGTTCCCTGGCCACCATGGAAGGTCTCGTCGGGCAACTCTACCCCGCCGTGCTGATCGGCCGCCTCGTATCCCTGCAGATCACCACGAACCAGGAGGCGCAGCGGAAGGTGGAACGCGAATGACACGGTTCAGGCTCGTCGCCGTCGCGCTGGCACTGGCCAGCGTCCCGGCCTGTGGTCCCTCAGTATCGAGCACGAAGGCGCCCACGCTCGTGCCCGGCACTGGCACCTATGCCTGGGGGGGAACGCTCGCCGTCGGGGAGGCGGGACAGGGGTACACGCTCGTGAATCAGCGGCTGAGGCTGCGCATCCAGGCGGCCATCGATTCCGGTCTCGCCGGCAAGGGCTACCGCAAGGTGGATTCGTCAAGCGCGCAGTTCTTCGCACGCTACGCCGTTGGCGTAAAGACGACGACAGCCAACGCGCCCGTGGTTGACCAGGGACCCGACGCTCCGGTGCCCATGACCAGCTGCAATGCAGGGGGATGCTGGAACGGCTGGGACTACGGCTACAACACGCCCGGGGACCCGGCGTTCGCTGGACTCACCGAACGCGAAGCGGGCGTGGTGCTGGAGCTGGTGGACCGGAAGTCGGGCGCGGTCGCGTGGCACGGCGTGTATCAGGACAACACCACCGGCAAGGCACCGACGCCGGAACGGATTCAGAAGGCCGTCGGGCAATTGCTCAAAACGCTGCCGTCGGTGCGCTGACCACCACCCTTCTCCAGCGACCATAACCCATGGCAGACGTCGCCGCGGAGTTCTCCCGGCCCTACCGGGTCATCGACGGCAGCAAGTTCCGGCTCAAGGACTTCGATACCGGCGACCGGGCCGGCGTGAAGGACAAGGACCGCGCCCAGGACGTCCTGCGTCGCGGGGTCGAGCGTCTGGCCGAGCTGCAGGACATGCTGTACGCGCAGGATCGGTACGCCGTGCTGCTGATCTTCCAGGCCATGGACGCGGCGGGCAAGGACAGTGCGATCAAGCACGTCATGTCCGGCGTCAATCCGCAGGGATGCCAGGTGTATTCGTTCAAAGCGCCGTCGGCGGAAGAACTCGACCACGACTTCCTCTGGCGCTGCAACCGTGCCCTGCCGGAGCGCGGGCGCATCGGCATCTTCAACCGGTCCTACTACGAGGAAACGCTGGTGGTGCGGGTGCACCGGCAGCTTCTCGAGCGGCAGCACCTTCCTCCCGGCCTGATCACGAAGCACATCTGGCAGGAGCGCTTCGAAGACATCAATGCCTACGAGCGTTACCTGACGCGCAACGGCGTGGTCGTCCGGAAGTTCTTCCTGCACGTGTCGCGGAAGGAGCAGAAGAAGCGGTTCATGGAGCGGCTGGACCAGCCGGAGAAGAACTGGAAGTTTTCGGCGGCCGACGTGGAAGAACGGGAGCACTGGGACGAGTACATGGACGCGTACGAGGACATGATCCGCCACACGGCAACCCCGCACGCGCCCTGGTATGTCGTGCCGGCGGACTACAAGTGGGTGACGCGCCTGATCGTGGCCGCCGCCGCGGTCGATACGTTGCAGGGCCTCAGGCTGCACTACCCCGAGGTGGACGACGCCAAGCGCGAAGAGTTGAAGGCGGCTCGTGCCGCCCTCGAAGCACAGAACGGCCGCTCCGAGGAGCCATCCGCGAAGGACGACCGGGAGCAGTTTGACGACTGACTGTTCCTAACGCTCCTCGTCCTCGTCGAAGTCGTCGAATTCCTCGATTTCCTCGTCGTCGAGCCCCTCGAGCTCGTCGTCCTCGTCCTCGTCCTCGTCGTCCTCCTTCTCGTCGTCGTCATCGTCGTCGAAGGTGAACGTATCTTCCTCGAACTCATCGTCGTCGAACTTCCGCCGCATCTGCAGGGCTCCGTACGACGTCTCGCTGGCCGGCATGATCGCCTCCGCCATCCGTGAAGAGGGTGAAAGTCGCTGGGTCACGACGCGTCCGCCACCCGGGCGGCGGCCCGGGCAGCCTTCTTACGATCATTCACCTGCAGGACGCGCTTGCGCAGGCGGATCGTCTTGGGGGTTACTTCGATGAGCTCGTCCTCCTCGATGTATTCCATCGCGTACTCGAGGGTGATCTGGCGCGGCGGCTCCAGCAGGACGTTATCGTCCGATCCCGACGCGCGCATGTTGGTGAGCTTCTTTTCCTTCGTCACGTTAACGTCGAGGTCGCCCGGGCGGGAGTTCTCCCCGGCGATCATCCCTTCGTACACCACGTCGCCAGGCGCCACGAACATCTGGGCCCGCTCCTGCAGGTTGCCCAGGGCGAACGCCACTACCGACCCCTCGCGGTCGGCCACCAGCACCCCCCGCTTGCGACCCGCCAGCGGGCCTGCCCAGGGACCATACTCCAGGAACCGGTGGTGAATGATCCCGGTGCCGCGGGTATCGGTGAGGAATTCGGAGCGGTAGCCGAACAGGCCGCGCGCCGGAATCTTGAACGACAGGCGCACGAGGCCCGTGCCGTTGTTCTTCATCTCCCGCATCTCGGCCCGGCGGGGCCCCAGGCGCTCCATCACGACGCCCATGTACTCCTCGGGCACGTCGATCATCAGCTCCTCGTACGGCTCCTGGCGCTCGCCGTTCTCGCCGGTCCGGGTGATGACCCGGGGACGCGACACCTGGAACTCGTATCCCTCCCGTCGCATCGTCTCCATCAGGATGCCGAGGTGCAGCTCGCCGCGGCCGGAGACGCTGTGCGTGTCGGGGCTGTCGGTGGGTTCCACCTTGAGCGCCACGTTCCGCTCCAGCTCCTTGTAGAGCCGGTCGCGCAGCTGGCGGCTGGTGACGTACTTGCCGTCGCGACCCGCGAACGGGCCGTTGTTCACGATGAAGTCGACCGAGATGGTCGGCTCCTCCACCGCGATGCCGAGCAGGCGCTCGGGATTGTCGATGGAGGTGAAGGTCTTGCCGATTTCGATGGTTTCAAAGCCGGCCAGGGCCACGATATCGCCGGCGCTCGCCTCTTCCACGTCCACCCGCGCCAAGCCGTCAAAGGTGTAGAGCCTGGTGACCCGGCCATTCTCCATCGCCTCGTCGGTGACCATCCCCGGCTCGCCCATCGGGAGAAGCGACACCTGGTCGCCCACCCGCACCCTTCCCCGCTCGATCCGCCCGATCGCAATGCGGCCGAGGAAGGACGAGAAATCGAGGGTGGAGACCAGCATCTGGAATGGCTTCTCGGGATCGCCGGTGGGCGCCGCGATATGGTCGATGACGGCCTGGAACAACGGCGTCAGGTCGGTGCCGGGATGGTCCAGCTCGGGCGTGGCGGTGCCGGCCCGGCTCGAGGTGTAGAGGAACGGCGCGTCGAGCTGCTCGTGCGTGGCCTCGAGGTCGATGAAGAGGCCCAGCACCTCGTCGTGCACGCGAAGCGGCTCCGCGTCGGACCGGTCGATCTTATTGATCGCCACGATCGGCTTGAGCCCGAGCGCCAGCGCCTTGCGGGTGACGAAACGCGTTTGCGGCATCGGCCCCTCGGCGGCATCCACGAGGAGCACGAACCCGTCCACCATGCGCAGGATGCGCTCAACTTCTCCGCCGAAGTCCGCGTGGCCCGGCGTATCAACGATGTTGATCTTCGTGCCGTGCCAGTTGACCGACGTATTCTTGGCCAGGATGGTGATGCCCCGCTCCTTTTCGAGCGGATTGGAGTCCATGACGCGCTCTTCGACGTGCTGGTTCGCGCGAAACGCCCCGGCCTGCCGGAGCATTTGATCGACCAGGGTGGTCTTGCCGTGGTCGACATGCGCGATGATTGCGATGTTACGAATCACTGTCTGCCGCTTCTCCTGCGAATTCACCAGCGTCGTGGCCCGAACCGGGCCTGCGCGGCGCATATATAGACTGCGACGGTCGGCACCGCAAGAGAGCGCCAAAGCCCTCTGGAAGTGGCTGTCCCGCAGCGAGTTCCGAGCTAGTGCGAATGGGGGTGCCCGCGGGCGTGCACCCCAGCCGCACCTCCCTTCCCCCGGGCGAGGGGCCCCTCGGCGTCGGGTACGCACTGGTCCAGGCACTCGACCTGGATGGTGACGTGCCCGATCCCGATGTCCCGCACCTCTCGCTGTACCGCCGTGAGCACCCGCGGATGCGATGCCAGGTCGGGCACCACCACGTGCCCGCTCATCGCCACCACACCACTGGTGAGGGTCCACACGTGCAGGTCGTGCACCGCAATCACACCCTCGACGCTGCGCATCCGCCGCTCCACCTCCAGGAGCGGAATGTGCGACGGGGCTGCCTCGAGCAGGATTTCCACGCTCTCGCGGAGCAGTCGCCAGCTCCCCGCGATGATCATGAGCGAGATCAGCACTGAGACGATGGGGTCGGCCAGGTTCCAGCCGGTCAGGATGATGATGAGCGCCGCCAGCAGGGCTCCGACCGAGCCGAGCAGGTCCCCCATCACATGCAGGTAGGCGGCGCGGGTGTTGAGGTTCCCATGGGCGTCATGCTTGAGCAGTCGCAGCGCCATGAGGTTGACCACCAGGCCCGCCAGCGCGACGCCGGCAAAAAGGGGCCCCTGGATGGGGTGCGGTGACCGGAAGCGCCGGATCGCCTCGAAGATGATCCAGGCCGAGAGGGCGGCGAGAACGACGCCATTGACCAGCGCGGCAAGGATCTCGAGCCGCAGGTAGCCGTAGGTACGGCGATGGTCAGCGGGTCGCTGCGCCATCCGGGCCGACATGAGGGCGAGCGCCAGTGCGGCCACGTCGGTGAGCATGTGTCCCGCGTCGGCCACCAGCGCCAGCGAACCGCTGAGCCAGCCCCCGGCAGCCTCGACGAACATGAACCCCGCCGTGAGCAGGAGGACCGTGCGCAATCGGGACGCGGCGCGCTTACCCTGCGGCAGGACGTCAGGCGCCAGGCTGGCAGGCTGATCAGTGGGTTTTCCGCTCATCCCGAGTACCCGTCCCCCTGGCTTCCTGCCGCCTGACTTCCTGCCGCCTGACTTTCTGCCGCACGTTGAACCGCCTCCGCATGCCCTGGCAGTTGCTCCGCCTCCGCCAGCGCAATCACGTGCGGGGCATCCGCGGCGAGTCGCTCGGCGCTGTACTGGATGAGACTGGTTCGCTTGACGAAGTCGTAGACGCCGAGCGGGGAGGCGTACCGGGCCGTGCCGCTCGTCGGCAGCACATGACTCGGCCCCGCGATGTAATCACCGACCGGCTCGGGGGTGTGAGGGCCCAGGAACATCGCGCCCGCATGGCGAATGCCGGCCGCGATGCCGGCGGGATCCCGCATCAGGATCTCCAGATGCTCCGGGGCTCGCAAGTTGACGACCGCGATGGCGTCCTCGATGGTTGGCACCAGTATCACTACCCCGTTCCGCACCAGTGATGCCCGCGCGATGGCCGCGCGTGGCGCGCGACGGAGGGCTCTTTCCAGCGCGGCGGGCAGCGCATCGGCCAGTGCCGTGGAAGTAGTGACGCACCACGCCGATGCGTCCTCGTCATGCTCGGCCTGCGCGATGAGGTCGGTCGCGACTCGTGCCGGACCCACCGACTCGTCGGCCATGACCAGCAGCTCGGTCGGTCCCGCAATCGAATCGATTCCCACCTGTCCCACCACCTGGCGCTTTGCTTCGGCGACCCAGCGGCTTCCCGGTCCCACGATCTTGTCGACCTGGGGAATGGTCTCGGTGCCGTACGCCAGTGCCGCTACGGCCTGCGCACCGCCGACCCTGAACAGCCGGGTGACCCCAGACAGCTCGCATGCGACCAGGACGGCGTCAGTGAGAAATCCCCTCGGCGGGGTGACGGCTACGATCTCCTGCACTCCGGCCACTACGGCCGGCACCGCATTCATGATGACGGAGGAGGGATAGGACGCCTTCCCGCCGGGTACATACAATCCCACGCGGTCGAGCGGCGTCACCTTCATCCCCAGGATGCTGCCGTCGGCCTGAGTGAAAGTGAATCCGGGATCGCGTTGCCGCTCGTGATAGGCGGTGACCCGCTGCACGGCCAGCTCGAGCGCCTGCCGGAGCGCATGAGGGCAGCGTTCCGACGCCGCAACCCATTCAGCGCGCGGCACTTCCCACGCAGAAGGCGGCAGGTCGAGCCCGTCGAGTTCGAGGGTGCAGGCTCGCACCGCGCCATCCCCGCCGGCGGCCACACGTTCCAGGATCCGAGCGACCGTCTCCCGTGTGGCGCGGTCGGCCGTGTTCCGGTGCGGCAGGAAGGGCCGGAGCGCGTCGAGCGGGGGAACGACGAGACGCCGGATCATCGACTCGCGGGCCTTCCGAAACGTGGTTACAGTTGCCGGGATGGAATCCGATCAGCCGGTCGCGGCCGGACTGTTCGCCGTCCTGCTCCTCGTGCTCGCCAACGCGTTTTTCGTTGCGGCGGAGTTCGCCCTGGTGGGCGCCCGCCGCACGCGCCTGGACGAGATGGGCCGGGCCGGCGACGGCAAAGCTAGGCTTGCCCGCCGCGCGGTTCAATCGCTCGACCGGTATATCTCGGCCACCCAACTCGGGATCACCCTGGCCTCCCTGGGCCTGGGCTGGGTGGGCGAGCCGGCCGTGGCCCGCGTCATCGAGGGCGGGTTCCGCTGGCTGCCCGCCACCATGGCCACGGTCGCGACGCATGCCCTGGCCGTCGCGATCGCCTTCACCATCATCACGGTGCTGCACATCATCCTGGGCGAACTCGTGCCCAAGGCGTTCGCCCTCCTCTACCCAGAGGAAGTGAGCGGCTGGGTCGTGGCACCGCTGATGGCGTTCGCGTGGGTGATGGCGCTGCCGATCTGGATCCTCAACAGCACCGCCAACGGCATCCTGCGCCTGTTCCACATCCAGCGTTCGGGCGAGCATGACCGGCTGCACTCGCCGGAGGAGATTCGCCTGCTGGTAGAACAGAGCCAGGAGGCGGGCTCGCTCCAGAAGCAGGACGCACGCCTGCTGGAAGGCGTCTTCGAATTCACCGAGAAGACGGCAGAGGAAGTGATGACGCCCCGGACGGAAATGGTCGCGCTCGATGCCGATCTCTCCGTGGGCGAGGCCGCCGACCGCGTGGCCGAGGCCCGGCGCTCCCGGTATCCGGTGTTCACCGAGAGCCTGGACGACATCGTCGGCGTGGTGCACGCGAAGGACATCCTCTCCGCCCTCCGCAATGCGCCGGCGGCGACGGTGCGGACGATCATGCGCCCGCCGCTCTTCGTGCCGGGCACGCGTGAAGTGGAGGATGTGCTGGCCGACATGAAGAGGCTCAAGGTTCACCTGGCCATGGTGCTCGACGAGTATGGGGGCACCGCCGGGCTGGTGACGATGGAAGACCTGCTCGAGGAGATCGTGGGACCGATCTTCGACGAATACGACCGTCCCGATCTCGTGCCACCGGTGGATGAAGGCGGCACGGTGATCGAGGGGTCGACCACCATCAGCCAGTTCAACACCGATTACGATGCGGCGCTCGACGACACCAACTACACCACGGTCGGCGGCCTCCTCTTCGGGCAGCTGGGCCGGCTGCCCAAGCCCGGCGACGTGGTGCATGCAGGGGGCTTCGACTTCGAGATCCTGTCGATGGCGGGCCGGAGAGTGGACCGGGTGCGGGTATTGGGCCGCCCCAAGGCGACCGACAAGACGGCGGCAGCGCGATGAGCATGCTCGCGCGCTCGGGCATCGCCCTGGTGCCACCGGGCGCTCTCGACCTCACCGGGGAGGCCGTGCGCCGGCGACGAACACTCCAGCGGGCGACGCTCGGGGTGCTCGAGGACGCCGGGTTCGAGGAGGTGAGTCCGCCGACGTTCGAATATGAGGAGATCTTCGTGCGCGCCGGGGGGCCGGCGGTGATCGAACGACTCATCCGCTTTCTCGACCTGGACGGTCGTGCGCTCGCCCTGCGGTATGACTTCACGGCCAGTGTCGCGCGCGTGGCTTCTACCGCCTTCGCACACCGACCGTTGCCGCTCCGGCTCTGTTACTCCGGCAAGGTGTACCGGCAGGAGCCCGACCGCGGGGCACGCCCGCGCGAGATCCTGCAGGTCGGTGCCGAACTGCTGGGCGTCAGCGGCCTCGCCGCCGACCTCGAGCTGGTACGACTGGCCCTGCGTCTCGCGGCCGGAGTGGGCCTGCGTGACTTTCAGCTCAACCTCGGGCACATCGGTGCACTGGCGCCAGCCCTCGCGGCGCTGCCGGAGGTACTTCGGCCGGACGTGCGGCGGTGGATCGACCGCAAGGACCGCGGCAGCCTCGCGCGGGCACTCGAATCGCTCGATGGCGACGCGCGCGCATTGCTGACCCTCCCGTTCGTCATGGGACGCCGGGCGGCCCTCACCGACGCGCGTCGTGGCGCACCGGTGAGCGCAGTTCCCGCGTTCGATCACCTGCTGGCGCTGGACGACGCGCTGACCGCGGAGGAGCGCGCGCATGTGGTGTACGACCTGGGTGAGGTGCGCGGCCTGGATTACTACACCGGCCTGCAGTTCGAGCTGTTCGTCGCCGGAGCCGGCCGTGCGGCGGGCGCGGGCGGCCGGTACGACGACCTCATGGGCCGTTTCGGGCATCCGATGCCGGCCGTGGGCCTCTCGCTCGACCTGGACGCGATCGCGGAACTCGAGCCGTGAGTGCCGCGCGCCTTCGGGTCGCACTCGCGAAGGGACGACTCTGGGAGCCGGCGATCGCGCGCTTTGCCCGGGCCGGGATGGCCCCTGTCGGCGAGAGAGGCCGGCGCCTGCTCCTGCCGTCGGAGGCACCAGGCATCGAGTTCCTCGAGGTCAAGCCAGGGGACGTGCCCATCTACGTCGAGTCAGGAGCGGCAGACCTCGGCGTCACCGGGACGGATGTGCTGCGCGAGGCCAATCCCGACGTGCTCGAACCGCTCGAGCTCGACTTCGGGCAGTGTCGCCTCGTGGTCGCGGCACCGGCGAGCGCGTCGTATCCGTCGCTGCCGGGCGGCATCACGCCCCGCCTCGCCACCAAGTACCCCCGCCTCGCGCGAGCCCACTTCGCCTCCCTTGGCCGCGCGGTGGAGATCATCGAAGTGGGCGGGTCGGTGGAGGTGGCGCCGCTGCTCGGGCTGTCACACTGGATCGTCGACCTGGTGGACACCGGGACCACGCTGAGAGCGAACGGGCTGGTGGAGTATGAGACGATCCTCCACGTCCGCGCGACGCTGATCGCCAATCGCGCCAGCCAAAAATTGAAGCTGGAGGATCACCTGCGATTGATGGCGCGACTGGAGAAGCCGTAAACGGTGAACAGTAAACAGTAAACAGGAAGGATTGTTCACCCTCGCGCACAAATGGTTAACTACTGCGCTAGCCGAAGCGTACCGTCGTTAGGTGCGCGATCATACATCCCTCCGTGCCTGGCAGGAAGCTCGCGCTGCTGCATTGAGCGTCATTAAACTTTGCAGGGATCACTGGGTTCCGTATGGGTCGGCGCTATTCTCGCAGATGCAGCGAGCAGCCATATCTACCCAGTTGAACATTGCGGAGGGGTACACCTTCAGCGAGTCCCGTACCTTCACACGACACTTGGGCATCGCCTACGGCTCTGCGGTCGAAACGGGCGAAATCCTCAGCCTGCTGATTGACTCTGGGATCGTACAGCAGGAATTCTGTATCGAAGCAGTAACCGCCAACTCGCGCTCCCAACGCCTCCTGCTTGGCATGCTCAAACATCGTCGTCCAATGAGCACCTAACAAACGCAGTTCCGGTTCACTGTTTACCGTTTACCGTTTACGCACCTATCGCTTACTGCTTACGCTGCTCCGAGCGTCGCCGCCATCTCTACCGCCCTCCTCATCGACGACGCGTCCGCGGTTCCGGTCCCAGCAATGTCAAAGGCCGTCCCATGGTCCGGGCTGGTGCGCGGAAACGGCAGTCCCAGCGTCACGTTCACCGCCTCCCCGAAACTCGCCACCTTGATCGCGGTCATGCCCACGTCGTGATACGGTGCCAGCACCGCATCGAACTCGCCCCGTATCGCGCGCAGGAACACCGTATCTGCCGGAAACGGCCCCGCGAGCTGCGCCGCGTCGGCGGCCGGGCGGAGCACGCGAATCTCCTCATCGCCGAAGAGCCCCGCCTCGCCGGCGTGCGGATTGAGTGCGCAGAGAGCGAGGCGTGGTGCGGCGATCCCCCACCAGTCGCGCAGGGCACGGTCGGTGGTGCGCGCCACGCGCACGACGCGGTCGATCGTGAGGAGCGAGGGCACGTCACGGAGCGCCACATGGGTGGTCACCAGGACCACGCGCAACCGATCGGAGGCGAGCATCATGGCCACCGGCACGTCGCCACACAGATGCGCCAGCCACTCGGTATGTCCCGGGTACGGGAATCCTGCCAGGTGCAACGCATGCTTGTTCGCGGGTGCCGTGACGATCGCATCCACCTCCCCGGCCTGGGCCAGGCGCACCGCGGCCTCGACGGCGTGGCCCGCGAGGCGGCCCGCTCGGAGCGTGCGCGCGTGATCGGCACGGTCCCCGGTACCCTGACCCCAGGTTCCGACGCCGACGCGGTGGGTGGCGGGAATGGCTTCGATGAGGTCATCGGGGCCGACGACGGTGATCTCGGCGTCGAGCGGCAACTGGAGCGCCGCGCCGGTGATCTCGGGACCGATGCCGCGCGGATCCCCGAGCGTCACCGCGAGGCGACGCATCAGGACTCCCGCACCTCGACGTAGGTCGCGCGGCGGAGCTGGGCGAGGTACTTCTGCATGGCGAGGTCATCGGCGAGGATCGTCCGCACCCGGTCACGCACGTCCTGGTAGGTCACTTCGCCCTCAGCGCGCCGTTCCGTCACCATCACGACGGCGAACTTCTTCCCGCCACCGGGCGACTCGAGGGCGAACGGCGGCACAATGGTCACGGAACTGTCAGCGGTGATGATGCCGCGCTTGTACACCTCGGGCAGCTTGTCCAGCGGGACGGCTGCAGCTTCGCGCTCCTCGGTACCGTCATGGTATTGCCGCTGCAGCGAATCGAACGACTCGCCGGCCAGCGCCGCCTTATAGACCTGCTGCGCCCGCGCCCCGGCGCTGTCCACATCGGCCGCCGTCACCTCGGCCGCGATGAGGATGTGCCGCACCTGGATCTCGCCTGGCTGGGTGCGCATCACCTGGATGAGGTGGTAGCCGAACGGTGTCTCGACCGGATCGGAGATGACCCCGATCTTGAGCGAGAAGGCGACACGGTCGAACTCCGGCACGAAGACGCCACGACGTGCCCATCCGAGTTCGCCACCGCGCTCGCGCGAGCCGGGATCCGCCGAGAACCTCTTCGCCGCCACGGCAAAGTCCGCACCCTTTCGGAGTTCGACGAGAATCGAGTCGGCCAGGGCTAGGGCACGCGATTTCGCCGCATCGGTCGGACGCGGTGCCACCACCACCTGCCGGAACGACACGGTGGCCGGCCGGCTGCCGAACTGACCCTGCTGATCCTCGTAGAACGTCTTCATTTCCTGCTCGCTTGGCGAGACAGGCTTGAGCTTGCCCTTCTCCTTGAGCAACTGCTTGAGCCGATCCTTCTGCATATCGCGCCGCGACTGCTCGGCGAGGAAGCGGCGGTACTCGTCCAGGCTCGCGAAACCGGCCTTGTGCAGTTCGGCCATGAACTCGGGTTCGGTCGTGTAGCGCGACCGGATGTTCTTGATCGCCGCCGCCACCGCGTCGATGACTTCCTTGTCGGTGATCTTGATCGAGGTGTCGCGCGCCGCCTCCTGCACCAGCAGCTCGTCATCCACGAGGTCGGACAGGACCTGCTTGCGCATCTTCGCCGAGTCAGTGGCCGTCTTCGGGACGGCGGTGGGCGGCATGGTGCCAAGCAACTGGAAGAACTGTTCGTCCAGCTGCGACTTCATGATCGCCTGCTTGCCCACCACGGCCACGATCCGGTCCACGGGCGACAGGGGAGGCCGCGCGAGATCGGCCTCCGCCTGTGCGTTGAGCTGCGCCTGGGCTTCCGCCGCCACCTTCGCACTGTCCGTTTGCGCCACGGCGTGGCTCGCACCCGCGAGCCACGCCGCCACCGCCACTGCTGCCGTCAGCCTCAAAGACATGCTCGTCACACCTTCCGCGGCCCGGTCAGTTTCCCGGGGCCGGAGTTGCAGGAACCGGCGCCGGGCCCGGGGCCGGCTGCATGCCGGTCGGCCCTGCCGCCTTGCTGCTGTCCTTCGCCTTCGTCGAGTCCTTCGCCGCCTGCCGTGCGCGGCCGATCTCGAGCGCCTTGGCCACACCCGCGTCCGAGATCTCCACCTTCATCCGCTCGCGCAGCACCGTGGCAAGCGATGACGGAAGCGGAATGAACCGCTTGCTCCCGGTGAGGATCTGGTCCATGTAGGTGTCGACCTTGGCGTACGCCACCTTGAGGCGCTCTGCCTCGGAACCGGACGAATCGGCGGCCGGCGCCAGATCCATGTGCGCCTTCACCGTATCCAGCTGCTGCACGTACTGCTTGCTCATGTCCGCCCACTCCGCCGCGGTCGGCTGCACGCCCGCCGAGTCGGCCTGGTTGATCAGCAGGATGTTGGTGGACAGGATCCGCGCAAAGCGGGTGAGCATGCTGTCCGGCGCGGTCTTGAGCTGGCTGGTGACCTGCGGCGGCAGGACCCGGGCCCAGCGCAGGAAGTCATGCACCGTGAGCTTCCCGCCGTCATACACGGAGAGCGCCTTGGTGGATTTGGTCATCTTGTCCGGATTGGAGATCGCTTCCTTCATCAGTGCCGGTGCCGCGGACTCGATCTTCAGGTGTTTCTGGACCGCGAGGCTGTCCATGTACAGCGAGTCGAGCGCGCCGATTTCGCTCTGGCGCAGGTACTGGTCGAAGCGATCTTGCACTTCGGACAGCGGCGGGCGCCGGATGACGTGGATGCCGAACGGCGTCTCCACCAGGCCGCTCATTTCACCCGGGGCGAGGTTCCAGGCCACGCTGTCGAACTGGGGGACGAACCGGCCCCGTGGACCGGGCGGGAGGAACCCGCCGTCGCGCGCGCTGCCGGGATCCTGCGACACCTGCGACGCAACCTGGGCAAACGGCACGCCGCCCTTCACGGTGGTAAGCGCCTTCTGCGCCTGCTTCCGCGCCGCCGCCTTTTCCTCCGGCGTGCCGGTGGCCGACGAGCGCACCAGCAGGTGCTGGAAGATCCGAACGTCGCCCGCATTGTACGCCTGCGTCACCGATTCGGGCGTGACCTTGATCCGCTTCGCCATCAGCGAGTCGTGCCACTGCGTGGCCTTGAGTTCTGTGATCTGCGGCCACATGGCACCGGCGATAGTCGCCGAATCAGTCAGGTTCTCGTTCTTCGCGACGGCCTGGGCAAACAGGGAGTAGTCCACCCACACGTTCGTGATGAAGTCGGCGGTCTCACTGTTGAGCTGCGCGCCCTTGGCCTCACCCACGAAGTCGGCAAGCCGCTCCGGTGAGAGCTTGGCCGAGCCGGCTACCGCCGCCGTGCCCACGCCGGGCTTGAACATGTCGCGGTTGCAGCCCGCGAGCACCACCATCGACACCACCAGCAACAGTCGCCGCATGCCATCTCCGATTTGTGTTCGTGTCATTGACCAGTCCCGTCAGGCTACCGCCCGCAGTGCCCGCACCAGTGCCGGCATCAGCGCTTCGCCTCCGAGGCGCTCGAGGCGCAGGGCCAGCGGCACGGTGCGTCGCACCTCCGCCACCAGCTGCACATCGTCGAGCGCGGTGCTGAGCTTCGCCATCCTGGGCGCCACGCCGGCGCGGAATGTCACCCGGGCCTCATCGCCCCGGATCAGGATGTGCTGAATTCCGAGCGTGGCGCCGAGCACGCGGAGCCGCGCCATGTCGAGCAGCGTCTCGGTTTCCACGGGAAGCGGACCGAAGCGTTCCCGAAGTTCCGAGCGAAGCCCATCAATCTCGTCAGGCGACTCCGCCCGCGCCAGTCTGCGGTACAGGTCGAGCTTCGTGTCGTCATCACCGACAAAGGCGTCGGGAAGGTGCGCCGGACGGTCGAGCACCACCTCCGGCGGCGGCTGCGTCTCGCGACCGCCCTGGCCCCGGAGCGCCTGCACCGTCTCCTCCAGCCATCGCAGGTAGAGGTCGAACCCGACCGCATGGGCCTGCCCTGACTGTTCAGCGCCGAGCATGTTGCCCGCGCCCCGCAGCTCGAGGTCCTTCAGGGCCACGCGATAGCCGGCCCCCAGGTCGGTATGGTGTTCCAGCACCTTGAGCCGTTCCTCGGCATCCGCGTCGATCGAGTCGGGCACGATGAGGTAGCAGTACGCGCGGCGATGGCTGCGACCGACGCGGCCGCGCAGCTGATAGAGCTGGGCCAGGCCGAAGCGATGTGCATCGTGCACGATCATGGTATTGGCGTTGGGCACGTCGAGCCCGGATTCCACGATCATGGTGCTCACCAGGATGTCGATCTCGCCGGTCACGAAGCGCTGCATGACGTCCTCGAGTGGTGCCGAGGCCATCTGGCCGTGGGCCACGCCGATGCGCGCGCGCGGCGCGAGCGAACGCACCCGGGCCGCGATGGTCTCGATGGTCTCCACCCGGTTGTGGACGAAGAACACCTGGCCGCCGCGGTCGAGTTCGCGGGCCATCGCCTCCTCGATCAGCCCGTCGTCCCACGGTTCCACGAAGGTCAGGATGGGCGACCGGTCGCGCGGCGGCGTCTCGATGAGCGTCAGGTCGCGCAGTCCGGCAAGCGACAGGTGCAGGGTGCGCGGGATGGGTGTGGCGGTAAGGGTCAGGACGTCGACCGCGAGCCGGAGCGCCTTCAGCCGCTCCTTGTGCTTTACGCCGAAGCGATGCTCCTCGTCCACCACCAGCAGGCCGAGGTCCTTGAACGTGACGTCAGGCGAGAGAAGCCGGTGCGTGCCGATGATGATGTCGATCTCGCCGAGCGCCAGCCGCGCCAGCGCCGCCTTCTGCTCCTTCGCCGTCCGGAAGCGCGAGAGCACCTCGATCTTGACGGGGTAATCGGCCAGGCGCTCGGTGAAGGTGCGCCCGTGCTGCTCGGCGAGAATGGTGGTCGGCACGAGCACGGCGACCTGCTTGCCGCCCTGTACCGCCTTGAACGCCGCCCGCACCGCGATCTCCGTCTTGCCATATCCCACATCGCCGACCAGCAGGCGGTCCATCGGGCGGGCCTGCTCGAGATCACGCTTGATGTCCTCCGTGGCCTTTCGCTGGTCGGGCGTATCCTCATAGAGGAAGCTCGACTCGAGCTCACGCTGCCACCGCGTGTCGGGTGGAAAGGCGTAGCCGGTGGCGAGCTTGCGGCGGGCGTAGAGATCAAGGAGTTCCCCGGCCATCTGACGGATCCCCAGCTGCGCCTTCTCGCGCACCTTCTTCCAGTGCGACCCGCCGAGTGCGTGGATCCGCGGCGGCGGCCGATCGCCGTCGTCCCCGGCCGAGCGGTACCGCTCCAGCTGGTCGAGCCGGTACAGGGGCACGTTGAGCCGGTCGCCACCTTCGTACTCCACCACCGCCACTTCCATCGTCGACGCGCCCACGGTGATCGTCTCGATGCCGCGATAGATGCCGATGCCGTGATCGAGATGCACGACGTAGTCGCCCTTGACCAGCGCGCCGGTCGCCGCCGACGGCGCGGCCTGCCGGTAGCGACGCGCCCGCCGCAGCCGGCGCGCGCGGCGGAAAATCTCATGGTCGGTGAGGACCCGGAGACCTGGCATCAGGAAGCCGCCATCGAGCGCCCCGACGACCAGCGCGGCATGCGCCGGAAGGTTGCCCCGCTCCTCCAGCAGTTCGTCGAGCCGCTCGATCTGTCCCTCGTTGTCGCAGAGGATGATCGTGTCCGGTGGCCGGGAGAGCAGGTCACGGAGACGGTTGACCTGGCGATCGATGCGCTCGGGCGGGAGAAAGCCGAACTGCAGCTGAGGGGCTTCCGCCACGAGGCGAAGGCGCGGCAGCGCATTCATGCGCGTGCGGACCTGTGCCGGCGCCTCGAGGATGTCTTCCCGCTGCGGCACATCTTCGCCCAGCCGCCGCGCGATCTCGAGATGGTGGGCCGCCTCGCGCCACGCTCGCTCGATCTCATCGTCGATCGGGCCGGGCGTATCGAGCAGGAGCAGCGCGTCGGAGGGAAGGAGGTCGAGCAGTGTGCGCCGCGCGACGGCGCCGTCCCCGGGCGCGCGGGCTGACTCCACCGCCCGGATCGGCAGCACCGTCACTTCGTCGAGCTCCGCCCCCGAGCGCTGGGTGGTGAGGTCGAACGCGCGCAGCGACGACACCTCGTCATCCCACCACTCGAGCCGCGTGGCGGCCGCCATGCCGAACCCGTACACGTCCACGATGCCACCCCGGGCCGAGAATTCGGCGACCTCGGTGACGGTGGTGACACGAAGGAAGCCCATTGCTTCGAGGCCCTGCACCAGCACCTGGGGCCGGATGCGGGTGCCCTTTGCCAGCCGGATGCGACTCTTCTCCAGCGATGCCGGCACCAGCGTCCGCTCGGCAATGGCACGCGCCGTCGTCACCACGATGCGGAGCCGGCCACCCAGCAGCGCCTCGATCGTCTCGACCCGCTCGCCCGCGATCTCGTAGTGCGGCTCCTCCTCCCCGAGCGCTTCGCGCTGCGGATAGAGCGCCACCGGCTCGTCGGAGAGGAACTGCAGGTCGCTGAGCCAGCGCTCGGCGTCGGCCGGCGTGGGCGCCACGACGGCCATCAGTCGCTGGGGCGACGACCGGACCACGGCTGAGGCCAGCACCGCCCCGCTCGATCCCGGCAGGCCCCCAAGATCGAGCGCAGCGCCACGAGCCGGCAGCCGACCTACGAGTTCGCGGCCAGCCGGCGTACGATCGAACGCGTCGAGCAGCAGGGGGAGACTCATGCGCGGCGACCCCAAAGGCTGGCGAGCCCGACCTCGCCGAGTGCCAGGACGAACGCGAGCCACAACAGCGGGCCGCGCAGGTCACCGCGCGCGCTGGCGGCGAATGCGGCCGATGGCGCCTTCTCGAGCGGAATCACGGTGGCACTCCGCCAGAGCGCCCGCACCTGCGCATCGCTCGCCTGCTGGAGCATCGACTCACGCGGATCGGGGTTGGCGGCGAGGGCGCCGACAGTATCCGCGCCGCGGACCATGTAGTAGAGGCCGGTATCGGGCGGCGCGAAGCGCCCTCCGCCCTCAAGCGGCCATCGCTGCGACCCTTTCACCGCCGCCGACACCAGGTCCGGTACGGTTACCCCCTCTCCTGCAATCACCGTGAGCGATGCAACCTCGCCCCGTGCCAGCCGGTTGAGCAGCAAGTCGATGAACGGCACGAACTCCGCCTGGAACGGCAGCTCCGTCCAGCCGGTGTCGAGCCGGCTGCCGATGAGCAACACCGTACCGCTCCGCACGAGCCACGGTTCGCCGCCCGCCGTCACCAAGACCCCACTGCGCCCGCTCCCCGAAGGAACGAGGCGCAACCTCTGGAACAGGCGCGTCGGCGTGACGAGACCGTTGCTGTCAGTGGCCACGGCTGGCGCGGGGTCGCCGAAGTGCCACGCGACGCCGCGACGCTCGAGTTCCCGGTTCACCGCACCGAGCGCCGCGGGATCCGCAGGGGGAAGCACCACCGACGCGCCTGCGCCAAAACCACCGAGCACGATGTCATCTCCCGGCAGGAGCCGGCCATTGGCCCGCAACACGTCACAGGCCGCCTCGGCGAAGCGGCCAGCCTGCGCACAGGAGGCACGGGCCAGCGGCGCCATGCGTAATCCGAGCACACGCTGGTCATCAAGTCGCAGTTCATCGGGCTGGATCGACGCCTTCAGCGCATACCAGCCTGCGGCGGCACCCGGAATCGCCACCTGCACTGCGCCTCCCACAGTGGCCAGTGCTTGCCGCGCAGGGCGATCGCCTGCAGCGAGCGACAATGGTGCCTGCGCGCCGGAATCTCCAACCACTGTCACCTGCACCTGGCCGCCATCGGTGGACCACGGCTGTGCGCCGGCCGCGAGTGCCGCCACGCCGACATTCCGAGGCACGTTACCCTCCGGTCGCGCCACCGTCACCGGCACCCGTGACGCGGCCGCACTGAGCGCCGAGGCCTGAAGGTCGGTGATCACGACGATCTCTCCCGGCAGTGCTTCGCCGGCCAGCACATCCCCCGCCGACTGGACCGCGCGGCCAAGATCGAGTCGGGCGGTGGACGCATGCAGATCCCGAAGCGCCGCACGTAACGTCGCGGGATCGCCCCGACGCGCCCCGCCGTCGGCCAGCACGAGCCAGAGCGCGTCCGCCGGCGTGGCGCGTGCCAGCACCGCATCGGCCGCCCGAACCAGCTGGTCCAGCCTTGGCGTCCCACCCACCACGGCGGCACTGCTCAGGCTGTTGTCCAGCACGAGGACGAGCGCCCCGGGCGCGTGCTCCGTCACACCAGAACGACGAACCGTGGGTCCCGCCGCCGCCAGCACCAGCGCGACGATGAGGAGCGTCCGCAGGAGCAGGAGCAGCCAGTGCCGAATCCGCAGTCGGCGCTGATGCTCGCGCGTGGCATCGACGAGATAGCGCACGGCGGGAAACACGACGGTGGGCGGCTCGCGGCGCTGCACCAGGTGCAGCAGGAGTGGCACGCCGGCGGCGAGCAGGCCGGCGAGCAGCCAGGGATGGAGAAACGTCATGTCGGGGAGTTCGCCAGCATCACCCGCAGTGCGTGACCGAACGGCGTGTCCGTCACGATGCGATGGTAGCGGATCCCGCTGCGCCGGCACGCAGCATTCCAGTCGGAGACAGCCCCGCGCACCGTCTTGTCGTAGGCCTCGGCCCAGTCGCGCGGCCGGAGCACCACGGCCGTGCCGGTCTCGGGATCCTCGAACCGCGCTTCCGCCGGGCCCGACAGCGTGACCTCGGCGGGATCCATGAGGTGCAGCACCACCACCTGATGTCCGCGATGCCGCAGGAAGCGCAGCGCAGTGAGCGCGAGCTCGCGGTCGAGCAGCAGATCGGAGACGAACACCACGAGCCCGCGGCGCCGCAAGCTGTCGACCACCCGCTTGAGGGCCGGCGCGGCCGCCGTGCCCTGCCCCGCCTTCGTGGTGCTCAGCGTGGCGAGCAGCTGGCGCCAGTGGGCGCTACGAGCCCGGGGCGGTGTGACGCTACGGACTTCGTCGTCGAAGACGATCAGCCCGGTCGCGTCGCGTTGCCGGAGGAGAATCAGTGAGAGCGACGCAATGAGCCGTTGCGCGTAGGCCAGCTTCGGCAGCACCTCGTCGGGCGCACCAGACCAGGCCATCGACTTGCTCGCATCACACACGATCATGGCGCGGAGGTTGGTTTCCTCCTCGTACTGCTTCACGTAGAGTCGGTCGCTCCGGCCCAGCATTTTCCAGTCGACGTATCGGAGCTCATCGCCGGGCTGGTACATGCGGTGTTCGGCAAACTCGACCGAGAATCCGCGGCGCGGCGACCGGTGCAGGCCGCTCAGAAAGCCTTCGACGATGCCTTGGCTGACCAGCTCCAGCCCTCCAAGGCGTGCGACATCCGCCGGATCGAGGAGATCGAGCCGGGCTCGGGCAGCTGATGCTTCAGGACGCGACATGCGGGGCGCAACGTACGGGTGCACCCCATCCAACGTCAACGCATGGCGGTGACCGCAGGTCGGGACGCTCCTTGAGGACGGTGCTGGCCGGTTCGGAACAGGCGGTGATTGTCAGCAAAGACCTTGCATGCGGGGCGCGAGATGGCACATTTGCTGCTCTCGTCCGTACTCCCGGATGGGGGTGGAGGTTTCATGAGGTTCCTGACCACAGCGGCGGTCATCGGCATCGCGCTCGGGACGACCCCGGTAGTACACCGGAGTCAGTCGCTTTACGCGCAATCGGACAAGCAGCCGACGGAACGGCCAAGGGCGCAGCAGCCCTCAGGGGGCCAGGCAACGCCTCGACCCGAACCACCGGCAAGCCGTCCGCAGGCGCCCGCGGTCGAGCGCCCAGCCCCGCCCCCGCCGCCAGCGCCAAAGAGCACGGGCGAACCGGAGCTCAAGAGACGGAAGCAGTGACCGATTCCCTCGCCGACTTCAACGCCTTCCGCGGCCGGATGAACGACATCATCCTCAATGCGGGCAACCTCACCATCAACCGCTTCTTCGCCCTGGATCACCGCTGTTACGAGCCGGGGGCGCTGGGCACGAAGACCAAGGAAATGCTCGGCCTCGTGTCGAGCCTCGTGCTGCGTTGCGATGACTGCATCACCTATCACGTGGTGCGCTGCCATGAGGAAGGCACGACCAGGGAGGAATTCCTGGAGATCTTCTCGGTGGGACTCGTGGTGGGCGGAAGCATCGTGATTCCACACCTGCGCCGGGCCATGGCGCGACTCGAGGAACTCACACCGGGCTGAGCCGCCGCGCGGCGTCCGTCGTTCAGGTTTCACGCGATTCCAGGCTGCCCTGGGTCAGGGGACCCGGCGTGGGCCGGACCGGTCGCCGCGACACCACCACACCCGCAATGATCAACGCACCCCCGGCCAGATGCATCCAGCCCGGTCGCTCGCCCAGCACCACGATGGCCGTGAGCGTTGCCACCAGGGGCGTGAGCGTGGTGAAGAGTGCCGCGCGGCTGGGTCCGATCTGCCGCACGCCCCGGTTCCACAGCACATAGGCCACTACCAGCGACAGCAGCGTTGCATAGGCGAAGCCGCCCCACGAGCGTGCCGTCACCGTGTGCCACGGCAGCCGCACGGCGGACGGGAGACCGGCAACGAGCAGGCCGGGTGTGCCGGTGATGAGTGTCCAGGTGGTAAGTGCCAGCGTGCTCATTTTCCCGCTGAGGGTGCGGAGGCCGAGGGTATAGGTGGCCCAGCAGACCACCGCAGCCAGTATCAGCATGTCACCGGCGAGGTCGCCGCCTTCCAGGGTGAAGCCCCGTGACGCCACGACGAGAATCACGCCCAGTGTCGCGATCGCCAGTGCCCCCTTCTGCCGCAGCGTCACTTCCTCCAGGCCGAGGGCCCCGGCCGCCACGGTAACGACGGTCGGCATGCTGGCCAGGATCAGCGAGCTGTTCGTGGCCGTGGTGCGGTAGAGCCCGGTCATGAAGCAAAGCTGATAGATCGTGTTGCCCACGATGCCGAGCCCGATCAGTGGAAGCCAGGTGGACCGGGGCGGCAATCGCCATCCCTCACGGCGCGCGAGGATGAGCCACATGAGGACCGACCCCAGCGCGAAGCGCACCGCCGTGAATGGCAGCGGCGGGATCTCGGGAAACGCGAGCTTGGTCGCGGTGAAGTTGCCTCCCCAGATGACGACCACGAGGAGGAGGCCAAGCGCCGGAGTGGTGAGCGGCATCTAGGGAATCAGCAACACCTTTCCGGTCGTGCGGCGCCCCTCGAGTTCACGATGCGCCTCGGCGGCGCGGGCGAGCGGGAATTCGGCGCCGATGCGCACCGACAGGCTGCCGTCAGCTACCCACGCGAACACCTCACCAGCGCGTGCCTGAAGCTCCGCGGCGGTCGCGATGTAGGCATTGAGGGTGGGCCGGGTCAGGAAGAGCGATCCTTTCTGCACCAGCAGCTGGGGGTCGATCGGTGCCACCGGCCCGCTCGATTGACCAAAGAGGACCATCATCCCGCGCGGGGCCAGGCAATCGAACCCGGAAAGGAAAGTAGTGCGGCCCACCGAATCGTAGACCACCTGCACACCGGCACCTCCGGTGAGCACCCTGGTCCGCTGCACAAAATCCTCACGGGTATAGATGATCACCTCGTGCGCGCCCGCGGCGAGCGCGAGTGTGGCCTTCTCGTCGGTCGAGACGGTGCCGATGACCGTGGCGCCGCGCTTCCGCGCCAATTGGCAAATAAGCAAGCCGGTGCCACCGGCCGCCGCGTGGACCAGGCAGCCATCACCCGGCCGGAGTACCCAGGTCGACGTCGTGAGGTAGTGGGCCGTCATTCCCTGGAGGAGCACCGCCGCGGCCTGCCGGGTGCTGACGCCGTCGGGAATGCGCATCAGCCGGTCGGCCGCGACCAGACTGTACTCGGCGTATGCCCCGACGACATTCGTGGACGCGACGCGGTCGCCGGCCCTGAAGGAGTCGACCCCCTCCCCCACAGCCTCCACCACGCCGGCGGCTTCACTTCCGGGTGTGGTCGGCAGAGCCACGGCATTGAGGCCGGTACGCTGGTACACCTCGATGAAGTTGACGCCGGCGGCCTCGATCCGGACCAGGACCTGCCCCTTGCCGGGCACTGGCCGCGGCATCACCGCGGGCGCAAGCACTTCAGGTCCGCCCGTGGTCAGGACGCGGATGGCTCTCATCGTGACTTCAGGCATGGCCGATCGGCGTCCGGAGTGAGGGTCTCTCCAACTATATTCTCCTGCATCATGTCCCAATCTACCATCCGGAACTTCTGCATCGTCGCCCACATCGACCATGGCAAGTCCACGCTCGCCGATCGCCTGATCGAGCAGACGGCCACGGTGGCAAAGCGCCTGATGCGTGAGCAGTTGCTCGACACCATGGATCTCGAGCGGGAGCGCGGGATCACCATCAAGCTCAACGCGGTCCGCATGACCTACCATGCCAACGACGGTGTGGATTACGAGCTGAACCTCATCGATACGCCCGGGCACGTCGACTTCACCTACGAGGTGTCGAGATCACTCAATGCCTGCGAGGGCGCCATCCTGGTGGTGGACGCCTCGCAGGGCATCCAGGCACAGACCCTGAGCAACCTGTTCCTGGCCATGGATGCCGGGCTCGAGATCATCCCGGTGCTCAACAAGATCGACCTGCCGGGTGCCGAGCCGGAAAAGCGCGCGCAGGAGATCATGGAGCTGATCGGGGCGAGCCGGAAGGAGATCCTCGCCGTGTCGGCGAAGGAAGGTACCGGCGTACCCGAGCTGCTGGAGGCGATCGTGGCACGGGTGCCGCCGCCGCGCGGCAGTGCGGAGGCGCCGCTGCGCGCCCTGGTGTTCGACAACTATTACGACCGCTATCGCGGGGCGATTCCCAGCATCCGGGTGGTGGATGGGTCGCTTCGCGCGGGCATGCAGGTGGCGTTCGGGTCACACACCGACGATGTGTTCACCGTGGATGAGGTGGGCTACCTGCAGCTGGGCCAGCGCCGTGGCGAAGTGCTCGAGGCCGGCGAGGTGGGATACTTCCACGCCAACCTGCGCGACGTGCGCGACTGCCGCGTCGGGGATACCGTGCTCGACGCCGCCAACCCGGCCAGGGAGCTGCTGCCGGGCTATCGCGACGTGAAGTCGATGGTGTTCGCCGGTCTCTACCCCACCGACTCGGACCAGTACGAGGGGCTGCGCGACGCGCTGGAGAAGCTCCGCCTCAACGACGCCAGCCTCAACTACGAGCCGGAAACCTCGACGGCGCTCGGGTTCGGCTTCCGCTGCGGCTTCCTGGGCCTGCTCCACATGGAGATCGTGCAGGAGCGCCTCGAGCGCGAGTTCAACCTGGACTTGCTCACGACGGTGCCGACGGTGGAGTATCACGTGTACCTCACCGACGGTTCCGAGCTGCTGATCGAGAACCCGACGCTCCTGCCCGACAGCACCACGATCAACCGGATCGAGGAACCCTACGTCAAGACGCGCATCATGGCGCCGGCCGACTACATCGGCGGCATCATGAAGCTGGGCCAGGAGCGGCGCGGCGTGTACAACGGCATGCACTTCATCGACACCTCCCGGGTCGAGTTCGACTTCGAGTTTCCGCTGGGCGAGATCGTGCTCGACTTCTACGACCGGCTCAAGAGCATCAGCCGCGGCTACGCCTCGCTCGATTACGAGATGTCGGGCTACCGTGCCTCCGACCTGGTGAAGCTCGACATGCTGATCAACGGCGACCAGATCGACGCTTTCAGCGTGATCATCCACAAGGACAAGTCGTACGAGTGGGGCCGCAAGGTGGCGGAGAAGCTGAAGGAGCTCATTCCCCGTCAGCTCTTCGCGGTCGCGATCCAGGCGGCGATCGGCAACAAGATCATCGCCCGCGCCACGGTGGCGCCGTTCCGGAAGGACGTGCTCGCCAAGTGCTACGGCGGCGACATCACGCGCAAGCGGAAACTCCTCGAGAAACAGAAAGAGGGGAAAAAGCGCATGAAGCAGATCGGTGCCGTGGAAATTCCACAGGAGGCGTTTCTGGCCGTGCTGCAGGTTGATGACTGAGGCGGACACGCGGCAGGGCGGCAGGAGCAGTCAGGGCGGGCAACCTCTTGCGGGGCGTGACTTCCGCAGGTGAGTCCTTTCTGGCGCAAGCGCTCCGGCGCCGTGGTCATCCAGACGGCCTACATGGGCGACGTGATCCTCACGACCCCGCTCCTCACGGTGCTGGCCGAGCTGCACGGGCCGGTCGACGTGGTGGCGACGCCCCAGTCGGCCTCACTGCTGGATACCCACCCCGCCGTTCGGGAGGTGATCCGTTACGACAAGCGCGGTGCCGACCGCGGCTGGCCCGGTCTCCGGCGGGTCGCCTCGCAGCTCCGTCGCCGTGCCTACTCCGCCGCGTACCTGCCGCATCGCTCGTGGCGCTCTGCGACCATGGTGCTGCTCGCCCGTATCCCGGAGCGGATCGGCTTCGAGGACAGCCCGGCGGCGCCCTTGTACACCAAACGACTCCCCCGCCCGTTGCAGGCGCACGAGACCGCGAGGCTTTGGTCGCTGGCGGGGCTGCCCTTCGGCGCGCCGGTGCCGCCGGTGACTCTCGGCCTCACGGCGGAGGACGAGGCCGAGGCGGGGCGATGGCTCTCGAGGCGCGGCGTCAGCGGTGACTTCATCGCGCTGGGCGCCGGCAGTCCCTGGGGTGCCAAGCGCTGGCCGTACTTCCCGGAACTGGTGGCGCAACTGGACCTGCCCGTGGTCGTAATCGGCGGTCCCACCGATGCCGTCGTCGGGCACGCTATCGAGGCAGCGGCACCGGGCCGGGCACACAGCGCCTGCGGACAGGTCGGCCCGCGCACGTCCACCGCGATCATCGCACGCGCGGCGGCACTCGTCACCAACGATTCGTCGCCACTGCACCTGGCGCTCGCTACGCGCACACCGATGGTCGCGCTGTTCGGCCCGACGGTGCCGTCCTTCGGCTTCGGCCCCCTCGACCCCGACGCCATCTGCCTGGGTGAGGAAGAACTTCTCTGCCGGCCGTGCGCCTCGTACGGACCCGCGGCGTGTCCGCTCGATCACCATCGCTGCCTGCGCCAGCTGGGCGTGGAGCGGGTGGTGGATGCACTGGCCACGGTGCGCCAGCGGGCCGGAGCACGCCGCTGACGCCGCCCGGCATCACTGTCGGCTTCGATGCGGCCCGGGCGTTCCGCAACCGCACGGGGCTCGGGAACCATAGCCGACGGCTGCTCACCGGGCTCACGGCTGCCGATCCGGAGCTTCGGGTCGCACTCTATGCGCCCAGGCCTCCGCGCGCCGAGTTTGCGCCGTGGCTCGCAAGCCTCCCGCCTCGCGCAACGATGTGCCTGCCGCCCGTCGCGCTGCGCGCCGCTCCCATGCGCCAGTTCTGGCGGACCTTCCGGCTGGGGCGTGCGGCTCGACGCGACCGGGTGGATCTCTATCACGGATTGTCGCACGAGATTCCGCGAGACCTGCCCCGCACCGGCATCCCGGGCGTGGTGACGTTCCATGACCTGCTCTTCGAGCGGCATCCCGAGCTGTTCCCTGTCATCGACCGGATGAGCTACGGCTGGCGCTACCGATGGAGCGCGGAACACGCCGCCGCGATCGTGGCGGTGAGCGGACAGACGCGGGATGACCTCATCAAGTGGTATGGCGTCGACCCGGAGGATGTGACGATCATTCCTCCACCGCGCGATCCGGCCTTTGCGCAGCCGGTTCCGGCGACGGAGGCTGCCGCGACACGCTCGCGGCTGGGACTTCCCGCCACGTTTCTCTTGAGCGTGGGGACGCTGGAGCGGCGGAAGAATCACCGGGTGCTGGTCGATGCGCTGGCCCTGCTCGACGCCCGTTCCACGCCGCCACTCGTGCTGGTGGGCCGCGACGGCGGCGAGGCGAAAGCGTTGCGGATCCTTGCCGCCGCGAGGGGCGTGTCGGGGCAGGTGCGCCTCCTTCAGGGCGTCGCGAGCGGCGACCTCCCGGCCCTGTACCAAGGCGCATCGCTCTTCCTTTATCCCAGCCTGTTCGAGGGATTCGGAATGCCGATCGTGGAGGCGCTGAGTGCCGGGGTGCCCGTGGTGTGCAGCGCGGGTGGCTGCTTCCCCGAGGCGGGTGGGCCATCGACCCGCTACGTCACGTCGACCGACGCGGTCGGCCTGGCCGGCGCGATCCGGGACATCCTGGACGACCCGGAAGGGGCCGCACGGATGCGTGACGACGGGCGCCAGTGGGCCGAACGCTTCGACGCGACCGCGCTGGCGGCCCCGCTGCTGGCCTTGTATCACTCCCTGCTTCACTGAGAACCGGACGCATGCGTTACGTCGTGGGCATCGACATCGGCGGCACCAATCTCGTCGTCGGCTGTGTCGCGGAGGACGGGTCGGCGCTGCATGGGCTGATGAGCGAACCGACGCGACCCGAGACCGGTGCTGACGACGTGATGGAGCGCCTGCTCACCCTCGCGCGCCACTCCATCGCGGCCACGCGTGCCGAGCTGCCCCGGGTGGAGATCGCCGGAGTGGGCGTCGGCGCGCCAGGCCCGCTCGACCGCGGCCGCGGGCTGGTCCTGCTCACCCCGAACCTCGGCTGGACCAACATGCCGCTCCGCGAGCGGGTGTCGGAGGGGCTGTCACTGCACGCGGCGCTCGACAACGACGCGAACTGCGCCGTGCTGGGCGAGTGGTGGATCGGCGCGGCGAAAGGGGCCCGCCACGCCGTGGGCATCACCATCGGGACCGGCATCGGCGGCGGCCTGATCGTGAACGGCGAGATGGTGCACGGCGCCTCGGACTGCGCCGGCGAGATCGGCCACATCACCATCGAAACCGAGGGCCGGCGCTGCAAGTGCGGCAACTACGGCTGCCTCGAGGCGTACGCGTCCGGCCCGGCGATCGCGCGCCGAGCCGTGGAAGAAGTGGAGTCGGGCGGTGTGAGCCGGCTCGCGGAGTTTGCCGGCGGCAGCCTGCTCGACGTCACGGCGCAGACCGTCTACGAGGCCGCCAGCCATAGCGACGTGGTCGCGCTTCAGGTGGTGAGCGAGACGGCCAAGTACCTCGGCACCGGCATCGCGAATCTGGTGAACGCGCTCAACCCGGAAGTGGTGGTCGTGTGCGGCGGCGTGACGCTCGCGGGCGATGGCCTGTTCGTGCCGCTTCGCCGCGAGGTCGCCCGGCGCGCATTCCGGCCGGCGGTCGAGGCATGCCGCATCGTGCCGGGACTGCTGACGGGCACCGCCGGGGTGTATGGGGCAGCGCGCGCGTTCCTGCTGGAGGAGGGGCGATGAGGGCGCAAAGGCCATGACGAAGAAGCTTGGCGTCGTCGGGTCGCTCGTCTGGGATGTCATCCACGGGCGAGACCCGGCATCGGCACCGGTGGAGGAGTGGGGCGGGATCGCCTACGCGCTTTCGAGCCTCGACGCGCACCTGCCGCCCGACTGGGAAATCGTTCCGCTCATCAAGGTGGGCCGCGACCTCAGCGCCGAAGCGGCGCGGTTCATGAGCACGCTGACACGGCTCGTGCCAGGGGGCCGGTGCATCGAAGTTCCGGTGCCGAACAACCGGGTAGTGCTGCGGTACCAGTCCACCGAGCGACGCTGTGAGCGCATGAGCGGCGGCGTGCCGTCGTGGAACTGGGGGGAGCTGGGCCCGATGGTGAGCGACCTCGACGCCCTCTACGTCAACTTCATTTCCGGTTTCGAGATGTGCATGGGCACGGCCCAGGCGCTGCGGCAGGGATTCCGGAAGCCGATCTACGCCGACCTGCACAGCCTCTTCCTCGGCATGCAGCACGACGGCATCCGCACGCTGCAGCCGCTGCGCGATCCGGAGTCCTGGTTCAGCTGCTTCGATGTGGTGCAGATGAACGAGGAGGAGATGCAGCAGATCTCCCGCGACCCCCTCACGGTGGCAGCGCAGGCCCTGGCGCAGGGCGTGAACCTGATGGCGGTGACCCTGGGCCCCCGCGGTGTCGTTTACGTGGCGGCGCCGAGCCCGGGTGAACCGGCGGCCATCCGCACCGCGCTCATCCCTGCCCCGTACGTGGCCGACCCCGACCCGACCGGATGCGGTGACGTGTTCGGCGCGGCGCTCTGCGCCCACCTGCTGGCCGGCGACGAGACCGAAACTGCCTTGCGCCGCGCAGTGGACGCGGCGTCGCGGAACGCGGCGTTCCGTGGCGCGCGCGGCCTGGCGCAGCATCTTCGCGGCGAACTGGTGACGCCGTGAGCCGGATCGTCGACGTGCCGGCGCAGTTCGATGAGCAGGGGCTCGACCAGCTGGCGCAATCGATCGGCGCCTGGCCACCCTCCGACCGCATCTTCTTCGATGCGCGGGGTGTGCAGTGGGCCGCGCCCTACGCCCTCATCGGGCTGCTTACCGCGGCACAGGCGATCAGCGAGGCGGGCGGCGAGAAGCCGCTGCTGGCCGTGCCCACCGCCGATGACGTGCGAAGCTACTGGGGACGGATCGCCTTCTTCCAGCACGCGGGCGAGCTGTTCGAGTTCCACGGCAAGCTGCCGAAGGCGCGGGGAGCGCAGGCGGCTGACACGCTGCTCGAGATCACGCCGGTCCGCGCCAGTGAAGACGTACACCAGGTGGTGGGCCGGATCCAGGAGGGCGCGACGCGCATCCTGTCCGGTGAGCTGGGGCTCGAGGCGAAGGCGACGATGGGCTTTGCCATGGCGCTTTCGGAGGCATGTCAGAATATTGTGGAGCACGCGGGCACCGGTGGCTGGGTCGCGGTGCAGGCGTACAACTACCGAAGGCGCCTCGGACGCCGAGTGGCGGTCATCGCGGTGAGTGATTCGGGCATCGGCTTCCGCCGGTCGCTCGAACCCACCCAGGCCAAGCGCTATGGCGATCGCTGGCGCGACGGAACGGCGCTCGAAGCAGCGCTGATCCAGGGCGTGAGCCGGTTTCGGGACCCGGGCCGCGGGCAGGGACTGGCCGGCATCAAGCGCTACCTGCAGCGATGGCAGGGCAAGATCAGCGTGCGCAGCGGCACGGCGCGGATCGCCATCGTTCCCGCGTGGGATGACGATGTCCCGCTCGTCGAAGACCTGTCCTTTTTCCCCGGAGCCCAGTTGCAGGTGACCATTCCCGCCCAGGAAACCGGCACCACGTGATCGAGACGATCGCGGTGGCGCGCATGCTGCGCGAGGCCGTCACTACACCGTACCTCAACCTCGTCACTCGTCCCACCGGCGTTGCGGTACGCGGGCGGATCGAGTCCGTACTCGCCAGCTCCGAGTGGGAAACCGCGATGCTCGACTTCTCCGACGTCGTGCTGCTCGACTTGAGCTGCGCGGACGAGGTGGTGGCCAAGCTCGTGCGGATGGCGAAGGAACGGCTGGGGCGGATCGTGGCGCTGCGCGGCCTGGACGAGCACCTCTGGGAATCGATCCATGCCGTACTCGAGCACCAGCAGCTCGCGGTGGCCGTGCTTGCCGACGGATCCATCACGCTGCTGGGCTCGGTGCCGGCCGACGTGCACCGGCTGTTCGGCGCGCTCGAGTCGGCCACGCCGCTCGCGGCGATGGTGCTGTCACAGCGCCTGGAGTGGACCGACGCGCGCACCGCCGACGCGCTCGACGCGGCCCTGGCGCTCGGCGTCTGCCGCCGTGCCACGGGCGGCTTCGTGAGGCTCCCGCTCGCATGACCCGTCGCCAGGGCCCCTCCACCACCGCGATTCATGGTGTCCCCCATCGCCGGCCCGACTGGAGCCCGGTGGTCCCGCCGCTGCTGCAGACCAGCACCTTCACCAACCCGATCGGCTCGTCCGACGAGGTGCTGTACACCCGCTACGGCAACAATCCCAACCAGGTTGACATCGCCAGGAAGTACGCGATGCTGGAAGGCGCCGAGTCGGCGCTCTTCCTGGCGAGTGGGATGGCGGCGACGGCGCTGGCACACCTGGCGATGCTGCGGCCCGGCGACCATCTCGTGTCGAGCTCCTGGATCTACGGCGGCACCAAGAAGCTGTTCGACGAGGAGTTCGGGCGCTTCGGCATCACGGTGACCTACGTGGCACCCGATGAGCCGCGTTCGTGGCGGCAGGCGCTCCGCCCCAACACGCGAGCCATCTTCGTGGAGACGCCCACCAACCCGCTGATGCGGGTGCTCGACCTGGTCCCGATCGCGAAGATCGCGCGGCACGACGGCATCGGGCTCCTGGTGGATGCCACCTTCGCCAGCCCCATCAACTTCCGGCCGCTCGAGCACGGCGCCGACGTGGTCATCTCCAGCGCCACCAAGTACCTCAACGGGCACAGCGACGTCATCGCGGGCGCGGTGGCCGGCAGCAACTCGGTCATCGAGGAAGTGACACGCCTCATGAAGCTCTGGGGTTCGTCGCTCGACCCGCACTCGGCGTGGCTCATCGACCGCGGCATGCGCACGCTCGCGGTGCGGATGGAGCGTCACAACACGAACGGCCAGGCGATCGCGGCCTGGGCCAGCACCCACCCGGCCGTGGCGCGAGTGCACTATCCCGGTCTTCCGTCGCACCCCGATCATGCGCTCGCGGCACGCCTGCTCGGCGGGTTCGGCGGAATGCTGGGGCTGGAGCTGGCCGGCGGCGGCGCGGCGGCGGAGCGCATGCTGGGACGGCTGCAGATCATCACCCACGCCCCGAGCCTGGCGGGCGTGGAGAGCCTCATTTCCGAACCCCGACTCACGTCGCACCGGGCGCTTGGCCCCGAGGGCCGCGCGGCGATGGGCATCCCCGACGGATTTCTCCGCCTGAGCTGCGGGCTCGAGGATGCCGACGACCTCATCGCCGACCTGGAGCAGGCGCTGGATGGCTGAGTGATCCGCTTCGCCCACGTCTTCAAGTCCTACCCGAATGGCGCGCTGGCCCTCAAGGACGTCTCCTTCGCCATCAACAAGGGTGAGTTTGTCTTCCTGACCGGTCACTCGGGCGCAGGCAAGTCGACCATCCTGAAGATGCTCTTCGCCGAGCAGCGTCCCTCGAGTGGTGACGTACGGGTGGCCAAATACGCAGTGCAGACGATGAAGGGCGACGAGGTGCCCAAGCTGCGCCGGAAGCTCGGCATCGTGTTCCAGGATTTCCGCCTGCTCGAGGATCGCACCGCCTCCGAGAACGTCGCCTTTGCGCTCGAGGTGACGGGCGCCCGGCGCGACACCATTCCGGCGCGGGTGATGCGGGTCCTGACGCAGGTGGGCCTCGCCGCCAAGGCGCGCGCCTATCCCCGCGAACTGTCGGGCGGCGAGCAGCAGCGGGTGGCGATCGCGCGCGCGCTGGTGAACGATCCGTCGATCCTGGTGGCCGACGAACCCACGGGCAACCTCGACGAGCGCGCGACGCGGGGCGTCTTCCAGCTGCTCCGCGAGATCAACACGTCCGGCACGATCGTGGTGATGGCGACCCACGATCTCGACCTGGTGCGGCAGACCACGTACCGCACCATCGAGATGCGCGAGGGGGCCGTGGTCTACGATAGCGCCGCCGACGAGAAGGCGGACGAACTCTCATGAACCTGCTCTTCCGGGAAGCGCTGCTGTCGTTCCGGCGGGCCCCGCTGCTCTCGCTGCTGTCGATTACCGCGATCGCGTTTTCGCTCTTCACCGTGGGGCTGTTCGGGCTGGTGGCGCTCAACCTGCGGCAGGCGCTGCGCGGCGTGGAGGAACGAGTGGAGGTGGTGGCGTTCCTCCTCCGCGGTACCGCGCCCGAGGCGATCACCCTCGCGGCGCAGGACATCGCGAGCTTCCCCGAGGTCTCCGACGTGAAGTTCGTGTCGGAAGACCAGGCGCTGGTGCAGGCGCGGCGGGAACTGGTGGAGTTCAAGGACGCCTACCGCGACCTGCAGGTGAACCCGCTGCCCGCCTCGCTGGAGATCCGTCTCAAGGAGGGGTTCCGCAACGCCGCCCACGTGGCGCAGGTGGCCGATCGGGTGCGAGGGTTCCCTTTCGTGGAGGACGTGCGTTACGGGCGCGACTGGATCGCGCGACTGGACCAGCTGCGCAACATGGCGGGCGTGGTGGGACTGATCATTGGTGTCGCCTTCGCGCTGATCGCGGTGGTCATCATCGGGGTGACCATCCGGCTCACGATCCTGCAGCGGGCGCGGGAGATCGCGATCATGCGCGTGGTCGGGGCCACCAACTGGTTCGTGCGCGGGCCGTTCCTGCTCGAGGGCGCGCTCAAGGGCATCCTCGGCGGACTTATGGCGCTGAGCCTCGCCTTCGGCGCCTACACGCTGTTCCGTGGCGCCGGCCCGCTCTCCAACCTGGTGTTCTTCCGTCTGTCGGACATGGTGGTGTTGCTGGTGTTCGGCGTAATGCTCGGCTTACTCGGCAGCCTGCTGAGCGTTGGGCGGCATCTGAAGGAAGTGTGAGGTGAGCGGCGGCAGGAAGTGGCAGGCGGCAGGATGCCAGGCGGCAGGAAGTCAGGCGGCAAGGCGGCAGGCATGTCCTTACGGGGCTCGCACTTCTCGCCGGACTCTGCCTGTCGCCTGTCGTCCTGACTTCCTGCCGCCTCGCGGCCCAGGGCACCGACTCCATCCAGGCCTCCCGCCGGCGCCTCGAGGAGATCCGCGCCGAGCGCGACCGGCTCAAGCTGCAGCAGCAGCGCCTGCAGGGGCAGGTGCACGACGTGCAGGACGAGCTGAGCAACCTCGAGCGCCAGCGCGAGAGCACCCACCGGATCGTCAACGAGATCGACCGGCAGATCGGCGGCCTCTCCTCCCAGCTCGACCGGAACACCGCGGAGCTCATCCTCGCCACCGACAACCTCGCCGAGCGGAATGCGGTGCTCGAGCGCCGGCTCATCGACATCTACAAGCGCGGCCAGCTCTACGTGTACCAGGTGCTGCTCACCGTCGAGTCGTTCGGCGACCTGGTGAGCCGTTACAAGTACCTCTACCTCACGAGCCAGCAGGACCGTCAGCTGGTCGGTGAGGTGGAGGCGCTCCGGAACCGGATCGCAGCCCAGCGGAACAACGTGCTGGAGGTGCGGACCCAGCTCGACCGCACGAAAGAGGAGCGCGAGGCCGAGCTGAAGCGCTATGGTACGCTGGTCGACGAGGGGGCGAAGCGGATGCAGGCGCTCAAGCGGAGCGCAAAGAACACCGAGGCGCAGCTCTCCACCCTGGAGAAGGACGCGGCGCGACTGACGTCATTGCTCGCCTCGGCCGACAAGCGCCGGAGCGACGAGACGGCGCGCGCCGCCGCCCGTGGCGTTGCCCCGGCGGCAGGCTCACTCACTACCGCCGACCTCGGGAAGCTCGACTGGCCCGTCCAGGGCGCCATCGTCTACCAGTTCGGCCGCGACACGTTGCCAAGTGGTGGCGTCATTCGCTGGAACGGGATCGGCATCGGCGCCCCGGCGGGCACGCCGGTCAAGGCGGTGGAAGGCGGACAGGTGGGACTGGTCGGCAACGTGGGCACCTATGGGCTCACGGTCGCGGTCGAGCACGGCAACGGCTACTGGTCGCTGTACATGCAGCTGCAGAGCGCCTCGGTGAAACAGGGCGAGAAGGTGGTGCGCGGGCAGACGGTGGGGACGGTGGGAGGAGCCAACTCGGACTACGGCCCGCACCTGCACTTCGAGATCCGGGGCGAGAACCAGATCGCGCTGGATCCGACAGCGTGGCTGAGACGACGGTGACGCGTGGGAGGAACTGCAACCGCGTAAGGAGGAACAGCGACCGCGGTTGACTACAAGGTTCCAATGCGCTCTCCGCCTTGGGCCTTGGCCCGAAGCAACGCGGCTTCAGCGAGTGCGAGCACGTCATCCGGACGGTCACTGTCGGGCCACGGAAGCGTGAGGACGCCGGCGGTGATGGTCGGCCGCATCTCCAGACCGCGGGCGAAGGAGGGATCGGTCATCCGGTAGCGCAGGCGCCGGATGGCGGTGCGGGCGCCCTCGAGACCGGTTTCGGGCAGGAGCATCGCAAATTCGTCGCCTCCCACGCGGGCCACGAAGTCGGGCACCCGCATATCCCGCACGAGGAGCGCACCGAACTCCTTGAGCAAACGGTCTCCCGCGTCGCTGCCGTGCGTCGCATTCACCGCCGACAGCTGGTCGAGGTCGAGCAGCACCAGCGCCACGCCGAGCGCATAGCGCCGTGCGCGCTCCATCTCCACCCGGATGCGATGCTCCAGGGCGCGTCCCCGTTCGAGCCCGGTGAGCGGATCGCGATGGCCGTCGGGCGCGAGCGCGCCCGGCTCCTCGTCGAGCACCGGTCCCGCGGCCGCCGCGAGTTCGCGTGCAAACGCCAACTGCGCCGCCGAGAGCGTGGGGCGCATGGCGCGGGGCACGAGGAGAAATACCACCGCAATGTTGCCGCGGCCGCGCACCGGCAGCGCAATCGCGGTGGGGGCCTCGCCGTCGCCGTGCCCCCTGGCGGCCGGCGCCGGCGTCGGCACCATGGCGACCTCGCCCGATCGCGCCGCGTCGACGAGGGCGGGCCAGCTGGAGAGGTCGATGCGATGGTCCATGAACTGTTCCGCCGGTACGATCGCCACGCGGCGGGCGTGACGCTCCCCGGACTGCACCAGCAACGCATCGCAGCGCGCGAGCTCGAGTGAATGCGCCAGCCGCCCGGCGACGACGCCGAGCACTTCCTCCACGCCGAGCGGGCCGCCGGCGTGCTGCAGCAGGGGCGCCATCTGGCTCGCGACGCGCGTCGCCATGCCCTGCTCCCGCTCGCGCAGCCGAGCTCCCAGTCGCGCCGCGAGCTCGCCAAGGTGCACCGGCGGCTGGATTACATCGGCCGCGCCGGCCGCGAGCGCGTACGCCGCGTGTTCCGGATCGGCGACCGCGAGCAGCAGTACCAGCGGCACCGCTGATCCCACGCGTGCCTGTGCCTCGGCGAACCGGCTCTCCAGGCCGGTCCCGTTGGGCAGCAGCGTGACCAGCGCCAGCGAGGCGGTTCGCTCGTCCTCGAGACCCACGGCATCGGCCGCCTCGAGCACGACGAAACCGGCGCGCGATAACGCGCGCTCGAGGCCCGCGGGACGAGCCGCGGCATCGCCCGAGAGCAGCACCCGCGGACGGATGGGTTCTGAAAGCTCTGTGGTGTGCATCAGGAATGGAACGGGGAATGACCGGAAACTACGAGCGCCTGGGCGCTCACGTGAGCACGCAGGGCGGAGTCGCGACAGCGCCGGAGCGCGGTGTCGCCATCGGCGCTACCGCGATCCAGCTTTTCACCAAGACACCCAACCAGTGGCGCGAGCCATCGATTGACCCCGCCACTGCGGACCAGTTTCGCAAGGTATTCTCGGACAGTGGGTTACGGGCAGTCGTATCGCACGATTCATACCTCATCAACCTGGCCTCTCCGGACCCCGTCCTCAACCAGCGTTCGGTACTGTCGTTTACAGCCGAACTCCAGCGCTGCACAGCACTTGGGATACCCTACCTCGTGTCTCATCCGGGCAACTACATAGATGATCCACACGCCGGGCTCGCGCGCAACAGTTCAAGCTATGCGAAGGCTCTCCGCAGCGTTCCGGGGAACGTCGTGGTGCTGCTCGAAACGACTGCAGGAACTGGCACTGCCCTGGGGAGCCGCTTCGAGGAGCTGGCCCAGCTGCGCCTGGCCATCCCGGAGGATGTCCGGCACCGGGTGGCATTCTGTGCCGACACGTGTCACCTGTACGCCGCCGGTTACGACCTGGTGGGCGATTTCGACGGCGTCTGGCAGGAGTGGGATCGGCATATCGGACTCGATGCCCTGCGGGTGCTGCACCTCAATGATTCAAAGACCCCGTTCAATTCCCGGCGCGACCGGCACGAACTGATCGCAGAGGGCACCCTCGGTGCCGAACCATTCCGGCGGATCATGCGGGAGGACCGGTTCGCGCAGATCATCAAGATCCTGGAAACCCCGAAGGGCGACGACGATGTAACGAACGACCGGAAGATGCTCCGTCGGCTGCGGACGTACGCGCGAGGTCAGCATCGTTGACCCTGCCCCGCCGGGTGGCCATTTTCCCCGGCCAATGATGCGTCCCTTCGCCGTCGCCTGTGCCGCTGTCCTGAGCCTCGGACTCCCCGGTTTCGCGCAGGCCCAGCAGCCCGACTTCTATCTCCAGCTTGGCGCCGTGTGGGCGGCACCCCTCCTGCATGACGACATCGCGGGCCAGGAGATCACGACCCAGCAATCGATCGCTCCCATGGTGCGACTGGGCGCAAGCCTGCCCCTGGCGCCGAAGGTGGGGGTGGGGCTCGAGGCCACGGCCGCTTGGGGCGGCTACCATGCGGACTACGACGGCACATCCAGCGACCTCGGGAACATCACCACGCTGGCGTTCCTTGCGAGCATCGACGGACCGGTCGTACAGCGGCTGCGCTGGCGCGCCGGCATCGGGATGATCGGGACGCTGCCGAGCGACGACGCGGGAATCTTCCTGCAGGGCGGGAGCTGGAATGCGCTCTTCGCCGCGGGGCTCGACTATTACATCCCCTTCAAGCCCAAGTTCGATTTCATGATCGGAGCGCGGGTCGATACCCACACCCTGAACCCGGGACAGACCCAGCTGGTCGGCTTCGGCGGGACTCAATGGGTGCCGCAGGTGTCCCTCGGTGTCGGCCTCGCGTTCAGGAAGGTGGCAAAGCAATGACCCGTCGTGCGCTCCCCTGGATGCTGCTCGCCCTCGCCACGTCCTGTGGCGATTCGAGCGCGCCACTCCGGGCCGACGCCTACGAGTGGCGCCTGTTCGAGCCGAATGCCGATGGGGGTACCGACACCCTGGCCTTTGCCTGGCCTTTGCCCTTGCAGCCGATCAGGATCTGGGCACAGGATACGCTTGGGCTCCCGGATCACGCCGCAGCGGCCATCCAGACCTGGGAGGCACAGTTTCTCTACGGCGAGTTTCAGGGCCAGATGGTCAGCGACTCACTGGATGCGGACGTGATCGTGATCGCGGGACAGGCACCGGCGAAGCTCCAGTTGCTCCGGAGCATGGCGCGAGAGTGCGAAGGAGGCACTGATGTCCCGCTGGATCCGGTGACGCTCATTCTCACGCCGCCGTTCCACATCTTCATCGACCTGCGCTTTACCGAGGGTACGCCGGGCGTGGAAACCTGCCTCGACCTGACGACCGCGCACGAGCTGGGCCACGCACTGGGCATCTTCCAGCATTCGCCCGATCCGGATGACCTCATGTATTCCGACCCGATCGTGACCAGCCCCTCGGCACGCGACCGGAACACCGTGAACCGGGCTTATCATACCCCGACGACCATCCTGCTCAGTCGCTGACCGGGAGTCTTCATGACCATGACTACGGCATCCTCGGCGGGCTCGACCGCCTCGACTGCCTCGACCGCCCGGGCACCCAGCTGGGTGAAGAACGAGCGACTCGTCGCGTGGGTCGCCGAGATGGCGGACCTCTGCCAACCCGACGCCATCCACTGGTGTGACGGCTCTGCGGCGGAATCGGAACGTCTCTGCGAGCAGATGATTTCCGCAGGCACCCTCAGGCGGCTCAATCCCTCCCTCCGTCCCAACAGCTACCTGGCGCTCTCCGATCCAAGTGACGTGGCCCGGGTGGAGGACCGCACCTTCATCTGCAGCCACCGGAGGCAGGACGCCGGGCCGACCAACAACTGGGTCGACCCGAAAGAGATGCGGCAGACCTTGCGCCAGGTGTTCGCCGGCAGCATGCGGGGTCGCACGATGTACGTCATTCCGTTCTGCATGGGCCCGCTCGGTGCCGCGCTGGCACAGTACGGGGTGGAGCTGAGCGACTCGCCGTACGTGGTCGTCAACATGCGGCTCATGACCCGCATGGGCCGGGCGGCGCTCGATGCACTGGCCGAGGGCGAGTTCGTGCCGTGCATGCACTCGGTGGGCAAGCCGCTGGCGCGAGGCGAACGGGACGTGCCATGGCCGTGCAATGCCGAGAAGTACATCGTGCACTTCCCCGACGAGCGGACTATCTGGTCGTACGGCTCGGGCTACGGCGGCAACGCGCTGCTGGGCAAGAAGTGCTTTGCGCTCCGCATCGCCTCCGTGATGGCGCGCGACGAGGGATGGATGGCGGAGCACATGCTGATCCTGGGCGTGCAGAACCCGGCCGGCGACAAGAAGTACTTCGCGGCCGGATTTCCCAGCGCGTGCGGCAAGACCAACCTGGCGATGCTCGTGCCCCCGCCGGCGTACGACGGGTGGAAGGTGACCACGGTGGGCGACGACATCGCCTGGATCCGCCCGGGCGAGGACGGCCGGCTGTACGCTATCAACCCGGAGGCTGGATTCTTCGGCGTGGCGCCCGGCACCTCGGTCGCGTCCAACCCGAACGCGATGGCCACCATCGGGGCCAACACCATCTTCACCAACGTGGCGCTCACGCCCGATGGCGACGTGTGGTGGGAAGGTATGACCGAAACGCCTCCTCCCGAGCTCACCGACTGGCAGGGGCAGAAGTGGACGCCCGACTGCGGACGCAAGGCCGCGCACCCGAACGCGCGCTTCACCGCCCCAGCCGCGCAGTGTCCCGCCATCGACGAGGCGTGGGAGGATCCCGAGGGCGTGCCGATCAGTGCGTTCCTGTTCGGCGGCCGGCGCGCGTCGGTCGTGCCGCTCGTGTACCAGTCGGCCAACTGGAACTTCGGCGTCTACCTCGCTGCGACCATCGGATCGGAAACGACGGCGGCGGCCACCGGTGCGGTGGGCCAGGTACGCCGCGACCCGATGTCGATGCTGCCTTTCTGCGGCTATCACATGGGCGAATACTTCAACCACTGGCTCCAGATAGGGCGGCAGATCATCGACCCGCCGCGCATCTTCTGCGTCAACTGGTTCCGGAAGGACGCGCACGGACATTTCATCTGGCCCGGGTATGCGCAGAACATGCGGGTGCTCGAGTGGATCTTCCTGCGGGTGAGCGGCCGCGCCGGCGCCACGGAGAGCCCGCTCGGCTGGATGCCACGGTACGACGACCTCGAGTGGGAGGGTCTGGACGGCTTTACCGCCGATACCTTCACCGAGCTGATGGGGGTCGACACCGAGGCGTGGAAGCAGGAGATCCTCGGCCACGAAATGCTCTTCGAGCGGCTGTACGACCGGCTGCCGAAGGAGTTCGTGCTGATGCGGGAACTGATCCTCTCGAGCCTGTGGCGCTCGCCGGAGCACTGGCGCCTCGCCGACGAGCGGGACGAGGACTGACTACGAGCGACTTCGAGGTCGTCCGCGACCCGCTCTGGGACAACATCCGGCTGGACCAGTCCGCCCTCACGGTGCTGGACACGGCGCCGGTGCAGCGCCTGCGGTATGTCCGTCAGCTCGGCCACGCCTTCCTCGTCTATCCTGGCGCCACCCACACCCGGTTCGAGCACGCGCTGGGCGCGTACCACCTCACGCGCCTGGCACTCGCGTCGCTCGAGGAACGCGGTGAACTCAGCGAGGTGAGCGAGCGGGATCGGATGGCGCTCCGGCTGGCCGCGCTGTTGCACGACATCGGGCATTATCCCTTTTCCCACACGCTCGAGGAAGCCGGCTTCCCCTCGCACGAACAGCTGGGCGTCATGCGCCTGGTGGAGGGGGAGCTGGGCGAGCACCTCGAGCGCATCGGCGGCCCGGGCTTCGCGCGGGACATCGGGGCGCTCATCGTGGGCGGCAGCACCAGCCCCGTGGTGGGGCTCATCTCGGGGTCACTCGACCTCGACAAGATCGATTACCTCAGCCGGGACGCGCACATGTGCGGGGTGCCGTACGGCACGGTGGATGTTCACCGGCTGCTCGCGTCGCTCACGCTGGTGCGCACCCCCGCCAACCGGCTCGAGGTGGGCGTGCACGAGAAGGGCGTGAGCGCCCTCGAGTCGATGCTCTTCGCGAAATATCAGATGTACCGAAACGTCTACTGGCACCATGCGGTGCGCTCCGCCACGTGCATGTTCAAGCGCGCCGTGCGGGACGCGGTCGCGGCTGGCACGCTCCAGCCCGAGTCCGTGAGCGACACAACCGACGACGTCGTGATGGAGCAACTCACGCGGAGCGGAAGCGAACTGGCCCGCGCGGTGCGTGGCCGCCGGCTCTACAAGCGGGCGATGGAGCTGCCGGCGAGCGACGTACCGGCGGACACGCGCGAATGGGTCTCGGACGAACCGGCGGTGGTGGAACGGGTCGAGGATGCGGTCGCGTGCGAGGTCGGGCTCGCACCGGGTGAATTGCTCATCGACTATCCCTCGCGCCACAACATGCTGAGCGTGGACCTGCCACTGCGCATGCGTGATGGCCGCATCGAGCGCCTGACGGACCAGGGCCGCGCGGGGCAGCTGGGTCTCCCCGCGATCGCGGGACAGCTGTATCGAAGCGCCCGCCGGTTCCGCGTGTTCGTGACGCGGCCCATCACGGCGGACCTGCGGGGCCTGCTGGACGTGATCACGCGCCCCGCGGTGGAGGTGAAGAAGTCGCTCGATGCTGGCGAGGCACTGCTGTAGGCTCCTGAGGGAGGGGCATGGTTCGCAAACCCGTCGTCTTCATCTCCTCCACCAGCGACCTTCGCTCCGCCCGAGACCTGGTCGGCAAGGTCCTGTATTCGATGGGCTACGAGCCTGTCTGGCAGGATATCGAGGCCACCGACGGCGGTGAACTGCTCGGCGTCCTCCGCAAGCGCATCGCTCCATCTGACCTCGTAATCCAGCTCGTCGGCCAGCGCTATGGCGCCGAACCGCCCGCGCCCACAGCGGAGTTCGGGCGCGTCTCGTACACCCAGTTCGAGGCGATGTACGCTGAAAGGCTGGGCCGGAAGGTCGTCTACTACTTCATCGAGCCGGTCTTTCCGACCGATCCCGCTGAGCCGGAACCGGACGATCGCCGTGAGCTGCAATCGGCCTACCGCCAGAGCATCGTGGCCGCCAACAAACTGCGGCAAACGAGCGTCACAAACGTCCAGGATCTCGAACTCTCCATCCGGCGAATCACCGACGAGCTAGCCGCAGTTCGGACCCAGTCCGACCGGCGGTTTCGCCGGATGCTCTGGCTCGCCGGCAGCGCGGTGGCCGGGATCGGGCTGGTGGCGGCATTGGCGCTTACAGTCCTCAATCGTCAGTCCAGGATGGAGAACCAGCTGGCCGCCCTGACGCAGGCGGTCCAGGCCGGTGTGGAGCCCCGACCGCAGGCCCCGGGACAGGCCGCGTCCGATCCGCTCTCACCTCAATTGCTGGACGAGGCCAGGACGCTGCTCGCACGGGGCGACGCCGAACAGCGGGCGCTGGCCCTTATCGCCCTCGGTAAGCATGCCGAAGCCGACTCGATCATCCAGGACCTCAAGCGAAAGCTGAACAGCCCAAGCTTCCGGCTGCTCACGCTGGAAGGTGACAACTGGTATCGGGCCGGCCAGCCCGACAAGGCCATCGCGCCGTTCGAGCAGGCCCTGGCCCTCCAGCCAAACGATTTCAGTATCCGGAACCGGGCCACCATCGCCCACGCATCGGCTCGTCTCGGCAACATCGCCGCCCACCAGGCCCGTGCCATCGAGATTGCTGAAGGAACCCTGAAGCTCGTCGCGCCGGGGTCTAGGGAGTGGGCGACAACCCAGATCAACCTCGGCCTCGCGTGGCTGGCCGTGCCAACGGGCGACCGGGCCGAGAATGTGCGGAGAGCCATCGCTGCGGAGGAAGCCGCCCTCACGGTGTTCACCAAGGCCAAAGACCCAGACGGCTGGGCAGCGGCGCAGATGAGCCTCGGCAGCGCCTGGCGAGCCGTGCCGACGGGCGACCAGGCCGAGAACCTGCGCAAGTCCATCGCCGCCGAGGAAGCCGCCCTTACGGTGCGCACCAAGGCCGCGGCTCCCGCCCAGTGGGCCGGGGCGCACCTCAACCTCGGCCTGGCGTGGTTGGAGATGCCCACGGGCAGCAAGGCCGAAAACGTTCGGAAGGCTCTCGCGGCGTTCGAGGCAGCTCTCACGGTCAACACCAGAGACTCAGCCCCGACCGAGTGGGCGCACACACAACTCAACCTCGGCCTCGCGTGGCTGGCGATGCCGACCGGCGATAGAAGCGACAACGTGCGCAAGGCTATCGCTGCGGAGGAAGCGGCTCTGACGGTGCTGACCGAAGGCCACGCATCCAACCCTCTGGGCAGCAGCGCAGCTCAACCTCGGCAACGCCTGGCAGGGTGTCCCGATGGGAGATCGGAGCGCAAACCTGCAGAAGGCAATCGCGGCGTACGAGGCGGCGCTTGTGGTCAGTACCAGGGACGCGGCCCCCGCCGAGTGGGCGCGGACGCAAGATGCGCTCGGCAACGCCTGGAGCAACATGCCGACGGGCGACCAGACCGCGAACCAGCGGAAGGCGATCGCCGCACACGAGGCGGCGCTCACGGTCTATACGAGGGACGCCGCCCCGGCCGATTGGGCCCGCACCCAGCTGAACCTCGGTGCCAGCTGGAGCAGGATGCCGACGGGCAATCGCGGTGAGAACCTGCAAAAGGCGATCACCGCGTTCGAAGCGGCCCTCACGGTCCTCACCAGGAACACGGCCCCGACTGAGTGGGCCACGACCCAAACCAACCTTTGCGCCGCCTGGCAGTTCATGCCGACGGGCGATCGGGGCGCTAACCTGAACAAGGCGATTGGCGCATGCGAGGCGGCCCTCACGGTTCACACGAAGGCCGCGGCCCCGGCTGCCTGGGCCAATACACAGAGCACTCTCGGTGCTGCATGGGCCGAGTTGCCGACGGGCGACCGAGCTGCCAACCTGCGGAAGGCGATCGCCGCACACGAGGCGGCCCTCACGGTCCGCACGAAGGCCGCAGCCCCGGCCGATTGGGCCCAGACACAGATCAGCCTCGGCAACGCCTGGCAGTTCATGCCGGCCGGCGACCGGGGTGCCAACCTGCAGAAGGCCATCGCTGCGTACGAAGCGGCCCTCACCGTCCTCACCCGGGACGCCACCCCCGCCGATTGGGCGCTGGCGGAGAGCAATCTCGGTGTCGCTTGGGCCGATCTGCCCACGGGCGACCAGACGTCGAACCTGCAGAAGGCCATCGCCGCATACGAGGCGGCCCTCACCGTTCGGACGAAGAGCGCGGCGCCAACCGAGTGGGCCGACACCCAGATCAACCTCGGCATCGCCCGGAGCAGGATGCCGGGTGGCGATCGGCGCGCCAACCTGCAGAAGGCCATCGCCGCATACCAGGCGGCCCTCACGGTCTACACGATCGACGCGGACCCGGCGCGTTCGCTGAATATCCGGGTGAACGTGACGTGGTTTCAGGTCCTGACAGGTGACTTCAACGGCGCCCTGACCACCGCCGAGGGTGCGTCGCAATTCATCCGGCAGAATCGGTCATTGGAGCTCAACTTCGCGCACGCGCTGCTGTTCCTCAACCGGACGGATGAGGCGAAGGCGATCTATCTCAGCCACGTCGGCGAGAAGATCGGCGACAAGACATGGCAGGAAATCGTGCTGCAGGACTTTGCTGACCTGGAGAAGGAGGGGTTGACCAACCCCCAGTTCCAGACTGTTCGCGACCTCTTGAGAACAGCAAAGTAAGCTTCATCTTCGTCGCATCCACAGTCCAACTGGGGGCGTCTCATGCGTGCGCTACCTGCTTTGCTCTGCGCGACCGCGTTCCTCGCCACTGCGACCGGGCTCGCAGCCCAGGCGACTGCTGCCGGCGACTCAGAGGCGCAGGTGCGTGCCGTGGTCGAGCGCTACCTGCACGGCCTCAAGTTCAACAACGTAAAGGATTTCGAGGCGGCATTCTGGCCCGAGGCACGACTGTTCTTCGTGAAGAAGGATGGTTCGATCGGCCAGCTGACACAGCAGGAGTGGTACCGGATGTTCGCCGGCGCCGAGGGCAAGGAGGAAGAAGGAACGCTCACGATCCTCGCCGTCGACGTGACGGACAACGCCGCGTCGGTGAAGGTCATCGAGACATATGCCACGTCGGTGTACGTCGACTACCTCAACATGCTGCACATCGGCGGCGAATGGCGCATCGTGAACAAGATCTACACCAGTCGCCCCGTTCACTGACATTCATGAAGAAACTCGGGATCGCGGTGCTTGCCGGCATCCTCGGCTGCGGGCTCGGCGTGGCCGCGTCCCCGGCCGCGAGGCTCGCCGCGCAGACCCGCCCCGCGCCCGTGCAGGATCCCGCGGCCACGGTCAAGGGCGGACGTCCCATACCGGGACCGGTGTACGAAACGCGCAACTTCACGCGCGCGGTCGAGCGCGGCACCCGGGATCGCACCGGCCGGCCCGGCGCCGCGAACTGGACGCAGCGTGCCCGCTACGACATCGATGCCCGGCTCGACCCCGCGAAGAAGCGTCTCACCGGCCGTGAGCGCGTCAGTTACCAGAATCGATCGCCTGACACGCTCCGCGCCGTGCGCGGTCTACCTCCGGCAGAACCTCTTTGCCCCCGGCAGCCCGCGCCGGGATGCTGTGCCTATCACCGGTGGAGTCACGCTCGCCCGCGTCGAGGCGCAGGGCATGGTGCTCCACCCCGAAAGACTCGACGCCGACACCGGTTCGGCAGCGTACGAAGTCTCCGGTACGGTCATGTGGATCCGGTTGCCGCGACCGATCGCCCCGGGTGACAGCGGTTCGTTCGCATTCGAGTGGTCCTTCACGCCGCCACCCTCGCCCTCCGACGGCCGCCAGGGACGCGAGGAGGACGTGTACTTCCTGGGCTACTGGTACCCGCAGCTGGCGGTGTACGACGACGTGAACGGGTGGGTCACGGATCCGTACATCAACGGCGCCGAGTTCTACATGGACATGGCCGATTATGATGTGCGGCTGACCGTGCCACGCGGCTGGGTGGTGGGTGCCACCGGGACGCTGCGCGATTCCGCATCGGTGCTCACCCCGCGCACACTGGAGCGGCTGGCGGCCATTCGCGGCCGCCGCGACGTGGCCCACATCATTGCCGAAGCCGACCTCGGCACCGGTAACGCGCTCGTGTCGAAAGGCTCGACCGCGACCTGGCACTTCACGGCAACCAACGTGCGCGACTTTTCCTGGGGCACGGGCAACCATTACCTGTGGGACGCGACCTCGGCTCTCGTGCCCGATCGCAAACGAGGCACGACGGACACGATCGCGATCCACAGCTTCTTCCGGCTGAGTCCAGGCGGCGGCCGCCTGGCCGCTCGGCGGTGCGCGCTTCACGCGGGACGCGATCGAACAGCTGTCCCTGTGGCTCTGGCCGTATCCCTGGCCGCAGATGACCTCGATGGAGGGGGTGCTGACCAGCGGCGGGATGGAATACCCGATGATGACGCTGATGCAGCCATGGGCGGACACGCTATCGCTGGCCGGCGACCTCATGCACGAGACCGGGCACATGTGGTTTCCGATGCAGGTCGGCTCGAACGAAACGCGTCATGCGTGGATGGACGAGGGGCTCACCCAGTTCAACACTGCGCAGGTCATGCGCGCGATGTATGGTGAACCCCGGAGCGGGGGGCGCCCGAACGACACTGAAGCGGGCCAGCGGGCCAGCTACACCCGCGCCGCGCGGAACGGCAGTGATGCGCCCCTGATGCGTGGAGCGACCTCTTCCCGCTCAACCTCTACTACATCTCGAACTACAACAAGACGGCGCAGGTGCTCGTGGCGCTCAGGGCCGTTGTCGGCGATTCCACCTTTCACCGGGCCCTGCTCGAGTACGGTCGGCGCTGGACCGGGCGGCATCCCGACCCCGCCGACTTCTTCAACACCTTCGAGAACGTGACCGGCCGCGACCTGTCATGGTTCTGGATCAGCTGGTTCTACCAGGCCTGGCCGCTCGACCAGGCCATCGGCTCCGTGGTGGAGGAAGGCGACTCGGTAGCGATCACGATCGAGGACCGCGGCCTGGTGCCGATGCCGGTGAACCTGTCGGTATCCAGAGCCGACGGCAGCGCGATGCACATCTCGATTCCGGTCGATGAGTGGCTGACCGGCAAGCGAACATCGACCGGATACATTCCGCGAAGCCCGCAGGTGGTCAAGGTGCAGATCGACGCGGAGAACGACTTTCCCGACGTCAATCGGGGCAACCAGAGCTGGACTCGAAGCGAGCCACGCTAGAACACCGGGCGACCGCCCCAGAGTCGGGGGATGAAGCGGGGTACGCGGCGGCGATACTCGGCATACTCGGGATACTTGGCCAGGGAGATCTTTTCCGTGAAGCTCCGTGCTTCCCTGGAAGAGCAGGATCAGCAGCACGGCGCCGAGACCCGACCAGTTGATCCACTGCCCGGTGGCAGCCACGCTGAACAGGTAGAACGAACACCAGATCGCCTGTTCGGCGGCGAAGTTCGGATGCCGCACCAGTCCGAACAGGCCTGTCGTGCGAAAGCCGCGCGCCATGTCGACGTCGAGCGGCTCGCCGCCTCGCGCGGCGCCGGTGCTTTTCGGTCTGGAAGTCGTACTGCTGCTGGTCGGCCACCGTCTCGAGAAGGAGGAACCCGAGGAAGAGGATGGCGGCGACGGCATCGAGCCAGTTCAGCGGCTGGACCGTGTCAGCCGCGGCCACCGATGGCAACGTGATCAACAGCAACAACAGCACCTGATAGAGCGAGACGAACCCCAGGTTGAAGAGTCGCCAGCGCCAGGGGCCCGCGAGCAGCGGATTGGCACGGAGCACTGCCCAGCGGTAGTCCTCCACGCCGGTCCATGGGGGCCAGGCGTAGCCACCGCGCCGCCAGAAGTTGAAGGTGAGCCGCGCGCTCCACGCCGTCACGAGCACCGCCATGAGCACCAGTCTCGGCATCCACCCGGACACCATGGCGAAGTACCACGCGAACACCGGGGGCACGATGCTCCAGAGTTTGTCGACCTGGCTGTAGTTGCGGGTCAGCTCGCTGGTGACGAAGGCCAGCAGCGCAATGGAAACCGCGATCAAGGCACCGCCGTACAGGAGATGCGACTGCAGGGCGGTGAGTGGCGGCAGCATGTCGGTGCGGATCATGGCGACAAGGTACCAACCCCCAGCCGGAGAGCGACAGGTGCCCCTCGAGATGCGTGCGCAATGCGAGCGCGGAGGCAACATGACCCGCGGCCGGCTTACAGCGATCGTAGCGGGATTCATTGCCGCTTCCAGCGTGATCACGATGCCGGCCACCGCACAGGCGCCGGCCGCCAACCCCGCCGACGTCGCGACCATCCCGGCGCTCGTGCGTGCTTTCTACGAGGTGATCAGCGGTCCGGCGGGCGCCCCGCGCGACTGGCGCCGGGACAGCACGCTCTACTCGGAAGGCGCCACCTTCGTGTCGATGGATGAGCGGGATGGCAAGCCGGTCTACGCGATCCTGACTGCCGAAGAGTACCGCCGGAAGACCAATGCCTCGTTCGTGAAGAACGGGTTCTTCGAGACGGAAATCGGCTCGCGGATCGAGCGGTTCGGCAACGTCGCGCAAGTGCGCAGCGTCTATGAAACGCGTCAGGTCGCAGGCGGCCCGCTCCTCGGGCGCGGCGTCAACTATCTCATGGTCTTCTGGGACGGCACCCGCTGGTGGATCACCGGTGCCGTGTGGGATGACGAGCGCCCGGGCAACATGATCCCGGCGAGCTGGGTCGGGGGATTCGAGACAGTGCCCTGACCTCGGCGCCTGTTTCGCCGACGGCTGATCAGGCGCTCCGAAAGGCGAAGACGCCGATCACAGCGCCGCCCATGATGAGGAAGGCCGGGTTGAGCTTGGTACGCAGGAGTACCAGGAACACCGCCACCGCGATGGCCGCGGCATACCAGTTGAACAGTGCACCCCTTGCGAGGGTGATCGAGCCCGCCAGAACGAGCCCGACCGACACCGGCCCGAGCCCCCGCTGTATCGCGTTGCGCCAGCGCCACCGCTCGAGCTTCACCCAGAGGCGCCCCACCGCGAACGTAATGAGCGCCGTGGGAAGGAAGAACGCCACCACGACCACCAGCGACCCGAGCGGCCCGGCGACCTTCTCGCCGATGGACGCCACCATCATCATATTCGGCCCGGGCGCCATCTGGCCGACGCTGTAGAGATGAATCAGGGCCACCTCGGTGAGCCACTGATGCTGAACGACGACCTCGTGCTTGAGCGCCGGGAAGGCGGCCATGCCGCCGCCGATGGTGAGCAGCGAGAGGTAGGAAAACACCCGGACCAGTGTCGGGATCTCGTTCATTGGCCCGCCCCCGGCTCCGCAACCGCTCGCGGGCGGTGCCACCAGATCGCAATAGCGCCTGCGACAAGGAGTACGTAGGGCACGCGCAGGTGGAGGAGATCGACCGCCGCCGCGGTGGCCACGACGAACAGCAAGTCAGCCGCGCTCGCAAGCGACTTCTTGCCAAGCTGCACCGTCAGGGCGAACACGAGACCAGTGGCGGCCGCGGCCACCCCGTGCAGGATCGCGGTTACGGCCGGTCGGTCACCATGGACACCGTATGCCAGGCCGGCAAGGAACATCAAGAGCGCGCCCGGCAGACATATCGCCGTGACGGCCGCGATCGCGCCCGGCCCGCCACGCAGTCGATCGCCCACCAGCACCGCCATGTTCGTGGCATTGAGCCCGGGCAATGTCTGCCCGATGGACAGAAACTCGACGAATGTGTCATCGTCGATCCACTGGTGCTTGCCGACGAGGCTGCTGCGCAGGTACGCCACAACGCCACCGCCGAAACTGGTGGCCCCGATCAGAAGGAAGGCCCAGAAGATCTGGGGAACCGTCACGTCCTTCGATGTGGTCTTCACCTCACTCATGTGCGGCGGGCGGATTGCCCTGGGCGCGGTACACCATCCCAGTCTTGGTGGTGGTGAGCGAGATCAAGTCGCTGATTTCTTCCTGCAGCGTCACGAAGAACTTCTGGCAGCGGCGCATCGCCTTGTCGTGCAGCTCGTCCCGACGGCGGAACTTGCACTGGAAGGAGAACTCGCCCACCAGCGGCCGGTGATCGCCGCGGGACCGCCAGAGTGCCGCGTTGGCCTTGGCGGTGACGCCCTTGCCGAAGTCAAGGATACCGAGGTCCAGCAGGACCTCCTCGACGATCATCTGGTTGACCAGCGAGACGTGCGCGTCGCCATCGATGGTGAGCGCCTGCAGCGCGGGCAGGGCCTGGACAATCTCGCGCATGGCAGTGTGATCGGAGCCCGGCTTCGGCGCTCAGCGTGAACTCCACGTTGTGCGAATACAGCAGCCGGAACCCTCCCAGCTTGTCCTTCAATGGCAGCGCCTCCGCCTTGAACTTCATGACGTGCTGCCCGGGAATGCTCGGCCGGACGTCCATTTCAGCGGCCGCCTGCTGGTCGGGATGGCGGAACTTGAAGACCATCTCCGGCTCGCCGACCGGGAAGCCGTTCTCGTACATGATGCGACGACGCAGGATGAACGCGTTGTTGTAGAGCTGGAAGTCGGGAGTGTCGAGGAAGATCACCTCGCGGATCTGCGGTCGCTGCCCGGAGAACATGCTGGTATCGAAGTCTACGCCGCACGCCTCGCCGGCGCGGCGCACCAGGTCGGAGCACTGCCTGAAGCTCTTCACCGACGTGAAGTTGTCGGGCTTGAGGATGAGCTTGCACTCGAGGTAGTGCACCTCATCCAGCGGGTGGCCGTCGCTGTACGTGCCCTGACTCGCTGCCGGCGCCATGGCCGGCAGTTCCTCCATCCTGGCCAGCTTCTGCTTCTTCTTCTCCTTGTCCTTCCTCTGCTTGCCCTTCTTCTCCTTCTTTGCCATTCCCGCCTCCCTGGATGAACCGCAGCCAGCAACGTATCGAGGCAGTCTACAGCGCCCGAACCGTCAGCGCGAACTGGCCGCTTGTCGGTCCGCGCTGAACAACGCGCCGAGCCTGTCAACGCTCGACGACGCGCTTGAGATCATGCAGGCGGGCGGCCCAGAACACCTTGTAGTGGTCGAGCCAGCGCTCGACATCGCGAAGCGGCGCCGGGTCGAGCGAGTACAACCGTGACTGGGCGACCCGTCGCTCCCGAACCAGGCCCGCACCACGGAGCACCCTCAGGTGTTTCGAGATCGCGGGCCGGCTCACCGGGAACAGAGAGGCGATCTCCCCGGCAGACCGTTCCCGACCCCGGATCGCGTCCAGGATGGCGCGCCGAGTGGGATCGGCGATGGCGGCAAAGACCGGTCTTTCTGTAACCATATGGTTACAGAATACGAGCCCGGCGGCTCCTCCGCAGGAGAGGCGGCCGCCGCGACTGGACGCTCCGCCCCTGGTACGCGAAGCTACAGAACCACTGGCAAGGTCTTCCCGATGCGCTTCTCGCCTGTTGCCCTGCTCTGCGCCATAGCCGCCTGCGGCCCCAAGCCCGGCGGTACGTGGGTCGTGCTGCCGCCGGCTGCCGATACCAGCGGAACCAAAGTCAGCATCACCGGTACCGTGCATTACACCGACGTCGAAGGGGGGGTGTACAGCATCCGGGCCGACGACGGCACCAACTACGACCCGACCAACCTGCCGGCGGAGTTCCGGAAGGACGGGCTGGCAGTGGAGGCCGAGGCACGAAGACAGGACAACATGGCGGGGATCAATCAGGTGGGACCGATCGTGCAACTCATTCGCATCCGCACCCGCTGAGCGGTGTCGCGGACGGCGATCACGAGGAGATACGAGCTATGGAGCGCACGGCAACAGCACACTGGGAAGGTGACCTTCGCTCAGGGAGCGGCAGCATGCGCCTGGGCAGCGGCGCCTTCGAGGGACCGTATTCGTTCAAGACACGCTTCGAGGGTGCTCCGGGTACCAACCCTGAGGAACTACTGGGAGCTGCTCACGCCGGCTGCTTCTCGATGGCGTTGTCGCTCGGCCTCACCAAGGCCGGCAAGCCCCCAAAGAGCATCGACACCAAGGCGGTGGTCCACCTCGAGGGCCTCGCCATCACGAAGATCGACCTCACGACGCGCGTCGATGCCCCCGGCCTCGCCGCGGCCGACTTCCAGGCCCTGGCCGACGACGCGAAGGCGAATTGCATCGTTTCGAAGGCCCTTGCCGCCGTTCCCATCACCCTTCAGGCGACACTCGTCGCCAGTTGAGGAGAAAAGAAGATGAGTAGTCAGCGCGCACGGCTCATCCTCATTTCCGGTGCAATGATCATCGTCGTGAGCGCATGCTCGCGCCGCGGCGACAAGAAGGCCGCCGACAGTGCGAGCATGGCATCGCCAGGGATGGATGCCGCGGCGACGATACCCTTCAACGCATCCATCGACTGTACCAGGGCATCGTCAGGCATCGACACTCTGGTGTGCGGCGATCCCGCCCTCCTGGCGCTCGACCAGAAACTCGGCACCGTCTACAAGGAAGCCGAGACGAAGCAGGGTTCGCCGGTTCCGGCAGGGTTCATCGCCGAACAGCGCGGATGGAATGCCACGCGCGATGCCTGCGGCACCAGCAGCAACCTGAAGGGCTGCATCGATTCCGCGTATACGCGCCGCATCGCCGCCATCCAGGCGACCAGCCTCCTGGTGCCCACCAAGGGCCCGATCACCTACAACTGCACTGCGCCCGGCGACGCGCACGACGAAGTCATCGCGATGTATGCCGACACCGACCCGCCAACGGTCGTCCTGGAACGCGGTGACAAGAGCATCGTGGCGTACTTTGCGAAATCCAGTGGCGGCGCCCGCTACGTGGGACCGGGCGTGACATTGGTGGACAAGGGAGGCGAGGTGCAGGTCGGCTGGATGGGCAGCACCCTCAAGTGTCACGAGCAGGCCGCCAGTTCCTGAAGCCGGTCGATCCCGTTCCGGCCTGGTACCGTATTACGGAAAGGAACCGAACTGGGGGTGAAATGCGGCTGCGCCAGGACGCTCGGGCCACGGCGACCGAAGCGTCCAGCCTGAACTGCAAGGAGTTGCATTTGCCCATAAGGGCGGTATGTGAATTGCCCCCTACTCCCCGTCTAACACTGACCCGCGCCGGTGCACCGGCGTACCGGTCTTTCGGTTTACGGGGAGTGCTCATCCGGTGCCCAGTCCGTCGCTCACACGATCCCTGCTGAGGAGCCGCTTCGGGCGGCGCCTGCTGCTGCTGTTCCTCGTGTGTTCCCTCCTGCCGATGGCGGCGCTCGCTGTTCTCTCGTTCGGCACCGTGACCAGACAATTGCACGAGGGGAGTCTCGGCCGGCTGGAGCACACCAGCCGTGCCGTCGCCGCGGTGATCGCCGAGCGGCTGCACTTCCTCGATGGTGACATGTCGCAGGTGACCGACGTCACCCCCTGCCCCACCCAGGCCGACGATCGCGCCGGCCCGGCCTGTGACGGTTCGCTCAACTACGCCCTGATCGCCCTGAGCTTCATTCCCGACGCGGGAACGCCGGTTGCGCTTTTCGGCGCGCCCGGCAAGGCGCCATCGCTCACGCCCCGGCAGCGGCAGGATCTCGACGAGGGCCGCAGCATCGTCACGGCCAGCGTCGCCGACAGCCAGCCAATGATCTACCTGGTGCGGCGGATCACCACTGCGCGAGGTGCACGCGGTCTGCTGGTTGGCGCGGTCTACGACGAGTATCTCTGGGGTACGCCGGAGCAGAACCCCCTGATCCCGACGATGCAGCTGCACATCGTCGACCGTGCGGGCCAGGTGCTCTTCCGCTCGATCAAGGGCGACGTGGCGCTTCCGCCGATGGTCGCACGCCAGCTCGGCTCTGCCAGCTCCGGTACGTTCGAGTGGGAAATCGCGGACGAATCGTACCTGGCGGCCTACACGCCGATCGTGGCACCCGAGGGCGTGGCCAGTTCCGCATGGATGCTGGTGCTGAGCGAAGGGCGGGCCGCGGTGGTCGCCCCGATGGCGCAGTTCCGGCGGACCTTCCCCTGGGTGGCGGTCGCGTCCCTCGGCGCGGCGCTGCTCCTCACGCTCGGCCTGCTGCAGCGGCACCTCGCGCCGCTTCATGCGCTGCAGGAGGGAACGCAGCGCCTCGCCAACCAGCGGTTCGATGAGCCGGTGAAGGTGTCGAGCCGTGACGAGTTCGCCGACCTCGCTGAATCCTTCAATGCGATGGCCGAGAAGATCGCACGGCAGTTCAAGTCGCTCGCCGCCGCCGCCGAGGCTGACCAGGCGGTGCTCTCGTCGGTTGATACGCCGCGCATCGTTGCCACCGTGCTCGAACGGATGCGCGACGTGGGCGCGTGCGACCTGGTCTCGGTGACGTTGCTCGACGCTTCGACGGGCGGCCAGGCCACGACCTATCTCCCCGACCCGCTCGATCCATCGGCACCGCGGGCCTACGTGGCGCAGTTCCGGCGCGACGATGCCAACCGCCTGCTGCGGAAGCCACAGGGATTCACGCTGAGGAATGAACCGGCGCCTCCCTATCTGGCTCCGGTGTCGAGTGCGATGGACCAGGGAGTGCGCATCCTGCCGCTCATCTATCAGGGCGAACTGCTCGGCGCCATCGCGCTGGGCGCGTTCCGGTCGGGGCGCGCGGACGATGATGACCTCCGGCAGGCGGAACGTGTCGCGGGCCAGGTGGTGCTGGCACTCGCCAACGCGCGCATGGTCGACCAGATCCGGTCGCTCGCCTACTTCGACAGCCTCACCGGCCTGCCGAACCGTGTCTCCTTCAAGCGCAAGCTCACCGAGGAATTGGAGCGCAGCAGCCTGCAGCAGCGGCGACTGGCCGTCTGCTTCCTGGACCTCGATCACTTCAGCCGGATCAACGACACGCTGGGTCACCGGTTCGGCGACCGCCTGGTGCAGGAGGTGGCGCACCGGGTCCAGGCTTGCTGCCGCAAGCATGCACCGGCCGCCGAGGTGGCGCGGCTGGGCGGCGACGAGTTCACCGTGATCGTGCCCGACCTCGCCAGCGACGACAGCTTGAGCCAGCTGGCGTCCTACCTGCTCGAGTCGTTCAACACACCATTCGCGCTCGATGGCCACGAGGTGTTCATCTCGGCCAGCATCGGCATCGCGGTGTTTCCGGGTGATGGGATGGACCTGGAAAGCCTGCTCAAGAATGCCGACCTGGCGATGTACCAGGCCAAGAGGCGCGGCCGGAATACCGTGGAGCTGTTCGCATCATCGATGGGCATCTCCGCCAACAAGCGGCTGACCCTCGAGGGCGAACTGCGACGCGCCATCGACCTCGAGCAATTCACGCTCTGGTACCAGCCGGTCGTCGACCTCCGGACCGGGCAGGTGGCGAGCGCCGAGGCCCTGGTGCGCTGGGAGCACCCGACCGACGGGATGATCCTTCCGGCCGAGTTCATTCCCCTGTGCGAGGAGACCGGGCTGATCAACGTGCTGGGTGAATGGATCCTGCGCGCGGCCTGCTGCCAGAACCGGAGCTGGGAAGAGGCTGGCCTCGCCTCCATCCCCATTGCGATCAATCTCTCCGGTCAACAGCTGCGCGGGGGCGGCACGGTCGAGCTGGTGCGGCAGGTGCTCAACGATGCCAAGCTCGATCCGCGGCACCTCATCCTCGAGCTGACCGAAAGCACGCTCATGGAAGGGGTGGGCGACGCCCGCACCGTCCTGCCGGCGCTGTCCGCGCTCGGCGTGGAGCTCGCCATCGACGATTTCGGGACCGGATACTCATCGCTCAGCTACCTGAAGCATTTCCCCGTCAACATGCTGAAGATCGACAAGTCGTTCATCAGGGACGTGACGAACGATCCCAACGATGCGGCCATTACGTCGGCCATCGTCGCCATGGGGCACGCCCTGGACCTGCGGGTGGTGGCAGAAGGGGTAGAGACCAGCGCACAGGTGGAATTGCTTCGGCGAGTCGGGTGCGACCTGATCCAGGGGCACTGGATAAGTCACCCGATGAGTGCGAATGATTTCGCGCGCTACCTCAGGCAGCGAGGCGCAAGCCCGCGTCCAGTTGCGCGCGCCCGCGCGCTCCGTGCCTAGTCGCTGTCGCCGAGCGCCTCGGCCGCCTTCTTCCTGACGCGCGGATCGGGGTCCTTCAGGGCCGTCATCAGGAGGCCCGTCGCCGCGCCCCCACCGATCTCCTCCGCCGCCTCGACGATCTTGAGCCGGGTGGCGGGGTCGGCATCACCAAAAGCCCGCTGCAGCGCGGGCACCGCGGCCGGATCACCAATCTCACCCACACTCTCGATGGCGGCCGTGCGGATCTCGGCATCGGGATCCTGCAGCGCAGCGAGCAGTGGCTTGGGGGCCTGCTTCAGGTCATCGAGCTGGCCGAGAGCCTCGATCGCGGCCTTTCGCACGCGAGGATCGGAATCCGTCACTGCCGCCGCGAGCGCGTCGGCCGCACGGGCGTCCTCGATCTGTCCCAGCGCTTCCGCGACCGCGAGGCGAACCTCCGCGTCACCGCTCTTGAGCAGAGGCAGGAGGGCCTGAGCGGTTGACGGGTCCTCGATCTGACCCAGCGCCTCGATCACCGCGACCTGCATCTCGACGTCGGTCGTCTGCAGTGCGCGCAGCAATCCGGGCACTGCCCGCTTGTCCTCGATCTCGCCAAGCGCGGACGCCGCGGCCAGCTGCACGGCTGGACTCGGGTCCTTCAGCATCGGTACCAGCGGCTCCGTAGCGCGCGTATCCTCGATCTCACCCAGGGCCCACACCGTCGACGCGCGGACATTGGGCTCCGGCGACCGCAGGAGCTTGATGAGCGGCAGGACCGCCCGGGGATCCTCGATCTGCCCCAGCGCCCAGGCGCTCATGGCCGCCACGCTCGGGTCCTTGTCATCGAGCGCGCTGATCAGCGCGGGCACGGCCTGTCGGTCCTCCGCGGTGCCGAGTCCGTACGCCGCCGCCTCGCGCACCTGCGGTGACTTGTTCGTGAGCGCAGTTCGCAGCGCGTCATCGGCGCCCGCGGCGCGGCTCTCGCCCAGCATGGAGGCAGCGGCCCGCCGCACGCACACGTTGGTGCTGGCCAGGCCACCCGCGAGAACCGGTACCGCCTTGGGATCGGTGACCGAGCGCCGCATGCGTGCCTGCGCCTCGCGCTGCGTTCCTGGTACCTCGCCCAGCGCGCCGACACCCGAGGCACGGACCCATCCATACCATCCATGCCCGAATGCATCGACCGCCATTTCGCACACCATGGGATCCGTGCGCTCGAGCGTGGCCAGGAGCGCCGTGACCTGGGCCGCATCGGGTCCGGCACGACGGTCATCGGGACCGCGGCCCTCGAGACGAGCAGGTGGAAGCGTGTAATCGCCATTGTCGGCAGCTGGTGCCAGGGCCATCACTGCCGCGGCCAGTGCCGCAATCCGAATCAGCATGGTTGTGCCCCCTTCAGTCCTTGTCGCCGAGGGCCTCAGCGGCCATGCGGCGCACCTGGGGATCCTTCGACTTGAGCGCGCCGATCAGCGCCTGCATCGCCTGCTGGCCGCCGATGTTATGGAGCGCGTTGACGGTCGCTTCCTGCACGTCCTTGTCGGGATCGCTGAGCAGCGGGATGAGCGACGGCACCGCCTTCTGGTCCTCGATGTTGCCCAGGCTGTTCGCGGCGGCCTCTCGTACGTCACCATTCGGGTCCTTCAGCGCATTGAGCAACGCTGGTGGCGCGGTGGTGAGCTCGAGATCTCCGAGCTTGCTGGCCGCTTCCTGGCGAACCTCGGCGTCACCACTGGTGAGCAGCCGTTCGAGTCCCGGCACGGCACGAGGATCCTCGAGTTCGGCGAGCGACAGGATGGCCTGCTGCTGCACCTCGGGATCGGGATCGCGCAGGAGTTCGGCGAGCGCATTGCCCGCCGACTTGTCATCGAGGCGGCCCAGTGCCTGCGCCGCAGCGGCTCGCACACCGGGGTCAGTGTCCTTGAGAGCGGCAGTCAGCGCTGCCACCCGCGCGGCACGGGACGAATCGGATGCCTGCTGCCGGTGCTTGCCTGACGACTCGAACTTCGGGGCCACCCGTGCCGTGGGGGCGCCGGCAGTCACGGCCGGCGCGGCAGCCATCGTTCCCACGACCATCAGCACGCCGAGCGCGAGGCCAACATGCCGACCGCGATCGGCGCGGATGCCCTCGCCTCGCACCAGGCGTTCGACCCGTCGCATCAGATGAGAACCACGCGCGGCCATGGCCGGCTCCGGCAGCGGACCAGTCGCGCCCGCGATCCATTCGGCCACCGTGAGGAGGCAGCGCGCGAGCGGAAGGCCCGAACCGACCTGGTGCGCCGCCCAGTCGTCACAGACATACTCCGCCGTGACCTGCAGTTCGCGCCGCGCGAGCCAGTTGAGGGGCTGCAGAAAGAAGAGGCGCTCCAGGACCTGAGCCACACCGAGCCAGAGTGGGTCGCGCCGCACGAGGTGCGCGAGCTCGTGGGCCAGCACCCCGCGCTGCTGCTCGAGGCCAAGTCCATTCACCACCGCCTCGGGGAGGCAAATCTCCCGTCCGGGCAGTGCCACCGGGCTCGCGAGTCCGGGGGCGGAGGTGAGGCGCACGTAGTGCGGATATCCCGCGGCCAGGCAGAGCGTCTCGAGCAGGTCACGCAGCCGTGAATCGGTTACCTGGCGCCGGCGGCCGATACGGTGCATGAGCCGGGCGCGTCGCGCCACGAGCCCGAGCAGCAGGATCGAGGCAATCCCGGCCCAGGCCACCAGGAACTCGGCCCGCCAGTCGCGAGGTGGCGCCGGGGCTTCCGACGGTTCGGTTGGCGGCGCGTCGACCCCTGTGGGCGCGCGCTCGACGGCGAGCGGGGCACGTGCCGTTGCGGCCGCGACCACCGGGGCCACCTCCAGCCGGTCCGACGGCAGCGACAGCACGAACGAGTGGGCCGACGCGCTGAACAGCGGTCCGATGAGGGCACACTTCCAGAGCAGGTCACGTGCGGCGAACGACATGGCGCGAAGCCGGGTCAGTACGGCCGCGACGGCCAGCAGGACCGTGGCATGGACCCAGTAGGTCAGGAGCCAGTCGGTCAGGCCGGAAACGAATTCAGCGCGCATCATCATTCTCCTTTCGCGCACGAGCTTCATGCGCCACGATCAGTTGCTTGACGCGCGCCAGATCGCCCGGCGCAATGTCGTGTTCCGTGAGCAGGTGGGACACGAGGGCGGCGGCATCACCACCGAAAAGAGCGTCCGTCAGCTCACCCACCATGGAATCGCGCACCTCGTGCTCCGGCACGGTGGCCTCGAACACGAACTGGCGGCCACGGGTGCGATGGCGCACCAGCCCGCGAGCCTCCAGCCGGCGCAGAAGCGTGGCAACCGTCGTCGGCGCGAGCCGCCGCTCGGGCTCGAGGGCAGCGGTGATGTCGGCCACCGTCGTCGCCCGTTGCCACAGGGCACGCATGATGGCGAGCTGGAGATCGGTCAGTTGATGCGCGTCGGCCATGTCTTCGTCCGGTTTATGACTACACCTGTAATACTACAATTGTAGTAACTCGTCAAGGCCCCCTCCGTCGGGGTGCCACCACTGTGAGGTATGATGCGTGCGAAGATCAGACGCGTCCCGGGTATCGGAGGTTGCATGCGGGCGAAACGGCATTGCAGATGACCATGTTCTCGCGCACCTGGGCCATACCTTACGTGCTGGCCCGCCAGGAACTCGAGACGATCCTGCGGGAGCACGGTTTCACGCTGGCCGCCGAGGCCCTGCTGCCCGAGGCCGCGGGCAGCGCGTGGGCGGAATACCGTCGAACGGGAGCGCGAATACGCCTGGAATGGGACGGGGCAAATCACTGGCTCCGGCTCCAGGCCAGCACCGCAGGCGCGCAGCCGGCGGTCCATCAATGGGAGGACCTCGAGGTGCTGCTGCGTGAAGTGCCGCGGGTACAGATGCTGACGGATGCGTCGCTCGGGCATGCGAGGGTGAACGTGCTGCGGTTGGTGCTGCGACGACACCTGGACCGCGCCTGAGGCAGGACAATGGACATGATTGACGCGCACCCCTGTCGACCTCGTCCGCTGGCGCAACAGCCACCCGTCCCATAGACTAGCTGGGCCCAACTCGGCCGCCGGCATTGCTTCCACCAATTTCCAGGGGCTCGGTCACCTATGGCAGGCGGTCCAGCGATGACAGCTCCTCTTCCGGATCATCGTGTCTGCAATGGTGGTGGTGGCCACCTTCTACTTCGTCTACTGGGTGCCATTCGCCATGATCCCTGGCGTCCACTGGGGGATCGCCGCCGTTGCCTCGTATGCGTGCGCCATGGCCGACCGGCTGGTACGCGTGGACCCGCACGGCCACCGTGGCCAGTTCCCTCGCGATGAGCGTGGGTTACTGGGCGCTCGTGACCGGTGGCATCGGTTTTGTCGGTGGTTTCTTCGGGCCGATGATCTTCGCCCCGGACGCCAACCAGGGGCCGCTCCTCGGCATCTTCATCACCGGGCCGCTGGGCCTCGTAATCGGCGCAATCGGGGGACTGATCTCCTGGCTGGTGCAACGGAAGCGGAGCGACTTCAATGCCCCAACGTGACCTGATGCTTGGCTGGATCGAGCCGGTGACCCGCCTGGTCGAGGAATTGATCCACCGGCCGGGCGCGCCTGACCTGCAGCAGGCCAGCGACCGGATCGACGCCGCGATGGCACAGCACCTGGGCAACCTGGCTCCGCTCATGCCGCAGCTCGACGTGGGATCCGCTGCCCTTCTGCTGAGCGAGCCGGAGCGGATCTTCGGGTACGCTCAGTTGCTCGCGGCTCGGGCCGACGTGGACGAGGTAAGTGGAGAGGATGACGCGCCGGCCGCCCGGGAGCGGGCGCTGGCCTTCGCGCGACTGGCGCTGGCACGCGTCGCCGATCCTCCCTCCTCGTGGCGCGCCTGGGTCTCCGATATAGAAGCGGCCCCCCGAAGAACCTGACTCCCCCGGAGCCGTTCGGGACCACTGTCATCGCCTTCCGGGAGAACGGGGACCGAATTAGGCTTGCCCCATGCTGACTCCCGAAAATGTCACGGCGAATGGCCGCCCCGCGGCCACGCTGGTCGAGCGGCTTCGCGCCGCCACCGATTTCCTCCAGCTGGTCGCGGCCAACCGCGGCCTGCTGGCCGAAGTGCCCGCCGAAGACCGCCGCCGCTTCCTCGACGCCGCCGGGCAGGTCTACAGCCCCGACGCCAAGGCGCGGCGACAGCTGGTCAAGGCGACGGTCCGGCTGCGCAAGGCGGCTCGGGTGCAGCGTGACGAGTCCGAACTCGCGGAAACGGGCATTCGGCAATTGCGTAAGCAGACTGTTTTCACCACCCCGAACGTGTTCCCGCCGCCGGGCTTTTCCCAGGACGATGTCGAGGACGATCCCGATTTCCGCGAAGCCGTGGAGCCGCAGTGCTGCTATGTGTGCAAGCAGCACTACCAGGCGATCCATCGCTTCTACGACCAGCTGTGCCCGGCGTGCGCCGAGTTCAATTTCTTCAAGCGCACCGAGCTGGCCGACCTGCGCGGGCGCGTGGCGCTGCTCACCGGCGGGCGGGTGAAGATCGGGTACCAGGCCGGGCTCAAGCTGCTGCGGGCCGGCGCGCACCTGCTGGTCACCACACGTTTCCCCCGGGACTCGGCGATGCGCTACGCGGCCGAGCCCGACTTCGCGGAGTGGGGCGACCGGCTCGAGATCTTCGGGCTCGATCTGCGCCATACGCCGAGCGTGGAGGCCTTCTGCCGGCAGCTGGTGCACGAACGCAACCGGCTCGACTTCATCATCAATAACGCCTGCCAGACGGTGCGGCGTCCGCCGGAGTTCTACCGCCACATGATGGCGCTGGAGACGGCGTCGGTGGGGCAGCTACCCGAGGCGGCGCGCCGGCTGCTGGGCTCCTACGAGGGCTGGCGCGGGATCAACCTGCTGCCGGAGGGCGACGTCGCGAACGTGGGTCCCGACCGCCGCATCGCGGGGGCGCTGGGCCTGAGTCACGCCGCGGCGCTGTCACAAGTGCCGCTCCTGCCGGAAGAGCACGAACTGCAGGATCACCTCTTCCCCGAGGGACGGGTCGACCAGGACCTGCAGCAGGTGGACCTGCGCGGGCGGAATTCCTGGCGTCTGCTGATGGCGGAAGTCCCCTCGGTGGAACTGATGGAAGTGCAGCTGGTCAACGCCATCGCGCCGTTCATCATCAACGCGCGACTCAAGCCGCTGATGATGCGCACGCCGGAGCGCGACAAGCACATCGTCAACGTGTCGGCCGTGGAAGGGCAGTTCTACCGGCGCCAGAAGACGACCCGCCACCCGCACACGAACATGGCGAAGGCGGCGCTCAACATGATGACCCGCACGTCAGCCACCGACTACCATGGCGACGGCATCCACATGAACGCGGTGGACACTGGCTGGGTAACGGACGAGGACCCGGTCGAGCTGGCGGCGCGCAAGACTCTGGAACACCGGTTTCACCCGCCGCTCGACATCGTGGACGGCGCGGCGCGGATCGTCGATCCCATCATCGATGGGTTCAACACCGGTACGCATGTGTGGGGGCAGTTCCTGAAGGACTACAAGCCCACGGACTGGTAGGACCTATTCTCCGCTGGAGTCCCCGGAGCGAGACGCCATGCTGCGCGACGCGCCGGCGGCCACCGAATGAGCGAGCAGGGCGGCAAAGTCCGGCTCGTCAACATACCACTCGGCGTTGCGGCAACTCACCACCCTGGTCTCATTGTGGGTGGTCAATTCGAGCGTCACATGGGTCGCGATTTCGTTGTGGCGCACCTCCGGCCTCACCCGTGCGACCCACGTCCGACCGTCCCCAGCAGTAAACTTCCGTTCCGTCATGCGTACCACCTGCTCCAGTTAAGCGTCTCCACCCTAGTACACTTTTCGGGCATTAAGGCTTCATTGCAGAATCGATTCTAGCAGCCCTGGGGACAATGCCCAGAAGTTCGACAGTGTGATATAAGCACAGTTACATACACTTGCGGTGAATTCTTCATGGCGTTGCTGGGAATGCAGGATGTAACAATCGCATTTGGCGGCCCGGCGGTGCTCGACGGGGTGACCTTCGCCATCGAGCGGGGTGAACGGGTGTGCCTCCTGGGCCGGAACGGCGCGGGGAAAAGCACCTTGATGAAGCTGCTCGACGGCACCCTCGTGCCCGACAGCGGCACCATCGCGCGGCAGACCGGCATCACCATAGCGCGGCTGGAACAGGAGGTACCCGACGACCTCGACGGAACCATCTTCGACGTGGTTGCCGCAGGCCTCGGCGAACCGGGGCGTCTTCTCGCGCGCTATCACGACGCCAGTCACCGGGTACAGGCGGACGGGAGCGACGCCGCGCTGCGCGAGCTCGACCGGCTGCACAGTGCGCTGGATGCGGCGGGGGCCTGGCACGTGAATAACCAGGTCGAGTCCATCCTGCTGCACCTGGGCCTCGATGCGGACATGCCCTTTGCCACCGCGTCCGGCGGGCGGAAGCGCCAGGCCCTGCTCGCTCGTGCCTTCGTGAGCAAGCCCGATCTGCTCCTGCTCGACGAGCCGACCAACCACCTCGACATTTCCGCGGTCGAGTGGATGGAGGAGTTCCTGGCAGCGAGCGGCATGACGCTCCTGTTCGTGACCCACGATCGGGCATTCCTCCGGCGGGTCGCGACCCGCATCGTGGATCTCGATCGCGGCAGGCTGGTGGAGTGGGGCCCGGACTACGACACGTATCTCGACCGGAAGGAGGCCGCCCTCGTGGTGGAGGAGCGCGAGTGGGCGCTCTTCGACAAGAAACTCGCGCAGGAAGAAACCTGGATCCGCACCGGCATCAAGGCGCGCCGCACCCGCAACGAGGGACGGGTGCGCGCCCTCGAGGCCCTCCGGGTGGAGCGCGCCGCACGGCGCGAGCGCCTGGGCACGGTGAAGCTGCAGGCGCAGGAGGCGGAGCGCTCGGGACGGCTGGTGGTGGAGGCGCGCCAGGTGAGCTTCGCGCGAGGGGATCGGCCGATTGTTCGCGATCTGTCCACGACCATCTCGCGCGGCGACCGCGTGGGACTCATCGGCCCCAACGGTTCGGGCAAGACCACCCTGCTCCGGCTCCTGCTGGGTGATCTCCAGCCCGACCGAGGCAGCATTCGCCACGGCACCAGGCTCGAGGTCGCGTATTTCGACCAGCTGCGCGACCAGCTCGATCCGGAGCAGACCGTCTTCGACAGCATTGCGGATGGCGCCGACTTCATCGAGCTCGGCGGAAGCCGCAAGCACGTCCTGGGCTACCTGCGCGACTTCCTCTTTCCGCCGGAGCGCATGCGTACGCCGGTACGGGCGCTGTCCGGCGGCGAGCGGAACCGGTTGCTGCTGGCCCGGCTCTTTACCCGGCGCTTCAACGTGCTGGTGCTCGACGAACCCACCAACGACCTGGACATGGAGACACTCGACCTGCTCGAAGAGCTGCTGCTGGAGTTCACCGGCACGCTGCTGGTGGTGAGCCACGACCGGGCCTTCCTCGACAACGTGGTCACCAGTACGCTGGTGTTCGAGGGTGACGGGCTGGTGAACGAGTATGCGGGAGGGTATGCCGACTGGGTACGCCAGCGATCCACCGGGCCGGATGTCGTGGCACCGGCCACCCGCACACCGACACCTCCAGCGCCTGCTCCACCGGCAAACAGCCGGAAACGACGACTCACCTTCAAAGAAACCAGGGAGCTGGCGGCATTGCCGCAGGAGATCGAGACCCGGGAGCAGGATCGCGACCAGCTGTATGCCTCCCTTTCGGACCCGGTGTTCCTGCGCGATGGCGTCGCGGTGGCGGAAGCCAAGGCGCGGCTGGCAATGGTCCTCGCTCAGATCGACGAGCTGATCGAGCGGTGGGAGGCGCTCGAAACGATCGCGGATACATAGGGTAAGACGCCAATTGCCGATAGTTTGGGATTTCGGTGTTCCGGGGGTCGCGCGTGACCGGACCGCGAGGCGCAGGAGGTCACCAGATGAGCCTTTCCCGCCGTCAGTTCCTCAGCCGCTCGGGACTCCTCGCCAGCGGGTCCGCCCTGGGCAGCTTGGCCGCCTTGGGGGTCGACCCCGAACGGCTCCGGGCCGAGACTGTTCCCCTGCAGTGGAAGATCCAGTCGACCAGAGCCGTGCCATCCATCTGCCCATACTGCGCGGTGGGATGCGGGCAGCTCCTGCACGTCCGCGACGGCAAGCTTATCAACGTCGAGGGCAATCCGGACAGCCCGATCTCGCGTGGCAACCTGTGCCCAAAAGGTGCTGCCAGCTACCAGTTGACCGTGAACCCGGATCGCCAGACCGGCTGCCTGTACCGGCGGGCCGGCGGGCGGGAGTGGGAGCCGATCGATCTCGACCGGGCGATGGACATGATCGCCGACCGGACGAGACGCACGCGCGACGAATCGTTCCAGGCAACCGTAGCGGTCGGCGAGCGCAACGTGACCGTCAATCACACCCTCGCAATCGCGTCGTTGGGTGGGGCCACGCTCGACAACGAGTGGAACTACGTGCACGCCAAGCTCTGGCGAGGTCTCGGCGGAGTCTTCCTCGAGAACCAGGCCAGGATATGACACTCCGCCACGGTCCCCGGTCTGGGGGCGAGCTTCGGTAGAGGTGGGGCGACGACGTTCCAGCAGGATCTGCAGAACGCCGATTGCATCGTCATCATGGGGTCGAACTTCGCCGAGTGCCACCCGGTCGGCTTTCGCTGGGTGATGAAGGCGAAGGAGCGCGGCTGCAAGGTGCTCCACATCGATCCGCGGTTCACGCGCACCAGCGCCATGGCGGACCAGCACGTCGCCATCCGGTCGGGGACGGACATCGCGTTCCTCGGCGGGCTCATTCATTACATCCTGAGCCACGAACGGTGGTTCAGGGAGTACGTAATCCACTACACCAACGCGGCGACGATCGTCTCCGGGTCCTTCCAGGATACTGAAGACCTGGAGGGGCTGTTCTCGGGCTTCGACGAAAACGAGCGCGCCTACCACACCAGCACCTGGAGCTACGCGGGCACCCGGGGAGTAACCCATCCAGCCGGTGAACCCAAGAAGGCAACACACGATTCGCACGGCGAGGAAGGACAGCCGGGCGTGGACTATCGTCGCCGGCCGCCACGCACTGATCCAACGCTGCAGGATCCCAACTGCGTCTTCCAGATCCTGAAGCGGCACTACGCGCGCTACACGCCCGAACAGGTCGCCGAGATCTGCGGCTGCACCGCGGCCGAGTTCGAGCAGGTCGCGGAGACCCTTTGCGACAACTCCAACCCCGAGCGCACATCGGCCTTCGCCTACGCGGTGGGATGGACGCAGCACACGGTGGGCGTGCAGTACATCCGTGCCGCCGGCATCGTACAGGCGTTGCTCGGCAACATCGGCCGTCCGGGTGGCGGCGTCCTGGCGCTCCGCGGCCATGCCACCATCCAGGGATCGACCGACGTCCCGACGCTGTACAACCTGCTGCCGGGCTACCTGAACGCGCCCAGCGCGCAGATCCCCCAGCACGAGACGCTGGACGGCTGGGTCACCTATGAGATGCCCACCACCGGCTGGTGGGCCAACGGCCGCAAGTACATGGTGTCGCTGCTCAAGGCGTGGTATGGGGACGCCGCGACGTCAGCGAATCAATGGGGCTATGAATTCCTGCCGAAGAACGTGGGAGATCATTCCCACATCCCGATGTTCATCGCGATGCACGAGCGGGTGATCAAGGGATTCTTCGCGATGGGCCAGAACCCGGCGGTCGGCGGACAGAACGCCGTGTACCAGCGCGCCGGGCTCGCCAACCTCGAATGGATGGTGGTGCGCGATCTCTTCCTGACCGAGACCGCCGAGTTCTGGAAGGCACCAGACGTCGAGGACCCTCGGCAGATCGCAACAGAGGTGTTTTTCCTGCCCGCGGCGACCGTGCCGGAGATGGACGGGTCGTTCACCAACACGCAGCGGTTGATCCAGTGGCACGACAAGGGCGTGGAACCGCCGAAGGACTGCCGGAGCGACCTGTGGTTTACCCACCACCTGGCCAAGCGGCTCAAGAAACTCTACGCGGGCTCGACCAGACCCGAGGATGCCGGTTTCCTGGCGCTTACATGGGACGTCCTTGAGGAGGGACCCACTGCGGAACCCAGGGCGGAGAGCGTGTTGAAGGAGATCAACGGCGTCACGATCCGCCGACCGCGTGCCGCTCAAGAACTTCACCGACCTCAAGGATGACGGCTCGACGGCAGCCGGTGTCTGGATCTACACCGGGATCTATCCTGCTGAGGGCGTCAATCGCGCCGCTGCCCGGGTGCCTGACGACTACGTCTCACTGGGCTGGGGCTTCGCGTGGCCCGCGAACCGGCGCATCCTCTATAACCGGGCGAGCGCTGACCCCGATGGCAAACCCTGGTCGGAGCGGAAGCGCTATGTCTGGTGGGACAGGGTCAAGCATTCGTGGGTGGGGTTCGACATTCCCGACTTTCCGGCGACCAAGGCGCCGCGGACGCCAGGCCACTGGGCCAGTGGCGGGATGGACGCGCATGATGGCGCCTCGCCCTTCATCATGAAGCCCGACGGGAAGATCTGGCTCTTCACGCCCAGCGGCGTGGTGGACGGGCCATTGCCGACGCACTACGAGCCCTGGGAGGGGCCGGTGGGCAACGCCCTGTATCCGCGCCATCCCCGCAATCCGGTCGCCCGACTCTTCAACGTGGTGGGCAACAAGTACATCGATCCTGGCAACACGGCATTTCCGGTGGTGATCACGACGTATCGCCTTACTGAACACCATGTCGGCGGCGCCATGACGCGCTGGCTTCCCTGGCTGGCCGAGCTGCAGCCGGAGCTCTTCGTCGAACTCTCGCCGGAACTGGCGCACATGGCCTGGAGCTTTCCGCGGCTTGCCTGTCCCGCCTGCGGCGAGTGCCAGCACCAGCGGCTTGGGTATCTCCATGCGGAGGGTCAGGCGGAATTCCGGCGGGCCGATGTCTGCGAGAGCTGCCATGGTTACCTGAAAGCGATCGCGGTGCTCGATCCCTTCTCGCCCGCCGCTCTGCTCGACGCGGACCTGGCCACAGTTGCCCTCGACTTCGCCGCGATCGAGCGAGGCTATCACCGGGTCGCGACCTCTACCCGCCATTCATATACAGCGTGAGCTCGCCGACCACGGTATCGTTGTGGCTGGAGCAAGCGCGCTGGCATGATCGTCGATCCCCGGGAGATCCACATGTTGCCTGGTCGCACCTCGCGTCGACCCGCCCTGCTGGTCGTCGGCCTGCTCGGCACCATGCTTTCGGGCTGCCGGGATCGAGCCCCTGCCGTGACCGACGATGGCCAGTGGACCATGCCCGGCAAGGATTACGCAGCCACACGCTTCAGCGGCCTCGCCGAGATCACCGCCGCTAACGCCAAGAACCTCCGTCCCACGTGGAGCTTCTCCACCGGCGTGCTGGGCGGGCACGAGGGACAGCCACTCGTGGTCGGATCGACCATGTACGTCGTCACGCCGTACCCCAACGTGCTCTACGCCTTCGACCTCACGAAGGAGGGCTACCCGCTCCGCTGGAAGTACCGGCCCTTCGTCGACCCACAGGCGATCGGCATGGCCTGTTGCGATATCGTGAATCGCGGCGCCTTCTACGCCGACGGGAAGATCGTGTTCAACCTGCTCGATGGCCACACGGTGGCCGTGGACGCCGGCACCGGTCGCGAGCTCTGGAAGACGAAGGTCGCCGACCTCAATGCCGGCGAAACGACACCGATGGCGCCGCTGGTGGTGAAGGATCGCGTCATCGTCGGCAACGCGGGCGGTGAGATGGGCGTGCGCGGATGGGTGAAGGGCCTCGATCTCGCCACTGGCGCCATCGTCTGGACGGGATACAGCGTCGGCCCGGACGCCGACGTGCTCGCGACGCCCGGCCAGTTCAAGGCACCGTATCATGACCGCGGCGAACTCTCGCTCGAGAGCTGGCCCGCCGATGGATGGAAGCGAGGCGGCGGTCCGGTCTGGGGCTGGCTTTCCTACGACGCCGAGCTCGACCTGGTGTACTACGGCACCGGCAACCCCGCCCCCTACAACAGCGAGCAGCGCCCGGGCGACAACCGGTGGACGACGAGCGTGCTCGCCCGCAACCCCGGCGATGGCTCGTTGCGGTGGGCCTACCAGTTCACTCCGGGCGATAACTGGGACTACGACTCTACCCAGGAAATGATCCTGACCGAGCTGACGATCGGCGGCCGACGGCGCAAGGTGCTCGTTCACTTCGACAAGAACGGCTTCGCCTATGTACTCGATCGGGCCACCGGCGAACTGCTCTCGGCGCAACCCTACGTACCGGTGAACTGGGCCAGGGGCGTCGATCTGGCGACCGGGCGTCCCCAGGTGGATTCCACCAAGCTGACTGGCGCCACGCGTGGCACCACGAAGGACATCTGCCCGTCGCTCGAGGGCGGGAAGAACCAGCAGCCTGCGGCCTGGTCACCGGTGACGCAGCTGTTCTACCTGTCTACCAGCAATCTGTGCATGGATTTCACGGCGTCCCGCGCCTCCTACCTTGCCGGGACGCCCTATGTGGGCGCAGGCACTCCCTACGCCGCCGGACCGGGGGGGCATCTCGGCGCGTTCATCGCGTGGGATCCGGTCAAGAAGATGCGGGCCTGGGAGATCCTGGAACCGTACCCCGTGTGGAGCGGAGTGCTCACCACGGCCGGGGGCGTGGTGTTCTACGGCACGCTCGACGGCTGGTTCAAGGCGGTGGATGCGAAGAACGGCGCGCCATTGTGGAAGTTCAAGGTGGGATCCGGGGTCGTCGGGAACCCCATCAGCTTCCGGGGCCCCGACGGCAAGCAGTACGTCGTCGTCTACGCCGGGATCGGCGGGGACTGGTACCTCATCTCGGGCGATGTCCGGTCGGACGACCCGGCCGATGTGCGCGCGCCGGCCAGCTTCATGCCCGACATCGCGAGCCATACGAGTCAGGGAGGGATTGTATGGATCTTCGGACTCCCCTAGGCCCCGCCGCCACTGCCGCACTCATGCTGTTCTGGGTATCAGCAGCGGTTTCGCAGCAAGCACAGTCCTCGCAACCACAGGCTCCTCCGCCCTCGATCCGCTACCAGCAGCACGTTCCGGTGAACGGCAACCAGCCCCCCGGCAGCGTGCTGGCCAATCCGTTCAAGGGGGACAGCAGCGTCGCGACACAGGGGAGTGAATTGTTCTCCGGCTTCAACTGCGACGGCTGTCATGGGGGAGGCGGGGCGGGTTTTGTGGGGCCCAGCCTGGCAGATGGAAGATGGCGGTACGGTGCGGAGGACGGGGCAATCTTCATGTCGATCTTCTATGGCCGGCCCCGCGGCATGCCTGCTTTCGGCGGCACCCTTCCCGCCGAAAGCATCTGGCGGCTGGTGACTTACCTGCAGTCATTCCAGCCGCCAGACAGTACGATATCGACTACGCGCTGGTAGGCCCGCTCAGTCGAGGTATGGCGCGATCAGCGCCGCGAAGCAGGCGCGAGCCCGGTGCAGGCGGCTTTTCACCGCCCCGAGGTTGCAGCCGACGATCTCGGCGATCTCCTCGTAGCTCCGTCCCTCAAACTCGCGCAGGATGAGCACCTGCCGGTACTGGGGCGAAAGCCGCGCGAGCGTGGCCTCGACCAGCTCCTTGAGACAGCGGCCGGCGAACATGTCGTCGGGCCGGCTGCGTGCATCCTCGTACTGCAGCGGGCTGTGATCCTCGTCGCCTGGCGCGCGTGCCGACTGGTAGAACACCAGCGGGCTGCGGCGGTGGCTCCGAAGCTCGTTCTTCGCCAGGTTCGACGCGATGGTGTAGACCCAGGTCGAGAACTTCTTGCTGGGGTCGAAGCGGTGCAGGTGACGCGACACCCTGATGAACGCTTCCTGAACGAGATCCTCTGCCCGCTCGCGGTCGCCGATCATGCGATGGGTGAAGTTCAGGAGCCGGCCGTGATAACGTCCGACGATCTCGCCGAAGGCCCGTGCATCACCCGACAGGTGACGCGCCACCAGCTCGTTCGTCTCCACGGCTTCGCTCGTCATTGCTATGGCAGTCATGGAACGCTCCCTTCCTCGCTGCGTGTCAAATGACCTTCCGACCCTGGATCACCCGCACGATCACCACCACCAGCGCCAGCACGAGCAGGACATGGATGAATCCGCCGAGTGCGTATCCGCCGACCAGGCCGAGCGCCCACAGCAGGACCAGGACTACGGCGATCGTTTCCAGCATGTGCGTGCCTCCTTCAACCAGGTAATGAGCCGAGCGCGCGTCGCGTGGACTGCCGACGCCTCAGGCTCGCCGCCGGGTGCCGGCGATCAGCAAGCCGGACCCGAGGATGATTCCCAGGCCGGCGGCCCAGGGGGGAATCGATCGATGCTCATTCGCCGTGAGCTTCACGTCACCGACCTTCACCACATCGTGCTGGGTGGTGAAGCTCCCGCCGCGGAAGAGGAGGAACACCCCGAGACAGACCAGCGCAATCCCGGCAATCATCATTGGACGCATACGCCCTCCAGGTGACGGCGAACTGACCGGAAAAACAAAAGGCGCACAGGATCGGTGTCACTGATCCGAGTGCGCCTTCGACTGACAAGCCTGCTGCACTTGCCCATCAAGGTGGCCGCTTGCACGGCCTATGTCGTCCTGCTCCCTCGAAACTACGCCCCGCGTTCAGATTTGCAAGGGCAAAGTACCAGGATCTGTGTGACGCGCGTCACCCGGAGCATTTTCGTGTTGTCCCCTGCGCACGCATACTATTATCGCGCCGGGCGCTCGAATCCTCAATCGCTCCTTCGAGTGAAACTGGGGAATCGATCCAATGAGGGATACACCATGCACTATCTCCTGATCTACGACGTCACGCCTGACTACGTCGAGCGCCGGACGCAGTACCGGCCGGAACATCTCGCCCAGGCCTGGGCCGCCCACGACCGCGGCGAACTGCTGCTCGGCGGCGCCCTTGCCGATCCGGTGGACACCGCCATCCTGCTCTTCCAGGGCGACTCGCCCGCCGCCGCCGAAGCCTTCGCCGCGTCCGACCCGTACGTGCGCAACGGGCTCGTGAAGAGCTGGCGGGTGCGCGAGTGGACGACCGTGGCTGGGGCGGGTGCTTCACGGCCCATCCGCCCCACGTCCTAGTACCAATCTTCAACACCTGTGAACGAAGAGTGATGCAGCGGGGGGTGCTCGCCTGGAGCGCTGCAGCGCCAAGCCAGGGTGCGAGCAACAGCGTCAGCCTGCGGCTCAATGCAATGCGTAGACGACACCGAGCCGGAACACGTTGAAGTGGTACTTGATGCTACCGCCCAGGTCGATGAAACCATCGTTGCCAGGATCGGAGCTGATCTTGATGCCATTGATGACCCAGCCGCCGCCCACCGCCCAGTGGTCGTTGAAGAAATAGCGCGCATCGGCTCCGCCAACCCAAGCGGTCGCCGTGATGCCGCTGACCGTGGCACCGATGGCACCGGCGTTGACCGCGAAATACCAATGGTCGCCGGCCCGGAAGGCGCCAAACAGGCCCAGCGCCGCCGTCGGTCCGGTCAGGCTCTTGTCGGCGCTGTACGACACCGTCGCGGTGTCGGAGCCGCCACCCGTCACGCCGGCGAGCGCGTCGATCCCGATGTTGAAGAACAGCGCCCCGAGCGCGACCTGGAAGCCAACCTGGGTGTTCTCCTTGGCCATGAAGGCAAACCGGTAGGCCAGTGCCAGGTTAGGGGCGGAGAACGTGGAGTTGATCTGCAACCCCGCCGTAAACGTCGTATCAGCGAAGTCGATGTCCTTGGCGAGGGTCCTGGTTCCGTTGCGCTTGATGTAGAGGTAGCCGAGCGTAAGCTCGTGACGCCGGCCCGGACGCCACGACGCACCCACCGCAGGCGCAAACGCATTGTTGGAAATGCCGATGTCATCGAAGTTGATCTCGGTTCCCACATCGCCGTTCGCGCTGTTGATCTGCATGGTCGACCCGAGGACCACGTCAGCGGCCGAAGCGCCGAACTGAAACTTGTCGTACAGGTGGTTAACCGCGCCCTGAGCACGGGCACGGCCGGGTAGGACCGTCATCGCGAACAGCACAAGCGCCAGGACCGGCAAGCGGGCCGAAACGGGGATCGAGCGCATCGGATTTCCTTGTAGGGTGGGGCGCCGTCCCACGGACGGCGGCGTGGATGTATCATAGCACATCTCCCATGAGAACTCCCAGCAACCTCTCTCACCTCCTCGTCGGCCTGGGCGTGCTTCTGACCGGTCTGGGCGCGCTGGCCAGGGATGCCTCCAAGGGCATCCTCAATGGCGAGGCCATGGCCGACCGGACCGCGACCAGCCTGCGCGACCCGCGGGTCGCCGATTTCGTGGCCGACCGGCTTACCAACGCCGTCCTGGCAGAGAAAGCCCGACCTGGTGGCCTTCCGGCCGATCATTGCGGCCACAGCGGGCGGCCTGGTGCAGACGGCACCATTCCGGGCCATCGTGCGGTCGGCCGTGCGCGCGGCGCACCGGTCGGCCGTGTCCACCACCGGCCAGCGAGTGCTGCTCTCCCTTCCCGACGTGGGAGTGCTGGTGCAGTCGGCGGTGCAGAGCATGAGCCCGGAGGCGGCGGAGAAGATCCCGCCCCGGATCGAGGCGTTCGCGTCAGACCTGAACGAGCGCCCGGCAATGAACCGGATCCGGACCGGGCTCCGCATCCTGGCCTTCACGTCGCGGGCCGGCCTGACGTTCCTGCTGCTGGGCCCGGTCCTGGTCATCGTAGGTATCTGGCTTGCGGCCGACCGGCGCCGGGCCCTGCTCCGCGCCGGCATCGGCCTGCTCGTCACCGCCGTGCTGCTGGCAGCCGTGCTTCCAGTGGGGCGCGCGGTTGCCGCGCTCCTCTCCCCCGAGGCCCTGGAGCGCGGCGCCATCGCGGGGCTGTGGCGGGCCTACTTCTTCGGGCTGCTGGCCTGGGGCATCACGCTGGGCGGAATCGGCCTGCTCATCACTGCTGCCGCCACCTCCCTGCTCGAGACGGCAGACCCAATCCGCCGCGCGGAGGAGCTGGCCCGGACCATCGCGACGCCACCAAAGACACCCGGACTCGTGCTGCTCTGGTCACTTGGCTTCACGCTGGTCGGCGGGCTGGTGGTGGCCTTTCCATCCGACGCCGCCGCGGCCCTCGCGCTGCTCGCGGGGCTGGGCGTCTGCTACATCGGGCTGAGGGAACTCTTCCGGCTGGTGCTCGGTGCACTCCCGGAGGAGACCGCGGCCGAAGCAGCGCTCAAGGCCAGGTCTGGCGGCAGCTGGCTCAACCGGCGGCTCGCCGTTGTGTCCCTGCTGGTGCTCGCGCTCGGCGGGACGGTGGTGGCCCTGGCGCGGCCGGGGAAGGCCACCGCCGCGGAAGGGCCAATGGAGTGCAACGGGTCGACGCTGTTATGCGATCGTAGACTTGACGAGGTGGTCTTCGCGGCCACGCACAACTCGATGTCGAACGTGGAAATGCGCAACTGGATGTTCCCGCAGCAGAACGGAAGCATCCGGCGGCAGCTGCAGGCCGGCATTCGCGCGCTGCTCATCGACGTTCACAACGGCGTGCCGGTAGAAGGCATCGTGCGAACCGATCTCGAAGCCGAAGCGCAATCGGCACTCAAGATCGCGAATGCGGTGGGCGATTCGGCAACGGCGGTGGCGGTGCGTATCCGCAACCGCCTCACCGGCGAACCGAGCGGCCCACCCGCACTCTATCTCTGCCACGGCTTCTGCGAGATCGGCAGCGGCCTGCTCCAGCCCGAATTGGAGGACGTCCGCGACTTCCTGCGGGGCAATCCGGAAGAAGTGCTGGTGATGGTCATCGAGGACTACGCGCCGCCCGAGACGATCGCCGCCGACTTCGAGAAGGCCGGCCTCGCGCCGTATGCCTACCGAGGCCCGATGACCGCACCACTGCCGACCCTCCGGGCACTGATCGAGGCCGGCACGCCGCTCATCGTGTTCCTCGAGTCAGGCACGCCAGGGGTGCCGTGGCTCTACCCGGCATTCGACGGGGCGATCATGGAGACGCCCTACACCTTCCACGAGCCGGCGGAGTTCTCCTGCAAGGAGAACCGGGGCGGCAGCGGTGCGTTGCTGTTCCAGATCAACCACTGGATCGAATCCACGCCCGCTCCCAAGCCGAGCAATGCCGAGATCGTCAACGCCCACGACTACCTGCTTGCGCGCGCGCAGAAGTGTCGCAAGGAACGGAAGCACCTGCCCAACATCATCGCGGTCGACTTCTACAAGGTGGGCGACCTGATCGGGGTGGTGCGAGCGCTGAACGGCCTGGACGCCCCCACCCCGCTGGCGGCGAAGACTACGCGCTGAGGGCGGCGCTCACGATCTCGCGCGCCTCACGCACCACCTGCTGGAGGTGTACGTCGCCGTTGAAGCTTTCCGCGTAGATCTTGCAGATGTTCTCCGTGCCTGATGGCCGGGCCGCGAACCAGCAGTTCCCCGCCACCACCTTGAGCCCGCCGATGGGGGCGCCATTTCCCGGTGCGCGCGTGAGGCGCGCCGTAATCGGCTCACCGGCAAGCGTGGAGGCGGTTACCGCCTCCGGCGCAAGACGGGCGAGAGCCGCGCGCTCAGCGGCCGACGCCGGAGTGTCGATCCGGGTGTAAGCTGGCGCGCCGAGCTCTGCACTGAGTTCACGGTAATGCTCACCCGGATCTTTGCCGGTGCGGGCAGTGATCTCGGCGGCAAGCAGGGCGAGGATGATGCCGTCCTTGTCGGTGGTCCATACCGTCCCGTCCCGCCGCAGGAAACTCGCCCCGGCACTCTCCTCCCCACCGAAACAGCAGGTGCCGTCGAAGAGTCCCGGAGCAAACCACTTGAAGCCAACAGGCACCTCGAGCAGGCGACGCCCGGCCATGGCGACGACACGATCGATCATGCTGCTGCTGACGAGGGTCTTCCCCACTGCCGCGGCGGTGGGCCAGCCCGGCCGGTGGGAAAGGAGGTAGCCGATGGCCACCGCGAGGTAGTGATTGGGATTCAGCAGGCCCGCCGACGGCGTGACGATCCCGTGCCGGTCGGCATCGGGATCGGTGGCAAACGCCACGCGGTAGCGATCCTTGAGCCGTACCAGGCCCGCCATGGCCCACGGGCTGGAACAATCCATCCGTATCCGGCCGTCATGATCCAGCGGCATGAACGCAAATGTGGGATCGGCCTTCGCATTCACCACGGTGATATCAAGCCCGTAGGCCGCGCTGATCGGGTCCCAGTACGGACCCGCCGCGCCCCCGAGTGCATCCGCGCCCAGCGTGAGCCCGGCAGCGCGCACGACTCCCATGTCCACCACGTTGCCGAGATCGGTCACATAGGGCGTCACCAGGTCTTCCGCGTGGGTCGTGGCGGCCCGCATCGCGGCCGCCAACGGGATCCGCTTCACGCCCGCGTTTCCCTCGCGCAGAGACGCATTGGCGCGGTCCTGGATCCAGCGCGTCACGTCGGTGTCGGCGGGCCCGCCGTTCGTCGTGTTGTACTTGAAGCCGCCATCCTCGGGCGGATTGTGTGACGGGGTGATCACGATGCCGTCGGCCAGGCGCTCGCGCCGGTTCTTGTTGTACGCGAGGATGGCGTGGGAGATGACCGGCGTGGGCGTGACGCCATCGTCGCGCTGTATCACGAGCTCCACGTCGTTGGCGGCGAGCACCTCGAGCGCGGTGCGCTGCGCCGGGGCCGACAGGGCGTGCGTGTCCTTGCCCAGGTAGAGCGGGCCGTCGATGTCGCGCTCGCGCCGGAACTCACAGATGGCCTCGGTGATGGCCAGGATGTGGGCTTCGGTGAAGGTGCCGTTGAGGGAGGAGCCGCGGTGCCCGCTGGTGCCGAACGTGACCTGCTGGAACGGGTCGTCCGGGTCGGGATGACGCCCGTAGTAGTCCCGCTCCAGGCGGGCGAGGTCGACCAGCAGCTCCCGCGGTGCACGCGTCCCGGCCAGGGGCGAGACGAGCGTTTCGGTCATCCCGCCGTCAGCGCTCTGGTTCACTGCCCGAGGTGACTCAGCGCGAGACGCATCGGCCGGCTCGAGATGCGATCACGCCCCCCATAGGGCTGGTCGAGTTCGAGAATGAGGATAGATGGCGCCGGACACCGAAACCGCCGACAGCATCAGCGCCGCAACCACCGTGGCATTGGGCGGGGCGAAGAGCCCGATGCTCAGGAAGAGAACCGCCCAGCCAGAGGACCACCACGAGGAGCATGGCCTGCGAGACGGACGTTTCCGCCTGCTCGTACAGCAGCCAGCGCTCTGGCCCAGGTCGATCCACCATCTCGGTCGCCTGCTCCTTGAGCTGCACGCTGCACGTCGTCCTTCGGGGCAAGTCGTAGACGACCTTCGGAAGGGCATCGCTCCATTTCTCGCTGGGCTCGAGCACCACCTTCGCCCCCCGCTCCTCGGGCCACATGCGGTCGATCATGCCCGTGGTCGCCTGCTTCAGTTCGCTCCCTGGCATGCGGCCGTTTCCGGACCGTACATCGCCAGTACCCGGTCGAGATAGATGATCCGCGCGGCCAGCTGGGTTGACTCATTCCGCTCGGCGTCGTAGGTGCCCTTGGTGGAGGCGACCAGCAGGCCGAGGACAAGGGCCGCCATGGTCGCGACGGTCGCCATCGCCACCCGCACCGAGTCCTTGGCTTCAGGGCTCAAGTGATGGCCCGGAAGCCAGGCCTGGATCCGCATTCCCAGAAGCGCGGCGCCGAAAAGGCTGGCGAAAATCAGCAGGACGATCAGATTCGGATTCATCGTAACCTCATGCGCATTGTGGCAGCAGGTCTTCGCAAGTCGCTCGCGCCCGGCGCGGGGTCCAGCTGTTGCCGAAGGTCGAGCCCAGGCCGGAACTGAACCCGTAGGCGCTCCCGGAATATTGTCGGAGGCGGCTCCGTGTCCCACTTGCCGTAGAACGAGAGATTGAATTTCAGGTTGCTGAAGAGCTTGACATAAGAGTTCGCGTTGGTGTTGACGAACGTCACCGCGCCCGGCGCCGGGTCCCGACGTGGCGCCCTGGTTCACTGCCCGAGATGATCCAGCGCCAGGCGCATCGGCTTGCTGGAGATGCCGATGATGCCGGTATAGGGCAGGTCGAGCTCGAGGATGAGATAGATGGCTCCCGACACCGAGAGCGCCGACAGCATCAGCGCCGCGACGACCGTGGCGTTGGGCGGGGCGAAGAGCCCCACGCTCAGGAAAAGAATTCCGAGCCAGAGTGTCACCACGAGCAGCATGGCCCGGGAGACCGACGTCTCGGCCTGCTCGTACAGCAGCCAGCGCATCTGCCCCAGGTCATCGACCATCTCGGTGGCCTGCTGCTTGAGCTCACGCTGCACATCGTCCTTCGGGGCCATGCTGTAGATGGCCTTCGTCAACGCGTCGCTCACTTTCTCATCGGGCTCGAGCACAACCTGCCCACCCGGCTCCTCGGGCCACATGCGCCCGATCATGCTTGCGGTCGCCTGCCTGAGCTCGTCGCGGGCAACCGCAGTCTCGGGACCGTACATGGCCAGCACCCGGTCAAGATAGATGATCCGCGAGGCCAGCAGGATCGTCTCACTCCGCTCGGCGTCGTAGGTGCTCTTGCTGGAGGCCACCAGCAGGCCGAGCACGAGTGCCGCCATGGTGGCGACGGTGGCCATCGCGACCCGTACTGAATCCTTGGCCTCGGAGCTCCGGTGAGTGTCCGGAAGCCAGGCGCGCACCCGCATGCCGAGGAGCGCCGCCCCGAACAGGCTGGCGAAGACCGAGCAGGCCGACAATGTGTGGCGTCATCATCCACTCCTCGCTCAAGAGAAGAACGCGGCGACGCGTTCAATGACCCAGAATGCAGCCAGCGACCCTATCACGTAAGCGGAATGGGACGTGACCATCGGGGCCAGCGGATCTCGAGGCTCCGGATGGAGTGCACGACGACCAGGACGACCGCGAGGTAGCTCCGGGCCATCTCCATGCGGCCGCGCCCTTCAAGTTCAAGTCTAGGAACGTCGTCTTTCGCTGGCCAGTCACCCGCGACGCAGCAGGGGAAGCTGGCTAGCGCAGGTTCCAGTTGTTGCCGAAACTCCAGCCCAGGCCTGAACTGAACCCATAATCGCTGCCGGAGTAGGTGGCGGGTGGCTCGGTATCCCAGCTGCCGTAGAACGACAGGTTGTAGGTCAGGTTGCTGAAGAGCTTCACGTAAAAATTCGCGTTGGTGTTGAAGAAGAAGCGCCCCGGATCAGAGAGCGCGGGGAGGGCAGTGACGCTCACGGTCAAATTGGTCTTGCTGAAGGTCACCAGTCTCAGATTGCTGTTGATCAGCAGCGCGAGAATGTCTTGCGGTGCTTCGGGATCGGCCGTGGGGGAATACTGCGTGTTCTGCCATCCGAGCCCGCCGAGCAATGAGAGACTGAAGCGACCCGAGTGCTTCATGTAGCGGCCGATGCCGCCGCCCACGTTGGTCCGCAAGTCGATGCCCTGTTCGGTACTCTGCAGCAGGCCAAGCTGCCCGGCGTAGAAGTAGTTCTTCCAGGGGAGCAGGTGATAGGCACTGAGGTCGAGTTGGTTGCGGGTCGACGCGTCGACGCCTGAGCTCGCGGAGAGCGCCGAATTGAAGCTGAGGCTGGCCGACCAGCGCGGCCTGGGGTAGGTGACGGAGGAACTGATGTTGTACTGGGTGGATTGATTGCCTTTGGAATAAATGATCCCGGACTGGATGTCCACCGCGAAGCGCTGCCAGAAATTCTCTGACGTCTCCCCCATTTGCACGATCCGCTTCTTGTCGATCAGCACGAAACTGCCTGGACCGGAGGAGATCTGCAGCTTGGTCGGCTGGTCTGGCGCGGCCTCCGCGATCGACAGGGTACCGCTGTACACCGAGCCATCCTCGAGAGTCACGATGTAGAGCCGCTTGCTGTCGAGCCGCTGTACCCTGGACCATTGCACCGAGATCGTCCCCTCCACGTAGTCCAGGCTTATCTGGAGCGAACCGGCGTTGAGCGACTTGATCTCGCAGGTCAGCCGGTCGCCGTTCTTCATGTAGAGCACGTCGGTTCTTCTCGCCGGCGTGCAGCGGCGGCGGGGCAAGGAGGGTCGCTACGAGGCCGATGGCCCCGACGCGCATGATGGGCCAGGTCTTGAGACTCATGCCGTGTCCTCGGTGCGCAGTGCATGGCTCCTGCCGGCCGGACGGCGACAGGTCCTATGGAAGTAAGCTTATCACCCTGTCGCGCTACTGCGGCTGCCTGGAGCCGAAGGTCCAGCCCAGCCCGGAACTGAAACCGTAGTCGCTCCCGGACAGCCCCGCCGGCGGCCTGGTGTCGACGTTGCCATACAGGGACAGGTTGAATTTCAGGTTGCTCCACAACTTGAGGTAGTACGTGGCGTTGGTGCTGAAGAAGAAGCGGCCGGGATCGGAGAGCGCGGGCATGAGGTTGGCACTGAGAGCAAGACTGGTCTTGCTGTAGGTCACCACGCTCAGGTTGGCCGCGACCAGTGCCGCCAGCAGGTCCTCAGGCGTCGCGTCGGAAGCCGATTGATTGTACGTCGTGCTCTGGTAGCCGAGCCCGCCAAGCAGGGAGAAGCGGACGTGTTCCGTGTTCTTCAGATAGTACCCGACTCCTCCTCCCACATTGGCCTGCAGGCTGATGCCCTGTTCGGTGCTCTGCAGCAGCGTGCCGGTGCCGCCCAGAAAGTAGTTCTTCCAGCGCAGCAGGTGGAAACCGCTCAGGCTGAGCTGATTGCGCGTTGAAGCGGTGACGCCGGAGCTCGACGACAGCGTCGAGTTGAAGTTGGCCAGCACGCCCCAGCGCTCCCTGGGGTACTGCACCATGGTGTTGATATTGTACTGCGTCGCCTCATTTCCCTTGGCGTACGTAAGGCCCCCTGACACGTCCACCACGAACCGCCGCAGAAAGCTTCCCGAGGTCTTTCCGATGGTCACGACGTCAGTCTTGTCGAGGGTGACCTTGTTCCCCTCCAGGTCGGTCAGCTCCATGATGCCGTGATGCTCCTCGCCCACGGTGGTGTCGGCCACGGCCAGCGTGCCGGTGTAGACCACGCCGCTCTCTAGCCTTACGATGAAGAGTCGCTTGCTCTCGAGGCGCCTGACGTTCGACCAATTCACCGAGATGGTCCCGTCCACATAGTCGAGGCTGATATAGAGCGCGCCGGCATCGAGCGACTTGATCTCGCAAGTCAGGCGGTCACCGTTGTTCATGTACAGCACGTCGGTCTTTTCGCCCGCCCGCAGCGGACCGGCAGCGAAAAGTGACAGGAAGAATGCGATTGGCGCGACGCGCGCGAAGGCCCAGGTCTTGAGGCGCATGCTGTTGTCCCGGATGGTGGGCACGGCGCCCGGTGCCTTCCGCCAGAGCAACTGACGGAGCGCCGAGTGGTTGTCATGTGAGGTACTGAAGGAGAGCGACGGGCCGTGAGGTCTATCGCGCCGGCAGCGCCTTGCTGGGAGACTCGCCAAACATGCGCCGGTAGTCCTGCGACAGCCACCCGGCATGAAAGAACCCCCACCGCATGGCCACGTCCATCACGCCGACGCCCGGCGCCGCGCGGCGCAACTCGCGCCGCACCGCATTGAGGCGCAGGGCCTTGAGGTGGGCCTTGGGGGTCGTTCCGAGATGCACCTTGAACGCGAGGTGCAGCGTGCGCTCGCTCGCTCCCACCGCCTGGCAGAGGTCGCGAATGGTGAGGGGAGCCTGGAGGTTGGTGAGGAGGTAGTCCTCGGCGCGGCGGGCGAGGGCCGCCGCGCCCGGGGCATGATACCGCCGCTCGTTGAACGGCAGCCCGCTGAGGAGCGAGTCGAGGATCCGGTTTTCCACCCAGCCGGCGATACGCGGATCAGTGAGCTTGTGGGTAGCCCGGTAGATGGCATCGAGGCCGAGGCGCTCGACCTCGCGCTGCCGCTCCGCAACGCTGCGGCCGCCGTGAAGCCGGTGGCCGCGCACCAGGGAGCGAAGCGGACGGCCCAGGACGATTTCAGCATAGGCCTCGAGCTCCTCCTCGCGCATCGCGATGATGAACACCCGGTACGGCACCACGCTCCGGAAATCCACTTCTTCACTCCGGGTGATGTAGCCGAAGTCACTCGTGGCAAGCGAATGCCCCCGCAGGCGCCCGCCGGTCGAATCGACGAGGGGAAAGCCCAGTACGGCCGCGCCCTCCGGTGCCGCCCCGCGGACCAGGAGGCCAGGCCTCCAGTCCTTGACCGCGAATTGCATCCGGCCGGTCTGGCCGAATGAGAGGGTGCCCTCGAACGGGCCGCGTCCGAGCTGGAACGACTCGTGGACCCATCCCGGGGCGAGCTCGTGCAGGCGATCGACATCGTCTGTATGGGTGATGCCGCCGAGTCCGGGCATGAACGCAGGCGGCTCGCTTGGGGCGGGCTGGATGGCTTGGCGGCTTGCGTTACCGGGAAGGACTGCGGTCACACCATGCTCCCAGGTCCTGCGCCACATCTCCGGCCCGTGGAGCGGGGCGCGGCGGGTGGCCCGCGCGATGCCGCGCGCGACCGGTCCTAGTCGTCGCGGCCCGGCCTGCCCGTCGACTTCGTGCCGAACACCACGTCCCAGAGCGGATTACTGACGCCGAAGTCGCGCTCGGAATCGGCGTAGTGATGACGGAAGTGACGCTTCTTCCAGATGCGGGCCAGTGCGGAACTCGCGCTCGCGTGATGGGTGCCGTGATGAATCGTGTCGTAGGCCAGGTAGCCGACGATCAGACCCGCGAATACGGCCGGCGAGGCTACCCCGAATGCAGCACGGAAGGCATACCAGAACACGATCGCCAGCGGGATGCTCACCGACGGCGGCATGACAAGGCGGGTCGAGTCGTTGGGATAATCGTGGTGCACCCCGTGCACCATGAAATAGAACTTGTGCCGGAATGTCGGCATGGCAGGCATGACGGGGTCGGTCACCTTGAGCGTGCTGCAGATGCGCCGGGTGTCGTCCTCGATCCACTGCGGCGGATGGAACAGCCAGCGATGAATGACGTACTCGAGCACCGTCCACACCAGCAGACCCGCGGCGAACCAGCCGGCCACCTGCAGCGGAGTGAGCGCGCGGAAGGCCAGCCAGAGCGTCGCGACGATGACCGGAACATAGAGAACGTGCGGCACCCAGGGCCGCACATGACTCAGCGCTTCCATCCAGTCGGCCTTGAACATGCGACACGATTCGTCCGCGTTGTTGACGAAGCGGCGTTCAGGCGTCGCCTTCGAGCCGGCGTCCGCAGTACCCTGCGGCGCGCCCGAGGCGTCACTTGTCGTTTCCATCGTCGCGGTCGGCGTGTTCATGGCGCTGCAATCCTCGCACTTGATCAAGGGAGACCACCAGCCCGGTTCCGGTGGCCCGAAAGCACCCGACAAGATACACCCGGGCCCGGGTGAGCCGGAATCGGGAGCCGCCCGGATCAGTCGGGAAGCGGAAAGAGGCCCTCGACCGACAGGTAGCGCTCGCCGGTATCGTAGCAGAAGGTCAGGATCCGGCTCCCTTCGGGCAGGTCGGGAATCTTCTGCGCCACGGCGGCCAGTGCGGCCCCGGAGGAGGGCCCTATGAAGATTCCTTCCTCGCGGGCAGCCCGGGCCGCCATACCAAACGCGGCCTCCTCGGAAACCTGGATCACCCCATCGAGCGTCTCACGGTGCAGGTTCGCGGGGATGAACCCGGCCCCGATGCCCTGGATGCGATGCGGACTGGGGGCGCCCCCGCTGATCACGGGGCTCTTCGCAGGCTCCACAGCAAAGGTGCGCAGTCCAGGCCATTTCACCTTCAGCACCTCGCTCGCCCCGGTGATGTGCCCACCGGTGCCCACGCCCGTGATGAGCACGTCGATGCCTTCAGGGAAGTCGCGAAGGATCTCCTCCGCCGTGGTGCGGCGATGCACCTCGATGTTCGCGGGGTTCTCGAACTGCTGCGGGATCCAGGCGCCGGGCGTCTGGGCTGCCAGTTCCTCGGCCCGCTCGATGGAGCCCTTCATGCCCTTTTCGCGCGGGGTCAGGACCAGCGTGGCGCCATAGGCGGCCATGATCCGGCGGCGCTCGATCGACATCGACTCGGGCATGACGAGCACCAGCTTGTACCCCTTCACAGCCGCCACCATGGCGAGGCCGATGCCGGTGTTGCCCGAAGTCGGCTCGATGATGACGCTGTTCTTGCCGAGCACGCCACGGCGCTCGGCATCCTCGATCATGGAGAGCCCGATCCGGTCCTTGATACTGCCGCCGGGATTGGCGCGCTCCAGCTTCATCCACACTTCCCGGCCGGGGAAGAGGCGGTTGAGTCGTACGTGGGGTGTGTCGCCGATGGTCTCGAGAATGTTGCTGGCTCGCATGCCGTCCTCGACAGTCCGTTCTAAATGTGGAATTCCAGCATGTCGTCGCTCCGCTCGCCGCCGCGGATGCGCCCCACTGTGGCTTCATGGCTCACCACCGAACCGGGCGGCACGCTGCGGGTAAGCCACACGTTGCCCCCGATAATGCTGCCGGCCCCGATCACCGTATCGCCGCCCAGGATCGTGGCGTTGGCGTAGATGACCACGTCATCGCCCACGGTGGGATGACGCTTGGTGTTGGCCAGTTCCTTCCGCACGCTCGCCGCGCCGAGCGTCACTCCCTGGTAGAGCTTCACTCTGTCGCCGATCACTGCCGTCTCCCCCACCACCACGCCGGTGCCATGGTCGATGCTGAAGGCCACGCCGATGCTGGCGCCGGGGTGGATGTCGATCCCCGTTTCGCGGTGCGCGCGCTCGCTGATGAGCCGCGGCACCAGCGGCACCCCGAGCTCGTGCAAAGCGTGGGCAATCCGGTACAGGGCCACGGCGCGGAAGCCAGGATAGGCCAGGATGACCTCGTCGCGACTGGTGGACGCGGGATCGCCCTGGTAGTGCGCATCGGCGTCACTGTCGAGCGCCTCGTGTATCGCCGGCAGCTGCGCCATGAACCGGTCCACATCGCCTTCGGCGTCGGCGACGGCGCCAAACCGCGGGGCCACGAGCGCAAGCAGGGCAGCCAGCTGCACCCGGAGCTGGTCGATGGCGGCCGCCAGGGACGCCTCGTCGCGCCAGCGCGAAACCGCGTGATGGGCGAAGAGCACCCCGAGGGTGCTGCGCGCGAATTCCTCCGCCTGGACGCCGATGCCCACCGGCACCGCGCACGCGAGGTGCTCCCGTGCAAGTCGGGCGACAAAGTCAGGGGGCAGCGACGGCGTCATGAAATGAACATAACGATCCCCCTCTATACTTATCCGCGTCTCCCGTTGCCGCCCCGGAGCCGACGATCCACGCGTGACCGATGGAGTTCCCATGACCCTGCCCACGGCGCCGGTGCCGGAAACCACGCCCGAACTCCTCTACCTCCTCTCCGCCGATCCCGACGAGTTCGCCGACGTGGCGGGCACGCTGCCGCCGGCCGACATCGCGGACGCCCTCCGACGACTGCCGCCGGAGCCCGCCGCCAAAGTGCTGGCGGCGCTGCCGTTCGACGTGGCAGTGCGGGTACTCGACGAGCCTGAGCTGGAGTACGACCGCGCCGGCATCGTCTGCAAGCTCGACCTGCCTGACGCGGGACGGCTCATCGACGCGATGTCGGCCGACCAGCAGGCCGACCTTTTCCGCGAACTGCCGCCCGACGATCGCGAGCGGTTGCTGCCGCTGCTCAACCCGCATACCCGGCGCGGCCTCACCCTGCTGCTGCAGTACGAGCCGGACACCGCGGGCGGCATGATGACGACGGAGTTCCTCACCGTGGCGACCACGGCGACGGCCGCGGAGACGATGGAGCTCATCAAGCGGGTCAGCAAGAACAAGGAGACGGTGTACGCGATCTACGTCACCGATCCCGCCACGCAGGCGCTGGCGCACGTCGTGTCGCTGCGCGAACTGCTGGTGGCCGACCCGGCGACCCCGATGGGCCAGGTGGGCACCACGCGCACCGTGCTGAGCGTGCGGCCGCATACCGACCGGGAAGACGTGGCCCGCATCATCAGCAAGTACAACCTCCTCGCGGCCCCGGTGGTGGACCGGGAGCGGAAGGTCCTCGGCATCGTGACGGTGGACGACGTGCTCGACGCGCTGGTGCGCGAGGGCACCGAGGACGTGCAGAAATTCGGCGGCGTGGCGGCGTTCGACGAGCCCTATACCGAGATGAGCTTCGTGGCGATGATCCGGAAGCGGGCCGGCTGGCTCTGCGTGCTGTTCCTGAGTGAGATGCTCACGGCGACGGCGATGCAGCACTTCGAGGGGGAGCTGGCCCGGGCCGTGGTGCTGACGTTGTTCATCCCTCTGATCATGAGTTCGGGCGGCAATTCAGGGAGTCAGGCCACTTCGCTGATCATCCGGGCGCTGGCGATCCGGGAGATCACGGTGCGCGACTGGTGGCGGGTGGCGATCCGGGAACTGCCCTCGGGAATGGTGCTCGGCGCGATTCTCGGGGTCATCGGCATCGCGCGCATTTCCCTCTGGCAGTACCTGCACCTGTACGACTACGGTCCGCACTGGCACCTGGTGGCGCTGACGGTGGGCTTCGCGCTGGTGGGGGTGGTGACGTTCGGCTCACTCGCGGGTTCGATGCTTCCCTTCGTGCTCAAGCGGCTCGGATTCGACCCGGCCAGCGCCTCGGCGCCGTTCGTGGCGACGCTGGTGGACGTGACCGGCCTGGTGATCTACTTCACGGTAGCGGTCATCTTCCTGCACGGGACATTGCTCTGAGCCCCCCGCACAGGGATCGCGCGCTCAGTGCCATACCAGCCCGAGACTGAAGGCGATGATGTTGTTGGTGCCGGGAATCTCGCCGAACACCGGACTCGTCTCGCTGCCGACGGCCTGCAGGTACCAGTCGACGGCCGGCACGAGGTAGATGTTGCGTCCCAGGCGCACGTCGTAGCCGACGCCGGCCGTGGCGCCGAAGCCTCCCTGGCTCTCGGAAACGCTGTTGAAGTAGAAGACCCCGCCGATCGTGGTGGATGACGAGATCGACGTCGTGATGTAGGCGAAGCCGATCCCGCCCTTGAGGTAGAAGCCGCCCCTGGCGCTCGGATAGAAGAGGGCGACGGCAGAGAGATTTCCCCGCGACAGGTCGACCTCATTGTGCGACCCGATCCAGCCTGACGATTCCGCGCCGAGGAGCACCCGCTGGTTGAGTGTACCACCGATCCTGCCGTAGCGCACTGCCGCCCCACGCATCGCCCTCGTTGAGGTCAATCCCACCCCCGAGTCCGAACCCGCCCCAGAGACCGCGATGCGCCTGGACCTCCTGCGCCGCAACCGCGTTGCCGAGCATGAGCGATCCAAGCAACGCCATGGTCGCGATCCGCATGAGTTTCTCCGTCGCAGGGGGGTGGAGTGAGTATGCGGAAACGCCGCGCGGGGCACAAGCGCATTGCACTCGTGCCCCGCCATGTTGTCACCGCGTCAGCGCCCTGGGTCGGGCGGTGGCGGACCACCCGGTTCCCCGGGCGGCCCCGGGAGGACCATCAGGCGGCCCGAACTTGTGGAACTTCTCCCGCTGCGCGGGCGTCAGCACCGAGTCGATCTCGGCGCGGGTGCGCTCGAGGAACGCGCGCATGCGTGGCCGCATCTCCCGTTCGAGCGCCTGGAACTCTCCCTCGTTCGCGGCCATGATCGAGTCCACCGCGTGCTGCTGGGACTGCGTCAGGTCGAGTTCCCGCGTGAGCCGCCGCACGACCTCACGGCGCCGCTCCGCCGCGTGCTCAGGCGACATGCCGGGCGGAAAGCCTCCATGCATCATCCCCGGGGGACCATCCGGTCCGCCACGGTGTGCGCCGGCGAACCCGCCGGGCCGGCCACCGCGGCCCCAGTGGCGGGTGAGCCAGAGGCGATCAGCGGCGATGCCGATGAGCAGGCCCGCCAGCAGGACCAGCGCGATCACCAGCGCCGCCTGGCGCTTCTCCGACTGCACCGGTCCGGCCGGCCTCACCAGCGATTCATCCGTCATTGCTGACTCCCGACCAGGCTCTTCGCCCAGTCATCCCGGTAGTTGGTCACCGCGACGGTGACGAGATAGCTCTCGCCATCAGTACGACGGAGCAGGTCGAGCAGTTGGGTCGTGTCCTGCGCCACGGTGGCGATCGATGTCATCGGCACCCCGATACGGTTCACCAGCACCGCCGCCGCGATTCCCGCCGCGGCGGCGAGCGGCACGAGCATGCGTGACCATCCCGCGGCCGCGGTGCGCCAGGTGCGCGGCATCGGCGCCGGCCACTGCGCGCGCACCGCCGCCGTTACCTTGTGCGTGAGCCGCTGCACATCGGCCGGGTCGGGCGCCTCGACGCGCGCGAGCCACGCCGCAAGCTCGGGATCGCGCTCCAGCTTGTCGTCAGTCGTCATTGTTGCCTCCATCGCGCATCAACGGCGCGAGCGCCGACCGCAGCACCTTGCGGGCGGCGTGTATGTGCCAGCGCACCGTGCCATCGCTCAGGCCGGTGAGCCTGGCGATCTCCGGGCTCGAGAGCCCGTCCACCTCGAACAACTGGACCATGAGGCGCTGCTGCGCGGGCAACTGCTCGAGCGCGGCGCGGAACCGGTCGGTGATCTCGTTCCGTTCGGTGACCTGGGCCGGCGACGGCCCCGCGGACGGCAGGTCGACCGGCATTGCCTCATCCTGGCGCCGCGCGCGCGAACGCCGGAAGGTGATCCCCTGGTTCACCACGATGCGGGTGATCCACGGGCCGAAGGGCCGGGTGACGTCGAACGAACCGATGGCCCTCATCGCGGAGAGAAAGGCGTCCTGCACCACGTCCTCGGCGTCCTCGTGGGTCGGCACGAGGCGGCGCGCGATGCGGAGGGCGCGGCCGATGTGCAGGCTCACGAGCTCGTCGAAGGCCGACAGGTCGCCCGCCTGGGCGCGCCGCGCGAGCGCCGACTCGTCGGGCGCCGCGGCGGCCGCGGCGGCAGGCAGGCCGAAGCCGGGAGTCAACGCGTGGACTGCGGACATGCGATGGGGGCTGGCATTACCGCTACCTACGACGACCGGGCCGGAACCGTTGGTCCCGGTCCGGCGCGAGGCCAGCCCCCAACGCGCCGGCGCGACGCAGCGTACCTCCTCGCAACCGATACACAGGATGCGCGATGCCGGTCGTCACGATCCGTCCCATTGCTCATGCTTCTCCCTCCTCATCCTCCTCGCGACAACGCCCGCCTCAGCCCAGGGCCCCGGCGCAGACCCGGCGGCCCACCCCCGGGCGGGCCTCCCGGCGGTGGCCCGCCGGGGGGCCGCAGGGGTCCCCAGTTCGACCTGCTGGCACTGGAAGGTCCGCTCGCGCCAGGCGATTTCGTGAAGGTGACCGGCGCCACGACGGGCCAGGAATCCGAGTATACCACGCTCTACAACGGCATACCAGAAGGACACGAAGGCGACGCGCGACAGCGCGCAGCTGGCGCAGCTGAACATCCGCGCCGCGATCGATCATGGCCGGCGCGAGGCGCTGCCGCCGCTCTTCGCGACGCTCAACTCGACCGGCAGGACGCTGGACACGAAGCTCAAGGCCTTCGACGAGCAGGTGAAGAAGCTGCTGCCGAAGGACCAGTGGAAGAAGTACGCGAAGGACGAGAAGGAACGACGGAAGGCGCTGGAGGAGGAACAGAAGGAATTGATGCCGAGCGGCGGCGCCTGGGCGCCGGGAGGAGCGGGCGGCCATGGGCCGCCGTGAGCCGGCCTATGACTGGCGGGCCATTCCGTCGCCGCTGCTGCTGCTGACCTGGTATTCGCCGGTCGGCCCCTCGATCGTCTCGATCTTGACCGCGATCGCCGTGATGTTGTCGAGCCCACCCCGGCGATTGGCCTCGGTGATCATCCGGTCGACCCAGCGTTCCGGGCCGCCCTCGACCCGAAGGATCCGCTCCAGCTGCTCGTCTTCCAGCATGCCGGTGAGGCCGTCGGAGGCCAGCAGGACAACATCGTTCGGCTGCAAGTGGCCGAAGTAGATGTCGGGCACCACGTCGACACTGGCACCGACGCAGCGGGTGATGACGTTGGCATAAGGATGGACGCGGGCCTGTTCCGGGGTGAGAAGGCCCGCGTCCACCTGTTCCTGCACGTAGCTGTGGTCCTTGGTGAGCTGGTGCAGTGCGCCGTTCCGCAGGAGGTACGCCCGGCTGTCACCCACCTGGCCGATGAGGTAGCGGCCCGGCAGGAGCACCATGACCGTGGCCGTCGTACCCATGCCTCGCTTGTCGTGCTCGGCCAGCGTGCGGGAGAAAATGGCGTCGTTCGCGGTGCGGATCGCCTGCGCCAGGCGGTTCGACGCGCCACTGTTGTCGAGACCCTTGAGGCTGCCGACCTCCCGCGCGATGAGGCGCACGGCCATCTCGCTCGCCACCTCGCCGGCGGCATGTCCGCCCATGCCGTCGGCGACGATGAACAGGCCGCGATCGGACAGCATGAGGTAGTTGTCCTCATTGCCGGAGCGGACGATGCCGACGTCGGTGCGGGCCGCACAGGTGAAGCGCACTGATGTTACCTCAGGAAGACCAGCGCGGCGGCCACCGCGGCGAGTATGACGAACAGCACGAGCGCCCATGTCGAGACCGAGGATTTCTTGGGTGGCGAACTCACGACCGTGCGTGGCTTGGACGCAGGGCGAGGCGGACGGGCCGCGGTGGCATCAGCGGCGGCCCGCGGCATTTCGGCCTCGGCAACGGGAGGCGCCGGGGTCGGGACATCGATGCGCGGCATGACACGCGTGCCCGAGGCATGCGCGTCCGGCGAGGCATCCATGGGTTCGAAGAGCACAGCGACCTCACCGAACCGGATGGTGGCGCCAGGGGAGAGCGGGAACTCGCCCTTCACCGGCTCGCCATCGACCGTCGTGCCATTGGTGGAATCGAGATCGGAAATGACCCAGACGCCTTCGCGCCGCTGCAGCTTCGCATGCGCGGTGCTCACGCTCGGCTCGGGCAGGACGATGTCGTTGTAGTCGGCCCGGCCAATGTTCACCACAGGGGCGCGCACCGGCAGTCGCTTGCCCTTGAGTGCGCCGCCGCGAATGAGCAGCGAGGCAAGTGGGGCTACCGCGGCCGGTACCGGCGTGGGCGCGGCCGCCGGCACCGGCGCCAGGAAAGGCGGGATGCCGTGCAGGGTGTCAGTGAGGGCCGGCACAGACGGGAGTGAGGCCGGCGTCGTCGGCAGCCCGTGAAACGTGTCATTGAGGCGCTGCGAGGCCCCGATGGCCGGTCCGGTGATGATGGGCGGTGCGATCCCCGCCATCGGCTGGGCGTAGAAGCGGAACTCTTCGCCACCGATACGAATGACGTCACCACGCGAGAGCACGCGCGAGCCGGGAATGCGCTGGCCGTTGACGATCGTGCCGTTGGCGCTCGAATCCGTTATGACGTAGCCGTTCGCGCCGGGCCGGATCTCGGCATGCCGCCGGGACACTTCCGTGCTCACGATGACCACTTCGCATCCGGCATCGCGACCGAATACGAGGCCCGCCCCGGTAATGACGTACTCGCGGCCATCCGTGAGGCTGACAAGGCGGCCGGCCGCGGTGGGCCCCGAGACGGCGGGTTCCGGTGCGCCGGCCGCCGATTCGGGCAGGCCAAAGGCGGCCATCATCTGGGTACTGCCGGAACGGGCCTCGTCGACCACGCGAAGCTCGTGGCCCGCCAGCGTGATCTTGTCGCCATGCAGTAACGGGGTCGGCTCTGCTCCGAGCCGAACCCCGTTCACGCGCACTTCTGCGGCCGGTGACGCGACCCGGATGGCCGCCTCGCCCGTTGTGAGCAACTCTACAATCGCATGACGCGTCAGGACATCCGGCCCCTCGAGGAGGATCCCCGCACCGGGGTCCGACCCGAGCACGAACTCGCCCGCCGAGACGGCATGACGTCGGCCGCCTACCTCAATCTGGATCATGCCGGGTGCCGATGTGTCATGTGCGTTGGACAATTGTATCCCACGGTCCATAAGCGAGCAAGCAAGTTGGGGTTAGCTGAACACGGTCCGAGGCCCTCATGCGCTGCGCCGAACCCCTTCCGTGCCGAATTGCAACCGGTGCAGACGCGCGTACAGCCCATCCGATTCCAGCAGGGCACGGTGCGTGCCGCGCTCGCGAATCTCGCCATGGTGCAGGACCAGGATCTGGTCGGCGTGCAGGATGGTGCTGAGACGGTGTGCCACCACGATGCTGGTGCGCCCCGTCATCAATTCCGCCACCGCCTGCTGGATCTGTGCCTCCGCCTCGGCGTCCACAGAACTGGTCGCCTCGTCCAGGATCAGAATGCGGGGGTCGAGGGCCAGGGCGCGTGCAAAGCTCAGCAGCTGCCGCTCGCCCACGCTGAGCGACCGTCCCCGCTCGCCGAGCACGTGCTGGTAACCGTCAGGCAGGCGGCGCACGAAACGATCCGCACCCACCCGCTCCGCCGCCAGGCGGATTTCCGACTCGGTACGCGGCGCATCGAGCGCCAGGTTGTGGAGGATGTCGCCGGTGAACAGGAAAAGATCCTGCTGCACGTAACCGACCAGCCCACGCAGCTCGTGAAAGGAGAGGTCGCGGATGTCGACCCCATCGACCGTGATGCGTCCCCGGGTGGGCTCGTAGAACCGGAGCAGCAGGCTGATGATGGTGGTCTTCCCCGCCCCGGTATGCCCCACCAGGGCCACCGTCTCACCGGGACGCGCGGTGAAGCTGACGTCGGACAGCACCCAGGGGCCATTTTCCCCATAGCGGAACCAGACCGACTCGAAGCGCACCTCGCCGCGCACGGGCCCTGGCAGGGTCCGCGGCGCCGCGCTCTCCACCACGGTGACGGGCTCGTTCAACAGGCGGAAGATCCGCTCGCTCGAGGCCATCGCGCTCTGCAGCAGGTTGAACTTCTCCGAGAGATCCTGCAGTGGCTGGAAGAAGCGCCGCGTGAGCTGGATAAAGGCCGCCAGAACGCCGATGGTGAGGGTCCCACCCAGTGTTCTGAGCCCGCCATACCAGAGCACGAGCGCCAGCGCGATGGCGGTCAGGATCTCGATCGCGGGGAAGAACAGGGCGTAGATCGTGACCGAGCGCAGGTGCGCCTGCAGGTGGTCCTCATTGATCCCGCCATATTCGCGTGCCGATGCGGGTTCCCGCGCGAAGAGCTGCACCACGCGCATGCCGGAGAGGTGCTCCTGGAGATAACTGTTGAGCCGCGCAAGCAGGAGGCGGATGTCACTGAACGCATCACGCACCCTCCGCCGGAACACCCGCGCCAGCAGATACACGAACGGGATGACCGAGAACGCCACCAGCGCCAGCCGCCAGTCGGCGACCAGCATGAGCACCATGATCGCCGCGAGGGTGAAGAGGTCGCCGAAGACGGTGACGACCCCCGATGAGAAGAGCTCGTTCAGCGTCTCGACGTCGGAGGTGACCCGCGTCATGAGGCGCCCGACAGGATTCCGGTCGAAGTAGGGAATGCTGAGCCGCTGCAGGTGCTCGAAGATCTCGAGGCGGAGGTCGCGCATGACGCGCTGACCGATGTAGGTGGTCACCAGCGCCTGCGCGTACTCCAGCGCGAACTCGAGCACGAGCGTGCCCAGCGCAACCAGCGCCAGCGTGCGCAGCATGCCGAAGTCACGGCGGGGCACCGCCACGTCGAGTGCGCGTTCGGTGAGGAGCGGGTTGACCAGGGCCAGGCCGGCTGATGCCATGAGGCACAGCAGTGCGAGCGCGGCCTGCCAGCGATACGGCCGCAGGTAGTGCAGGAGCCGCCGCAGCAGGGCGGAATCGTAGGCGGTGACGCCCTGGTCTTCGAGGTGGTCGGCCATGAGAGGAAAAGCGTAAAGTGTGAACAGTGAACGGTGAACGGGACCAGCATGTCAGGTCCCGTTTACTGTTTACCGTTCACCGTTCACGCGGCATCAAGGCCCTCCTCGCCTTCGGTCGAGATCCCCTTCAATCCCTTCCGCACCCAGCTGGTGAACACCAGGAAGCCAAATCCGATCGTGAAGTAGCTCAGGATCAGCCGCCAGATCAGGATGTACAGCGGCGTGAGTGCCTTGGGCACGTACGACGCCATGATCAGCGCCGACAACACCTCGGCAATGCCGGAAGCGCCCGGCGTGGGGGCGAAATAGAGCAGGAAGGTGATCAGCGTCTGCAGCAGCAGGATGTCCACGAAGTTCGCGTGAATGCCGAGCGTCCGCATGGCGACGTAGCCCGCGAGGAGCTTGTTGGCATGAGACGGTCCCGAGAAGATGATGGCCCAGAAGAGCGCCAGCCAGCCGCGCGGGGTGTTGAACGCGAGCACCGATTCATGGGCCTGGTCGATGCCCCGCCGAAGCCCCTCGAGCCGGGACGCGATCCGCGTGCTGCGACGACCGGCCCAGTCGGCCAGCTTGTGCACCAGCGCACTCATGTGCTTCGGAAAGATGATGACCGCGATGAGCACGATCCCCAGCACCACGAACACACTGAGGGTACCGAGGTAGAGATCGTAGAGCGACAGGCCGAGCACGGCGTCCTTGCTGCCGAGCGACTTGCCGCCGCCGAACACGATCGCGAGCGGGCCCGCAATGCCGAAAAAAGCGATCGTGGCGATGAACGTCATCAGGGTGGAGGCAAGTGCCACCGGTACGGGGATCCCGAAGCGCCGCATCGTGTAGATCATCATCGGCGCGGCGCCCGACTGGAGCGGTGTCATATAGGCCGCCCAGGCGCTCATGCCGCCGGCCAGCATCATCCCGCCGATCGGGGGGTGGGGATGGACCACCCGTGCCACCACCCAGAGGCGGAGCCCGCCCCCGATCCAGTCCATGGAGGCGAGGACGAGGCCCACCAGCAGCCAATGCCACTGGAGGTGCAGCGCCTTGTCGAGCACCGCCTGCGGGTTCTTGCCGTAGATGAACGTGAAGATGAAGCCGGCCAGCGAGATCAGGAGGAAGATCTCGAGCCCGCGTCTTATCAACTGCGGCGTGAAGAGCTTGGCTGCCATGCGGGGCAGAAACGTAGCGGACCACGCCCATCCGCCGACAGGTGCCCAGACCCGAAGCTATCCCGAAGCCGGGCCGCCCGCTATTGTTCGCTGCGCCATGTCGGATGTCATCCGGATCGTCAACGCGCGCCAGCACAACCTGCAGGGCGTCACGGTGGACCTGCCCCACCGGGCCCTGATCGTGATCACCGGTCCCTCAGGATCGGGCAAGTCGAGCCTCGCCTTCGACACGCTCTACGCCGAGGGGCAGCGGCGATACATCGAGTCGCTCTCGACCTACGCCAAGCAGTTTCTCGAGCGGATGCCCAAACCGCTGGTGGATCGACTCGAGGGGCTGGCCCCGGCCGTGGCGATCGAGCAGCGCAACCCCACGGTCTCCAGCCGCTCCACCGTGGGCACCGCCACCGAGGTGTACGACTACCTGCGCCTGCTCTGGGCGCGGCTCGGCACGCCGTACTGCCGCAAGTGCGGCGCGCCGGTTCGGCGCGATACGGTGCAATCGGCCACCGATGCGGTGCAGGCCACCGTCACCGGACGGCTGCAGGTGGTGTTTCCCCTGCCGGCCTCGGCGCGGGCCAGCCACGAGCTGATCGTCGAGAACCTTCGGGCCCTGGGATTCCTGCGGGTGATGGCCGACAGCGAGCTGCTGCATCTCGATGAACTGCCACCCAAGCGCGACCTGGCAAAGGCCCGGGAGCTTCTCGTCGTGGTGGACCGGCTCACGCCTGTCGGCCCATGAGGCCCCCCCGCCCCGTCTCGCGGAGGCGCTCGGCACCGCTTTCGGCGAGGGTGAAGGGGTCGCAATCGTGCTGCACGACGGCGGACGCCTGCGGTTCACGGTGTTCCCCACCTGCAGCGCATGTGACACTCCCTCGGTGCCGCTCACCCCGAACCTCTTCTCGTTCAACAATCCGCGGGGTGCGTGCGAGGCATGCAACGGCTTCGGTGCCGTGCTGGAGTACGCCGAGTCGCTGATCGTACCCGATCCGTCGCTGAGCATTTCGGACGGGGCCATCGATCCGTGGACCAAACCGCGCTATGAATCACGCCGGCGGGCGCTCGACAAGCGCGCCCGTGAGCTCGGCGCCGACGTGAATGCGCCGTGGAAGAAGCTCAAGGCCTCCGTGCGCCGCGAACTGCTCCACGGCAAGAGCGGCCGCTACCTCGGCATCTTTCCGCATCTCAAGTCGCTCGAGGAAAAGCGCTACAAGCAGTACATCCGGGTATTCCTGCGACAGTACCAGCTGGCAGAAACCTGCCCGCTCTGCGGCGGCACGCGACTCAACGAGCATGCGCGCGCGGTGCGTCTGGCCGGCCGGATGATTTCCGATGTGTCAGCGCTGTCGATCGACGGCCTGCACGCGTGGCTCGCCACGCTGCCGCTCACGACGCACGAGCGCGAGGTTGGCGAATCGGTGCTGGAGGAGCTGGCGCCGCGGGTCGAATACCTCCGCGACGTCGGCCTGGGCTACCTGACCCTCGACCGCCAGACGCGCACGCTCTCGGGCGGCGAGGCGCAGCGGATCGCCCTCTCCAACGCGCTGGGTTCGCGCCTGGTCGACACCCTGTACGTGCTCGACGAGCCCTCGATCGGGCTGCACCCGCGCGATACCGACCGGCTCCTCGGCCTGCTGCACCGTCTGCGTGACGGCGGCAACACCGTGGTGGTGGTGGAGCATGACATCGCGGCGATCCGGCAGGCCGATTTCATGCTCGAGCTGGGACCGGGCGCGGGCGAACACGGCGGGCGCGTGGTGCACGCGGGCCCGATCACGGGCCCGCTCAAGTCGCTGACCGGGCAGTACCTCACCGGTGAAAAGCGTATCGGCGTACCGAGCGTGCGGCGGGTGGCGGGTCCACGATGGCTGAGGTTGCGCGGCGCCAGGCTGCACAACCTGCAGGGCGTGGACTGTGACATCCCGCTCGGCACGTTGACGGCGGTGACCGGCGTGTCGGGCTCGGGCAAGAGCACCTTGATCCACGACGTGCTGTACCGGCAGCTGGAGTCACGGTTGCATGGAGGCCACTCAGCCAAGTCACACCTCGGCGAAGTGGTCGGCGAAGGCATCGTTTCGGGTGCCGAGTGGGTGCAGGACGTGCTCCTCGTGGACCAGTCGCCGATCGGGCGGAGCCCGCGCTCGAATCCGGTGACCTACATCAAGGCCTTCGACGAGATCCGGGAGCTGTTCGCCGCGCAGCCACTCTCGCGCCAGCGGAAGTACACGGCCGCGACGTTCTCCTTCAACCTGCCTGGCGGGCGCTGCGAAACCTGCGAAGGCGCGGGGCACGTGCAGGTGGAGATGGTGTTCCTCGCTGACGTCTACGTACCCTGCGAGACCTGCGGCGGGTCACGGTTCAAGCGGGAAGTGCTGGACGTGAGAATCCATGGGCAGTCGATCCACGACGTGCTCCAGTGGACCGTGGAGGAAGCCGTCTCGCGATTCCGGCACCAGCCGAAACTGGGCGTGGCGCTGTGGCACCTCCAGCAGGTGGGCCTCGGTTACCTGCGGCTCGGCCAACCGGCCACGACGCTTTCAGGTGGCGAGGCGCAGCGACTCAAGATCGCGCGCGAACTGGCGCACGCCGGCAGGAAGGCGGGCAGAAAGCTGTACATCCTCGACGAGCCGACCACCGGCCTGCACCTCGATGACGTACGAGTGCTGATGAGCGTGCTCGACCGACTGGTCGATGCGGGACACACGGTGCTGGTCATCGAGCACCACATGGACGTCATCAAGCGGGCGGACTGGGTGATCGACCTGGGACCCGAGGCTGGCATCGACGGCGGACAGGTGGTGGCGCAGGGTACGCCGGAGGCCGTATCGCTGGTGGAGGGGTCGCACACGGGGCGATACCTGAGGGAGGTACTGGGAGAACCTGCCTTTGTTGGAAGTGCGTGAACGGTTAACGGTGAACCGGGAACGGGGAACGGGCCACAGATAGAGCTTGCCTTTCGTCACGCGCTCGCCGCGATCAGTTGCCAGGCCGCTTCGACATGGCGCTGCTCCGTCGCGCGGGCGCCGATCGCCATGCGGATCGTGTAGCGGCCGTCGAGCACGGTGTGCGAGAGATAGATCTGCCGGGTAGCGTTTACGCGGGCGAGCAGTTCCCGGTTCCGTTCGTTGACGCCAGCCAGGTCCTCCCCCGCACGCGGGCGCAGCCGGAAGCACACGAGCCCCAGTGGCACCGGCGCCATGAGCTCGAAGCGGCTGTCCCCGGACACCCACCCCGCGAAGGCCTGCGCCCAGTCGCAATGCTGCCGCAGGATCGCCTGCAGGCCCTCGACACCATAACTCTTGATGACCCACCAGAGCTTGAGCGCGCGGAATCGCCGCCCGAGCTGGATGCCCCAGTCGCGGAAGTTGACGACTTCGCCGTCGTGCGTGGTGCGCAGGTATTCCGGGCTCGCGGAAAAGGTGCGGAGCAAGGCATCCACGTCCTTCACGAAGTAGGCGGAGCAGTCGAAGTTGACCAGCATCCACTTGTGCGGATTGAAGACGAAGCTGTCGGCATGTTCGACGCCATCGATGATCCAGCGCTTTTCGGGGAGGATGGACGCCGACCCGGCGTAGGAGGCATCGACGTGCAGCCACGCGCCATGTCGCGCGCAGATCTCGCCAATAGCCCGGAGCGGATCGATCGCAGTGGACCCGGTGGTGCCGGTGGTCGCGACGACGGCGGCCGGGAGGAATCCCTGCGCCACATCGGCCGCGATCGCCGCGTCCAGAGCCTCGGGCCGCATGGCGTAGCCGTCATCGAGGTCGATGAGGCGCAGCGACTCGATCCCATACCCGGCAAGGCGTACCGCCTTGTCCACCGACGAGTGCCGCTCGCGCGATGCGTACACGGTGAGCGGGCGTTCTACGCCGTACAGGCCGTGAATCGCCGCGGCGAATCCAGTCGCCCGCTCCCGGGCGGTGAGCAGCGCCACCAGCGTCGCGGTGGAGGAGGTGTCCTGGATGACGCCCGTGAATCCTTCGGGCAGGCCGAGCATCTGCCGCAGCCATTCCATGGTGACCTGCTCAAGCTCTGTCGCCGCAGGCGAGGTCTGCCATGACATGCACTGGGCGCCAAGTGCGGCGGTGAGCATCTCGGCGAGCATGGAAGGCGGGCTCGCGTTCGAGGGGAAGTAGGCGAAGAAACCGGGATGGCCCCAGTGGGTCATGCCCGGCAGGATCAGCTTGCCGAAGTCGTTCATCAGCTGTGCTGGCGGCTCCGCGATCCGTGGAGGCGATGCGGGAAGTGAGCGCCGGATGTCACCCGGCTGCACGTCGGGGGTGATCGGCAAGCGCTCCACGTCGCCCAGGTAGTCGGCCATCCAGTCGACGAGCTCGTGGCCGGCGCGGCGGAATTCACTGATTTCCATTCCCTTCCCTCCTCAGGTCGGTGGCGCCGTCAGCCGTTCGGTGGCCGCGGCAATTGCCTCCCTGGTGCCACTGAGCGCCAGTACATCTCCGGCTTCGAGCTGCACCCGGCCCGACGGATAGATGAGCGGGCGATCGCCGCGGCTGACCGCTACCACGGTGGCGCCGGTGAGCCCGCGGAGGTTGAGCTCCGAGAGCGTGTGCTTGTCGGCGGGCCCGCCGGGCTCCACCCGAACGGCTGACAGGCTCCCGATGCCGGGCAGGAGCTTCTCCACCTGTGCCAGCGCCGCATCGGGCGAGTCGGCCCGTCGATGATCGGAGACGAGGACATGCGCGGCGACCTCGGCAGTGGCGCGTACATGGCCCTGCAGGTCCTGCGCGGCCCGCCAGAAGGCGACGCTGAGAAAGACGAGCACCAGCGCAATGAGGGCCGGCGCGCCCAGGCGGGGCAGGAATGGCTGCGTCACCGCGACAATGAGCAGGCCCACGGCCAGGAGCGCCGCCACCTGCAGCGCGAGCACGAGGGTCCGTCTCGGGGCGCGCCCCTGGTCGACACCGCGCGCGGGCGGCGGCAGGGCACGCGCGGCGAGCCGCTCGGCGATGGTCCGCCCCGCACGCACCATCAGCACGGCAAACGGCAGGGCCACCAGGGCCGTGCCCGCGATGGCGAGCCCGGAGGCAGCGTCCGGACCCACGGAGAATTGCCGGGCAAGAAAGGCCTCGAGCGCCGGCAAATTCACCGCCGCGGCGATCACGATGCCTCCCAGCGCCGCGGCGTAGAGCAACATGAGCGCCATCCCTCGGCGAACCAGGGACCAGGCTGACACCGCCCGGGGTTGACGCAGGAGCTCCAGCCAGGAGCCGTAGAGCGATACGAACACCTGCAGCGGGCGGGGGAGCCGCGCATCGACCGTCAGCGCGATCCGCTCCGACCGCCGCATCAGCAGGGGCGTGGTGAACGACGTGAGCATCGCGACCGCGACCGCGACGCTGAACAGGCGCCCTGCCCCGGTACTCAGCCCGGCCCCGAGTGTGGCAATGACGAAGGAAAACTCGCCGATCTGCGTGAGGCTCATGCCGGCCTGCACCGCGGTGCGCACCGGTTGTCCCGAGAGAAACGACCCCACGGTGACTCCCACCGATTTCGCGACGACCACGACCAGAGTCAGCGCGACCACCAGGGGCCAGTCACGCGCCGCGGCCGCCGGATCGAAGAGCATGCCGATCGACACGAAGAAGATGCCGGTGAACATGTCGCGGAGCGGCTCCACCAGCGGCTCCACGTGCCGAGACACGCCGGCCTCGGAGATGAGGGCTCCGGCGAGGAAGGCGCCCAGGGCCACGGAGAGACCCTGCCACTGGGCCAGGAGGGCGAGCGCAAAGCAGAACCCGACGCTGGTCACGAGCAGCGTTTCCCTGCGGCGCAGCGCGACAATCGAGCGGAAAGTGCGCGGCACCAGCAGCAGTCCGACGCCGAGCAAGGCCGCCACCACCAGCACGAGCCGGCCCGCGGTGGTCATGAGGACGCTGCCCGTATCCCCGCGCTTCGCAGCGAAAGCAGACAGCGTCGCCAGCATGAGGATGGCCACGAGGTCCTCGGCGATCAGGATGCCGAAAACGAATTCCCGTGTCCGCTTCTCGATGCGAAGGTCCTGAAAGGCATGGGACACGATCATGGTGGACGAGATCGACACAAGGGCCCCTGCCAGCAGGCTCGTGCGCGTGTCGAGGCCGAACAGCGATGCGACCTGGAACCCGAGGCCGAAGGTGAGGCCGATCTCGATCACCGCGACCACACCGGCGGTGGGAATGATGCGCGCCAGCGCGGGCAGGTTGAACTCGAGACCGAGGGAGAACATCAGCAGGATGACGCCGAGTTCAGCCAGCGTGCGGATCGTCTCCTCGTGGGCGAAGAACGGAATGGGGGTATGAGGGCCGACGATGATCCCGGCCAGCAGGTAACCGAGCACCACCGGCAGCCGCAACCGCTGGCAGGCCACCGTGGTGAGCGCGGCCGCGCACAACACGAGTGCCAGGTCCTGCAGGAACAGATGGGGACTCACGATCCCGGGCGCCTCTGCATGTAACTTCCCCCGCCATGTCCGTGATCGATTCCGTGACCGAACCCGAGACCGCCGGCCATCACCTGGCCGGCCTCGGATGGATGCTGCTCGCGCAGGTGTGCTTTGCGGTGATGAACGTAAGCGCCCGACTGGCCGGCGGCGATCTCCCCTGGCCCGAGGTGGCCGCGGCGCGGTTCCTGGTCGGGGCGACGCTTGCCGTCCTGCTGGCACGGGCGCGCGGCGTGTCGCTCCGGATCACGGACCGCCGGGCCTCCTGGGGACGGGCCATCTTCGGCACGCTGTCCGCCCTCTGCACCTTCTACGCACTCACGTCACCCCGCATCCACCTGGCGGACGCCGTGACGCTGGGGGCCACGGCCCCGATCTTCGTGGCGCTGCTCGCTCCCACGGTCCTGGGGGAGCCGCGCTCGCGCGCCGTGGGCGTGGCCGTGGTCGTCGCCTTCACCGGCGTGGCATTGGTGCTCCAGCCGCGTTTCCAGAGTGCCATCGGCGTGGCGACGATCGCGACCCTCGGCGCGCTGCTCTACGCGTTCGCCATGATGCTGCTGCGACGCCTGGGAGCCGGAGAAAGCAACGAGGCCGTGGTGTTGCACTTTTCTCTCGTGGCCCTTGTCACTACCGTGGGGCTCACGATCCCGATGTGGCGCACGCCGTCGCCCCGGGCATCACTCTTCCTGCTCGGCACCGGGCTCGCGGGCGGCGGCGCGCAGCTGGCCATGACACGGGCCTACTCGCTCGACAGTGCGGCGCGCGTGTCGGCGCTCGCCTACCTCGGCATCCTGTTCACCGTATTGCTCGCGATCCCCGTGTTTGGAGAACGACCGTCGCTGCCGCAGATGCTCGGGGCCCTCGCGGTGATCGGAGCGGGATTGCTCCTGGCGCGGTCAGCGCAGGTCGCGCCACGCGCCGATTAGCTTTCCCTGACAAGACCCAGCACACCGGGAGGTCGTCATGACAGGTCAGGGATCGTCGGGGAACGTCATCGCGGCACTGGCGAGCCTCTTCATTCCGGGGCTCGGACAGTTACACCAGGGACGTCCGCTCAGGGGCGCCATCGCCCTCTTCAAGCCAGCGACTTCTGGCGACTGACCATGAGCGAGAGCTTCCACGCGTTCGCGCTGGAGCAGCTGGGCCGCGTCCTCCCGGTGACGAGCCGGAAGATGTTCGGGGGCGTGGGCGTCTACGCCGACGGATTGTTCTTTGCCCTGATGGACGACGGCACGCTGTACCTCAAGGTGGATGATACGAACCGGGGCGACTTCGAGTCGCGCGGACTCGGGCCCTTTCAGCCCTTCGGTGAAGGGGGCGAGACGATGCAGTACTATCCGGTGCCCGAGGAAGTGCTCGAGGCCCCCGACGAGCTCAGGCTGTGGGCGCACCGGGCCCTCGACGTGGCGCGCCGGGCCCGGGCGCGAAAGCAGAAGCCGGGCTCCCAGGCGAGGAAGAAATCGAAATGATCAGCCTGACGCTGCTCGTCCTGGCGTTTGTCCCCGCCGATACCATCATGACGCCGCTGCATCGACTACTCCGTGATGACTGGCAGTACCGGCTGGAACAGAACCCGGAAATGGCGACGTATCTGGGAGACGCCCGCTACGGTGACCGGCTGACGGACCTCTCCCTGCCAGCCATTCGCCAGCGGCAGGAGCACGACCGCGTGATGCTGGCGCGGGCGCGCGCGATCAAGCCGACATCGGTAAAGGGACAGGATCTGCTTTCCCTGCAGCTGTTCCAGTGGGAAAAGGCGGTCGCGGTCGAGGGCCAGCAGTTTCCCACCTGGCTCATGCCGCTGGACCAGCTCGACGGCGTACAGCTCGCATTTCCGCAACTGATCGCTGCGATGCCGTTCCGCACGGTGCAGGACTACGATAATTACCTGGCGCGGCTCAATGCCTTTCCGCGCTTGATCAACCAGACCATCGCGCTGCTCAGGGAAGGCATCCGCACCGGCTGGGTGCAACCGGCATTCCAACTGCGAGGTATCCCGGCGCAGATCGAGTCGCAACTCGTGGCCGACCCCGCGGCAAGCCCGGTCTACGCGCCGGTGACGAACTTCCCGGCGGAGATCGGTGAGGCCGAGCGCACGCGAATCATTTCCGCCACCGGCCGTGCCATCCTGGATTCAGTCGTGCCGGCACTTCGCTCGCTGAACGAGTTCGTGCAGCGCGATTACCTGCCCGCGGGTCGGAAGGATCCCGCCGCCATCACGCTGCCCGGCGGCAACGCATACTACGCCTGGCAAATCCGGCGACATACCACCCTGAACCTTCCCGCCGGCGAGATCCACCAGCTCGGGCTGGACGAGGTGAAGCGCATCCGGCTGGCAATGGACTCGGTGCAGCAGCAGGCAGGCTTCAAGGGGAGCTTCGCCGAGTTCCTGCAGTTCCTCCGAACCGACCCGCGATTCTACTACACGACCGCGGACGAGCTGGTGGAGGGGTACCGTGACATCGCCAAGAAGATCGATGGTGCGCTGCCGAGCCAGTTCACCATCCTGCCTCGCACGCCTTATGGTGTGCGGCCCTTCCCTGATTACGAGGGACCGTCGCAGACGACGGCACGCTACTATGCGTCGGCCGCCGACGGGTCGCGCGCCGGCTTCATGATGGTGAACACGTGGCAACTCGATGCCCGTCCGAAGTACGAGATGGAAGCCCTCACCCTGCACGAGGCCATGCCGGGGCATCATCTCCAGATCGCGCGCGCACAGGAACTGGAAGGGCTCCCCGAGTTCCGCCGCAATGCCGGTTACACCGCCTACGTGGAAGGATGGGCACTCTACGCCGAGCGGCTGGGACGCGACCTCGGCCTGTACTGCCGATCCGTACTCCCGATTCGGGCAGCTCACCTACGAGATGTGGCGCGCATGCCGGCTGGTGATCGACACCGGCATCCACACGATGGGGTGGAGCCGTGACTCGGCGATCGCCTATCTCCTCGCCAACTCGGCCTAAGTCGGCGCAGGACGCGGCGGTGGAGGTCGACCGGTATATCGTCACGCCGGGCCAGGCGCTGGCCTACAAGATGGGCGAACTCAGGATCCGGGCGATCCGCCAACAGGCCGAGACAGCGCTCGGCGACCAGTTCGACGTGCGCCGGTTCCACAACGCCGTGCTGGACGACGGCCCGATGCCGCTGGAACTGCTTCAGGCGCGCATGGACCGGTGGATTGCGGCGGAACGTTCGGGGAGCCAGCATGCCGCAACGCACTGACGGTGCCCGGCTGCCGTACGACTGGGATGCGGCCTGCAGCCATCTCCGGGCGCGCGACAAGACGCTGGCCCGTCTGATGGACCGCTCGCGCCCGATCCGGCTGGAACTCGCCCACACGCAGAGCCTCTTCCACGCGCTGGCCGAGTCGATCGTCTACCAGCAGCTGTCGGGCAAGGCGGCGGCGACCATCTTCGGGCGCGTCCGCGCCATCTACGCACCGAAGAAGTTTCCCACGCCGGCCGAGCTGGCGGCCACGCCGCCCGAGCGCCTTCGCGCAGCGGGACTCTCGAACGCGAAAACCGCAGCGCTCATCGACCTGGCGCGACGCACGGCGACCGGCGAACTCCCCACGCTGGCGCAGATCCGCAAGCTGCCTGATGACGAGGTGGTAGAGCGGCTCACGGTGGTGCGCGGGATCGGGCCCTGGACGGTGCACATGTTCCTGATGTTCCGTCTGGGACGACCGGACGTGCTTCCGGTGGCCGACTACGGGGTGCGGAAGGGATTCGCGCTCACGTACCGGAAGAAGGAGCTGCCGACCGTGGATGCACTCACGAAGCACGCGGAACGGTGGCGTCCGTACCGGTCGCTTGCGAGCTGGTACATGTGGCGGGCCCTGGACACGTAGGCGGCACGTGCTGCCTAGAGCCCGTTGCGCAGGTAGAAATTCAGGGTCAGGCCGAAGACGTTGGTGTTGTCCGGGGCGGACGCGGTGTGCTGGAACAGGTAGTAGGTCTCGACCATGAGCAGGCGACGATACGGCCACTGAATTCCCACCGCGTACTGCTGCTCGTCCCAGCTGTCCTTGTCGAAGGCATAGAAGAACTCGGCCGATACGTAGGGCGTGAACCGGAAATTGTCCACCAGCAGGTCGCGCTCGATGGCGAGCCTGTTGCGATAACGCGTAGAGTAGTTTCCATCGACCCACCTGAACTCCAGCCGGTTGCGATCCTCGAGCAGCCAGCGGCTGAATGGCCGATAGCGCGGCGTCACGGCAAACACGATCGCGATCTTCCGCCGTGGAGGTTCCCTCCTGATCGGTCCAGAGGTACTCGTACCCGGCGCCCAGCCACCATGCGGCTTTCCTTGTCGCTGTTGATGTTGACCAGATGGGTGAGGCTGCTGACGCGCTTCCACTGGTAGCCGATGCCCGCGCCCGCTGTCCACTGCTCATAGGAGTAGTTGGTGCCGGCATTCAGTTCGCCGGTGGCGAGCAACCTGAAGTGTGAGGGGAGTCGGGCCCAGAGGTACCCGGTGTACCAGCCCTGACCGCCGGTTGCGGGCAGCTGACCATGAACCACCCCGGCCTGCAAGAGGAGGAGACAGAGCAGTGCTCCCCACCGGTTAATCAGATCCTGCCCGCCCGGCTCTCGACGTCCACGTCCAGCTTCATCGGCGCACCCATCGGTTCGCCATCGCCATCAAGGCCGATCAACTGGGGCGCATTGGCGCGCCACCACTGGTCGCCTTCCTCATCGGTCCATCGGCCGAGCATCGGCTCGATCACTTCGTCGAGCATCTCTTCCACCGCGCGCGCCGACGGCGGACGGCTGTCGGGATCCTTCGCCAGCAGCTTCAGCACCAGCTCCTCCATTTCTGGCGCGAGCGGCTGACCCAGCCTTTCTGATGGCGCGAGGGGCCGCTCTTCCATGTGCCGGCGCATGACCTCCTTCGCATTGACGCCGAAAAACGGCTGCACGCCGGTGAGGAGGAAGTAGGCCACGACGCCGAGCGAATAGAGGTCGGCGCGGCCGTCGATCTCGAGTGATGCCGAGGCGGCCTCGGGCGCCATGTAGAGCGGCGTACCGACCGCGGCGCCATCGCGGGTCAGCTCCGGATCGTTGCTCGCGCTCTCCTTCACCAACCCGAAGTCCAGCACCTTGACCAGATCGGGCACGCCGCCGCGATAGGTGAGCATCAGGTTCTGCGGCTTCACGTCGCGGTGGATGAGGCCGGCCTCATGGGCCTCGGCGAGGGAGCCGCATGCCTGTCGCAGGATGTGCGCGACTCGGCGCTCGGGAAGCGGGCCGAAGCGCTGCACCACCACGTCGAGCGTGAGGCCGCGCAGGTACTCCATGGCGTAGTAGAAGGTGCCGTCAGGGGTCCGGCCGTAGTCGAAGATCGTGATCGTGTTGGGGTGCACCAGCTGGCTCGTGGCCTGCACCTCCTTCTCGAAGCGGCGGAGCGCCTGCGGCGTGCTGCGCTCCGGCCGGAGGAGCTTCACGGCTGTGGGTCGACGCAGGAACGCGTGCCGCGCCCGGTATACGGTCCCCATGGCGCCTTCGCCGATGATGCGCTCGAGCGTGTACTGGCCCAGCTGCTCGGCCCGGCGCGCCCGGGCCCGCGCCCGTTCCAGCATGCCGAAGATGAACCAGAGGAGGCCGGTGCCGATGACGATGATGCCGAAGAGCGTCCCGAAGGCCTGCCAGAGGATGCGGATGCCATCGTAGCTCTCGTCGTAGCCCTGTTCCACCGCGATCCCGACCGATGACCTGGGGAACCAGCGCCAGGTACCAACGACACGCTCGCCGAGATAATTGCGGTAGCCGTCGAGGTCCAACCCGTCCCCGCCCTTCACCGCGTGCTGCGCGAGATAGGTGAGTGGCCAGGCGCTCGGGGGAGTGGCGGGATCGTAGCCACGCAGAAGGTCGCCGCCGGGATCGGCAACGCGGACATTGAGCGCTGACCCCACCATGGTATCGCGCGGCAGCAGTCCCACCTTCCGCAGCGCAGCATCGAACCGGCTGGTCGACAGCAGGATGCCGTCCAGGTTGAAGAAGTACGTCTCCCCGGTCCTTCCCGGCCGGCCCGCCGTGATGATGGGGTCGAGGTTGGTGGCGGGATCGGCGACTACATCGAACCAGCCGATGAACTCTCCGGCACCCGACGGATCGGCGAAGACCGGGGACGCCGTCAGGAGGACGGGGCGGATGCGCCCGAGTGCCACACCGCCGCTATCGACGCGCATGCCGTAGGGCGTGGTGACGGTTTCTCCCCGGCGCATGCGCGCCACGAGATCGGGCGGGTACGCATGCGTGACCTTCCCTACGATGGAGGAGTCGTTGGAAGTCAGGACCCGGCCGTCGGAAGACACGAAGGCGAAGTTCTCGTATCCGTGGCTTTCAAGCACCGGATCGAGGCGCTGCATGAGCCGCGCACGCGAGGGCAGACGCTTCAACTCCACATCACCGAGCCGGGGCGCTCGCGCCGCGATCTCGAGGAGGTCGGCGCGTATCTCGGGTTCCGAGGCGATCCAGCGAACCAGGGCGTGCTCCCCGGCCAGGTAGGCGTTGAGCCCCTCGTACATGGAGTTCATCACCAGGCGCAACCGGTCCTCGGTGCGTTGCCGCACGCTCCGCTGGACGACCCCATGGGTCCATACGCCCACGGCAAGCAGGCCGAGGAGCGACAGGAGGAACAGCGCCCAGAGAACGGGCCTGATCACGCGCGAGGTCATTGCCAGATGATATACCCTTTATCTTGACGACGCAGCGCCGGATGACTACTTCCGCACCACTCGCGGGAGCACGACGGCCGATGACGAACGAACGGGGCGTGCTGGGCGCGCCGACCTTCTGGGGAGCCGTGGTGCTGGCCGCCGGACTCGTGGTGGCGGCGCTGATCGGCAGCCTGGCGGTCGAGCGGCTGCGGCGAGCGGGGGACGAGATCACCGTGACGGGTTCGTCGCGCAAGCCGATCACCAGCGACCTCGCCATGTGGCGCGGGATCGGTGTCGGTGCAGCGCGCCACGCTTCCCGAGGCATCAGACGAGCTGGCGCGCATCACGGCGCGGGTGAAGGCGTTCATCGTGCAGCGCGGGTTTCCCGATTCGACGGTGGACATCTCTTCCATCAACAGCAATGCGGTGCGCGAGCGGATCGGCGGCGAGGAGACCAACCGGGTCATCGGCTACCGTCTGTTCCAGACCATGTCGGTCACGTCTGCCGACATTCCCCGGGTCACGTCGCTGAGCCGCGAGGTGGGCTCGCTGCTGGCCGAGGGAGTGCCACTCAGCCCCGAGTCCCCGCAGTACCTCTTCACCCGGCTGGGCGAGATGCGGATCCAGATGCTGGGCGACGCCACCGAGGATGCGCGCACCCGGGCAAGGCAGATCGCCGAGCGGACGGGCGGCAGGATCGGGCGGATCAAGAGCGTCCGGCAGGGGGTCTTCCAGATTACGCCCCGCAACAGCACCGAGATCTCCGACTACGGGATGAACGATGTCTCCGCGGTGGACAAGGACATCACCGCGGTCATGCGCGTCACTTTCTCACTGGAGAACTGACCCCTCCATGCACCGGACCTGCCGGCTCCTCGCCCTCGCGATCGTCGCCATTCCCCTTGCCGCACAAGCCCAGAAGACCAAACCCGCTGCCGCGCCGGCGGGCGTACCGCCCGGCCTCGACCAGTACGTGGACTCGGTGATGAAGGCTTTCGGTGTGCCGGGCATCTCGCTCACGATCGTGAAGGACGGAAAAGTCGTGGTGGCGAAGGGATACGGCGTGCGCCGGCTGGGTGATCCCACGCCAGTGGATGCCGGTACGCTCTTCGGCATCGCATCGAACACGAAGGTGTTTACATCCCTGGCGCTCGGGCTGCTGGTGGAACAGGGCAAGGTCGAGTGGGACGCCCCGGTGATCAACTACCTGCCGTGGTTCCAGATGTACGACTCGTGGGTAACGCGCGAGATCACGGTGCGCGACCTCCTGGTGCACCGCAGCGGGCTCGGCCTAGGGGCCGGTGACCTGCTCTGGTGGCCGGCCTCCGACTACACCCGGCCGCAGATCGCCAGGCAGCTTCGATTCATCAAGCCGGCGACGAGCTTTCGCTACAGCTATGCATACGACAACGTGCTGTACGTGGTGGCCGGTGAGCTGATCGAGGCGGTGTCGGGCCAGACATGGGAAGAGTTCGTGCGGGCCAACATCCTGGACCCGGCCGGCATGACGACCAGTGTCTCCCATTATCCCACGCCCGACCAGCGGGGCAACATCGCCTCACCGCACGCCGTGGTGGAAGGGACGCTCAAGCCGGTCTGGCCCGACACCAGCGCGGCCACCAACCCGGCCGGCGGCATCATGACCAATGCGCAGGACGAGGCCCGGTGGCTGATGATCATGGCCGACTCGGGCCGCATGGCCGACGGCAAGACGCTCTACAGCACGCGTACCGCGCGAGCTCTGTGGATGCCGGTGACGATCCTGAACAACAATCCCCCGCCACCGCAGCTGGCACCGCTCCGGGCCAACTTCCGCGGGTACGCACTCGGACTCAACATGAGCGACTACCGGGGATACAAGGTGGCTGAGCACACCGGCGGACTGCCCGGCTTCGTGTCCGAGGTGACGACGGTGCCTGACCTCCGGCTGGGCGTCGCCGTGTTCACGAATGCCGAGTCGGGGCCGGCCTTCCGGGCGATTACCCTGCGCGTGCTGGACTACTACATGGGCGCGAAGTTCGACTGGCTCGCGGCGTGGAAGTGGGTGCAGATACGAAACGACTCGGCAAACACCGCGGCGATGAAGGCCTCCGCGACGGCGCGGAACGCCGAGTCCAAGCCGTCACTTCCGCTCGCGAAGTATGCCGGCACCTACCGCGATCCGTGGTATGGCGACGTGGCGGTGACGGAGGAGAACGGCCAGCTGATGATCCGCTTCACTCATTCGCCGGTGCTGGTGGGCCAGCTGGAACACTGGCAGTACGACACCTTTGTGGCGCGGTGGACGGACCGCGAAGTGCGCGCCGATGCCTACGCGACATTCACACTCGACCCCGACGGCAATATCGCGAGCGTGAAGATGGCGCCGGCATCGCCGGACGTGGACTTCAGTTTCGACTTCCAGGATCTGGACTTGAGGCCGGTGAAGGGGGACTGAAACGGCGTAAGGAGGAACGGCGACAGCGTAAGGAGGAACGGCGACAGCGTAAGGAGGAACGGCAACAGCGTGAGGTGGGGAGACACGAAGGCCCCGGGAAGCTCCCGGGGCCAGAGTGTGCCCTCGCCCACCGTGCCCGGCGAAATGTCAGGCCTTCTTTGTAAGCATTCCTGCCAACTTCGCCGAGGCCAGCCCAAACAGGGCTCCCAAGACCATTGAAGCCGCGACCTTGAGTGCAGGGTTTCCGGCAATGCCGACCACCAGGAGATCGCCAACCACGACCGCTTGCGCTGACATGAGGATGGCGGCGAATGTCGACGCATAACCGTAGACGCTGGCGGGGACGGTCGAGAACGGCTTGAGGTGTGCACCCATCACCATCAGGAACACGGTGACGCCCACGAGGACCGGCGCCGCCAAACCGCCGAGAGCCGCGCCTACAGACGAGAACAGGAGCAGGGCGGCCACAGCCGCGCAGAATACACCAAAAAGATTGCCTATGATGGTCTTCTTCAGGGCTTCAGTGTCGCCCCCGGAGTGAAAGAAGCAGGCCCAGGCGATGAAGCCCGCCCAGAGGGCCAACCCCACCTTCAGGTAGAGGGCGGTGGCTACGCCACCAAGCACCCCAATGCTCAACGCGAGTGCGACCAGTGGAGTCATGTGTAGGATCCTCTTTCGGGGCTCCACCAGACCGGAGCGCGGACGCGCCCAGCTGGCAAGCGGTGACGGCACGGTGGATCACATACGTGGGCACCACCCATATACAGCGCGGGACCGAATCTGTCCAACATTCAGTCAGGCATGCGCGTCTTGTTTACAGTCTTTTGTGACAAGTCAGCTTGACAATCGTAATGACTCTTGACAGCGGACTCTTCAAGGCCCCGGACGGCTTGGTGCGCTGCGCGTGGTGCGCCGCCGCGCCGGAGTACATGACCTACCACGACCGCGAATGGGGCCGCCCGGTGCGGGACGACCGGCGGCTGTTCGAGAAGCTCTCGCTGGAGGGATTCCAATCGGGCCTGAGCTGGCTCACCATTCTGCGGAAGCGCGAGGGCTTCAGGAAGGCGTTCGCAGACTTCGACGCGCCCACGGTCGCGCGGTTCACGCCCAGGAAGGTCGAGCAGCTGCTGCGGAACGCCGACATCATCCGGCACCGGGGCAAGATCGAGGCGACCATCAACAATGCCGGCCGGGTGGCCGACTTGATCGACGAGTTCGGGTCGTTCTCCAACTATGTGTGGCAGTACGAGCCGGGGCCGACGGCGCGACCGAAGCGGTCACTTGCCGTGCTCCGGACCCTTGCACAGTCCGCGGAATCCACAGCGCTCTCGAAGGACCTGAAGAAGCGCGGGTGGAAGTTCGTAGGACCGACCACGGTGTACGCATTCATGCAGGCGATGGGACTGGTCAACGACCACCTCGACGGGTGTGCCACGCGAGCCGCAGTGGAAAAGCAAAGGCGGAACAACGGATGAGCCACAGCCGATCGGTCGCATTCATCACGCTCGAGGGCGCGAAGGCGCTGGCGGACGCCGCCGAAGCAGAGGCACTGAAGCGCGGCTGGACCGTGGCCATCGCGGTGGTCGATCCCGCGGGCGGCCTGGTGCTCTTTCACAGCATCGACGGCACCCAGGCAGCCAGCCAGGACGTCGCGATCGCAAAGGCCCGGACGGCGGCGCGGTTCAAGCGACCGACGAAGGCCATGGAAGACGCCATCGCCGGCGGCCGGACCGCCTTTCTCTCGATGAGCGAGTTCGGGCTGATGGTGGAAGGTGGCCTGCCGATCATGCGCAATGGCGCCATCATCGGCGCAATCGGCATCAGCGGTATGACCTCGGCGCACGACGGGGAGATCGCGGCCGCCGCGCTGGCCGCGCTCGGCTGATGGAGGATACCGGCGTCCGGCTCACGGTCAGGAAGGCCCGGTTGGGCGACACGCCGGCCATGACGACGCTGATCCACGCCTCGGTACGCGGGTTGAGCCGCGGGTTCTACTCGGAACAGCAGATCGAAAGCGCGCTCCGCCACGTGTTCGGGGTCGACACCATGCTGGTCGAGGACGGGACGTATTTCTGCGTCGAGGCGGGTGACGTCATCGCGGGCTGCGGAGGCTGGAGCATGCGGCAAACCCACTACGGCGGTGACCACGCGAAGCAGAAGCCTGATACCCTCATCGATCCGGCCACCGATCCGGCGCGCATCCGGGCCTTCTTCGTGCACCCGGACTGGGCGCGGCGAGGCATCGGCCGGATGCTGCTCGAAGCCTGCGTGGAAGCGGCTCGTATCGCCGGTTTCCGCCAGTTGATGCTCGTGTCAACGCTCCCGGGCGAGCCGCTCTATCGGGCCTATGGTTTCCAGGCAATCGAGCCCGTGGCTGTGAACCTGCCCGACGGCGTGGTACTGCCGTGCGTACGTATGGGTCGCTCGATATGAGCACCGGCACCACCACGGTGCGGCGAGGGCGCCCGGCTGACGAGGCGTCGGTGCTGGCGCTGGCCGACCAGCTCGCGGCGTTCCCGGTGCCGGCGTGGCGCACGGAGCGCGAGATTCAGCGGGCGGATGACGGTGTGCTCCGGGAGGCGCTGGGCGGTACCCCGGGTTCCGTCGTGTTCGTGGCGGAGGGCGCGCACGGGCACGAAGGCGTGGTGTGCCTGACGAGCAAGGTGGACTACTTCACCCACGAGCCGGTGGCGCACATCGAGGTACTCGCGGTGGATCCCGGAGCGCAGGGCCGTGGCGTGGCGCGGGCGTTGATGCACGCCGCGGAATCCTGGGCGCGGCAGAACCGGTTCTCTCGCATGTCGCTCAATGTGTGGATGCAGAACGAGCGGGCCCGCGCGATGTACGAACACCTGGGCTACTGCCCGGAGACGATGCACTACCTCAAGGACCTCTGAACACGATCATGGAGCGTCCCATGCAAGACGACCTTCCCGCACCCTCGGTTCCCCCCGCTGTCGTCGCGTCCCCGTTCCCAGCCATCGATCCCAGCGCCCCAGCGCCGTTGGAACAGGTTTCGGTGGCGGAACTGGCCGAGTTGCGACGGCGGGCCGAGCGCTATCGGTTCCTGTTCAAGACGATCGTGACCGTCACCTGCATCCTGGTGGGCGCCACACTGATCGTGGTTCTTGCCGCCATTCTCGGAGACTCGTGAAAGTCATTCTCTTCGGCGCCACCGGCATGGTGGGCCAGGGCGCGCTCCGTGAGTGCCTGCTCGATCCGGAAGTGGAGCAGATCCTGGTCATCGGACGACGCGCAACGGGCCAGCAGCACCAGAAACTGCGCGAGGTGGTACTGGACGATCTCTTCGCGATGCCGACCGTGGGTGCGGACCTCGGGGGCTACGATGCCTGCTTTTTCTGTCTCGGCGTGTCGGCGGTGGGCATGACCGAGGAAGCGTACCGGCGCGTGACGTACGACCTGACGATGCTAATCGCGCGTGCCCTGGTGGAGCGGAATCCGGACATGACGTTCATCTACGTGTCGGGCCAGAGCACGGACAGCAGCGAGCGTGGCCGGGTCATGTGGGCGAGGGTGAAGGGCGCGACGGAGAACGCGGTGAGCGCGCTGCCCTTCAAGGCGACCTACATGTTCCGGCCGGGCTACATCCAGCCGATGCACGGGATCAAGTCGAGCACCGGCTGGTATCGCCGCGATGTACACCGTGTTGACCCCGCTGTATCCACTGTTGCGCGCGCTGTTCCCGCGCAACGTGACGACCACCGAGCTGATTGGCCGGGCCATGATCGCGGCCGCACGGCATGGTGCGCCGACGCGCGTCCTGGAGAACGCGGAGATAAATGCGCTGGCCCAGCGCATCCTCAATCGAAGGAGTGATGCCACTCTCTGCACGATGAGCGGGTGAGACGATTGCATGGCAGACTGGTATACCGAGTGCACGCCAGTTCAACCGTCAACTCCGGATCCTCCATGACAAGCTGCTCCAGCCTTCGAGTGCACCTGCTCTCGCTCTTCGCCCTGGTCCTCGCTGCACCGCTCGCCGCGCAGATGGCCACGCCCGACGCAGCGTTGGCTGATGTTGCACCGGTCGTGGCGCCGCCCATCCCGAGTGCCGGGCCCACCATCGCGAGTGCCACCCTGGGATACAGCAACGTGGCGGACGCTTCCACCGAGATGACATGGAACCAGCGGGCAAGCTCGAGCAAGAACACCGGGAAGGTGCTGGCGATCGTGGGCGGCGCTGCCGTGATCGGCGGGCTGCTGATCGGCGACGACGCGGGAACGGCCATCGCAGTCGGCGGCCTGGTGATGGGCCTGATCGGCCTCTACATGTGGCTCAAGTAGCGCGACACGGCACGAACAGTTTGCGTATCAGGGCGCCCTCCATTTGGGGGCGCCCTTTGCGCATTCCGGACTACGCTAGAGTGGAAAAAAGGCCCGTGATACGGGCCTTGGCTGTCGCTGCGGTGTGGAGCTCCCGAGGCAGGACTCGAACCTGCGACCCGCTGATTAACAGTCAGCTGCTCTACCAACTGAGCTACTCGGGAAAGCGGTGCCAATCCTAAGTAGCACAGGAGAGGGGGGCAAGAGCACGAAAAGGGTGCGCGCCAAGCCCTGCGCGCGGTGCTGTCGCGACACCTAAGCTTCTCAGCGCGACAACCTGGACGCTGGCCTGTGACCTCTGTCACATGTGAGCATCTGCTCACGTCAAGCGTCCCGGTAACAGCCGCGACGCAGATTCGAGAACTCCAGATCCACGCCATTTTGACCCCCAGCCAAATGCTTCCCTCACAAGCTCTTTGAGAGCAGGCTGCCAAGCTGTAACCACAGCTAAGCATGCGAGTATTCACTATTGCTACATGCACCTTTGCACCGTGACTGTTTTGAATCTCGTGCGACATAATGTCACTGTAACATGTTGAGAAACAATGGCTTACGCGATTGTTCGCCCCTTCCGTTCTGGCCCGGAACAAGCGATATTCACGGATGGCTCTGGCACCGATTGTTGGGCACAAAGCAGTACGACAACGACTGGGGATGGCTGTAAGGGCGGGACGCATGCCCCAGGTGCTCCTGTTCGAGGGACCGGAGGGTGTGGGCAGGCAGCGGCTGGCACTGTGGCTCGCGCAGCTGCTCCTCTGTGAGAAGAAGGATGTGGAGCCGTGCGGCGCGTGTCGGCCCTGTCGCCTGGTGAATGAGCTCGGGCATGCAGACCTGCACTGGATCGTGCCGATCCTGCGGCCCAAGGCGACGGATGCCGACAAGCAGGTGGATGAGGTGGCCGAGCTCATCGGTGAGATCCTCGCCGAGCGGCGGAAGAATCCGCTGTACGGGCCGCTCGATGGCATGGCGAGTCATCCGATCGCCACGGTGCGGCTGATCCAGCGGCGCGCGGCGCTCAAGTCGGTTGAGGGTGGCCCGAGCGTCTTCATCATCGGGCACGCGGAGCGGCTGGTGCCGCAGGAGTCGAGTCAGGACGCGGCAAACGCGCTCCTCAAGCTGCTGGAGGAGCCGCCGCCCAACGCCTGGTTCATTCTCACCGCAACCGACGCGGGTCGGCTGTTGCCGACCATCCAGTCGCGGGTTGTCCCGGTACGGTTGTCCCGGCTGGCCGACGGTGAGGTACGGGAGTTCCTCGCCACGGAGTTGAAGCCGGCGCTCTCTGGTACAGCGCTCGATGAGCGGGTACAGACGGCCGAGGGTTCGATCGGCGCCGCCATCAGTGCGAGCGATGCAGGCGCGAAGGCGTACAGCGCCGCTGCCGACCTCATCGACCTGGCACTTCAGGGCTCGGTGTCGCGGGCGGAGCGAGTGCTGAAGCAGGGACCCTTCGCAGCGCGGGGCGACTTCAGCGCCATGCTCGACGCGTTGGAGCAGACGCTGAGCGATGCGGCGAGGGCGGCGACGGGCATGACCCCCCGGCGCGTGCTGCCAGCGGCCCTCAGGTCACCGCGACCGGTGTCGCGATTGCTCGAGGCGCAGCAGCGGGTAGCCGCCGCCCGGGAGGCCGCGCAGGGGAATGTGAATCCGCAGCTTCTGGTAGCGGTATTAACTGAGGACCTGGCAAGGGCCCTGACCGCGTGAACGGTGAACGGTGAACGGTGAACGGGGCAGGCCGGCAGGGTTGAGTCACCTCGATGACGAGGGACGGGCCCGCATGGTGGATGTAGGCGGAAAGCCGGCGAGCCGGCGTACCGCGGTGGCCGCGGGCGCCGTTCAGATGTCGGCAGAGGCGTTCCGGCTCGTGATGGAGCGAGCCGTAGAGAAGGGTGATGTACTTGCCGTGGCCGAGGTGGCCGGGGTAATGGCAGCGAAGAAGACGGGGGAGTTGATCCCCCTCTGCCATCCCCTGGCGCTGGATGTGGTCACGGTCGAGGCGCGGCTGGACGAGTCACTGCCGGGGGTGCGCATTACGGCCTCCGTCAGCCTTACCGGCCGCACTGGTGTCGAGATGGAGGCGCTCACGGCAGTCTCGGTGGCGTGCCTCACCGTCTACGACATGATCAAGTCGGTCGACCGCAGCATGGTCATCGATGAGGTCCGGCTGGTCAGCAAGACCGGGGGAACCCGGGGCGATTGGCACCGCGAGGCGCCCTGATCAGCTCGCTGCCGTTCAACGACAGCAAGGAGGTACGACATGAAGTTCCCGACCAGTCTGCCGCGCCCGAATTGGCGTCAAGGACCGCTTGCGCGCGCAGGTGCGCTGCTGGCCGGTGCACTCCTCATCAGCGCCATCGGTGGTTGGTCACGCCGGTCGCAGACTGAGGTGGCGCCGCCGTCCCTCGTTATCGAGACGACGACGACTGTTCCCGCAGCCGCCCCGCAGCCGTCTTTCGACGGCGCCGCGGCGCTGCTTACTCTCAAGCTCGATCGCGCCGAGGCCATCCTGGGCTATTCGGCGCGTTACCAGATCCCGGCCGACCTGGCCACGGCGATCTACGATATCGCGCTGCAGGAAGGCATCGATCCTCAGCTCGCGTTCCGGCTGGTGAAGGTGGAGAGCAACTTCAAGCCGGCGGCGAAGAGCAACATGAATGCGATCGGCTTCACCCAGGTGCAGCTGGCGACGGCGAAGTTCTACGACACGTCGCTGGACGAGAAGGCGCTGTACGAGCGGGACGTGAATCTGCGCATCGGGTTCCGCTTCCTGAACGACCTGCTGAAACAGTACCGGCACGATTACGAGCTGGCGCTGCTGGCCTACAACCGCGGCCCCGGCCGGGTAAACCAGATCGTGGCCGAGGGCGGCGATCCATCAAACGGATATGAGAATGCAGTCCTGCGCGGCTATCAGCCGAAGCGGATCACCAAGGAGATGCAGGCGCAGGCACGAGAGCTCGGGACGTGAGGACGTGAAGAAGATGGAATGACAAAGGGGCGGCCTTTCCGGCCGCCCCTTTGTTTATGCACCACTTCTCGTTCTCACGCCTTTTTCGGGATCCTGATCGTCGTACCGCTTTTCAGCCCGCCGCTCAGGTTATTGATCTGCTGGATCGAGGCGACGGTGACGCCATGCCGCTTCGCAATGCCCGACAGGGTATCACCGCTCCGCACCCGGTACTTGACGGTAGAAGACCCGCCGCTGGTCGACCCACCGCCCTTGGCGTGATCGCGCGACGCGACCTGCGTGCTCGACGCGCGGCTGGCGCCGCCAGACACCCGCAGTTTCTGTCCCACGCGAATGGTGTTGCCCGAGAGCCCGTTCCACGACTTGAGCTGCGCCGTACTCATGTGATAGCGCTTCGCGATCCCACCCAGCGTCTCACCCTTCCGAACGGTGTGGTACCCACCGCGGCTGCCTCCACGATCGGGCGACTCGCGCACGGTGGACACCTGCCGGGCCACGACCACGCTGGCGCTGCCGCCGGTGGGCACCACCACCTGCCGGCCGGACTTGATGGCGCTGCCGGAGCGCATCCAGGGATTGGCCTCGTACAGGATCCCAACCGGCACGCCGTAATGCTGGGCAACCTTGGCAGGCATGTCACCCTTCTTCGCCGTGTAGTAGGCAAAGGTGACGCGCTCGGCGGCCGGAAGGGCCTCGTAGGCAACCTGGGTGCTGGCCTGGCGTCCCGTCGGCACCCGGACAACAGACGTGGTGCCCGGAGGCGTGGCCAGCCGGAGATACTGCGGATTGAGCTCGCGAATGTACGTGAGCGAGGTGTCCGCGAGATCGGCGATCACATCGAGCCCGGTCATGCCACTCACGACGAGCGAGTCGAGCGGATAGGGACCGGCGTCGAGCGGCGGCGCAAAACCATAGCGCTGCGGTTCCTTCGCAATGCGTGCGGCCGCGATCAGCTTGGGAACGTAGTCCTTGGTTTCGCGGCGAATGTGCTTGGTGTCGTACAGCTTGAAGAAGTCGGCGTCGGAGAAGCCCTCGTCCTCGTCCTCGGTCAGTGCCTCTTCACCATCGGGGGCAAGCGATGCTGACGCGAGCGCCGTGGTAGGAGCCGCAGGGGTGGCGCCGATGCGCTTCAGCCCGCGGGAGATCTTCCCGCCGCCGGCATTGTAGGCCGCGGCCGCGAGATAGTAGGAGCCAAAACGCTGATAGAGGTCGGAGAGGAATTCGAGGGCAGCGTTCGTCGCCTTGACCGGATCGCGGCGTTCATCAACCCAGCTGTCGATGCGAAGGCCGTATTCCTTGCCGGTGCGCGGCATGAACTGCCACATGCCCACTGCCCGGGTCCGGCTCATCGCCGAGTTGGAGAAACCACTCTCGATAAGGGCGAGGTATACCAGGTCGGTCGGCATGTTGGCCGCCTGGAGCTTCTGGCGAATCATCGGCTCGTACACCGGCATCCGTTCCAGCCAGATCTGGAAGCGGGGATGCGCCTGTTCCTCGAAGAAGCTCAGGTAGAACTGGACTCGCTCATGGTCGCCCCAGGTGGTGACGTCGATGTCCCAGGAGACGGGTACCGCCGGGAGCTCGTCGTCGGAAGAGACATCGGGCCGAGCCACCGCGAGCTGGTCGAGCACCGCCTCGTCGGCCGCGGAATCGGCCGACAGGTTGACGTCGCGGGCTATTTCGGAAACCTGGTTGGAGTCCAGGCTGAGCGGTGCGGGAGCAGGGGCCGGTGTGGCAGCGGGAGCCGGGGCCTTCCGTGGCGTCGCGGCAGAGACCTGCGGTGACGGCTGCGCAGTGGGCTGTACCGTGGCTTTCCCGGCACAACCGACCGCTCCCGCCAGCAGCAGGATCAGGGATTGCCGACGCATGAGAACCTCCCCTCGTTCGCACGCCGGCCAGCGACACCTGCCGCGCGGCGACCGTGAGCTGCGCCGTCTGACCAACCGCGGCGCCATGACCTTCGAGTGCTGACCCGGAAATAATCTAGCGACAAGCGTGCCAGCGAGATAGAGCGCGGTTCAGAATGCGACACAGGTAACCGATGGGGAGACATAGGGTTGGACTGAAGCATGAAGGAACCGTGCAAGGGAATGTGGAGCCATATGAGGTGTAACCGCGACAGCGTAAGGGGTGATACGGGTGGATTTCCGCTCCCCTGCCCCGCGCGGCGGGCACTGGCAAAGCGCCAAGAATCAACGCATGAAGAACTTGTTTCCGAGAACCCGATTGGTGGCGTTGAGGACCGCGAGGGCCGCGCCGCGGGGAGCGTCGGTGTCGGAAAGGAAGCTCCCGACGACCCGTTGTCCGCCGCCTTCTCCTCGCAGTGCCAGCGATACGATGACCACGTTTGCGTCGAAGGCCCGGACCGCCTTTACCCCGAGCAGTTCGAAGCCCATGCCGTCCTGAACGGCCTGGGTCAGCGCATTGACGCAGGCCTGCGCGGCGCAGCGAAGTTCGCCGGCCTGCGAGGCCAGTCCCTCCGATTCGCCGGTGAAGCGCTCGGTCTCCAGCCAGGTAAGCAGCACCCGGGAGCGGCACCGCCCATTGGGCAGCCGCTCGAGGGAGAATTCGGCAAAGCGAAGGCGATCGTTCGAGGCTGGTGGCGACATCGGTTCCGGGTCGGTCCTCATCAGGCGTTCTCGAAACGGACTTCCAGCTGGTTCGAGGCTTCACCGGGGGCGCGGATGACGTCGACCTCGAGTCGCGCACGCCCATCGGCATCGGCATCGATACGCAGGACCGCGAGACTCCCGTCGGTAAACTCGAGGCGCAACTGCCGGAGGTCCCCCCGCATCACGGCGCCGCCGATGGTAGCACCCCTCAGAGCGAGCAGGGCATCGGATACCAGCCTGAGGTCGTGAAGCGAAATCGATGCCATGACGGGGTCACCGGAGTTGGGAGGCGAGCAGTTCAGCAAGCTTGGCGTCCGGAATGCGCTCGGCCTGCTGGAGCAGTGAGGAGCGCGAGGTGGAAGCCATCGGGTATTCGGTCCAGAGAAGACGCTTGTCACCGTCGCGAGCCCGGAAGGCGAGTACCAGGTTCCAGCGCTGGGAGTTGGCCCGCCGCTCCGCGGCGACCGAGACGCTCCATTGCCGTTCCGCGACTTCCACCACACGCCACGCCATGCACCCCCCAAGGTGTAGTCCAGTGCCAAGTGCGGGGGGAAAGTGTGTTTGCAGCCGAGATCAGGTCAAGAGTCCGGCGGCACGCAGGTCATCCTCGTTCGACACCTCAATGAGCCGGGGCAACTCCGCCCAGCCGGCGCCGAGGTCGCGCAGCCTCGACCGGATGACTGGTGCCAATTCCGGTTCGTCCCAGGGCAGATCCCGGATGAAATCGCTGAAGGCCGCCGGCCCGCCGACCAGGTAAACGTCCTCGCGCGTGGTTGGGCCGAACACGAACCCGCCGTCTTCCACGGCCTGTCGGGCGCGCTGCAGCAGGTCAACCGTCAACCCCGCGCCGACCGGGCGGCACGCAAGCCAGCACCCCTCGGGCGCGGCCTGCTGCGCGATGGTGGCAAGCGTGCCTCCCAGGGTACCGGAAGCACGCGGGTAGAGCGCAATGGTGTCGCCGAGCCAGCGGCGCATTTCGGGCAGCGCCTCAGCCGGCGCAAACCAGACTACCGGCTCCCATCCCAGTGCTTCGATGCTCTCGAGGGTTCGGCGGGCAATGACCCGGAGGAGACGCACAGCGTATTTCTCGCCGACGGCCAGGGCCAGGCCGCGTGGCACATACTCCGGCCGCGGTGCGTCCAGCAGCACCGCGACCGCGCGGGTCGCGCTCGACCCGTCAGCCGCGGGTAAGGGCCCGGAAGCGGGCGGCAATGTCGTGAGTCACGGGACCCGGCTTGCCTGCACCAATCCGGCGGCCATCCACTTCACGGATGCCAACCACCTCGGCGGCCGTACCGGTGAAGAAGACCTCGTCAGCGGTGTACACGTCGTAGCGGTTGATCTGCTCCTCGCTCATGATGTATCCCGCCGCGCGGGCCAGGTCGATCACCACGTCACGCGTCACACCGCGCAGAATGCCGGCATACGCCGGCGGCGTCCGGATCGCCTTGCCCTTCACCACGAAGATGTTGCACCCCGATGCCTCGGCCACGAAGCCGGCACTGTCCAGCATGAGCACATCGTCCATGCCGGCCACGATGCCCTCGCTCTTGGCCATGATGTGCGGCAGGTAGTTGAGCGACTTGACCCGGGGCGACAGAGCCTCGCGATGCGGAATGGGCGTGCCGGCGGTGATGAGCCGCAAGCCCGTCTCGTAGGTGGCGGCGGGCCAGAGCGAGATGGTATCAACGATGATGATGACGGTGCCACGCGGACAGTTCCTCGGGACTCAGGCCGAGGTCACCGACACCGCGGGTGACGATGTGGCGGATGTAGGCCTCCCCGAGGCCGGAGCGGCGCACCGCTTCCTCGGTGATGGCGATCATCTCGTCCTTCGACATCGGCACGCTGAGCCAGATGGCCTGGGCCGAGTCGTACAGGCGGTCGAGGTGCTCCTCGAGCCGGAAGATCTTGCCGCCGTAGACCCGGATGCCCTCGAACACGCCGTCACCGTAGAGCAGGCCGTGATCGAAGACGGAGACCTTCGCGGTCTCGCGGGTATGCCACTCGCCGTCGAGCCAGATGGTGGTCTGGCCCGCGCGCGGGGCGGCCTTGGCTGCGCCCGGTTCTGTCACCGTAGAGGCTGTTGCCATAGAGAGATCCACGAAATGTGACGCCGCGGGGAATCGCGGCGCAGCTCACGACTTACCGTGGATTCAAGGTACTCGCGGCGGGGCCGACGCGCATGGTTCGGCCCCGTGGGCGCTTCAAGGCAGGAGGGTTCAGACCGGGGGGCGGCCCCTCGGGGGGCTAGCGAAGCCCTGACGCATACCGCCCTTAACCTCGGCGGCCTTGCTGGACGAAACCTTCTTGGCGGACAAACTCTTCGCCTTGGGAGTGGCCTTCTTCCGGGCAGTCATGATACACCTCCACAGCAAATGATACAGCTACAACTCAGTCCTTCATCTTGCCGGACCCGGCCGAGGGGGGCTCACCGAAGCGAAGCTTGGCCCCACCCTTTACGTCGGCGCGGGGCGCCAGGTCCTTGAGCAGGACCACTTCCCTGCGAGCCTTGTCCTCTGGCTTCCGGCGCTTCTTCTGGGCCATTGCTCCGCTTCTCGTTGAACGGTGTGCACTCGGGTACTTGCCCTGAACAGCCCGCAACCCGCTCAGGAACGACGAGCGGGTTACGGCGCTGGATTCAGTCACTCATTGATCCTGCGACCACCCTTGATCTGATCGGCCTTGCCGGCGGGGATCTTCTTCTCGGGCAGGTCGCGCACCGGCGCGTTCTTCTTGTCGGTCATTTTGAAATACTCCTGGAGTACGTGATCGATCGGTTGAACCGCCAGTGAACTGCACTGCGACGCAACTTACGCGCCCCGGCTTCCTCTGGCGCCTGGCCACCCTTGATGTTCGACGCCTTCTTCGTGGACACTGACTTGCGCGGAAGGTCCTTCACCTTTGAGCTCTTCTTGGCGGCCATGGTGCATCTCCTGTGGTGGTGAACGAGGCGGCAGCGAACTTCTGCCTGCCTCTTCAAAGGCAATCGCTGTGCCGGTTCGGGCACATTGGGGAAGTGATTGACGTGACAACGACGTTCGCCTGGCGTCGGCTGAACGCCAAGGACGAATGGTTCTACAACGAGGCTGTCGGTTGGTACTGAAGCGAAGCCATGGTACCGAAACGAGGCGCCGTGGTCAGTGCTCGGCGAGCTTGCGGTCGAGGGTGGAGCGGGACAGGCCGAGCGCGCGAGCCGTGCGCCGCTTGTTGCCGCGGAAGCGCTCCAGCACCTGGTGGATGTGGCGGGTTTCGGCGGCCCGAAGTGAAAGGTCGTCATCCAGCGCCGCGGTGGTCCCGTTGACCGTTGGCGGAGGGACCGGGCTGTCGTCGGCGCGGACCTCTTCGACCGAGGTCTCCAGCAGGATCGCATCGGGCTCGATGATCTCGCCCTCCGTGATGGCCACCGCCGTGTGAATGACACGCTGGAGCTGGCGGAGGTTCCCGGGCCAGGGATACTGCAGCAGCTGATCGGCCGCCTCGCGGCTCAGGCCGACGATGGATTTGCCCTGCGCCCGACTGGCGGCGGCGATGGCGGCCGCCATGATAGTGCGGAGATCGTGCGGCCGTTCGGCCAGGGGCGGAAGTCGCAGGGTGATGCCGCTGATCCGGTAGAAGAGATCCTTCCGGAAATGATCGGTGACCAGGTACCGGGCGATCGGCAGGTGCGTCGCGCTGATGAGGCGCACGTCGGCCGACAGGAGCGTTTCGCCGCCCAGGCGCTCGAACTCGCCGTACTCCACCGCACGGAGGATCTTGGCCTGGCCGGCGCTGCTCATGTCGGCGATTTCATCAAGGAAGAGGGTCCCCCCGTCGGCCTGCTCGAACTTGCCCTTGACCCGCTTGATGGCGCCGGTGAAGGCGCCCTTCTCATGGCCGAAGAGCTGGCTGTCCAGTAGCGTGTCGCTCAGGGCCGAGGAGTTGAAGGCGATGAAGGCAGCAGCGGCACGGCGCGAGGAGTTGTGAATCGCGCGCGCCAGCATGGTCTTGCCGGTGCCGGTCTCGCCCAGGATGAGGATGGGCAGGTCAGTCCGGGCGGCGAGGCGGGCCAGGCCGAGGCAGGTGGCCATCGACTCGTCATCGCTCTTGAAGTCGTCAAGGGTGTAGCGCCAGTCGGGATGGCCGGTCCCGTTGAACCAGTGCGCAGTCATGGCAGCGAGTCCGCCGGGGCGTCGGCAAAGCTCTCCTTGAGGGCGCGGAGTGGCTCGAAGGCGTAGCTCACCAGCGAGCGACGGCCAACCACGATGTCGGCCTGGCCACCCATGCCGGGGAGCAGCGGCCGCATCTTGCCGCGCACGCGGATACTGCTCTCGGTGAGATCGACGATGGCGCGGAAGGCGCCACTGTCCTGCGCGGTGAGCCCGGCGGGGCCGAGCCAGCGCACGGTACCGAAGCGGACGCCGTAGCGCTGGTAGGGGAAGGCATCGAAGCGCAGCTTCACGCCCTGGCCCCGCTGTACCAGCGGCACGCCCGCCTGCGGCAGCATCAGTTCGCCCTGCAGCGGCGCCCCCCGGCAGGCCACCTCGGCCAGGGTATCGCCCTCACGCACCACGGCACCGGGCGCATTCACCCGCAGGCGCAACATGGTGCCGGCGCAGGGTGCCACCAGGACGAACCCGCTGTCGCTGCTGCTCAGCGGATCACGGCCCATCGAGGCGGCACGGATGCCGTCCCGCTCCATCGCCTCCTCAATGCTCCCGCGGGCCTGGCGATAATCCAGCTGGCGGGTAATGACGCCCTGCTCGAGGCGAGCGATGTCGGCGCGGGTCTCCGCGAGGTCGTTCGTGGCGGTCTCCACTTCCTCGCCCAGGGCCCGGGCGTCGAGTTCGAGCCGCTGCACCTCGACGGTGCCCAGGGCGCCCCGCTGCGCGCCGGCCACGGAACTGTCCGCGATCTCCTGCATGACCGTGAGGCGCCGGGTCTTCGACTTGATGAGCCGCTCGAGATAGGTGGCCCGGCTCTGCAGCCGTCGGGCCTCGGCGGAGTCGGCGCGGCGCCCGCCGCGATACTGGAGGTCGAGCAGCATGAGCCGCTCGGTGTTGCCGCGGCTCTGCATCTCAAGGGTACGGCGGTCGGCCGTTCGGTCATTCACGGAGGAAGAACGGATCACGAAAAGCTGCGCGCCGCGGCCCACCGAGTCGCCCTCGTGGGCCCGGACCTGGATGACGGTTCCCTCCTTGGAAGTGCGTACCGGATCGGTGCCGGTGATGGGCACCAAAGTGAAACGGCCGGTCACCGTCTCTGGAACGTGGACGATCGCGGCGGCGATCAGGATCAGCGCGAACATCACGATGATGAGGGTGGAGAGCCCCCGGGCCGCCCAGTGGGGAGGATCGGACTCGAGGAAGGCTTCTTCGCGACTCATGGTCTAGAGCCCCAGCTGCTGGCTGACGAGGAAGTAGTAGAGGCCCTGCCGCTTCATCAGATCTTCGTGGCGGCCCTCCTCGACCAGGCGGCCCTTTTCCAGCACCAGAATGAGGTCGGCATCCCGCACGGTGCTCAACCGGTGGGCGATGACGAATGAGGTGCGCCCCTCGAGGAGCTGGTCGATGTTCTCCTTCACCGCCCGCTCCGACTCGGTGTCCAGCGCACTCGTCGCCTCGTCGAATACCAGCACGGGAGGGCGGTTGTAGATGGCGCGCGCAATGGCAATGCGCTGGCGCTGGCCGCCGGAGAGTGCCAGGCCCGACTCGCCGATGCGGGTGTCGTAGCCGAACGGCAGCTGCTCGATAAACTCGCGTGCGTTAGCCACCTGCGCGGCCCACATCACCGCATCGAGGTCGGGCTCGTCCTCGCCGAAGGCGACGTTCCGCGCAATGGTGTCGTCGAAGAGGTGATTCTCCTGCAGCACGAAGCCGATCTTGCGCCGGAGGTCACGGTAGTTGAGCGACTTGAGGTCAATGCCATCGTAGAGAATGGCGCCCTCGGTGGGCTCGAGCAGGCCGGCGAGGCACTTGATGAGCGTGGTCTTGCCGGAGCCGCTCCGTCCCACGATGGCGACCATGGTATTGGGCGGAATGTCGATGGTGATGTCCTCGAGGATCGCCGGTGACTCGGGGCCACCGTAACGGAATCCCATCCGACGGAAGCTGATGCGTCCCTCGAGCGACTTGACCGGGATCAGGCGCGAGCGATCGCTGCCCTGCTCCGGCTCGGTCTGGAAGATGTCATCGAGCCGGTTGAGGTAGACGGTCGCGTGCTGGAGGTTGTCCCAAAGCGTCATCAGCGTCACGATGGGCGCGTTGGCCAGTGCCACGAGGGCATTGAAGGCCACCAGGGCGCCAATCGACATCTTCCCCTGCATCACCTGGTGCGCACCAAAGAACAGGAAGAGCATCACCGAGAGGAGCGTGATGCTGTAGATCGTGCCGTTGTAGCTCATCATCATGAAGTCGGCCTGGAACCGCTTCCGCACGACGCCGTGAAACTGCCGCAGCATCAGGTCGCGGAAGGAGTGCTCCGCGCCCAGGGCCTTTACCGTCTCGATGCCCTTAATGGCGTCGATCTGGAACGACTGATAGCGTCCGTGTACCTCCTCCAGCTCGGCGTAGAGCGGGAAGAGGCGGGACGAGGCATAGCGCATGAGCAGGATGAACAGCGGCACGGTGGAGAGGAACACCAGGGTGAGGCTGCCGCTGTAGACGGTCATCAGGGCGATCGAAGCGACCAGCTGAGCCACGGCGGTCAGGGCAGCGACACCGTGCTCGACGATGAACTCGCGCACCTGCCAGATGCCGGCGAGGCGCCGCTGGATGTCGCCGGTGCGCCGGGTATTGAAGTAGCTCATCGGCAGGCTGAGGAGCCGCCGGGTGATGAAGTCGAGCGTCGCGGCGTCGACGCGCACGGCGGCGAAGGACAGCAGGTATCGCTGCACCACGGTCGCGGCCAGGGTAAACACGATCACCACGCCCATGCCCGTGACCAGCACGTTGAGCAGGCGCACGTCGCGCTCGACCAGGACGCGATCGACGATGACCTGGGTGAATACGGGAATGACCATCTGCAGCAGGCTCACGATGAGCGCGAGCGCGACCGCCTGAAGCAGCAGGCTGGCGTACGGCCGGAAGAAGGGGAACAGCCAGGTGACGCCGGGCCGGGCCTCGGGATTGGTCGCGAAGCGGTCGGTGTAATCGAAGAGCGCCGCGTAGCCGCTCCACTTCGCCTCGAAGTCGGCGCGCTTCATCCGGCGCTTGCCCACGGCCGGGTCGGAAATCTTCACGTGGCCATCGTCGACGTCGTACAGCACCACCCAGTGGTTCCCGTCCCAGTGGATGATGGCCGGGAGGGGCAACTGGGAGAGGCCGGGCGGTGACGCTTTCACGGCGCGCGCCGCGAGTCCCAGTTCGTTGGCACCCTCGCAGATGGCCTTCAGGCTCGCCCCGTCGACACCGGTGTGCACCAATTGGCGGATCCGCGCGAGGCTGATGGCCTTGCCGTAGTACCGGCAGATGATGGCCAGGCTCGAGGCGCCGCAGTCCATCTCGTCGATCTGGTAGAGATGGGGGAAGAGACGTATGCGACGGCGGCGCTTCCCGGTGCCGACGTCGGGTTCCGGACCGGCGGCGGCCGGAGCCGCTGGAGCGGCCGGCGCTCCCGGCAGCGCCGCGTCGGCCGGTGGAATGGTCCAGGTCTGGGTCAGGTCCTGATCGATCTGGGAGTCGCTCACCACTTCGGCGGTGGCGTCGGCGGGGAGGAGTTCGCGGAACAGGTCGATGGGGATCTGGGCGGTGTGCTGGAAGTCGTACTGCTCGACCCGGGCCTCAATGACCTCCTGGACCTCGGGGTGCTTCTCGATGATGGACCGGTAGCCCTCCGGCGTCAGCCGGAGGAGCCGACAGGGCGTTACCGCCTCGACCGATGACTCGCGCGGCTCTCCCTTGAAGACCGAGCGCTCGCCGCAGAACTCGCCCCGCCGCAGGAAGGCGATGTTGCGCCGGCGGGCACCGATGCCAATGTGCACACGGCAGCGACCCTCCTCGATGATGTACATCGGGCCCGGAGGATCGCCCTCGGAGAACAGCACCTCGCCCTTATCCACTTCGACCGGCTCGAGCTCGCGCAGCAGGGCGCCCAGTGCTTCGGGCGGCAGCTTGGCAAGGTCGGTGAACTGGCGGAAGAAGTGCTGGAGATGGCGGTGGCGGGCCTGCAGGTCGAAGAACTCGCGCACCTCGGGTCGGCGGCGCAACAGCGCATCGAACACCGATCGATCGAGACGCAGGACCTCCACTTCCCCGCTGGCGCGGACGGTAGCCGGATGGACACCCCGGTCGACGAAGCCGCCCTCGCCGAAGGTGTCGCTGGGCCGGAGAGTGCCAAGGGAGATCTCGTCGCCGTTATCGCCCCGCTTCACCATGCGGGCGCGTCCCGATACGAGCACGTAGAGGGCATCGGCGGGATCACCCTCCCGCACCATGATCTGGCCGAAGCCGAACGTGGCGGGTACGAAGCTGCCGACGACGAGTTCCCGTACATCGGCGGGCAGGTAGCTCAGGACCGGGATCCCCTGCAGGACCAGGTCGGTCGCCTCGACTGACCCGTTGCCCCTAGAAGTCCGCATGCCAGCGCACCCGTCGGTTGACCTCGCTGGCCAGAAGCCGAGCGAGCACCGCCTCTTCCGCCCGCCGCACGATCTCGGGGTCGCCCACGGAGGGCATCACCTTGGCCAGGACTTGATATACGGTGTGCACCTCAGGCCCCGCCACCGGGCCGATGATATCGTCCACGGCGGCACCAAGAAAGCGGGAATGCTGTTCCGGATCGAGCTGGTCGAGGTAGAACACCACTTCCTCGATGGGGACATCGGCCTCACCGGCCACCTCCTCGAGGTCCAGCCCGTCCTCGCGGAGGCAGAGGGCTGCCTCCCGGGCCGCGCCCTCCTGTGGAAACCCGATGGCGCGACAATCGACCCGGATCCATTCCATCTGGTTCGACTGCACTTCGCGCGCGATGGTCTCCGGGGCCAGCGCCTCCCGCCGAAATCGCACGGCACGCTCGCGAAGGGCCGCGAGGATGGCGTCGCGATCGGTGCCCGGCGCCGGAAGCGCGGGTTCTGCGGTGGCGGCGGCCGCCGCCGCCTCGACGGCCAGTTCCTCGGCGAGGATGCGGTGGGTGCGGGAGCAGAGGAGGTCGATCCGGAGCGCCTCTTCGACCTCGGCATCGCCCACTGCATACTCAGCCGTGAGGTTCTCGAGTTCGTCCGCCCACCGCTGGCGGAGCACGGTGCGGCGGATGTAGCCCATCCACTCTTCCGGCGTGAGACCCTGGGCCTCCAGCCAGGCTTCCATCTCGTCGGCCGTGATGAGCTCCCGTTCATAGCGGAACTCGGCGGCCGCGTCGTCGATCGCCTCCTCGACGCCGTCCTCCTCGACGGCATCGAAGTGCGCCTCACAGACCAGTCCCTGCCGGGTCCCGGCCTCGAGTTCCTCCCAGCGGCCAGTCGCCTGGGCGTGCCGCACTACATCGCCCCAATGAAAGACCTCGCCGTCAACGGCGAAGACCGGGCGCTCGGACAGGATGTTCATGGAAACCGGGGTGAGGGGGCCTCACCAGAGTATGCGGTCCAAACTGGAACTAGGGAAGGAGCGGGACTGCATGAGGGCGGTGGGACTCGAACCCACAACCTAGGGATTAAAAGTCCCTTGCTCTACCAATTGAGCTACGCCCCCCGAGCGCCGCTAAAGCTACACAGCTCCATGGCGGGTTGCACCGGTCGGCTGGCGCGGCGCCCGGGGGCGCCGTACACTCGACCCATGCGCACCGTCGCCCTTCTGCTGGTGGGGCTCGCACGCGCTGGTGATGCCCCACCCCCTGCGGATCCCCTCCGCTCGGCCGCTGCGGCGGCGCTCGCCGCGGTCGAGGGTGACTCTGTTGACCAGGTCCGGAAGCGGTTCGACGGCCAGCTCGGCGGACCGTCCGACGGTGCGTCGCAGCTGGGGCTGGCCTACCTGGCGCTCTATACCTACGACTACAGTGACGCCGACCGACGCTTCGCATCGCTGCGTGACTCCGCGCCGACGGCGACGGCACTGGCGGCGTACGCGTCGCTGGGCCTGGCCCAATCGGCACTGGGGCGCTGGCAGATCGCCCGCGCCGACACCCTCAGCGCCTCAACCGTCGCAGCGGCGCGTGTTGCCGGCACGCCGCTGCTGGAAGCGGAGGCGCAGCTGATGCGCGCGCTGATCACCACGCGGCTTCGCGGGCCAGGCGACGCATGGCCGGCGGTGGCGCGCGCCGATTCGCTGATCCCACCGGGTGAGGGGTCGCTGCGCGCTCGCCTTGCCTGCATCCGGGCACAGCTCACCAGCAGTCGTGACCTCGCAGCGGCGCTCGCGCTGTCGCTCGACGGCGCGCGCACCGCCCGCTCGGCGGGCAACCTCCGCTATGAGGGCCACTGCCTGTTCGTTGCCGCTGGCGCGATCGGGAACGCGGGCAACGCCGACTCCTCACTAGTGCTCTTCCAGCAGGCAGCGGCACGGCAGCGGCGGGCGCATGACCGGGCGGGGCTGGCAGCGACGCTCCAGTGGCAGGGCTATGCACTGCTCGATATCGGGGCGTATGGGGAAAGCCGCGCGCTGCTGAATGAGGCCTTGGCCGAAGGTACTGCGTCGGGCAATCCATCGGCGGTGGCTTGGGGACACATGATCCTGGCCAACCTCGGCCTTGCGACGGGAGAGTACGACGGCGTGGCCACACACGTGGCGCGGGCCGAATCGCTGTTCATGCAAATGGGCGACGCGAACGGTGCGGTAGCGCTTGCGGCGATCGAGGTGCAACGCGCCCGGGTGGTGGGAGACAGTGCGGCTGCCCGCGCGGCAGCCGTTCGGTTTGCGGACGGTGCCGGGCGGTATGGCTGGCACTGGCCGGTATTCGCCCAGCGGGAACTGGCATTCGTGGAAATGGACGCCGGGGCGTGGGCCGCGGCGCGGACGCACCTCGACACCGCATTGGTGCTGGCGCGGAAACTCGGCGCCGCCAGCCTGGCGCTCGCGGTGCAGCAGGACCAGGGCGTCGTGGCGCTGCGCTCGGGCGATGCGCGAGCCGCGCGCACCATGCTCCAGCGCGTGGCCTCGCAGATTCCAATGGAGGAGGCCGCCTACCGCCACTACACGCTGACGGAGCTGGCCCTCGCGGAGCTTCAGCTGGGCGAGACAGCCAGCGCGTCGGCGACAGCGGTCAGGGCGGCCGACGAAGTGGACCGGTGGCGCGCCGGTCTCGACGATCGCCGGCTCCGCCAGACCTCATTCGATCTTCGGCGCTTCGAGGATCCATCGTTCGCGGTGGCCAACGTGGTGACCGGACTCGCCGCCGCGGGGCGAGCCGACGTGGCGTTCAACCTGGCGGAGCGCCGGCGCGCGAGGCACCTGCTGGACCGGCTGGTGCTGGCGGAGGGCATGGCGGTGGCGCCGGCGGACGTACCCCGCGCATCGGCGACGGTGCTGGGCTACCGCGAGGTGGCGCGGTCGATTCCCGACGACAGCACCGTCATCGTCGAGTTCGTGCGGGGCGGAGCCCGATCGGCCACCACGGTGTTCATCGTTTCCCGGGACGACATGCGTGTCGTGGTGCTGCCTCCCTCGCCCGAGCTCGGCCGCCGGGTGCGGCGGTTCATCGGGCTGCTCGAGGCCGGGGCTGGCGCCGACTCACTCGCCCTGTCACTGGGCAATGAGCTGATGCAACCGGTGCTGGCGACGCTGCCCGCGACAACCCGGCGGCTGGTGATCGTTCCCGACCTCGAGTTGCACGGACTGCCGTTCGAGACGCTTCGCACGAGCGACGGGGTGTTGCTGGCCCGTTTCAGCATGAGCTACGCGCCGTCGGCGTCGGTGATCGCGCGGCTGTGGCAGCGACAACGCGCGGCTGGCGCCGTCACGATGCTTGCGTTCGGCGACCCCCACTTCGCCGAAGAGGTGGAGCCGGGCTCGGAGGCGCAGCTGTTTCGCACGGCGTTCGACCGCACGGGCGGCCTGCCGCGGCTGCGGGCGTCAGCGCGCGAGGCCCGCGCCGTGGCGCGCTACGCTGAACGGTCAGAAGTACGTCTCAGGGATGATGCCAGCGAGGCGGGCCTGAAGCAGGTACTGCCGGGGGAGTTTCGCATCGTGCACCTCGCGACGCACGCCCTGGTGGACGACCGGTCGCCGGGAGGCAGCGCGCTCGCCCTCGCCGCCGGCCATGGTGAAGATGGATTCATGAGCCCGTCGGAGATCGCCGCACTGGGCCTCGCGGCTGATCTCCTGGTGCTATCGGGTTGCCGGACGGCGCGCGGGCTCGTGACCGGCGGGGAGGGCGTGGACGGATTGGCCGCGCCGGCGATGGAGGCCGGTGCCCGCGCGGTGCTCGCCTCGGGGTGGCTGGTGGGCGATGCGCAGACGGCGACGTTCATGGAGCGGTTCTACGGCCACGTCGCCAGGGGCGAACTGCTGGGCGACGCGCTTCAAGCCACCAAGAAGGACCTGATGCAAGCGGGTGTTCCGGCGGGAATGTGGGCCAGCTTCATGCTGCTGGGCGACCCGCACACGGCTCTCGCATTGAGGGCGCCGCCGGCGGCGATTCCGTGGGTGCCGCTGCTGGCGGGGTTGCTCGTGCTGGCCTACGGAGCCGCGATGGTGAGGCGCCGGGGTCGCGATGCCACCTCCACGCCCTCGGGGAAGAGGGCAACCACCACCCAGCGATAGGTCGAGTCGGCGCCGACCACCTTTCCACCAGTGTACCCCGCCGTGGTATCGGGCGTATCGATCGACGTGACCAGCGTGCCGGCGTCGGTGAGGACCTCGACGCGATAGGCGCGCGCGCCGGGCACGGCCTGCCAGACAAAACGCACCGGTGCCGGGACGCGCGCGTCAGCGACCGGCTGCATGAGCACCGGTGCATCATCGACCGGCGTGGCGCGCGTTTCATCGGGACCGTGAGCGCGCCGCGACAACACACCCACCGCCACCAGCAGCAGCGACGCGGCGACGGCGAGCGGGACGGGCGCGCGCCACCACCGGCGTGGCGTGTCCTCGCGTCCGGCGTGCGAGATGGCGCGGAGCAACTCGAGCTCCCGTGCGCCCTCCGGGGTGGAGAGGGCCCGGTCGAGAATTTCCAGCCGCTCCTGATCGGTGCCTTCGCCCGCCACCAGCCGCCGCAGTTCCTCGGGCGAGGGAAGCGGCGCCGACTCGCCGGCGCCCCGCGCCTGGTATGCCTTCCGCAGTTCGTCGTCGTTCATCGTATTCCCTCCGGTCCGACTCCGCGGCGCGCCAGTGATCCACGCAGGTCCGCCAGGCCCCGGTAGACGAGGTTCCTGGCCTTGGCCTCGGTCCAACCCAGCAGCGAGCCGATCTCTCCCGGTCCATAGCCGTCCAGGTACATCCGCACCACGGCGCGTCGTGACGCCGGCAGATCAGCGAGTGCCGACGCGATGACGTCGCCCAACTCCCGGTCGGCGAACGGCTCCGGGTGTTGCAGCGACAGGCCTGCTGCGGGGGCGGAGTCGATTGAGTCCGTGGTGTCGTGGCGCCGGGCGCGGCGGCGGCGAATGAAGTCGAGCGCGGCCGATGCCGCCGTGCGGTACACGTAGGACGCAGGGAGACTGGCGATCCTCTCGGTCTGGCCGGTCGCCTTCCAGACCCTGATGCGAACCTCCTGAAAGACTTCGTCCACCTCGCCCGGGTCCAGCCGGTGGGTGCGACCCACCAGCCGCACCTTGTCGGCGCAGCGCGCAATCAGGGCATCAAGCGCGGCGGAGGCCGCGTCCGCGGGGGACATGGGGAGAGTGTACGGGCAGTTGGCGCCGGGATGTCGAGTGTGAAGGCGTCGGCAAGTCCGACGGTCGACAGTCGGCAGGCAGGCGTCAGCCGCAGGAGAGGGTGAGTGAGAGGGCGGCGGGGTGGGCTGCGTCATGGGAGAAGACCGTGCCCAACGTCATCCGGCTCAACGGAGAACGACAATGTCATCCGTACCCCTGAGTGCGTATGCACGCGCCGCCAGCCGAGTGGCCGCGCTCGCCGCTTCCTGCTGCTCGCTTCGAGCTGCGGTGGCGATGGGCAGTGCGTTGCCGACTTGTGCGTCACGGAGCAGACGGATCGGCCTGGAGATCGCCCTGAGCAGCACGAGTACCGGATCGGGACGCGTGGATGCGACGTATCCGGAGGGCCACTCCTGCCAGTTCGCTGCTGGCTCGACTGGCAACCATCAGTGCCATACCTCGTTTCGACGATGCCGGCGCCGGAGGCCAGCGTGTACCTGACCGCCACCCCTGATCCCGGGATCAACACTCGCCGGCTGGTCGGGATGCACCAGCGTGAGCGGGAATCAATGCACGCTGTCGTTCTCGGCGGCGAGTGGTGATACCACCTTGAGTTGCCGTGGTGGTCTTCGTCGTCCCGTCGAACCTGATCCGGCTTACCGTGTCGGCTACCGGCGCAGGCGCCGGCCATGTCGATGTCGACCAGAACGTCGGTGCGTTCCCGAGCTTCGACTGTGACTTCCCGTCCGCGTCCGCCTGCTCCGGCGAATACCGCAATTCGGCGGGCAGTGGAATTGTCGACCTCGAGGCCAGCCCGACTTCGGGGAGCGTGTTCGTGAGCTGGACTGGTTGCACACCGTATCCGACGCGGCCCCAGCGCTGCCACGTGAACTACCCTGCCCCGCCGGCGGACACGGACTTCGCCGTGACGGTACGGTTTGACGTCGTGGCAGCCGCGTGCACCAACCCGCTCACCATCCAGGACCAGTTCGACTCCGACGCCGGGTGGACCGCCACTGCTACCACGAGCGGCGGCAGCCCGACACAATCGGTCAGTTTCCAGGCGGCGGGCGGCAATCCCGGCGGCTACCGGCAGATGCAGCACGTCTTTACCGGTGCGAGCGCGATCGCCGTGTATCACTACTACGGCACCACGACGTACGACCCCAGTGCGCAGGGCGCCATCGATCACATCAACTACTACGAGGACCAGATCGAGCTGAATCCGCCCTTTGCCGGTGCTGCCGTCGGCACCGGGTTCAGCCTGACACAGGGTGGAACCCGCTACAACGTCATCCTCCGGCCGCCCTCCGGCGCATTCACGAACACCGCATGGGAGTCGACGTCTCGGCTGAACCTGACCGCGGCGGACTTCCCCGGCGCCGACTTCTCGGCGACGGGCGGCCCCATCACGTTCGGCTACTTCCGGAGCAACACCACCGGCAGCAGCAGCCTCACGGTAACCCACGGCATCGACAACTGGAAAGTGGAGATCTGTCGCTGAGCCATCCGGGCTCCAGCAGCGCCAAGGGCCCCGCAGGGGGCCCTTCTCACGTTCGGCCGTCCTGGGTCGGCAGTCGTGAGGGCGCGACAGTGTGAGAGGATTGGCCGATCAGCTGCGTCATGGGAGAAAGACCCTCAGCGAGGATTCCCATGCTCAGGTACCATGCGATCCGGGCGGTCAGCCTGGCGATGCTCTCCACCCTGTTCGCCTTTGCGGTTGCCTGCTCCGGCGGCACCGACCCGGCGTGCAATCCGGAGTTCGAGGAGTGCACCTTGCAGTTCCAGCAGGTCACGGTCACGGTCAGCGGCCCTGGCACGGGCAGTGGGACAGTGGTGGCTGAGGACATCAACACCGTCGGCATCAATTGTGTGCTGCCACCAGACGCCGCGCATCCAGCCCCCAACCCGACACACCCCCGGACGTGCACCTACACGTTCCCTGACGCCGGCGGCGGCGGCTCGTTCCGACTCGATGCCGCAGCAGACCCCGGCAGCGCCTTCACCAGCTGGGGAGGCTGCAGCCAGACAGCCGGGCCGGTCTGTATCCTGGATTTCAGCGCAGGCGCGGACGTGACGTTCCTGGTTACGGCGCGCTTCGACCCGGTGGCGTCCAACACCGTGACGCTCTACAACAACTCCGGAGTCTCCGTGTATCTCATCGGGCCCTCTGAGACCGCGGGACCGGGCAACCTCCTGGGCCCCAGTGGGTCGCGCAGCATCGCCATCCCGACGACGGTAGGGAGCCAGTCAAACTTCGCCGCCTACCTCACTCTGGGAACGCTGACGGTCTCGGCGACCTGTTCGGTCACGGCGACGGCCTGGCAGAACGGCACGCATCCCCTCGTCATGTTCAGCAACGCCGATGGCAACCGGCTCGTCTGCTCCGAAGGACTGGTCGGACTCTAATCGTCGATCAACCGACCCTGCATCCCGGCGCCCCGGCAATCCCTGCCGGGGCGCCTCGGCGTACGGCACATGGCGCCCCGGTTCTGGTACTATTGGAGAGCAGCGGCACCGGACCTTGGCCCCGCCACCTCCACCCGAGGAGGACAGCATGCGCACACTCCTGGCCGTCGTTGCCCTGACGGCACTCGCGGTCGTGCCGGCTCCCGCGCAGGCGCGGCCGGACCGCTGGCAAATCACCTTACAGAACGACTCGTTGCTGTGGGATATCCGGCTGGTGAGCCTCGATGGGGACAAGTTGACCTACCGGCAGGTCGACTCCACCGGGGTGGTGGCGGTGGGGGAGGTCAAGGAAATGCGGCTGTTACAGGCGTCGGAGCTGCAGATGGGCACGGCGGGTGCCGCGTTCGGGGCGCTCTCGGGCAGCGACGACATCGTGTTCGACATGACGCTGCTGGATTTCGCAGAGAGGCTCAGGACGGTGCAGCAGGTGTTTCAGAAGTATCCGCCACAGTAAGGCGTGAGGAGGAACAGCAACGGCGTGAGGGGGAACAGCGAGGGCGTGAGGAGGAACAGCGACGGCGTGAGACGGAACAGCGACGGCGTGAGGAGGAACAGCGACGGCGTGAGGAGGAACAGCGACGGCGGAAGAACCGAGTGCGGAGGAACGAACCGCGGCTAAATCCACCGGTGGTCTACCACCCATCGCCCAGTTCCAGTAGTCTCCCCATCAACCATCCCCGGAGTTCATGTGAGTCACTGGAACACGCTCGCCGAGCAGGTGCTGGGCGGCACCCCGATCACGGCCGACGATGCGCGTCGCATCGTGCGCTCGGGCGACGACGACCTGCTCCCGCTGCTCGGGGCCGCGTTCCAGATCCGGCAGAGGTTTCATGGCCGCGACGTGCGGTTGCATGTGCTCCAGAACGCCAAGAGCGGCAAGTGTCCGGAGGATTGCGCCTTCTGCAGCCAATCGTCCCGGTACGACACGGGCGTGGACCAGTACCGGATGCAGACGGTGGAGGAGCTGGTGGAAGGCGCGCGGCACGCGCACCGGATGGGGGCCGTGAAGTACTGCATGGTGACGGCAACGCGGGGTCCGTCGGCCCGGGACCTGGACACGATCTGTGAGGCGGTGCGGCAGATCAAGGCCGAGATGAACATCAACGTCTGCACCTCGCTCGGGCTCCTCAAGGACGGCCAGGCCGAGCAACTCGCCGAGGCGGGCGTGACCCGCTTCAATCACAACCTCGAATCGTCGAAGCGCTTCTATCCCGAGCTCTGCGGCACCCACACCTGGGACGACCGCGTCGCCACGGTGAAGCGCGCGCGGGCCGCCGGGCTCGAGGCGTGCTGCGGCGGGATCATGGGAATGGGCGAGACGGAAGACGACCGGATCTCGCTGGCGTTCGAGCTCCAGGCCCTCGAGGTGGAATCGATCCCGGTGAATTTCCTCGATCCGCGTCCCGGCACGCCAATGGGCCACAACGAGCGGCTGGCTCCGATGGATTGCCTGCGGCTGCTGGCGATGTTCCGCTTCGTGAATCCTGCGCGGGACATTCGCGTGGCCGGCGGGCGCGAGGTGAACCTGCGGCACCTGCAGGCCCTGGCGCTGTGGCCGGCCAACTCGATCTTCGTGAACGGCTATCTGACCACCCCGGGCGCCGGATACGAGGCGGACCTGAAGATGATCGAGGACGCGGGGTTCAGGGTGGCGGAACTGGTGCCGGCATGACGCAGGCAGCAGGAAGTCAGGCGGCAAGAAGTCAGGGCGGCAGGATGGCAGGAGGGGATGGCGTGAGTTCAAGTGATCAGCTGAAGCAGATCGATCGCGAGCACGTGTGGCATCCGTTCACGCCGCACAGTGCCTACGCCGACGACGAGCCGCTCATGGTCGTGGCCGGTGAGGGGCACTACCTCATCGACGCTGACGGGCGCCGCTATCTCGACGGCGTGAGCTCGCTCTGGTGCAACCTCTTCGGGCACCGGCGGCCGGAGATCGACCAGGCGATCCGGGACCAGCTGGACCGGATCGCGCATGCGACGTTCCTTGGCAATGCGACAGCCCCCGCGGTGACGCTGGCGAAGCGGCTGGTCGACAAGGCACCGGCCGGGCTCACGCGCGTCTTCTACTCCGACAACGGTTCCACCGCGGTGGAAGTCGCGCTCAAGATGGCGCTGCAGTACTGGCAGCAGGCGGAGAACGGCTCCGGACGGCAGCGGACCGCATTCCTCACGTTCGGCAACGCCTACCACGGCGACACGATCGGCTCGGTGTCGCTGGGTGGCATCGACCTCTTTCACGAGCGGTACCGTCCCCTGCTCTTCCAGACGATCCAGGCGCCATCACCTGGTGTTGCCGGGTGCGAGGCGGCGCTCGAGGCGCTGGTGCACGTGCACGGCTCGACGCTCGCGGCCATCGTGCTCGAGCCGGGAATGCAGGGCGCGGCCGGCATGGTGACGCAGCCGGCCGGCTTCACCCGGCGAGTGCGGGAGCTGGCCGATCGCGCCGGCACGCTGCTCGTGCTCGACGAAGTCGCGGTAGGATTCGGACGCTCGGGACAGCTGTTCGCGTCGGACAAGGAGGGCGTCGCCCCGGATCTTCTCTGCCTCGCCAAGGGCCTGACCGGCGGCTACCTGCCCATGGCGGCCACGCTCACCACCGAGCGGATCTTTCGTGCCTTCCTCGGTCATCCCTCCGAGGGACGCACGTTCTTTCACGGGCATACCTATACGGGGAACCCGCTCGCTGCCGCAGCCGCCCATGCGACCCTCGACATCTTCGAGCAGACCGACCTGCTGGCCCTGCTTCCCGGCAAGGTCTCGCAGCTTTCCGCACTGCTGGATGAGCTGCGCGTCCTTCCGGCGGTGGGCGACATCCGCCAATACGGACTGGCCGCGGGCGTCGAGCTCATGGCAGACCGGGACACGAAGACGCCGTATCCGGCGGTGGAACGGCGTGGCATGCGGGTATGCGCTGCCGCCAGGAAGCGCGGCGTGTTCCTGCGACCCCTGGGTGACGTGATCGTGCTGATGCCGCCGCTGACCCTCGCGGGCGACGAGCTCGCGCTGCTGGTCCGAGTCGTGTTCGAGTCCATCGCGGAAGTCTGCGGCGCACCAGTGGCGGTGCCGGCGTGAGCAGTGTCCCGGTGACGCCGCCACGCATCGTCTTCGTGACGGGCACCGACAGCGGGGTCGGCAAGACCTGGGTGGGGTGCGCACTGGCGCGGGCGCTGGTACAGACCGGGCACAGTGTAGTGGCCATCAAAGTGGTAGAGACAGGCACTGAGCTCAATCCGAGTGCCACTGAAGATGGCGTGCAACTGGCCGCCGCAACCGGCCAGCGGGCGCCGCTCCACGCGCTTTACCGCCTCCGCACGCCGGTGGCGCCCGCAGTCGCGGCAGAGCTGGAAGGAGCGGACAGGCTCGACTTCGATACCGTTGTGAGCGAGGTGGAGCGAGTAGCACGGGGCACGGAGATCACGCTGGTGGAAACAGCGGGCGGGCTGCTGGCCCCACTCGCGTGGGACTGGAACGTGGTGGACCTGGCTGAGGCACTGGGTGCTTCCGTGCTGGTGGTGGCCGCAAACCGCCTGGGCACGATCAACCACACCCTGCTCACCCTGAGCGCCCTCGAGCTGGGCGGGATCCTGCCCGCGGGCGTCGTGCTGTCCGCTCCCGAGGTGCCGGATATCTCGATGGCAACGAACCGCGATGCCATCGTGAAGATGTCCGGACTCGATCGCGTGCTGGAAGTACCGCGAACGTCCGATCCGGCCGCTGCGGCGGCCGCAGTCGCGCCCGCGCTGCCGTGGATCCTTCCGTCCCACTAGACCCGGCGCTGCAGAAGCTGCTGGCCGAGGCGCTCCCCGGAGGCAGTGCCTTCTGGCTGGAGCGCCTGCTGCTATGGCTGCGCAACGCTCCGGTGCGGCCGCTGGGTCCGCACTCTCCACGCACGGCACGCCTCATTCTCCTGCTCGACAGCATAGCGGCACATCCGCAGCGTGAGGTGCTGGTGGAGCGACTGCACCGGGCGTGGAGTCACCCGACCGTGATCCGGCTTCTCGCCGAGACGGGACTCCCGAGCCAGCTCTCGCTGTCGAAGGAAGTGATGCACCGGATCACCAACCGGCTGCTTCCCCGCTATCGCACCCCAGACAACCTGCCCGACCTGCTCTTCCGCCTCCGCCTGACCGAGGAGGACGCGCAGTGGATCGGCAGCCTGGACGGTGCCACCGTGGACCGGGCGGCTGCTCTTGTCGCCACGCCGCGGTCGCTGTTGCTGCGCGCGGCACAACTGGTGGCGGCGCGCATCGCTTCGGTCGGAACGTCGCGCAGCATCCTCGACCTGCGCCCGTCCAGCGAGCTGGTCGATTCCAGCTTCATGGACCTGCCGCCGATGCTCGAGCGCGTCCGGACCGGGCTCGCGAGCGGCAGCGACCTCCCCGAATGGCAAGCCGACCTGGCGCGGTGCCGGCGTGTGCTCGAGGAGATTTCGAAACTCATCGACAAGCGGGGAGCCTCGACCGAGAGCCTCTATCGTCACGAGCTGCTCGGCGCGGAGCTCACGCGCCTCGCCGTGCTGCTCAACCTGGCCCTCGATACCGGGGCACTGCAGGCACGCGAGGCGGGAATGGGTATGGTGCGGGCACTGGCGATGGATCACAGCATCGGCGCCGTGGGCCGGGCGGAGTCGAAGCGGCTGGCACTCAAGATCACGGAGTACACCGGGAGTACCGGCGAGCACTACGTCGTGCGCTCGCGCAAGGACTGGTGGGACAACCTGCGCGCCGGCGCGTATGGCGGCTGCGTCACCACCTTCACCGCCCTGGCCAAGTTCGGCATCTCGGCGCTGCCGCTGGCGCCGGTGATCCTAGGGCTCGGACTCGCGCTCAACTACACCGTGAGCTTCTGGATCCTGCAGATCTGCCACTTCGCGCTCTCGTCCAAGCAGCCGGCGATGACCGCGTCCGCGCTGGCGACATCGCTCGCCGACAAGACCGACATGGAACACAACGTGGCGCTGATCGCGGCCATTTCCCGCTCGCAGGCGGCGGTAACGATCTCCAACGTCGCGGCCACGGTGACACTGGCCCTGGCGCTGGACTACTTCGTGCACCTCGCGACGGGGCGCTGGTTCCTGGCGACGCCGGATGCGGCGCACGCGCTGCACAGCGTCAACCCGATGGCCACGCTCACCGTGGTCTATGCGGCGGTGACGGGACTTTTCCTGTGGCTTTCGAGTCTGGCAGCCGGTGCAGCCTCCAACTGGAGTGCGTACCGCCGGCTGCCGGAGGCGACGCGTGAGGACGCGCGCATCAAGCGGATGTTCGGCAAGGCATTCGCCCAGCGCGCGGGAGACTTCGTGGAACACAACCTGGGCGGGATGGTCGGCTACGCCGTGCTTGGCTTCTTGCTGGGCTTCGTCCCGGTGCTGCTGAGCCGGTTCTTCGGCGTTGCCCTGGAGGTACGCCACGTGACGCTGCAGGCCGCATCGGCAGCCTACGGAATCCTCCCGTTGCGTGACGCCGCCGAGCTGACACTGGCGGACCTGACGTGGGCCGGCGCCGGGATCGTGGTGATCGGAGTCTGCAACTTCACGGTGTCGGCCTGGCTGGCACTGCTGACGGCGGCGCGGGCGCGCGACCTGACGTGGGAAGACCGGAAGGAGTTGTGGCAGGCGCTGCGTCGAGCCTTTGTCGAGAAGCCATCTCGATTCTTCTGGGCGCCAGGCAAGCAGAGGAAGGCGTTCGCCATGCCAAATGCGTAAACGGTGAACAGAGAACGGTAAACCGGAAGGGTGCGCCGGTTAACCGTTGACCGTTCACCGTTTACATCCTACCAGAGCGTCGTCTGCGCAACCGGGGCGAAAGTGTAGCGGTGGTGACAACAGGGTCCGTGATCGCGCAGTCCTTGCTGATGTTCCTCGGTGCCATATCCCATGTTGGTTTCCCAGCTATACAACGGATGGCGGAGCGAGAGGCGGCGCATGAGTTCGTCGCGGACCTGCTTGGCCACGACGCCTGCGGCGGCGATGGAGGCGCAGTGGGCATCGCCGTCGATGAGGGCCTCGTGGGGATAGCCGAGCTCGGGAAACGGCAGGCCGTCCACCAGAATCTGCCAGGCATCGAGGCCGTGCAGCACCCGGCGCACCGCGCGGCGCATCGCGATGGCGGTGGCCACGCGGATGTTGAAGCGGTCGATTTCGCGGACGGAGGCGGCCGCGACCGCAATCCGGAGCGCCCGCTCGCGAATGCGGGGGATGAGCCGCTCACGCTGGGCTGCACTCAGAAGCTTGGAATCGCGGAGACCGGCGATGCGCTTGACGTTGGCGGGAAAGACGACGGCGGCCGCGACTACCGGGCCCGCCAACGGGCCGCGCCCAACTTCGTCCACGCCGATGAGCAGATGACCGACGGCCCAGCGGGCTTTTTCCTGGCGGAGCGTCGGTCGGGGCGTCGCGGTGCGGGGCATGAGCCCAATGCTATACAGGACGGGGGACCGGGAACAGGGAGCGGTGTCGCGTGCGGTGAGTCGAGGATGACGGTTATCCGACGAATCCCACACTGGATCCGGCCCCACACAAAGGCTCCGTCTTGCGCGTGCCGTCATGCCACCGATTGAACAAACCTTCATCAGTCGTTCCCCATCCCTTCAGTCGACCTCCGCGATGTTCGCGCGAGGGCCCGCCGCCTCTCCGCGTACCAGGTTTGCACTAAGCGCTTGAAGCAGTTGCAGCGATCCGCGACGGCCGGGTCTTTCCGGCTTCGAAGCGTCACCGCTGCTCTCCTCGCCGGAGGTGTTCGTGAAACCGGTCGACCGGAGGACGTTTTTCCTGAAAGCGGCTGCCATGTCAGCCGCCACCGCCGCATCCGCCGCCATCCCGGGGACGGCGCTTGCCGCTGCCCTGCCCCGCGACCGGCAGCCTGGCCCAGCCTGGAAAAAGGCGCCGTGTCGCCTCTGTGGCGTCGGCTGCGGGCTCCTGATCGGCATCGAGAACGGCCGAGCGGTGGCCGTAAAGGGCGACCCCGACTCTCCAGTCAGCAAGGGGTTGGCCTGCGTGAAGGGCTACAACTCGGTGCAGGCGCTCTCCGGACCGGACCGCATCCGGCGTGCCCTGGTCCGCCGCAACGGCACCCTGGTCGAGGTGCCGCTCAGCGACGCGCTCGACCTGGTGGCGCGGAAGCTCAAGGAGACGACTCAGCAGCACGGCAAGGACAGCGTAGCCCTCTACGGCTCGGCGCAATGGTCCATCACCGACGCCTACGTCGCGTCGAAGCTCTTCAAGGGTGCGCTGGGTACGAACAACGTCGAAAGCAGCACGCGTCTCTTCGGCGCGAGCGCGATGTCGGGCCTCCTGGGCAGCTTCGGCCTGGACGGCGCGATCGGCTGCTACGAAGACATCGAGCATGCCGACGTCATCGTGCTGTGGGACATCAACCTGTCCGAAACCGACCCGGTGCTCTTCTCCCGGATGCTGGACCGCAAGCGCGCCAACCCCGCGGTCCGCATCGTCGATGTGGCCACCCGCACCACGCGCACCAGCTATGCGTGCGACCATTCCCTGCTCCACGCGCCGCACGCGGGGCTGGCAGTCGCCAACGCCATCTGCAACGAGATCGTGGCCCGGAAATGGGTGCAGCGCGAGTTCGTGACCCAGCACGTCGCCTTCAAGCGGGGCAAGACGGACATCGGCTATGGCCTCACCGACGGTGCCCTCGTGGAGGACGACGCCACGGACGCCAGCTGGGACGAGTACGTGAGGTTCCTCGCCGACTACACGCCGGAGCGCGCGCAGGAGCTGTCCGGCCTCTCCGCGGCGAGCATCCGCTGGCTCGCGTCGCTCTACGGCGACCCCCAGCGCAAGGTGATGTCCGTCTGGGGGCGGGAGGTGAACCAGGACGTACGCGGTACCTGGCTCAATAACCTGCTCTACAACATCCATCTGCTGGTGGGGAAAGTCGCCTCGCCTGGCAACAGCCCCTTTGCGACCACGGGACAGCCGAGCGGCGGGTGCGCCGTGCATGACGCAGGCACCCTGACCCAGACCCTCCCGCGCGGGGTGGTACAGAACGAGGCGGACCGCCGCCGCGCGGCCGAGATCTGGGGCGTGCCGATCGAGCGGATCGCGGCCCAGCCGACCGCGCCTGTCCTCTCGATGTTCCGTCAACTCGAGACGGGCGATGTCCGCTTCCTCTGGATCATGGCCACCGATCCGATGGTCAGCCTGCCCAACCTGGACCGCTATCGGCGCGCCGCGGCCAAGAGCGACCGCTTCATCGTCGTGTCGGAGGCGTATCCCACTCCCACGACAGACGTGGCGGACGTCGTCCTTCCCGCGGCGATGTGGCTCGAGCGCGAGGGCATCTACGCGAACGCGGAGCGGCGGGCACAGTACTTCGAGCGGCTCGTCGCGCCGCCTGGCGACGCGACTGGCGACGCCTGGCAGCTGATCGAGGTCGCGCGCCGCCTCGGCTTCGAAAAGCTCTTTCCATACGAGCCGGGACTTCACGCGGAGCAGGTCTGGGGAGAGTACGGCCGGTTCCATGCCGAGCCACCCAGTGCGCTGCCGCCCATCACCGCGCTGCGCGCCAAGGCTGGCGTCATGTGGCCCTACGTCGCCGGACGCGAGACCCGTTGGCGTTACAACACCACCACCGACCCCGCCGCCGATCGCGCTCATGGCGGGTTCGACTTCTACGGTCACGCAGACCACCGGGCGTGGATCTGGCTGCGACCTCACCAGCCGCCGGCTGAGTCAACGGACAAGACGTATCCATCGTGGCTCACGACTGGCGCCGTACTGGAGCAGTGGGGTGCCGGCTCCATGACGCAGCGCATCCCCGCGCTGCATCACGCGCTTCCGCATGCCTACGTGGAGATCAACAGCGACGACGCTCGCGACCTCGGCATCCGCAACCGCGAAACCGTCCGCCTGGTGAGCCGCCGCGGTTCGGTCGAGATCGAGGCTCGCATCGACTACCGCTCGCAGCCCCCGCGCGGCCAGCTCTTCGCCCCGTGGTTCGACGAGTCACGACTGGTCAACGAGCTAACGCTCGACGCCTGCTGTCCCCTGTCCGGGCAACCCGATGCCGCGACCTGCGCGGTGCGCCTGGAGCGGGTGTCCGCGCCCGGTGGCGCGTGAGCTCGCCGGACCGGGACCCCACCGCGCTCGCGCTGCGACTCTTCCTGATCGCGGCGGCGGTCACGGCGGTGGTCGCACTGAGAGTCGCGGTGAAGCTCGTGCCCGCGGCGCGGCGACCGGAGCCCGTGCCCGTCGCCGTCGCCCTGCTGGCGGCGCCCCGCGAACCGATCCGCGCCGAGGCGCAGGTGTTCCGCACGACACCCGGCACGGTGGCGATCGATCCCGGAGCGCGCCGGGAGCGCACGGCCCACCCGCGCAACCTCAAGACCCGCCGTTTCCTGCGGGCCTATCCGGGCGCGCCACCGCGGATCCCGCACGCCGTCACGCCCGAGGAATTCCGGACCGATGCCTGCCGGACCTGCCACGAACGTGGTGGCTTCTCGAAACGGTTTGACGCGTACGTGCCGGTGACGCCGCACCCCGAGCGGGGCGTCTGCCTGCAGTGCCATGTGGGCGAGGACTCGGTCATGGGAATCGCGATTCCCATCGCCCAGCCGAACGCGCGCTGTCCCTTGTGCCACGGTCCGAGCGGCGGTCCTCCCCGGGCAAATGCCTCGCTCACGTGGGCCACATCGGTGTGGCCAAAATTGCCTGCGGAGGCAGCGGACGGCAGCCCGCCCCCGATCCCGCACTCATTGCAGTTCAGAGAAAACTGCCTCGCCTGCCACTCGGGCCCCTCCGCCGCCGCTGAAATCCGGACGTCGCACCCGACGTGGGTCAACTGTCGGCAGTGCCACGTGAGCCCCGATCCGGAGGCCGGGACGTTCGCCCGCCCGGCGGGACAGGCCGGAGCCCAGGACGGAGCCGCACCATGAGCCAACCATGGCGGGGAATCGCGCTGCTGGAGATCGGGGCGGTGTGCCTCGTCTCCGGCTGTCGTGAGGGGCATACGATCCGGTGGGACCAGCCCCCGCCAGGGACGGCCGTAGCGCAGATCGACTCCGCAACCGCCGCCCGCAACGCGGCAATGGAGCCGGGCGCCCTGACGACGGTGCCGACGATGCCCGTGGTTCGCTGGAAGGGGCCGGGTGGCCGGCCGTTCGAGGTCGGCCGGCGGAGCGGCGCTCCTGAAGCCGGCTATACCCGCCTGTTCGGGACCATCACACTGCCGATCGCGCTCCGTTCCCGCGCGGCGTCCCTCAACCAGTATCCCTGCACCTCATGCCACCAGGGGCAGAAGATCGTCATGGAGAACAAGCGAATCGGCGATGCGCACCAGAACATCAAGCCGAAGCACCCGGACCAGACCGGCGCCGTGTGCGCGACCTGTCATTCGTCCAACGACGTCGAGACCCTGACACTCAAGAGCGGGGAGCGCGCCTCGCTGGACGAGAGCTACCGGCTGTGCGCGCAATGCCACTTCTCGCAGGCGGACGCGTGGGCCGGCGGCGCGCACGGGAAGCGGCTCGACGGCTGGGAAGGACGGCGCGTCGTCATGGCGTGCCCCGATTGCCACAACCCACACGACCCGTCCGTGAAGGTGCTCATCCCCTTCCGCGCGCCCCAGCTGGAGCGAACCGGAGGCCACGCCCCGTGAGTGCTGACCCCGTCCCCAACCTGCCGCCGGGCGCTGACGACGGCACCCTGCTGCAGAAGCCGGTTGACCGGCGGGAGGCGCTCGGCCTCCTCATGGCTGGCCTGGCCGCGGGCGCGGCCGCGGCCGGCGCCTGTACGCCGCTCAACGCCTCGACGCCCGAGGAACGCGAGCTCAAGCTCCTCGAATGGGAGGAGTTCACCCAGAAGCACTATCGCCGCATGACCGAGGCCGAGCGTGCCGAGACCATCCAGCGACTGGAGCGCCTCGCCAAGATCCGCCACAACGAAGACGCGACGATCGCGACCACTGACGCGCTGCCGGGGGTCCTCTTCGGCTATGCCTTCAACGTCTCGAAGTGCAAGGGATACCGGCGCTGCGTCGAGGCGTGCATCAACGAAAACAATCTCGACCGGCACCAGGACACGCAGTACATCCGGATCTTCGAGATGGAGAATGGGGTGGTCAATCTCGACGAGGCCGATCCGACCTACCAGCATGAGGTGCCGCTGGAGGGCCACTTCTATCTGGGTACCCAGTGCTTCCAGTGCGCCAACCCGCCCTGCGTCCCGGTCTGCCCGGTGGGCGCCACCTGGCAGGAGCCCGATGGCATCGTGGTGATCGACTACAACTGGTGCGTCGGGTGCCGGGCCTGCATGGCCGCCTGCCCCTACTGGGCCCGGCGCTTCAACTGGAGCGCGCCGGAGGTGCCGCCCGAAGAAGTGAACCCCAACCAGCACTACCTGGGGAACCGCGACCGGAAGAAGGGATGCGTCGAGAAGTGCACCTTCTGCATCCACCGAACCCGGGAGGGGCGGCTGCCGGCGTGCGCCGAGGCCTGCCCGACCGGCGCCCGCGTCTTCGGCAACCTGCTGGATCCCGATTCCGAGATCCGCTGGGTGCTCGCGAACAAGACCGTCTTCCGGCTGAAGGAAGAGCTGGGGACCGAACCCCGCTTCTGGTACTTCTCGGACTGAGGCGACCGTGCACATCCGACCCTTCCTGGCGCAGGCGCTGCGCTCCGTGACCTCCGGCGACCGCAGCTATCACCTCTGGATGGGGAGCCTGACGGCGATCATGCTGGTCGGGGGCTATGCGTACATCGTTCAGGCCGAACAGGGGCTGATCGTCACGGGCATGAACAACCACGTGAGTTGGGGGCTCTACATCTCCAACATGGCGTTCCTCGTGGGGGTAGCGGCCGCGGCGGTGATCCTGGTGCTACCGGCGTACGTCCTGCACGACGTCGATTTCAGCCGGGCGGTGCTTATCGCGGAAGGCGTCGCGGTATCCGCGCTGGTCATGTGCCTCGGCTTCGTCATGGCCAACAGTCCGGGCTATCCCTGGAAATGGTGGCGTCTCACGCCGGTCATCGGACTGCTGAACTGGCCTGACTCGATGCTGGCGTGGGACGTGATCATGCTGAACGGCTACCTGGTGCTGAACCTCGCGATCCCGCTCTACATACTCTACAGTCACTACACCGGGCATGAGCCATCGAAGAAGAAGTACGTGCCCCTTATCTATGTGTCGGTCGTCTGGGCGGTGAGCATTCACCTGGTCACCGCGTTCCTGTTCGCTGGTCTTGCCGGCCCGTCCTTTCTGGAACTCCGCGCTGCTCGGACCCCGCTTCCTGGCCTCGGCCTTTACCGCCGGGCCCGCATTCATGATCGTGCTGCTCGGGTTCATCCGGTCGCACAGCAAGTACGATATCCCTGACGTCGCCATTCAGAAGCTGGCCACGGCCACGACGGTGGCGGCCCAGGCCAACCTTGTAATGCTGCTCTCCGAGGTGATCTACGAGTTCTACCAGCCCACGCACCACAGCATGAGCGCCCGGTACCTCTTCTTCGGACTTGGCGAGCACAACGCGCTGGTGCCGTGGATTCGAACGGGGATCTTGCTCAACATCGGAGCGACCTTCACCCTCATGATCCACCCGCTGCGGCACAACATGCGGGTGCTGATGGTGGCGTGCGCGGTCCTCTTCTTCGGCATCTGGGTCGAGAAGGGGATCGGCCTGGTGATTCCGGGGTTCATTCCGTCGCCCCTGGGAGAGATCGTGGAGTACACCCCGACGTGGGTCGAACTGTGCGTAACCGCCGGCATCTGGGCGATGGGCCTGTTCGTCCTGACGATCCTGGTGCGGGTGGCGCTCCCAATCGAGCTGGGCGAGGCGCGGAGCCCATTCCTGGAACAGCCGCCCGCTCCTCGGGCGACCCGCCCGCGCGCCGCCCCCAGGCAGTACGACAATGTCCGGCGCGCGCGGACACGGTGATACGACCCCGACCAAAGGCCGGCCGACTTTTCCTTTCGCGAGGTAAACGCACATGACCAGTCACAGGCCAAATGACACCCGATATTCGCTCGCCGCTCTCGCCGCGGGGCTGGTTGGTGCGGCCGGGCTGGCCGGCGGACTCTTTCTCGCCGGCGTCGCTCCGCCGCTGGCAGCGGTGGCGGGACTAGCATTGGGAGCGCTGCTTGCTGCCTCGATCAAGTACACCGACCAGTGGGAGAAGGCGGTCCTGCTGCGGCTCGGCCGCTACCGCGGGCTGCGCGGGCCCGGGTACTTCGCCATCGTGCCGGTGCTCGACCGAGTGGCCTACATTGTCGATCAGCGGATCCGGACCGCGGCCTTTGGCGCGGAATCGTGCCTGACCCGCGATACGGTGCCGGTCAACGTCGATGCCATCGCGTTCTGGGTCGTGCGCGACGCCGAGCGCGCCGCGCTGGAGGTCCAGGACTACGACGAGGCGGTCATCCTGTCGGCGCAGACCGCCCTGCGGGACGCCATCGGCAAGCACGACCTCGCGGAACTGATCCAGTCCCGCGTGGAACTCGGCCACGGGCTCAAAGTGGCGCTGGAGCAGAAGATGGCGAACTGGGGGATCCAGGTGCAGTCGGTGGAGATCCGCGACGTCATCATACCGGCCGCGCTCGAGGACGCGATGTCGCGCCAGGCCCAGGCGGAGCGGGAGCGGCAGGCGCGCATCATCCTCGGCACGGCGGAGACCGAGATCGCCCACAAGTTCGTCGAGGCGGCGGACGCCTACCGCGACCACCCGGCGGCCATGAACCTGCGCGCGATGAACATGCTCTACGAGAGCATCGTCAAGCGGGGTTCGCTCATGGTGGTGCCGTCGGGCCTGGCCGACTCGCTCAACGTCCCCTCGCTCATGGGCTTGATGGGCGGGAGCGGGCTCGTACCGCGCGACGGCGAGGGCCGCGCCTCCCTGACCGCTGGCGGCGAAGGAGCCGCGCAGACCCAGCGCGGTGGGACGGCGACGTAGCGCAAGAGACGGCGAAGCGCCCGGTCGTTCACGGGACGCTTGGCTCTGCCTGAGAACGGTGGAAGCCGCCGGGGGATCCCGGCGGCCGGCGGTGGCGTGCGGGGGCATCGGTCGATAGCCACGAGCGTCCGGCAAAGTACTGATACGCATGATCCCCGACGCGAAGTACCCTTCATCGCCGACGATCGGCTGACGCTGGTTCTCCTCCAACTGTCCTGGGCACGAGCGGGCGCAGGTGAGCGTCCCGATCAGCGTGGCCCCGGCGCTGGACGACTCCCCGGCGATGGCGATGGTCCTGGCCGACCGCGGGCGAGCGCTCGTGCCGGGCGACGTATCCAGGCGCGCGCTCTTCCTGGTAGGTCACGGGCCCAACAGCGCGGAGGACTACGCCGCGTGGATGACCAACCCGCGCCGCGTGGCGGACACAGTGCGGGCGCGATCGGGCTTTCGCGATGTTCGTGTCGATCTCGTGCGCGACGACGCTCCGGCGGAGGTCAGAAGCGAAGCGGTGCTGCGAGTGCGGGCCAGCCGTAGCGCATCCGTTACCGGCGCGGAGTAGAATAGAACGGTTCGTCTCCAGTCCGGGGACGAGGCACGAATCCGCAGCGCGGCATCGGACAACGAGGAGATTCATCATGAGCACGATCACCACGAAGGATGGCACTACGATCTTCTACAAGGACTGGGGCAAGGGACAGCCCGTGGTCTTCAGTCATGGCTGGCCGCTCAACGCCGACGCCTGGGACGACCAGGCGATGCTGGTCGCCAACAACGGCTTCCGGGCCGTTGCACACGACCGGCGCGGGCACGGCCGTTCGAGCCAGCCGTACGACGGCAATGACATGGACACGTATGCCGACGACCTTGCGGCGCTGATCGAAGAACTGGACCTCAAGGACATCATCCTCGTCGGTCACTCCACCGGCGGCGGCGAGGTGACGCGGTACATCGGGCGTCACGGCACCGGTCGCGTGGCCGGCGCGGTGCTGGTCGGAGCGATCCCGCCGCTCATGCTCAAGGGGCCGAAGAATCCCGACGGCGTGCCGCTCGAGGCTTTCGACGGTCTTCGCGCCGGTGTGCTGGGCAACCGGTCGGAGTTCTACAAGCAGTTCTCGCTGCCCTTCTATGGCTACAACCGGGCCGGTGCCAAGGTATCCGAGGGAATCCGGGAGGCGTTCTGGCTCTGGTCAATGACAGGTAGGCCTCCGGGGAGCGTACGAATGCATCGCCGCATTCTCGGAGACGGACCTCACCGAGGACCTGAAGAAGTTCGACATCCCAACGCTGTTCATTCACGGTGAGGATGACCAGATCGTGCCGATCGACAACGCGGCCCGGAAGGCCGTCAAGCTGGTGAAGAACGCCACGCTCAAGGTCTATCCGGGTGCACCGCACGGGCTTTTCGCCACCGAGCGCGACAAGTTCAACGCCGACCTGATGTCGTTCATCAAGGAAAGGGCGGGCGCGCGGGCGGCCCAGCGTGAGGCAGTGCTGACCTAGGCCAGGACGTCGAAGGCGTGACCGCCTGAACGACGTGATGCAAATGCCGGGGCGCTGGGCGGCTATCGTCGCCCACGCCCCTTCGCCTTGATGTCGTCCTCGACGATGCGGGTGGTGAGCACCTGTGCCTGCTCACCCGGCAGAAGCCCGCGCTTGCGGTAACCGTCGACCTTGCCGAGCTGGATCCATGCTTCCCAGCGCGAACCGAGGTGACGCCGCATCGGCTCGATGAACCATCCCAGCAATCCCTCGAGCAAGCGATGCAGCACGATGCCCGATCCCATGCCGAGGCTGATGACGGCCTCGGCGCTCCAGCCATCGGGCACGAGCTGCGGCGCGAGCCAGAGCACGATGCCGGACACCACCACGCCCACTGCCGCACCGAAGGGCAGGTTCTTGAGCGTGCTGGCTCCCGCCTGCGTCACCCAGTTGAATCTTGCCTTGAGACCGCCGTCGAGCGGCGCCGTGTTCTTCAGTGCCATACGAGCCTCCGGCGACGGACCTCGAGCGACAATCCCGGTGAGCAGGACGCCAGCGATGGCGAGGCGCCACGCTGCATTCGCGCCGTTGTCGGAGCGGCTTGCCCGAACCGCGCTTCACCGTAGCATCGACGCGGGGCTCGGGCAGGCGGGCGGACGCGACAATGACAAGTGCCAAGGCATAGACGGCGAGACGAGCGATGATGGAGAGATGCGAAGGGCGGACCGGCATACCTGCCTCCGGAGGTGAGGTGGGAGGCGGATGAGCATGGGGTGTGCCGAGGGGAACACCGTGAACGGTGAAGAGTGAACGGTGAACGGGGGGTTCTGAGCGAGCGGCGAGGGATTCAGTTGTCATCACGAGGCGACGGGGAGCGTCACTGCGGATGGACGATACGCGCAACCGCGAAACACCGTGCGGCAGAGGACCGCACGGTGTTCGCGGCCGGGATACGAGCGACCTTACGGCGCCCGAGTACCCTCGCTATTGAGCTGCAACACAGAGTCCGCGCTTTTCGTGGCATAGTGCGCCGTGGTGGACCCCACGAGCTTGCCATCCTTCAGGCGCATCACGCCCGTGGTCGAGACCTTCACGCCCTTCCGCAGCGCGCTCTGGTAGGGCCCGGCAGCGGTAATGATGCTGTCGGCGTCCATGGTGACCTTGACCGGCACCGGCGGACGGCCGGGGAAGTTGAAGGTCCAGGTTGACGGATCACCGCTGGCGTTGAGTGCAAAGGTCAGGATGGTGCTGTCGGAACCCGCATGCGGGTCACCCGCATGTTCCAGGTTCCGGCGACGTCAGCTGCTGTGAGGGCGGCGGGCGCCGGCTGGCGGCGCGGGTGCCTCGGCCATGGGTTCAGCCGGCGGCTTCTCCTTCTTGGCACAGCCGACCATGGCGACGGTGGTACAGAGCGCAAGAACGTGGGTGGCGCGGCGCATGACCCCTCCTGAGACGGTGAGCCCGCACAAACGCGGGCGAATGGACTTTTCCCTTCGGCTTCGCGGCACGGGAAGCCACTTGAGAGTGTAGGGGGGTGCGGTTTCGCACAAGGTCCGGCGTGCTTGACGCCCCGCCCTTTGCGCCGCAGGTTAGCGGCAAAGGAGCCCACCAATGGCCAAGATCCCGTTCACGAACAACTACCAGGACCTGTCCTCGCAGCGGGGCTTCCAGTTCAAGTTCATGTGCGAGAAATGCGGCAACGGGTACATGTCGACCTTCGAGGCCAACAAGCTCGGGGCTGCATCGGCGGCAGCCAATGTCGCCGCGTCACTGCTGGGTGGCTTCTTCGGCCGGGCCGCACAGACAACCGACCAGCTGCAGTCGATGGTGGCCGGGAGCCAGCACGACTCGGCGCTCGACGCGGCGGTGCGCGAGATCAGCCCCATCTTCAAGCAATGCACCCGTTGCGGCAACTGGGTGTGCGAGCCCATCTGCTGGAACAAGAAAGCGGGCCTCTGTGAGGGCTGCGCGCCAGACCTCGACGAGGAGATCGCGGCGGCACAGGCACAAGCTGCCCGCGAGCAGGCCCAGACCAAAGCCCGAAGCGTGGACTATCTCGGCCAGCGAGACCTGGCGCAGGTGGCCGCCGCGATCTGCCCGCAGTGCGGAGCCAAGACCCAGGGCGGCAAGTTCTGCCCCGAATGCGGGACTTCGATCGCCGCCAAGCGCTCGTGCCAGCACTGCGGAGCGCAGGCGGACGGGTCACCCAAGTTCTGTCCGGAGTGCGGGAAGCCCTACGGGCCGTGAAATGAGCGACGAGACGCGGCGGTCCCCCGCGACCTTCGCGCTCCATGATGCCGGCGGCGCCGTCACGGAGCACGGCTCGGCCGAGGCGGTGATCGGTGACGACGACGTGAGGGTCGGCCCGGTCACCGTGGCGTTTCTGGATGCTGATACGTTGCGTGTTGCTGACTATCGCATCCAGCTCGACTGCTGGCCCACAGGAACCCTGGTTCTCTCCCGGCTCGGGCGCCGGTTCGACACTTTCTCAGCCGAACTGCGCGCTGCGCGAAACCAGGCACGGATCGCCGGCCTGCTGGCTCATGGCATCACGATACCGGAGGTGTTCACCGGGGCCGTGCTGGACGAAGGCAGCGTGCGTCCGGTCGAGTGCCAGGTATTCCAGACCCACGTGACGTTCGTGCCGGTCGAGGATGATCCGTGGCAGATTCCCCTCGGCGGGTTGACCGCGGTGGACGCGTCGGATGAACCACCGACGGTGCGGTTGCATGGGCCAGGCGGGGCATGCACCGTCGTCGGCCAGCTGGCGCGGCAGCGGGACGAGTTTCTCCGCGCCGTGAACCGGCAGCGCGACGCGCAGGGACAGCTGCTCACCGCGCTCACGGGAAGCACGGTCTTTGCCGATGGTCTCGGAGTGGCACGGGGCCAGTTGCCCGCTTTCGACGCACTGCTGACGCAGTGGAGCGCGCCGAGCCGAGCTGCCTGCGCGGCCGAGCTGCTCAGTCAGCGCGGCGCTGGTGAGCCGCGGTTCGGCTTCGTCCAGTTGCTCGATCCCGAGAGTGAGGTCCTGGAGCCGCCAACTGCGCTGCCCCGGCACTGGGCGTCGTTCCTGCTGGTTCCCGTGAATTCCCTCACGGCACTCGAGGTCCTGTCCGGACCGAGCGCTGCGACTTACGTCTTCGACGCACCGATCGACCAGGTGAACCTGGACCTGCAGCTGCTGCACTTCCGCCGGGCGGCGCTGGCGCTGGCCGATTCCTCACTGCTGCCGGCGCTCAATCCGCATCGGCTCGCGCTCAGGCGACTGGCGCCGCTGCAGCGGCTTCGGAGCACCACCCGGGCGCGGATCATCCATACCGAGGGGTGGAGCGACGCCCTGGAGCAGGCGCTCTCACCGTCCGCGGTGCATTGACGCCTGTCGGCCCGCGCTGCATACTCGCCTTTCAACCGCACCATCCCGAAGAGCACCCGTCGCGTTGACCCTGGTCATGGGAGGGCGAATCATGCGCCGTGTCTTCGTTGTGCTCCTGCTGTTGCTGCTCGCCGACTGCGGAGACGATGGCTCGCCATCCGAAGGCATCCCACCAAACGCCGTGGCGCTCGCCGACTATGTGGAATCGGGCATCGACATCATCGTGCCCCGGCTGGGCGGTTTTGAGGCGCTCCTCCCTGCATTGCTCAGCCCCGGCGCACCCGGCAGCGAGGACCTGAGCTTTACGCCGACGAGCGGCGGTCCCGCCAATACATACGACTTCACGATTCCGTACGATGGCAACGGTGATGGACTGAACGAGACCACGCTGTCGGGTCATGTGACCTTCAACCAGGCGCCAGGCAATCCCGGACCGGGCTTTGGCGGGACGGTGACGTTCACCCTGGAGACGCTCGGTGGCCTCGGCAGCTTTTCGGGCACGATGAACTTCACCCTCACCGAGACGGGCCGGGAGTTCTCGGGGTCGGGCACGTTCACCGAGGCGCTCACCAGCAACACGACCACGGTGACCATCGACCCGTCCAGTCCGCTCCGGATGAGCGCGGCGACGGGCGCCACCAATGCCGTCGCCAATGCCTGCGGCTACAGCCTCGACGGCGACGTCGCGGTGGTCACGTCGGGCGACCGGGGAACCCTGTCGTCGACCTGGAGCTTCGCGTCCTCGCGGAGAGAAGTCGCAGTGACCGGCGCTGTCTTTACCAGCCCGGGAGGACAGGCCACCAACCTGCCCGACTCGGAGGTGGAGATTCCCTGCGGCGAGAACGGAAGCATCCAGGACTGGAACGGCACGTACCTGCAGCGATGGGCCTGCCTTCCGCCGGAGTATGGCCAGGCGGAACTCACGATCGCGGTCACCGGCCCGGGCACGATCCAGATCTCCGACGAGGATCCGCCCGGATCGGGGGACGTGCAGGTGTACAGCGCCAGCATCGTTCCGGGAAATCCACACGTGATCCGCGGATTCTTCATCGGCGGACCGTCGGGAAATCAGTATCGTGAGGACTTTACGTGGACACTCGTACCCAATAGCCAGCGCTTCACGCAGATCTCGAGATACATCTATCAGGAAGGCGCCAACCAGGGATCGGGCGGCATGTGCGGCGGAGTCGCAACCCGCTCGCCCTGACACGGGCCTCGCCGGGGAGCTGCCGCGGCGCCGGGTCTAAAGCGGAAGCAGCCCTTCACGGAGGCCACGGGTCACGGCCTCCGTGCGTGTGTGGGCGCCCAACTTGGCGAGGACCGACGCGACGTGGTACTTCACCGTATGTGAGGAGATACCCAGCTCGGCGGCGATCTGCCGGTTGACCAGGCCCTGCGCCATGAGGCGGAGTACCTCGCGTTCCCGCGCCGTGAGTGCCGCACCCTCCTCATCGACAACGCCCGCCACGGGGCCGGCATGTGGAGCGTCGTCCAGCACCACGTCGGCTTCACCAGCCTCGCCCACCAACACGATCTCGGGATCACGACGCAGCAGTTCCTGGAGCCGCCGTCGCCGCGCTTCATCGCGCAGGCCGAGATAGATGCGCAGCTTCATGTGCTGGCGGCGTGGACCACCTGCTCGACTACCGGGACGGGGACCGCCAGCGCCAGTCCGTTCACGATCATCGTGCTCACTCCAATCACGAATCCCTCCGCGTCGGCGATCGGCCCCCCGGAATTGCCCGGCGCGAGCCGGATGTCGGCCTGTACCCAGGGGAGACGCCGCTGTGCCGTGGGCATCGGATAGCTGTCGGGGAGGGGACCCACCGCGTGAAGTATGCCCGCACTCACGGCATGGCGCACGCCGAAGGGATGCCCGACCGCGAAGAGCATGTGTCCCGGGCGCAGCAACGCCGGATCGCGTCTCATGGGGGTTGGGAGCGACAGCCGAGGTACGCTGATGATCGCGATGTCACGGGCGCGATCACACACCCGCACCACACCGCGGCGCCCTTCGCCACTGGGAAGCTGGATCTCCACCTCGCCCGCTCGCACTACGTGGGCGTTGGTGACAACGAGATCCCAGCCCCAGGTGAGCCCGGACCCGGCCGACGCGCCCTGGCGCACCTGCACCACGCTGTCGCGGAGCCAGCTGGCCGGCTCCGCGAGATATGGAACGCTCACCGATTGGCGCGCGGCCGCTCGCCCACGAGCAGGTCGACGCGCTCGAGCCGTCCACCGCGCACGAACTCCACACCGAGCGTGCGACCCACTACGTCGCCGGCGAGGATTTCGAGCACCTGGTCGGGGTGTTCGAGCGGATGACCCTCGATGGAAACGATCACGTCGCCCAGCATGAGACCGGCGAGCGCCGCCGGCGCGTCAGGTTCCACCGAGAGGATCACGAGCCCGCCGCTCCGCGCCAGGCCGAGGCGACTCTTTGCCGCATCGGAGAAACGCACCGGCTGCATGGCGGCCCCGAGCCACCCACGGGCGACGTAACCCCGGGTCACCAGATGTTCGAGCACGCGATTGACGGTGCTCACCGGAATCGTCGTCGCGAGCGGGCGGCTCAACCCACCCGAGTTGATGCCGAGCACCTGTGCGTCGGCCGACACGAGGGGGCCGCCGCCGAAGCCGGGATAGAGCGTGAGGTCAGCCTGCAGCCAGAGATCGATCTCCCCGCCCTTCCAGCAGCGCCACTTGCCGCCGGTGGCACTCATGGCCCCAAAGGAGGCGCGTGGCCCGCCGTCGCCGGTGCGGCCAAGCGCCAGGACGAGGTGGCCGGGCCGGAGTGTCGCGGGTTCGCCAAGCGTGGCGACTGGAAGCTCGCCGCCGTCGATGCGAAGCACGGCGAGGTCGGTGCCCGGATCGCGGCCCGCGAGCCGGCCGGGAACGCGGCGTCCGTCGGGAAGCGTGACCTTGATATCCTGATCGCGCTTCACCGTGGCTTCGGTGGTGACGATGAGGCCATCGCGCCAGTGAACACCGGTGGATGGGAGGCGGGGCCGGGCGTGCACGGAAACGACCGCGCGGGCTGCGCCCTCGACGGCGTCCGCCAGCTGGTCGGAAAGGGCGGAGATGGTGGAGCGTTCGGTGGACATGGTGATCTTCCTTCGAGGTTGGCGTTCGAAGGAACGATCGCCGCTGCCCGGGGTCGGTGGTATCCGCCGAATGGGCAGGTACTGGATCGGAATCAGCCGCGAACGGTCACTGCTTCGGAGGCCCGCCCTGGCCGCCGCCCATTCCGGCGCCGGTATCCTGCATGCGGGCACGCATCTCTGAAAGGTTCTGGTCAAACACCTTCTGCTGGTCAGGCGTCAGCATCGCCCGCATTTCGGTGGCGCTTCGCTCGCGCATCGCGCGCATCGCCGCCCGCTGGGCCGAGTCGGGATGCTCACCCGACTGCATCTGGGCGCGCATCTTGTCGCGCATCGGCTGGTTTGCGGCCCACGCGGAATCGACGCGCTTCTGCTGCGCCGCAGTGAGGGTGATGCCGGTGAGAAGGCCCTGGCCGGACTGTGGCGGTCCCATCCGCTGCTGGGCAGCGACAGGCGCTGCCAGGATGAGCAATGAGAGGGCGAGCAATGACGAACGGGTCATGGTGTACCTCCGTGGCGACTGCAACGGCGTATGACAGGAAACACTGGTTGAGTCTATCGCAGGCAGGTGAGGAATTCCATCCAACCGTCGCCGTGTTACCCGTGGAGTCGAAGCGGCAGTTCCATGTACACATTGGCCCGCTCATACTCGACACCATCCGGCATCGGAGCGTGGCGAAAGCCCAGCGTTTCGTAGAGACGCAGAGCCGGGGCCAGACCGGAGTTGCTACAGAGCATGAGCAGATGCGCATCGGTCCGGCGCGCAAAATCGATGCAGGCCTCACCCAGCAGGCGCCCGATGCCGCGGCCCTGGGCGGCAGGGGTCACGGCCATCTTGGCAAGCTCGAGCGTGCCTGGCCCGTGGGGCATGACGGCGCAGGTGCCGACGACTTCATCGCCGGTGACGGCGAAGTAGATCATGCCGCCGGGCGCGATGATGGACGACACGGGATCCTCCAGCACGGCGAGGTCGGCTGGCTCCATGACGAAGAAGCGCTCGATCCATTCGCGGTTGAGGCGGGCGAAGTGCGGACTGAGCGCGGGTTCGAACGGGACGATGCGGACGGCGACGTTCAGGATGCGCAGCCTTCCATGCTGATGGCCCAGAACGGCTCGTTGCCGCGCGCCCCGGCAACGCCGGGCCCCTTCTCACGCGCCGCGCATCCCGTCAGGGCCAACACCGCCACCAGCAGTCGTGCGCCGGTCACCGACCGCCGTATCCCCGCGCCATCGCGGTGGCGGCGAGCACCATCAGCATCACCACGCCGGCCTGGATGAAACTGGTGCGAGCGAGGCCGCCGGCCCTCGACACATCGGGCATCTGTCCCGCGGCCACCTGGCGGCGCCAGCGGATCAGCGCCATCATGGGCGCGAGCTCAAGCAGCACGATGACCACGAACAGGATCATCTTGCCCCAGAAGACGTGATTGCTCATGTAGTACGAGGTCGCCTTTTCGGTGCCGGCGAGGAGGCGCCAGAGACCGGTGACAAGCCAGAGCAGGGCGGCGATGCCCCACCAGGCGTCCGCTTCGAAGACACGCCGAAGTCCCGGCATGTCGAGCGGCTGGCGCAGGCTCCTGCCCCGCGCCCAGACGGCACCGAGCCCGATGCCGAGGGCGAGGAGATGAACGGCAGCGAGAATCCAGCGAAGCATGGCTCATTATACCGCGCTGGATCATCATGGTGGCAAGTGCGAGGAGACAACTGATGACCCGAGTGCCAGTGCCGCCCTTCGACCGCGACGCGGCCATCGTCAAGGTACGGAAGGCAGAGGATGCCTGGAACGGACGTGATCCCGTTCGCGTCGCCGAGGCGTACACGCCCGACAGCCGCTGGCGAAACCGCTCCGAATTCCTTCGGGGACGCGACGAAATCGTCCGGTTCCTCGAGCGGAAGTGGGCCCGCGAACTCGACTACCGGCTGATCAAGGAGTTGTGGGCCTTTGGTGACGATCGTATCGCGGTGCGGTTCGTGTACGAGTGGCACGACTCGTCGGGCCAATGGTACCGGTCGCACGGCAACGAGAACTGGCTCTTCGACGCCGACGGTTACATGGCTGAACGGCACGCGAGCATCAATGATGTGAGCATCGGCGAGGAGGAGCGCCTGTTCCGCTGGCCGCAGGGTCCCCGACCGGCGGGCCACCCCACGCTGAGCCAGCTCGGCCTGTAAGGCGCTAGCGCGCCTTCGCCGCAGTGAGCGCCCAGCCCAGCAACACAGCCACGACTGCGTGCAACGCCACCGCGGGCCATAACAGCATGCCGCCCATGTGCCAGTGGACGCCAAGCCACGTGAGATACAGAGCTATGAGCGCATTGTAGAGGAACATGGCGCGTGCTCCGGACCGGCCGCCATTGTCACCGCCGGGCCACACCGCCACAGTCAGCGCGAGCAGCGCGATGCCGAAGCATCGGGCGACGACGATGCCCTTCGAGGGCAGCTCGGCGCCGAGGAGCAGCTGACCCACAAGCACCGGGGCCGCGATGAGCGCGAGGCCGGTCGCGCCTTCCACAGCCGCGGTAAACGCAGTCAACTTCTGCGAGAACGTCATGCGGGCACCTCGGTGGCGACGCCGGAAGAAGATCCAATGGCTGGCGTCCCGGCGTTGGCACGCCACCAGTCTGCGGCATCCTGCTCACTCCAGGCCACTTCCGCGATCGATGCGAGCGACTGCGACAGTGCCAGGGCACTCTGCGGCCGGTCCCCCGGTTCCTTCTCGAGACAGGCAAGTATCACGCGCTCCAGTGCCGGTGGCACCGCAATGGCCGCCCGCTCCGAGGGCGGAACCGGAGTCTCCATGGCGTGCTTCAGCATCATGTTCACGCTGGTCTCCGCCTCAAAGACGAGCTGGCCCGTAAGCAGATAGTAGGCGACGCATCCCACCGCGTAGATATCGGCCCGCGCATCCACCGGCTCGCCAAGCGCCATCTCCGGCGCCATGTACGCCGGCGTGCCGGGCGTGAGCCCGGTGCCGGTGGCCAGCGACGGACCGGCAGCCCCCGCCATCACACCGGTGCCCTTCTCGCCCACCGACTTGACGAGCCCGAAGTCGAGCACCTTCACGAAATCGTGCGTGAGCCCGAGCCTTCCCACGTGGATGTTCGCCGGCTTGATGTCGCGGTGGATGAGACCCGTCGCATGCGCCTCGGCCAGCGATTCGCAGACCTGGCGCAGGATGTGGATGGCCCGGCCCGGCGGCAGCGGCCCGTCACGGCTCACGAGTGCCTCGAGCGTCATGCCCTCGAGCAGCTCCATCACGAAGTACATCGTCTCGTCCTCGGTGACGCCGAGGTCGTAGAGCTCGACGGTATGTGGCGAGCGAAGGCTGGCCGCCGCCTCGGCCTCGCGGCGGAACCGCTTCACCGCAAGCTGCGCGGCGTCGCCACTACCCGCACCCACCATCTCGGGACGGATGAGCTTGATCGCGGCCGGCCGGGCGAGCATGCGGTGCGTGGCACGGTAGACCTCGCCCATACCGCCACGGCCGATCATTTCACCCAGCTGATAGCTGCCCATCTCACGCGCCTGCGCGACCTGCTGTCCCAGCCTTCGCACGACATACGCGACCACGACCGAGACACCGACGATCAGGTAGTCGGGATAGTGCATGAGCAGCGCATTGGCCGGGGCGCCGAAGTCCCAGGTGCCCCGCGCCTTCGCGATGAGCATCGACAGGGGATTCATGGACACGGCGACGAAACCGGCGACGAAGGTCTTCACGGGGGTGTTTGGAATGATCGCCGCGAAGATCAGCACGGCCACGCCCACCCAGGAGATGACTGGCGACACCGGCCAGCTCGACGGCACCGGGTGCCAGTGGATCATCAGACCAATGGTGAACCCGATCACCACCAGGTAGACCAGCCCGAGATCGAGCACAAACGCGGGATCGCGATCGGTCCTGCGGCTGAAGGCGTACAGCGCGAGCGAGGCGGAGATCCCGATCGCGGCGAACGCTTCGTCCGGGCCCAGCTCCAGCCAGCGAGGGCTTCCATGCGTCTGCATCCGGATCGCGAGATGGTCGGCGATCGTGGCCACGGTCCACAACACCGCGACGAGGAGGGCGGTGATGCCGAGGCGGCGGGACGCCTCGCGAAGCAGGTCGTTCGGGAGCGCGCGCGACTGGCCGAGCGCTCGCTTGATCCCGGCGGGGGTGCTCCGGATGAGGGGACCGATGAGCCTCAGGTCGGGCATGCGTCCTTCAGGGCGAGGTGGTGCGAAAGGGCGGGGCGCGAGTTGAAAACGGCCCGCCCCGGCGAAATTGCGCCGAGTCGATTCCCGACCATTCAAGGTCCCACCCGTGCAGATCGAGCGCCAGAGTGAAGACAATGGCCGGGACGACCAGGCCCGGCCAGGAAACGACAAAGGCCGTCCCGTACCGGCACGGCCTCCCATCGCGGCCTCGACGCCGGCTAGAGAACGCGAGGACCCTGCGCTGATGGATCGCGGGTAGCCTACGCGCCAGGCGGGGTGTAGGTCACCGCCTTCTTCGTTGCCGCATCCATCTCTTCCGGCGAGATGAGCAGGGTCGAATGCAGGTGCACCGCCCCACTCGCATTGACGACCAGGCTCAGTGCTGCCGCGGTGGCGGTGTCGGGGAACTCGGCGATGCCGATGACGTCGTCGGTGCCGAGCGCGAAGTGGAAGGAATGCAGCTTCCCGCCGGCCTTCTCGATCATTGAACGAACGGCCTCGCGGCGCTTCGTGCCGCCGTCCTTGAGTAGGCCCTTCGCGCCTTCGGCGGCATATGACGCCCGCCACAGGTACATCGGCATGACCCGCTCCTTGTCCAAGGGATGGTCAACGTACGGGCCCTGCGACGAGTTGGTAAGAGTGCCGCCCTAGTTTGCGGTCTCCTGCGTCCAGCTTCCTCCGAGCGCCTTGTACAACTGCACCGCCGACGTGAGACGCTGCCGCCGGGTGCCTGCCTGGGCCAGCTGCGCCGTATAGAGTGCCCGCTGCGCGTCGAGCAGGTCGAGGTAGCTCGACAGTCCCGACTGGTAGCGCAGGGTGGCGAGCACCTCCGCCCGCTCGAGTGCCGCCACCTGCAGGTCGAGCGCCGCCGCCTGGTCGCGGGTCGTGCGCACGCCCACCAGTGCATCGCTCACTTCGCCAAGCGCCACGAGCACCGTCTGCTCATATGCCGAACGGGACTGGTCGGCCCGCGCCACGGCGGCGCGCTGCTCATTTTCGAGCCGGCCACCGGTGAAGAGCGGAATGGAGATACCGCCCTGCAACAGGTAGGTCTCGGTGTTGCTCTTGAACAGTCCGACCGTGCCGGTGGCCTGGGTGCCGTACGAACCGGTCACCAGGAACTGCGGCAGGCGGTTCGCGATGGCAACGCCGATCCGCGCGGTGGAGGCCGCGGCCTCACGGTCGGCGCGCTTCACGTCGGGGCGCTGAGCGACGAGCGTGGCCGGCAGCGAGTCGGGCACATTGAGTCCCCGCACCGTTTCGCTGAGCGGCAGGCCGCGGGGAATCTCGCCCGGTCCCTCGCCCAGCAGCACGCGCAGCTGGTTCTCCTTCTGGGAGATGGCGCGGGTGTAGACCGCCACCGCGGCGGCGGGTCCCGCCACCTCGGCCTCGAACTGACGCACGTCGAGTTCGGAAATGAGCCCCTGCTCGTACCGGCGCCTCGCGATGCGCAGGGTCTCCCGCCGGCTCTCCAAAGTGCTCAGGGAAATGGCGAGATCGTCATCGAACTCGCGCAGCTCCACGTACGCGGTCGCCACATCGGCCACCAGGGTCAGCCTGACCGCATTCTCCCCTTCCTGAACGGCCGCCGCATCGAAGTTGGCCGCCTGCACCGAACGGCGAATGCCGCCCCAGAAGTCGATTTCCCACTGCAGGTTGGCCTGGATGATCAGGGCGTCGTACTTCTGCACGCCGAAGGTGCCGAACACCACCTGGTTGGTACTGGCGGAGCCGACCGCATAGAGCTGGGGGTAGAGTGGTCCCTTCGCGGCACCGGCGAGGGCCCGGGCCTCGCGCACCCGAGCCATCGCGAGCTGCACGTCGCGGTTCTGGACGATGGCGCGCCTGACCAGCTGCACCAGCACCGTGTCCTGCAGCAGGTTGATCCAGGCCACGTCGCTGCTGGCCCCGGACTTCAGCTCCATCGACGGCTCCGCCTTGAGCCGGAGCAGGCTGTCGCGGACCTGAACGACGGTGTCGAGCTTTGCCTGCACGCTGTCGGGCGTGCGGATGGTCACCTGGGACGACTCGGGTGCCACGACCGGCCGCTCGTAGGACGGGCCGACGGCACATGCGGCCAGCAGCACGAGGAAGAAGGCGATCGACTTACGCATGCGCATCTCCCTCGCGTGCCGGCACCACGATCGCCGGATCAGCGACCTTCTTGCGCCGCTCGACGAGCTTCTGGATGGTCACGTAGAACACCGGTGTCAGGATGAGTCCGAAGAAGGTCACGCCGAGCATGCCGGAGAACACCGCGACGCCCATGGCGTGGCGCATCTCGGAGCCGGCACCCCGGGAGATGACCAGCGGGATCACGCCCATGATGAAGGCGAACGACGTCATGAGGATCGGGCGGAGCCGGAGACGGCAGGCCTCGAGCGCCGCCTCGACGGCGGTCGCGCCCCGAATTTGTGCTTCTCGCGCGAACTCCACGATCAGGATGGCGTTCTTGCAGGCGAGGCCAACCAGCACGACGAGGCCCACCTGGGTGAAGATGTTGCTGTCGCCCTTGGTGAGCCACACCCCGATGAGGGCGCAGAGGATGCACATCGGCACGATGAGGATCACGGCGAGCGGCATGGTCCAGCTCTCGTACTGCGCCGCGAGCACCAGGAACGCGAGCAGCACGCAGAGCGGGAAGACGAAGGCCGCCGTGTTGCCCGCCAGGATCTCCTGATAGGTCAGGTCGGTCCACTCGTAGGCGATGCCGTTGGGGAGCGTCTCCCGCAGGATGTTCTCCATGATGGTGCGGGCTTCTCCCGAGCTCACGCCGGGCGCGGGACCGCCGTTGATGTCGGCGGCGGGGTAGCCGTTGTAGCGAAGCGTCCGGTCGGGGCCGTAGGTCTCGCGCACGGTCAGGATGGAACCGAGCGGCACCATCTCGCCGCCCGAATTCCGGACCTTGAGGAGCTTGATATCCTCACCGGTGGCGCGGAACGGCGCGTCGGCCTGCGCGATCACCTGGTAGGTGCGGCCGAACTTGTTGAAGTCGTTCACATAGAGCGAGCCCAGGAAGACCTGCATCGACAGGAAGACGTCGGTGAGCGCGATGCCCTGCTCCTTCACCTTGTCCCGGTCGACGTCGACGACGAGCTGCGGCACGTTGATCTGGTAGCCGCTGAACACCCCGGCCAGTTTGGGGTTCTGGTACGCCTTCCCCATGACCGCCTGGGCCGCCTGGTAGAGCTCGACCTCCCCGAGGCCGGCGCGGTCCTCGAGTTCCAGCTTGAATCCGCCCACCGTCCCGATGCCGTTGACTGGCGGCGGGGGGAAGACCGCGACGAAGGCGTCCTGGATCTGGCTGAACTGGCCATTCAGGGCTCCGGTCAGCGCCAGCCCCGAGAGGTCCTTCCGGGTCCGGTCCTCGAAGGGCGTGAGCGGGAAGAAGACGATCCCGGCGTTGGAGGCGTTCACGAATCCGTTGATCGAGAGCCCGGGGAAGGCGACGGCGTCCTGCACGCCTTCCTGTTTCAGGCCGACGGTCGACATGTACCGGATCACCGAGTCGGTCCGGTCGAGCGTCGCCGCGTCGGGCAACTGCGCGAAGGCGACGAGGTACTGCTTGTCCTGCGTCGGCACGAAGCCCGACGGCACGGTCCGGAACATCACGACGGTGAAGAACAGGAGCGCTGCATACACGGCCAGCGCCACGGGTGCGCGGGTAATCGCCCGCGCGACGCCGCGGCGATACTTCTCGGAGCCCCGCTTGAAGACCGAATTGAAGGGGCGGAAGAACCAGCCGAGCAGCCGGTCGATGATGCGGGTGAGCCGGTCGGGCGGCGCGCCGTGGGGCCGCAGCAGGATGGCTGCCAGCGCCGGCGAGAGGGTCAGCGAGTTGAACGCCGAGATGAGCGTGGAGAAGGCGATCGTCAGGGCGAACTGGCGGTAGAACTGCCCGGTGAGCCCGCTGATGAACGCGATCGGCACGAACACGGCGCAGAGCACCAGGGCGATGGCGATGATCGGTCCGCTCACCTCGTCCATCGCCTTGTGGGCGGCGTCGATGGGCGCGAGCCCCTCCTCGATGTTCCGCTCGACATTCTCCACCACCACGATGGCGTCGTCCACCACGATGCCGATGGCGAGCACCAGGCCGAAGAGCGAGAGCGTGTTGATGGAGAAGCCGAACATCAGCAGCACGGCGAAGGTGCCGACGATGGAGATCGGCACCGCGACCAGCGGGATGATCGAGGCCCGCCAGGTCTGGAGGAACACCACCACGACGATGACGACCAGCAGCGTCGCCTCGAAGAGGGTCTTCACCACCTCGCTGATCGACGCACGCACGAACCGGGTCGGATCGTACACGACGCTGTAGTCCACACCCTCCGGCATCGTGGTCTTGATCTCCTTCATCGTCGCCCGGACCTCGTCCGAGACCTGGAGCGCGTTCGATCCAGGCGCCTGGAAGATGCCGATGCCCACCGCAGGCTTGTTGTTGAGCAGGGATCGAAGCGAGTAGGTGCCGGCCCCCATTTCGATCCGGGAGACATCCCGGAGCCGCGTCAGCTCGCCTCCCTGCCCGGTCTTCACGATGATCTGCCCGAATTCCTCCTCGTTGGCGAGCCGGCCTCTGGCATTGACGCTGAGCTGGTAGGCGATCTTCTCCGGCATGGGAGACGCACCCACCACCCCGGCCGCCACCTGGACGTTCTGCTCCCGGATGGCGCCGATCACGTCGCTCGCGGTGAGGCCGCGCGAGGCAATCTTCTGGGGATCGAGCCAGATGCGCATGGCGTAGTCGCCGCCGCCGAACACCACCGCCTGGCCCACGCCGGAGATCCGCGCGATCCGGTCCTTCACCTGGAGGACGGCATAGTTCCGGAGGTAGAGCTCATCGTACCGCCCGTCCGGCGATTCGATGTGCACCACCATGATGAAGTTGGGCGAGCTCTTCACCGTGGTGACGCCGAGCTGGCGCACCTCCTCCGGCAGCCGCGGCAGCGCCTGGCTGACGCGGTTCTGGACCTGGATCTGCGCCAGGTCGGGGTCGGTTCCGATCTTGAAGGTCACCGTGAGGGTGAGCACGCCATCGGCGGTGGCCTGGGACGACATGTAGAGCATGTTGTCGACGCCGTTGATGGACTGCTCGAGCGGTGTCGCCACCGTCTCGCCGATCACCCGGGGATTGGCACCGGGATAGATGGCGTTGACCACGACGGACGGCGGCACCACCTCGGGATACTCGGCGATCGGCAGGATGCGCATGGCCAGCAGCCCCGCCATGAGGATCACGATCGAGAGGACGCCCGCGAAGATCGGGCGATCGATGAAGAACCGGGAGAACTTCATCAGGACCCCTCTGCCGCCGCAGCGGGCGCTTGCGCAGACTGGGCTCGGCCCGAGTCCGACGGCTCCATGGTGGTGATGGTCGGGGCCACCTTGATGCCGGGCCGGAGCCGCATCAGCCCGTTGATGATCACGTTCTCGTTCGGGGCGAGCGCCCTTCCGGATCACCCGGAGCCCGTCGACGATCCGGCCCAGTTCGACCCCGCGATAGTCGACGGTGCTGTCGGGCTTGAGGACGTAGACGAACTTCCGGTCCTGGTCGGTGCCGACCGCGCCGTCGCGGACCAGCACCGCGTCGAACGTTCCGCGGCCCAGAAGCTGGATGCGCGCGAACATGCCCGGCGTGAAGTAGCGGTCCTTGTTGCTGAAGACCGCGCGCGCACGGATCGTCCCGGTGTTGGGGTTGAGCTGGTTGTCGACGAAGTCGACGTAACCGCTGTGCGGAAAGCCGGTCTCGTCCGCGAGGCCCATTCGCACCGGGTTCCGCACGCGCCGGCTGCTGGGGCGCGAGCCCTGGCGGTCGAGCGCGTTGTAGCGGAGGTAGGCCTGCTCGTCGCCCTCGAAGTAGACGTACACGGGATCGACCGTCACGATGGTTGTGAGGAGCGTGGGGTCGGACCCGCTCTGCACGACGTTGCCGGCGGTGACCTCGGCGCGGCTGATACGGCCGCTGATGGGCGCCCGCACCAGAGTCCAGTCGAGGTTGAGCTTCGCGGTGCGCACCGCCGCCTCCGCGGCCTGAATGCCGGAGTTGGCCTGGGCGCTGCCGCTCACGCGTGCGTCGTACTCCTCGCGGGAAATCGCGTTCTCGGCGACGAGCGGCTCGGCGCGCTCGGACTCGCTCCGGGCCAGCCCGGCCTGGGTCTTCGCGCGGGTGAGCTCGGCCTGGGCGCGATCGAGCGCGTCCCGGTACTCGCGCGGGTCGATTCGGAAGAGCACGTCGCCCTGCTTCACTTCCTTCCCCTCGGTGAACGTCACCTTGTCGATGAACCCCGACACCCGCGGCCGCACCTGGACGTACCCCACCGCCTCGATGCGGCCGGTGAACTCGTCCCATTCGTTCACGGTGCGTCCGATGGCCGGGGCCGCCGTGACCGCGGGCGGCGGCGGCGCCGACGGCGGCCGGCCGGCTGCAGGCTGCGACCAGAAACGCGATTGCAGCCGCGCTGGCTGCGCGTTCGATGAAGCCCTGCATGAAAACCTCAGCTCGAAGGGTTGGGAGGCGGAGCGAATGGAAGAACCGCGCGGTCGAGGACCTCCAGGACCGTGCGGCGAAGCTGGTCGCGACTGACGGGTGCGCTATCGTAGCAGGCGAAGCGGTGCTGGTTGGCCGCGATGCCGATGATGGCCGGCGCAATAGTGCGGGTGACGCAGTCCACGTCCATGCGACGGAACTCGCCCGCCTGCGATGCCGGCCTCGAGGATGGCCGTCAGCAGGCTGCGCGAACGGCAGCAGGTCTGCTGGAACTGGAGACGGCCCGACTCGGGGAACTGGGGCGCCTCCACCTGGCTAACCAGCATGAAGTCCAGCTGACCGGGCTCCCACAGGTGGTCCCAGAAACGCCCGATGAGCTTGTGCAGGAGCTCGCGGTAGCTGCCCTTGTGGGACACGAGCAGGGCCTCCGCCTCGAGCTGAAAGCGGAGAAAGCGATCGGCGATGACCGCCTCGAAGAGATCGTTCTTGGTGCCGAAGTGATGGCAGATGGTGCCGGCACTGACGCCAATCGACCGGGCAACATCATTGAGGGTGGCGCGCTCGTAGCCCAGCTTGCCGAAGACGAAAAACGCGGCGTCGAGGATCTCGCGCCGGCGAAGGTCACCGCGACTCTGAGTGGCGGCTTCCTCGGGGATCGGGTGGGGCAGCGCTGCTGAAGCTGAATCCATGCTCAGATTGTCACGACCGTGTAACTGGTGGTATCCGGCGAGTTAATGCCGAATATTGAACGGTCGTTCAATTCTGTCAACGTCTTCATGGACGGCGGACCGGCCACTCCGACCGCCGCTCGCGCTCATAAGCCCATCTTCATACCCCGCTGTTGCGCCACCATTCCGCCGCCTGGTCAGGGCTCCAGTGCGCGCCGCGGATGTCGCTGAGCATTCGCGAAAGCACCAGCGCTCCCTGCGGGCGATCCTGCGGCTCCTTGGCCAGGCAGGCGAGCACCACGGCGTCGAGTCCGTCGGGCAGCGGCCGGCCCATGCGTACGGACGGAGGGACCGGCGTTTCGGTGACATGCTTGAGCATCACCTGCACGGCGTTCCCGGCCTCGAAGACCAGCTTGCCGGTCAGCAGGTAGTAGGCGACGCAGCCCAAGGCATAGATATCGGCGCGAGCATCGACCCCTTCCCCGGCCGCCATCTCGGGGGCCATGTAGGCGGGGGTGCCAGGCGTGAGTCCGCCGGCGGTGGCGAGCGAGGGTCCGGCCACGCCAGGTGCGACCTCCGTGGCCTTGTCGCCCGTCGACTTGACCAGGCCGAAGTCCAGCACCTTCACGAAGTCGTAGGAAAGTCCCAGCCGTCCGATGTGAATGTTCGCGGGCTTGATGTCGCGATGAACCATTCCGGAGGCGTGCGCCTCGGCGAGAGAATCGCACACCTGCTGCAGGATGTGGATGACGCGACCCGGTGGCAGCGGACCCTCGCGCGCCACCAGGGCTTCGAGGGTCATGCCCTCCAGCAGTTCCATCACGAAATACATTGTCTCGTCCTCGGTGACGCCGAGGTCGTAGAGTTCCACTGTGTGGGGGGAGCGGAGGCTCGCGGCGGCCTCGGCCTCGCGGCGAAACCGCTTGAGCGCGAGCTGGGCCCCCTCGCCACTTCCCTCACCCACCATCTCCGGGCGGATCAGCTTGATCGCCGCGGGCCGCGCGAGCATGCGATGGGTGGCGCGATACACCTGACCCATGCCGCCGCTGCCGATGAGCTCACCGATCTGATAACTGCCCATCTCGCGCGCCTGTGCCACCTGCATCCCGAGGTGGCGCACGACGCCCGCGACGATGACGGCGACGGCCACGAGGAGGTAGTCATTGTAGTGCATCAGCAGGATGTAGCCCGGCGGGCCATCCCAGGTTCCCCGCCATTTCGCGATGAGCATCGCGAGGGGATTCATGGACACGGCGATGAAACCGGCCGCGACGGTCTTCACTGACGTGCTCGGGATGATCGCGGCGAAGATCAGCACCGCAGCGCCAAGCCATGAGATGTTCGGGACCGGCGGCCTACTGTCGTGCACCGGCGCCCAGTGCACCATCATGGCGACGATGAACGACGTGAGCACGAGGAACACCAGGCCCAGGTCGATCACGAGCTTCGGATCGCGATCCGGCTTCCTGCTGAAGAGGTAGAACGCGACGGCGACGAGCAGCCCGAGGATGGAGAAGTTGTCATCGCCCTGCCACCTGATCCACCGCGTGCTGTCGGGTTGCTGCGTGTGCAGCGCGAGGCGCCAGAGCACCGAGCCCACCAGCCAGAGCACCATGAGCAGCACCGCGATGACCTGGAGACGCCGCGAGGCGTCCCGAAGGAGATCGTCGGGTACCGCGCGATCACGCGGACCGAACAGGCGCTTGTGCCAGCCGGGGGTGGTCCGGATGTTCGGGCGTATCAGCTTCGGGTCTTTCATGCGGCTTTCATCGGGACGGGACGAACGTACGGGTGCCGGCCAGCGGCGGTAAGGGAGGGAGGGGGCGCGTCTCTGGGGTGGCTCCTTCGGCTCTCGTGCCGTCGCTCCAGCATTCGATCCGGACCTCGACATTCGATTGCGAACGCGCCGGGCAACAGAGCCTTCGGAGCCATCCCCATTCGACGCGCCAATCAAACCCCGGTTCGTGCCGGAGGAGATCGAGGACCCGAGCGGTGGGACCGCGGTGCCAAAGTCATTGGTAACGGTCTGCGCACCTCATTTCAGTCCATGCTCTGCTGCATGTGCTTCTGGCCCGGTGATGCCTTCGGCTCGTTGAGGCTCCCTCGGCGCGCGACGTGTGTCCAGGCGGCGACCGCGTCCCTTGCGTGCCACCTGGGCGCACACCCTTGCCCGACTCGGCCATCGGTCGTACATCCGCAAACGGGAGGAGCACGCCATGAGCAAGCGACCCTGGATCGCGCGAGTCCTGGCCCTCGTCGGCCTCTCCATCGCTGGCGCCTGTTCGTCAGACGCAGGCCGTCAGGCCGACGCTGGGGCATCATCGAAACCCGGAGCATCGACTCCCGCAGCCACGTCGGCTCCCGCTCCAGCGCAGGCCCCGCCTTCCCCCATAGTCGTGTCCGGCGATACGCCGTTCAGCACCCTCGAGGGTGCCACGTTCATCGCGCCGGCCGGCTGGAGTGTCTCGGCGCGCGGGCCCGCCACCTTCATCGAGGCGCCGGAGGGCGACTCACGTATGGTCCTGGTGGACGTGCACGCCAGCGATGCCGATGCCGCGGTCGCGGCCGCCTGGGCAGTGTACAACCCCGCCGCCAAGTGGCCACTGAAGCTCAAGGTTGATGTGCCCGACCAGGACGGGTGGACCAGCATTCAGGACTACGTCTACCAGACCTCTCCGAACGAGAAACGGGACGTCGACCTCTTTGTCGCACGGGCCGGTGAGGTGTGGACCGTCGTGGTGTACGACATGTCCCAGGCCGTTGCGGGAAAGCGCTCCGCTGCGGTCGAGCTGATCTACGGGCGCCTGCTGCCCAAGGGTTACGCTCGCGAAACCTTTGCTGGCAAGCAGGCACACCCCCTCGACGCGGCCCGCGTGTCCCAGCTCACGGCCTTTGTCGAGGCGAGCATGTCGCAACTCGGCGTGCCCGGGGTCGCGATCGGCCTGGTGCAGCACGGCAAGGTGGTCTTCGCCGACGGTTTTGGAGTACGAGCACTGGGCGGGGCGGAGAAGCCCGATGCGAACACCCTCTTCATGATCGCCTCCAACACCAAGGCGCTCACGACCCTCATGCTGGCAAAGCTCGTGGAGGAGAAGAAGCTCTCGTGGGAGACGCAGGTCACGACCCTGCTACCGACCTTCGCACTGGGCGACGCCGAGGTCACGCGGCAGGTGAAGGTCAGGCACCTCATCTGCGCCTGCACCGGTCTGCCGCGCCAGGACATGGAGTGGCTCTTCCAGTTCAAAGGCGTCACGCCGGCGGGCGCCATGGCCACACTGGCCACGGTGAAGCCCACGAGCAAGTTCGGTGAGATGTACCAGTACTCCAATCTCCTGGCCGGCGCGGCGGGATTTGTCGGTGGCCACGTCGCCTTCCCGACGATGGAGCTGGGCGCAGCGTACGACGAAGTCATGCGTACCCGGGTGTTCGGGCCCCTCGCCATGACATCGACCACCTTCGACTTTGCGAAGGCCCAGGCCGGCAACCATGCGGCCCCAAACGGATTCACCATGGACGGCAAGCCCAGCCAAGCCGTGATGGAACTCAACTATTCCATCATCCCGCTCCGGCCTGCCGGCGCGGGATGGAGCAACGTGCACGACCTGCTGGCATACGTGTCCATGGAGCTTCGGGAAGGCAAGCTGCCGGACGGGTCAAGGTACCTCGACAAGGAGACCCTGCTGGCCCGTCGTGAACCTCAGGTCTCCATCGGAAAGGACGAGACCTACGGCATGGGTCTGCAAGTCGACACGAAGTACGGCACGCCAGTCGTTCATCACGGTGGCTCGATGATTGGATACAAGACCGACATGATGTGGCTCCCGGAGCACGACGTCGGGGCGGTAGTCCTTACCAATTCCGACCTGGGGTGGGGCCTGCACGCTGCCTTCCGGCGCAAGCTGCTCGAGGTGCTCTTCGACGGAAAACCGGAGGCCGACGCGAACATCGCGGCCCAGGCGAAGGCCTTCTTCAGCTACCTGGAGGCAGAGCGCAAGCTCCTGATGATCCCGGCTGACGGAGCCGAGGTGGGCAGAATGGCCCGACACTACCACAATGCGGCGCTCGGCGACATCGACGTGAGTCAATCCGGCTCGGCGACGGTGTTCGACTTCGGCGAGTGGAAGAGCGAGGTCGCTTCCCGGAAGAACCCCGACAAGTCCATCTCATTCGTCACCATCGTTCCGGGCATGAACGGGCTGGAGTTCGCGGTGGGGACCGGGCCCAGGCGCACGCTGGTCCTGCGCGACGCGCAGCACGAGTACGTCTTCTCCGAGGCCAAGCCTGCCGCTGCTCCGAAGGCAGCGGCGATCAGGGACTGACACTCAGTCCATCTCCATCCCCTGATGCATGTGCTTCTGGCCCGGCTCCCACGGATCGGACGACATCACGTTGACGTGCACCATCCAGCCGAACGACTGCGCGCGGAAGCGGCCGCCCGCCCGCACGCACGCTTCCTCGGTGGTGATGCTGCCACGCGGGCCGAACTTCGCGTTGCGGCCGACGAAGTCGGCAGCACTCCGCGCTTCCCTGTCCTTCGGCATGCAGATGTTGGTGTGCAGGTGCCATTGTACCAGGCCGAGCGGCACGCGGGCATCGAGCTCGTCGAGCGTGGCACTCGCCGGCATGGTATACATGACGCCGATGAGCTGGAGCGCGCCGTTCGGTGCGCGCTGATACAAGAGCGACGTGGGCCGCGCCGGATCGAAGGCCGAACGGGCGCGAAAGCCGTTGGACAGGCTGGTGTAGTGCAGCACCTTCGCCTGCTTCATCTTTTCCATCCGTACCTTGTAGCCATCCTGTTCTGCCAACGCGACCGACTGGTAGCGACTCACCGCCTCTCGCGCGGCGCGGACCAGGCTGTCCCCACGAGCGGAATCGGCGGCGGTGGGAACCCGGGCGGGCGTGACGCGTACATGAGGGGTGGCGTCGTAGGGCTGGTCCGGGGACAGGTCGGCATGGGCATGCTGCTGACCGGACAGGGAGCCGGCCCAGCAGGCGAGCAACAGGACGAACGTGGCATGAGCGCGCATGGTTCGTGTCTCCCTAGTGTGTGTGCGTCAACGGTGCCGACGCGCGGACGCACCGGGCGTTAAGCGGGGGAACGCGAGTGTGACATGCCGCACGCCACGATTTGCGCGATCGCGCCCCGGCTGAGAGTTTCCTGATGCCGCGCAGCAGGGCGCGGCACGGACGACGGATCAACGCGGGAGGAACCGGTGCAATACGTCGACGGATTCGTCATGGTGGTGCCGAAGCGCAAGCTGAAGGACTACCGGCGACTGGCACAGAAGGCGGGCAGGATCTGGAAGGAGTATGGCGCCCTGGAATACCGCGAATGCGTGGGCGACGACCTGAAGGTGCCGCACGGCACGCCCTTCCCGAAGATGACGAAGCTCAAGGCAGGAGAAGCGGTGGTGTTCTCCTGGATCACCTACAAGTCGAAGGCCCAGCGGGACCGGATCAACAAGGGCGTGATGGCCGACCCGCGGCTGGCGGACATGATGGACCCGGACAACATGCCGTTCGACATGAAGCGCATGGCGTACGGCGGATTCACGACGCTGGTGTCCTTCTAGAACCGGTGCCCGGGTTATTCTGAGTTCATGATCTCAGGCGCCGTCGGCGCACCGGCAGTCCTCATCATCCGCGGCACGGCGGCACCTGTCTCGCTGTCGAGCGAGTGCGGGCACTGCACCCGGGCCGCGCGTCCCTCACCGATCAGCTAGTCCCCTCCACCACAACCTGACCGGGTGGGCGCCTGATCGCTGATTGCTTCACCGGCGCCGGCGAGGTTAGTTCGGGAAGATGTCCCCTTCGCCGAGCGCCTGGCATACCAGCCCCGTCGAGGCACTCACCGCCCGCCTCGACACGAGCCTCCCGGGCGGCCTGACCGCCGCGACCGCCGCCGCGCGCCTCGCCACCGCGGGCCCCAACCTCATCACTGAAGGCCGCCGCCGCAGCCCGGGCCGCATCCTGCTGGACCAGTTCGCCGACGTGATGATCCTGCTGCTGCTTGCCGCGGCGGGCGTGGCCGGCGTCATCGGTGAGCCGCAGGATACGATCGCGATCCTGGCGATCGTGTTCCTGAATGCAGTCCTCGGGTTCACGCAGGAGTACCGGGCAGAGCGGGCGGTGGCGGCGCTGCGCGCGCTCGCGGCGCCGCAGGCGCGCGTGCGGCGGGAGGGGAGGTCCATCGTCATCGCCGGGGCCGACGTGGTCCCCGGTGACGTAGTGCTGCTGCAGGCGGGCAACATCGTCCCGGCGGACCTGCGGATAGTGGAGAGCGCTTCACTCCGCGTGGAAGAGGCGGCGCTCACCGGCGAGTCACTGCCCGCCGAAAAGGTGGCGGACACCCTGGCCGACCCCGAGCTGCCGCTCGGCGAGCGCGGCAACATGGCCTACAAGGGCACCGTGGTGGTGCACGGCCGCGGAGCGGGCCTCGTCGTGGCGACGGCCATGCAGACCGAACTCGGGCGCATCGCGACGCTGCTCCGGGAGGAGGAGGGGTCCCGCACGCCGCTGCAACGGCGACTCGCCCGGTTCACGCGGTGGCTGGCCCTCGCGGTCGTGGCGCTGTGCGGCATCATCTTCGGCGTCGGGCTCCTCCGGGGCGAACCGCCGGTGCTCATGTTCCTGACCGCGGTGTCGCTGGCGGTGGCGGCGATTCCGGAGGCGCTTCCCGCGGTGGTGACGGTCTCGCTGGCGCTGGGTGCGAGGCAGATGGTGGCCCGCCACGCGCTGGTGCGCCGGCTCGCGGCGGTGGAAACGCTTGGATCGGTGACGGTCATCTGCTCCGACAAGACGGGGACGCTGACACAGAACCGGATGCAGGTGGAGGTGACCTGCGACGCACGCGGTCTCCCGAATCGTGGCGACCTCGTGGCGCCTGCGGCCGAGGCGGGTCGGCTACTGCATACAGCGCTCGCGCTGAGCCACGACGCCGAGCGCGATGCCGCAGGTACCGTGCGGGGTGACCCGACCGAGGCCGCCCTGCTGCACGCGGCCGACGCCGCCGGGTACGTGCGCGCGGCCCTGGCGTTGCGCCACCCGCGGAAGGCCGAGCTTCCCTTCTCCGCCGAGCGGGGACGCATGACCACCCTGCACCAGGACGGCGATGGCGTGCTGGTGTTCACGAAGGGCGCGCCGGAGCTGGTAGTGCCGCTGTGCGGCGAGGGCCTGGTCGGCGACCTTGCCTCGCGGCTCGACGTCCCGGCGATCGCGGCGGCGGTGGAGTCGATGGCCGGGGGAGGGCTCCGCGTGCTCGCGATCGCCACGCGACGACTGCCTGGTCTGCCGAGCGACGTGGTGGCCGAGACGGTCGAGAGCGACCTCACGCTGATCGCGCTCGTGGGGCTCCGAGACCCGCCACGGCCCGAGGCGCTCGACGCGATCGCGCAGTGCACCACCGCGGGCATCACCGTGGTCATGATCACGGGCGATCATCCCGCGACCGCGGTCGCCATCGCGCGCGACCTGGGCATCATCGGTGACGCGTCGGCCCGCGTGGTGACGGGTGCGGAACTGGCCCGGCTGAGCCCGGAGGAGCTGGAGAAGGTGGTGCGGGAGGCGCGGGTCTACGCGCGCGTGGCGCCGGAGCAGAAGATCGCCATCGTGAAGGCCCTGCAGGCACGAGGCGACTTCGTGGCCATGACCGGCGACGGCGTCAACGATGCCCCGGCCCTGCGCCGCGCGGAAATCGGGATTGCCATGGGGCGGGCCGGCACGGACGTCGCCCGCGAGGCCGCGCAGCTGGTGCTGCTCGACGACAATTTCGCGACGATCGTGACGGCGGTGCGCGAGGGACGCCGCATCTTCGACAACCTCCGCAAATTCATCCGCTACGCGCTCGCGTGCAATTCCGGCGAGATATGGACGCTCTTCCTGGCACCGCTGCTCGGCCTGCCGCTGCCGCTACTTCCCATCCACATCCTCTGGATCAACCTGGTGACCGATGGCCTTCCCGGCATCGCCCTCGCCGCCGAGCCGGCGGAGCGCGGCATCATGCGCCGGCCCCCGCGACCACCAGCGGAGAGCATCTTCGCCGGGGGACTGTGGCAACACGTGGTGTGGGTGGGGCTGCTCATGGGGGGCGTGACCCTGGCGACGCAGTGGTGGGCCTATCACAGCGGCTCGGCACACTGGCAGAGCATGACGTTTACGGTGTTGGCGCTGTCGCAGCTGGGGCACGTGCTCGCGATCCGTTCGGAGCAGGACTCGCTGTTCAGGATCGGGCTCGGTTCGAACCTCCCACTCCTCGGCGCGGTGCTGCTGACGGTCGGGCTGCAGCTCGCGACGCTCTATGTCCCAGCGCTCCAGCGGGTGTTCAAGACGCAGCCGCTCAGTGCCGGGGAGCTCGCCCTGTGCCTTGCCCTCTCGGCGACGGTCTTCGTCGCGGTCGAGATCGAGAAGTGGGCGGGACGGCTGAGGATGTCTTCCCGATGACTTCACAGCGACTTCCGGCCGCGTGCGCGAGACTGGAGCGTGGCCCATATCGCTCGAGGGCCAAATGGGAGGGCAACATGACGCACAGAAGCGGAATTGGCCGCTGGAATGCCTGGATGGGTGTGCTGCTGGCATCGCTGCTGTCCGGCCTGTCCGGGACCACGCTGGCGGCGCAGGAGGTATCGGTGGCGGCGGGCGTCACCGTTGACGGTGTGGAACAGGGGATGCGCCTGTATCACAGCAAGGGCGCGTGCGTTCCCTGTCACGGCGAGCTGGGTGTGGGCACTGTCGAGGGCCCCGGCTTCCTGACGGGACGCTGGAAGCTCGGCTCCGGCAGCTACGAGTGGCTGCAGCATATCACCCGGCACGCCGGCTGGGGTGCGACCGGGCGCGCGGGGGATCCGCAGCCAATGCGGGGACCGACGGTGCTCGACTCCACCGAGGTGGTCGCGGTGGCGGCCTACGTCTGGAGCATCAGCCGGGGGCGCGTCCCCGGTCCCCAGCAGAAGTAGTCCTGACCGCCAGGCAATCATGGACCGTGCGGCCGCCGTGATAGCTGGCCGCCGCGCGGCGCACGATGCGCCATCCGTCACCCTGGTACGCGCCGTCGGCCTCGAGCCGCTCCACCAGGTCGGCAGCGCCATCCAGCCACTCGACCAGGCCGGCACTCTGGGCGAGCACGACGGGCCTGGCACCCGGCATCGTGACGATGGTCACGGGCTCCACCACCAGCGCCGACAGGTCGCGCAGCGGCACATCGAGGGGCGCCCTGGCCTGCAGCCGGATCATCTTGGCCCGCGCATCGGGCCCGATCGCGCCCTTCGTGACCTGGATCAGGTCCAGCAGGTAGTTGCGCACGTCGTCGAGCATGTGCGCATCGCTCAGGGCCTCGGGCCGGGGATAGGTCTCGAGGGCCTTGGCCAGCATGGAGATCTCGCGCAGGTAGTGATTGCGCTGGTTGCCGGGCACGAGGTACATGACGAGCAGGTTCACCGGCTTCCCATCGGGCGCGCCATAGTCGAGGCCGCCGGGACTCCATCCCAGCACGCACATGAGGTCCTCGTCGTAGGGCACCCGCGCATGCGGGCAGGCCCAGCCGCGCCCGATGGCGGTGCAGGCCGCCCGTTCCCTCGTCATCACGAGGTCGACCACGTCCAACCCGGCGGGCGTCTCGGGAAAGGCCTCGATCACATGCGCCAGGAACTGCAGCGCGTGCGCCTTGTCGCTCTCCGGCAACTCGAAGAGGCGACCCTCCTGCAGCGCGTCCAGGATGGCATCCATGCTCAGTCAGCTCCGTAGCGCCGGAAGAACCAGGTCTTCACGACGTGGGTCAGCGCGGCGTAGGCCGCGAGGAACGCCGCGATCCAGGCCCAGTACGCCAGCGGGAGCGGGACCATGCCGAGGTCCGCGGCGAAGGGCGAGTAGGGCAGCCAGGCCCCGATGGCCATGACGGCCATGGTGGTCAGAGTCATGTGTGTCGAGGCCCGGCTCCCGAAGAAGGGCACGCGCCTCGTCCGGATGATGTGCACGATGAGCGTCTGGGTCAGCAGCGACTCCACGAACCACCCCGTCTGGAAGAGCCGGGCCAGCGCGTCGCGCTGGACGGCGCCGGTCGCGGGGGCGAGCCAGGCACCGCAGCCGAAGACGAACCACATCAGGGCGAAGGTCGCGTAGTCGAAGATCGAGCTGATCGGCCCGACGAAGGCCATGAATCGCTTGATATTCCCGATGTTCCACCTGAGCGGCCGGGTGATCAGCTCCGGATCGACGTTGTCCGTGGGAATCCCCGTCTGGGAGAGATCGTACAGCAGGTTGTTGGTGAGGATCTGCACCGGCTGCATGGGCAGGAACGGCAGCAGGTAGCTGGCCCCGACAACGCTGAACATGTTGCCGAAGTTCGAGCTGGCGCCCATCCGGATGTACTTCACGATATTGGCGAAGACCCGCCGGCCTTCCATGATCCCTTCCTCGAGCACGAGCAGGCTCTTCTCCAGCAGCACGATGTCGGCCGACTCCTTGGCCACGTCCACCGCGGAATCCACCGAGATGCCGACGTCGGCCGCCTCGAGTGCGGGGGCATCGTTGATGCCGTCCCCCATGAAGCCCACGACGTGGCCGCTCGCGCGCAGGGCCCGCACGATCTCCTCCTTCTGCGCCGGCGTGAGCTTCACGAAGACATTGCCCTCCCGCACGAGCGCCGGCAGGTCTGCGGCGGGAAGACGCGCGAGTTCCGCCCCCGAGACGACGCGGCCGACGTCGAGTCCGACCTCCCGGCACACCTTCTCCGTCACGAGCGCGTTGTCACCCGTGAGCACCTTGACCTTCACCCCGGCCGCGGCCAGCAGCTGGATCGCCTCGGTGGCGGAGGTCTTCGGCGGATCGAAGAAGGCGATGTAGCCCAGCAGGACGAGGCGGCTCTCGTCGGCCACGGTGAACACCGTCTGCGAGCGGGGGAACTCGCGGTAGGCGATGCCGATGACCCGGAACCCGTCGCGGTTGAGCGCCTCGACCTCCTCGAACAGGTCGAACCGGATCATGTCGATCAGGGGGTAGACCTCGTCGTCCATCTGGTAGTGACTGCAGCACTCGTAGATCTCCTCCACGGCGCCCTTGCAGATCAGCACGTGATCCCCCTCGTAGTCCACCACCACCGACATCCGCCGGCGCTGGAAGTCGAAGGGGAGCTCGTCCACCAGGCGGCAGTCCTGCTCGGGGTGGAGGTCGGCATGCTCGAGCACCGCGCGGTCGATGAGGTTGCGGAGGCCGGTCTGGAAGTGGCTGTTGAGGTAGGCGTAGCTCAGCACCTCCTCGCTGTTGTGGCCGATGATGTCGACGTGCCGCTCCAGCACGACGCGATCCTGGGTCAGGGTGCCGGTCTTGTCGGTGCAGAGGATGTCGATGGCGCCGAAGTTCTGGATCGACGGCAGCCGCTTCACGATGACCTTCTTCCGGGCCATGGTCAGGGCACCCTTGGCCAGGTTGACGGTCACGATCATCGGCAGCATCTCGGGCGTGAGGCCGACCGCGATCGACAGGCCGAAGAGCAGCGCCTCCACCCAGTTGCCCTTCGTCAGGCCGACGATGAGGAACACGGCGAAGACCATGACCAGCATGAAGCGGATCATGAGCCAGGTGAAGGACCGGACGCCGAGGTCGAAGCTGGTTTACTCGCGCTTCCGGCCGAGGCGTTCCGCAATGGCCCCGAACAGGGTGCGGGCGCCGGTGTTCACCACCACGCCCCGGGCCGTGCCGCTGGTCACCGAGGTCCCGAAGAAGCAGGCGTTCTGGAGGTCCATCGCCGACTCGGGGCCGGGTGCGGTGACCGCCGCGGACTTCTCCACCGGCATCGACTCGCCGGTCAGGGCCGACTCGCTGACGAAGAAGTCCTTGGCGGCGATGAGCCGCAGGTCGGCCGGCACGATCGAGCCGGCATGCAGGAGCACGATGTCCCCGGGGACGATATCGGAGATCCCGACCTCGACCTGCCCGCCATCGCGCAGCACGAAGGTGCGGGACTGCACCCGCCTGCCGAGGGACTCGACGGCGTTGCTGGACCGGCGGTCGAGGATATAGGAGAGGCCGACACTCAGCACGACCATCGCCGAGACGATCGCGGTCGACTTCCACTCGCCGATGGCGCCGGAGACCAGCGCGATCACGAGGAGTTGCAGGACCAGGGGGCTCTTCAGGCGCTGGAAGAGGTCTTCCCAGAACCCCAGGCGCCTCACACGGGACAGTTCGTTGGCGCCGTACTCGTTCCGGCGCCGCTCGACCTCGTCGCTGCCCAGGCCCTGGGACGTCGTTTCCAGGCTGGCCAGCGCGTCCGCTACGGGCATGGCGCAGAGGCCCAGCAGGCGCCGCTCGTCCTCCAGCACGACGCGCGGCCCCGGGGTACGTCCAGCGGCGCCGTTCGAGAATCGCGCGATCAGGTTGCTTGTCATGGCGCGATTCCTTCGAACAGCAGGATGACCCTGGCTCGGCGGGGCGCGCCGGGAAGACGCGTCGCAATGAGGATACTAATCGCCGTCTTCCCGACCCCCGCCTTCATGCTCGCGGCCGGTCGCGTGGCACCGGACGCAGTCATCGAGCTGAGCCCCGCTGATTCCCTCCTCCTGATGCTTCCGCTGGATGCGCGAGACCGTGTGCTCATGGCACCCGTAGCAGGTGTACTCCCGGTACGGGCGTCCCGGCTCGTGGCAGACCTTGCAGGCCACACGCCCGCCTTCTCCATGATCGAGCGGGAATGTGTGCTCGAGGGTGGCGGGCTTCCATGCCGTGACGCCATGGCAGGCGGCGCAGTCGGTGCCGAACTCGCCCCGGTGTTCATCGTCCTTCCTGTGACAACTCACGCACTCGCTGGATGCTGCGCCGAACCCGGCGAGCGCGCGCACGTCGGCATGGCACGCGACGCAGGTGGCCAGCCGGTGCGCGCCCTGCAGCGTGAACGCGGTCGTGTCGTGGCTGAAGCGGCCACGGGAGAACCGATCGGTCCCCTCGTGGCAGGCCATGCAGTCGCTGCCCCACGCCTGCACGTGCGCCGCCACGAACTTCGCCTGGTAGTCCCGATGGCAGCTCTCGCAGCGTGCCGCGTCGAACCGGAACGTGCCCCCGCCATGGCAGTCGCCACAGCGGAACGGGCCCCCCGCCGCGGTCCGGCGGTGCGCGGCGAGCGAGAAGCCGAAGCGTTCGTGGTCACCCACGCCGGCGCCGGACTTCACGAGGCTCGCGCCGGGCCCACCATGCTCGGTGTGGCAGGCGAGGCACTCACGGGCGTCGTCGAGCCCGCCGTGGAGGGTGGTGCTGTCGCGGAGGTCGGCCTGGGTGTCGGTATGACAGTCGAGACACTGGACGCTCATCGGCTGCCCGCCGGCGAGGGAGGCGTGGCAGGCGGTGCAGCGCCCGCCGAGCGCAGCGTGGGAGGTGACGCCACCCAAGAACTTCGGTCGAATCGGACTTCGTGCTCAGGCCGCCGGGACTGAAGAGCGCACCGCCCCAGACGAGCCAGGCCAGCAGCACGCCGACGACCGCCAGCCCCGACCGCGCCCAGGCCGCCACGCGTGATGTTGGTGGGGAGCGTCACGCTACCGGAGCAAGCGGGCGTAGTAGAGCGCCCCGGCCACATGCATGGCGGCGAGGGCGAACATCGCCGCGCTCAACGGCACGTGCAGGACGTACCAGAGCGCCAGGGGCCGCGGCGCCACCACAGCGTCTTCGGGCTCTGCCGCGCCGGCCGTGTAGGCGAAGCGGCCCAGGATGCCGCTGATCACGACCACGAGCATGAGCAGCGTGAGGACGCCGGCCAGTCCGCGGAACTCGAACGCGGTGTGCAGCAGCACGAAGTACGGACCGACAATTCCGACGTACACATGCGCCTGCATCCACAGCCGCAACGGACCCGGGCCGCTGCGTTCCGGCCGCTTCCGCCAGGTGTACGCGAGCTCAGCCACGAGCATCAGCAGGAAGCCGAGGATGCCGATGCCGTGGCCGACAAGGCCACTTGCCGCGGGCAGGCCCTCGCGGGCGACGACGAGATACAGGGCCGTCGCGATCGCAACGGTCAGGCCGACCCAGGTCAGTTCAGTCGGCCACGCGCGCGTGATGGTCGTAGGGGGCATGCTCCCAGGGATGCAGCGAGTGCCAGAAATCCAGCAAGGTGGAGGCGAGCGCCTCTGGGTGCTCGATGAGCGCATCCCGGATCGGGGTGATATCCACCCGCTCGGCGATGAGTCGGGTGAGCGGCAGCGACAGCGCCTGGTCGCCCAGGATCACCGCGCCAAGGATGGTCCGGCCATCGAGATGGATGCGGATCCGGTCGGAGGTGTCGTGCCGGACCACGCTGATTCCGGTGCCGGCGCCGGCCCAGGCCTCACTTTGGCCCCGGGTAATGGTGACCAGGTCGGGATCGTCGATACCGCCGACGTCACCGATGACCGTGATGACGATGTCGGCCAACTGGGTGACGTTGATCGCCACGTGCCGGTGGAACACGGTCGGCATCCCGGCCATGTTGAGCCCGGCCGCCCTGCCCTGCTCCATGGCGGCCGACCAGAGGGTATCGAGGACCGCCCGGCCCAGGACCGGATCGAACACCTGGGCCACGTCACCGGCCGCGAACACGTCGACGGCGCTCGTTTCCATGCGTTCGTTCACCACGACGCCGCGATCAACCTCGAGTCCGGCCTCGCGCGCGAGCGTCACCCGCGGCCGGACGCCGATGGCGACGGCAATGAGCTGACACTTGAGCGTGTCGCCATGATTGGTTTCCACGGCCACCACCCTGCCGTTGCGTCCCAGCGCGCGCACGATCTCGGTGCGCCGATGCACGATGACGCGAGTCCGGGCGAGGCCCGCCTCGACCAGCGCAGATTCCTCCTCATCGAGCACGCGGGCCCAGTAGCGGTCGCCGCGCAGGAAGTAGTGCGTTTCCGCCCCGCGTGCCCGGAGCCCCTCGGCCAGCTCGATTGCCGTACTGCCACCCCCGACGACCACCGCGGTTTGCGCCTTCTTCGCGCGGCCCACGAAGTCGCGAGCGTCGTCCACTCCGTCGAGTGCGACGACGCCATCCAGGTCGGCACCGGGAAACGCCGGCGCGATGGAGCTGGCACCGGTGGCGATGAGCAGCCGATCGTAGCCGAGCATCCGGCCGTCGGTGAGGCGCAGTTCATGCCGCGCCGGCAACACCTGCTGGACTCGCGCGTTGATGCGCTCGATGCGCAGCGCGGACACGTCGGCTTTGGAACGGATGGACAGCTGCCGCTCGGGGACGGCCCCGGTGAGCAGGTACGCCAGGCCGGGGCGGGAGTAGAAAGGACCCGGCTCATCGCTCACCAGCGTGATCCGGGCCCTGGCATCGACGCCGCGGATCGCCTCGGCCGCCGACAGCGCGGCAATACCCGACCCAACAAGCACGTGGTGCCTCATGCGAACCGCCCGGCAATTGGGCCGAAGTGAAGCACGGCCCGCGGGCACCGGGCTATGCAGGTTCCGCACTTGATGCAGCGGGGATCGTCGACCCGCATACCCCGGCGGGCATACCCGCGGACGTCCACGCCGGTCGGGCAGTTCCAGGAACAGAGGCCACACTGGACGCACCGGCCCGGCACCGGCTCAACGCGGGCCGAGCGGAGGAGTGTCAGTCGTTCCTGGTCGACGGGCAGGTGCTTCTTGCGGGGCATGCAGCTCCTCCATTCCTGACCGGAGGATAGCCGAGGCACATGAACCTAGGATGAACGGATCATTGCCTACGCATAGAGCGGGTACCGCGGGACATAGCGATTGGCGCGCACGAAGGCCGGGAGGTCGTCCGGGCGCGGCAGGGCGGCGAGACCCTCGCCGTACGCCACCTCGGCGACCGCTACCGCCACCTCCGCCGAGACCTCCATGATGCGATCGAGCGGCGGATAGAGTGAGCCCTGCGCGAGGTCGGCGTCGGTGGCGAGTTCGGCCAGCCGGCGAGCGGCGGCGGCGAACATCGACTCGGTGACCCGGCGTGAATGAACGAGCGTCACGCCCAGCCCCAAGCCGGGGAAGATGTAGGCATTGTTTCCCTGGCGCGGCACCCAGGTCCGGCCGTCGAGCGTCACCGGCGCGAACGGGCTTCCGGATGCGAAGATCGCGCGGCCATCGGTCCAGCGATACGCCTCCTCGGCGGTGCACTCGGCCCGGCTGGTTGGATTCGACAGCGCGAAGATGACGGGCCGGTCGTTAGTGGCGGCCATGGACCGGAGCACAGGCTCGGTGAAGGTGTTCGGCACCGCCGAGACGCCGACGAGCGTGGTCGGCCGGAGGGCATCGACCGCGCCGAGCAGGTCGGCCTGGGGCGCGGCGGCAATGGCGTACGGCCGCTTGTGGGCCGCGAGACTGGCGCGGTCGCGGGTAACGAGTCCCTGCGAGTCGACCAGCGCAATGCGCGCGCGCGCCTCGCCGGGATCGAGGCCCTCTTCGACCATGGCACGGGCCACGAGGTCGGCGATGCCGGTCGCGGCCGATCCCGCGCCGAGAAAGACGAGACGCTGCTCGTGCAAGGGACGGCCGGTGATTCGCGTCGACGCATAGAGACCGGCGAGCGCCACGGCGGCCGTGCCCTGAATGTCGTCGTTGAAGGTGCAGGTGCGGTCGCGATAGCGCGCCAGCAGGTTGATGGCGTTGTCGGTGGCGAAATCCTCGAACTGCAGCACCGCCGACGGAAACACCTCGGCGACCGCAGTGACGAACTCGTCTACCAGCGCGTCATACTCGACGCCCCGGAGCCGCCGCTGCGGGAGGCCGACATAGAGCGGATCCTCGCGGAGCCCGGCGTTCTCGGTACCGACGTCGAGCATCACCGGCAGCGTGCGGCCGGGATGGACGCCCGCACACGCGGTGTAGAGGGAGAGCTTGCCGATGGGGATCCCCATGCCGTTGGCGCCGAGATCGCCGAGGCCGAGGATACGCTCACCATCCGTGACCACGATGACGGCGACTTCCTCCGTCGCGGGCCAGTTGCGGAGGAGGACACGGATGCGACCCCGGTCGCGGGGGCAGATGTACAAGCCCCGAGGCCGGCGAAAGATGTGCGAGAAGCGCTTGCATGCTTCCCCCACCGTGGGCGTATACAGGATAGGCAGCATCTCGGGCACGTGATCCATCACCGTGCGGTAGAACAGGTGCTCGTTCCGATCCTGCAGCGCGGTGAGCGCTATGTACCGGTCGAGGTCGGTACTCGCGCCGCGGACGCTCTCGAGGATGCGCGCCACCTGCTGCTCCTGCGTGGTGACGCGTGGCGGCAGGAAGCCATGGAGCCCGAGCAGGGTGCGTTCACCGTCGGTGAACGCGGTCCCCTTGTTCAGCGCGGGGTCGTGGAGGTACTCGAGCTGGGCAGCGGACAGGTGACTCATATGGTGACCGAGATGCTCGGGGTTGGGGGCGACGGAAACATAGGTGCGATGAGCGCCGGTTCTCCCAATGTTCAAGATCCCTTCATGCGCCAGGGAGCAGGTTCAACACCATGACTCCCACACTATCGAACGCCCGTTGACGGTGAGCGCCGGCGTGGGATTCCGCTTCTAACGGGACAGATGATGACCACGAAAACCGAGAACGAGATTGGCCTGGCGCTACCGTTTGCGCAGGCCGTTGAGCGCACGCGCACCGCGCTGCAGGCCGAGGGGTTCGGCGTGCTCACCACGATCGACATGCAGGCGGCATTCCGCGAGAAGCTCGGCGCCGACTTCCGCCCGTATGTGATCATGGGGGCGTGCAACCCGCCCCTGGCGTACAAGGCACTCACGGCATCGGCCGAGGTCGGGCTGATGCTCCCGTGCAACGTGACGGTGGAGGAAGTAACACCAGGGCGAAGCGTCGTACGGATCGCGCGTCCCACCCGCCTGGTAGCGTCAGACCCGACGGAGTATCCGCCCGCCGTGCACCAGGTTGCGAGTGACGCCGAGGCCCGCCTGGCACGGGTGGCGGATGCATTGCGCCAGATGGAGGCCCAGTAGCGCGCCCAAACGACGGAGGCCCGATGTTCACCATACGCTCGTCCGCGTTCCACGCAGGGGGCGCGATACCCCAGCGATACACCTGCGATGGCAAGGACCTCTCGCCCCCGCTCTCCTGGAGCGATGCCCCGGCGGGAACAGTGACGTTCGCGCTGATCGTCGATGACCCGGACGCCCCCGATCCCGCGGCACCCAAGCGGGTGTGGGTGCACTGGCTGCTGTACAACATGCCGGCCGCTCGCGTTGAACTTACTGAAGGCGCGGGGAACCGCACGCCGCCGGACGCCGCGAGCCAGGCACTCACCGACGCAGATACCCTCGGGTATCATGGCCCCTGCCCGCCGATCGGAACACACCGCTACTTCTTCCGTCTCGCGGCGCTCGATTGCGAGCTGCCCACGCTGGGCCAGCGTGCGCGACGGGCCGACCTGGAGCGGGCAATGGCGGGGCACGTGCTCGGCACCGCGGTGCTCATGGGGACGTATGCGCGGGTTGGAGGATAGGAGAAGCGGTGAACGGTGAACGGTAAACAACGAGACGGAAGCGCCGGGGGCGTATTGCATGACCGCTGCGCAACGCCGCTCAAGGCTCCTGCTCAGGAAGCGCTCTGCACGCCAACCTACCAGAAGAACGTAGCCGCGACGGAGTGAACCGCGGGTGAAAGTTGGGTGAGAGTCTCACCCGATCTTCACCACGGCGTAACCGTGCTCGTCCCACATTGCGTACGTCCCTCAACCTGCCCCGCATCGCACCGCGCCGGTTCAACCCGGAACCGCGCGTGGCTGCCGGTGCTCCACACGAGGCACGGGGACCGGCACTACACCGCGCTCTTGTCGAACACGGCGATGGCGCACCGCTTGGATCGCACGCACGACTGGGTGGTGATCTACACTGACGGACCCCATGAAGATCACCAGGCCACCGTCGTCACTGCCCATGTGGGCCCGCTGAGTGGAGAACGCGTCGTCCGCCGGCGCGAGCGGGAGTGCGAAGCCTATTACGCCAGTCGGCGTGAAGCGGTACGCCGACCGGCCTGACCTGGAGGTTCATATGGCGGCTCCCACTGTAATGGAGCGCTCGGCCCCCGAAGTGCTGGTCCCTGCTCCCGAGGCATTCGCGAAGCTGGCGGCGCTCGAGGCGGCGCACCCCACGGTAATCACCTGCTACGTGCGGCTCGAGATCCAGGACCGGGTGGCCACCCGGTACCGGATCGCGGCGCGCGACGCCCTGCACCCATTTCACGACCTGCCTTCCGGGCACACCGATCGCGAAGCGGTGCACCGCGACCTGGAGCGGCTCGCGGCCTTCCTGGCCGATTCGCGGCACCTGCCGCACAGCCCGGGCATGGTGCTCTTCGCGTGCGAATCGCTCGACCTGTTTGCGATGATGCCGCTGCCGCGGGTCGCGCGCACCCGGGCGGCGCTGGACGTGCGACCCCGTGTCGCGGAAGCGGCAGCGGTCGCACCCGAGTTCGCACCGATCCTGCTTGCCGCCGTGGATCGCACCCATGCCCGGTTCTTCCGGGTGACGGTGGATGACGTGGAGGAGCTGACGTGCCTGGCACTCCCTGCGACACGCGGTGGGAGGTTCCACAGCGACCGCGCCGATTCACCCGGATGGGGCGAACACGACTACCACAACCGGATCCGCGAGGAGCGCCACCGGCACGCGGCGGCGGTGGCGGACCGGCTGGCCGAACTGGTGGCGAAGGGCCAGTGGCTCGGCATCGTGCTGGGCGGCCCGGCGCGCGTAACCGGCGAGCAGGCGCGGTTCCTTCCCGCCGGCCTGCAGCAGCGGGTGCTCTCGTCTGTTCACCTCAACCCAACCGCACTTCCGGAGCAGAAGATCCGGGAAGTCAGCCTCGCGGCGCGTGACGCGGCGCGGGAGCACCGGACAAGCGTGCGCGTCGAGGAATACGAAACGGCGCTGGGCACCGGCTGGGCAGTGTCGGGTGCGCGAGCCACATTGCACGCCCTCGCCAACGGGCAGGTACGGTCGCTACTGGTGCGCGCCGGCCTGAGTGGTCAGGGGTTCCGCTGTGCCGCGAGCGGACGGTTGACGATGGGGGCGGCGGAGTGCCGGGGCGAAGGCGAGCCCGTGCCGGTACGCGACATCGTCGATGAGGTGATCGAGGACGCGATGCGCCAGCGGATCGAGGTCGTGGTGGTCAACGATCTCTCCGCGGCGGGGAAGCTGGACGGCCTGGGCGCGGTGCTCCGCTTCCGGTCGCCCGCGCGTGCCAAGGCCGCGCCAGCCGCAGCTTCACGACCCCGGTCGCGAGCACGAGCAAGGCGATGAGTCGCTAATCCGGGGTGAACGCATGCCTCCACTCGAGTCCGCATACAGGGAGCAGGAAGGGGCGGTGACACCGGTTACTCCGAACGCTGTCGATGAACTCCGCTTCACGGGACGCTCAGGCTCGATTCAGGTGCCCGGCGCGACCTTTCGTTCCCCCTACAAGAGGTTCCCATGAGTGTCGTCAAGGTGATCGAGATCATCGCGCAGTCGGACAAGGGGTTCGACGACGCAGTGCGGAACGCCGTGCAGGAAGCCGCGAAGACTGTCAGCGGCATAAAGTCGGTGTGGGTGGAGAGCCTGAGCGCCAAGGTGGACGGCGACCGGATCAAGAACTACCGGGCCAACTGCAAGGTCTCCTTCGTGGTGAAGGGGCGCGACTAGGGCACAGTGCCGCCGAGCGTAGTTGACCACGACAGCGCGCGCCAGGGCTTCAGCTGGGCGTCCGCCGGCAGCGAACTCGATAAACTGCCGGGCGGCTCCGGGCTCAACATCGCCCATGAAGCGGTAGACCGGCACGCGAACGGCCCCGGAGCGGGCCGTATCGCCTTGCGCTGGCTGGGGCGCGACGGCACACGGCGTGATTTCAGTTACGCCGAGTTGCGGGATCTTTCCAATCGGTTCGCCAACGCCCTCCGCGCGCTGGGCGTCGCTCCCGGCGACCGGGTCGTGAGCCTGCTCGGCCGCGTGCCGGAGTTGCACATTGCCGCGCTCGGCACGTGGAAGGTGGGGGCGATCTTCTGTCCCCTGTTCTCGGCGTTCGGGCCGGAACCCGTCAAGACGCGGATGGAGAAGAGCGGCGCGCGAGTGCTGGTGACCACGGCGACGCTCTATCAGCGGAAGGTTGCCGCCAGTCACGCGGCCCTGCCTGCGCTGGAGCATGTCATTCTCCTCGGCGACGCCGAGGACCCGTCGGCGGGCACCCCGGTGCTCAACTGGTCGCAGCTCCTCGCGGCAGCGAGCCCCAAGTTCACCATTCCGCCCACCGATCCCGAGACGCCGGCGCTCATTCACTTCACCAGCGGCACCACCGGCATGCCCAAGGGCGCGCTGCACGTGCATGCCGCGGTCCTGGCGCACCACGTCACCGGCAAGGTGGCGCTCGACCTTCGCCCGGGCGACATCTTCTGGTGCACCGCCGATCCCGGCTGGGTCACCGGCATTTCGTACGGCGTCATCGCCCCTCTCAGCAACGGCGTGACCTGCCTGCTCGACGAGGCCGACTTCGATGCGCGGCGATGGTACCAGTTGCTGGCCGCCGAGCGCGTGACGGTGTGGTACACGGCACCGACCGCGATCCGGATGCTGATGAAGGCCGGACCCGAACTGGCGCGGGAATACGACCTCACGGCGCTGCGATTCCTGGCCAGCGTGGGCGAACCGCTCAACCCCGAGGCGGTGGTGTGGAGCCAGGAGGTGTACGGCCGTTGCTTCCACGACAACTGGTGGCAGACGGAGACCGGGGGGATCATGATCGCCAACGTCGCCGCGATGGCGGTCCGCCCCGGCTCGATGGGGTGCCCGCTGCCCGGCATCGAGGCCGCGATCGTGCACCGCACCGCTGACGGGAGCGCGGAGGAACTCACCGCACCGGATACGGTGGGCGAACTCGCGCTCCGCCCAGGCTGGCCTTCGATGTTCCGTGCCTACTGGGGCGAGCCGGAGCGCTATGCCAAGTGCTTCGCCGGCGGCTACTACCTCACCGGCGACCTGGCCCGGCGCGATGCCGACGGGTACTACTGGTTCGTGGGCCGCGCCGATGACGTGATCAAGACGATGGGACACCTGATCGGGCCTTTCGAAGTGGAGAGCATTCTGCTCGAGCATCCCGCCGTGGCCGAGGCCGCGGTGATCGGAAAGCCGGACCCGGTGGCGGGGGAGCTGGTGAAGGCGTTCGTGTCGCTCAAGGGCGACCGCCTGCCTGACGACGTGCTCCGGCGGGAACTGCTGGGCTTTGCCCGGACGCGGCTGGGCGCGGTGGTGGCGCCGAAGGAAATCAGCTTCCTGCCATCGATCCCGCGCACCCGGAGCGGGAAGATCATGCGCCGGCTGCTCAAGGCCAGGGAACTCGGCCTGCCAGAGGGCGACACGTCCACGCTGGAGGAACCGGCCCATTGATCGACGCATCGACGGCCCGGGCGTGGCTCGGCCAGATGTTCCTGATCCGGCGGTTCGAGGAAAAGGCCGCCGAGTTGTACAGCGCCGGCAAGGTCCGCGGCTTCCTTCACCTGAGCATCGGCGAAGAAGCCGTGTCGGTCGCCGCGATCGGCGCGCTCTCGGAAGCGGACAACGTGGTATCCACGTACCGCGAGCACGGGCACGCGCTCGCGCGGGGCGTGCCACCCGGCCCGGTCATGGCCGAACTGTTCGGCAAGTCGAACGGCGCGAGCCGCGGACGGGGCGGCTCGATGCACATCTTCGACGTGAGCCGCCGGTTCTACGGTGGCAACGCCATTGTGGGCGGGGGACTGCCGCTCGCGGTGGGTCTCGCGCTGGCCGACCGGCTGCAGCACCGCGACGCCATCACCGCCTGCCTGTTCGGTGACGGCGCCGTTGCGGAAGGGGAATTCCACGAGTCGCTCAACCTCGCCTCGCTGTGGCAACTCCCAGTGCTCTTCATCTGCGAGAACAACTACTACGCCATGGGCACCGCCCTGGCGCGCCACCAGGCCGAAACGGACATCAGCCTCAAGGGAGCGGCGTACCGGATTCCATCGGCCGCGGTGGATGGCATGGACGTGGTCGCCACCGCGGCGGCGGCGCGGGCCGCGGTGGATCAAGTGCGGAGCAGCGGCGCGCCGTTCCTGCTCGAGTGCCGTACCTACCGGTTCCGGGCGCACTCGATGTACGACCCGGAGCTCTACCGCTCCAGGGACGAGGTCGAGCAGTGGAAGCAACGCGACCCAATCCCGCTCTTCCGGGCCCAGATGGAAAAGGACGGCACGCTGACCGGCGCCGAGATGGATGCGCTCGACCGGGACGCGCAGGAGGCGACCAACCGGGCGGTTGCGTTCGCTGAGGGGGGCGAGTGGGAACCGGTGGCGGACCTGCTGCGGGACGTCTACGCGGGAGAGCCAGCATGCGCATGACCTACCGGGAGGCGATGCGCACGGCGATCAGGGAGGCGCTGGCGACGGACCCGCGCGTGATCCTCATGGGCGAGGACGTGGGCCGGTACGGCGGCGCATACGCCGTGAGCAAGGGCCTGCTGGAGCAGTTCGGCCCGGAGCGGGTGCGTGACACGCCGCTCTCGGAGTCGGCGTTCGTCGGTGCGGGCATCGGGGCAGCGGTGGGCGGCCTGCGGCCGATCGTGGAGATCATGACCGTCAACTTCAGCCTGCTCGCGCTCGACCAGATCGTGAACACGGCCGCGACGCTGCATCACATGTCCGGCGGGCAGGTCGGCGTGCCGCTCGTGGTGCGCATGGCCACCGGCGCGGGGCGACAGGTTGCCGCGCAGCACTCGCACAGCCTCGAGGGGTGGTACGCGCACATTCCGGGGATCCGCGTCGTGGCACCCGCAACGGCACACGATGCCAGGTGGATGCTGCCGGCGGCACTCAAGGAGCCCGACCCGGTCTTCATCTTCGAGCATGCGATGCTCTACCCCGAGGAGGGGGAGGTCGGGGACGAGCCGGGAGTGCTGCCGCTCTTCCGGGCGGCCATCCGCCGGCCCGGGCGCGACGTCACGCTGATCGCGCACGGCGGCTCGGTGGGCAAGGCCCTCGCGGCGGCGGAAATGCTCGCGAAGGAAGGCATCGAGGCTGAAGTAGTGGACCTTCGGAGCCTTCGGCCCCTCGACGACGCAACGATCCTCGAGTCCGTCCGCCGCTGCCATCGTGCCGTCGTGGTGGACGAGGCGTGGCGCACCGGAAGCCTGGCGGCGGAGATCAGCAGCCGGATCACCGAGTCGGCGTTCTTCGATCTCGATGGCCCGGTGGCGCGGGTCTGCTCCGCCGAGGTGCCGATTCCGTATCCAAAGCATCTCGAAGACGCGGCTCTGCCCCAGCCCGACCGGATCTGCTCCGCGGCGCGTGGCGTGCTCAAGGCAACGACGGGAGTGGTACCATGACCACTCGGAGCCGGCGCGATGGGTGAGTTCCGCATGCCGTCGCTCGGCGCAGACATGGTCGCCGGCACGCTCACCGAGTGGTACAAGCACCCTGGAGACGAGATTCACCGGGGCGACATCATCGCGGCCGTGGATACCGACAAGGGGTCGATCGACGTCGAGGTGTTCGAGGACGGCGTGCTGGAACGGCTGGTGGTGAACCAGGGGCAGAAGGTACCGGTGGGCACGGTGCTCGCCGTGATCCGCACCGAGGGCGAGCCCACCGCGGCACCGCAGGCCGCCGTGGTCCCGGCCCCTGCCGCACCTGCCCCGCCCATGGCACCCGTGACGCCAGCGCCGCAGCCAGGGACCCGGATGAGGGTGTCGCCGCTGGCCCGCCGCCGCGCGGCGGAGCTGGGCGTGGATCTCGCCGGCATCCATGGTTCCGGTGCGGAGGGGACGATCCTCCGTGAGGATGTCGAGGCCGCGGCCACGGCCGTGGCTGCGGCACCGCCCGCCGGCGATCGCAAGGAACGAATGCGTCGGGCCATCGCGGGCGCGATGGCCCGTTCGAAGCGGGAGATCCCGCATTTCTATCTCGCGACCAGCATCGACTTCGGCATCGCCAGCGCATGGCTGACCCAGCGGAACGCCGAGCTCACGCCGGTGGAGCGCCTGCTGCCGGCCGTGCTGCTGCTCAAGGCCACCGCGCTGGCGCTGCTCGAGTATCCCGAGCTCAACGCGCGCTGGGAGAACGAGCGGGTGCAGCCGGCAGGAGACATCAACATCGGCGCGGCCACGTCGCTGCGCGGTGGAGGGCTGGTGGTGCCCACCCTGCATCAGGTCAACACGAAATCGCTGCCGGCACTGATGCAGGAGCTGAGAGAGGTCGTGCAGCGGGCGCGGACCGGCGCGCTGCGCAGCTCCGACCTGGCGGACAGCACGATCACGGTGACGAGCCTGGGCGAACGGAGCGCGGAGATGGTGCTGGGCGTGATCTATCCGCCGCAGACGGCAATCGTGGGGTTCGGTTCAGTGGTTGAGCGGCCACGGGTGGCGGGCGGTGTCGTGGTGCCGCGGCCAGTCGTGACCGCCTCGCTCGCGGCGGATCACCGTGCCTCCGACGGGCATCGCGGCGCCGCGTTCCTGGCCGCCATCGACCGATTCCTCCAGTCTCCGGAGGCACTGTGACTCGAGCCGAGGTGAAGCAGGCAGTGCTCGACGCGCTGGTCTCGGTGGTCCCCGAGGCCCAGCCGGCACAAATCGACGCGGAGGCTCCCCTCCGGGAGCAGCTGGACATCGACTCCATGGACTTCATCAATTTCGTCGTCGCGCTGGACGAGGCGCTGGGCGTGCAGGTCCCGGAATCGGAGTATGGGCAACTGGCCACGGTCGACTCGTGCATCGACTACCTGACCCGAAAGCTCGAAGCACCAGGCGGGGAAGAGAGAGGCAAGTGACTACGAGTCGCCGGGACTCCCCCGGGACCGGGCTCACGGCCAGACAAGCGCAAGCCAATCCCCAGATTCAGCGGAGCGACCGCACCCGCACGCCGTCCAGGATCTTGTCGGACGGATGACGGATAACCGTATCACCCACAGCCAAGCCATCCTCGATGCCGGTCATGCTGCTGGCCCGCCGGCCGATCTGCACCGGCCGCACGCGTGCGCGTCCACGTTCCAGCACGAAGACCTGCCAGGCACCCTCGTGCTGGAAGAGCGCGGTCGAGGGCACCTGCAGAACCGAGTCGCCATGCCACAGCAGCGTGTTGGTCTCTACGCGGAAGCCGTCGCCAAGCGCGGCGGGCGGCCGGGCCAGCGCGCCCACGACGCGGACCCGTTGTTCCTCGATTCCGAGGGCAGACACCTTGGTGAACCCAGTCGGTTCGACACGCTCGACGCGAGCCACCAGCGCGGTGTCGCCACCCCAGCCGGTGACCTCCATGGTGTCACCGACTCGCACGCGGACGGCGTCCTCCGAGAGCATCTCGACGACGACATCGAGATGCGCGGGGTTGCCGATCTCGAGAAGTCCGGTGCCCACCAGCACCACCCGCTCGCTTGGCTGGAGCACGCGCAACACCCGGCCGGCGACCGGTGACCGCACGATGATCGGCTTTCCCCCGGTGACGGGGTCGGAGGCCGAGAGGGCCGCGCGGGCGGCCTCGACCTCATGCGCCGCGCGTGCGTTGCCGGCCTCGGCGGCGCGCAACTGTTCCTCGAGTGACTGCACCGTCAGCCGGGACTGCTCCAGCACCTGGGTGGAAACAGCGTTCCCCGCGGCCAGGTGCTCGTTCCGGGTGAGGTCGCGACGCGCCTGCACCAGCGCGGCCTTCGCGGCGGCGACGGTCGCGGCCGCCGCGTGCCCCGCATCGATCGATCCCTCCAGCCTCGCCTGCGCCTCCTCCCGGGCCCTCGGGTCGAGCGGCTGCGCGCGGACCTCCGCTACCTGGGCGCCCTCACGGACGGAATCGCCGGCGAGGAGGCGGATGCGCGTCAGGCGCCCGGTGATGGGACTGGCCACGACGTAGCGATCATGCACCTCCGTCTTCCCTTCCTCGTCGATGGTCACCTCGAGCGGTCCACGCGTGACCGTGACGGTCTCGGCAAGCACGGGGTTGCGCCGCAGCATCCGGTAGAGGATGAATGTCCCCAGCACCACGGCGACCACGAGCAGCAGCCATTGGGTGCGCCCCATCTTTCGCTTACTCACGGGTCTTCAGGGCCTCCACCAGGTCGAGGCGATCGACGCGTCGCAGGATCAGCAGGGCCGCCGCGAGCGTCGCGGCGAAGATGACGCCGGCGGCCAGCAGATAGGACGACGCGGGCACCACCAGCGGGATGCGGAACAGGTCGGTGACGAACAATTTCGCCGTCGCCGCGCAGAGCAACCAGCCCAGCAGGCACCCGGCCGGCAGCGCGACGGCAGTGAGGGCCGCCTGCTCACCGATGAGGATGGTCGCGACTTCCCCGCGATCGAACCCGAGGACACGGAGGCTCGCGAGCTCACGCGCCCGCTCGGAGAACGCGATGCGCAGGCCGTTGTAGACGACCGCCATGGCGATGACGCAGGCGAACCCGGTCAGGAAGATTGTCGAGATCCCCATGCTCTCGGCCAGCGTTCGCTCGAAGCTCGCAACCAGTCCCTTCTTGAACCCGACCCCGGCGACGGCGGGCAACTGCTTGAGCGCGGCGGCGAGTGCCTCGTCGGCGGTGCCGTCGGTGCCGAGAAAGGCGCCGGAAACGACATGCCCCTCCCGGAGCAGGCGGCCGAGATCGTCGAGCCGCATGTAGCCGGTATTGCCCATCAGCTCATCGAACACCGCGCCAACCCGCACCTGGCGGGGAAGTCGTTCGCCCTCGAGAGGCTGGACCTCGATCAGGTCACCCGCTTCGACGGCGAGGCGGTCGGCGAGGCGGCGATTGATGAGGAGACCGCCGGCGGGTAGTTCCGCGGCGACGAGCCGGCTGCTCACCAGGCGACGCAGGTGGCTGCCCGGTTCGATGCCAAGCACCGACGTGCGCACGCGACGGGCCCCGTGGCGCAACTCCACCGCGACAACGCGGAACGGCTCCGCCGTGACGACGCCGGGGAGCCGGCGCAACTCGGTCACCGCCGACGACGGCATGACGTCGCGGAAGGTGACGATCGCATCCTGCTGCTGGGTGACCCGGAATTCCACGTCGGCCATGAACGTCATCGCGTCGGTGAAGAAGCGCCCGAGCACCAGCAGGGCCGTGGCGAACGCGATGCCCGCGATGGACAGCGCGCTCTTCACTGGCCGCCGCGTGACGTAGCGCGCCGCCATGCGGATGGAGAACCCCAGCTTCGCGATGCCGAGGCGGTCGAGGAGCCCGCGACGAAAGCGGGCGGGTGCCTCGGGCCGCATGGCCTCGGCGGGCGGCAGCCGGATGACGGACCGGAGCGCCTGCAGCGCGCCCGCCGTCGCGGCGACGACACTGACCGCGGCGGCCAGCAGCAGCGTGCCCGGCGCCGCGACGTAGTGCAACGAGGGAAAGTGATAGTAGCGACCGAAGAGATCGGTGAAGAGCCGGCCCAGCCAGATGCCGAGCAGGCTCCCGGCCACCAGGCCGGCGAGCACCGGTGCGAGGCCCATGAGAAGGTAGTGAGCGGCCAGGGGCACATTGCCGTAGCCGAAAGCCTTGAGGGTCCCGATCTGCTCGCGCTGGGCGGCAATGAGCCGGGCAAGCACCAGATTCACCAGGAACGCCGCGACGCCGAGGAAGAGATACCCGATCAGGTCGCCGGTGATGCGGTGCTGCACCAGCTCATCGCGCAGGAAGGAATACGACATCTGGTCGGCACGGCCGTAGCTGCCGGTGCCACCCCAGGGTGCCAGCAGACGATCGACCGCTGCGATCGTCTCGGGCTCCGAGGCACCGGGAGTGAGCGTGATGGCAAGGTCGTTGAACGAGCCCTCGAGGTCGAGCGCGGGGGCCAGCGCGTCGCGCCGCATCCAGACGACGCCGAAGCGCTCGTTGTCGGGGAAGATCTGGCCGGGGCCGACCTCGTAGATGAACTCCGGCGAGAGCCCGATGCCGACGATGCGCAGCGCCTGCCAGCGCCCATTGATGATCGCAGCCATGCTGTCGCCGGGCACGAAGCGATGCGCGGTGGCGAAGACCTCGGAGACCATGACCTCGTCGGCGCGCCCCGGGGCGGGAAACCGTCCCTGCCGCAGGTAGACGGCGTTCACGCCATGGGCGGGATCGGCGGGGAGCGAGAGCAGTTCCCCGCTGACCGGCTCGGGGAATCCGTGCACGTCGAGCAGCACGAACCCGGCAATGCGCGGCTCCACCGCGGCGACGCCGGGGAGCGCGGCGACCGCGCGCGCGACGGCGTCGGGCGCGCGGCGCAGCCGGACGAAGACATCGGCAAACCGCTGGCGGTCGAAGTACTCGTCGCGGGAGCGCAGCAGGGAGTCGTAGTTGCCGCGCAGCGAGACCATCGCCGCGATGCCACAAGCCGCCACGGCCGCGATCGAGACCATCTGACCGGCGAGGCGGCGGAGATCGCGCAGCAGCTTCCGCGACAGGGCGCTCATGCTACCAGGACAGCTCGCGCGGGCTGGCGCGGACAGGATTGCGGGTTTCCTCGGCGATGCGGCCGCTGCGCATGCGAATGACGCGGTCGCCCATGGCGGCGATGGCAGCGTTGTGGGTGATGACGGCGATGGTGGTGCCGAGGTCGCGGTTGACCTGCGCCAGCACCTCCAGGACGAGCACGCCGGTCTCATAGTCGAGCGCGCCGGTGGGCTCGTCGCAGAGCAGCACGTCGGGACGCTTGGCAACGGCCCGCGCGATGGCGACGCGCTGCTGTTCGCCGCCCGAGAGCTGGGCCGGGAAGTGATCCATGCGGTCCGTGAGGCCGACGAGTGCCAGCGCCTGTTCGGGCGGCATCGGGCTCTCCGCGATCTCGGTGACGAGGGCCACGTTCTCGAGGGCCGTCAGGCTGGCGATGAGGTTGTAGAACTGGAAGACAAAGCCGACATGCTCGCGACGGAAGCGGGTGCGTTCCGAGTCATCGTCGACCGTCAGGTCGTGGTCCATGAAGCGCACCGTGCCGCTGGTGGGCACGTCAAGTCCGCCGAGGATATTGAGGAGCGTCGACTTTCCGCTGCCGGAGGGTCCGAGGATCACCACGAACTCGCCGCGAGCCAGCTCCAGGTTCACATCGCGGAGGGCGTGCACCTCGACCTCGCCCATGCGATAGACCTTGCTGAGCCCGCGGGCCTTGAAGACCACCTCAGGGCGCGCCGCCGCCTCGCGAGTCACGATCCACCTCCGCCCGACCCGTGGAAGAACTGTACGGATGCCTTCATGTATCGCCCCGGCGCGATGAAAGCGCGGTGAAATTCAGATTCACCATCGTTTCACGCCCGGTGTGCCAGATTGGAGCCGTGCACCCGTGGTGCACCGGTCCCGGCCCGGGCCGGGCGAACAGAGGAGGGTACCATGCGCACTGACAAGGAAATCCAGCTCGACGTCACCCAGGAGCTGAAGTGGGATCCGCGCCTGCAGGAAGACGACATCGCGGTCGCCGTCCGGGGAGGCGTCGTGACGCTCGGCGGCTACACGAGGAGCTATAGCGACAAGGTGACGGCTGAAACGCTCGTCAGCCACATCCATGGGGTGCAGGCGGTGGCAAACGACATCGCGGTGCGGTTGCCATCGGTGTCGGCGCGGCCGGATCCGGAGATCGCGCGTGCGGCGTTGCATGCGCTCACCTGGCATACATCGGTGCCTGACGACTGCATCCAGCCGGTGGTGGAGGCGGGGTGGGTCAAGCTCACCGGGCAGGTGGACTGGTACTACCAGAAGGAGGAGGCGGAGCGCGCCATCCGGGTGCTGCAGGGCGTCCGGGGCGTAACGAACCTGGTGACGGTCAAGCCGCGTCCGACGGCGACCGACGTGAAGATGAAGATCACGGCGGCGCTGCAGCGGGGGGTGGCGTTCGACGCGGCGCACATCAACGTGGAGATCGTGGAGCACAAGGCGACGCTGACCGGGGCGGTCCGCTCGTTCGTGGAGAAGCGCGATGCCGAGCGTGCCGCGCTGAACGCGCAGGGGGTAACGGAGGTGGACAACCGGCTTACCGTGGAGCCCTACGCGCTGGCCACCGTGCTCTAGCGCCGGCCGGCCGCGCGGCTGAAAGCATTTTCTCACCCGCGCCGGCGAACTCACGACCTGGCCGTGGCCCGAGAACACCAGGGCCACGGCCAGCTGCCGTGCGCATCCACATCTTCCACGAACACCCGTACCGTGGCATTCCGACCGGGGAGGGGAAGGCTTGAAGAGGCCCCCGGTGAACAGTGCTTCATCGTGAATTCTCCCGTATTAGCCAGGCCCTACGCCCTGGCGGCCGTGCCCTGACGCTGACGGTCGGCGTGCCGATCGCGCGCAATGGGAATAAGAGGATGGTCTTCCCCAATGCGAGGAGGCAGCGATGCACGCCCATCGACCCGCCGCGAGGGTGACAGCACTTCTGCTCGTCGCGGCAACGGGGTTCGTCGACCTGGCCGTGGCCCAGAACAGTGAGGCCACGGCCAGGGCGTTCCTGGCCAAGTATGCCGGGTCGGACGACACCGACGCGCTGCTGCGGGAGCCGGCAGTGAAGTCGGAGCTGCAGAAGCTGGTGGGGCCCCAGCTTTCCCACCTCACCCGGAACCTCGACGTGAAGGGATCGGTGGACGTGATCTCGGGGGTGCTGGCGGTCGCCGGGAATGCGCCACATGGCGGGACGGAGGAGGAAGGGGTGGTGTGCGTGGCTCCGCCGGGCACCCTGGTCGAGGCGGCGATCTACTCCAAGGGAGTGATCACGGTCTACGCCCGGGCGGAACAGTACGAGTTCCTGATGCTGTGCACCAAGGACTGGGTGACGCAGGTCAACTCACACCACAATGACCGTTTCACCCAGCCCAAGAACGTGAAGCTGGTCAGGCCACGATAGGTCCGGGAGATGAGGCGGCGCTGATCATCATGCAGACGGTCAACAAACCGGCGCTCGTGCGGTGCCAGTCGTGCAGCACGATCAATCGCATCGACCTGTCGCGCGTTGCCGATGGTCCAAAATGCGCCCGGTGCGGCAAGTCGTTGCCGGTCGACCGCCCGCAGGCCGTGACCGATGCAGACTTCCAGCGGATCGTGAATGGCGCCGGCGTTCCGGTACTGGTGGACTTCCATGCCGACTGGTGCGGACCCTGCAAGGCGATGGCGCCGACCCTGGCGGCGTTTGCATCCCGCCGCGCCGGAGAAGTGCTGGTATGTCAGCTCGACACCGACGCCAATCCGCAGACCGCCGCACGCTTCGGGATCCGCGGCATCCCAACGATCATATCGTTCCGGAAAGGGGCCGAGCTGCGGCGGCACGTGGGCATGGCTGACATGGCCACGCTCACGGCGCTGGTCGACTAGCGGATCAGCCCGGAACGCTCCGGCGTCAGCCGGCGGCGAGCCCCACCGTCGGGGAGGGGCGTTGTTCCGATGCCTACAGGTAGCGGGCCACGGCCATTGCGGCGACGGCCAGGAGAAGGAGGTACGCCACGACCTTGCCGCCGACTGCAGCACGGGCCCGGAGCTCCACAATGGCTGCCATGCGGACGGCGCGTTCAGTGTCCGAGGTGACCGATGCCAGCTCCTGGCTCATCGCTCCCGCGCGGGTCATGGCGGGACGCACCACGATGAGGCCAACGGCGTAGGCCACGAGCGCAGCGAGGGCACCGATGCTCAGCGCAATGCCCATGTGCGAGCCCATGAACTCGGGCTTGAAGCCACCCGAGACCCGCCACAGCAGCAGGATACCAGCGAGGATGCTGGTGCCGGCGACCGCCGCCATGATCTTCGGGAGTCCGCGCCGCTGAAGGATGGCCATGACGGGGCCGGCGCTGGGGCCGGCCTCAAACAATGCCGGCATGAGGATGAACGGCACAAACAGGGCAAACCCGACCCAGATCGCGCCGAACACGATGTGCAGCAGGCGCAGTACGAGGAGATAGTAGTCCATCAGCGACGAGCTCCACTGGGCCGAATGGCGTTGGGTGCCTTGCCGAAGCGCTCGAGGGAGCGCTGGCGCAAGCGGGCCGCCTCGACCTCGCGGTCACGCGGCGGGGCATTGGTGACGAGCGATTGCAGCAGCTTCCGCGCGGCCGCGGTGGTCTCGTCCACAGCCAGGTCAAAGGCGGCTTCATTCGCCTTCGATGGCTTGGTGAAGCCGCTCAGCTTGCGGACGAACTGGATGGCGGAGGCGCGGATCTCGTCGTCGGTGACGGGCGGCTCGAAGTTGAAGAGTGTCTTGATGTTACGGCACATGGTTCAGCTCCGGTCGGGGAAGAACGGCGGCTCGATACCGAGCGCGCGAAGGTACACCGAGGCCTGGGCACGATGATGAATTTCATTGTCGATCGCGTAGAGCAGAAGCCCATACCCGGTACTATCCCACTGCCCGAATGCCTTCATGGTGGCCTGGAAGCGATCCGGCGGGATCAGCGGGAACAGGCGGTCAAGCTCGGCGGTCGTGTGATCCCAGTGCTGGAGGAGCTCCTCGCGGGTCTTCGGCATGGGTGACTTTTCGTAGTTCCAGGTGTCCGAACTGACGCCCTCCACCGTCGGAAGTGCCATCTTGAACATCTCGGTGGCAAGCTCGGCGAACGGGCGCATGCCTCCCACGGAGAAGGAGAAGAGCTCCTTCTCGGGAAAGGCCAGGATGAACCGGCGGGTGAGCCGGCGATGTCCCTGCCAGTGATCGAGAAACTGGGCCGGGGTAAGAAAGCTTGGGATGGGGGTCATGGGAGGTTAGAAGTTAGGGGTGCGACCGCGTGAGCGGTGAAATTGAGTGAGCCCAGGAAGTCGTGAATATCAATCATATATATAGATGTAATCTCACCAGCGGAGACGTCTCATGGAACGGCTTCGACCACATCCCGAGGACCGGCTCGCCGCGCCGGTGCAGGTGGTGGACCTCGCTGCAGCGGCAGTCGGAACTCGGGGCGGAGCCTCACGCATCGGTATCGGGCCACCGGCAGATCGCGGTGGTGCGGCACGGCCCGGTGACGATCATCCAGTTCGTGTTCGAGGAGGGGGGACTGGTCAGGGAGCATCGAGCGGAGGGGGTGGTGACGATCCACGTGCTCAACGGCCGGCTGCGGTGGTGGTGGACGAGGATGCGCGCGAAGTGACGACCGACGAACTGATGGCGCTGGCGCCCGGCGTCCTTTACTCGATGCTCGCGCTCGCCCCGAGTGAGATGCTGCTGACGGTGCACCGGGTGCCGATCGACGACAAACACGGGCAGCGTCGGCCGGCCGAAGGACGGGGATCCGCGGGCTGGTTACGTGCTGCTCGATGCGGATGCGACGGGTGTCCGGTCAGCTTCATCCGGGTGGACTACGATGTCGAGCTGGCCGCGCGCGAGGTGGTGAGGGTGGGATTGCCAGTCGAATTCGCCGAGTTTCTCCGGACCGGCGAGGCGCCCGCCAAGATTGAGCAGCGCTAGACGACGGCACCGAAGAGCCGCCCCACCAGCGCGGTGCAGCCCATCGCGACCGCACCCCAGAATGCGACCCGAAGCGCGCCCTTCCCAACGGGCGCGCCACCGACCTGCGCCGCCACGCCGCCGAGCACGAGCAGCAGCACGATGGTGACCGCCGACGATGTCCCGGTGTCAGGAGCCGCTCCGGCAGCAGCGCCGCGAGCACGACCGGGGGCGCGGCCCCTACGCGCAAACGAAGCCGCCGACGCGAGGGCCGCCTGGATCGGCCGGGCGCGGGTCATCTCGTTGATGCCGAGCTCGTCGCGCGCGTGGGCGGCGAGGGCATCGCCAGCCATGAGCTGGTCCGCCACCTGCCCCGCCAGTTCCGGCGTCAGCCCCCGCTTCACATAGATCCCGGCCAGCTCGGCCTTTTCCGCCTCGGGCGAGGCGGCGAGCTCGCCGCGCTCGCGGGCGAGGTCGGCTTCCTCGGTGTCGGACTGCGAGCTGACGGAGACGTATTCACCGGCCGCCATGGAGAGGGCACCGGCGGCGAGACCGGCGACCGCCGCCAGCAGGACGGCGGCGCGGGTGGGCTCGGCCGATGCCACGCCGACGACGAGGCTGCTGGTGGAGATGAGCCCGTCGTTGGCGCCGAGGACGGCGGCGCGGAGCCAGCCGATGTGCTCGCTGCGGTGACGTTCACGATGCATGACTGCCTCCGTCTCCGCCGGCAGCGGCGCTGCGCACCAGGCGATCGCGAATGAGCTGGATGTGGGCCCGCAGGGTGTAGACCATCGACATGTAGGCGGCGGTGGTGTGCAGCTTTTGCGCGCGCGCATCGAGCGCGTCGAGCTTCGCGATCACGGCCAGCGGGTCCTTCACGGAACCCTCCGCCATCTCGGCCTCAACCGACTTGAGGTAACCGTACACCCGGCTCACGCGATGCTGCATCAGCGTGGCGTAGAGGGCGGGCGCGCCCTGCAGCACGGGATAGGCGATGCCGATGATGGGGATGAGGAGCAGGCCGACCTGGGTGAGGATCGCGGCGACCCAGAACGGCAGGTGCCGCTGCAGGAACGGGGTGCCGGACTTGTGGTACGGAGACGGTGGCCTTGCTGAGCGGCAGGTCACCGGCCTCGGCGGCAGGAAACTGGCCGGCGCGCTCGAAGACGCCGGGCCCGCCGTGCACCTCGCACATCGCATCGAGCAGGAGGTACTGGAGGGCGGGATGGAGGGAGCGGTGCGCGGCCAGGCTCATCTTGGAGGCGACGAGCGGCACGTCGTGCGCCGGGATGTTGCGCGCGAGGTCGACCACGCCCTCGGGGAGCGTCAGGCGGGTGAGTTCCGGATGCAGCGCGACGCGTGCCTCGGCGCGCTCGAACCCGGTGAGGTGCAGGCTGTCGTCGCGCAGCAGCCGCTGGATGGTGGGAGATTCCCAGGGCGCCACGATGGCGGCGATGTCGATGGTGCCGGCGAGAATGGAATCGGCCGCCTCCTCGCGACCGAGCAGGCGCAAGCTCACCTGAGTCGAAGTCGGCACCGGTCTCGATGAGGAGGCGGCGACGTGAGGCTGGCGGGGTTGCCGCCCTCGGGACCCAGCGCGAGGCGCAAGCGTGTGGGGCCAGGGCTGGCCCGGCGTGCGGCATCCGGTCGCCGCGATAGAAGACCCAGACGGGACGGTAGTACAGCGTGCCGAGCGACACGAGGTCGGGCGACTTCTCGGCCGTGGTGCTGCCGCCCTCGATCAGGGCGGCATCGACGCCGCCCTTCGGGTCCTGCAGCCGCGCGAGGCTCTCGAGGGCGCCGAGGGTTGGCGACCAGCTCGAGCTTGACGCCCTCGCGCTTGAGGATGGCGCTGTAGCGCTCGGCGAAGTGATACTCGGCGCTCTCGGCGGGACCAGCGGCCAGGCGAATGCGCCGCTGGGGCGGATCGAACAGCCAGATGGCGAGCGCCAGCGCCGCGAGCAGCGCGACGAAGCCGAGGACCCAGAGGACGGTCGGTCGCTTGATTCCCGACGCCATTTCCACCCGGGTGAAGCCGGGAACTACGCTCAGCGGGTGCCCCCGATGCGCTTCTGCAGCGCGTCGGTGAACGGCTTCACGATGGCGGGCGTCTTGGCATCCGCCGGGGTCTTGAGCAGCGTTGCGACAACGGGCGACTTGTCGGAGTCGACCGGCACGGACCCTTCGGGATAGGCGGTGCGGTTGCCCTTGTTGTCCACATGGACGTCGCTGCCGGCGAGGGAGACACCCGCGAAGAGACCAGCTCCCTTGGTGGAATAAGAGTAGATCGCCGAGCCCTTCTTGAAGTCGGTGTTGGCACCGATGGTGCTGCCGACCGGGCCAGCCGCGACGGAGGCCTGGCCACCGATCTCAAAGTTGTTCTGGGCAATAAGCTGCGGCGCGTCATCATGGGTGAAGATGAGCGCTACGTCGGTGGCCGAACCGCCGATCTGGAAGCCGACCGAGCCCGCCTTGAGCGAGATATAGGTGGGATAGCTCCACTCCGCGCCGACGCGGCAGGAGGCAAGGCCGTACCCTACCTGACCGCCCACCACGACGGCCCCCGTCTTCACGCTCGGTATGATGGCCATGCAGACCGCACTGCGCAGGAGCTTGCTGGGCGGCGCGTTCTTGGGGTCGGAAACCAGGTTGGCGAGGACGTGCGCGGCCGACTTGGCGCGGTCCTCGAGCTTGTCGTCCTTCTTGTCGTCCTGGGCCGAGGCATTCGTGGCAACCAGGGCGAGAGCCAGGGCGGTGTACGCGAGGGGAACGAGGCGGCGGGCTAGCATTGGCGATCTCCGAACCAGGTTGGTGAAGGAATCCTGAGGGGGCAGCGAAACCGCCCCGACTGGGAGAATCTACACTTTGTCAGGGCGATACATTACCACCCATGATAATGCGCTCCCTGCGATGGATACTCGGGTTCATCGTCATCCTTGGCGCGGCGGTTTTCGTCGCGTACCGGATCAAGGATCCGGAGCGACGCACGCTGGATGACGCCGCTCGCGCCAACGCACCCGGCCGCTTCGTGCACCTGAGCGACGGCATCACGCACTACGAAGTTGCGGGACCGGACTCGGGCCGGGTCGTGCTCTTCGCCTCGGCCTTCTCGGTGCCGGGGTTCATCTCTGATCCGCTCTTCCAGCAGCTGGCCGACTCGGGGGTCCGCGTGGTCCGGTTCGACTACTACGGCCGCGGATGGTCGGACCGGGTGGACACGGTGTACGACCAGGACTTGTTCGTGCGGCAGATGGCGGGGCTGCTCGACTCGCTCGGCATCACGGCCCCGGTGACGCTCGCCAGCGTCTCCTACGGCGCCGCCATGGCGACGAGCTTTGCCGACCGCTATCCCGAGCGCGTGCGCGCGCTGGTGTACCTGGACCCGGTGTTCAACAACCGGCGGCCGCTGCCACCGCGGGAACGCTCGGCGCTGGCGTGGGATTACCACATGGTGTTTCGCGGCGGCACCGACGACATGGCGGAGGGACAGCTCTACGACTTCCTGTACCCCGAGCGTCATCCGGACTGGGTGGCCCGGTACCGGGTGCAGCAACAGTTCAAGGGAACGCGCGAAGCGTGGCGGCGCACCCGCGCGGCGATCGCGGTGGCGCCGGACCAGATGGCGCAACTGCGCCGGGTCGGCGCGAATCCGCGCCCCGTCCTGGTGATCTGGGGTCGACAGGACCCGGTGGCTCCATTCAGCGAAAGCCCCGGAGTGATGAGCGCACTCCCACGTGGAACGCTGGTCGCGGTGGATTCGGCGGGCCACATGACGCACGCGGACCAGCCGGGCATCGTGGTCGCCCGCCGTGCTGAGATTCCTCCGAAGCCTGCCGAACTGACTCAGGTAGCCGGCAATGCGTCCGCGAACGCTTCCATGGTGGGAAAGCGCTCGGCAGGGGTGCGCGCCAGCGCGCGAGCAATGGCGTCGTCGACCGCTTCCGGGATGGAGGGATCGACGCGCCGCACCGACGGGATGGGGGCCTGCAGTACCCGGATGACGACCTCGGTGAGGCTGCGCCCGACGTAGGGCGGGGCCCCGGTCAGCATTTCGTGCAGCACGCACCCGAGTCCGTAGATGTCCACCCGCTGGTCGAGGTGTCGGTCCTCGCGGATCTGCTCCGGGCTCAGGTAGTACGCGCTGCCAACGATGATGCCGGTGGCGGTGAGGCGCTGTGAATCGGCGGCACCGATGGCCCGGGCGAGCCCGAAGTCGGCCACGAGCGCGCGCCCCCCCGCCAGCAGAATGTTCTCGGGCTTGACGTCGCGGTGCAGCACGCCGCGGGAGTGGGCATAGCCGAGCGCCGATGCCACGTCGCGGGTGACCAGGAGCGCCGTCGCGAGCGGCAGGCGCCGTTCGCGCTGCAGCTGCGCATACAGGGACTCGCCCTCCATGTAGGGCATGATGTAGTACATCATCTCGCCGACCACTCCGGAGTCGATGAGGGGCACGATGAGCGGATGGCTCATCGTCCTTGCCAGCCGGATCTCGCGGCGAAAGCGCTCGCCGCCAAGCGCATCCGCGAGGGTGGGATGCATGACCTTGATCGCCACGGGGGCCCCCTGCCCCGCCTCGCGGGCGAGCCACACGGTCGCCATCCCGCCGCGGGCGAGTTCGCGTTCCAGGACATACCGGTCGCGCAGCGCGTCAGCCAGCGCCTCGCGTACCTCCGTTGCGGGATCCATCGGTCAGCGCCCGACGGGCCGCGGGGGCCTAGACATACGCCCGTCCGAGCATGGCGGCCGTAGCCTCATCGAGGCGGTCGTCCCAGCGCAACTGATCGAAGAGCCGCAGCAGGTCGCCTTCCGCGAGCCGCCGCCGGACATCCGTGAGGTCGTATGCCACGCGGCCGCGGTGCATGACCAGCACCCGATCGCCGAACTGCACCGCCTGCGTCATCGAGTGAGTGACCATGAGAGTAGTGAGGCCGCTCTCGGCCACCGTCTCCCGCGTCAAACGGCTGACCACGTCGGCGCTCCGCGTGTCGAGGGCGGCGGTGTGCTCGTCGAGCAGCAGCAGCGATGGGCGCACCATCGTGGCCATCAGCACCGTCAGCGCCTGGCGCTGGCCGCCGGAGAGCCCGGCAATCGGCGTGTCGAGCCGATCCTCGAGCCGCATGCCGAGCCGGGCGACGCGATCGCGAATGACGGCGCGCCGCCCGGGATCGAGCGCCCGCCGGAGCCACCTCGCGCTGCCGCGCCGCGCCGCCACCGTGAGGTTCTCCGCGACGGTCAGCTCGGGCGCCGTACCCATGAAAGGGTCCTGAAAGACCCGGCCAATGCTGCGGGCGCGTCGCTCCGCCGGCCACCGGGTGACGTCGCGGCCATCGATCAGCACCCTGCCGGAGGAGATCTCGAGGCTGCCGGCGATCGCGCCCAGCAGGCTCGACTTGCCCGAGCCGTTACCGCCGAGCACGACCACGAAGGATCCGCGATCGAGCTCGAGATCCACGGCGTCGAGGGCGCGGACTTCGTTCGGGGTTCCCGCATGAAAGGTGTGCGAGACGGCTTCCAGCCGGAGGGCGATATCAGACACGGCTGCGCGCACCCGGTGAGGGACGCCAGGCCCGCGCGCGGCGGATGACGACGGGAACGACCAGCACCGCGAGCACGATTACCGCGCTGGCGAGCTTGAGCGCGTTCGGGTCGAGACCGGCCCTGATCGCAGCTGCCACGACCAGCCGGAAGATCACCGCCCCGACGACGGCCCCGGCGATCCAGCGCCCGACGGTGCGCCTGCCGGTCAGTACTTCCCCGATCATGAGCGTCGCCACGCCCATGACCGCCGTTCCCAGGCCCATCTGGATGCTCGCGAAGCCCTGGAACTGGGCGAAGGTGACGCCCGCAAGCGCGATCAATCCGTTGGACAGGCCGAGTCCGAGGAGAACCATCGCGTCCACGTTGATGCCGGACGCACGCGCCATCTCGGGGTTGTTTCCCGCGGCGCGCATGGCGAGCCCGAGATCGGTGCGCAGGAAGGCCACCAGGCCGATGGCAAGCGCGATGGCAAGCAGGCTCATGACCACGAGGCTGGCGAGGCTCGCGCCGCTCACCGTAGTGCCGCCGAGGGTAAGGCTGGCCGGCAGGCCGAGCAGGCGCTGACCGAGCCGTTCGGCCTGGTTGAGGATGCTGTCCGCCGAGCTGAGCGAAAGATTGCCGCCGCCCATGACGAACAGGCAGACGGAGTAGAGCGCGGTGCTGGTGAGGACACCGGCGAGCAGCGGACTGACCTGGAAGCGGGTCTGCAGGATCCCGGTGATCGACCCCGCGACGACGCCGGTGGCGGCACCGATGATGGTGGCCGGAACGGGGGGCATGCCCCGCACCAGGAGCGCCGCGACGACGGCAGCGCCCAGACCGAACGATCCATCGGCGGTGAGGTCGAGCATGCGAAACAGGCGAAAGGTGATGAGCACGCCCAGCGCCAGCGGTGCGAGGATGAGGCCGATGGTGACCGCGCCGATGAACAGGTTCACGGCACGCGCTCAGGCGACCTGGGTGATGGGCGCGATCCAGCCGACACCGCGGACGAAGCTGCTCTCGGGCACGGCGTCCGTGCCGCGATCATCCCACACGAGGTGGAGGACGTCTTCGAGCCGGTGATCGGCGAAGAGGCTGCGGAGCAGGCCGGTGAGTTCCACGGTGCGCTGAGGGATGGGGCGATAGGAGAAGACCGCGGCGTGCAGGTGGCCGAAGATCCTTCCCACCGGGTCGAGCCGGCGAAGATGCGCCGCCAGCGGGCCGGTGGGCGCGCGGGCCACCACACCGGCAACCAGCGTCGTGGTCATGGCACCGATGCGCTCGGGTGCGAACGAGAGCCAGTGACGCACCCCGGGTACCTCGAACTGCACCGGCGCATCTCCGAGCGCCGGAGACCGCCTGAGCCGCGCGCCGCAGAGCCCGGCGGTCTCGGCGATGATCACGATGCCGGCAGTTCGTCCGCCCGCCGTGTCGAGACAGATGGCGGCGAGCTCCGAAAGTGGCACTGCCTGCGCCTCTGGCCGGGTGCTGAAGCGTATCAATTGGGAGAACCCGCCATCGCAGACGATGCCCGAGGCCAGCACCGCCTGCGGCGCATGCGTGCTCCCGCTCACGACATAGTCGGGCTTCCGCGCCCCGTCGGTGGGGAAGTGCGCCACGCACCCCGCGACGGCGACAAGCTCGCCGAACCGTTCGTGGCACTCCGCGTAGTTCGCGCCGATGGCGCCGACACCGAGGCCGAATGCGCCGGCCGTCAGGCTCACGCTAGTACAGTCGGCGGGTCCGAGGGGGGCCTCCATCACGCGGCCGGGATCACCGATGAGCCGACAGGCCAGCGAACCGGGGGGACTGCAGGCGGACATCTCGTACAGGCCACTCGCAGCGAGGCTCTCGCGCGAGTGCCACGACGACTTGCGGAGCTCACCGGACCGGCGAGCCATGACCGCCCCAGGGTCGAGCGGCGAATCCCAGCCGGCGACCGCAAACGCGTCGCGCAGTTCCGGTGTCACCGACACGAGACGCACGTCGCCCCGGAGGATGGCCAGTTCCTCCTGCCAGCGCGCGAGCACCTCGGTGGCGGCGGAGCTTACATACGTGACGGCGGCCAGGTCGATGTCGATCGACCGCACGCCATCACCGATGAGGTCCTGCAGGGTGGTGGAGAGGTGCTCGGCCCACTCGCGATCGAGGCGTCCCACCAGCTCGAGACGCGCGGAGCCTCCCTCGCGCGAGGTGCCGATCCTCACTTCCGGGCCGAATCGCCGACGACCTCGTTTGCCTCCTTTACGAGTTCGGGTGGCAGGGTGACGCCGATCTTGCTTGCGTCACCCGGATTGACGACGAGCTTCGTGGCCTGCACGCGGTAGAACGGAATCGCCGCCGGGCTTTCGCCCTTGAGTATGCGGGCGATCATCTTGCCGGCAACCACCCCGCCCTCCTGGAAGTCGGCGGCAAAGGAGAGCACCGCGCCCTGCATGACCTCGAAGGGCGAGGGGGAGAAGACGGGGATGCGGCAGTCGCGCGCCACCTTGATGAGGCCGGCGAACCCGGCGTGCGCCGCGTTGCCGAACAGCTCGATGGCATCGACCTTCTGGCTGCAGAGCGATCGCGTCGCGTCGCCCACCTCGGCCGCGCTGCTGACCGGCACCGCGGTGACCTGCAGGCCGGCCTGCTGTGCCGCCTTCGTCATCCGGTCCTTGAAGCTGACGGAGAGCTTGTCGTCGGGGCTGAACAGGATGCCGATGCGCTTCGCCCGGGGCAGCGACACGGCGGATGAGTTCCACCCGCCGGGTCTGTTCCGCATCGCCGAACCCGGGCGCGTAGACCCCGGTGACGTTGGGGAGGTGGTCAGTGTCGCTCTTGCCGGCGCCGGCGGCGAACGGATCGGAGAGCAGGTGAAACACGATGGGCATCGACTTCGCGCGCTGCACCGCAACCGCCAGCGTGGGATCCTGCAGAGCCACGATGACCGAGGCGCGGGAATCAATGGCAGCATCGATGAGGCTCGGCAGCGTCGCGAGATCGCCCTGCGCGCTGGTGATTTTCAGCTCGTAGTCGCGGCCGGCTTCGAGATCCGATTCGAGCAGCCCCACCCGGATGGCGTCCTCGCCCCATTCGCTTCCCATCCAGTCGGCGGCGCGAATGATGGCGATCCGTTTCGGGGTGGTCTGCCCCGAGGCGGGCGCGGCCGTCAGCATTACCAGGCTGGTCGCGAGGGCCAGGACCAGAACTGCCGGCGCGCACCGGCGGGTACGTCCGAACCGACCTTTCATGTCTGCGCCTCCGAGGGCGGAAGTGATTGGAGCGCCGACCCCGGGCGATCAGCCGAGCCCGAGCTTTTCCACCAGGACGCCATATCGCGGGTCAGACCGCAGGGGGTCGAGCCAGGGGGCCACCTTGAGGAACATCAGGCCGGGTTCCCTCAGCTCGTGGGCGCGGTAGAGTTCCTGGAAGGCGCGATCCTTCATGTCGAGCGCCGTATACACGAGAGCCGCGAGCAGGGCCATGCGGTTGTCGCCCGCGAGCTTGGATTCCAGCTCCCACAGGAGCCCGTTGGCCTCCTCCTTGTTACCGGCGGCGGCACAGACGTACGCCAGCATGAGCTTCTTCACGGTGCGCAGCCCGGGGCGCTCGACTTCCTTCCGGATGTCGGCCATGGCAACCTCAGGCCAACCCTTCGCGACCCAGGCCCACCAGAGCACCAGGCGCGCCCCGAGGAAGTCGGGGTTCATGTTGAGCGTCTTCTGCAGTTCGTCGATCGCCTCGTCGTAGCGCCGGGCGAAATACAGTACCCATCCCACGGCCCGATTCACGGGCACCGCGAGCGGGTCCAGCTGCTGGGCGCGCTTGATCTCCGCGACCGCCTCTTCGTGGCGTCCGAGTGCGGCGAGGTATTCCGCGTACCACTCGTGGGCCATGACGTAGCTCCCCTTGAGCTCGAGCGCACGCTTGAACTCCTTCTCGGCGCCGGGCCAGTCGAGATCGCCCAGCCACCGGGCATAGGCGAGCGACGTGTGGGCCTCGGCGAGGCTGTCGTCCATCTCCAGCGCCTTCAGGGCCGCCGTCTTCGCCTTCGCCAGCCACTCCACGGGCGGACGCGAGCTGAAGCCAATGCTCAGCAGCTCGTAGGCGTCGGCGAGCCCGGCGTAGGCGACGGCGAAGTTGGGGTCCTTGGCAATGGCACCCTCGAAACACTCGATGCCCTTCAGCACATCGGCCTCGGACCACTTGTTCGCGTGGAAGCGGCCGAGGAGATAGAGGTTGTACGCGTCGGCATCGTGGGTGGCCTTCTTCTCGACGCGCTGCTTCTCGTCGGGAGACAACGCCACCGACAGCGCCCCGGTGATCTGCTGAGCCACCTCGCTCTGCACCTCGAAGATGTCGGTGAGCTGCCGGTCGAACGTGTCGCCCCAGAGGTGCTGCTCCGTCTTGGGATCGACCAGGTGCGCCACGATGCGGACGCGCGGCCCGGCCTTGCGGACACTGCCCTCGAGAACCGCCGCGACCCCGAGCTCTTCCGCGATGGCGGCGATCTTCTTGGTCGTCTTCTTGTACTGCATGGAGGAGGTACGGGAGATGACCTTCAGCGCGCTGATCTTTGAGAGCTGGGCGATGATGTCATCGGTGATGCCATCGCTGAAATACTCGTTCTCCGGATCGGTGCTCATGTTCTCGAAGGGGAGGACGGCGACGGACTTGGCGGAGACGACCTCCTTCACCATAGCCTGTGCCGCGCCCACCGCGATGGCCACGGTGGCGGAAGTGCCGAGCGCTTCGGCGAACTGGCCCGCCGAGGTGTACCGGTCGGCGGGCATCGTGGCCATGGCCTTCCGCACGGCGGCATCCACCGCCTCGGGAACCAGCTCGCGGTAGGAACGGGGCGACGGGGCCGGGGTCGCCAGGCGGTTCGCGATAACCGATGTGAGGGTACTGCCCTTGAACGGCGGTTCGCCCACCAGCATCTCGAAGAGGACGCAGCCGAGGCTGTAGATGTCGGTGCGGCCATCGACGTACTGGCTGCCGTCGATCTGTTCCGGGCTCATGTAGCCCGGCGTGCCGACGATGTGCCCGCTGGTGGAGTCGCCCGCGCCGACCGCCCGGGCGATGCCGAAGTCGGCGACGACGGCGTGGCCCGCATCGATCAGGATGTTCGCGGGCTTGATGTCGCGGTGGATGACGTTGCAGCTGTGGGCGTAGCTCAGGGCGTCGGCGACCTCGCGCGCGATCTGGAGCGCGTCGCCGACCGGGAGCTGACGTTCACGATCGAGGCGCTGGCGCAGGGTCTCGCCCTGGATGTAGGGCATGACGTAGTAGACGAGGCCGTCGACCTGGTCGGAATCGTACAGCGGCAGAATATGGGGATGGTGCAGGCGGGCGGCGATCTGGATCTCACGCAGGAACCGGGCTGGGCCGACCTCAGCGGCAAGGTCGGGCCGAAGCACCTTCACGGCGACGGCACGCTCGTACTTGAGGTCGTGGGCGAGGAAGACTTTCGCCATTCCACCCTGACCCAGCTCTCGCTCTAACCGATAGCGGGAGGAGAGCGCTGCACTGAGGCGATCAAAGAGTTCCGCCACGACAACCCACCGTCTTGCCGGCTGCCCGGCTCACCTCGAGGTGCACATCGCAGACCTCGCTCCCCTGCCCTTCAGCGCAACGGGATCTCCGGTGTACTCAGCCCGCCATTGCCGCGGGTCGTAGGGTCAATATAGGGCTGAAACCGGGTGTCGCCAGTAGCGCAGCGGACGCTGACAGCGCGCGCGGTCCGACCACGCGTTCAGGGCGGAGCGGCGGACACCTCCACGTATAGCAGTCCGGCCATGCCCATGGTTTCGTGGGGTACGCAGACAAAGTGATACTTGCCCGGCACGAAACGGGAGTCGAGGACGACGTCCCAGCTTGCACCCGCCTCCGACAGCATGGGGCTCTCGAGACTGTCCACTCGGGCACCGGGCGGCCCGCTCCGGAAGAGGACATTGTGCGGGAGCGCGCCCTTCTGCATGAAGCGAACGGTGTCGCCGGACACCGCGTACGTTCGCATGGGCTCGAAGGCGATGCCGTACTGACCCCTCTCGACCATGGCAACGAGGAGCAGCGTCGGGCGCTTCGCCACGGCGGAGTCCTGGGCCCGGACCGTTGCCGTGACCAGAACAGCGCCGAGGGCGAGGAGTACAGTGCGGGAAATGGTCACATGTTCGGCGTGAAGCCGTCGGCGCAATTGATGTAGTTGTTGGGCGGGGCGAAGTAGAAGACAAACGCCCGGGCATACCCGAGGTCCGGGGCGTCGTCAACGGTGCAATCGCCGGACACGAGAACGTTGTCGCCCTGCACCACCGAGATCGTCACCACGTTACCCGTGGCCAGGGTAACGTCGAATGTCGCCCAGTTGGCGGAGTTGGTCTGGTCACCCAGAGGCATTGCCTCCTGCAGGTCAACCGTCGGCGTGTGAAGCCGGACGATAAGGCCCTCCTGGTTCTGATTCGCGATGCCGGCTACGACCTGCAGTTCAACATTGTGATCCTGTCCATCATCGCCACAGGCCACCAGCGCGGCATAGAGTGCCACCACCGCAAGTCCAGAAATGGGCAGGGTGCGCCAAATCCTCGGCATGATATCCTCCGCGCATCAGCCGTCGTCAACCTGTGAGGCGTCGTGCGCCGCATTGGCACCAACCTCCGCCCGGCATGAGGCTGCCGGGTCCAGTCACCTTACCACGATGAAAGCGGTGGAATCGCCAATATGGAGGCCGGTGCGGGGCGTGGCTAGTTCGCACGCTTGGCGACGCCGGGGGCTAGTGGGGAAGAACGGGGCGTGGTGAGCCGGGCCCTGCCGCCTCCCGGCAGCCGCTCGCGCTCCAGATGCCAGCATCGCAACTGCGGCACCAGCGCTCGGACGCTGCCGTCGGCGGACAGGACCCGCTCACCACGCACGATCAGTGTGCTCAGACGCTGCCGCCGGTCAGGACCTGCGCACGCTTTGGAGGACGGGACCCGAGCGCTAGCGACCCAGCAGCTCGGCCTGGCGAACCGTGACCGTGCGCTCGATGCCGCGGTGGGCAACCACCAGGGTGTCGGTGCGACCGGGCTGGCGGAAATGATGGCGCAGCGAATCGAGACCGAACTTCGCCACCTCCATTCCATCGACACGGCGCACCACATCACCGGCGGCGATGCCGGCGGAGTCGGCGGGCGTATCGGATGCCACCTGGGCCACGATCACGTCTCCGCCCGGCAGCTCGACCAGGAACATCCCGGCCGATTCCCAGATTTCGCGGCGCGCGGCATCGGGGTACGGCTCGAGGATGATGCGATGGCGGGTGTAGTCGAAGGTGACGCGAAAGCGATCGAGTATCGGCGCGCCAAGAGTGCCGGCGTCGCCGACCCGGGTGAGATCCTCGGACCACCCCGCGACCGGCCGGGGAATGACGACGCCACCCAGCGCCATGGAATCGAGGCGGGTGACGAAGTTGCGGGTGGCACCCCCAACGGCAACACCTCCCATCGGGCGGCGGGGCCAGCCGAGTGGAAAGAGGCGATTCTGCACCACGAATGAACCGTTGAGTCCGAGTCCGCTCAACGACCCGGTGTCAAGCTTCAGTTTGGCAGGCACGGTGCGGCCCGCGACCCAGAGCATGCCGAGGACAAATGGCTCGCCATCCTCGAGCCAGACGGTGATTTCGGTGGCGCCCGCCGGCGGGTTCCAGCCACTGGGTGTCGCGAGGCGTACGCTGCGCGCGGCATAGTCGATCACGACGACATTCCGCTCGAAGAAGTCATGACCGAGCAGCCCGGCGAGCGGCTTGCCGACCACTGGCGACAACGGCGCCAGTGGAAAAACCGCAAGGCTATCAGGATGAAACGCCGTGCCGCTGACGTCGAGCGGTACCGCGCGTGCCCACCCCTGCGTGACGGATCCCCCGGGCTGCGCGACGGTTTTCGGAGTGGAGACGGGAATGCCGGCGGCCCGGGCGGTGGCGGAGTCGAGCAGGGAGTATTCGTAGCCCGAGTCGAGGATCCACCACCCGGGCTTTCCGGCGAGCACGACCTCCATCAGGATGATCCCGTCCACGAACTCGGCGCGAACGGCGCTGCCAGGTGGCGGTTCCGCTCGCCGGGTCGAAGGTCCGCACGCGAGGAGGACCGCAGTCAGGAGCGGGAGGGTCGGCAGGAGCGGCCGCACGCAGGCTGAGTTCATGCAGGCTGCCCCCGCTGCAGCTGGCGCTGGTACTCCGCAACGTCGAAGTGACCCAGGGACTCGGCGATCAATCCATCGGCGCCGATGCGCCATTCCTCGAAGCCGCTGATGTGCACGGCGCGGCCCGTACCACTCGGTCCCGTATTGGTGCCAACCAGCGTCCAGTGATACACCGCCCGGTCCCTTCCCTGCAGCACCACGCTGTCCATGAGCACCTTCATGTCGGGGAACGCGGTCATGAATCCCTGTGCCGCGGCGGTGATTTCCCCGCGACCGATGGCGGGCGTGCCGCCATTGATGGTGAGGGACCCGTCAGGCGCAAAGAAGGCGGCGACGCTGGCGGCGTCGTGGCTGCACCATGCCGCGGTGTAGCGCGTGGCGAGCTCATGGATCCTGGCCTGCGATTGCGGCATGCGGTCACATCCCTGGAGCAGGGCCACGAGCAACAGCGACCTGAGGGTCAATGGGCGCATGGGTCCACCCGGCTCGAGTTGGTCTGTTAATGTAGAGGATGCGCACCGCACTCCGCACGTTCGCCTTCCTCGCCGTCGTTCTGCGGCTCGCCCCCACGCTCCTGGCACAGACCCGCCCGTCGACCCTCCTCGACCGTGCGATCAAGGCGGCGGGTGGTGAGAGCACACTCAAGGAACATCGCGGGCTCGAGTGGAGCGGCCTGGGCGTGGTTCACATTCCCAACCGGGACATCGTGATCCGGGGATGGTGGGAGATCCAGCCGCCGGACAGTGCAGTGGTGGCCACCTACGATACGGCCCGGGGCCCGGGCACGACGCGCCGGCTGATCGTGGCCGGGCCGCGGGGCTGGCTGCAACGCGACACGCTGTTCACTCCGCTGGAAGAAGATCTGCTGGCCGAAGAACAACACCAGTACTACCTGTACTCGCTGCTCCGGCTGATACCGCTCAAGGAGAAGGGCGTGAAGCTGCACGCCGTATTCCCGGATTCGATGGGGAACAAGGGGTTCACGGTGGAGCGGGCGGGCCGGCTGCCGGTGACGATGTATTTCGATTCCGCGGGCCGGGTGATGCGGCTGGTGACCCGGTTTGCCCTCCCTGGCCCAGTGGCGGGGGATCCGCAAGTGGTGCGGCTCTCCGGGTCAACCGAGTCGGACGGCGTGCGATGGTTCCGGCGGATGGAAATCCTGCGAGCGGGAAAGCCGTACTTCGACCTGGAGATCGACTCGCTGGCAGCGAAGCCGGCGATCAACGACGCGCTGCTGGCAGGTCCGCCGCCGCGTCGCTAGCGAACGTCGCGACGAGAATCGGCACCGAGCGGGCGGCGCACCGTCCGCGCGAGAATTCAGGCCTCAAACGCCGCCGCTCACACTGACCGTGACTTCAGGCGAGGTGCCGGTATACCCGGCAGCGTCGCGGGCCACTGCGGTCAGGATGTGATTGCCGTTGGTGGCGAGGGTGGTATTCCAGCTGATGATGTAGGGCGGCTCGGTGTCCTCGGCTTCGAGCAGGGCGCCGTCGAGATGGAACTGCACCCCCACCACCCCTCGATTGTCGAAGGCCGCCGCCTCAACGGTGATGACCCCGCTCACGCCGCCCGCCGCGGGCTCGAGAATGGTGACCGTCGGGGGTTGGGTGTCGGGTACGTCAACGGGGTCGCCACCATCGTCCCCTCCACAGCCTGCGAGCAGTACGCCAAGCGCAAGGATGGCGACGGCGTGCCTTGCCGCCGGACACGGCCAGGACGGGGTCAGAGCAGATCGCATGGCGAAGCTCCGTGCTGAGTGGATGGAGAGGAGACGACGATGGCGCTCAAAGCCGCACCGCCCCCCTTACGTTACCGCGCGGTACCAGCCCGGCACAGAGGCTAGAAGGGGCAGTGCCATCAGCCCATGCTACGCGACCTCGCCCAGTACGCTGATCAGCACCTCCACCGCGTTCCTGATCCGCGCCGGTGACCAGCCCGCAAAACCCAGCACCAGCCCACCCGGTGCGCAGGGTTCGAGGGCGAACTCGGAGACGGCGAAGGCGGTGAGCCCGCGCGCCGCGGCGCGCTTTGCGACCACACGGTCGTTCCCCCTTCGCAGTGTGGCGGCGAGGTGAATGCCGGCGCCCGCCGGTCCGGGTACGAGCCATGTTCCGCAGCGCTGCGTGAGTGCCTCCAGCAGGGCATCGCGCCGATCCCGGTACACGAGCCGCATGCGGCGCAGATGCCGCGCGAGATGCTCGTCGCGGAGAAAGTCGGTGAGAACCAACTGCTCCAGCAGGGGTGGCGCACCGTCATCGGCCACACGAGCCGCGACAAAGGACGGTACCAGTGCCGGGGGCAACACCGCATAGCCCAACCGCAGCGAGGGAAAGAGGATCTTCCCGAACGTTCCCATGTAAATGACGCGTCCCGACCCATCCATCCCCTGCAATGCCTGCAGCGGACGCTCCTCGTAGCGATACTCGCCGTCGTAGTCGTCCTCGAGAATCCATGCGTCGTTGTCGCGTGACCATTGCAGCAGGCGAAGACGGCGCTCGACCGACATGGTGACGCCGGTGGGGAACTGGTGGGAAGGCGAGACGTACGCGAGGCGCGCCCGTCGCTCGCGCGCAATGCCGGCGTCGACGTCGATACCCGCGTCATCCACCGGCACCGGCACCAGCCGGGCCCCCGCGGCGAGGAGCGCGCGGCGCGCGCCGAGGTAACCGGGGTCCTCGATCCACGCCGCGTCGCCGGCATCGAGCAGGAGGGCCGCGAGCCGAGCGAGGGCTTGCTGGGTCCCCGTGGTAATGACCACCTGCTCGGCGGTGCACCGGACGCCGCGGGTAAGACGGAGATGCTCGGCGATGGCGGCGCGAAGTGCCGAGTGTCCGGCTGGCTCAGGGGGTCGCAGCAGTTCCACCTGGTTGCGTGCGCGCAGCCGGCGCCAGGCCAGCCGGCGCCAGATCGCAATGGGAAAAAGATCGATGGCGGGATAGCCGGGAAGGAAAGGCCGCGCGACATCGAGCTGGCCGGCGGCGGCCAGGGTTGGATCGAGTGCCTCGGCGCGACGCGAGAGACGGATGACCGCGCGGCCTTCGGGCGCCCGGCGAGCCGAGGCGGGAGCCGCCAGCCGCTCCTCGGGGAGCGTGGCTGTGACGCGCGTGCCCGATCCCACCCGAGCCTCGAGATAGCCCTCAGACCAGAGACGGTCGTAGGCCTGAACGACGGTGGCACGGGACAGCCCCAGCTCGCCGGCAAGGGTTCGAGAAGAAGGGAGACGCGCACCAGCGCCGAGGCGGCCGGAGAGTACGGCCCGGCGCACCTGCTCGTAGAGCTGGAGATAGAGGGGAGCATCGTCGTGCTGGTCGAGATCGAGCCAGGGGACGAGTCCTGCGGAGCCCCGCATCTGCCCTCCAAAGTGGACTGGTTGAATTCTTACTAATTGGTACTTCACACGCTACCACTTTGACAACATCGTGCGGTGTAGCCTGGTGCCCGGCCACGGGCGCCATCCACCCGCACCACGATTGGAGAGCACAATGCGCCCCACATTCAGCCGCACGCACCTCGTGACCATGGCGTTCGCCGGCCTGCTGGCGGCGTGCGCCGGCGAGCAGGCGGCCGCACCGAATCCCACTTCCCCGGCAGCCGATGGCGAGAGCGACGTCCTGCCCTTTGCGGCGGCGAAGACCGCAGCATCCGCCAGCCTCCTGCGGCCGTGCCGGGCAGCGGCATACCGCGAGTTCGACTTCTGGCTGGGCCAGTGGGACATCACGGAGGATGGCGGCCCGGCGGGCACCAACGTGGTGGAACCGCTGCTGGGCGGCTGCGCGATCCGGGAGAACTACGTCGATCCCTTCGGGACCGCGGTCGGCACGAGCCTCAACAGCTACGACGCCGACACGAAGCAGTGGCGGCAGACGTGGGTAGCCGACTACGGCGTTGACTACCGGATGGCGGGAGGTCTCGATGCCGCGGGCACGATGGTACTGGTGGGCGAGCGGATCAACGCCGCCAACGGACGGCTGCTGATCGACACCTGGAAATGGTCGCGCATCGACGCCGACAACGTGCTGCAGACCGGGCGGCTCACGGTGCCGGCCACCGGGTTCGACCAGCAGTTCTTCAACGGCGAGTATCACCGGGTGCCCGCGGTGCAGCCAGCGGCAGCCACTCCCTCCGGCCTTTGCGATGCATCGCCATATACCGACGCCGACTTCCTCGCCGGTTCGTGGGATGTGAAGGCGCTGGGTGTGAGCCTCGGCCGCAGCACGATCAGCAAGACGATCAGCGGCTGCCTGATCGAGGAACACTTCACGGGCCGGCTGGGATATGAAGCGATCGCCTTCACCTATCGTGACCCGGTGACACGGCGCTGGTACCGCTCCACGGCGGACAACCTGGGCGAGCGAGTGGAGCTGGAAGGAGACTTCTCGGGCTCGGCGCTGGTGCTGACAGGGACTGAGAAGGTGCCGGGCGGCGATGTGCAGTACCGGCTGACCCTGACGCTGGTGAACAGCCGGGTGGAAGCGAAGCATGAGATCTCCCGCAACGGCGGAACGACGTGGGTGAACCTGCCCACGCTGACGTACCAGCCGGGCTGAGCCGGACCGGGCCACTACCGGAACAGGAGTCGCCGGTAGATAACTCAGGCCATGCCGAACTTCCCGGAAACCGAGCCGTCGCTCGCCGACTCCGCCCTGGAGTCGGCGACGATGGCGCGGGTCAACCGTCGGCTCCTGCCCTTCCTCTTCCTGCTGTACGTGGTCTGCTTCATCGACCGGACCAACGTGAGCTTCGCCGCCTTGCAGATGAACCGCGACCTCGGGTTCAGCGACGCGGTGTACGGGCTCGGGGCCGGGGTCTTCTTCCTCGGATATGCGCTGTTCGAGGTACCGAGCAACCTGGTGCTCGCGCGAGTGGGGGCACGTCGATGGATCGGCCGGATCGCCATTACCTGGGGCGTGCTCGCGGTGGCCATGCTGCTGGTGCGGAGCGCCACGAGCTTCCACCTGATGCGCTTCCTCCTGGGCGTGGCCGAGGCAGGCTATTTCCCCGGCATCATCTACTACCTGAGCCTCTGGTTCCCGGAGCGACACCTGGCCCGGGCCACATCCCGGCTGATGATCGGGATCCCGCTGGCGAGCGCCATCGGCGGACCGGTCGGCGGCATGCTGCTCGGACTGGACGGAAGACTGGGACTTTCCGGCTGGCAGTGGCTCTTCCTGGTGGAAGGCGTGCCGGCCGTCATTCTCGGGTTCATCGCCCTCGGCTATCTCACCGACAGTGTGGCGGAAGCGCGCTGGCTGCCGGCGCCGGAGCGCGAGTGGCTGCGCGACCGGCTGGAAGTCGAGCGGCGCACCGCCGCCACCCGCGCGCACACCCGGTTCCGCGAAGTGTTCCGGAGCCGGAGCGTCGGGTTGCTCACCCTCACCTACTTCCTGTTCTGCGTGATCCTCTACGGCCTGACGCTGTTCCTGCCGCTCATGATACGGGACGTGCTCGGGCTCGAGAACGTTGGCGTGGGCCTGGTGATCGGACTGCTCGGACTTTGCGGTGCCGCTTCGATGCTGCTCAACTCGGCGCACTCGGACCGGACCGGCGAGCGGGTGCTGCATACGGTGGTGCCGATTACGATATCGGCGCTGGCCGTGGCCGTGGCGGCGGTGCTCGGACCACAGCTGTTCGCGATCGTGGCGCTGGCCGTGGCGGTGGTCGCACTCAACGCGATGGGTCCCACGTTCTGGTGCCTGCCCCGCCTGGTGTTGCAGGGCACGGCGGCGGCGGGCGGCATCGCGCTGATCAATGCGGTGGGAAACCTGGGAGGATTCGCGGGGCCCAACGTGCTCGGCTCGATCAAGAACGCGACCGGCAGCTATTCGGTGGCGCTGTTCATCCTGGCGGGGGGAGGACTGCTGGCGGCGGCGCTGCTGCTTCGAATCCGGCGGAACGCAGGGCACGGCTGAGTTCCGCGCGCGTCTCATCGAGCCGGCGGACTGCCGCGCGCAAGTCGGGTGATACGCTGGACGCGAACAGCGACCGCGGGGAACTCCAGCGGCGGCGATCGGCGGTGGGCAAGGCTGGCTGTGCCGGGTGAATGTCCAAGTGCTCCATCTGTTCCTGCGCTCGAAGCGGGTGAAAAGAAGCTAGGGTTCGGAGTGGGACACGGCAATAACGGCGCGCCCCGGTGCGGCGATTGTTACAGCGCCGGCGGGCTCGCTATGCGCACCGAGGGAACCAGCACTTCGTTCCAGTCGATGGGCATCATGGCTCAGGCATACCAGCGCTGGAGGACGTACACCGACGCCACAAAGCCAAGACCGACAGCGATCGCCATGCCGAACAGGACGGTGAGCAGCTTGACCGGGAGCGGCGCCGTGGCCCATGCAACCCTGGCCCAGGCCCAGGCGCCATGCAGACGCAGCTCGATCCAGTCAAGCACACGCGCTGCCACGCGCGACTCGCGCGCGATCATCCCGGCGCCGAGGGCGAGCACCAGAATGCCCGGTCCGGGGGCCGGAAGCGCGACCGCGCCGATCGCCATGACGGCGGTTCCGGCCGCAATCCAGACCGGGCGGGCCCACGCGGGCCGGCGTGATCGCTGATTCGCTTCGTATTGTGCTTGAAAACGCTGCCCCGGCCTGCCGTTCCGCAGCTGGCGCCAGGACCGCTTGATTGTATCGAACATGTCGTGCCTCCCCTCGGGATACTCCGACCTGCTCGTGACGATGCGCGACGCATGCAAAGCCTTCAACGAAGGGAGAGAGAGAGCGCTGCGCATTCGGGGTACCATCGCCTGATGCCCTCGCTGCTAACAGACCGATTCGATGGAGCGCTCGTCATTGCGAGCGACCTGCACCGGCAACAGCTCCGGAAAGGCACCGCCGTGCCGTATATCGCGCACCTCCTGGCCGTGACGTCGCTGGTGCTGGGACAGGGCGGTGACGAGGACCAGGCCATCTCCGCGCTGCTGCACGACGCGGTGGAGGACCAGGGTGGCGAGCCGATCCTGGCGATGATCAGACGCGGGTTCGGTGACCGGGTGGCCGCCATCGTGGAGGACTGCACCGACAGTTACGATCCGCCGCGACCGCCCTGGCGAGTGAGGAAGGAGCTGTACGTGGCGCGCGTTGCCCGCATTCGCGAGGATGCGTTCATCGTCTCCATTGCGGACAAGCTGGAGAACACCCGGAATATCCTCGCCGGGCTCCGGGCGTTCGGTGACGAGGCGTGGGAACGCTTCTCCGCGGGCCGGGACAATGTCCTCTGGTACTACGGCGCACTGGTGGACGCCTACGGCCGGGTGACGGACGGCCGTCTGCTGGACGCGCTGCGGGAATCGGTCGGCGACCTGGAGCGGGCGGCACGGTGAGCACCTCCTGCTCGACGGCTGGCGGGGCTACGTAATCGGGGGGTTTGCGCTGGTGTGGGTCGCCAACATGTACATGAGCGTATTTGCGCGGCTGCGGCTGGTGATCAAGTCGGAGCGGGTGGACATCGAACTCAAGGAGGAGGAGCTGGAGAAGAAGTAGCCGGAGAGCAACCCTCGTCAGGCAGCGGGAGGCTGCTTCATGCCCGGGTGTTCCCCACCGCTCTGCTGGAGCTGGCGCAGGAGTTCCTTCTTCCGCTCCAGGGCCTCGAGCTCGATGCGCAGGCTTTCACTCGGGGAGGAGCCGGCGAACCAGGCGATGACCCTGGGCGACACGGCGACGACGAGAACCACGAACCCGACGACGAGCACCAGACTGAGCGCGGACATGTTCTCTCCCACCTATGGCCGATCCGGGGAACCCAACAGCGAACCTTAGTCTCCGCTTTTCCGGCCCCAAGTCAAGGCCGGAATGCAACGATACAGGAGACGCGTAAAGGTCGTGTATCAGGACACGTCCGGGGCGCCGACATCGCCCTTGCCCTGGCGGAGTTCCCGCCTGGCGTCGGCGGCCAGCCGCACGTAGGCGGCCCGAATGCGGTCGAGTTCCCGCTCCTCCAGTTCCTCCAGATCCATGAGGGCGTTGTGGGCACCCGCGTGCGACCGAAGCAGCTCGTCCAACTTGACCTGGACTGCCTCGGCGTCCCGGTTCTGGGTGTTCTGGATGAGGAAAACCATAAGGAAGGTGACGATCGTCGTGCCGGTATTGATGATGAGCTGCCAGGTATCGCTGTAATCGAAGAGTGGTCCGGTGACGAGCCAGGCGAGGATCACGACGACGGCCAGGATGAAGGTCGCGGGCCGGCCGGAGAGCCGGGATGTTTCGCGGGCGAAGCGGCCGAAGATGTTCCGTGACGATGAGGGCATCGAGGGACGATACCCCGACGAAAATGGGCAGTTGCGATCCTCAGCTCAGCTGCTCGTAGGCCGGCAGGGTGAGGAATTCCTCTGGCGCGTGCCCCAGGACCAGGTGGTCCAGCAGCTCCGCCGACGTCTGGAGCCGGGCGGTAGCGCCGGGGATGGCCGCGAGGAGCGCGGTCTCCTCCTCCCGAAACTGCCGGTAAAGCTCAGTGGTGCAGAGCCGGCCATCGGCCAGGGTGACGCCCTGCGTCACCCACTGCTGCAGCTGGGTGCGGGAGATCTCGGCGGTCGCCGAGTCCTCCATGAGATTGTTGATGCCTACCGCGCCCCGCCCGTCCAGCCAGTTCTCGATGTACTCCAGGGCCACCCGGATGTTGGTCCGCATCCCCCACTCACTCACCTGGCCGCCCGGAATGCCGACGTCGAGCAGCGCGCTGCGGGTGGTATGGACGTCCTCTCGAAGCCGGTCCTTCTGGTTGGGGCGACTCCCCAGCTTCGCGTTGAACACGTCGAGTACTGCGGGGACAAGGTCGGGGTGGGCCACCCAGGAACCGTCGAAGCCGTCAGCAGCCTCGCGCGTCTTGTCTTCCGTCACCCGCATCAACGCGGCGGCATTCACCGCCGCGTCCTTGCGGGAAGGGATGAACGCGGCCATGCCGCCGATGGCGTGGGCGCCGCGCCGGTGACAGGTGCGGACCAGAAGCTCGGTATATGCCCGCATGAAGGGGACGGTCATCGTCACCTGGCTCCGGTCGGGCAGCACGAACTCGGGCCGGTGCCCGAAATTCTTGAGCATCGAGAAGATGTAATCCCATCGGCCGGCGTTGAGCCCGGCGGCGTGGTCCTTGAGCTCGTACAGGATCTCCTCCATCTCGAAGGCGGCGAGGGCCGTCTCGATCAGGACCGTCGCGCGGATGGTTCCCCGGGGAATTCCGAGCACGTCCTGAGCATGGAGGAAGACGTCGTTCCAGAGCCGGGCCTCGAGATGGCTCTCCAGTTTCGGCAGGTAGAAGTACGGACCGCTGCCGCGGCGAAGCAGTTCGGCGGCGTTGTGGAAGAAGTAGAGCCCGAAGTCGAAAAGAGTGGCGGAGATCGGCGCGCCGGCGAAGAGGACGTGCTTCTCGCCCAGGTGCCAGCCGCGCGGACGCACCACCAGCGTCGCGATCCGGTCGGCCAGCCGGTACTCCCGTCCGTCCGGCGCGGTAAAAGTGATGGTGTGGCGGACGGCGTCCTGGCAGTTGCCCTGTCCGGCGATCACGTTTTCCCAGGTGGGAGAGAGGGCATCCTCGAAGTCGCCCATGAAGACCTTCGCCCCGGAGTTGAGGGCGTTGATCATCATCTTGCGCTCCACCGGGCCGGTGATTTCGGCCCGCCGGTCGTCGAGATCGGCCGGTGCGGGCGCCACCCGCCAGGGCCCTTCGCGGATGCTGATGGTTTCGCGGATGAAATCGGGAAGGGATCCAGCCTGGAACGTGCGGCGGCGAGCCCGCCGGGTCTCCAGCAGCGCCTGACGCCTGGGGCCGAAGCGACGCTGGAGATCGGCCACGAAGGCGAGGGCCTCGGACGTCAGGACCCGGTGCGTGTCGGGCAGCGCGGGTCCGATGACCTGGAGCGAATCAGCGGCGGGTGCGGGCACGGTATCACCTGGATTGGTCGACTGCCCTATCACGCAGGCACTTGAAAGTGGACCTCCGGATACCGGAACAAAAGGGGTGGGCCAAGCGCGCACCCGGCCACTTCGTTTCGTCTACCGCGCGCCGGCGCTGATGTCCACGGCGATGGTGCGCCACCTTCCCTGATTGAACCGCAGCACGCTCAGCGCGCAGCGGGTCGCGTGGCCGACCAGGATCGCGAGCCAGATATGGAGTGGCTGCAGCGTCCCGGTCCGCTGGATGAAATAGCAGATACTCAGCGGCACGATGACCTGCGAGACGATCGAGATGTAGAGCGGGCCTCGCGTGTCGCCGGTTCCCTGCAGCCCGCCGGTGTAGGTCAGCGCCACGGCGACGAACAGGCCCGAGACACTGAGCACCCGCAGGAGCTGGGTGCCGATCTCGACCACCACGGGCTCATTCATGCCGAACGCCGCGAGGAGCTGGCGGGGGAAGAAGAAGAAGAACAGGCCGACAAAGGCGGCCAGGGCGACACCAATGCGGGCGGCGACATGCACGGCGGTGTCAGCCCGGTCCGGGTGGCCCGCGCCGAGATTCTGGCCCGCGACCGCCGCGCCAGCGCCCATGAGACCGATCGAGGTCCAGGTGATGAGAGAGAAGAGCTGGGTATACGATACGGCAAACGCGGCCTGTGCCGCCGCACTCTCCGCCAGGGACCCGATGAACGACAGCATGAGCACGCCGCCGATGTTCATCGCGATCCCCTGAATTCCGGTGGGCAGGCCGAACCGGAAGAGTTCCCGGATGATGCGCCAGTCAGGGCCGTAGTGTCCGCCGCGCGGGAACGACACGACCCAGCCACCTCGCAGGAGCCGGATGAGCGCATACGCCGACACGAGGCCCGAGGCGGTCACCGTTCCCATGGCGGCACCGGCGGTGCCGAATCGCGGGACAGGGCCCAGCCCGCGGATGAGCACGACGTTGAACACGATGTTCAGCACCGTCATCACCAGCCCCAGGATCATCGGGGTGCGGGCGTCTCCGGCCGAGCGCAACGCGCCGCCGAGCATGTAGAAGACGAGTATGCCGCTGCTGAACAGGAACATGATCCGGAGAAACGGCAGTGCCTCCGCCTTCACCTCGGGTGCGGCATTGACCAGGTCGAGCAGCGCCGGCGAGAGGAAGTAACCGACGGGCGCCATGATCAGGAGGGAGAGAGCGATCGCGGTCAGGAAGGCCTGATAGACGGTGCGGTTGACCTTGTCTGCGTCACCCGCACCGGCAAAGCGGGCGACCAGCACGCTCATGCCGACGAACAGCGAGTTGATGAAGATGATGACGACGAGGAAGAGCTGCCACGAGACACCGATGGCGGCATTGCCGGTGAAGCCGACGAAATGACCGACCATGACATGATCAATGATGCCCTGGAGCCCGCCGATGATGTTCGTCAGCATGGTGGGCCAGGCGAGCTTCCAGACCGCCGGACCCAGTGGCCCCTCGACGATGGACCGGTCGTATCGCGGCGCGGCAGCGGTCATTGGCTCCGTCGATTCAAGCGGGTCTGCGGCACCTCGGCGGGATCGGTGATAGGGCGACGGCAGGCGTAGTCCCGGCAGACGTAGAGCGCCGGGCCACCACCAACCAGACTCTTACCCCGCAACAGAGGGAGGTCACTCACGCCGTTGGCGGGGTCGTGATGGCCGAATATGGCGCAGGGCACAAACCGACTCGCTAAGGAACGTTCGAGCGCCAGCGTCCGCGGATCATCCCACGCCCCGATCAGGGCGAGCTCGGCCGGTCCCTGCTGCACAAAGTCGAGTGCCAGCAGACTGGTCGCGAACCCGACGGGATGTTGCATCAACGTGACGCCGAAAGCCTCGACGGCGCGACGGCCCTCGTCGCGGAGCGCCGGCTCATTCGTGTGATACGACAGCCGGATCAGTGCGAGCGCGGCCATCGCGTTGGCGGAAGGAGTCGCGCCGTCATGGCCTTCGCGCGGACGCAGCACGAGTTCCTCGTGCCCGTCGGATGTGGAATAGAAGCCACCATCTTCGGCGCGGAACCGGGTGCGGATGCGTTCCACCAGGGCGCGTGCCTCGGAGAGCCAGCCTTCACCGGCGCCGGCCTCGTAGAGGCTCACCAAACCATCGGCGAAGAAAGCATAGTCCGCGAGGTAGGCGTCGAGGTGCGCGGTGCCCGCCCGCCAGGAGCGGAGCAGGCCGCCATCGGGTGACCGCAGCGTGGCGAGCGCGAAGATCGCGGCACGCTCAGCGACGTCACGATAGCGCGGGTCGCCCAGGATGCGCGCCCCCATCGCGAAGGCGCCGATCATGAGCCCGTTCCACGACGTCAGCACCTTGTCGTCGAGACCGGGCGGAACCCGCTTCGCGCGGTACGCATAGAGCGCGGCCCTGGCGCGCGCGACACGCGACTCAGCCTCTTCTTCGCTCAAGCCGAAACGCCGTGCCACCTCCGGAAGCGGCAGGGGCGTGTTGGGGATGCCCTTCCCTTCCCAGTTGCCCTGTTCCGAGATGTCGTAGTACGCGAGCATCAGCGGCGCCAGTTCCTCGCCCACCGCGTCGCGCACCTCAGCCGGCGTCCAGACGAAGAACTTGCCTTCTTCGCCCTCGGAGTCGGCGTCGGTCGCCGACCAGAAGGCGCCCTCGGTCGAGGTCATCTCGCGCAGCACATATTCGAGCACTTCGGTGGCGATGCGGCGATAGAGCGGGCGCCCGGTGGCCTGCCACGCCTCGAGGTAGACAACGGCGAGCTGCGCGTTGTCATAGAGCATCTTCTCGAAGTGGGGAACGAGCCAGCGCTCGTCGGTGCTGTAGCGGGCAAAGCCGCCGCCCACCTGGTCGTACATCCCGCCGCGGGCCATGGCGTCGAGCGTGGTGGTCGCCATGTGGAGTGCCGCCGGCTCGGCGCGCGTCACTGAGATCGCGAAGCAGCACGCGAAGGGCCTGGGATGGCGGGAACTTTGGCGCCCGCCCGAATCCGCCCCATACCGGGTCGAAGCTCCGCTCCCATTGCAGCAGCGCATTCTGCATCGCGGCGTCGACGTCCACGCTGCCGGGAGCCGCCGTGCTTGCCTCGCGCAGCAGCGCCGTGAGCTGTGCGCCCTGCCCGACGAGTCGTTCGCGCTCAAAGGCCCAGAGTTCGGCAATGCGACTGAGGAGCGTGGAGAAGCCGGGCCGGCCGTAGCGATCCTCGGGCGGGAAATAGGTGCCGGCGAAAAACGGCTGCTGGCCGGGAGTGAGGAAGACGGTCATGGGCCAGCCGCCCTGGCCCTGATTCATGGCCTGAGTAGCGGCCATATAGATGTCATCCAGGTCGGGGCGCTCCTCGCGATCGACCTTGATGTTCACAAAATGCTGATTCATCAGGTCGGCGACGCGCTCGTCCTCGAACGATTCGTGCGCCATGACGTGGCACCAGTGACAAGCGGAGTAGCCGATGGAGAGGAGGATCGGCTTCTGCTCCGTTCGGGCCCGCTCGAGCGCTACCGATCCCCACTCGTACCAATCAACCGGGTTGTGGGCGTGCTGGATCAGATAGGGGCTGGTGGCCCGGGCGAGGCGGTTGGGCATGGAAGGAAGTTACGGCGGCAAGGCGGCAAGGCGGCAGGCGGCAGGCGGCAAGGCGGCAAGGCGGCAAGGCGGCAAGGCGGCAAGGCGGCAAGGCGGCAAGGCGGCAAGGCGGCAAGGCGGCAAGGCGAAGGTGGCTCATTGCAGCACCAGTCGAAGGACGCCGGTGGCCAGGTGATATGATGTCGGGGCCCGGCTGGCGCGAGGGCCCGCGACGTTGAGACGCACCGGGCCCGGGAGTGCCGCCAGCCACCGGCGGATGCGACGCGCCGCCTCGTTGCTGTCGACGTGCGCCAGGTCCACCGCCAGGAATGGGCGAGCGAGGCGCTCCGCGACTTCACGGGTGTAGAGAGTCCCGCCCTCGAGCGGCCCCACGCCAAGCAGCAGCGTGGCGTCGGTGTCCTGCACGTTGCGCTCAGTCCGGTCGGCGTAGTTTGCTGACTCCGTTTCGCGGAGTCCGTCATATTCCGGTCCGATCGCGCCATCGTCCGCCCGACGGCCTGCCGGAATCCAGCCATGGTGCGGGATCCCAAGCTCCCGCGCCACGTCGAGTGCGGCGCGGTCAACGCCGGTCTGGCCACCGGACCACAGTTCGTGAACCAGCATGGAGAGAAACTTAGGGTGGGGAGGCCGGGTAGGCAGGTAAGCAGGTAGTTTTTTGCAGGGACCGCAGTGAGGGGTCACCCCGTGATCATCGGTACGACGCTCCTTACTACCATTCTGGGGCTGGCCGGGACGTTCCTCGGCCTGGCCATCCTGGTGCAGGTCATCCAGGAATGCTGGAAATATCTCTTCAGTACCAAGAGCAGTGCTTACGAGCGGGCGCTCTTCGCCTTCATCGGGCCGTGGGCGCGCCGACTGATGAAGCCCGGCGTCCTGCCCGATCTTCAGGTCGATGGCCCATTCCAGTTCTGGCGGCGACGCCCGCGCGGCAAGCTGCTTCCCCTCGACAAGCCCGACCTCGTCGCCGCAATGGAGCGCACGGCGCCTACGTGGGTCCGTCGCGCCCTGGATGCCCTGACCGTCGAGGCCGATCGCCCGAGCGTCATCCCGTCTCCTCCCTCGCCTGCACTCAAGGCATTGGTGAACGAACTTTCCATGGCTGAGCGCGGATCGCCGGGCTTCACGACGGCCAACGAGGTGAGTGCCTTCCTGCGTGAGTGGAACATCGCCGTTACGCCCGGACAAGGCGTCAGCAGCGTGGCACTTCCCGCGATGGTCGACGCGGCGGCGCTTCTGGGCGACTTCCGGGAGTGCTTCCTGCCGCACGTGACCCAGGCCGAGCGAACGTTCGATCAGCTGCAGCGCAATTTTGACTTCACCTACCGGCGCCGGAACACGCTCATCACCTTCTGTATCGCGCTCACGCTCAGCCTCACGGCAAACCTCCCCATCGGCCGTCTCTACCATCGGGCCGATACGATGAGTCCCGACGAGGCCGTGGCGATGGCGGAGGCAATGCGCACACTCTCCGACTCGCTTGCCGCACCCGACCCGGCGCACGCGGCCCGGTACGATCGCATCAGGGAGCGACTGTTGCGGGCCCTGGACAACATGTCCGTGGGACAGCCTGATCCGAGCTCACCAAGCACTGCCGATCAGGGCTGGCTCAGCCGCATCGGTGGAGCGCTGCGCGACGTCTGGATGCGGATACGGTCAGGGGGCCCGCTCTATCTGGTCGAGTGCCTCGTCACGGCGCTGCTTCTTTCCTTCGGTGCGCCGTTCTGGAATGATCTTGCGGGCACGGTTCTGAGGCTTCAGCGGGGTCCACCGAAAGTTCCCAAATCGGAGGCCGTGGGCTGATGCCTCCCAAGTTCATCCTGCCAGAATTCGCCAAGGACCGCGGGCCGCTCTACTGGCTTCGTCCCGCCAACTGGTGGGCCGGACGGCGCAAGCTGCTGCGCACCGACCACTCCAACGAGTGGCGCTACGAGTTCCTGCGGGACCGGGTCAGTGCACCGGTCCCACCGGGTTTTCCCAGCGATCCGATGGCGCGAACCCGCGCGTTCAGCTGGCTCACCGAGAGTGCGACCGGCAGTGCTTTCAGCTTCGTCATCCTGGGCGACACCGGCGAAGGCGACGCGTCGCAATACGCCCTGCTCCCGCTGATCCGTGCCCTGGACCCGGATTTCATGATCATCAACGGTGACATCGCCTACCCCGCGGGCAACGTGGATGACTATCGGGTCGGCTTCTTCCGGCCGTATCGTGGCCTTGGCATCCCGATATGGGCCGTGCCGGGCAACCACGAGTACTACTCCGAAGGCCATGGGGGCGAATTCTTCGATGTCTTCTGCTCCAGCGTGGCGGCGGCGTTGTGGGAGGAGCATGACCTGGTCCTCAAGCCACAGCCCGGGAGCTACTGGGAACTTTCGGAAGCAGGGTTGCCCTTCGTGGTGCTCGGGGTGGATTCGGGGCAAGCCGGAGCGCTCGATGGCAGCAAGGGCTTCCTGGGGGTAGGCAGCCGCAAGGCGGATGGCGCGCAGCATGACTGGCTCGAATGGCGACTGTCTCGCGCGGAACAGCAGGGCGCGTCCGTGGTCGTGCTGTTCCACATCCCGAAATTCGTGGATGGCAAGGTGAACGGGATCGGACTGAAGAACCTCCATGCAATCCTGGCGCGTCATCCGTGCGTCAAGCTGGTGGTGACTGCCCACATCCACAACATGCAGTACTACGAGCCGCAGGTCGTCGCGCAAATGCTCACGGAGATGACCGGCACGCCATCCGTGGCCCAGCCGGGTTATTTCGTCTCCGGCGGCGGCGGCGCCTACATCGGCTCGACCCACTTCGACGGTGCATACACGCCAGCGCAGCGATATCCGACACCCGAGCACTTCGACGAGCTGGCCCGGGCCGGACAGCGACTGATCGGGATGCTGGGGATCGAAAAGACGCATCGGGGGAGACGTGATTGGTGCACTTGGCGGGTTGTTCGCCGGGAGGGCGGAGACCACGGATGCGGATCAGATGCGAATGCTGAGCCTGCTCCACTTCGCGTATCGGCCCGGGCAAGGGCCGGTTGTCACCCCGTACTACTTCGATGACCTGGCAGCACTCTATCCCGAGTGGCCTGACGGCAGTGTGGTACACGTACAGGAGGGCGCCCCACCGCTCTCGGCGTCGGCCCGGGACAGCTGCAGGGTCGCCCCAGTAATCCAGCTATAGGACCATCGGATGCCGGAGTTGCCTGCCACGCGGATCGACACGCACGTCCATGTCGCCCTTCTCGGGCCGGAGCCACCGCCGAGGCGCCCGCCGGACGGCGGCCCACCGTTCATGGAGCCCCAGCCGGAGCGGGGGGGCATGACGCTGGAGATGCGGCACAGCGCGCCACTCGGAGTGTTCCTCTTCTACAACAAGATCGAGCCACACGAGCTGAGCGATGCTCTGCTCCGGCGACGAAGCCTGGAGAACATTTCCTATTCTTCCTTCGACTACGTCGTCTGCCTGGCTCTCGACGCGGTATACAGCCCAGCTGGCGAACGCCGTCCCGAACTCTCCACCATGTGGGTGTCCAACGAGTACGTCCTCGAGCTTGCCGCGGAGCTCCAAGCGATGCTTCCGCCCGCGGAGCAGGGTCGCCGCGGCATCCTGCTCGGGGCGTCAGTGCATCCGTACGCGCCCAATTTCCGGGAACGGGTGGCGTGGTGCGTCGACCACGGCGCCGTACTCCTCAAGTGGCTGCCTTCCGCACAGCAAATCAATCTCGCCGATGACCGGGTCGGAACGGCACTCGAGTTTCTCGCCACGGCGCGCCAGGGACGGCCATTGCCGGTACTTCTCCATGTGGGGACCGAGCTCGCCATCCGCACAACGGACCCGAAGACGACTTCCTACGATTTCCTCTCATGGAGCACCTGGGATCGCTTCTGGAACCGCCTTCGCCCAACCGAAACGCGCTGGGCCACGCCGGATCTCGCTGGTGTCAGACGCAACCTCGATCGGGGGCTCAACGCCGGTGGCTGCCTCATCCTGGCGCACTGCGGGTTGCCATACTTCGCGCCAAACTTTTTCAAGAAGTGGCTGGAACATTCCGATCTCAAGGTGGTGCGGGAGTATCTGGAACGCCATCGTGGCTCGGACGGGATCCGGGGCAAGTGCTTCGCGGACGTGAGCGCCGTCGTGACGCCGTTTCGCAAGAGCTACTTCGATGACATACGAAAGTTGCCTCCGGGATCGGTGCTGGCGGCGAGCGATTTCCCCGTTCCCGTGTTTGAACTGTCGGCGGACCTGGGGGAGAACCTGGAGGATCTGGGGGCCATCCTCAACGGGGAGTTCGAGCGGATCATCGTGCCGGAGGGCAACCTGCTCGATGTCAACTGGCGGGAGCTGCAGCACGCGTTTCCCGGGCACCCCATGTTCGAGAACGCCAGCCAGATCATCTAGTCACGGCACTACGCTGCGGATCAAAACATCACCCTGCCCGGCCAGGCCTATGCGCTGGAGGGAAGTGTCTCACCCTCACCGCCGGGTCCGGTGCTGTCGGCTGGTCGAGCACGGTGGCCGGTGCTCCCCGCGAGGTACTTGTCGAAGAAGGCACGAGTGTAGGCCCGCACAAGGGCCAGGTTGGAGAGATTGCGGGCAGTCGCCGCCGAGTCATCGGCCTGCGTGAGGAGCCGAAGGTCCATGAAGCTCCGGTGGGTGAAGCCCGCGGTCTCCGCCGCCACGAGGTAGCTCCCGCCGGGCATGGCCGCCAGCGCACTATCCTGGATGGCCTGATATTTCCGGAGCGTATCGGTGTACTGCGCGCGGGTGAGCCGCATGCTCGCCAGGTCCGAATCACTCGGTGGCGTGATGCGGTCGCTGAGGTACAGCGAGTGCTGGCTGGCGAAGAAGAGGAACGGCTGGGTGATCCGCCCGCCCGGCGACGACAGGATGAACGGGAGTCCGCGGAGATCGGCATCCTGGTTCATGCATGCCCGCGGTCGCAGGTCGACCTCGCACGTGCGTGCGGCGGCGAGACCACCCAGGGAATGGCCGAATGCCCCGACCTGTAGTGAGTCGAGCTGCCCGGCAAAGAGTGCCGATCGCGCGCTGGCGCGCGGGCGAGGTCCATGATACGGTCGATTACGTAGCGCATGTCGGCCGCGCGGATGGATACCTGCGCGACCTGATACGCCACGGCACCCCCCGGCCTCTTGATCGCGGCGTCCCATTGCGCCTGATCGAACGGCACCGCGCGGCCATCCGGGAAAACGACACAGAACGCGTCGTGCGGATGATCGACCGCAAACACGACGTATCCGTGGCTGGCGAGATCCTCGAGCACGGCGGCGTAGGTCAGGCTGGTCTCGCCGAACCCGGGGGAGAAAACGAGCACCGGGTAACGCGCTTGCGCAGATCGCGAGCGGCGCCCCGTCGATGCTGTTGGTGTGAAGCATCCCGTCCCTGACGCGCGCGTAGGACGCGCCGAACTCGTGCTTCATCGCGCTATCGCCCAGAACCTGCTCGATGCGGGCAAACGCGGGCAGGTAGGGGGCGGTGGCCTGCGTGCGCGTGGGGTCGGCCGGATACCAGACGTAGACCATCATCTCACGTCGGCTCGTCGGGTCAGCGGCAAACGGATCCGCGCGTGACGAGTCGGTCCAATGCCAGGCAACGCGCCCGACGGGATACCGGCCAGTTGGCGCGGGGAGTTCTGCGCCGCCACGCGAAGCGGGAACCTGCGCGGTGAGCGTGGAGCCGCCGAGCGTTGATCGCGAGCGCGGCACGGCGAGGCCAGGAGCGCCGGGTGCAGCCGGACCGTCGCGGATCGCGACAGGTGTCCCACTCATTGACGAAGGTGAATGCTACCGCGTTTCAACCGCGCGCTACGTCGACTCCGTCGGCTGCGGTACCGTGCTCCTTGCGCTCATCCGGGCTTGTAGCCCAACGTGAAGCCAGGGCGAAGTGCGCAGGCGACGCAGGAGGAGGCACACATCGTGCCCAACGATGGAGAGCAACTCGAGCGGCTTCGCGCCGCCCTGGCATCTCGTTATCACATCCTGAGTCGGGCCGGCTCGGGCGGGTCGGCCTCGGTCTACCTGGCCGAGGACCTGAAGCACGACAGGCAGGTGGCGATCAAGGTGCTGCGGCCCGAGGTGGCGGCAGCGATCGGGGCGCAGCGCTTCCTCCGCGAGATCCAGATCGCCGCCCACCTGGCCCATCCCCACATTCTTCCCCTGCACGACTCCGGTGAAGCCGACGGCTTCGTCTACTACGTCATGCCATATGTCCCTGGCGAGTCGCTGCGCGACCGGCTGGGACGTGAACACCAGCTGCCCATCTCCGAAGCGGTCCAGATCGTCCGGGAAGTGGCGGATGCACTTGGCTACGCCCACAGCCTTGGCTTTGTCCATCGCGACATCAAACCGGAGAACATTCTCTTCATGGGCGGACACGCGGTGGTGGCCGACTTCGGCGTGGCGGCCATCACCGGCGTCGTCGCAGGCACCCGGCTGACCGAAACTGGAATGGCCGTGGGAACGCCCCTGTACATGAGCCCGGAACAGGTGACAGGCCAGGGCGACATAGACGGACGCAGCGACATCTATTCGCTGGGCTGCGTGCTGTATGAAATGCTTGCCGGCGAGCCACCATTCAGTGCCCGCAACGCGCAGGCGGTGCTGGCCCGCAAGCTGAGCGAGCCGGTTCCGCTGCTGACGGACGCACGGGCGAGCGTTTCGCCGGGCCTCGAGAGGGTTCTCCATCGCGCGCTGGCCCGCCTGCCGGCGGACCGATTCACCACGGCCGGCGAGTTCGCCGCAGCGGTGACGCAGGGGGAATCCTCACTTGCACGAGTCCCGGGCGCCGAACGAAGAGCCGATCACGCAGCCGGACAGCACGGCGCACCGTCCAGGAGAACCCTCATCATCACGGCGGGCGTGCTGGTCCTCGTGCTGGCGACCGTCACCTGGTCGTTGCGCGGCGGAGATGGCCAGTGGCTCCAGGGCCGGACCGCTGACCTGGCCGACCCGGGGACCCGCGGCTCACCACCATCGCCGTGCTCCCGTTCGAGAACCTGGGCCCTCCCGCGGATGCATACTTTGCAGCCGGAATGTCGGACGAAATCACGAGCCGGCTCGGCTCGGTGAAGGCTCTGGGCCTGGTGCCCCGCCGGGCTGCGCAGCGGCACGCCCGAGCCGACATGACGATGCAGGAGATCGGGCAGGAGCTGGGAGTGGATTATCTCCTTCTGGGCAGCGTTCGGTGGGCCGGCAGCGACACCAACTCCCGAAACGTCCGCATCACCCTCGAGCTGCTTCGTGCCCGGGACGAACGCCAGCTCTGGTCAACCACCTACGACCGGGCGATCGACAACCTCTTCGAAGTGCAATCGGACATTGCGGAGCAGGTGATCCAGCGGCTGGGTGTCGGATTGCCCGAGGGAGGACGGATGCCGCGCCGGGCTATCACCCGACCGAGAACCGCGAGGCCTACCTGCTGTACCTCAAGGGCAGGTACTTCTGGGGCAAGCGCACGGAAGAAGACATCGAGACCGGGCTGACCTACTTCCAGCAGGCGACCGACCTGGACCCAACCTACGCCAGGGCATGGGCCGGCATCGCCGACATCTGGGTCTTTCGCGGCTGGTACAGCCGCCTCGCACCGCGAGAGACTTTTCCGAAGGCGCTGGCCGCCGTGCGGCGAGCGCTGGCGCTCGACAGCACCCTCGCGGAGGCCCATGCCTCACTGGCGCACATCCACCTCGAGTTCGACCACGACTGGGGCGCCGCCGAGCAGGAGTATCTCCGGGCCATCGCACTCGACCCCTCCTATCCCACCGCGCATCACTGGTACGGGGGGTATCTCTCGGCCATGGGCCGACACGACGAAGCGCTGCAGCAGGCGGAGACGGCCCGCTCGCTCGACCCGATGTCGCTCATCATCCAGACCTGGATGGGCCTGCGATACTATCTCGCGCGGAACAATGAGGCGGCCATCGCTGAATACCTCAAGGCGCTGGCGCTGAACCAGGACTTTGCACCGGCGCACTGGCACCTCGGATGGGCATACGAAGGGGCGGGCCGTTTCAAGGAAGCCATCGCGGAGGCGGAGCGGGCACTGGCACTGGACCCGGGGAATCTGCTGTACCTGAGCTCACTCGGTCATGCCTACGCCAGCGCCGGGATGAATAAGGAAGCGCGGGACGTACTGGCCCGACTGGGTGAGGCGTCGACTTCCCGACATGTCTCCGCCTACCACACTGCGGTGATCCATGCCGCGCTGGGTGACACCACCGCGGCACTGGACTGGCTCGCTCGGGCTTACGACGAACAGTCCCCCTGGATCGGCTACCTGGCAGTCGACCCGCGGGTCGATCCGCTGCGGTCCCAGCCGCGCTTCAAGGAATTGCTCCGCAAGGCGCGGCTGATGCAATGAGCCGATCAGCGCTTCGACAGTCGGCGTTCGGGCTGGACGAGGAGCGTGACCCAGGCATTGGGGCCGGCAGAGAAGCGCAACGTGAGTCCATCATCCTCGAGCGGCATCGGCACGGGCTCGCGTTCATCGGCACGTACACGTTCGGCCCGGGAACAGGGCGAGCCGAAGCGGAGCAGCCCACGCGTTTCCTGCGCGGACGCGTTCCAGCAACGGATCACCATCCCGTCGCCCTCTTCGGCTGGCTTGATGGTCGAAAGCACCAGGTCTTCGCCCTCCAGCTCGATGCTGTCGGTGCCCACTTGAAGCTCCGTGGCATCCCTCAGCCAATGTGGCTGCAGGGGAAGGAAGGCATCTTCCCACAGTTCCGGAATGGCGTTGCCACGCATGAGCATCGCGGCGTCGGCGGGCGCCAGGGCAAATGCAATGCGGGAGCGACCGAGGCACTGCGCCAGCGGAGTCGCCATGGGCCACGCCGCGTGACCCGGGCGGGTATCGAGATCACCGCGGGAGAGTTCGCCGACCGCGCGAAGGAGGGTGACGAACAGGTCACCATCATTCCACTCGACCTCGAAGAACCCGGGCGCAAGAAAGGCAAGTCCGCGGCCCATCCCGGCGGCCACGGCGAACCGGTGCGCGGGGGCGGTGCTCACGGACGCCTCCATCTGTTGCCCGGGATGCCCCGCCTCGACGGCCATTCGGCTCACCGCACCGAGCTGCGCGCCGGTGATGAGCGGTGCGCCCGCGAGACCGAGCGGCAAGCGGAGGCGGAGGCGATGATCGGCGGCGCGATTATCGATCTCGAGCACACAGCGCACGAGCGGACTGTCGGCAAAGAGCTGGACCAGCAGCCGAAGGTCGACCCTTCCCTGTCCAGTTGACGCCGTACCCGCGCGAACCGACCACGACGCCTCGAGGGCGCCTACCAGTGGCCCCGACGCAGTGATGCGCCCCCGGACCGGCGCTGCGGGAACCAGCGCGCGCTCGGTCCCGGTGGGGCACCAGGTATAGGTGTCACCCCGGTCACCACCGCCCACCAGCTGCAGCAGGTCGGCGAAACGCTCGCCGCGCTCGAGATCGGCGAGTTCCAGGACGCCGCTGCGCGACAGCGTGACGCGTACCAGCCCGTTGTCAACCGACATCCCAACGGCTGTCACGTGTCCGGGCGCCCCCGCGTCCTCCGCCCGATCGGTAGTTACCGCGGGATCTTCCGCGGATCTGGCGGGATGAAGGAGGCTCCAGCCGAGTCCGCGCGTTGGTGGGACGTGGAGGGCCACGGTCGCCTGGGTGACCTCGTCGAGATCGGGATAATGGTGATCGGCATCGAGCCGCTCGCGCGCTACCTGGCGGTGCACGACCTGGAGAGGAATGCGCGATCCCTCGTGAGTGAACACCGTGGGGAGCTCACCTGGGCCGAGCCGAGCGACGCGATCACCGGGTGGTCCAACCAGCACATCACGGCGAAAGGCGGAAATGCGAGCAAGCACCACCCCGCCGCGGGGACGTGGCGCGGGGTTCCAGAGCAACAGGCGGGGCCGGACCTGCCGCGGCACCTCGTGGGCGCGGTCGGGATCGTGTCCCACGAGGCGGTGGACGGCGCGCCGGGTGATCTCCTTCCCGGCCGCTTCGGTTGCGGCAAAGCGATTCTCCATCGAGCGCGCCACCTCGTCGCTTACGGTGCCGCAGATGGAGTCGTGGAAGTGATTGGCGAGGAGTGTGGTCCAGGCAAACGCCAGTGACGCCCGGAGGTCCTCACCGCGGGTGAGCGCCACGAGCGGTGCGGCGAGCCGTTCCAGCGCCAGCTCGATCTCGCTGTTGCGTCGCTTGTGGGGCGCGCGGGCGCTGTGCGTACCCTGCAGCACCCAACTGCCGCCGCCAGCGTCGCGCAGCTCGCCCACGCGCTCCACAATGCCACGCGCCGAGCCACCCAGCACCGCAACAACGGCATCGGCGCGGGAGATCCGCACTTCGTTGCCGGGCTCGAGCTCGGCGATCAGGCTTCGGAGCAGTGGCAGGTCGCGGTGGACCCAGTGGTGATCGGCACCGATGAACACCGGCACGTGCGGACCCGATGCGCGGGCCACGAGCAGCGGCCGCAGGCGTTGCCACGCCGCGGGCAGGGTCGCGCGGTCGGCAGGAAGGTCGACGCCGAATTCATAGCCCTGCGGCGGGAGGTGATAGACGAACAGCCTTCCGCGCGCGGGGCCAGTCCAAACGAACCCATCCCCCGCAGACTCGGAAGCGCCCACACCGCGCCACAGCACGGCATGCTTGAGGCCGAACTCGCGGGCGAGATCCGGCAGCATGCCGGGATGGCCGAAGGCGTCGGGCGAGTAGAGCAGCGCGCTCCGCCGGCCGAGCCGCTCGGCCATCCGGCCTCCCACGAGCAGGTTGCGGATGAGCGATTCGCCGGACACGACCTGTTCGTCGGCGAGCACGTACCAGGGACCTACCTCGAGCCGCCCGCTGCGAATGAGTGCCGCGAGGGCCGGCGCCTGGCGGGGACGCACCCGCAGGTAGTCCTCGAGCAGCAGGGCCTGGCCATCGAGGAGAAAATGCGAGAGCGACGCCTCGCGCTCGAGTCGCGCGATGAGGTCGTCGAGCATGCCTACGAGACGCACCCGCAGCGCGGCCTCGGGGAGATACCACTCCCGGTCCCAGTGCACATGTGGTACGAGGTGAAAAACCAGCCGGGTCACACCGGCTTCCGGGAAAGGGACTCGGCGTTGCCGTGCTCGATGGCAGCGCGATCGGCTGGAGAGAGGTCGAGCAGGTCGAGCCGGGCAATGCCGGTTTCAGGGAGGCGCAACGGCATGCCGGTGCCGAAGACGAAGCGTGCCACGCCGATGGTCTCGAGCAGCAGCGCGAGGTGATCCTCCGGCGGCCCCCAGATCCAGCAAATATCCCACCAGATGCGGGAGGACTCGCCCGGCGTCAGCGAGAAGTGCACCTCCTCGATGAAGCCGCGGTCGGCGTGCGTCACCACCAGGTGCACCCGCGGGTTGGCGCGAACCAGGGCGCGCACCGCGGCGGCCGGCAGTTCGGGGGACCGATCGTTCGGGTGTCGCTGGCGACCGTCCTCGAACCGCACCGACAGCAGGAGCGGAACTTCCGCCTCGCCGCACGCGGTTGCGAGCGCGTGCATCGCGTGGCCCGCGGGGTCGATTCCGTGCACGGTGGGATCGACCCGCACGGCAGGCACATGCTCCCGCACTGCACTGGCGAGTTCCGCCTCCCAGTTGCCAAGGTTGGGCTCGATGCAGGGCACCGGGCGAAGCCGCTGCGCGGCACGGGTCGCGTCGTAGAGCCACTCGTTGCCCTCGGTGGGATCGCGCCAGAAGATGGCAGGGAGATGCGACACCCATGCCTCGGTGATGCCGGTGCGGTCCATGGCAGAGAGAATGGCCGCCGCACTGGTGCCGGGTACGCGGCGCCAGGGATAGCCGCCCAGGAACGCGTTGACGTCAGTCAGCATGAGGAACCTGGAACGCATCGGGAGGAAAGATGCGCGCGGCGTTGCGCCAGCAAACCTGGTCCTGCGCATTCGCCGAGAGAAGGTGCTCCAGATGTCTCAGCTTGGCCCATCCGGTGCACAACGTGATGTCAGCGCCCCACAGGAGCCGCTCGGCCCCCACCTGCTGCAGGCACATCTCCAGCATGCCGCCATCGACGCCGCTGCCGGAGAGATCGACGTACACGTTGGGCACCGGGCGCACGGCGTGAAGTGAGTGGAGCCAGTCCCCACCGCCGCTGATGTGGGCGAGGATGAAGTTGACGCCGGGATGCCGCGCGGCGAGCTGGCAGAGTTCCACGGCGTCGGAGGCCTCCTGTCCCGGCCATTCGTGCCGGCGATTCTGCCAGATGTGATGCAGGACGGGAAATCCGAGCTCACCCGCCAGGCTCGCGAGCGGATCGAGCAGCGGATCGTTGGCTCGCCGGCTCGCGGCGAGCTTGAGGCCGATCATGCCCCCGGCAGCGCCAGCGCGCATCTCGGCCAGGGCATGCGAGGTGAAGTTGGGATTGACGGTGACGTAACCGCGGATGCGATCCGGGTGCTCGCTGGTGAGCGCCCGCAGCGCGGCATTGGCGTGGGTGAGGTCGTCGGGTGAGGGGAAGTAGGTCGGCGATCGCAGCCCCCAGCTGCCGAGGATCGAGGCGACGTGATACGAGATGCCGATGCGCTCGCCGGCGCGCAGGCGACTCGCATTCCGCAGCCCGGCATCGGCGCGGGGCGACCGGTCGGAATAGAAGTGGGCGTGCACGTCGATCAGCATGTCGTGCACCGGCGCCAGCTACCCGCGAATCTCACGCAGCACCTCCGCCACCGTGTCGATCACCTGGTGCACCACCGGACCATCGTGCGCCAGCGAAACGAAGTTATACGCCGAGCGCTTGAACAGTACGCCGCGGCTGGCCGCGCCAATAGCCACACCCCGGGAAACATCGGGGTCGCGGAACTCGAGATGACACATCTCGGGAATGCCCACGACGCGAGTGACGAGATCGGGATACTCCGCGGCCAGGCGCCCGAGCCCGGCCAGCAGGTCGCTGCCGACCTTGTGCAGCGTCGCGGGGACGTTCTCGTGTTCCATGACATCGAGGCAGGCGCGCGCCGCGGCAAGGGAGAGGAACTCGGTGGCAAGGGTTGAAGAAATCCAGGTGTCGGCAACCCGCGCCATGACATCCTCGCGCCCGCCGACCGCCGCGAGCGGGAAGCCGTTGGCCAGCGCCTTGCCAAGCACCATGAGGTCGGGATCGAGGTGATAGCGCTCAGTGGCGCCGCCGACGGCGAGGCGGCATGCCGTCTTGATCTCATCGATGATCCAGAGGGCGCCGACGCGCGTCGTCTCCGCGCGCAGGGTCGCCAGCCATTCGGGATCGGGCGCGGCGCCGATGACGGGCTCGACGATGACACAGGCGAGCCGGTCGCCGACCCTCCGCACCAGGCGGCGCGTCTCACCGGCATCGTTGAACGGCACGAGGCCATAGAGGGAGCTCGTGGCGGCGGGCACGCCCGGCCCGGACGCGGTCCAGTCGAGCCAGCCATGGTAACCGCAGCCGAGCACCCTGTCGCGCCCGGTGTGGACGCGTGCCAGGCGGATCGCCGCGGCACACGCCTCGGCGCCGGACTTGAGGAAGCGCACCTGCTCGATGCAGGGCATGAGGCGCCGGAGATCTTCGGCCAGCTCGGCCTCGACGGTGGGTGCCAGGGATCCCACGACACCGGCATCGAGCGCCGCAGCTGCCGCGAGCCTCACGACGGGATGCCCGTAGCCCAGCGCCACCGCACCCAGAGCCATGATACAGTCGATGTATTCCTTGCCGTCGGGGTCCCAGACGCGACAACCCTCCGACCGGCTCATGCGGAGCGGCGCCTCAGGGGGATCGGGGTCACCGTAGAGCACCCGGGGATGCTTGCTTCCGGTCGAGGTGAATCCGGCTACCGGCCAGTCGCTCATACCGCCCCCAGTTCAAGCTTGCCGAAACGCGCGGGATCGTGGCGGTCGCCGCGAAGCCACACCCAGCCCCCATCAGCACTCCACACCAGCTGCCCGGCACGGCGTTCCCGTCCGGGGCGCATCTCGTTGACGATCAGGTCGAAGCCGATCGTGTCTCCAACGCCGAGTTGATCCCAGCCTGGCAGCGTGACGGTCGTGGTGATGCGATAGCCGTTTGCGGTTTCCTGCCAGGTGCCCTGCAGCATGTCCGGGGTGGCTTCCGTGCCGGCCGCGGCACTCACGCGGAGACGGGAATCGTCCTCGGGGACGACGAGGAAGCCATAGGTCGTTCCGCCGGAGAGAGGCGGTATATGCAGCTGTAGATACAACTGGACGCCATCGCTGTGGATGTCATCCGGTTCATTGTCGAGCAGGAGCGGTGGCGCATCGGACGGGCGGAACCAGACATCGGGCTTCTCGACGTCAACCGTGAGGTAGAGAGCGTCGTCGTTCCAGGCGGCCCAGCATTGCGCCTGGAACGCAGCGTCATCCGACCAGGGCTCCTCGCTGCGGCGGTACTGGTCCTCGCGGTCGAGCAGGAGCGGTTCCGCCGGCGTGAGCGAGACATCATCGGGAGGACTAGCCACCGCGACGGCGACGGCGTGCGCCTCGAATCCGGGAGGCGGTGTATCGGCCACGAATTCGCGTGGAGACCGGTGCCCGCGCAGCGTCACAATTCCCTTCGGCGTCTCGATGCGCCAGCCCTCGAGGTGGGGAGCATGGCGGGTCGAGGTGCCGTCCGTTCGCACCGTGATGAGCTCGCCCTCGATGGACAGACGATCGGTCGCCTTGCCCGAAACGCTGTTCGTCAGGACGCTCACGAGACGAACGGCGCGGCCCGTGGCGCACGCCACGACGAACGACGCGGGACCGGCGCCGGGCAATCCGGGGCCGGTCGCCCGAAGCAATTCATCGGCCCCAGCGATCGTGAGTGACAGCGTCGCACCGCCTGCGGCGCGCGCGTGTATCTCCATGGGACTTCCAGGCTCCGGAACAAATCGGGCGACGTCGCTGACAAACTCGTCCTGCATCGTTCCGCCTTCCCAGCGGCCCGGCGACACCACCTCCCACTCGCCAGCGAGATGCCAGGGCAGCTCCAGGAGATGGGGCTCGACCGTCGACGTCTCCACGATATCGAGCAGGTGGTCGGGCCCGGAAATGATGGTGCGAGCCATGTTCCCGAAACCGCCGCGAACCCAGGACCACTCCTCCGCTGCCTCGAAGTATTCGCACGTCGCATCGCCGGGCAGCTGGGACATGCCATCGATGCGCGGCGCGTTGTGCGCGAGGGTGCTGCGATACCAGAAGAGGTCGCGCGAGACGTAACTCCCCGCGCCGGGATCGGGAAGCCAGTGGACGCCGTCCTGGTGCAGCGTGAGGTGCAGGCGGTCGGGGTGTCCGTGACCTCCGCCCTGGATGCCGCACTCGAGGCTGGCATACCGGCCATCGGTGCGCAGAACCGCCAGCCCCTGCCCATCGAGCAACGTGCTCCCCGGAACCCACGCGCGAGCGTCGGCCTCGATGGCGGGCCGTGCCACCGCGAGCATCCACCAGGAGAGATCCTCCCTGCCCCGCCGCACCGGTGCCGGCAATCCCGCCTCATGCAGCCAGGAGTCGAACAGCTGTGCGCGTGGTGCCGGCGACTGGTAGAGCGTCGCGAGCCAGCCAGCGAGATCGCCCTCGGCGCCGACACCAGCCAGGCCGGCTTCCCAGTTCTCGAGGTACATCGGCTGCGCGAGCGAAACACCGAAACGGGAATCCTTCCGCGCAGGGAAGGTGAGATCGGGAAGCGCCGTGAGCACCGGGGCACGAAGGGCGGCGTGAACGCGCGCCGCCAGCGCCTCGTCGGCAAAGGCATCGAGCCCGGCCGACCGCGCAAAGCCGAGCCCGAGGAGGAGGCCGCGCAGCGCAAAGAGGTGGTAGTTCTCCCCCTCGAACCACATGCCGTCATCGCCGAAACCACGGTTGAGGTGGGCGATGAGACCGGTCGGTGACTCGAGGGCGGTGCGAAGGAGCGTCTCGTCCTCGAACCAGAGGGAGAGGCCAGCCAGCGCCGCGTCATGCCAGGTCTGCCGGTTGGAGAATCCCTCGTTGAAATCGCCGATGAGATTGGCCGCCTCGTTCGCGATGAGATCGACCGCTTCAGTCGTCTGTTCATCGAGCTGGCCGGCCGAGCGAAGCAGCAGGGCCGCGGCTACGACATTGGTGATCCAGATCGACTCGAGGTAGGTGGAAAAGAAGAGGCGGGCCGGACCGAGCACGTTGTCGCGATTGGGATAGTCAAGATACCGGGCACCGTACTCGACGATGAGCCGGCTTGCAGCGGCGCCGGCTGCCTCGTTGTCGCCGAGCGATGCAAGGGCGGCGAGGTGTGCGGTGCGCTCGCCGAGCCACAGGTGCTGGAAGCGGGCCCACCAGCGATGATGCCGGTCGCCGCTCACCGTCTCGCCGCAGCGGGGACAGCGATGCGCGAATGGGCTCCACGGATCGAACTCGAGCGGCGTGCCGTCGCGGGGGCAGACACCGCCATCGCGCGATAGAAGTGCCTTCACAGTGGGAAGCAATGGTGCCTGCGCCAGCACCGGCGCGGCCCGCTCCTCCAGCCGGGAATGCAGTCGGACAAGGTCGGGCGACGCAGCGATGACTTCGCGCCGCTCGGCCAGTTCCTCCTCGTTCAGCACCGGTGCACTCCCTGCATCGCCCACTCCACGGGAAGGATCCGCGCCCCGCTGGCGCGCGCGGCGGCATGTGCCGCTTCAACATCATTGCCGGCGAGGAAGAACATGCAGCCGCCGGCGCCCGATCCGCTCGCCTTGCCGCCGATGGCACCGGCGTTCTGCATGGCGGACTCGAGGTGCGCCATGTCGGGGGTACGCATGGCGGGATCGAGCTGCTGCTGTGCCTGCCAGTTGCGGCTCAGCAGGGCACCGGTGCGAGCGAGGTCGCCGGCGAGCATCGCCTCCGACATTGCGAGTGCCAATTCCTTCATTTCGAGCAGTGCCCCGGTGACCTGCGGGTTGCCGGACTCGTACGCGGCCATGACGCGCGCAATGGTGTTGCCGGAGAGACGTGACGCACCGGTATAGCAGAGCACCATGCGCCGGGCCAGCTCGGCCGAGAATGCCGGGTCGAGCGAGAGCGGCGTTGCCGTCACCTCGGGATCGCGAAAGGTGATGAGGTTGAACCCGCCGAGCGCCGCGGCGTACTGGTCCTGCTTGCCACCGGGCACCGCCGCCTCGACCGCCTCGAGCCGCCAGGCTTCGTGCGCGAGGTGCATCGGTTCGAGCGTCTCGCCGTCGAGAGCCGCGAGCGCGGCCACGATGGCCACGTCGAGGGCGCCCGAACTGCCGAGGCCGGAACCGGGTGGCACGTCGGAACCCGTGGTGAGCGAAAGCGGCGATGACGGCGGTCGAAGCCGCAGCGCCGCGGCGTGCAGGATCAGCTTCGGATCAGTCACCGTCGCATCGTGCTGCAGCAGCTCGATTTCGGCGCCCAACTCGCTGGCCCTGAGGAGATACCCTGAGGATCGGCGAACCGCTTCGGCCCGGGCGAGGAGCCCGATGGCGGCCGTGACCACGACGCCTCCCTCCCGCGTCGAGAAGGGCGGGACGTCAGTCCATCCGCCGGCGAGATCGAGCCGGACGGGCGCGGCGGCGCAGGCCGCCTCTCCTTCTAGTGAGCGATGTGCCATTGGCTCAGCGTGACGAGCTCGCCCCGGGCGTCCATGCGCACGCCGAGTACGCGGCGGTTCACGCCCTGCACACCGCGCGCGTGATAGAGGAAGACCGCGGGCAGCGAGTCGAGGAAGAGGCGCTGGGCCAGTGCGGGATCCCGCGGCACCGCGATGCCGGCGACGACTCCCAGCGGGGCGAGATAGCCCAGGGCCAGGTCGCCGGGAACGCCCATCACGGCGGCGGTGAAGTCGTGCCTGGGCCCGTAGACGCGATCGAGAAAGGCGGAGAGCTCGAGCTGCCGGATGACCACGTCGAAGCCGGCGTTCCGGAGCTGGGCCTGGATCATCTGTTCGAGGACATTGTCGCCCGTACCGACGGTGAGGAGCTCGATGGTGACGGGAGCGAAGGGCGTGGAGGACGCCGAGCGCGTCGCGGAATCCTGTATGGCGCCGGGGACACCGGGTGGAACCGGGCCTCGGGCCGGTGTGCCGAAGCCGTAGACGTAGCCGTCGACCAGTTCCTTCCGGTCGATCGCGGCGGCGAGACGTCGGCGGGTGTCGAGCTGGTCGAACGGCGGCCGACGGGTATTGAGCACGATGACGTAGGTGAAGAAGAGCGGATAATCGATCACGTCCAGGTCGGCGTGCTTCCGCACGAAGGGCGCGTGGCCCGGCTGGATGCCGGCGAAGTCGAGCTCCCCGTCCACGAGGGCGGCGAGCTTGGTCATCGCCTCGTCGACCACGGCGATCACGAGGCGGTCGATCTGTGGCGGCCCGCCGAGCGAGGCCGGGAAACCGGGATTGCGAGCGAAGACCCAGCGCCGGTTGGGCTCGTGACGCACGAAGCGGAAGGGACCGTTGCCCACCGGGTGCTCGTTCCAGGAGGCCTGGCGCAGGTGGTCGCGCGGAACGGTGTCGAGCAGATGGGCGGGCAGGATCGCGAGATCGGTGAGCACGTCGGGGAAGCGATCCTGCGGTGACGTATATGAAAGGACGAGGGTGGTGTCGTCGGCTGCGGTGACGCTGGCGAGTGCGGCCAGGTCGGACTGACGTGGATAGCCGACCACGGGATCGCGGGCGGCGTCGAGGGTCCATGCCGCGTCGTGGGCAGTCGTGGGCACGCCGTCGTGCCAGCGCACGCTGCCGTCGAGGCGCAGGGTGAGCTGCTTCCGGTCGGGCGACCAGCTCCAGGCGCGGGCAAGGTAGGGAGACGGCGTGAAGCTGCTGTCATAGCGCGCGAGCGTCGTGAGCAGGGCGTAGCGCTGCACCTGTCGCGCGAGGGGGTGCACGGTGAGCAGCGGGTTGATGCTCTGCAGGTCGGCGCCGGACGCGAAGATGACGACATCGCCGCGACGCGCGGGGGAGGTACATGCGACCGCCCCGGGGAGCAGCATGGCCGTCAGGAGGGCTCGCGTCACGCCGGATTCTAGCGTGAATTGCCCTGTTCCGGTAACCCGCTCACATTGCGCGCATGGCGCGACACCTGCTCGTCCGAGCGCTCATTGGCCTGAGCGTCATGTGGGGCGTGGTCACGCTCGTGTTCCTCCTGCTTCGCGCGGCACCGGGCGACCCGGCCCGGCTGCTCCTCGGGCCCAGCGCTACCCAGACGCAGATTGATGAGCAGCGGCGCCAGCTGGGACTCGACCAGCCGGTGACCGCGCAGTACGCCGCGTGGCTTTCCCGGGTGGTGCGGGGCGATCTCGGCACCAGCATCGCCACCGGGCGTCCGGTGCGTGCGATGCTGGCCGAGGCGTGGCCTGCCACTGCCCTGCTCGTCGTCCTTTCTCTGACGCTCAGTTACGCCCTCGGGATCCTGCTCGCGCTGATCCAGGCGAGTACAAGCGGAACCAGAGTCGACACGTCGCTCTCGGTGGCGAGCGTGACCCTGTACGCCATGCCGAGCTACTGGCTGGGCGTGGTGCTGGTGCTGGTCTTCGCCTACTGGTTCCGGGTGTTTCCCGCGTTCGGTGCGTCGGGGCTCGACGCCGAGTTCCTTTCGCCAGCGGGCCGGCTGGCCGACCGGCTGCGTCACCTGGCGCTGCCGCTCGTGACGCTCACGCTCATCGGCATCGGCGGCATCGCGCGCTATGTGCGCGGATCGCTGGTGGACCTGGAGGGCAGCCAGTTCCTCGTCGTGGCGCGGGCGAAGGGGCTTTCGAGGCGATCGGTGCTGCTGCGGCATGCGCTGCCCAACGCACTCATCCCGGTGCTCATCCTGCTGGGCCTGTCGCTGCCGGCGCTCTTTTCGGGCGCGGTGTTCGTGGAGGCAATCTTCGCGTGGCCAGGGGTCGGGCGGCTGCTGGTGTCGGCGGTGCAGGCGCGAGACTACCCGGTGGTGCTGGCGGCGACGACGATCAGCGCGGGACTGGTGGTGCTTGGAAGCCTGATCGCGGATGGGCTGGTGGTGCTGGCCGACCCGCGGCTCCGGGATGCGGCGCATGGCTGACGGCGTGCTGCGGCGGGATGGGCGAGCACGGTTTGGCGTGGCGTGCCTCGTGGTACTGGCCCTCGTGGCGGTGCTCGCGCCCTGGATCACCGGTGGGGATCCGGCGCTGCAGCGGGACGTGGTGGCGACGCGCTTCCTGCCGCCATGGTCGACCGACGCACACGGGATGTTCCACCTGCTCGGCACCGACCGGCTGGGACGCGACGTGTGGACCCGGCTCGCGTTCGGGGCGCGAGTGTCGCTGGGCGTGGGGCTGCTGGCGGTATCGCTCTCGGTGCTGATCGGCGTGCTGGTTGGCGGGGTGGCCGGCGCGAGCCGAGGCGGTGTGTCGCGCGCGTTGCTGGCAATGACGGACTTCGCGCTGGCGCTGCCGCGCGTCGTGTTGCTGCTGTTGCTGGCGACACTGTGGGCGCCGGGGGTGCTGCTGGTGGTGGTGGTGCTCGGCCTGACGGGGTGGATGCCGGTGGCGCGGCTCGTCTATGGAGAGGTGCGGCGGCTCATGGCACAGCCGTTCGTGGAAAGTGCGGTGGCGCTGGGCGCGAGCCGGCGGCGGGTACTGGGGCGGCACGTGCTGCCGAATGCGATGACGCCGGTGATCGCCGCGGCGGCACTGGGGGTGGGCAACGCGATCACGCTGGAGGCGGGGCTGTCATTTCTCGGTGTGGGAGTGCAGCCGCCGGCACCGTCCTGGGGAGGAATGATCGCCTCAGGGCGGGATGCGCTGATCAACGCGCCGTGGGTCGCGATTGCGCCGGGGGTGGCGCTGGTGCTGGTGGTGGTGTCGTGCACGCTGCTGGGCGACGCACTGCAGGCCCGGGCCGTCACCGTTGCCGCTCCGAGAGGCGCTCCAGAAACTCCGCGAGCTTCTTAGATCGCGAGACAGTGTAGAAGGTGAGCAGCAGGGTCGGGATCAGCACGATCAGGAAGAGCAGCACGCGGCGCGGCCACGGCTCGTCGGCTGACGCGAAGATGTTCATGCCCAGCACCCCGGTGGCGATGGTCCCGATCAGCCCCAGCGTCGTCACCACGGTGAGGCGCACCACCGTGTTCGCCTGGCGCCGCAGGCTGTCGCTGTTGAGGTACTCGTTCATGTCCTGGATCTCCTCCCGCACCTCCGCGTAGAGCCGCTCGGTGTGCAGGTGCCGCCGCCACAGGTGGAACAGGTCCTTGGCCTGGTCCTGGGTGGAGATCTCGTGGAACCAGTACCGGTGGCTGAAGCCCAGGAACGTCCCCATCGCGCGGCGGATGGCGCGCTTGAACTGCTTGATCGACTCGACGTGCCGCAGGTCGAGCCGGCTCAGGGCCATCACCAGGCGATCGGAGAGCATCAGCAGCGCCGCCTTGTGGAAATGGGCCAGCAGGCCAAGGACGAAATACTGGCGCTCGAACTGACCCTGGACGCCGGTCTCCGTGTCGGAGAAGAATCCGTTCCCGTGTTCGCCGATCACCAGGAAGGTGTGCCCGGTGCAGATGAACCGGGTGTTGGCCCAGGCATGCGGTTCCCGTGGTGCCCAGTAGCGGTCGTAACAGAAGTCCTCCTCGAACCGCGCCAGTGACGCACCGGAGACGGGCAACGCATTGTCGGGGGCAGGCCCGCTGCCGAGTGCGAGCCGGATGAAGTCGGCGCGCTCCAGCGCCCCGGGGTCGTCGAAGGCCAGATACCCCATGAGCGGCAGCCGGTAGTACTCGAGCTGCCGATACCGCAGTTCGCCCCGCGCCTCCGAGTAATCCGGCAACAGCGGCAGGAGCAACCACTCCCAGTGTGACGCGATGGCGGGAAGCCGCGCGTTTCCCACCGTCGTCAGGTAGCGCGCGCGGTCCTCGTAGTCCGAGCGCGCCAGCACCTCGCCCGCGTGGCCGATCCACTCGACCAGGGCCGGACACCGGCTTCCCTGCCCATCGGCCTGCCACGAGACGGGATAGGCTCGACCGAAACTGAACAACAGGTTCTCGGCGGTGGTGAGGTCGAGGTCACGGGCTGTCACCTCGAGCACCGGGATCACGACCTCGATGTCCACGAAGAAGTAGAGCTGGACCCGGGCCACCTCGAGGTCGATCGGCGGGGTGCCGGGGTCGAGCGTAACCCGGGCCCGAGCGATGTCGTCGCGGAAGAACATCGTGACGGGCGATTCACCGTAGCCACCCTTGCGGTGCGCAGCGTCGCCGTAGAGGAACCGCTGAACGTAGGGGAGGAAGGTTACGAACTCGGCGTAGTAACGCTCCTGGAATTTCGACGGATCACCGGCGAAGACGTCCGCAGCCTCCCGCCACGGCGTGGCCAGTCGCGTCAACGGGTCCCACGGCCGCTGCCCGGGCTGCAGCGGCGACACCGGTGACAGCTGCAGCGGCCAGAGCAGGATCTGCCGGAACTGACGGACCAGGCCTTCGCCGAAGTCGTACGGCAGTACGTTCATGACCCGATATTGCGGCCCGTGGCGCCAGACAACAAGACCGCCGGTTTCGCCGACCGCCCTTCGTGCCGCCTCCTCCGCCCCGCGGGATGGGATGTATCTACAGTTGTAGATACGCTGGCTGTGCGGAGGCTGAGACTCGCCTTCGCTCGATAGCTGGCGATGGCGGCATCGAGAGTGCGCTTCGCGTCATCGAGCGAGGCGACCTTGGTCCAGGCGAAATAGCCGATGGTCAGGTTGTGCTCCGGGACATCGCGAACGATGACGATGGCCGGGTGGCTCGTGGTATTGACCTCGTGCATGCCCTCGCCGATTTCCCATACGCCCTCGAGCCGCCATGCGATGTTGCCAGTGCGATCACGCACCCGGTCCTTCACCGCCTCGTGAGCCTCGCGCCTGCTCGAGAGATCCCACGCGGCCACGACAAGTCCCTCCATCACGGGCCGGTTGCTGCCCATCATGAGGAACGAGTTGGACGTGCGATCGAACGGAAACAGGATATATCCGGCGCCCGAGTCGGGCGCGTAGGGATCGAGCCGGGCGGGAATGGTGATCTCGCCGAACTCGCCGATGGGGCGCACGGCGGTTCGGCGAGCGGCAGCGAGACGGAAGGCGAAGACCGCGGCTACGAGCACCGTCGCCAGCAGCGGCCATCGTGAACGCATCAAGGCCTGAGAGAGCGAGCCACCCGCGTCAGGGGATAGAATCAGAGCTTCTTCGTGACGGCCGCCGCGTTGCTGCGGAGCTGCGCCTCGTAGGATGGCAGCGGGTTGGGCACTCCACCGAGGGCCAGCGTGAGGACAGTGGCGCCCTTCACCACGACATATTCGACGGCCCTCGGGTTGTACATGAGGTAGGCCTTGTCGCCGACACCAGACTCCGGCTTCACCGTGGCCTTCTCCTCAGCGAGCTTCTCCGGCTCGAGCTCCGCCGAGGTCACCTCGCGCGCGGCGGCTGCATCGGGGAATTCGAGGCGAATGAGGACCAGCATCCCCTGCCCCGCCTGATACACGCACGTGGTGCGTGTGGCACCGGTGTCCTCGTCGGGCTCGGGACCGGAGGGTTCCATCGTGGTGACCGGCGCGCCGAGCAGCTGTGCGGCGGCAGCGCGGTCGAGGAGGTCACAGGGTCCGGCGAGCACGGCGAGGGCGACGAGGGAGATCATGGGCGCCTCCAATGCACATGGCTGAGCAACGGGATCAGGCGAGCCCCAGATATTGCGGCGCGACCGGTCGGGCAACAAGCCCGAAGAGAACGGCGACGGCCCGTGCGGCGTCTCAGCGCCGGGGGAGCTGATTCCCGAGTTCACGCACACGCGTCGTCAGGCGCTCGTCCCCAATTCGGTCAGCGATGGCTGTGAAGGAAGCGTTCGCGCCGCGCCAGCGCAGCTCGTCCACGTCAGCGAAGAGGATCTCATCCGCTGCGCAGGGTGGCCAGCCGCTTGAAGAGCCGCGCAGCCTCGAGATTGCCGCCAAGGATATCGGGAGGGAATTGTTCCAGCGCACCATAGCGCTGGATGAGACGGGCGGAGGTCTTGGGTCCCATACCAGGAATGCCGGGATATCCGTCCGCCGTATCGCCGACCAGCGCGAGGTAGTCGGGAATGTGTGGCGGCATCACACCGAACTTGGCGAGCACGCCGGCGGCATCGCGCATCTGGCCGCTTCGTCGGTCCATCTGCACCACTCGCTCTCCCACCACACACTGTGCCAGGTCCTTGTCGGGCGTCCAGATGCACACCTTGTCCACCCGCGGGTCGGCGGCGGCGAGATGAGCGGCGGAGGCGAGTGCGTCATCGGCCTCGAGCTCGACCATGGGCCACACCGCGACGCCCATGGCGGCGAGCGCGTCCTCGAGCGGGTGAAACTGGGCCCAGAGCGCGGGCTCGATGCCCTCGCCGGTCTTGTAGCCGGGCCAGAGCTGATTCCGAAATGACTCGATGACGTGGTCGGTGGCGACGCCGACGTGGGTGGCACCGCCCTCGAGCATCTGCACCACGGTGCGGAGCACACCCGCCACGGCGCCGAGCGGGGGATCGCCAGTCGTGCCGCGACGGATGCCGTAGAAGTGGCGGAAGAGCTCGTAGGTGCCGTCGATGAGGTGAATGATCACGCGGTGGATTCTAACCCGGTGCCGTTACCGTAACCGCAGCCGGCCGGTATCTTGTGTGGCGAGGAACTGAAAAAGCGTGAGGAGGAACTGAAAAAGCGTAAGGGGGAACTGAAGAAGCGCGAGGAGGAACTGAAGAGGCGTGAGGGGGCTCAAGGAGAGATCATGACTGCATCCGGCCGACTGACGCGCGAAGGCACCGCGCTCCGCAAGGTTGCTGTCCTATCCCGAGGCGGAGGAGGCGATGCCCTGGGGGCACCACGCGATCAAGGTGAAGGGGAAGTCGTACGTGATCCTGGCGGCGCGTGGCTGACCTCCTCGAACAACTCCAGCGAGCCCTGGTCGACCGATACACCATCGAGCGCGAGTTCGGTCGCGGAGGCATGGCGACCGTGTACCTGGCTCGCGATCTCAAGCATGACCGCCTGGTCGCCCTCAAGGTGCTGCGGCCGGATGTCGCCATGATGCTCGGGCAGGAGCGGTTCCTGCGCGAGATCCATCTCACCGCCTCCCTGAGTCATCCCAACATTCTCCCGCTCTACGATTCCGGCGAGGCGCAGGGCCAGCTGTACTACGTCATGCCGTTCATCGCGGGCGGCTCGCTTCGGGCACGACTCGAGCGCGAGCGCCAGCTCCCGATGGATGTCGCCTTGCGCATTACCAGAGAGGTTGGTTCGGCCCTCGCCCACGCTCAACACCTCGGCATCATCCACCGGGATATCAAGCCGGAAAACATCCTGCTCTCCGAGGGGCAGGCCGTGGTCGCGGACTTCGGCATCGCACGAGCCCTGGCCAGCGCCGAGGAGACCCGCCTCACGGAAACCGGGATGGCGATCGGCACGCCTGCATACATGTCGCCGGAGCAGGCTACCGGCGAGCGCAACATCGACGCCCGCAGCGACGTGTATGCCCTGGGTTGCGTGCTGTACGAGATGCTGACCGGATCTCCACCGTACACCGGCGCGACGGTGCAGGCCATCACGGCGCGCAAGCTCTCGGAGCCGGTTCCCAAGGTCCACATCGTGCGAGAGGGGGTTACGCCGTCGGTCGAACGGGCGATCGAGCGGGCCCTGGCCAAGGTCCCGGCCGACCGGTTTTCGACGAGCCAGGAGTTCGTTGACGCTCTCGCGCGATCCGACACCGATGGATTCACTCCCACGCCGGCTCATGGCGTACGGACGCGCGCTATCCGGCGAGCGGCGGCCGCAGGGGGTGCTCTCCTGTTGATCGGGACCGTATGGTGGGCCGCGCGCTCGTGGGGCGGACCGGCACGCACTGGATTGCCGGGCCCGGTGAAGCGCCTGGCGGTACTGCCGCTGGAGAACCGCTCGGCGGATTCGACCGAAGAGTACGTCGCCGATGGCCTGACCGACGCCGTCATTTCATCCCTGGCCCAGGTGCAGGGTCTTCAGGTCATCTCGCGCAGCTCGGCGGGGGAGTTCAAGGGCACGCACTTGGCCGCACCGGAGATCGCGCGCAAGCTCCGCGTCCAGACACTGCTGGAGGGTTCAGTGCTGCGGGATGGCGGTGACGTGCAGATCGCCCTGCGCCTGGTGGATGGCACGAGCGGCGACACGCTCTGGTCCGAGCGCTATGTTCGCCAGTTTGGCAACGTGCGCCAGCTGGTGGGTGAGGTCTCCCAACAGGTGGCTCGCCAGATCGACGTACGGCTGACGCAGGACGAGCGCCGGCGCCTGTCCGCGACCCGCCCGGTCAACGCCGAGGCCGAGGCGTCGTACCTTCGCGGGCGGTTCCACCTGAACACGCGGACGCCAGAGGGCATCCAGGCGAGCGTCGACCACTTCCGCCAGGCGCTGGCCGCGGACCCCGCGTTCGCACCGGCGTACGCGGGCCTGGCCGACTACTACAACGTCCTGCCGTTCTACACGAAGGTGCCCGCGAGCGAAGCGTTTGCCAACGCGCGGACCGCCGCGAAGAAGGCGATAGAACTCGATCCCAACCTCGCCGAAGCCCATGCGGCCCTGGGATACGTGCTCGCGTTCGATGAATGGGACTGGGCCGGCGCGGAGCAGGAGTACCAACGGGCCCTGGAGCTCAACCCCAGCGGAGCCGATGCCCATCACGCGTACAGCAGGCTGCTGGCGGCGACTGGGCCGCCTGCCGGAGGCGGTCGAGCACGCCCGCCAGGCCTTCGACCTGGACCCGATGGACCTTACCGCTCGTGCCAACGTGGGGGTCATCCTGTACTTCGGTCGTGACTACCCGGGAGCCCAGGCACAACTCGAGGCGACGCTCGGCCTCGACCCCGAGTTCTCCACGGCTCACTGGGGGCTCGCCCTGGTGTACGAGCAGCTGGGACGTTTCGACGACGCCTTCCGTGAGTTCGAACGGGCGATGGCGATCGCCGGACGGGGGACCAACACCCTGGCTTCCCTCGGCCACGCCTACGCCGTTGCCGGCCGCCGGAAGCAAGCCGAGGCTGTCCTGGCGGAGATCCTGCCGCGGGCGCAGGGCGGTCGCACCACCTCCTACCAGATCGCGGTCGTGTACGCCGGACTGAATGACGCGGATGCGGCATTCCGCTGGCTCGACCAGGCATTCGAGGAGCGATCCGCGCTCCTCGGTTACCTGAGAATGGATCCTCGCCTGGAAGGGCTACGGAAAGATCCGAGGTATCGCGCACTGCTCACGCGAATGCACTTTCCGGGGGAGCGATAGCTGTAGTTGACGACGCGCGTCCAGATGGCGAACGTGTGGCTCTGCTTGTCGACCGTGAGGAGCCGCGGCAGGCGCCATGTCGGCTGGGGCCGGGCGCCAAGCGCATCGGGCGATCAGCCCGTAGCAACATGCAGCTTTGCACTGCAACTTGTGGATGCCGGCCGGAAGCCATCATCCGCGTCGGCAGTGTCCCGTCTTACTGTTACGCCGCCGCGAATCAGGCTGCGTCACAGCCTCTTACCATTGCGCAGAGCTTTGACCCTAGGAGCCAGGTATCATGGAAACACCATGGACGGCGTTCATAGGTGCTGGTGGGACGGTAGTCGCTGCCCTGATTCCATTGCTATGGGCCAGACGAGCCGTCGTCCGCGAGAAGGCCTATAATAGCGTTACGGGGAGCATCACTGACCCGCAACCGCATAGCACCGTTCGACGCACATTCAATTGCGCAGGTGTGGTTACGGGAATGCAGCCCGGATTGAGTCTGTGGTTGGTGGTTGAGGCCGGCGAGCTCTATTGGCCGAAAGAGAGCAAGGTGGTTCCTGACCAAAAGAATGAATGGAGCGCTGCAGTGTTTGAGGATGGTGCAACCGCTACGTTCGCCGTCGCGCTCTTTGTCGCAGATGCCAAGGTCGACCGACGCATTGGCAAGTGGTTGGAAGCTGGGCGCAGTACCGGCAGCTACAGTGAGCTAAAGGGTATTCCGGGAGCCCGACGCCTCGCCCGGGTTGACGGCCTGCGCCTGACTGCAATGATCCCCCCCCGAAAGGGCGTCACCTGACCTTGCCGCGTTCTAGGGCGGCTCTTAGTCCACCCTGCTGATGTGCCCGAGCGTCGTGCGTCGCCGGCGCTGGTTGTAGAACCGGTCGATACAAATCGGCTGCGTCCTGCGCTGATCAACGCGCCTAGAAAAACCTGACCGTCCGCGTCAGGCCCTTGCCGCTGGTACTCGCCATGCTGGCGGCCGCGGACGGGGGCAGACTAGCGTGACGATACTCCATGTAGAGGCGGAGAAAGAATGTGGAGGCGAGTAGCCGCTGGTATACCCTGATGTCGAGAATCCAGAGCACCAGAAGTCCCAGCGCGGAAGCGGCAAGCACACTCAGAACCAAGTCACCCGGTGCAAGAAGCCAGTTCCCTGTCTTCGTCTCGGGTCGCAGGACGAGCCCGATCGCTGCCACCGTGCCGAGCAGCCACGTTGCGGCTACGCCCCTGATTGTAGCCTGAATTGTATTGAACCGGCCCGTAGATCACCGCCTCCTCCCGACGCCTAGGATGATTGGGCCATGAAGTAGTCGGATTCGCATCGCCCGCCGGCCGACCGGCTGGGACGATGGGACTCGCTGCACCAGCGCCGAGCCGGGGAGACGAACCATGCCCAGCGGCCGAGCCAGCGCTCGACCGCGAGGTGAGAATCAGTTCATGCCTTGCTGCTAATACCTGACCGCGCTTCAGGAATTTCCTGACCGATCCGGGCTGGCCGGGGCTGTCAGATCCGGCCCTCAGCCCGCGATCCCGAAGCAGTAGAACAACCCGTTCCCGCCAGTCGCCACCAGATTTTCCTGACTGCATCCGCGGGAGTTGTGCGCCGAGTTCCACGACGTGGGGTTTTCGCCGCCACCCTGGCGGTCGTGATGCCCGACGCGAGCGCTTCCCTCCCCGCTCCCGGTCCAGTTCTCGCAGTTGGTGTAACCCTCACCGGTCCAGGCCGTGCCGTCGAGCTTCGATCCCGTGAGGATGTCGTGCATGTTCGGCGTATCGCCACGCCCGTTCACCACGGCGCCCTTCTCGGTGAGCGAGTTCTCCTTGGACAGCTTGTTGTTGTCGCTGTGCAGGTCGGACACGTTGTCCGCGACCTTGACGCCCTTGGCGTTGTACCAGGGCCCCTTGCCGATCCGGTCACGGGCATCGACGCCGGGCTTCCCATTGGCGGGGATCGTGCTGAGATACGCGCGCCACTGCACGTTCTTCGACCCGGCGGCGTCGGCCAGCGTCTGGCATATCTTGTCGGCGCCTTCCAGGCCACCGTGGCGGGGAGGGTGCTGAGATAGGCGTGCCACTGCACTTTCTTCGACCCGGCCGCGTCGGCCAGCGTCTGACATATCCGGTCGGCGCCTTCCAGGCCACCGAGGTCGGCGCCGTTGCCGGAACCGGCGCTGGTGATGAAGAAGGTCAGGCCGAGGACCTGAAGCACCACCGCAAGGTGGCAGTGAAGGTCCTGCGCGCCGAGCTCGCTGCCAGCATCGGGCCGGAGCGCTTCGCGAGAGAAATCGAGGTTGCCGCCCGCCTGCAGCATCCCCACATCCTCGGCCTGCTCGACTCCGGTGACGCCGACGGCTTCTTCTACTATGTGATGCCGTACGTGGACGGCGAGACGCTCCGCGACCGCCTTGCACGCACCGGAGAGCTGCCGGTGCCTGAAGCTGTGCGACTGCTCGGGGAGATCGCCGAAGCGCTGGCGGTGGCTCACCGCGCCGGCGTAGTCCATCGCGATATCAAGCCGGAGAACATCCTGCTGTCCGGCCGCCATGCGATGGTCATGGACTTCGGCATCGCCAAGGCGGTGACCGATGCCTCCGGAAGGCAGCAGCTCACCACCGCGGGTGTCGCACTCGGCACGCCGGCCTACATGGCGCCGGAGCAGGCGGCGCGAACCGGCGCTGCCACGGTACGGGCTGTTGCTCCGGAGTGGGCTGCGCCCCGAGCAGCAGTACTGATCCCAGGACTACCCATTCGCTCTTCATGACCCGAACCTTTCACGGTAGTGGTCACCCTCAAGCACGACGACCCTCGACAAATTCAGGTCCTGGAGTCCTGAAGTAAAGCGGGGCGGCCATCTCACGGCCGCCCCGTCTGGTTTTCCCTTGGATGTGACTCGCGTCAGGCCTTCCGGCTCCAGCGCTCGGAGCCAGGCGTGGTGAGCAGCTCACCAGTCTCCAGCAATGTCTTGAGGCCGGAGAGGACCATGGGCCAGCCGCCGTAGATCTCGTTGTTGGCGCCGGGGCGCAGGCGATCGTGGGTGACGAGCAGGCGGCAGGAATCGCCGATGGGCTCGATTTCCCAGGTGACACGCGAGGTGCCCTCCTCCTTCACCGCATCGCTCCAGAGCGCGCGGAAGCTCTGCACCAGGCGGTGTGGCGGATCGATCTCGAGAATTTCTCCCTCGACCACCTTCATGTCGGGGAACTGCTCGGGGATGCCCTCGTAGTGCGAGCCCTTCTTCCAGTCGGAGAAGACGGCGACGCCGAAGGTGTACTTGCTGCGCATGGCGGGATCGGTGATGGCCCGCCAGAGCCGCTCGGGCGTGGTCTTGATGTAGATCTCGAAGACCCGCTCCTCGGTGTCGTTCTCCACGCTGTCCTTGAGTTCGGTGAGCATAGTGGTCCACGCCTCCCTGTACTTGTCGATCCAACGGTCATGAACGCGGCGGATGGGAACCGCGTTGAGGAAATGGAGCTTCTCCCTGCCCTGCTTCTTCGTGACTACCAGTCCCGCCTCCTCCAGGATGCGGAGGTGTTTCATGACGCCGAAGCGGGTCATGTCGAGGCGTCGTCCGAGGGCGGTGAGGGTCTGGCCGTCCTTGCGGAAGAGCTCATCGAGGAGGCCGCGACGGGTGGGGTCGGCGAGGGCCTTGAAGATGGCGTCCACAGATCATTATAGGTGACCATTTGGTCACCTGTCAAGAGGCGCTGCCAAAGGACATAGTTTCGGAGTTGCAGAGAAAGGAGAGGCGCCCATGTACGTCGAGACCGTGATCCCGATCCTCAACGTCTCCAGCATGGACGAGAGCTTTGCCTGGTTCGAGAAGCTCGGGTGGCGGAAGCTGTGGGCCTACGGCGACCCGCCGGAGTTCGGAGCGGTAGGCAATGGCTCGTGCGAGATCTTCATCTGCCTCGATGGCCAGGGATGTCGAGGCGACCAGGCTGGTGGTGGAACGTGGATGGGGTGGTTCCTCGCCTCGCCGGCGGAGGTGGACGCCGCACACGAAGTGGCGGTGTCACGCGGCATCAGCGTGAGCCAGCCCCCGATGGATTATCCCTGGAACATGCGGGAATTCACGGTGCGTCATCCCGATGGCCACGTCTTTCGCATCGGTGCGGGTCTGGAGGATGAAACCGCGCTGGAGGCGGAGCTGCATGCCTCGGGGCCCCCGGTGGAGATCGAGCGGGTGGCCGTGCCGGTGCGGCTGGAGAAGCGGCTCGCGGCCCTGCTCCAGGACCTCGCGCGCGACAAGGGGATGAGCGTGGACAGTTGCCTGGAGGAGATCCTGCTGCATACCAACGAGCCGTTTCGTGGCGGGGTGGCGAGTCCGCATACGCGGAAGACGCTGGCGTACATCCAGGAGCTCAAGGCGAAGCACGGCATCGACTACGACTGTCACGCGAGCTATCGCTTCGTGGAACGCCGCTGACCCGCGCGGATGCAGCGGGGCCCGCCGGGGCCGGCGAGCGTTTCCCGGGATGGAAGGGTACTGCACTCATGGGCCGTATCTCGCCGATGGCATCGACCCGGCTCACCCTCGGCGGCAACCATGTCAGAGACGGAGGAGATGATGGAAGACGATCAGGCTGAACTGGAGCGCGCCATGCAGCAGACGCGCGCGCGGCTGGAGGCGCTGTTCATCAGCCTGGACGGGAGGGAAACCGCCGAGGAGCTGGTGGCGATGCTCGAGGGGGTGGAGCGCTTCGAGCTGGCGGTGGAAGCCGCCGGTGGAGATCTCATGGTGGATGAAGGTCCGCGCCGTGACACAATTGAGCCCGATGACCCGCACTTCGTCCTGCCGCGGAGGACATCCGGCGAGTCGGTGGCGAGCTACCTGGACCGGCTCGCCCTGGCGACCGACCACGCGCGCCACCATCGCGCGCACTGAAACGGAGACACGACTCTGGCTGGCTCGGTCCTGCCAGCCAACGGACAGCCTTTGTCGCGGCACATCGGGCGCTCGATAACGAAGCCGCGCCTGATGCCGACTTGGCGAACTACCCACCGCCGACGGTTCCCGATCGCCCCACCAGCACCGTGATGTTCTCAGTTCCGCCGCCAGCGAGCGCGTCGTCCAGAAGGTCCTGGCAGATCTGCCGCGCCGGGCCCCTGGCGCTGAGGCGCGCTTGTATCTGCTCATCGGTCACGTGTCGGGTGAGACCTTCGCTACATAGCAGACCGACCTGACCCCACTCCTGATCGCTACGGTACACGGCCACGTGGCCCCGGTCGATCCCGGCGGGTCCATCCTCCGTCAACTGAGTCAGCTCACCCTTTCGCAGGACGTAGCCGCGACACCGTCCCGCGTGAAGCATGTAGGCGCGCGGCCACATACCGATCCACATCGTGAGCGAGATCGCCATGCCTCTGGCGCCTGAGCTCTCCCTCGCTCTGTGTGCGATATTGGCGTAGCACTGCTGTGCCACGTCACGCAGGGCCTCCATGAACACGCGCTCACCTTCGGTATCGGCGGTGTGATAGTGGTAGATGCTTCGCACCAGGTACTGCGCGACCACCTCCAGCGCCAGGCGACTCGCCTCTTCACCCCATGGTCCCCGGCCCAGTCCATCCGCGACCATGGCGATGAACGCCCGCCGCTCACCCTCACGCGGGAGATGACTGCTGTTGGGCAAGCTGGTGAAATGAACCGCCATGCTCCGCTTGATCGTGCAGACGAGAAAGTGGTTGCTGTTGACGCGCTTGAGCTTGCCGGGGTGGGTCAACCCATAGATATCGACTTCCTCGTCGAGTGGGGTCAGGTCGATCGGAAGGTTCAGCTCCATCGCCTCCGGCCTTGGGGATCGACCGGCGCCTCCCTCACGGACCACCTGCGTCACATCGCCCGGAGCCAGCAGCGCAGCAACAAACTGCTGCATCGTGCGGAAGCGATCGGCGGGCGCTGTTGCCAGCGCCCGCGCAATGGCTCGCTCCAGGTGTACGGGCACCGTTTCGCGCAGATGGCGAAGTGGAAGGGGGGATTCAACGACCTTGCGCGCACGTAGCGCTTGGCCTCGAGCATCGGCAAACGGAGGATCGCCGCCCAGCATCTCGTAGGCGACGCAACCAAGACTGTAGATGTCGCTGCGACCGTCCAGATCCTGTTCCCCGGCCGCCTGTTCGGGACTCATGTACTGGAGGGTTCCAACTAAGAGTCCCGTCACGGTCAGCGCCTCGACCTCGGCGTCGGCGATCGCCTTGGCAACGCCGAAGTCCGCCACCACCGCATGCCCAGCCTCGAGGAGGATGTTCTCCGGCTTGACGTCACGGTGTATGACGCCGCGGGCGTGAGCGAATCCGAGCGCATCAGCCACCTCACTCGTGATCCGGAGCGCATCCTCGACAGGCAATTGATGCTCTCGGTCCAGCCGTTGGCGCAATGATTCACCCTCGACGTAGGGCATGACATAGTAGAGGAAGCCGTCTGCTTCCCCCGAATCGAACAGCGGCAGAATGTGGGGGTGGCTGAGGCCGGCCGTCGTCTTGATCTCGCGGACAAAGCGGTCTGCACCTACCGTCGCGGCCAGGTCAGGATGGAGCACCTTCACGGCAAGCCGCCGAGAGTGCCGTGCTTCCTCGGCCAGGTAGACCGTGGCCATCCCGCCACGGCCAAGCTCCCGTTCGATGAGATATCGATGGGCGAGCGCGGCCTGGAGCCGCTCAAGTTGTGCGTGCTGATCGATCATGAGGGTTAGGATGCAATCTGTTCGCGAGAACCGCCAGCCGTTCAGGCCTTTCGGACTAACTCGGCGGCGCCGATCAGGTGCGGTCGCTAGATGACGCTGCCGTCGGGGACGATGGCGTTCTTGGGAATGACGACCAGGCCGTCGCGGACATAGAAGTTGGGCCCGTCGAAGTGCGCCGGCTTGCCATCGGGTGTGATGCGGACACCGTCGCCGATTCGGGCGTTCTTGTCCACGATGGTGCGCTCGATGACGGCTCCGTGCCCGATGCCGATGAGGGGCGCGCCCGGCGGGCGGCCCCGTTCCACCGTCTCGTAGTAATCCTGCCCCATGATCAGCGAGTCGCGGATGACCGAGCCGGCCTGGATCCGGCTCCGGAGGCCGATGAGCGAGTGTTCGATGACGGCATCGTTGATGACGCAGCCGTCGGAGATGACCGCGCGATCCAGGCGGCCGCGGATGATCTTGCTGGGCGGCAGGTAGCGGGCGTGGGCGAAGATCGGTGCCGTGGCGTCGTAGAAGTTGAACTTCGGCAGCGGCTCGCAGAGGTCGAGGTTCGCATCGTAGAAGGAGCGGATGGTACCAACGTCCTCCCAGTAGCCCTGGTAGAGGTAGGCATACGTCCGGTGTGAGGCGATCAGGGACGGAATGACGTGCTTGCCGAAGTCTGCTTCAGACCCCGCGAGGGCCTCTTCCAGGACTTCCCGCTTGAAGACGTAAATCCCCATCGATGCCAGGAGCGAGTCGGGTTCGACGTTCTCGAGGGGCCGGTCGATCGCGCCCCAGTCGACCCGCAGTTCATCCAGCAATGCGCCGTCCTGCGGCTTCTCCACGAAGCGGGTGATGCGCCGGTCGGGCGCCACCTGCATGATGCCGAAGGCGCCGGCGTCCTTGCGTGACACCGGGATGGTGGCGACGGTGGCGTCGGCGCCGGTAGCGATGTGCTGCTCGAGCACCGCGCGGAAGTCCATGCGATAGAGCTGGTCGCCGGAGAGGATGAGCACCAGCTTGTGCGGGGAGTTGGCGAGGTGCACGAGGTTCTGGCGCACGGCGTCGGCGGTGCCCTGGTACCAGTCGACCCGGTCGGGGGTCTGCTGCGCGGCGAGGATCTCGACGAAACCGGGAGCAAAGACGTCGAAACGGTACGCGTCCTGGATATGGCGGTGGAGCGAGCTGCTGTTGAACTGGGTCAGGACGAAGATGCGGCGGAGCTCGGCGTTGATGCAGTTGCTGATGGGAATGTCGACCAGGCGGTACTTCCCACCCAGCGGAACCGCCGGCTTGGAGCGGTCCTTGGTGAGGGGGAAGAGGCGCGTGCCGGCGCCGCCGCCCATGATGACAGCGACGACGTCGAGGGGGCGAAGGGTCTGGGTGGGGTCCATGGCCTGCAGATCAAGATGAACCCCGGTCCGCGCGTTGGATAGTGCTACCGAGCCACAGCATCTCGCACGCGTTCCGCGTGTCGACGCGGTGGCTGACCGAAGACCCGGGCATATTCGCGGCTGAACTGCGATGCGCTCGCGTACCCCACCTCGTAGGCGATGGCCTCCGCGCTCGACGCTCCCGACAGCAGAAGCCGACGCGCCTCCTGCAGCCGCAACCGCTTCTGATACTGGATCGGGCTCACCGCCGTGGCCGCCTTGAAGTGATGGTGCAGCGCCGAAGGGCTCATGTGCACCCGTTTCGCCAGCACGTCGATCTTCAGCGGTTCCGCGAAGTGATCCTTGATCCAGGCGATCGCCCCCGAGACACGGCGCAGGCGGCCATCTCCGATTGCAATCTGGGCCAAACGCCCGAACTGCTCGCTCTGCAGCAGCCGGTAGTCGATCTCGCGCAGGACCAGAGGCGCCAGCACCGAGGCATCCTCCGGCGTATCGAGGAGCCGCACCAGGCGGAGGAACCCGTCGAGCAATGGCGCCTGGAGAGGGCTGAGGTAGAGCGCCCGCCCATCGTGATCGTCGGGCGGCACCTGCCGACCTGTCTCGACGATCAACGAAGCGAGCTCGCGCGGGTCCACCGTGAGCGTCAGGCAGAGGTACGGTGCTTCCGGGGTCGCCTCGAGGACGTTCCCCACCACAGGCAATTCCATCGAGACTGCGAGGTAGCGCGAGCGGTCGTAGATGTAGGTCTCGTCGCCGAGCAGCACCTGCTTTCGGCCCTGGACCACCACGTACACCGCCGGCTCCTGGAGGACGTACGCCGGTTCGGTCGGGTGCGAGTACCGATAGAGCTTCAACGCCGGGATCACCGTTTCATGTCGCCCGTCCGAGCCGGTCCGGCGCTCGAGAATGCCCACGAGCTCAGCCCGTAGCGCTTCCACGCGGATGGCCTCCGGATCGTGTGCTCGGTAAGACGCGGATCCACCAGAATTGACTGCCATAGCTACGACTTCCCGCTGATCAGGACGATCTCTTCGATACACTGGACGAATATCCTCTCCACCGGTGCTTTTCCAGAGGCCCGGAGGAATAGGCAAGCATCGTCCATGATTGGGCAGGGCCCATACAGGCGGAGAGGCTTACCATACTTCCTCGGGCAGATGAAGAAAGGGGAGGAATGGGCAAGGTCGAACATGGGCGCCAGCCGCCGTCGGCGCCACCAGTCATTCAGAGAACGGAGCAGCATCGCCATGAAACACATCTCGATCGGTGGGCTCGACGTGTCCCGCATAGGACTCGGCGCCATGTCGATGTCCGGCTACTACGACATCGGGGCAGGCAGCGACGCCGAGTCGATTCGCGCCATCCACCGGGCGCTGGACCTGGGCGTCACCCACCTCGACACCGCCGAGATCTACGGCCCCTACCACAACGAGGAACTCGTCGGCCGGGCCATCAAGGGCCGCCGCGACCAGGTGGTGTTGGCGACGAAGTTCGGCATCGTCTCGCACGCCGGTGGCGGCCCCGGCGTCCTCGACAGCAGCCCGGCGAACATCCGCGTCGCGGTTGAGGGTTCGCTGAAGCGGCTCGGTACCGACCACATCGACCTGTACTACCAGCACCGAGTCGACCCGAAGACCCCGATTGAGGAGACCGTTGGCGCCCTGGCCGAGCTGGTCGCCGAGGGCAAAGTCCGTCACATCGGCCTGTCCGAAGCGGGCCCCGCCACGATCCGCAGGGCCCACGCCGTGCACCCGGTCACGGCGCTCCAGACCGAGTACTCGCTGTGGACCCGTGACCCGGAAGCCGAACTGCTGCCGCTGCTGCGCGAGCTGGGCATCGGCTTCGTTCCCTACTCGCCGCTCGGCCATGGCTTCCTTACCGGCGAGATCCGCTCGCCTGAGCAGCTCTCCGACGACGACTGGCGCAAGACCAACCCGCGATTCACCGGCGAGAACTTCCGGCGCAACCTGCGCATCGTCGACGAGGTCAAGTCCGTTGCCGCGGAGGTGGGTGCGACGCCGGCACAGATCGCCCTCGCCTGGCTGCTCGTGCAGGGCGACGACATCGCCCCGATACCCGGCACCAAGCGGGCCGTACGCGTCGAGGAGAACGCCGCCGCCGACCGCATCGAGCTGAGCGCCGAGCAGATCGAACGGCTGAACAACCTCCCGGCGGCCGCCGGCGAGCGTCACGAGGTGGGGAACATGGCAGTCATCGACCGCCGGTAGCTGGATGTGGTGGGCCGCCGCCCTGGGCGCACACCTAGGGCAGGCTCTGAGTGTATATGCGCGTGCCGGCGATGTAGGCAACGCTCCGGCCGTCCGGCGAGAACGCAACGCCCCCCGCGTTCGCGCTGGTGACCACCGCGACCGCCGTGTCGTGCCGACCCGGAATGTCGATCACGTGCAGGACGAGCCAGCCCCATGGTCCCGTCACTGTCACTGCGACCCAGAACGCGACTCGCTGTCCGTTCGCGGACCAGGCGAATTGGTCGCGGCGAGCCGCAACACCCATCAGGGTATCGGAATTGCGCGTCAGCTGCAGCAGCGGATCCGTCGTGTGACTTGCAAGGCGACGTATCACAATGCTGTCCTGCACTGCCCCCTTCCACGCAACGTAGCGAGGTCCCTCAGCATCCCAGCGCCAACGCTGGCCGTGGTCGTCGAGTTCGCCGGACCACACCGGGGTCGACGTGCCCGTCGCAAGGGACAACTCCAAAGTCCTGCAGGTGTTCTGCGAGGTCCGTTCGTCGCAGGGCCGCTCGTGATAGAGCAGCCCGTCGCCGTCGGGCGCAAAGGCAAGCGGGATACCCTGCAGCAGGCGGGAGGAAAGCTGCGACCGGAAGTTGTAGGCTGCCAGCGTATCGCAATTGCTGCCACCGAACACCGTCACGCATACAGGTCCGGCGATGCCGTACGCGAGAATCGAGTCGTTGCCGCCGAACAATGGGCTTTCACCCTCGGCATGGTCAGTAACCTGCACCGTGGGCTGGCCGGCAGGAGAAGTGCACTCGAGGAGATTCGGGATGCCGACCTGGTAGCAGATCCACTGCCCGTTTGCCGAGACGGTCAGGGCCTTTCCCCTCACCAGCGGACGTGCGTCGAGGAAGCGGATCGTGCCGTCCGCGATCCGCACGCTCTTCATCGTTGCCAGACCCGAATTGCCCGGGTCCGAGGTGTAGTAAATCTCGGAGCCATCAGCTGACCACGCGAGGGCGTCGAACTCCGGATCAAGCTCACCTGAGGGCGTGACTGGACTTCCCAGATGTTCGGCCGGCAGGCGGGACTCGACACCACCTGGGTCGCTGGCGCAGCCCACCAGTAGGGTCAGCAGGCACAGCGACTGCAGCAGAAGGAGCGTCTCTCGCGGAATGAACGTCCGTTGCGGTTCCATAGGAACTCCCGAAAAGGGACGCTGGAACGGTGGGACGGCGCAGTCAAGCCGCGGTCAAGACGACCGCGCGCCGCGTTGCGGCCAGCCACCAGGCCGGGCGACACGACTTGACGGGTGCTTGACCAGGCCGACCTAGCTTCGGGGCGCATCAACTTTGCGATTCCTCAGCAGGAGGCTCCAATGTCACCCCGTCCCCGCAGGATCGTTCCCTGGGCCAGCTTGATGTTGACCGCGCTCACGTCGGCGTGTGATAGCCCGACCGCGCCCCTTCCCCCATGCACTCTAGAGCTCTTCATGGTTGACACGGGCCAATGCGAGGCCCCCGTCGCCATCCAAGCTCAGGAGGCCGCCAAGTGACTGGCGCCGCGCGGTCTAGCACGGTTCACATGTGCTGGGGCCGCCGGCCAACTGGAAGGGTCGGTGAAAGCCTTGTTAGCGCGCATGCAGCGAAGCTGATGCGGGCGATCGAACTCCTGGCAGAACCCGAATACGGCCCGGCGTGAGGACTGCGCTGCTCCGGGGTAAGCCTAGTGTGAGAGGGCCATTCGACCCTTTCGCGCGTTGCGTTTCACCCCATTGCAGTGGCTGAAAGGTCAGGAGGGTACCATGCGAGCAATCCCCAGCATGTTGATCGTCGGCGTCGCCGTGGCAGGTCTGGCGGCTGCGACGAACGGGGCATTTAGTCCGGAGTGGAAGACGGTATTGAAGCCTGGTGCGGGGTCGAACATCTCAGGAACGGCCGAAGTCAAGGCGAAAGGCGACAAGGAAACCGGGGCAGAAATCAGCATCAAGGGGGCGACCGCCGGATCGGAGTTGCCCTGGCACGTTCACTCGGGGAAGTGTGGCAGCAATGGCCCCATCGTCGGCGCGGCGACAGCCTATCAGTCGATCAAGGTAAACAAAGACGGGTCGGGCAAGTCGGAAGCGAAACTCGCCATGGCCACACCGGCGTCGGGCGAATACTTCGTCAACGTCCACAAGTCAGCGTCGGACCTGAAGACGATCGTGGCGTGTGGTGATCTCACACTCGAGGGCGAGAAGGCGAAGCCGTCGGGCAGCGGGTACTGAGGATCAGCTGTGTATTTTCAGCGAACCTCCGAACGCTAAGTTGAACGGGCGCCGAAAGGCGCCCGTTCTGCCTTCTGATCGAGGGTTCCGAGGGCTAGTGCTTCCAGGCGGGCAGCTGCAGCTGCGCATCGAACGCCAGGGGGAGGACAAGCCGGGCGTGCCAGCCCCGAAGGGCACAGGGGCGTTATGCCACCGATGGGTGGGTCTCACCTAACTGCAGCCCAGATCGCGGCGGTGGGCGGGTATGTGTTTGCGCTGAGCCATCCCGCCGGCAGCTGAGTACCACGTGGGCTGAACAAATATGAGCAGGCCCGGAGAGCACCGGCTGTCCCAAGCCGGTGCGGTCCGGTTGGCGGCGCTACCGGTTCCTGGCCCTGCGCCTCACGGCCTTCCTGGCCACACGGCGCCGCACGGCCTTCTTGGCGACACGGCGGCGCACAGCCTTCTTCGCCACGCGACGCTTCACGGCCTTCTTCGCGACGCGACGCTTCACGGCCCTCTTCACTACCCGACGCTTCACGGCCCGGCCCACGGCCTTCTTCGCCACGCGACGCTTCACGGCCCTCTTCACGGCGCGCCGTTTCACGGCCTTCTTCAATACCCGACGCTTCACGGCCTTCTTTACGGCGCGCCGCTTCACGGCCTTCTTCAGTACCCGACGCTTCACGGCCTTCTTTACGACGCGGCGCTTCACGGCCTTCTTCAGTACCCGACGCTTCACGGCCTTCTTCACTATGCGCTTCTTCACTCCCCTGCGGATGATCGCCCGCTTGATGACCTCTCTCCGCAGCGCATCTCTCAGCGCGGCGTCCCCAAAGTCCTGTCCCTGCGTCGGATCTGCCATGATCTCGTCCTCCAATAAGAGAGTGCTGCCCACGGTCTCTCGTGCGACAGCACTTGAACCATAAGGTCGCCCTTACTCGCGGTCCAGAGTGAAAAGAGGATTCTGTCGATGTTGTCGGCGAAATGGGCGGGACGATTGCAGGCGAGGCGCAGCTAGGGCAGTACGCTCACGGACAGGTGCGAGGGATACCGGGGCGTGTGCCAGACGCGATGCAGCTGCGCCCGGAAGTCGGATGGCTTCGCCTGGAAGATGTTGGGGACGAAGGTCTGCGGATTGCGGTCATAGAGCGGAAACCAGGTGCTCTGCACCTGCACCATGAGCCGGTGGCCCTTCCGGAACCGATACAGCTGCTGGTGCAGGTCGACGTTGAAGGGCGTCACGAGTTGGCGGGGATCGGCACGGCCTTGCTGAATCCCTTCCAGTAGCGACCGCGCATGATGTCGGCGTTGACGATCAGCTGGTAGCCGCCCATGGCCGGGCGGTCGGCGACGCTGTCGGGATAGACGTCGATGAGCTTCACCACCCAGTCGGCGTCGGTGCCGGTGGTGGAGGCGAAGAGATGCGCGGTCACGTCGCCGGCGATCGTCAGGTCTTCGGTGAGCGGCTCGGACCGCCAGGTCAGCACGTCGGGGCGATTGTCGACGAAGCGCTGGTCCTGTTCCAGCCAGGTGCGCCAGCCGTTGCCGTCGTCCGGGCGAGGCATGTACGGAATCGGGCGCGCCGGATCGGAGACGAAGGAGTCGGACGCCGCCGAACGGGTGGCAGCGGGCGGCGGGTCAAACGAGAGCTTTCCGTTCGCGCGCAGGTAGATGTTGCACGGCTGGGCATTCTTCGGTGGCCAGGCATCGAAGGTGTGCCACTTGTTTTCCCCGGTCTCGAATGCCCACGCCTCGGGGAAGTCCCCATTCCCCTTGCCATGCAGGTACCAGGCGAACCAGGGCCGCTCGATGTTCGCGCGATACCAGTCTGCCGTGTTGCCGCCAAGCCGAATCGGCCCGAGTGAATCGCCCCCGGGCTGGGCCCACCCGCCATGGAACCAAGGGCCGAGGACGATGTGGTTCCAGCTCCTGGTGTCCGCCTTCTCCGCGGTTCGATAGGCGAGTTGGGGACCGAGGATGTCCTCCTGGTCCCAGACCCCTCCCACGAACAGCGTCGGTACCTCAGGCCGAGTGAAGACACTCGGCAGCGCCTTCGCCTGCCACCAGGTGTCCCAGGTGGGGTGCGTGGCGAAGCTGATCCACAACGGGAGCTTCGCGACACCGGTGGCCTTCGCCAGGGAGTCGAGCGTCGGGAACTTGAGGTAGAACTCGTACTGGTCGTACTCTGGAAACGAGAGGAAGGTGAACCCCTTCGAGTCCATTTCCACGAGGGCCGCGAACACCACGCCCTGCGTCTGCCGGAACGCGCCCTGGTGGAAGAAGTCGTCTCCCATCCAGACGTCGGCCATGGGCGCCTGGGGGGAGATGGCCTTGAGGGCCGGGTGGGCGCCGACCCCGGCGAGCGCCGCCAGCCAGCCGGGATAGGAGATTCCCAGGACACCCACCTTGCCGCTGTTGCCGGGGAGGTTCTTCACCAGCCAGTCGATGGTGTCGTACGCGTCGGTCGATTCGTCGATGCCGTTCGGGTTCTCGGGGTCGCGCTGCGACCGCATGGTGACGAACTCGCCCCCGGAACCGAAGCGTCCGCGAATGTCCTCACTCACGAAGATGTACCCGTCCTGGGCGAGCTCACGGTACGCGAGGGGCACCTCGGCGCTCGCGGAAGGCGCCGGCAGCGTTGTACGGGGTGCGGATCAGGAGGATCGGGAGGGGCTGGGTGCTGTTCTTCGGGATGAGTGCAACCGCGAAGAGCGTGGTGCCGTCGCGGACGGGGATGGAGAGCTCGCGCCGTTCGTACTCAGTCCCCTGCTGCGCCCTGGCGGGTGCGATGGCAAGGGTGATGAGGCTGGCGGTCAGGATGGTGGAACGGAGCAGGCGGATCAACGAGCGCACGCAGCATCCCCGGGAGAATGAGCGGAGGAAGATAAGCGATGGATGTAAGCTTCCAGCCGAGATCAGCGAGTGGAGGTTCTGCATGGAGATCGGGATCGACAGCTTCGCGGCGGCACACGACGACAGCAGTCGTGCCCTCGACCCGTCGGAGCGCCTGCGAAACCTGGTGGCGGAGATCGAGCACGCCGACGAGGTCGGGCTGGACGTATTCGGCATCGGCGAGCACCACCGACGGGACTTCCTCGACTCCGTCCCGGCGATGATCCTCGCCGCAGCGTCGTCGCGCACCCGCGAAGATTCGCCTGACCAGTGCCGTCACGGTCCTGAGCGCGGCCGACCCGGTGCGGGTGTTCCAGCAGTTCGCCACGCTCGACCTGCTGTCGCAGGGCCGGGCGGAGATGGTGGTGGGCCGAGGTTCGTTCGTCGAGGCGTTCCCCCTGTTCGGGCTCGAGCTGGACGACTACGACTCGCTCTTCGCCGAGAAGCTCGACCTGCTCCTCAACATCCGGGAGAACGAGCACGTCCACTGGTCCGGGCAGCACCGGGCCGCCCTGACGGGACAGGGCGTCTATCCCCGACCAGTGCAGGATCCGCTGCCGATCTGGCTCGGCGTGGGCGGGAGCCCGCCGTCCTTCGCGCGCGCCGGCGCGCTGGGGCTTCCCCTGATGGTCGCGATCATCGGCGGGGAAACGCGGCGCTTCCGGCCGCTGGTCGATATCTACCGGGAGGCGGGCGCGCGAGCCGGGTTCTCCCCCGACCGCCTGAAAGTCGGGGTTCACTCGCTCGGCTATGTCGCCGCCACAACCGAGGAGGCGGCGGATGACTTCTTTCCCGGCTACGCCCGCGCGTTTACCGATGTCGGGAAGGAACGCGGATGGCCACCGGTGACCCGGGCGGGGTTCGATGCCCAGCGCGGACCCCACGGCGCGCTGCTGGTGGGCAGCCCGGACGAGGTGGCGGAGAAGATCCTGCGGCACAGTGAGGCCCTGGGCGGCATATCGCGCATCACATTTCAAATGAATGTGGCATCCCTGCCGCACGCAAAGCTGATGCGCGCGATCGAACTGCTCGGAACCCAGGTCGCGCCGGCGATTCGCAAGGGAGCGGCGCGATGATCCCGACACCTCTTGCCGATTCGCTCAGCCTCGCGCGTACTGTCAGAGGTGGGAGGCGGGGTAGCTCTTCTTGAGCGAGGCGTGAATGGCGCGGGCGATCTTCTCCCCGCCGGTGCCGGATGGCTCGACGTTGTTGACGAAGTCAGCGGGGCGGTTGCAGGCGAGGCGCAGGTCGATCATGGCACAGCGCGTGGAATTGGCGGCGCGGATGATGACGTCGTTGAACATGGAGACGGCGGAGGTGGCGAAGCGCTGGAAGGCGCGATCGCTGAAGCTGCCGTTGTAGATGGTGCAGACGGTCACCGGCTTGCCGAGCTTCATGACCGAGGAAAGGGCGGCGCGGTAGGCGGGCTCGAACTGTTCCACCGCCGCTGCGAGATGACCCACCGCCTCGCCTACGGTCTTTGCAGGACGCTCATAGAGGTCGATGTGACCCAGGGCATCGTTGCCGCCGACGCTCAGGATCAGGTGCGTGGCGTCATGCGGCAGTGCCATGAGCTGACGGTCAAGGGTCTTGGTGGTGGCGCCGTCGATGGCACACCGCGTGGCCCGCCAGGGCGACGGCAGGATGGCGCTGAGATGGGCGGCCACATCGGGGGCGCCGCTGGTATAGAGGGCGTTGTCGAGGGTCGAGTCGCCCAGAAGGATGACGTGAGGGGTGTGGAGTGACATTCCGCCTAAGAGTTCGGGGACTGGCCGGTGAACGGGGACCGCGAATTGTAAGCGGTAACCCGTGAGGAGGAGAGTCACCTCTCTGCTTGACGAGGAAGCTTACGGCTGCATACTGGACAGGACGTCGTTTGGGTGGCCGGTCGCCCTTCGAGCACGAGGCACCACCAGAAGCAGAGGAGGAACCGCCATGCGCTGGATTCCGGTCCTGTTCAGCCTCGTCGCCACCTTTCTCGCTGGGGCACTGCGCGTACCATCGGCAGAGGGACAGGCCAGCCCGATTCCCACCATCAGCGCCCGCCAGTTCACGGGAGGGAGCGCCAAGGTGAAGGTGACCGGGTCGAGCCAGATCGACGCGGAGGTGCCCATTAACACCCTTGCCAGCATCTCGGACGGGGACCATGTCTGGATCCAATACGGTGCCTCCGGCGCCCCGACGCCGAACGCCTTGATCACAGTGCACGACGGCGAGCTTGGATTCAGCGTGGGCAAGGGCAAATTCATCGTCACCGCCAGTATCATGGAGGGTGGCGAGGCCCAATGCTCCGGCAAGACCGATGTGACGCCATCCCTGGTGTCTGGCCGCTATACCTGTCCCGGTATCGACTCCTACGACGCCGCGACGCGCACCATGGGCAAAGTCAGTATCGAGATCAGCTTCACGGCCAAGTCGTAGCGGGAGGACTGAGCTCGCAGGGCGGTGGCACGAATCCTATCGGATGATCCGACACTTCAGTTCATCAGAAACCTTGAGGTGAGGCGCGTCCGCAAGCACAACCCTGGTGTGTGAGTAAGCACCGCCGGAGACTTGCAATAGCAGTGCGCGACGGTTCTCCGTCGTCCCTGTCGTGCCTGCACATGTGCCACCTGCGGGACCAACAGGCTCTCGGGCAGTCACTTCTTTGACTACTCTGACTTCAACGGGAACTACCTCACCATCTTGATTCAGTATCCAGATTCTGAACGAAGATGGAAGCTCGCCTGACATTGCCGCGATCGTATACCCGAGCATGTACGGAGCAATCGCGCCTGGCGACACTTTGGCCTCAAACCCGCGCTGCGGCGGCATCGCTACAAGACGAGCGTCATCGCCTACTATGGACAGCGCTTCATAGCTAGGCGAAGCTTCCCGGAGAAGTGGAGTGCCTTCCTCTGTCTGAAAATACAGGGAGGCGGATGGGTCGTACCGAATAGCAGACCGAGTGAGCCAGACTTTTTGCTCCTCAACATACGTTTCGCCAGCGATGTCCAAGCGAAAGATATTTCCGCCACCAGGAGTTGAGGCATAGGAAAGGTGGCCCAACAGCTCATACCGACGATCAGTGTCTGGCTCGCGAATTTCAACGCGCTGCTCCACATCCTTGAGTAACGACCAATCCAGGTGCAGGTCGTTGTTCACGCTTGGTTGGCTCCATGCAGTCGTATCTGCCAGGAACTTCTGCAGCGCCTCAGTCATCGCATCGTAGTTTGCCTTTGAAGCAACTCCAGCCTGCCACACCTGTTCGCTGGCCGCTTGCGACCAAGCTTGCTGCGCGGCCGCCTTGTCGGCGCGCCTCTGTGCGAGGATAGCGCCGAGATTGGCGTTCGCTTGCTGCTGCAGTTGTAGCTGCCGTTGCGCAGAGGCGGTGGAGGCGCTCGTGCAATTCAACTGGTTGCCGAACACGCTGCAGTTGGTGTTGGTGGCCTGCCCGTGCACCTGCGATGGGCAAAGAACTGCTGCGACCGCGATCGGGACCAGCCAGAGAGAGCGGTTAGGCATTGAAAATCTTTCGGCATGCACGAGGACGTGTTGGACTTATTGAACCCATGAGGCATGGAACGCATCTCATATGCCGCGTTCATCGAGGCTCAGGCCATCGGGCGGGCGGGCATGGAACTGATTGAGGTAAAGGGGCTTACGTCTGGTTGGCGGCACACTCGTTCCTGCGACCGCACCTTGGAAAACGAATTGATGATCACGCGGATTGCATTTCTCACCTGGGGTCTGGTTCATCCAACGGACCAGGTCAGGCCTTGGGTAGCAGGGAACCATTTCGCCCTCCGATGAGCGCGGGTTGAGCACCTGGGCCCGGTTCGTGACTGGGAGGTCAAACCCGGATCAGCGCCCTTGGGGGCGACGGACTTCTTCCCGAGCTGGGAGGCGGAGGGTACGATCTCCATTGCCACCGGCGTGCAGGTTTTCAGTCTCTCGCCGAGCAAGGATGGAAGCTGGGAGGGGAGAGATTTGGGGGACGTCGTTGGAGTCGCGGCGGCGCGTGGCAAGGCTCAGACGTGGAGGGCGATCGCAGATGAAGGCAAGGACACTCGACGGTCGCGACATCGACCTCAAGCCGGAGCTGCTGGACGGCCTGAAGGGCCGCCTGCGTGGCACCGTACTCCTGCCGGGTGATGAAGGCTACGAAGGATCACGAACAGTGTGGAACGCGATGATCGACCGGCGGCCCGCGCGCAGTCGTGCGCTGCCTCGGCACGGCCGACGTGATCGCGTGCGTACAGTTCGCCCGCGCCAACAAGCTGCTGATCTGCATGAAGGGTGGCGGGCACAACATCGCCGGTCTCGCGACCGCCGATGACGCGCTGATGCTCGACATGTCGCTGATGCGGGGCGTCTGGGTGGACGCGAAGAACCAGGTGGCGCATGCGCAGGCGGGGTGCCTGCTGGGAGACGTGGACCGCGAGACCCAGGTACACGGGCTCGCAACGGTGCTGGGTTTCGTCTCCCTCACCGGCATCGCGGGACTCACGCTGGGCGGCGGGTTCGGGTACCTGACCCGGCGCTGGGGCTGGACGTCGGACAACGTGACGGGGATGGACGTGGTGACCGCCGAGGGGAAAGTGGTACGGGCAAGCAGCGAAGAGAACCCGGACCTGTTCTGGGGACTCCGGGGCGGCGGGGGCAACTTCGGTGTGGTGACGGGGATCGACTACGCACTCCATCCGGTGGGACCGGAGATCGTGGGTGGCGTGGTGGCGTGGCCGGCGAGCGAGGCCCCGGGAGTGCTCGAGCTGTTCCGGACGATGGCGGCGAAGGCTCCGCCGGAACTGACGCTCGTGGCATTGATGCGGCCGGCGCCTCCTGCTCCATGGCTGCCGAAGGAAATTCACGGGAAGCCGATGGTAGCGATCCTGGCGTGTCACAGCGGCCCGCTGGAAGAGGGGGAGAAGGCGGTGGCGCCAATCAAGGCGTTCGGCAAGCCGGTGGGTGACGTGCTGGTGCGGCGGCCATACGCGCAGATGCAGTCGCTGCTCGACGCCACGCAGCCCAAGGGCCGGCGCTACTACTGGAAGAGCGAGTACCTGCCGAGCATCGAGCCGGCGCTGGTTACGAAGTACATCGAGCAGGCGGCGCGGATCCGGTCGCCGCATGGGGCGGTGATCCTGTTCCAGATGGAAGGGGCGCTCAACCAACTGGACGAAGGACATTCCGCGGTCGGTAACCGGGATGCGCACTACGCGCTCAACGTGGCGGCGGCGTGGGACAACCCGGCAGAGGACGCGGCCAACATCGAGTGGGCCCGCTCGGCGTGGAACGACCTCAAGTCGTTCTCGACCGGGGGCACGTACCTCAACTTCCTCACGGAGGACGAGGGCCCGGAGCGGACCGCGGCGGCGCTGGGCCGCGGGCTCAAGCGGCTGGCGGAGATCAAGAAGCGCTGGGACCCGGAGAACATGTTCCGCACCAACCGGAACATCGTTCCCGGGTGATGCTGTTCAAACCATGCCAATGCGCTGCCTCATCGTGCTCGGGTTCGCGGCCGAGTTCATCGGGGAGGGCAACTAATTCTCGACTCATGAGGGCATCGCTGCTCCGGGGTAGCCACGCAGGAGAGGGCCAAGACCCCGTCGCACGCAGCGTTCTGAATGGAGCAAATCGTGACGAACGATCAAACTGAAGTGGAACGCGCGATGGAGCAGACCCGCGCACGACTGGAGGCGCTGAGCGTCCGCCTCGAGGGCAACGAAAGTCCGGAGGAGCTGGTGTCGATCCTCGAGGCCGTGGAGCGCTTCGAGGAGGCGGTGGTGGCCAAGGGTGGCGACCTGATGGTCGATGAAAGTGTGCGCGGCATGGTGGTGGAGCCCGACGACCCGCACTTCGTGCTTCCGAAGAGGCGGCCCGGCGAAACGGTGGAGAGGTACCTGGACCGGGTCGCGATCGCGACCCATCGCGTCCGGGCCCATCACGCGATCTGAGAAATGGGCGGGACTGCTCCGTGGCCCGCCTCAGTGTAGAGCAAAGTGGGGCGACCAGTTCCCTGATCGCCCCGCTTTGGTTCCCCACCCTCCCCTCAACCGACCTTAGGCGTCCCGCTTCTCAATGATGCGGGCAGGCTTGCCGCGTGTCGCTCCGTCACACGAACTGCGAGGCGATGGAGCGGCGCGAATGGATGCCGAGCTTCGCAAAAATATTCTCGACATGATGCCTCACGGTGTGCGGGCTCACGTCGAGCTGATCGGCGATCTCCCTGTTCGTCGCTCGGCGCGCGAGCAGACGCGCGACCTGCGCCTCACGCCTGGTCAGCCCGAACCGACCCAGTGTCAACTCCGCCGCGACCTCGCGGTCACCCGCGAGACGCATGGTGACTCCCACCTTGAGCGCCGGGAGAAGCAGTCGGAGCAGCGCTCCCGCTGTGTGTCGTGGGCTCGCCCGACGCGAGCGAACGGATGTCTCGATGTTGCTGTACGAGATGCACAGCGCGGTGTGTCCGTCCGCAACTGGCCAGTCGATGTTCTCGCTGTCGCAGATCCGTCCGGGCGTGAGGACCTCGCCGAGGAAGGCCGAGCGCCGTCGTGCCGCCGGCTGCCCAGCAGCCGCCCGCCAGAATGCACGGAGACGGCTCCACACCTCAACGCCCGACCGCAGCCGCTCGCGCTCCGCGCTCTGAAGCCAGGGATCCGGCGGCAGGTCGGGCAACTGGCCGAAGAGCGTCTGGATCGCGCGCTGGGGGGTTGCCGCCACGTTCATGGAATGGACGTACATCGGCACGCCGGCGCGGGGCAACCCGAACACGACGTGATCGCCATCGAGCAGTTCCGCGACTGACGACTCGACGGCGCGACACCAGTCGTCGCAGCGCTGGTGCGCGAGCGGCGACAGGAGCGTGGTCAGCGCACGATCGAGCCGCTCGAGATCTACTTGCCGCATCGCCAGGCCCATGGCGAAGGCCCTCCGCGCATAGGACGGTTCGTCCGATCCCAAGGTATCCCAAACCGTTCATTATCTCAACGCCGATGCGCCACGCCGCGGCCATCGGTCGCGGCAATCCTGTACGGTGGTCCACGGCAATTCGAAGCGGAGGGACTGATGAAGCACCACACGGTTATTGGCGGAGGAGGCACTCGGCTCCACCTCGTCGAAGCGGGCGACCCACGCGGTCCATCGATCCTGTTTCTCCACGGCTGCTCACAGAGCTGGCTCACCTGGGACCGGCAGATGCGCTCCGAGCTCGCGCGCCGGTACCGCCTCGTAGCCATGGACCTGCGAGGCCATGGCTCGTCGGAGCGGCCGCGCGATGGCTATGATGATTCGCAGATGTGGGCGGCCGACGTCCACGCCGCCATCCGGGAGCTGGAACTCGACCGACCGATTCTCTGCGGCTGGTCATACGGGCCGCTCGTCATCCTCGACTATATCCGGCACTACGGCGAGAAGCTGATCGGCGGGATTCATCTCGTGGGCGCCGTCACGAAGCTCGGCAGCGAAGCGGCCGCGGCGGTGCTTTCGGCGGAGTTCCTTGCCATCCTGCCCGGGCTCTTCTCGCGTGACGTGGACGAAGCCGTGCGCGCTCTCGCATCTCTGCTGCACCTGTGCTTCGTCCGTGAGCCGGAGGCGTCGGATCGGTACACGATGCTCGGCTTCGGCGTGTCCGTACCGCCGTTCGTCCGTCAGGCGCTGCTGACCCGCGTTGTCGACAACGATGACCTCCTGCCGACTATTGTGAAGCCCGTATTGATCACGCATGGCGCGCTCGACGCAGTCGTGAGACAGGAGGTCGTCGCGCAACACCGCGCGTGGCTGCCGCACGCGCAGGTGGACATCATGCCGGACGCAGGTCATGCTCCGTTCTGGGACGATGCCGCACGGTTCAACCGGCGCCTCGGTGCATTCTGTGACGAGGTTGCAGGCAGCGGCGCGGAGCACGTGGCGGCCGGCGGCACTGCCTAACGGATAAAGTTGAGCTGCAAGGGCACGGTAGCGTCTGGAGTTTCAACTCGAGAACCTGATATGGATGCGCTTGGGGGTCTGCCGAACGCGAATGTCCATGTACAGCTACTGCAAGCCACGGGACGATTGACCCATGCCAGACTGGGTGCAACACGACAGAGCGGGGCGACCAGATCCCTGATCGCCCCGCTTTGGTTCCCCACCCTGCCCTCAACCGACCCTAGGCGTCCCGCTTTTCCTTGATGCGGGCAGCCTTGCCGCTCAGGGCGCGGAGGAAGTACAGCTTCGCGCGACGTACCCGGCCGCGGCGCACCACCTCGATGTTCGCGATCGACGGGCTGTGGATCGGGAAGATGCGCTCGACACCCACGCCGGCGCTGATCTTCCGGACGGTGAAGTTCTCGCTGATCCCGCCGCCCCGCTTCGCGATCACGATGCCCTCGAACGCCTGGAGGCGCTCCTTGTCTCCCTCACGCACGCGCACCATGACGCGGATCGTGTCACCTGCAGCGAAGCCCGGAATGTCGCTGCGCAAGCCTTCGCGGCTCAGCTCAATCATGTCCTGCATTGTCGTATCCTCGTCTGGTGTCGTGTACCGCGCAGAGGGCGCGAAGGGCGCAAAGGGCACCGTTCTTCACTCGCCGTGCTCATGTGCCGACCACAAATCCGGGCGGCGTTCCTGCGTCAGCTTCTCAGCCTGCTCGCGGCGCCACGCGTCGATCTTCGCGTGGTTCCCGCTCAACAACTCGTCCGGCACCTTCATCCCGCGATACTCAGGCGGCCTGGTGTAACTCGGCGGACTGAGCAACCCATCATAGTGCGAGTCACCACTGGCCGACTCATGATCACCCAGCACCCCGGGCAGCAACCTCACCACCGCGTCGATGATGCAGAGAGCCGCCGGCTCACCACCCGTGAGGACGAAGTCGCCCAGCGACAGCTCCTCCGTTGCCAGCCCCTCGGCCACCCGCTGGTCCACGTCCTTGTAATGGCCGCAGAGCAACGTGACCTGGCTCTCCAACGAGAGCCGCACCGCATCCTGGTGCCCGAACTTCCTGCCCCGGGCCGAGAGGAGGATCACCGGTCCGGTACGCGGACCCAGGCTCTCCACCGCCTCGAAGAACGGGTCGGGCTTCAACACCATCCCCGCACCGCCACCATACGGGTAATCGTCCACCGTATTGTGCTTGTCGTGCGTGAAGTCGCGAAGCTGCACCAGCCCGAACTCCACCTTCCCTGCCTGCCGCGCGCGTCCCGTGATACTGGCCGATAGATACGGCTCGAAGACCTCGGGAAACAGCGTTACAACATCAATCTTCAATGAGCCCGTCCGGCGGCGACACGATCAACCGCCTGGCCTCCCGATCAACCTCGGGCACGAATTCCTTCTTGAACGGCAGCAGGAACTCACGCTTCGGTCCCTGCACCTCGATCATCAGCCCGCTCGGCAAATCATACAGCGCCGAGACGATGCCGAGCGCCGTGCCATCCTGGTGCCGCACGGTGAAGCCCTCGAGCTCGTGGAGGTAGACCTCACCCTCCGCGGGAGGCGCCAGGTGCGAATCGGGCACCGTGACGAACAGCCCGCGCAACGACTCGGCGACTTCGACCCGGTCGATCCCCTTGAACTTGAGCAGCCATTCCCGGTGGTACTTCGCACTCATCTCCACCACGAGCGGCTCACCCACGAACTCACCGTCCACGTCCCTCAGCCAGAGCTGCTGGCCTTCCGCGTACACCGTTTCGGGATCGTCGGTGAGCGGGAAGACCGTGACGTTTCCCTTCAGGCCATGCGGCTTCCGGAGCCGTCCCACCACCAGGTGGCGGACCGGTTCCGTCATCGTCACGCGCCCTGCAGGACCCCGGCGTTCTTCAGGATCGCCGCGACGGTGTCCGTCGGCGTCGCGCCGCGGGTGATCCAGTTCTTCGCCTTGTCGACGTCGAGCACGACCTTCTCCGCGGGCGTAGCGCCCTTGGGGTTGTACGTGCCGAGGATCTCGATGAACCGGCCGTCGCGGGGGGACTGCTGGTCGGCGACGACGATACGGTACAACGGGAGCTTCTTGCGACCGACGCGGCGGAGACGAATGCGAGTAGCCATGCTGTTCAACTTCCTCTCGTGAAATGCTTCCAACCAACGGATAAATGACGGACGAAACCCATACGACGATCGCAGACCTTCCTGCGAGCTAGCCCGGGAAACCTTTCCCGAATGGAAGCCTTGCACCTGGCTTCCCCGCCGACTTCATCATCTTCTGCATCTGCTTGAACTGCGTCAGCAGCTGGTTCACTTCCTGTACGTTGCGCCCCGAGCCCTTCGCCACGCGAATCTTGCGCGGGCCGTTGAGCAGGTCGGGATTGCGGCGCTCCTTGGGCGTCATCGAGAGCACGATGGCCTCGACGTGCTTGACGCGCTTCTCGTCGAGATTCGCGTTCTTGAGCGCGGCCGCATTGATGCCCGGCAGCATGCCCAGCACGTTCTTGAGCGGCCCCATCTTCTGCATCTGCCGCATGGCCGTGAGGAAGTCGTCGAGATCGAGCGACTTCTTCTGGCCCATCTTCTTCGCGAGCTTCTCGGCTTCCTTCTCGTCGACCGTGGCCTGGGCCTTTTCCACGAGCGAGAGGATATCGCCCTGCTGGAGAATGCGGCCCGCCAACCGGTCGGGATGGAACGGCTCGAGCGCGTCGAGCTTTTCGCCGACACCGATGTACTTGATCGGCGCCTTGGTGATGCCGTAGACGGAGAGCGCGGCACCGCCGCGGGCGTCTCCATCCATCTTGGTCAGGATCACGCCGGTAATGCCGAGTGCGTCGTGAAAGCCCTTCGCCACCCGGACCGCGTCCTGGCCGGTCATGCCGTCAGCGACGAACAAGATCTCGTGAGGTGACACCGCGGACTTCAGGCGGCGCAGCTCGTTCATCATCTCTTCGTCGATCTGCAGGCGGCCGGCGGTGTCGACGATGACGGTGCGCGCGCGTTCCTTCTGCGCTGCGACGATGCCATCGCGGACGATCTTGACGACGTCCTTTTCGCCCGGCGCCTGGTACACGCCGACCTGCACCTGCCCTGCCAGTGTCGCCAGCTGCTCGGCGGCGGCGGGACGATAGACGTCGGCCGCGACCAGGAACGGCGCCTTCTGCTCCAGCTTCAACCGCTTCGCGAGCTTGCCGGCAGTGGTCGTCTTGCCGCTGCCCTGCAGTCCGACCACCAGGATGATGGTGGGCGGCACCGACGCAAAGGCGATCGGCGCGGACTTCTCGCCGAGGAGCGTGACGAGCTCGTCGTATACGATCTTGACGAGCTGGTGACCGGGGCGAACATCCTTGATCTGAAGGACGCCGACGGCCCGCGCCTGCACTCGCTCGAGAAATTCGCGGGTCAACTCGAAGCTGACATCGGCTTCGAGGAGGATCCGGCGGACTTCCCGCAAACCCTCGCGGACAGCATCCTCAGTGAGGACGCCACGACCGGCCAACTGGCGCAGTGTGGCGGTAAGCTTTCCGGAGAGTTCGTCGAACATAAGCCCAGAAAGATAGCGAGCTTAGGCCATGCATTCAAGTTCGGTGCGCCCTCCCCGCCCCGCCTGTCCTCCATGATTTGGGAGCCAGCATCGGCTTCGGCCGAGTCGGCGCGGCGGGGGCTCCCAAAGGTCCTCGGGGCCGGCTTTCTGCGGGTCGCGTTGGCGCCCAGTTCGGGCAGTGGCACCAGCCATATGCCCTTGCGCGGAAAGCAGTTACGCGATTGTGACAGCGCTCGACCAGCCCTACCTCTAACGCAGAACCCCAGCAACGGACATCCTAAAACCAGCGAGCTACTCCAGGACTCCCTGTCGTGGGGACATGCTCGCGGCACTGACCACGTTCATTCGCTCCGTACCGGGATGGTGCAAGCCAACCCATCGGCAAGAAGTGAAGCGAATCGCGTAACACGTGACTCAGTGCGAAACTGATTGAAGGGAGACTCACAATGTCCGTCATCACCGAAGAACCCACCGTCGCCACGGAGATCCGTCCGTTCACCGTCGACTTCCCCAAGGCAGAGATCGAGGATCTGAAGGCGCGCATCGCGGCCACGCGCTTCCCGGAGAAGGAGCCGGTCGACGACTCGACACAGGGGGTACAGCTCAAGACGGTCCAGGCACTCGCGCGCTACTGGGCGAAGGACTTCGACTTCGAGAGGTTCGAGGCGAAGCTCAAGGCCCTGCCGCACTTCATCACCGAGATCGACGGGCTCGACATTCATTTCGTTCACGTCCGTTCGAAGCACGAGAACGCGATGCCGCTCATCGCCGCGCACGGGTGGCCGGGCTCGTTCATCGAACTGCTGAAGCTCGTCGGCCCGCTCACCGATCCCACGGCGCACGGCGGGAAGGCGTCGGACGCCTTTCACATCGTGATTCCGTCGATGCCGGGCTACGGGTTCTCCGGCAAGCCGAGCGCCACGGGCTGGGGCCCGGAACGCATCGCGAAAGCCTGGATCGAACTGATGAAGCGCCTCGACTACAAGGAGTACGTGGCGCAGGGAGGCGACTGGGGCGCGATCGTCGTCGAGCTGATGGGGGCGCAGGCACCGCCGGGAATGCTCGGCTTCCACACCAACATGGCCAACGTCGTTCCACCCGAGGTGGACAAGGCGGCCTTCACCGGGGCACCGGCGCCCGCCGGCCTCAGCGCCGAGGAGAAGAACACGTTCGACCGGCTCACCTTCTTCTATTCGAAGGGGCTGGGCTACGCGCTGGAGATGGGGTGCCGTCCGCAGACGCTGTACGGAGCCGCCGATTCACCGATCGCGCTGGCGGCCTGGATCCTCGATCATGATCCCTGGAGCCAGGAGCTCATGGCGCGGGTGTTCGCCGGGGAGAAGGAAGGGCTCACGCGGGACGACGTGCTGGACAACATCACGCTGTACTGGCTGACGAACACGGGGGTGTCGTCGGGGCGGCTGTACTGGGAGAACAAGCTGCCCTTCTTTGCGCCGAAGGGCGTGAAGATCCCGGTCGGCGTGAGTGCGTTCCCGGACGAGATCTGTCCCGCGCCGAAGAGCTGGGTGGAGAAGGCGTATCCGAAGCTTCTGCACTACAAGAAGCGGGACAAGGGAGGACACTTTGCGGCGCATGAGCAGCCGGCGTACATCATCGAGGATGTGCGGGACACGTTCAGGTCGCTGCGATAGGTGACTGTCGAGGGAGCGGCGCACAGCGTCGGTGTGCCGCTCCCACTCGGGCGCCCGATACCTGGTGCTTCGGCAGGGGCCGCTCCTCCGAGTCATGAACTTTCAGTTTGCGGGAGACGTGCTGGATGGTAACGCCAACGCCGGAGCTGCTCGGGCAAACCGTGGTCGTGATCGGCGGTAGCGCGGGCATCGGGTTCGAGACCGCCCGCCGCGCGCGCGAGGAGGGAGCCGACGTTATCCTCACCGCACGCGATCCGGATCGCCTGGCCCGCGCCGGTCGCGAACTCGGGGCCACCACCGCGGCCTTCGACGCCACCGACTTCGCCCGGCTGGAAAGGTTCTTCGACGGGCTTGCCTCGCCGATCGACCACGTGCTGGTCACGGGCCCCGGTCGCCACTACGCCCCGCTGGCAGAGCTCGACTTCGACAAGGCGCGGCGCGGCATCGACGCGCTTCTCCTGCTGCCACTACAGGTCGCCCGAAGCTCCGTGGGCAAGGTTCGCCGGGGAGGAACCTTGCTCTTCAGGGCGGCACCGGCGGCCGTCGGCCGGACGCGGGTGCGCTCATCACCGCACTTACGGCCGCGCTTCCCGCACTGACGAAGAACCTGGCGCTCGAACTCGCACCCATCCGGGTGAACCTGATCGCAGCCGGTTTCGTCGACACGCCACTGTCGGCGGCGCTCCTCGGGGACCAGCTGGACGCGCGACGCGAGCAGCTCCGCACGACGCTTCCGATCCGCCGGGTCGTCGGCCCGGCCGACATCGCCGCACTGGCCGTGCACCTCATGACGAACAGAGCGGTCACCGGCGCAACCTTCGACATCGACGGCGGCCAGCAACTGGTCGAGAGGTGACCACCGATGAGCAAGACGACAACGAATCCGATGGGCGCCGAGCAGCGGTTGAGAGATCTCGGGATCGAGCTGCCGGCGCCGCCTGAGCCGTTCGGCAGCTATGTAGAAGCGGTGCAAACCGGCAACCTTCTTTTTCTGAGCGGAATGCTTCCCACGGAAGGCCGGGAGGCGAAAGTCATCGGGCGCGTTGGCGCGGAGCTGGATCTGACAGCGGCGCGGCAGGCGGCTCAGATCGCGGCGCGCAACGTCCTTGCCGTGACCAGACACCACCTGGGATCGCTCGACCGGGTGACCCGAGTCGTGCGGCTCGGCGTGGCGGTGGCCACTTCGGGCGACGTCCGCGATCAGCCAAAAGTCGCTGACGCCGCTTCAGACTTGCTGCAAGAAGTGTTCGGCAAGGACAAGGCTCCCTGTCGCGTGGTGTACGGCGTCGCAAGCCTTCCGCTCGGCGTTCCGGTCGAGTTGGAAGTCATTTTCGAAGTGGCTCCGTGAGAGCAGCAATCTGATGAAGCATCCGACCGATTACCGCGCGACGCAGGTAGATGGCCTGTCGATCTTCTACCGGGAAGCGGGCCCGAAGGACGCGCCGACCCTTCTCCTGCTGCACGGACTTCCCTCTTCATCGCGGATGTTCGAGCCACTCTTCGCCAGGCTCTCGGACCACTTCCACATCGTGGCGCCGGACTACCCGGGCTTTGGTCACAGCGACTGGCCGGCCGCGAAGCAGTTTGCCTACACGTTTGATCACTTCGCCGAGATCATGAACCACTTCGCTGAGGCGCTCGGACTCTCGCGCTACACGCTGTACATGCAGGACTACGGCGGGCCGGTAGGATTTCGCATGGCCCTGGCCTATCCGGACCGGATCGAGGCGCTGATCGTCCAGGACGCCGTCGCGCACAACGAGGGCCTCGGTGCGAACTGGAAGCCGCGGAGGGCCTTCTGGGCCGATCGCGCCGCGAATGAAGATGCGCTTCGCACCAACCTTCTCTCACTCGCCACCACGCGTACCCGCCACATCGGGAACGACCCCAACGTGGAGCGCTACGATCCGGACCTCTGGACGGACGAATTCGCCTTCCTCAGCCAGCCCGGCCAAGCAGAGATCCAGAGCGACCTCTTCTACGACTATCGCACGAATGTAGAGGCCTATCCCAAGTGGCAGGAGTGGATGCGCAAGACGCAGCCCAGGCTGCTGGTCCTTTGGGGGAAGTACGATCGCTCTTTCGAGCTCTCGGAACCGGAGGCCTACCGGCATGACGTACCGGCGGCCGAAGTCCACGTTCTCGACGCCGGTCATTTCGCAATTGATACCGCAGCGGATCAGATCGCCGAGCTGGTGCGAGACTTCATGAGTTCACGCGAGCTTCCGGTCGCTGCGCTGAACTCGACGCTCCGGCCTGCCAACTGAGAGGCACGAAATGCCCTGCCTGCGATCAGCCGTCGTCGTCGCTGCCTCGCTGGGGTTCCTGGCGGCCCCGGGCCTCATGGCGCAGGCCACCGCCAACTCCGCTTCGCTACGGTGGACGGTGCCCGACGTACTGCCACCGGGCGCGCTCCTCGCGGTCATCAGCGGTGATCCCACCCGCCCCGGCGAGTCTACCCTCGAGCTCTCGATGCCGGACGGCTACCGGATCCCGCCGCACTTTCATCCCAGCTATGAGCACGTGGAGGTCATGGAGGGGACGCTCCTCGCAGGGATGGGAGACCAGCTCGATCCCAAGCAGACACACCCCCTGGCCGCCGGCGATTCGGCCACGGCCCGGCGGGGATGCACCATTTCTCGATCGCCAAAGGGCGGACCCTGCTGTCCGTGACCTTCATCGGCCCATACACGATTACCTACCTCCGGGCCGAGGATGCGCCGCGGAAAACACGGCCTTTCCCGTTCGGCTATTGAGGAATGGAGCCATGGAGTGCGCGATCACATGAAAGCATCCCAATTCCTTCTCGGCGCAGCGCTCGCAGGAGCCACCGGGGCGGGAGGGCAACAGTGAACGACGAACTGCGCGGGTCGAGTGAGCTGGCATCGCTCGCCACCGCCACCGCCTGGATCAACTCGCCGCCGCTCACGGAGGCGGGCCTGAAGGGGAAGGTGGTCCTCGTCGACTTCTGGACCTACACCTGCATCAACTGGCTCCGGACGCTGCCATACACCAGGGCATGGGCCGAGAAGTACAAGGCACAGGGGCTGGTGGTGATCGGGGTGCATACGCCGGAGTTCAGCGTCGAGAAGCAACTGGAGAACGTGCGCTGGTCGGCGAACTACCTGCGGGTGCCGTATCCGATCGCGGTGGACAACGACTACAAGATCTGGCGGGCCTTCAGCAACAACTACTGGCCGGCGGTCTACCTCATCGATGCGCGGGGTCGCGTTCGCTACCAGCACTTCGGTGAGGGCGCGTACGACGAGACCGAGACGATGATCCAGCTGCTGCTGGCGGAGGCGAACGGCGGTCCCGTGGGCAAGGGACTCGTCTCGGTGGAGGGCCAGGGGGTGGAGGCGGCGGCAGACTGGGGGAACCTGCGGTCGCCGGAGAATTATCTCGGCTACCAGCGGACCCAGAATTTCTCATCGCCCGATGGCGTGACGCCGAATGCGCCGCGCACGTACACGGTGCCGCCGAAGCTCAGGCTCAACCAATGGGCGCTCGCCGGTGACTGGACGGCGGGAAAGGAAGCGGTCGTCCTGAACAAGGGCGGCGGGCGGATCGTGTACCGGTTCCATGCCCGGGACGTGAACCTGGTGATGGGGCCGATGTCCCCCAGTAAGCCGGTGCGGTTCCGGGTGCTCATCGATGGATCGCCGCCCGGTGCCGGGCACGGCGTCGATGTGGACGCAGACGGGAACGGAACGGCAAAGGAACAGCGGATGTACCAGCTGATCCGGCAGCCGATGCCGATCGTGGATCGGACGCTTCGAGATCGAGTTCCTGGACGAGGGAGTGGAAGGATTCGCGTTCACGTTTGGCTGAGCAGGGACCCGCTGGTGCCGCTGCGATCGGCAGTTTACGCTCTCTCCGTTGCTCATCGACGAGAAACGCCTTATGCGAGTCCTGTCCGTCCAGGTGGGCCGTCCGCGCGACGTGGAGTGGCGGGGCGAGGTGGTGCAGCACCGGGATCTTCAAAGGCCCGGTCGAAGGACCCGTAGTGGTGCGGCAGCTGAACCTGGACGGCGACCAGCAGGCGGACCTGTCGGTTCACGGCGGCCCGGACAAGGCCGTGTACGCCTACCCCAGCGAGCACTACGCTGCGTGGCGGAAGGAGCTGCCGGACGGCCGGACTTCCCGTGGGGGGCGTTCGGCGAAAACCTCACCACGGAAGGGCTGCTGGAAAGCGACGTGCGGATCGGCGGACAAGCTTCGGATCGGCACGACGGAGTTCATCGTGACGCAGCCGCGAATGCCGTGCTATAAACTCGCGGCGAAATTCCAGCGGGCGGACATGCTGAAGCGGCTGTTGCGGAGCGGCCGGACCGGCTTCTATCTCAGGGTGACGAAAGAGGGAAGCCTGACGGCAGGCGACCCGATCGAACGGACTCCGGCCGAGCCAGGGGCGATCACGGTCGCCGAGGTGGTGAACCTGTACACGTGGGACGCGGACAACCGGGAACTGCTCGAGCGCGCCGTGAAGAACGCTATTCTGCCGGAGGCTTGGCGGGCACATTTCCGGACGCGGCTGTGGGATGCGGATGAGTGAAGGCACCACATCGAACCCTTCAACAGGATAGACATGCCCGCCACCCGTTTGTTCGCAGCCGTCATGGTCGCCCTCGGCTGTGCGCTCCCACGCGGCTGCACAGGCCGCCGCCCCATCGTACCTCTATGTCTGGTCGGGAACGGCCGACACGACACATCGCGCATCATTCCTGGCGGTGTTCGACCTGCGCGCAGGTTCCGCGACGGCCGGACAGATCGTGCGGGTGGTGCCGGCAGGTGGTGGGATCATGCCGCATCACACGGAGCACCAGCTCGAGTCGGACGGGCTGCTCTTCGCCAACGACTTCGGCGAGGGGACGACGTACCGGTTCGACCTGTCGACACCGGGCGATCCGAAGCTGCTGGGCTCGTTCACGACGGCTGGACCGTACAAGGACCCGCACAGCTTCGTACGGCTGGCGAACGGTGACCGGCTCGCCACGTATCAGAAGAAGATCGACGGGAGTGAACCGGGCGGACTGGTTGAGCTGAAGCCCGATGGCACGATGCTGCGGTACGGCAGCGCGGCGCCGGCGGACGGCGACTCGACTCAGCTGGTGCCGTACAGCCTGGACGTGCTGGCGCCGATGGACCGGGTGGTGTCGACCAGCACGAGCATGACGGACCTGATCGGCGTGAACGTGCAGGTGTGGCGGCTGTCGGACCTGGCGCTGCTGCAGACAATGGCGGTGCCGCTCGCGAGGACACACGAGGAGCACTCGGAGCACACCGCCGATCATCACATGCTGCCGGGCGAGCCGAGGACGCTGGCGGACGGGAAGACGGTGATGTTCGGGACGTTTACCTGTGGACTGTACCGGGTAACTGACGTGGCAACGGCGCCGAAGGTGGAGTTCGTCTACTCCTATCCGGGAAAGTGGTGCGCGGTACCGGTGGTGGTGGGGAACTTCTGGGTGTGGACGATCCCGGCGCTGCATGCGGTGGTGTCGCTCGATGTGAGTGACGCCGGCAAGCCGAGAGAGGTGTCGCGGCTGGTGCTGGGTGACAGCGTAACACCGCACTGGATGGCGAAGGATGAATCGGGGACGCGTCTCGTGGTGAACGGAGGGTCCGGGAAGGATCCGCGCCTGTACCTGTTGAGGATCGATCCGGCGACGGGCGCGCTGAGCCGGGATGCCGATCTGCCGGTGCTGGAACTGGGACGAGTGGAAGTGCCGGGGATAGGTGAGGTGGTGGGAGCGCCACACGGCGCCGTCTTCGCGAGGTAGGTCGCTCAAACAGGGGCCGCTCCTCAAAGGTCCTCGGGTGCCAGTCGGGCGGGGCGCCCCTCTCGGGGAAAGGAGAACGCACGCAGGGGTTCCCCTTCGATCGGCAACACGGGTGCGTTCTACGATCCCCTCGAGGGGCGCCCCATCCCTCCCGGCCGAAAGCCCGACCTTCAGCGGTACTCACGGCAGCGCCATCGCCCGGACTTCCCAGAAGGTACGCCAGGCACCATCCACCGCGTACTCCCACAGGCAGGTGCGGACCCGCGGGTCCATGAACACGACGGCACAGCGGACGCGCTGCGGCTGGCCACCGATCGACCAATCACCAGTCAAGACCCAGACGCCGCTGCCGTCGCGCATGGTCCACTCATTCACCTGCCCATTGTCGTAGAAGGTGCGCACGGGATAGTTGTCCTTCCCCGCGTCGTACCCGATGATCTCGAGACACGCTGCCTTGCCGTCACCAACGTGCGCGTGGAAGTGGTGCGTCAGGAAGAATCCGCCGCTCAACCATTCGAAACGCTCCACCCCCGTAATGTCCGCCGCGGGACCCACTTCGGTCTCCAACTGGCGGCCCTCGAGGCGCCAGGCGCCCACGAACGTCTGCAGCTGGGACCCGCTTCGGCCTGGGGACGGTCATTTGCACCGCTGATGATCAGGAGCGGGGCGTGATAAGACTCATATAAAAAATTACCCAGCTCGATGAACGACGCCGCCGGCCACCACTTGTAGGGATCGGAGCCGGTGGGGTGCAGGGCCAGAAGCAGAGGGGGAATTTCACCGAAATTTTTTGTAAGGATGGCCGCAGCCCTTTCGGTTTCATCAGGCGGCAGGAAGAGGTCCATGCGCTTGTCGGTGGTGTCCGCGCCCAGGAGGCGCACGTAGTCGAGGCGCCGCTCGATGGCGTGCTCATCGGGGTTGGAGAAGGCCACCGCGGCCGAATAAACGCAAGATAAGGGGCTGCGAGCCGAGCCGATGATATAGGGAACTCCTGAGAAATAGGCCAGCAGGCTGGCTTCAGGGTCATTGCCGTGGAGGATGATGGCCAACTCATATCCCCGCTGCCGCAACTCCCTCGCCAGGGCCTCAAGGACGTTTACGACCGTTACTTCCACGGAAAAATGGTCGTAGGCCGGGGTCCGAAATTAAAGGATGAGCCTTCATAAGAATCGGTCTATAAGGAAATCTGCAGACAAATGTCAGTCGGCTACGTAAGCAGTGAGATCTACCAGCGTCATGACACCGGCAACCACGTCGAGGGCAAGGAACGCCTGACCGCAATAAATACCATACTTGAAAAGACAAAAGTCAACGAACAGCTCCTTCATATCTCCCCCCGCCCCGCCGGCATTGATGAGATAGCCGCCGTACACGATCGGGAATATATCAGGAGCCTGAAAGCCGAGATAGACAGCGGCGGCGGCTGGCTCGACCCGGATACCTACGCCTCTCCCGGATCATGGGAAGCGGCCATCTATGCCGCCGGCGGAGTGATGTCGGCCGTAGAACACATCATGGACCGCAAGGTTGATAGTGTTTTTGCCGCAGTCAGGCCGCCGGGACATCACGCAGTGCGCTCCCACCAGATGGGTTTCTGCCTTTTCAATAACGCTGCCATAGCGGCCCGCTTTGCCCTGGCCAACTACGATATCAAGCGCATACTCATAATTGATTTCGATGTTCACCACGGCAACGGTACTCAGGAAGCCTTTTACAACGAATCCCAGGTACTATATTGTTCCACCCACGAATACCCCTGGTACCCCTTTTCAGGCGCGGCCGAAGAGACCGGCAGCGGGGCCGGCGAGGGATATACGGTAAACATTCCGCTTGAGGCAGGGCTTGGCGACAATGAATACCTGCTGGTTTTCAACGAGATACTGGTTCCCGTGGCCAGGCGCTTCCAGCCCGAACTGGTACTGGTATCGGCCGGCTACGATGCCCACTGGCAGGACACGATATCTAACATGACGGTTACGACCATGGGATTTGCCCGCATGACCAAGATAATCAAGGCCATTTGCGATGAGCTTTGCCCGGGCCGGCTGGTATTTACATTGGAGGGAGGTTACAACCACACTGCGCTAGCATATTCTGTCGCCGCTACCTTCGAACTTCTCATGGATCACGTCGAAGTTTTCGATCCGTTGGGACCACCCCCCATGTCGTACTCGCCCCGTGATTTCGGCGACTTCGTAGCCACCATCCGCTCCATCCACAAACTGTAGTGTTATAGCTGGTATAACAAAGAATGCGGGGCAATTGCCCCGCATTCTTTGTTATTGGCTGAAGCTAATTCAGCCTTCCTTGCTTCCTATGCCGAGAAAAAGGATTACCAGGACGCCTAAGATCATGCCCGCGATGCCCATGAACGTGGCCAGCGGGATCATGAGCAAGGCCCATAAACCGATAAAAAGGTTCCTATCCATAAAGCCCCCTTATATTCTCCGATAATCGATCATCACAGTCTGTTCTACTCAGGCGGACCTGGGCGTAGTTCTAAGCCCCCGTTCCAACAGCACCAGGAGCGGTCCGGCCACAAATACAGAGTCATAGATACCGACCAACACACCGATCATCAGTGCCATGATGAACTGCTGTATGGTCACTCCACCGAACAGGAATAGTGCGAGGCAGGTAAGAATCACCGTGAGGCTGGTATTAATGCAGCGGGCGATCGTCTCCAGGATGCTTGAGTTTACTGTTGTAGCGAAATCCTTGCTAATCCCTTTGTGCATGTTTTCGCGTATGCGGTCGTAGACCACGCAGGTATTATTGATGGCGAACCCCACTATGGTCAGCATGGCTACAATGAACATGGAATCGACCTGGTAGCCGATAAGCCAGCCGAGTATCGAGAAGATGCCCATGACGATCAGTACATCATGCAGCAGCGCAATTACAGCGCTGAAGCCCCATCTAAACGGGTTGGGCATATGGCGGAAGGCAAAGGCGATGTAAAGTATCATGAATATGGATGCCACTAATACTGCAATTGCCGCGTTGCGCGCCACCTCATTGGCTACCAGTGGCGATACCGTGGCGAAGTCCCTGATGGTCACGTCCATATTCAGCCCTTTCTTCAGCCCGTCGATCAGCGCTACCTTCTGCTCGGTATTGATATCCTTGGTGCGGACGAGGAAATCGCCGTCGCTGGTCTTCTGAATGGTGGCGTCGCCGTACCCAAGCTCGGACATCTGCTGCCTCAGCGCGGCCTGGTCGACCGATTGACTGAATCGCAGGGTCATAACGGTCCCGCTGCTGAAATCGATGCCCAGTTTAAAACCGAATGCCAGCATGGAGATTATGCCGGGCACCAGCAAACATATGGAAATTAGGAAAAACCATTTGCGCTTACCTACGATGTCGATCATGCTTTTACTCCGTATAACCAGGTATTCTTAACGACCCGGGCCGTTATGGAAAGGAAAAGCTTGCTGACGGTGATGGCAGTGAACATGCTCAGGGCCACACCGATGAAAAGCGTAAGCGCGAAGCCCTTGACCAGGAAGGCACCGAATGTATCGCCGAACCAGAAGAGTACTATGCAGGCAATGAAGGTGGTCACATTGCTGTCGCGTATGGCCAGCCAGGCCCTGTTGAACCCCACATCCACTGCGGCCCCCATTGTGCGTCCACCCCTGAGTTCCTCCTTCATACGTTCGAAAATCAGGATATTGGCGTCCACCGCCATACCGACCGATACGACGGCCGCTGCGATGCCCGCCATTGTCAGGGTGACCGGTACCAGCTTGAAAATGGCCGTCAGTATGAGCCCGTAAATGATCAGGGCCAGGGTTGCTACGACACCCGCCATACGGTAGTACAGGATCATAAAGAGGGCCACCAGGATGAGGCCTATGGCGCCCGCCACGATGCTCTTTTTGATGGAATCCGCACCGAGGGTTGCGTCAACGGTTTGCTCCTGTATTACAGTCAGCGGTACATCAAGTGAACCTGAATTGAGCTGGATGGCGAGGTTCTGAGCCTCTTTCATATCCATACCCTCGATGATTCCACTGCTCTTGATAACAGCGCGTACCGTTGGGGCTGAAATAGCCTGGTTATCAAGGAATATACCCAGCGGCTTGTTGATATTACGCTTGGTGATCTGCTCGAAGAGTATCGCCCCTTCGTCGTTCCATTCGAATGCCACTTCCGGCTCGTTGGTATTGGGCTTAAGCACGACCTTGGAGTTGGGCTTAAGGTATTTACCGGTCAGCTCTTTAATCTGCGCGTCGCTGCCCGTTGCCTTGGCGATGTCCCAGATGATCTCGCCTTTATCGTCCCTCGTTGGTTGTCCTGTCGCGTCCGAGGTAGTCTCCTTGAATTCCAGCAAGGCGACCTGTCCGATCAGCTTCTTGGCCTCATCCACGTTTTTTTCGCCCGGCAACTGGACCAGGATGCGGTTCTCGCCCTGCCGCTGAATGATGGGCTCCTTTACGCCGAACGCATTGGCGCGCCGCTCGATCTTGCCGAGCACGCTGGTCATTACCTGGTCGACCGTCTGTGACGGATCTTTCTTGGAGAGATCGGCTTCATAAACAAGATAAGCGCCGCCCTTGAGGTCGAGGCCCAGGGTCAGCCCCTGGCGGCCGAATCGGTCACCGTCCAGCGGGGTGATTGCCCATATGCTGAACCCGACCAGAATAGCTATAAACAACAGTAGCAACATATTACTTGTTTTCAATTATCTATTCTCCCTCCTGAGTAATGTTTCGATTACGGTCCAGGGCACATCCTGTATCTCATGCTGCGCAGCAGGCGCCCCTGTCCATCTCATTTCTGACATATTGCAGGGCATCCTCCCTGGTTCTGATCTCGCCGGCTGCCTGGGCTTCCCTGACCAGCTTAAGCAGCCTGCCGATATCTTTACCCGGGTGCAGCCTGAATTCACTTATTAAATCGTCACCGGTCAACAGCCTGACCGGCAATATCTCACTTTCCTGTTTATTATGAACATCTATTATATACCTGACCCGCTCAATCTGCATATGCCACTCGTCCATATCCACCCGTGGGCCGGATACGGCCAGGTAATCCGCCAGAGCCAGGTAAATTATATCGATCCCTGCGCCCTCCGTGTCCCTGAAAAAGCGGTATATGGCCCGGTGAGTGGGCATGCCATCATGGGACATCTGCGCAGGGTGAAGGTGATGGTAAATCAATTTTTCCACATAGCGGATCTCGCCGGTGCTGAACCTCAGACGCCCCAATATGGTAGCTGCGGCAGCGGCGCCGTCCTTGGTATGACCGAGGAACCTTATGCGGCCGCTTTCCTCGACGGTACGGGCCCCTGGTTTGGCGATATCATGCAGCAGCAT
>CAWGJN010000019.1:0-25867 GCA_963822925.1 uncultured Gemmatimonadales bacterium
TATGGCGACTGAGTGACACGCTGGATCCGGTGCAGGGCTGCCTCTCCGGGTTGAGGTACTGATGGCTGGAGGCCATTCGCACTCGCCAGGCCCGGGCATGTCCGGGTCTTTCACAGCAGTGAACTCGCCGACGCGGGAAATGGATCACGGAGCCCGAGAGCCCGTCGTGACCCGGTCGCCGACGCCTGGCCCTGCCGGAAGGGGTACTTTTGGAGGATCACCACCCCACACCAGGTTCAATGACCACACCGATCGGACGCCGCAGGTCCCCGAGCACGCGCCACAGCGCCGGTCGTCCGCGGCGCGTCGGGTTCGTCGTGCTTGGCGCGCTGCTCCTAGTCATCCTGGTGCTGCCAGGGGTCGCCGGATTCGCCACCGACTGGCTCTGGTTCCGAGAGGTGCAGTTCGAGGCGGTGTTCCTCACGTCGCTGCGCTGGCGTGTCGCCCTGTTCGTCGCGGGCGCGATCGTTGCGTTCGGCATGCTCTACGGCAACATCTGGTGGGCGCGGCGAGGGGCCGCTGGTTTTCCCGCACTCTTCGTCGACCGTGGTGGTGGCATCCAGTTCGACGTGGCGCGCGCCCTCCCGCGCACGCTGCTCTTGAGCGCGCTCCTGGTGGCCCTCGTGGTGGGCATCACGGCGTCGTCGCTCTGGATGACCTTCCTCACATGGGCACACGGCACGTCGGTGGGTGGCACGGACCCGCTTTTCGGCCGCGACCTGGGCTTTTACCTGTTCACCTTGCCCGGTCTCACGGCGCTGCTCAACCTCCTCGTCACGCTTACGCTGCTCTCCCTCATCGTGGTGACGGTCCTGCATGGGCTGCGCGGGCACCTGGTGCTGCCGCCTCACCGCGTGGCCGCGAATGCACCGGCCTCCTGGCACCTCGGAACGCTCCTCGCGTTGCTCTTCCTGCTGTTCGCCCTCCAGCTCTGGTTCGTCGACGCATCCGACCTCCTGTACTCGACCACGGGGCCGCTCGTCGGCGCGAGCTATTCGGACGTGCACGTCCTCCTTCCCGGTATCCGTGCGTCGGCCCTCATTGCGCTGCTGGCGGCCGCGACGGTGATCATCGGCGCCGCCCGCGGGAGGTTCCTCCTCCATGCCTCGCTCGCGGTGGTGGGCTACGCCGGGGCAGGGATTCTCCTGCGCGGCGTGCTGCCGCTGGGCATACAGAAGTTCTCCGTGGCGCCCAACGAGCTGGCCCGCGAGCTGCCGTACCTGGAGAACCACATCGTCGCCACGCGCCGCGCGTGGAAGCTCGACAGCGTCGAGACGCGCGACCTCGATGGCGACGTGCGGCTGACCATGGCCGACATCCGTGCCAACGCGGCCACCATCGAGAACGTGCGGCTCTGGGAGCGCGACCTCCTGAAGCAGACATTGGGACAGCTGCAGGAAATCCGCACGTACTACGACTTTGCCTCCGTCAATGACGACCGCTACATGATCGACGGCAAGTACCGGCAGGTGCACCTCTCGGCGCGGGAGCTGAACCCGGCATCCCTGCCCACGCGCAACTTCATCAACGAGCGGCTCACCTTCACGCACGGCATGGGCATCACGATGGCCCCGGTAAACCAGGTTACCTCCGAGGGCCTGCCGGTGCTGTTCATCAAGGACCTGCCGCCGGTGTCGGTCGTGTCATTGCAGGTGACCAGGCCGCAGATCTACTACGGGGAGCTGACCACGAGCTACGTGTTCGTCGGCACCGGACAGAAGGAGTTCGACTACCCCGAGGGCGACAGCAACGTCTACACCAACTACACCGGCAAGGGCGGCGTCAGCATCGGCTCCCTGGCCCGCCGCGCCCTGTTTGCCTGGCACTTTGGCTCGGCCGACCTGCTCTTCTCCTCGTACCTGGGTGGCGACGCGCGTATCCTGTACCGGCGCACGGTGATGGAACGCGCGAGCGCGGCGCTCCCGTTCCTCGAGTTCGATCCAGAGCCGTACATCGTCCTCACCGACGCCGGCCGGTTGGTATGGATGCTCGATGCCTACACACTGAGTCGCCGCTACCCGTACTCCGCGCGCGTTGCCGGCGGCGTCAACTACATGCGCAACAGCGTGAAGGTCGTCATCGATGCCTATGACGGCACCGTGGATGCCTACCTGGCGGACCCGGCCGACCCGGTCGCGCGCACCTATGCCGCGGCGTTCGGCGCGATCTTCAAGCCGCTGAGCGCGATGCCAGCCGACGTGCGGCGTCATGTGCGGTATCCCGGAGCCCTCTTCCGGCTGCAGACGGCGCTGCACGCCACCTACCACATGGTGGATCCGGGCGCCTTCTACCATCGCGAGGACCAGTGGCAGTACCCGGCGGTCGCCGAACCGGAGCGCCTCGTGAACACCTTCATGCGCCACATCATCCTGCGCCTTCCCGGCGAGACCGAGCCGGAGTTCATCTACATGACCCCGTTTACGCCCCGTGGAAAGGACAACCTCGCGGCATGGATGGTGGCGCGAATGGACGGCGACCAGTACGGCAAGCTCGTCGTATACCGTTTTCCGAAGCAGAGCCTGGTCTACGGACCGAAGCAGATCGCCAACCGCATCAACCAGGATACCGAGATCTCCCGGCAGATCACGCTCTGGGACCAGCGCGGTTCGAAGGTCATCCGCGGCGAGTTGCTGGTCATTCCCATCGAGGGCTCGCTCATCTACGTGCAGCCGGTGTACCTGCGCGCGGAGGGCGGAACCATTCCGGAACTCAAGCGCGTGGTGGTGGCGCACGAGAACCAGGTGGCGATGGCCGAGACCCTCGAACAGGGCCTCAAACTGCTGTTCGGCGGCACGGCGCCCGCCGCGCGATCGGCAGCGGACTCCGCCGCCGGGGAAACCGGTGCCACCGGCCCCGCTGCCGCGACTCCGGGCGCCGCCGACGCCGGCCTGCTCATGCAGGCGCAGCAACACTATGACCGTGCCATGGCCGCGCAGCGTGCCGGCGACTGGGCGAGATACGGCCGGGAGATCGACCAGCTCGGGGAGTTGCTTCAGCGGCTGCGGGCGCGGTAAATAAATAGGCCACCCCCTGGCTCGCTCAGCTTTCGGCTGGCCGCTGGGTCCACTTCGGCTTGCCGGGGCGATACCGCATGTGGGCGGTGGAACCGGGGTGCAAGGTGCCGCTGGAGAGCGATACGATCACGATCGACGTTGCCGCGGGGTCCTAGGCGCGGTCCCGCGTCACACCAAGAACCTTGTCGATCTCCTCCTCGGTATTGAACAGCGCCGGCGAAACCCGCACCTCATGTTCCCGCACGGTGACGTCGATCCGCGCAGCGGTAAGCGCGGCACTCAGGTCGGCGGGATCCTTCGAGAGACGAAACGTGACGATGGATGTCTTGTTGCCCGGCGGGGTAAACAGGCGGTAGCCCTGCGCGAGGAGCCCGTCCTGCAGTCGCTGGGCAAGCGCTACCGTGTGCGCCTCGATGCGTGCGACTCCAACCTGCTCCAGGTAGTCCAGCGCCGCGCCGAGCTGGTACACCTCGGCGAAGGGCAGCGTGGCGTAGGTGAACTTGCCGGCCGTCTTCCGCAACTCGAACTGATAGTCGGGCAGCTCGCGCTCCACGCTGAAGGCACCGAAGCGATCGGGCGGGATGCGGTCGAGCATCTGCGCGCCGCACGTAGAACGGTGCCACTCCGAAGCCCGACAGCAGCCACTTGTAGGTGCCGCAGCAGAGCGCATCCACGCCTGACGCCTGCACGTCGATGGGGAACATGCCGACGGCCTGGATGGCATCGGCGTACACCAGCGCGCCATGGGCGTGGGCGAGGTCGGCGATGGGCCGCATGTCGTGGCGATAGCCGTTCACGGACGACACCCAGGCAACCGATACGAGTCGGGTGCGCGCATCGATGAGCGGTTCCAGGTCCCTGGCCTCGACGACGCCATCACGGTTCCGCGCGATGCGGAGCTCCACCCCATGCCGCTTCTCGAGCTGTCGGTAGATCACGAACGCGGCCTCGTAGTGCAGGTCGTCGATCACCACGTTGTCGCCCGGTGTCCAGGCGATGGAGTTGGCGACGATGTTCTCGCCCTCGGTGGTGGTGTACAGGAGGGCAACCTCATCCGGCGACGCGTTGACGAAGCGGGCGAACTTTGCGCGGGTGGCGCCGACCTGCCGGAGGAGGTCGCCGACGTTCAGTGGCTGGAGGGCCCGCTTCTCCATGAAGCCCTGGCCGGCGGCCAGCACCTGCTTCGGGATGGGCGCGATGTAGGCCGTGTTGAGGTAGGTGCGGCTGGCGGTGATGGGAAAATCGCCGCGGACGCCGAGGGGATCACCAGGACCCAGAACCGAGGCTGCGGACTGGGGCGGCGCCGACGAGTGCGCGGGCCCAAGGGCGGCGGTGGCCGCGAGTGAGGTGGCGGCGGAGACGAATGAGCGGCGATCGAGCGGCATGGCACAAGCCTATCTTCCGGTCATGAGAGCGCAACCACAGATGATGAACTGGGTCGCCTGGCGTGCCGGCGCGCTGGCCGCGGGCATGCTGGTGGCGGGCGGGCGCGTGCACGCCCAGTCAGCTCCCGGCGTATCCGGGTCGCGGATACAGGCGGACATGCAGGTTCTTTCCTCGGACTCGTTCGCTGGCCGGAAGCCGGGAACGCCAAGCGAGCGGATGACCACCGATTACATCATCAAGCGGTTTGCCGAGGCGGGGCTTGCACCGGCGGCGGGCGACGGGTGGCTCCAGCCGGTGAAGCTCGAGACCAGGCGCATGCAGCGCGCGAGCCTGGTGGTTCGCGGCCCGGGCGGGAAGGCGACGGACCTCAGCGATGCCGTGGCGCTGGTGGGGAGCGTGGGATCGGTGGCGCTGGACGGCGTGCCGCTCGCCTGGGGCGGCTATGCGAGGGAGGGGCCCGCGCCGGGCGGCGCGCTTGCGGGCGCGGTGGTCCTCTATCGCGACGGTGATCCGCCGGGGCTGGCGCAGCCGCAGCCGACCGACTGGGTGACTCGCCTCACGGTCCTGGCAAGCGCCAGGGCACGGGGCGCGCTGGCCGTGGTGGCGGACGACGCGTTTGCGCAAGCGGAAGGCAGCATTCGAGAGCGGGGTCACCACGCTCGCGTCCGACCCGAGCGTGGTCGTGCGGGGAATCATCAGTGAATCCGCGGCGAAGCGCGCGCTCGAGGCGGCCGGAATGAATCTGGCTGAGCTCGAGGCGAAGGCGGCGGAGCCTGGATTCCTGGGGACGGCCCTTCCCCTCGGAGCTGACGTGCAGGTCAGCACCGACATCGCGGAGTTCACCAGCCACAATGTGGCCGGCCTGCTCAAGGGCGCTCGGCAGCCAGGCGAGTATGTCCTGTACACGGCGCACTGGGACAGCTTTGGCCGCTGTCGCCCGGGCGAGGCGGACGAGATCTGCAATGGGGCGATCGACAATGCGAGCGGCACGGCGGGGCTGATCGAGCTGGCACGGGCGTTTGCTGCGGGGCCGCGCCCCGATCGCAGCGTGCTCTTCCTGGCCACGACGGCCGAGGAGATGGGGCTCGCGGGGTCGCGACAGTACGCGCGCACGCCCCTGGTGCCGCTGAAGCAGACCGTAGTGGAGTTCAACATCGACGTGATTGTGCTCTATGACCGGGGCAACACGGCGGGGTTCGTCGGTGCCGGGCTCACGGATGCGGATTCGGTATTCGAGCGGTTGGTGACGGCGCAGGGGCTGACGCTGGAGACGGGGCCCCTGACGCGGATGGTGGTGCGGAGTTCGGATGCCTGGTCGCTGCTGATGGCGGGGGTGCCTTCGTTCATTCTCTCAGGTGCGATCGGGAGCGGGCCGCAGGGCAGCCAGGCCTTCCACGACTACCTGGCGACGCGGCACCACCAGCCGAGTGACGAGTTCCAGGCGTCGATGCCGATGGGAGGAGCGGTGGAAGAGGTGGAACTGCTGTACAGCGTGGGATTGTACTATGCCACGGAGAACTCAAGCATCGGGTTCAGGCCGGGGTCGGCGTTCCAGCGCAGTGAATGAAGCTGTCAGGAGGACGCGAGCCGCGCTGAAATGATGCCGGGCCGCGAGTCGTGCCGCCCCACTTTCAGGCATGACCGCTTGCCATTCCCGCCGAGCCGAGCGTACGCTATGGGCATGCCCGAAACCATCCGCTGGACCCGCGAACAAGTGCTCAACCTCCCATCCGACGGCAACCGGTACGAACTGGTTGACGGTGAGCTGATCGTGAGCCCATCGCCCGCTTTTCGTCATCAGGTGGTACTCGGCGCGCTTTACGACGCACTCAGCCCCTACGTCAGGTCGGCCGGCCTGGGCCGGGTGCTCTGGTCGCCGGCCGACCTTGAACTCGAGCCGGGGCAACTCAACCAGCCTGACATCTTCGTACTCCCATCCACCGCCTTTTTTGAACGGTGGGAAGACGTGCCTTTGCCCCTGTTGGTGATCGAGGCCCTTTCGCCATCGACGGCCCGTTACGATCGAGGACTGAAGCGCCGGTTCTACCAGCGAGCGGGCGTGCCGGAATATTGGATCGTGGATATTGAAGGTGGGGTGGTGGAGCGGTGGCGGCCTGCGGATGACCGCCCCGAGGTGCTCGATCGTGAACTGTCCTGGACGCCACGGGAGGGCGTGGCGCCCCTGATCATCGACGTTGGAGCTCTGTTCGAGAACTTCTAGGCATTCCGCCCCGAATTGATCCTTTCCTGCCAGACGTAATGAGGGGGGCGGACTCGCCGCCCCCCTCATCTGCAACCAGCCCCGGCTCCTGCCGAGCGCGAGGCCTTAGCGCGCCGCGATCTTGTGGAAGGTCGAGTTGGACACCTCGTAGGTATCCACTTTCGGCGTGCCCTCAAACACCTTGCCCAGGCTCTTCAGCACGGCCGGATAAGTATCGCGGGCATAGGCGTCCGCGCTCTCTTTCCGATCCCATATGCTGATCGACACCGCTTCGGCGCCGTCCGACCCGACAAAAGCGAGCTCATCCTTGAAACCATTCTGCTTCCGAAGGACGGGCAGCACATCCGTTTCCAGCGTCTTGGTAAACTCACTGGCCGAATTGGCCTTCAGGTGCAGCGTGACGTTGCGTGCATACATATAACTAACTCCTTGGCGACCACATGAACTTTGGAACCTGCGGGTGCTTCTGAACTATCTCCAGTCTACCCCACTTCACTATTCTTGTCAAGTTTGACATCCTGTGGTATATTGACTTCACCACATTGGTTAACCACGCTGGATTGTCACTGTTGGAGGCGCTCGTGGATGTCTCGTTGGCGATCCGGCGGCGGCTCGATGAGTTGGGGCTGGAGCAGAAGGGCCTCGCCCGCGCTGCCCGCGTCACCGAGTCGTACGTCTCGCAGCTCCTGACCCGGAAGAAGGCGCCCCCCGCACCGAACCGGACGGACATCTACGACAAGATGGACAAGTTCCTGAAACTCCCGGTTGGGGAGCTCGCGAAGGTGGCTGGCGCCCAGCGAAAGCAGGAATTGAAGCGCGTACTAGGCGACGAGCCCGCTCCGCTGTTCCGGGAAGTCAGGGCCTTGATCCTGCGCAAGTGCGCTCCCAGGAGTGCACCGCACGTCCGCGCGATCTTCGAGGGGCAGCCCTTCGGGGAGCTCGAGCGCCTGGTGACCGGGAAGCTGCTCGACGTGGTGAAGCGCGTGAGCCTGGAGGAATTGGAGAACGATGACTGGCTTCGCAAGGTGGCGCACCTGGGCGGCCGCAGCTACGAAGAGATGCGCGTCATCGTCCTCGAGTTTCTCGATACCGACGTCTTCCATGTGTCCGCCGAACACTGTGTTTCGTTCCTGGATCCGCTGATCGCCTCCTGGGACGTGGACCTCGCGACGTTCGGGCTGGAAATCACCTTGAATCACCAGGTGGCCGCCGAGCATGTGAGAAGATTCGAGTTCGTGGAGCGAGGCCCTGAGGTTCGGCTCGAAGAGCCGGGGCTGCGGGAATTCCTGCAAGACCCTTCCCTGAGCGGCTCCGCCACCACGGAAGAAGTGGAGTTCTTGAAGAAACTGAGATTCAAGGGCAAGCGGCCCACCGCGCTCTACTACTACCGCGAGCTGCAGAGTCTCCGGGATCCACTGCATTTCCGCGCCGGGTAGGGCGCTGTCTCGGGGCGCGCGACGCCCGAGCAATAACGTTCACGCTATTGGAGGAATCTGCCATGTCGACTGCAACGAAGGCGAAGCCAAAACTCCGCATCACCCCCCTCGAGGATCGGGTCGTGGTCGCTCCTGACGACGAGGCCGAAACCATGCGCGGCCGGCTGCACATCCCCGATACCGCGAAGGAAAAGCCCACCCGGGGTCACCTCGTCGCCGTCGGCGCCGGGCGGTTCGAGCGGGGCGCTCGGGTACCCATGGACGTCAAGGTCGGCGACCGGGTGCTCTACGGGAAATACAGTGGCGCGAATATCACCCTCGAGGGAAAAGAGGTCGTCATCATCAAGGCCTCCGACATCCTCGCCAAGCTCGGTTAATCGAGAAGAGAGACTATCATGGCCGCCAAGGAACTGCTGTTCGACACTGACGCCCGCGCCAGGCTCAAGAGGGGCGTCGACGCGCTCGCCGAAGCCGTCAAGGTGACGCTTGGCCCCAAGGGCCGCAACGTCGTCATCGACAAGAAGTTCGGCTCGCCGACCATCACCAAGGACGGGGTGACGGTGGCGAAGGAGATCGAGCTCGCCGATCCGGTCGAGAACGTGGGCGCGCAAATGGTGAAGGAGGTAGCCACCAAGACCTCCGACCTTGCCGGTGATGGCACCACGACGGCGACCGTGCTGGCCCAGGCGATTTTTCGTGAAGGACTCAAGAACGTGACCGCGGGCGCCAACCCGATGGAGCTCAAGCGCGGCATCGACATGGCCGTGGAGGCCGTGGTCGAGGATCTCAAGAAGCTCTCCACCAGGACAGCCGGCCGGAAAGAGATAGCCCAGGTCGGCGCGATTTCGGCGAACAGCGACCAGGAAATCGGTGATCTGATCGCCGACGCGATGGAAAAGGTCGGGAAGGACGGGGTGATCACGGTCGAGGAGGCTCGCGGCCTGGAGACCACGCTCGAGACCGTGGACGGGATGCAGTTCGACCGGGGCTATCTGTCGCCCTATTTCGTGACGGACCCGGAGAAGATGGAGGCGGTGCTCGAGACCCCCTACGTCCTGATCCACGACAAGAGGATCTCGGCGATGAAGGATCTGCTGCCGGTCCTGGAGAAGGCGGCGCAGTCGGGCAAGCCCCTCCTCATCGTCTCCGAAGACATCGAGGGCGAGGCGCTCGCCACGATCGTGGTGAACAAGCTCCGTGGCACGCTCAAAGTCTGTGCCGTCAAGGCGCCCGGCTTCGGCGACCGCCGGAAGGAGATGCTCACCGATATCGCCACGCTCACCGGCGGCAAGGTCCTCTCCGAGGAGCTCGGCTTCAAGCTCGAGAACGCCGCACTCGGTGATCTCGGCCAGGCCAAGCGGATCGTCATCGACAAGGACACCACCACGATCATCGATGGCAAGGGCAAGGTCGACGACATCAAGGGCCGCATCGCGGAGATCAAGGTCGCGATCGACAAGAGCACCAGCGACTACGACCGCGAAAAGCTGCAGGAGCGGCTGGCCAAACTCGCCGGCGGTGTGGCGGTGATCAAAGTGGGCGCCGCGACGGAGACGGAGATGAAGTCGAAGAAGGCCCGGGTCGAGGACGCGCTCCACGCTACCCGCGCCGCGGTCGAAGAGGGCGTCGTAGCGGGCGGCGGCGTTGCCCTGATCCGGGCACAGGCGGGCCTGGCGCGGGTGAAGGGCACCATCGACGAGAAGATCGGCGTCGATATCGTCCGCCGCGCGCTGGAGGAGCCGCTCCGGATCATCGCGCAGAACGCGGGGATGGAGGGCTCCATTGTCCTGGCCAGGGTCAAGGAGTCGAAGGAGAGGAACTTCGGCTACAACGCGCAGACCGGTGTGTACGAGGATCTGGTGAAGACCGGCGTCATCGACCCCACCAAGGTCACCCGGACGGCGTTGCAGAACGCCGCCTCGATCGCCGGCCTCATGCTCACGACCGAGTGTGTGGTAGTGGAGCGGAAGGAAGAAAAGCCCGGTTCGGCCGGTCCTGCGGGCGGCGGAATGGGCGGCATGTACTAGCGACCGGTCGTTGGGGGTTGGAAAGAGCGGGGTCCGGCGGTTGCCGGACCCCGCTCTCCTGCCCCAGCGCCCTGCCCGCAGACAGCAAAATGTATGTTATTGACATACGTTCGTATTACATTAGCATACGATCATGGCGGACTCACCCGATGACCCCCTTGAGGTATTCGCTTCCCGCGCCGGCGCAGCCGTCCTCGCCGAGACCTTTGGTGCGCCTGATCGCGAAGTGTATCTGAGAGAGCTGGTGCGCCTTACCGGATTCGCTCCGCGGACCATTCAGTTGGAGCTCGATCGCCTGGTACGCACCGGCCTGTTGACTGACAGGCGGGATGGCAATCGCCGGTATGTGCGCGCGGCGAAAGGCCACCCACTCTACGCCCCATTTCGCGAGATTGTCATGAAGACGTCTGGCATCGTCCCGTTGCTGCGCGGCGCGCTGGGCGACGCCCGGGTTGAATTCGCGTTCATCTTCGGGTCCGTGGCTGCCGGCGCGGCGCGAGGGGGCGCGGCTGCTGTCGGAACCGCGACTCATGGTAGTTGGCGCGGACCCGGCTGCACACCCATGACGGTTGCTTGTGATGCGACGCGGTCGCATGTCATATTCCCGAGGTCCACTGCTGGAGACAATCAATGGAACCGCCTCCCCCGCTCAAGTCGGAAGCCCACGGACTGATCGACCGGCTCCCGGACGATGCCTCATGGGACGACCTGATGTATCAGATTTACGTGCGCCAGGCGATTGATGCCGGCAGTCGCGACGCTGACGCAGGCCGTCTCATCCCTCATGACGAGGCGGTTGCGCGTCTTCGCCGCCCTGCGTGAAGCCGGTCGTCTGGACCGAGCGGGTACTCGCTCAGCTCGAAGCCATCCGCGACCACATTTCCCAAGTATCGCCAGTTTACGCCGACCACATGATCGCGCGCATTTTTTCGCGCCGAGACCAGATCAGTCGGTTCCCCGAATCGGGTCGAATCGTTCCGGAGGCCGACGACCCGGCGATCCGTGAAGTCATCGAATGGCCCTACCGAATCATCACAGAGTCCGCGGTGACCGAGTCGAGGTGCTTACAATCGTGCACGGTCGACGCGGCGATATCGGAAGCGCCGCGCGAGGATGATGCCAGGCGCGCCGCGATTGTGCGAAATCGGAGGACTGTCCATCGCGGTAGATCAAGAGTGACGCGCCGGCCCAAGGATCTGACGGTCATTACTTATGAAGCGACCGGCGAATGGCAGGGGCTTTGGGCGCCCCCTCCCGTTCGGCAACCAGGCACTGTTCAGGAGCAGGTCGCCCCCGTCATTGATATCAACAAGCGAATATCCCGCCGGCACTGCAATCGGTCGGAAGCGCACCTTGCCCACCTTGAGCTCTGCAGTCTCGAAGTCGCTGTCTGCTGATGCCTCGACATTCGATCCAGGAGCCAGCTGGTCAGGCGAGCTGCATGACATGAGTGCCGCGCATGCACAGGTTCCGATCACCGTCTGTAGGTGGCGCAAGGTCAGGCTCCTTGGTGGGCGACTCACTCCTTTGGCCTCGGCCGGCGGATCTTGTCCCGATACGCCTTCTTCCCTTCCCGCATCGCCATCGACGCCGCCTGCATGTACTTCCGGTCGCTCGCGCTGTATTCGCGATCCCGCAGGTCGTCCGCCTCGCGCACGAGGTCCACGCACTCGAGCGCGAACTCCGCGTCGTCGGCATAAGGCGCGAGCCTTTCCGCCACGTCGAGAAGCACACGTGAAGCCCCTTCCACATCACCGCCATCTGCCAGCTTGATCGCCTGGTCGCGGCTCTCCGCCGCGGCGAAGCGCAGGAAGGTCTTCTCCACCAGCGGTTCCGGATGATCGGCGCCGTCGAGGTTCGCCTGCAGCACCTGGGTGATGACCCGGTGCTCGATACCGCCCGGCAGGATCACGTCGGCGATGCAGCGCACCTCGGCCACCGGCACCACGCCCAGCGTCTCGACCTCCTCGACATGAACCAGCAGGCCGAGGCTGAGCGGCGACGTTGCGTAGAGATCACCCGAGCGATACCGACCAGCCGCCATCGGGGAGCTGGCTCACCGGATAGCGCTGGAGGAACGACACCCCCGAGGCGCGCGGATGGAGCAGGCGTACCTCGACCACCACGTTCTGCGCGCCGAGCGCAACCAGGCCCTCGATCTCGCCCTCGAAGACGCCGGCCATCTGGTCGTCCCGCTCGACGTACCAGTAGTTGCCCCGGCCCTCGCGGCCGAGCGCCTGCAGCAGGTCCTCGTTGAATCCCGCGCCGAACCCGATGCAGGTGGTGCTCACCCCGGCATCCGCACCGCCATGCACCATGCCCGCGAGCATGCCCGGATCGGTGATCCCGACATTGGCCTGGCCGTCGGTAAGGAGGACGACACGGTTCACGCCCTCCACGATTCCCTGCCGCGCCAGCTCCAGTCCCTTGAGCCATCCACCCGACAGGTTGGTGCTGCCGCCAGTCCGGATGCGCATGATCCGCTCGGCGACCGAGCTGTCCCCGGCCGGTGCGGGTCCGCTCACCACCCTCACCTCGTCATCGAAGGCGACAATGGCCAGCCGGTCGCTGGTGCCGAGGAAGCCGGCAAACCGACGGGCGGCCTCGAGGGCCGCGGCCAGCGGTGCGCCCGACATCGATCCCGACCGGTCCAGCACCAGCACCGCGTTGATCGGCGGACGCTGGGCCGGCGCGTCACCCGAAAGGGTGGTGAGGATGCCTACCTGGTGGGCGTTCTGGGTGGTCAAAAACTTGGTGGACAGATGGACTTGTGCGCGCATGACCCCTCCCTGTGCATTGGCGCCGCGGAATGGCGGCTGATCCTGGGAGGAATCTGGGAGGGGGGTGTGACAGGAAACTTCAACCTGGCGCGGGGGAGGAGGGCGGCCAGGAGGTCCGACCATCCCGGTGGTTATGGACTGGCTCAGGCCGCCGGGCCGGGCGCGCGATTGAGCAACGCCAGGATCTCTCCCGGTGAACGTGGCGATACTGGCGCACCCTTGAAGTCGCGCGCGTTCCGTGTCACAAGGAAGCTTGCACCGACCAGCAGGCAGGCCACCACCTGCACCGCGTCCTCGAAGTCTGTCAGGCCAAGCCCGATCGCGCGCCGAAAGTCATCGCTGCCCAATGGGACTACTTGCAGCAGGTCGAGCAAGTCACTCACGGCCGTCCCGGCCACGGACCGATCGCGCTCGCGCTCCACGATGTAGTAGACGGTAGTAACAGCGTGTCCGGCGATGTAGCCGGCGGCGCGGCCCCGTGCGATCGCATCGAGCAGGGTACTCGCGTCTTCCACCCATGGCCGCCGCTCCAGCACCACGTCGAGCACGACATTCGTGTCGATAAGGAGCAATGGGCCGGTGCCGGGGGCATCAGCGACTGCCATACTTCCGCGCCAGGTGTTTACGGTATGTCTCCCGATCCGCCTTCGCCCGGGCCGCTACCCCGCGCAGTCGGCGTACCACCGGGGTCAGCCCGCCCTCGCCGGACGGCTCCAGCGGCAAGGCGCGCAGGAAGTCATTGACGAGCTGAGAGAGGTTCTTCCCGTACAGCTTCCCGTAGCGCTCGCCGCGCGCCACCGCATCGGGCTCGAGAGACAAGTTCTTCGGCTTCCTCATAACCAGCTCCTTCGTTATGCGCACGTTTGTAGACAAAATATGCGCATATGTCATTCTTGTCAAGCTGCGTACGTCGAGGGCGGAAAGCTGGGTCACGTGCTCTGGTCGCCAGCCGATCTCGAACTGGAACCTGGGCAGGTCAACCAGCCCGATGTCTTCGTCCTGCCGTCCATCGCATTCAAACGGTGGGAGGATGCCCCGCTGCCGCTGCTCGTTGTGGAGGCCCTCTCCCCCTCAACCGCCCGCTACGACCGCGGTCTCAAGCGGCGGTTCTACCAGCGCGCTGGAGTGCCGGAGTACTGGATCGTGGACATCGACGCGCGGGTGGTGGAGCGCTGGCGGCCGGAGGATGACCGTCCCGAAGTGCTCGACGGCGAATTGGTATGGGCCCCGCGCGAAGGCCTGGCCCCGCTTACGATCGAGCTCGCGACGGTGTTTACGGAGCTCGGCGAAGGGGGTTAGGCGCCCGAAGTCGCGGTGATTCGCTCCAGCGCTTCCCGCACCGCCGCCCGCGCACTCTCCGGCGACAGTACCCTCGCCTCGGCGCCGTACTGCAGTACTTGCCGCACCACCCAGCGCGTGTCCGCCAGTGGATAGGTCAGGCTGATGCCGCCGTCGGCGTCGAGGTCCTTGCCGGCCCGTTCCGCTACCCACCGGGCGACCGCTGGTGAATACCTGATCTTCACTTCCTCATTGGGCTGGCCGAGGAAGACGCGACCTTCGCGAACGACATCATCGAGCGAGAATCCCTCCGGCAGCTCGTACTTCTCTTCGCGTTCGGACAGCGACTCGATCCGGTCAAGGCGGAACACCCTGAGCCCTGCACTTCGCTCGCAGTGCGCCACCAGGTACCACGCACCCGACGCGAACACGCACGCATAGGGGCTCACCACGCGTTCGGTGGCTTCCCTGCTGGCACTGCTTCGGTAGCAGAGCTGCAGCTTGTGCTGGGTCCGCATGGCCCGGCGCACGACGCCGAGCGTCTCATCGTCGAGACCGCTCCCGGTCGATGCGGTCCGGAGGTCGAGCTCCGGCGGATCATCGGGCGACTGGGACAGCACCTTTTGAAGCCGGGCGCGCGCCCGCTCCACCGCCGACCGCTCCTCCGGCGGCCGCTCGGCGCGGATGAGCGCCATGCCCAGCTCGAGCGCAGCCAGCTCGGCGATGGTAAGCCGCATGGGACGGAGGAAATGGTCGGAGTGCAGCGAGACCGAGTCGGACTCGATGTAGATGCGCACCCCTTCCACGAACCCGCCGGGATCATCGAAGCGGTCGGCAAGGCTGTTCAGGTCCTTGAGCAGCTGCTTCCGGTCCACACCCAGACGCTTCGCCACTTCGGTGACGGAATGCGACTGCTCATCGGCCAGCTCGGGGATGAGCTGCAGCACGCGCCGCAGCTTGTCGGCCGCTGTGTCGCTCATGACGGCTCCCGGGCTGCGGTGAGTGCTTCCTGCGCCAGTTCGTGGTAGGCGCTGGTCACTTCCTCCGGCGAGACCGGCACCACCTCACCGGCGAACGACAGCAGCCAGCGGGTGAACGGTTCGACCCGCCGCACCTGGAAACGCCGCTTCGTCGGGGCGTCGGGAACGGCCTCGCCCAGGCGCTTCGCGGCAACGGTGGGCCCGCTCGAGCCGCGGAAGTCGATGACCGCTTCGATGCTCCCGGCGTCGCCCAGTTCCCACGCCTGCCGCGAGGCTGAGTGCGCCCGGAGGTCGAAGCCGGCGGGGATCTCGAAGTCGGGTGTGTCAGGCTGTGCCTTGTTCACCTCGGCCGAACTGATGCGACTCACCCGGAAGTTCTTTACCGGGCCCGCGGAGTCTTCGCGGGCGGCGAGGTACCAGTGCGAGCCGAGGAAGAAGAGCCCGTATGGCATGACCACTCGCGACTTCTGTACGTCGGAGCCGAAGGTGTGGTACTCGATGGTGATGTGCTTCCGGCGACGGAGCGCGTCGTCGAGCTCCTCCAGGATCTCCGCGGCCGAAGGCGCGGCGACACTCATATAGGTGACGGTCGGTTCCTGCACCGAAACGTCTACCGGAAGGTCGAAGGCCAGCTTACGCATGGCCGAGCGGGCGAGGTTCGCGAGTGCAGGATCTCCCAGTTGCTGGACCCGCCGCGCGGCCTCGGCGACGGCGGTCAGCTCATCGGCCTCGAACGACAGCTCCGGCAGGGATCGATAGCCGTAGCGATCGACCTTGTCGGGCGAGGTGCGGTGCGCGTCCTGGATGAGGGAGAGGTACGGCAGGTAGAACGAGTCGCGCTTCATCTGGTAGCCCATCACCTCGCCGGCCGAGTCGGTGATGGTGAGGATGGGCACCCCGAACTCGCGCAGTTCCGCCTTGTCCCGCTCGAACGCGCGCCGGAGCGCGGGAAGGTTCTCCTGGGACAGGTAGCCGGGAACGTCCTGCTTCAGTTCCTCGAGGCTGGCGGGATGGTTTCGCCGGAGGAGGGCGGCGAGGAGGTCGACCCAGCGCTGGAGTTTGGCCATGGATGGAAGGTATGCGCCGTTGCTGACAATGTCTCGACGGGCCGATTGGGTTGGGACTATGGGACAAATGCCCTATGGACCGGGATTGACTCCCCCAATTGTCGTACCGCACGACGATATTCCATCCACATGAACTATCTCTCGAAGTCTCGATTCGTCGCCGGCTGGCAGTGCCCCAAGCTGCTCTGGTGGAAGGTCCATGAGCCCAACGCCGTGGAACTGCAGCCCGACCGCGTGCTTCAGGACCGCTTTGACCAGGGTGAGCAGGTCGGGCAACTCGCCCGGCAGCAGTTTCCCGGTGGCATTCTCATCGATCTGCCTCATACGGCCGTTCAGGAGCGCCTTGCGGCCACGCAGGCTGCGCTCGATGCCGGCGCGCCGGCGATCTTCGAGGCCAGCTTTCTTGCCGGCGACGTATTCGTCGCGGTCGACGTGCTGCTGCGAACGGAAGGTGGCTTCACGCTGATCGAGGTCAAGTCGTCCTCGTCGATCAAGGACGAGCACATCCCCGATGCCGCCATCCAGACCTGGGTGCTCCGTCAGTCAGGCCTGGCGATCAAGTCGGTGGAGATCATGCACCTCAACAAGGACTACCGGCATCCCGGGCTCGGGCCCCTGTTCGTGCGGGAGGACGTGACGGAACTGGTCGAGGCCTTCCTGCCGTCAGTACCGAGCCTGGTCGAAGAGCAATTGCAGATGATCGCGGGGCCCCTTCCCGAGCGGCTTATCGGGCTCCACTGCTCTGAGCCCCGGGAATGCGCGTTCCATGATCGGTGCTGGCCAAATGACCCGGAACACATCTCAACGCTCTATTCATGCGGGCCAAAGACGACAGCCAGCTATCTCCATAGCGGCGTTCACCGCATCCCTGATATCCCGCCGACCGTAAAGCTGTCGGCGACGGCGCAGAGGCAAGTCCGTTCGTTGAAGGCTGGCGAGCTTGTCGTGGAGCCGGGGCTGGCGAAGGAGCTCGAGCCGTTCGAGAGTCCCCTGGGCTTCCTCGACTTCGAAACTGTGGGAAGGGCCATTCCGGTGTGGGAAGGATTGTCGCCGTGGATGCCGGCCATTGCGCAGTTCAGCTACCACGAGGAACTGCCTGATGGCACGTATCGTCATGTTGGCTGGCTGGCCGAGGGGCCCGAAGATCCGCGACGGGAACTGGCCGAGGCGATGATCGCGGCGACGGCTGGAGCCCGGCGGATCGTCACCTATTCGGCCTACGAGAAGACCCGGATCCGGGAGCTACAGGCCCTGGTGCCTGATCTGGCCGAGCCGCTCGAGGAGCTGTTGGGAAAGCTGGTGGACTTGCTGCCCGTGGTGCGGAACAACGTTTACCATCCGGACTTCCGTGGCAGCTTTAGTCTGAAGTACATCCTGACACCATTGGTCCCGGAGCTCACGTACAACGACCTGGTGATCGTGGACGGTATGCTGGCGAGTGTCGAGATCGCGCGTCTGCTGTTCGTGGCTCACAAGATCCCGCCGGCGGAGCGGGATCAGCTCCGACAGGATCTGCTGGCATATTGTGAGCGAGATACCTGGGCTACGGTGTGTCTGTTGCGGCGGTTGCGGGAGCTAGCGGGCCGGTGACCGTGGGACTGCACTTAAGCCTGTAGTACCGGGAACACCCACCCATACTTGCGATAGTCGTTGATATCGCCGAAATACTGATCCTTCACGAGAAGTACCGGCCTGCCATCCACTCTGACCATCCCTCTGCAGCGCCCGAAGGGGTGCTCTGTACGGAGGCGAAGAGCTCCTGATACGTGATCGAAGTGAATTGAGCGGGCCCGCCCGCAACCTGCTCCTGGAAACGCTGGACCTCATCCGCGTGTAACCTGGCATCAGGCAGCCCAGTGTCGAAGAGCCGAATGCAGCGGTGGTGCGGTTGACCGGGCAGAGGAGGTTAAGCGAGAAAAGATCTCGCGTGCAGTACTGCCAGCTCCCCGATGGTCTCCGTGTTGTAACCGCCCGCCAGGACCGACACGATCCGCCCTTCGCATCGTTCACCCGCAAACGCAAGCAGCTGTTCAGTAATCGCAGGGAACAGCTGATCCGAACAGCGGAAGTCACCCACCGGGTCATCGCGGTGGGTGTCGAAGCCCATCACCAATAACATCGCAGCCGGATCGCCGTGAACTCGCCGAAGCCCTCGCCGCAGTCCGTCCAGTACCTGTCGGTCGGTGCTCCGCGGTTCCAGCGGAATGTTGATCGTCGCCCCTCTTCCCGGGCCGCCGCCCTGTTCCGTCGCGTCGCCCGTCCGGGGATAGATGGAACCGAAGGAGTGCACCGACAGGAAGATGACGCTCGGGTCACCAAAGAATGCGGCCTGGGTGCCATTCCCATGGTGAACATCCACGTCCACGATGAGCACGGGTGACCGGTTCCAACGCCGTTGCCACCATCGTGCCCCGACAGCAGTGTGGTTGAACACGCAGAATCCTTCGCCCCGCTCGGGATAGGCATGGTGACATCCGGGCCGGGCCAGCACCATGGCCCGGCTCGCCTCCCCCTGCTCTACAGCATCGATCGCTCGACAGACCGCACCCACGCCCAGCGCGGCGAGCTCATAGGTATTCGAATACACCGGCACGGTCGGGCCGAGCAGGTGATAGTCGTCCGCACGCACCCTGCTTCCTTCGCTGTATTCCCGCACGGCCTCCACATAGAGCGGTGTGTGGACGTACTCGATGACCTCTCTCGGTGCGAGCGCCGGCTCGATCCTGCGCTCGGTGAGCCCGGCGCTCTCCAGTGCCTGCCATATCAGGCGGGTTCTATCTGCACTGAAGGTGTCAGCCAGCTGGTCGCGGCGCTCCCCCGGCTCGAGGAAGCGCTCGCTGAATACAATCGCAGGACGAAGAGTGTCTGGCATCACTCCTTCCGTCGCGGCCGGCAGAGCTTGTCCACGTACGCCTTCCTCCCCTCGCGCATGCCCATGGAGAGGGCCTGCATGTACTTCCGGTCACTCGGGCTGTACACCCGGTCCTGCAGGTCCGTCGGCTCGCGAACCAGATCCGTCATTGCCTGCGCCATTTCCGGATCGCCGGAATAGGGCTCCAGACGCTCCGCAACGTCGCGCAGGACTCTTGTGGCGCCATCCGAAGCGTAGAGACCGTTGTCGAAAGTCGAGTCGCCCAGCAGCACGATGTGCGGTGTGGTCACGCTGCCTCCTCCTCGTTCCCGGTCACCAGGTCACGCTGTTGCACCCAGTAGCGCAGCAGCTTCGCATTCGGGCACCGCCTCAGTTCGTTTCGCGTGAGAAAGCCCCCTTCCCCTCCCCGCAGCGCATCGAGGGCCTCCCTGCGCGATGAATACGGCCCCGCCCAGCTGCGTACGACCTGGGTGAAGCTGTAGCCGCTGGTCGACCGGGACATCCAGATCCGGCCGACCCCGGGGATGCGGAGCGCCACGAGACACTGGACCGGGTGGTCGTCGCAATCGCCCTGGCCGGTAAGCACTTCATTCAGGTGATGCCGCATGTGGCGCGCGCGCATGCGGTCGGTGATGGGGTCATCGTCCTCCAGGCCCTCGGCCGACCGCAGTTCATCGTCGTTGAACCGATGGGCCATCTCGTCCACGTGCACCGGCCAGAAGGGGTCGTCCCCCACACACTCGTCCACCTCTTCTGCATGGCAACGATCCAGCCACTCGGTCAGGATGCCTTCGGCGGCCAGGGCATTCCTCCTCGACAGCCCGGGAACAAGCAGTGCGCGGATGGCGGCGACGAGTTCATCGGTGACGCCGTCTTGCTGCTGGTCCGGCTCCCTGGTCGTCGCGAATCCTGTTTCGCCGGCTGCGGCGAACGACCGACCTGGCCTCCGTGATTGGCACGGCCCGGTTCGGGAGCAGCACGTCGCTGTCGAGCCCCTCGACGCCCAGCTCCGCAAGCACGGCCCGGAGTGCGCGCGCGCGCCCGCCGAGGGTGAACCGGACCGGCTGCCATGGCAGGGTCCATGGCGTGTCGGCGAGCAGCTCGTGGGTCAGGCGCAGGGCGAAGGGGAATCCCCCGATGAAGCGGGCCCCGGTTGCGAAACAGTCGGCGCAGATGCCGTACATGCCGCCCACGGTGAGGATGCCCCCGAACGCCACGGCGAGCATGTCGCCGCCACATGCGTGGCAGGGGCTGCGCATCCATTCCGAGCGCTGCCAGAGCGTGATCAGCGCTGCCGCGCAGGCGTCGGGCCCGGGACCGACCGTCGAGGCATCGACGTTGTAGCTGAACTGACTGCCGTTCGGACCATCCTGGCGCACGATCGGCAGGGGCAGGCCGTAGCGGGGTGCCTGCGTGGGAAGCGGCAGCAGAGGCCACTGGCGCAGGATGACGTCGCGATGGCGCCACAGGCCCTGGAGCAGCGGCTCGGGCTGTCGTCGGCACGGGGGACTTGCCCCACGGTTGAGGCTGGGGAAACCAGGACATGAAGAACCCTTTCGATGAACAAGCCGCCTCATTCGCGCATGGGTCCGGATGCAGTGTGACGCATCTGGCCGGCATTGCCACCGCTTGGGCTACGGGTGGCGGACGGGTCGTCGAGCCGATTCTCTCGCCGTCCTCTGCATGCTTGTCACCGAGACGGAGGTGACACTGAAAATATTGCTGAGGGGTGTGACAGTGCGGTACTGGCAAGGTCTGCTATGGGACGTTTGTCCTACGGCGACGCCATGGTCGGCGTCCGCCGGCGGGGACAATCACCGAGCCTCGTCTGGCCGGACTTCTGCAGTGAAGTGTCACAGGAGCGTTCGAGTATTCAGCGACCAGCCGTGTCCTCCTCGACAACACAGTACCTCATTGGCGGAGCTTGGCGTGAATCAGCAACTCGCACTTTATCGCGAACTTGGGCTCCAAAGGAGGCAAGCAGCAGTCAGTGCGGAGCTGGCCGCCTCACCTGCCTGGCGCGACAAGTTAGTGCGTCGATTCGTGCTGCGAGCCGGGGGCTTTCGCCCAGAGACCCTGCGACAATGGTCCCCGGCAAAATTCGCGCATGAGGTTGTCCGCCGGGACCTTGAAGCACCCATTGACACTCTGGACCTTATCAGGCGCCACTACGTTGATAATGAGCCGGGAGTCCAGACGGCGTTTCTGGAATGCGCTGGGGTCGCCCACGACGGTGCCGAGATCACCGAGTCCGGCAGTGGTGCCTATACCACACCTGAGCAGGTCGAGCGCGCCGCGCAGGAGCTTGTCAGCACCTTCGGGACCGATGCCCTCCACTACCTGCAGTGCCTGGCAGCGTTCGTGTCCGATCGGTGGCCCGGTATCTCCGAAGTCCTGACCCGTCTCACGACGGTACCGAAGCCGCTAGCTCCATCGACCGAGGCTGCGAGTATCCTGGTTCCCCTTGCTGCCATTGAGTCGGCGCCTACTGATGTCGCCAGTCCGAGCCGGCTCCGGATTCCGGGCGGGGGCCCGCTAAGCACGCTCGACGATGTTGTAATGCTTGCAATTATCAATGCCGCAAACGGAGTGACCGACGTCCTCACTGTCGAGAATGCGCGAGCGCTTGTGGAAGAGCTCGTGAGCACAAATGGACAGCGTCATCGGTCATGGTATCACGCGGGCCTTGCTGAGGTCCTCCTTGGCAACGGCGTTATCGCGCCCGGCATGACCCACTCCGAAGGGGCACATCGCTGGTTCCTTGCTGGCCGGATCGTTGGCCTCGTCAGGATGCGGAAGGAGGACGCGATACTCGGAATCTTTGACGCGGAACCATCCTGCCGTTCCCTGGGCAAGGAAGGTACCGGTGCCAGCCATGAGGCAGCGCCACACGTATTCGGAGCACTTTGGGCAGCCGAGCGCTTCTCGGATGCAGTTTCGTTCCTGTCACCAACTGCTGTGGCGGAAAGCGACCGTGTAGCCAGCCGACTTCTCGATGCGGCGTCCAGCCTGCTGGCGCGCCGAGACCACAGCCGCGCGAGGCCCGCCTTCGACCTCATGCGCGAGGGATTAATGCTCCGGGAGGCGCTCGGCTTGGCGGTCGATCCGGAGATTGTGCGGACAGTTGAGCGGCGCCAGGCTCACTGCCGCCGTCTCGCTGGCGAGTTTGATGCGGCCAGTGAGATCCTTGCGCCGTTGATCAGCGATGTGGACGAGGATCCCGGCCTCCGCGCGATGATGCTGACGGATTGCGCCCTCATGGGCGCTGACTATCGTGAACTCGCTGACCTTCGCCTTCCAAAGGACCGTTGTGTCGCTGAAGCCATGGCACGTGCCCTGGATGCGGTCGCTTCCACCCTTCGCGACGCGATAGCGCTCGACCCGGATGGTGCGGCGCACGCCCGCTATGCGCTTGGCATGCTCCAGCTGCTGCATGAACGCGGAGGAGAGGCAAGGCGCGAACTCGAGGCTGCGTTGACCGCATTTCGGGCCCGTCCGCTTGTATACACCCGCCACAGGTTGCTTGCCCGGGCGGAACTGCATCACTCGCTCGCGGTTTGCCTCGCCGGTGGCGCTGCACCGACCATCGTTGTGGCTGCACGGGCACTAAAGGAGTCCACCACTGAGGAGCTTCAAATACCGGATTGGATGCTCGAGTCGGTGCTCACCTCGGTGAGCGCCGCTGACGACGCGGTGGCTAGCGATCTGTTTGATGCACTCGTCGCACAGCGAGGAGAAGAGGTTGTCCCGCAGCTGGGGGGACTCGTCGACGAAATCGCTCCAATTGCGAAGGCCTTTCTGAAGCGCGCCGGGAGCAACGGCTTGTCGGCCTCGCGTCGGGTGGAGGCCGCGAGGCTGGCGCTAAAGGGCTTGCTCAAGCACGGACTACTCGACGAAGCTGATGAAGCACTTGCGCATGTGTTGGAGGCTGCCATGCGCGGGGTGGGCAGGCCGGAAGCCATGAGACTGCTGCGTGAAAATGACGACCTCTCTCGCATTCGCGAGCCCGAAGACATTCAACTGGCCCGTGCTCAGTTGCACCTGGCTGCGGGCGAGAAGGATCTCGCTGCAGGCATCCTGACCCAGCTCGCTTCCCAGGCACTGGCGCGATCGGCACCCTGGGAACGCGCGGAGGCGGCGGTGGCGATCGAGTTCCTCGAGGAACTCCCGGGGCATGAAGAGATAGTCGCGGAGTTCAAGTGTCGCCTCGCACGAGTGCAGGGCAAGCTTGAGGCTCCGCGGGCGACAAGGACGTCACGGAGTATCCGACTACTGGTGGTCGGCGGCGCTGAAGTTCAAGCTCAGTACGAGGCCCAGATCAAGGAGATCCTGAAGTGTGACGCCAACCACATCGGAGTGGAGTTTATTCCCACCGGATGGGGGTCAAACTGGGGTTCTGTGTCGGAGGAGGTCATCCGCAAGCTGCAGAACGCCGACGGCATGGTCCTGCACTATTTCATACGAACCATGTTTGGGCGGAAGGTCCGCAAGGCGGCCAAGGTCTGGTGCTCCGTTGGTGGTCATGGCCGCGATGGGATACTGAGGGGCATCTTCCGCTGCGCGGCGATGGTGAGTCGACGGGACAGCACAGGGACAGCGGACGTAAACGCAGCCTAGATCGCGGTGTCGTGGCCGTGTGCCAACAGGACGGCGTCACCTGCGGCCTGGCTGCGCGCACAGTGCAGCGACGCCACCAATGTTCCGGTGGCGTCGAACACCTGGGGCAGCGCTGGCGAGGGCGCACTGACCACCCGCCAGCCTTCTCCCTCTCCCTGCATCGCTACTTCTTCCGCGGCCGGCGCAGCTTGTCCACGTAAGCCTTTTTCCCCTCGCGGATTCCCATGGAGAAGGCCTGCATGTACTTCCGGTCTGCCGGTGTGAACTCCTGCTCCGTGAGCCGGGAGGCTTCCTGAACCAGGTCTTCCCGTTCCTGCGACAACTCCGGATCGTCGCCGTAGCCTTCGAGTCGCTGCGCCGCCTCGTTCAGTACCCGTGACGCGCCATCGAGATCTCCCGCGTCCGCCAGCGAGATCGCCTGGTCGCGGCTTGTGGCGGCAACGAATCGCAGGAAGGTCTTCTCCACGGTGGGCTCTGGATGATCCGCCCCATCGAGGTTGGCCTGAACTTCCTGCGTCACCACGCGATGTTCGATGCCACCGGACAGGATCACGTCCGCGATGCAGCGGATCCTTGCGACCGGTAGCACGCCGAGCGTCGCGACGTCCTCGATGTGGATGATGAGGCCGAGGGCCAGTGGGGTCGTGGCGTAGAGGTCGCCGAGGTTGGCAGACCAGCCGCCATTGGACATGGCGGTCACGGGATACCGCTGAAGGAAGGTGACGCCGGAGGCCCCGGGGTGGAGCAGCTCGACTTCCACGGTGACGTTCTGTGCCGCGAGCGCCACAAGGCCGTCGATCTCCCCCTCGAAGACACCGGTCATCTGGTCGTCGCGCTCCACGTACCAGTAGTTGCCGCTCCCCTCCCTGCCGAGGACCTGCAGCAGGTCCTCGTTGAAGCCTTCGCCGAAGCCGATGCACGTGGTGCTGATGCCGGACTGCGCTCCGCTGCGCACCATCGCCGCCAGCGCCTCATCATCGGTGACCCCGGCGTTGGCCTGGCCATCCGTGAGCAGGACGATCCGGTTGACCCCATCCACCATTCCCTGCCGGGCAAGCTCGAACGCCTTGAGCCATCCGCCCGACAGGTTGGTGCTCCCGCCCGACCGGATGCGGCTGACTGGCATCGCGAACCGACGCATCGCCACCGGCGGCGGCGAGCAGCGATGACGCTCACCTCATCGTCGAAGGCCACGACACCGAGCCGGTCGTTTGCGCCGAGGAAGCCGGCAAAGCGCTGGGCGGCCTCGATCGCGGCGGCCAGCGGCGTGCCCGACATTGACCCCGACCGGTCGAGCACCAGGATGGTGTTGATCGGTGCCCGACTGGGGGGAGCGTCGGCCGACAAGGTGGTCAGGATACCGACCTGGTGGGCGTTCTGGGTGGTCAGGAACCTGGTGGACAACTGGACTTGAGTGCGCATTGGGCCTCCCGGTGTTGTGCCGCCACGTGGCAGCGGCGGATCGCGGGAGAATCTGGCAGGGGGGTATGACAGTCTACTCCACACCGTTCTCCCGCTCGCCCCGCGGCACCATGAAACAACGGTGGCGCGCACTGTGTCGCGCGGAGTGCTCAGTAGCGCCTCTATCTTCTCAATCTTGAGTTCAAGCCGATTGCGCCACCCTTCGCAGCCGTAAATCCCGGAGAGCGCCGTCCCGTAGCTGCGTGCCACTTGGCGAGCTGATCCGCGTCGTCAGCATAAAGCGATCCCGGAACGATCCATAAGACATTTCACGCCCTTCCTGCTCCACGAGCTCCTGCATCTCCTCCAGCTGCTCCACCGTCATGAGTTTGATGGCGGCCTGGATCTCCTTCAGGAGCAGCCGCTTCCACTCCGCGGGGACCTCGGAGTCATGGCTCAGGTGCCGGAGCACAGAAGAGATCTCCTCGTGCATGAACTTGAGCGTCGCGGGCTTCTCGTCGAACAAGGCAATCTCGACCGGCGTGAGCCCGTGCCGTCGCACCTCGCGGGCGGCGCGCCAACCATTGATCATGGCAGTAGCCGCGATCTGTTCAGGCGGGTACCAGGGCCACTCGCAGGCCGCTTCCGCGATCGCCGCCGCGCCGTAGAAACACCCGCAGGTCTTGCCGTCTTTGTGGACCGCCGCGTACCGGTATGGGGTGATACGCCCGGTCTCGTTCTTCATGTCCTCCTCGACCATCTCCCGCATGAGCAGCAGGGCGTCAGGC
>CAWGJN010000020.1:0-231906 GCA_963822925.1 uncultured Gemmatimonadales bacterium
ATGAAGCGCTGGTCACGGCCAGCCACGTGCCCGGTCTGGTGCCCAGCCGCTGGTCCATCGCCACGAAGAAGTTGAGCACGTTGCCGTGCTCCACCATGACTCCCTTGGGGCGTCCGGTGGAGCCGGACGTGTAGATGACGTAGGCCAGGTGCCCGGTGCCGCCCACCGGCTCGGGAGGCGTCGCTGGGTGTGCCTGCGCTTCGACCGCGAGACCCTCCATCGTGACCACGTCGCCAGTGGTGGCGGACAAGGTCTGCTTGCGCGAGTCCTGTGTGATGACCAGGCGCGCGCCGGAGTCGGCGAGCATCATCGCCAGGCGCTGGGCCGGATACTCCGGGTCGAGCGGCACATAGGCGCCGCCTGCCCGGAGTACTGCGAGCATCGTCACCACCAGCTCCAGTTCTCGGTCGAGGAGGACCGCCACGCGGTCGTCCGGTCGCACGCCCCGGACTCGCAGCACGTGCGCGAGCCGGCTTACACGTTCGTCCAGTTCCCGGTAGCTCAGGCTTCGACCGCGACAGACGAGCGCCAGTCGCGTGGGATCCTCGAGCGCCCGCGCGTGCACCAGTTCGTCGATGGTACGTCGATCCTCGACCGCGGCAGTGGTGGCGTTCCAGTCGATGGTGAGTCGCCGGGTCTCGTCGGTCGCAAGCAGTGTCTGTTGTCCGAGGGGGGTATCGCGGTGCTCGCGGAATCCGCGCGCCAGTCGTGCCAGGCGCTCGCTGACCGAGGCCGCCTGTTCGATCGTGAGCCGGGCAGTGTCATAGTGGAGGCGCCCCCGGCTTCCGTCGGTGGAGATCACGAAGGTGACTTCCGAGTCGACACGTGGGGTCACCAGTTCGGGATCGGCCGCGATCACGAAGGAAATGGGGAGCACTGCCGGGATGCCCCGGAGCCGCGGCTGCCGCAGGGTGAGATCGCTCGCATATGTGAGCCGGCTGCGCACTTGGGCCAGGTCGCCGGAGACGCTCGTCACCAGCTGGTCGAGGCTGGCATCGAACGGCACGTGAAGCTGGGCCGGTAACGAGGAGGCAAACCAACCCGGTGTGGCCTCGGTCAGCGCGCGCAGGCCGGGGTCCTCGTACATGACGCCGAACTTCGAGCGTCCGCGCAACCGGGCGAGGAGGCCCGCCACCAGCGCGAGGGCCACGTCCGCGGGGGGTGTGCCCGGCACGATGGGCAATGCAGACAGGTCGAGGGGCAGCGATTCGGCCCCCGAGTTTCCCGGCGTGCCGCGGTCGGGGAAGGGCAGCGTCCCAGGCTCACAATCAGCGAGGTGCCTGACCCACCACCCCTCATGCATCGCGACTCGAGACGTCAGCGCGGTGAGCGATGCGGCAAGCGATTCCGGCAGGCGGAGGATGTCGCCTTCCCGGAGGTTATGCCGCAACACAGCCTCGCGTGCGGACAGCACTTCACCCGCGAGCGTTCGGAACCGCGGAATGCGAACGTCTTCGCTCGAGGTCGCGATCGTGAGGCCGTCATCCGTGATGGCGAGCAGCGTGCCTGGTGTCGCTTCCGAAACCGTTTCCAGCACTTGCAGGGTGGGAACGGCAAGGACGCTTCCTGACACCAGTGTCTTGGCAAGACAGAGCGGGTTGCCGTACGGACCGTAGTCAAGCCCGCGCACCAGGCTGCACAACTCACGGGCGGGTCGCCTCCAGTCGATCGCACCTGCGGCGATCGGCCGGTCGGCGCGCCGCCGCATCTCGTGGGGCGGCGTCTCCGAGCGGTTCCGGGGAAGGCTGTCTTCCGCGATGCCCGCCAACACATCGGCGAAGCTCTCGATTCCTGCCGCAAAACAGCGCGCGTTCAGCGTGAGGGCCGTCTCGTCCGCTGCGACGCGGAATCGCCGCTCGGCCAGTATCGCCCCGGCATCGACCGAGTCTGTCATCCAGTGCCAGGTGACTCCATGCTCGGCCCGGCCTTCGATGATGGCCCAGGCCGGTGTGTTCAGGCCACCGAGATCGGGGAGGGGACCGTCATGAAAGTTGATGCCCCCCACCGCCGCACGACGCAGGACGGCCGGCGGAACCAAGTGGAGGTTCCCGATGCTCATCAGGAAGTCGAATGGGATGTCACCGACGCCATCGAAGGCGTCATGCCGGCGCAGTCCAATGCCTGCTGCCCACGCCACGATTTCCGGCGTGTCACTGATGACGGCGGCGATCGAGTGGCCGGCTTCGAGCAGGGCATTGCCACAATGCACCAGCAGTGATTCGCTGCCGACGAGAATATGCGACGAACTTCTCATGTCTCTCCTGTGAAACTTGCATCAGCAATACCGGTAACACTATACAGACACCGATGCAGTTATACGCACTGTCCTGTATGCTGTGGCGTCAACGCATCAGTGAAGCATAATCGTGGCGTTACCACTGTCGACTCCGCCCGGCGTCAACTCCGCTTCACGAACCAAGGGGCCAGCCGTGTCTAGCGAGAACCGGGCCGTATCCCGCTACGCTTCTTCAGGTAACCAAGTGAGATACCCTTCATACCCCGGACCATGCCGCGACCCATCCTGCGAGCGCCCGCGATGCCGGGCACAAGACTTGTCCTGTATGACGAAATTGCCAAGTTTCTATTCAACGTCGCCGGTTTCGCGCGCCCGCTTTCCAGGAAGTCACCGTGCCCTTGCCTAGTAACATGACAGTCGGAGGGGTGTTCGACTGGTTCGCGCGGCTCGGCCTGCCCGCGCATCGCGCGGGCAAACGGGAGCAGGTGCACGCCCGGTCTTCCCACAACCGGTCGATGGCCGGGCTCTCACCTCAGGGTCGCCATGTCTTCTCCGTTGACGTGGAGGAATACTTTCACGCCCTCGCCCTGGCTCCGTGCGCCCCGCGTTCTCGCTGGAGTTCCATGCCGAGCCGGGTCGAGGCCAACACCGGCATTGTGCTCGATCTCCTCGATCGCCACAACACCAAGGGCACGTTCTTCGTCGTCGGCTGGGTCGCTGAGCGCTGCCCTCAGCTGGTGCGGCGCATCGCCGCCGCCGGTCATGAGATCGGCTGCCATAGCTATTGGCATCGTCAGGTGTTTACCCTCACGCCCGACGAGTTCCGTGAGGATCTGCGGCAGAGCAAGACTGCGCTCGAACAGGTGATGGGCCAGCGCGTGCAGGGGCATCGTGCGCCGGGCTTCTCCATCATTCCCGGCTGTGAATGGGCTTTCGACGTCATGCTCGAAGAGGGCATCACGTACGATTCGAGCCTCTTTCCCATCGTGCGCCCCGAGTACGGATATCCGAACAGCCCCGGCGACCCCTACGTGATTCGCCGACCGGCGGGCTCCCTGCTCGAATTACCGCTCACCACCACCCGGATCGCCGGCGTACCGTTTCCCGCCGCTGGCGGCGCGTATCTGCGTCAGCTGCCTTACGGGCTTATCCACCGCGCCTTCAGCGAATATCGCGCGCGTGGAGTCCCCGGCATGTTCTACGTGCATCCCTGGGAGGTCGATCCCAGCCAGCCGCGCCTTCCCGTGCCTCTTGTCTCCCGTCTGCGTCACTATCGCGGGCTCGATGGCATGCTTGGTCGCCTCGACCGCCTGTTGCAGGACTTCAAGTTCACCTCGGTGGAACAGGCACTCGACGTTCCGGCGCTCCGCGCCGCTGCCTGAGCCCGATGCTGGCGGGACCGTGATCCGCGTCGAGCGGCTCACCGGGACGGCCGCCGAGTGGGATCCGTTCGTTCGAAGCCAGCGGAATTGGACTCCGTTCCATCTTCTTGCCTGGCGCGACATCATCGCCCGGGTCCACGGGCATCCAAGCGTCTATCTCGCAGCGCGCGACGACACCGGCCTGGTGGGCGTGCTGCCCCTTGTACTGATCCGGAGCCCCATCTTCGGGCGCTTCCTCGTTTCCATGCCGTTCGTGAACTATGGCGGCCCTCTCGGCAGCAATGAGGCCGTCCGCCTGCTCGCGGCGGAGGCTGTGCGCATCGCCACCGCCGAGCGGGTCAAGCTGCTCGAGCTGCGGAGCCGCACCGAACTTCCGCTCGACCTGCCCGCGTCTCATCGCAAGATTACGGTTGTGCTCGATCTGCCGGCCGGGTCGGCCGACACGCTGTTCAAGTCGTTTGATTCCAAGCTCCGGAGCCAGGTGCGCCGCCCACAGAAAGAGGGTATCGTGGTGCGCTTCGGACGCGACCAGCTCGATCCCTTCTATCGTGTGTTCGCCCGTCACATGCGAGATCTCGGCACCCCGGTTCAGCCCCGTCGCCTCTTTGCCGCGCTGGCCGACAACTTCGCTGATGATCTCTGGATCGGCGTGGCGTGGAAAGACGATCGGCCAGTGGCCGGCGGGGTCGGCTTTCGCTGGGGTGGCGAGTTCGAGATGACGTGGGCGTCCTCTCTGTACGCCTACAACAGGCTCTCGCCCAACATGGCGCTCTACTGGGCATTCATGGAGCGCGCGTGCGACGAGGGCCTGACGCTCTTCAACTTCGGGCGCTGTTCCAAGGGCGCCGGTACCCATCGGTTCAAGAAGCAATGGGGATCACGCGATGAGCAGCTATGGTGGTATCAACAAGGGGATGGCACCGCGAGCACACCGTCGCCTGATGATGGCGCGTACGCCTGGGGTCCGCGGGTATGGAAGCACCTCCCCGTGAGCGTCGCGAATCTTCTCGGACCCCCCATCGTCGCGGGGATTCCCTGACTGACGTGGGGCCGTGGCGCTACCTCCCGCCGGCGCACTCGCCGGTCAGCGTGGCGTCCGTCGCGGGTGGCTTGAGGGGCCTGATGCTCGGCTCGCCCACGAACCTTGATCGCTGGCTGGCGAGTCGGTTCGGAGTCGATGCCTCCCTCCTTCTCGACAGCGGCACCTCGGCCCTCCGCCTCGCGCTCGAATCGATTGTTGCTGCTGCCCCTTCTCCGCTCAAGGTGGCGTTGCCGGCGTACGGCTGCTACGACCTCGCCACCAGCGCCATCGGTGCCCGCGCCGAGGTCGTCTTCTACGACCTCGACCCGGGCAGCCTCGGCCCCGACTGGCTCTCGCTTGAAGCCACTCTCACAGCGGGTGCTCGGGCGATTGTGTTGGTCCACCAATACGGTGTTCCGGCCGATATCGATCGCGCACGGGCGCTTTGTGATGCTCACGGCGCCGTCTTTATAGAGGACGCTGCGCAGGGAACCGGTGCCTGGTGGGGAGATCGGCGCCTGGGTGCGCACGGAGACCTCGGCATCCTCAGTTTCGGGCGGGGCAAGGGAATGACTGCGGGGGGCGGCGGTGCCCTCCTCGCGCGCGGTCGGCGTGGCACCGACCTCCTGGAGGGAGTTCGCGGCCACAGTGCCGCCGGAGCGCGGGGCCTCGGAGGCTGGGTTCGGCTGGCCGCTCAGGCGCTGCTGAGCCACCCCCTGGTGTACCGCGTGCCTGCCCGATTGCCATGGCTCGGCCTTGGTGAAACACCCTACCACAAGCCCTGGACACCGCGCACCATCGACACGGCTCAGGCCGCGGCTGTCGAGGCCGCGGCCGGTCTCGCTGATCGGGAAGCAGAGGGCCGTCGGCGCGCCGCCACCCGCCTGGGCGAATTGCTGCAGAATCGGCTGGGAATTGGCCTGGTCCAGCCTCCAAGCGGCGATGGCATTCAGCCCGGTTGGCTGAGATTCCCGGTGCTGCTCGATGCCAGCCACCGGGGCCGGGTGGGCTCAACCCGCTCGAATCGTCTCGGGGTGATCGGCGGATATCCCGCCACGCTTCCGCGTTTGCCGGAATGGACATCCCGAGCCACGGGCGAGTGGCCCGGCGCCGCGCGCTTGGCGGCGGAACTCGTCACCTTGCCGACGCACCGCTGGGTCCGGGATGCAGACCGCACCGAGATTGTTAGACTCCTTACGGGCTAGGGCAGACGCCGCCTTGCCCCGGTTTTGCAGACCTCCCGCACGAGGGCTTCAGGTTCGCACCGATCAGGCCAACACGCTTTCCCTCGTGTCCGCCACAGATGCACCGCTTTCCGCGCAGAGTGTCCTCCGGATAGGCTTCCCCAAGGGTTTTCCGGGTGGCGGTGCTCCGTCCCGCTGGGACTCGCGTCCGTTCCAGTAAATCAGGGGAACGTTTACGTCTGCGGCTGGGTGCGAATGAGTGCGGACAGGTCGAATAACGGCAATGTCGGGACCAAGCCGATCGCCGACCAGATTGCCGGTCTCACGCCCTGGCGAAGGCGCAGGTGTTCCCGATTCCCCAGGAGCAGTCGCGGGTCCGCCTCGTGTGGGACCACCTCCGGAGCATGCTGACCGGGCGGCCCTACGTTCACTACCTGCACGAAAGCGCCGCCTTTGAGGCGGTGCTGCGACGCGAATTGGCTGGCGGTAGCTTCGACCTTGTCGACTCCGACAGCCTCGACCTTCAGCGCTTTCTGCCGATTGTGCGTCATCTGCCGACCGTCTACACCCAATTCACCGGGCCGAGTCCGTCCTGCTCGACCGGAGGGTCGCGCGCGAGTTCGGCTTGCGCGCCGGATACATGCGACATCAGGCGGCCCTGCTCGCGCGTTCCGAGTCGGAGTTGTTGCCGCAATTCGACCTCAACGTCACAGTGTCCGAGGTCGACACCGCCTTGCTGCGCGAAGTGGCTCAATTCGGCCCGCTTCACCTCGATTCCGAATGGCGTGGACACCAGATATTTCACCCCTTCGCAGATTGGCCTCGGCGCGGGCTGCGTGTTTCTGGGTGGAACCACCTGGTTTCCGAACCTCGACGGTCAGGAATGGTTCGCCGCGGAGATTCTCCCCCACATGCGGGAGTCGGGACTGGGGGGTTGATCCTCGGACCTCACTCCGTGGAAGCACAGGATCGCCCCGCCTCGCGGCAGCCACTGGAGCAGCATCGGGAGTGTCATGCCCTCAGAACTGGAAATAGAGGAACGGAGAGGGCCGGTTCCCCACGATCAGCGCCAGTGCGACGCCGAACGCCGAGGCGAGCGCCAGGCGGCCGGGCCAGCGCCAGTCATGCTTGAGCTCGAAGGCGTTCGGCCCGCGCATCGACCAGAGTGCGGCGACCAGCACCGCCGTCAGCACCAGCGGAAGTTGCGGCGGGAGTGTGCCCGCCGCCGGCACGAACATCTTCCGCAGAAGCTGCAGCGCCATGTCGAAACTCGTCGAGCGGAAGAAAACCCAGCCGATCACCGCGGCCAGGAACATGCGCCCCTGTCGCACCAGCCGCGGCAGACGATCCCAATGCGCCGCATTGGCCCGGTGCAGTGCCAGCAGCACTCCGTGATAGCCGCCCCAGAACACGAAGGTCCAGGCCGCGCCGTGCCAGAGCCCGCCGATCAGCATCGTGAGCATCAGGTTCCGGTAGGTCTCCGCCGTGCCGCCGCGATTGCCGCCGAACGGGATGTACAGGTAGTCGCGCATGCACGTCGACAGCGAAATGTGCCACCGGCGCCAGAAGTCGGACGGATCGAGTGCCTTGTACGGTGAGTTGAAGTTCTGTGGAATCCGCAGGCCGAACATGTAGCCGAGTCCCACTGCCATCGTGCTGTAGCCGGAGAAGTCGAAGTACAGCTGGAAGGTGTAGCCCAGCATCGCGAGCCAGGCGCCCGCCGTGGACAGCGACTGGTAGTGCGCCAGCGCCGGGTCGACGAAGGCAGCGAGGCTGTCGGCCATGACGACTTTCTCGACGAGGCCGACCACGAAGAACGAGATGCCCCGGGTGAGCCAGCGGGTGCGGTCGGCGTGGCCCAGGTTCTCCAGGTCCTGCTCGATCTGACGGAACCGCACGATCGGTCCGGCCACCAGCTGCGAGAACAGCGACACGTACGCGGCGAACTCGAAGAAGTTGCGCGTCGGCTTGATCACGCCGCGATAGCTGTCGACGATGTAGCTGATCGTGTGGAACGTGTAGAACGAAATGCCGATCGGGAGGATGATGTCGAGGTGCGGGAACCTCAAGTCCGGCTGCCGAACCAGTGCGACACGTCGCGTGCCGTCTCCAGTCCGAAGTTGGCATACTTGAAGAACCCGAGCAGCAGCAGGTCGGCGGTGACCGGTATGATCAGGCACAGCTTCCGTCGCCTCGGATCCGTCCCACTTGAGCATCCCCAGTCCGGCCGTGAAGCTCACCAGGGTCGAGAACAGCATCAGCAGGGTGAACCAGGGGTTCCAGTAGCTGTAGAACACGTAGCCGGTGATGGTCAGCCATACATACCGGGCCCGGGCGCTGGACAGGGCCCAGAACACCAGGTACGTGATCGGCAGGAAAACGAAGAGGAATTCGACGCTGTTGAAGAGCATTGTCTGGTGTCAGAAGGGGTAGCAGGTGTAGCATCGGGGCCACGCCTGCTGGCGTCGGTCGCCAAGCTATTGGCTAAGTCGTTAATCTACAACGGTCTTTGGTGCTCCGGGCGGTCCCGGGTGTCCGGCGGGATCCTTGCCCCGGAGGATGTGACGTGAAGCCCACCAGGCCCGCTACTTCGTCGAGCCGTCTGGCTCGCTGCCGGGCTGGCGGCCTTCGCCTTCACGTTTGAGGCCACGGCCCGGCTCGAGGACCTGATCCGCTACGGGATGCCCCTCGCGTCGCCCTACGGCTCCGAGGCCGACCTGGTCGTGCATGATTCGCTGGGCATGCACGGCCGGCCCGGGGCGCAATATCTCAAGTGGACGCTCAACTCGCTTGGCACGCGCGGGCCCGAGGTCAGCGCCCCGGCCGGCACCAGGGGTGCTTCGGGTCGTAGCGACCGGCGCCTCCGAGACCTTTGGCCAGTCCGAAGGCCCGGGGCGGGAATACCCTCGTCAGCTCGAGGACTCCCTGCGGGCCCGACTCGTCGGCCGGTTCCGCATCGTCCTGTAAGTCGGTGGAGGTGCTGAACGCGGCGTTCTTTGGCATGTCGCTGCCTACGGCCACACAGGACGTGCGGCTGCGTGTGGCAGGCTTCGGGCCGAAAGTGGTGGTACTGTACCCGACGAGCGTGCAGTACCTGAACGAGGTGCTGCCGAAGGCCGAGCCTCCCTTGGCGGGGCGCCGGCGCCACCGGGACGCGCCGCGATGATGCGGCCGCGGACCTTCACCCGTCTGCGGGAGGAGCTCAAGCGCCTCGCGCCGCTGGCCTGGCGCGAGCGACTCTGGGAGCGGCAAGTCAAGCGTCAGCTTGCAGGCCACGAACCAGGTTGGCGCTTTACCTCGGTGCCGCAGGATCGGCTCGCGGCCTATCGAAGCCGACCTTCGCGCTTTCGTCGGGGCGGTGCGCGCCATCGGCGCCGAGCCGGTGCTGGCGACGCACGCCAATCGGTTCGTCGGTGGCACCGTTTCCGATTCGTCGCTGCTCGGTGCATGGGAGCGATTCTACCCGCGACCGGAGGGGCAGGTCATCCTCGAGTTCGATTCCGCAGGAGCGGAGGTGACGAGTCGCGTCGCCGCCGATTCCGGCGTGGCCGTCGCCGATGTGCGCTCGGCACTGAGCGGCTGTCGGCTGCTTCACCGACTATGCCCACTTCACCGATGTGGGCGCCGCACGCGTGGCCGGTGCCGTCGCCGATGCCGTGAGCCTGCGCGCTCGAGGGACAGTCACCGGTGATGGCGAGAGGCGTCGCGGCGCAGGCGCAGCCCCGAGGACGCCGCGGCCGCCGGCCGACCGCCTGCGCGTGCGCCTCGATCCGCTGCGTCTCGTGGTCTGTCTGATCATCGTGCTGGTCGTGAGCCGGGTGCATCAGTACGTGCCCGCACTGGCCAAGGTGCGGCCGCTGCTCATCCTCATCGTGCTGTCGGCCGTGCTATGCCTTCGCCAATCCCCGGCTGCTGATTCGCGAGAGCGTCTTCAGCACCTGGCCGGCGCGGGTCATCGCGGGACTCGGATTCCTGGCGGTGCTGGCGGTGCCATTCGGCATTTCCATGGGGAACTCGGGCAAGTTCGTCCTCGAGGTGTACTGGAAGAACCTGCTGCTGGCATTCCTGATCATCGCCACCTGTCGGCGCGCGCGCGATCTGTACGCGTACGCCTGGTCCTACGTCGTCGGCGCGCTGATCCTGTCGTATTTCGCGCTCTTCTTCTTCGACCTGCAGCGCTACGGAGCGCGATTTCAGCTACGCACGCCTCGCCGGCCTGGCCACCTGGGATGCCAACGACGTGGTGCTCGTGCTCATGCCGGCGCTGGCCTGCGCGCTGCTCCTGCTGCAGGTGAGCCGGGGCCGCGGAAAGCTCCTGGCCGTCATGGCCCTCGTCGGCGTCGGCGCGACCGTGGCGCGGAGCGGCTCGCGTGGCGGCCTCATCGGCCTGGTGTCGGTTGGGGTCGCCCTCCTGTTCCTCGGTCGCGGCGTCTCCTTTGGCAAGCGCCTCGTCACGGTGGTGATTGTGGCTAGTGGCGCTGGCCTGTGGGCCCCCCAGGGCTACTGGCGGCAGATGCAGACCATCCTCAGCCCCACGCAGGACTACAACTACACCTCGAAGGACGGCCGGAAGCAGAGTCGCGAAGCGTGGCATCGGCTACATGATGAGCCATCCCATCTTCGGCCTGGGCATCGGCAACTTCGAGAAGGCCGAGTGCACCATCTCCGAGAAGGCGCGCCCACGCCGGCGGGATACGGCTTCCGCTGCACCCCGCCGCACAACTCCTTTGTGCAGGCCGGCGCCGAGCTGGGCGTTCCCGGCCTGGTTCTCTGGTCGTCGATTCCGCATTCTCGGCATCTTCGCGCTGCTGCGCCTCGGTCGCCGGCTCCCGTATCGCTGGCGACGCGGCACCCGGGAGCAGCGCTTTCTCCGCCTGGCCTGCCCCTACTTTGCGGTGGCGCTGGTCGGCTTCACGGCCACCTGCTTCTTCCTCAACTTCGCCTGGATGGAGCCCTACTACGTGCTCGGCGCCTTCGTCGCGGCATTGATGGGCGTCATCACCGCCCGGGTGGCGAGGAAAAGGTGGAACTGCGGGCGCTCGCCGCGCGGGCCAGCCGCTACGCGCAGGAGGCTCAGCCGCGTGGCGGAACCGGTGCCCTGTCCTCCCCGGTCAGGCGCGCTACCCGCGACCGCTGGTGATGCTGCCGACCGGCCGCCTCAAACCGGGTGACATCGGTTCGTGGTGAGCGGTACCGTCCTCGTCACCGATGCAAACGAGCGCGCGGCGCTCGCAGTGGTGCGCTCGCTCGGCCGGTGCCGGCATGGCGCGTGGTCACCTGCGGCCTCACGGCGTCCCTCACTCGCCGGACGTTCCCGCTTTCTGCTGGTCGCTCGGCGGTGGTCCCCGATCCCCTGCGCCAGCCCGGAGCGTTCGCCGACCAGGTTGCGGCGCTGGCGCCGGAGGAAGGCGCCGGTATCATCCTCCCCATCGGCGAGCCAGCGCTCCTGGCGTTGCTGGACCAGCGCGGGCAGCTGGCGCCCGCCGTCATCCCCTGGCCCGGCATCGACATCGTGCGCACCATCTGCGACAAGCAGCGGGTGCTCGAGGCGGCGCCCGCCTTTGGTATCAGGGTGCCGCGCCAGGTCGTCCTCGCGTCCGCAGCCGACACGCGCGATGCCGGCGAGCTGGGCTTCCCCGTCGTCGTCAAGCCGGCTCGCTCCGTTGGCGGGGCCGGTGGAGTGCGGCAGAAGCTTCGGTCCGGCACGCCGCTTCGCTCGAGGAACTGCATCGAGTGCTCGCGGGCTCCCGGCGGCGGCATTTCCGCTGCTGCTGCAGGAGCGGGTCACCGGGCCTGGTGTCGGCGTCTTCCTGTTGCTCTGGGATGGCGTCCTCCGCGCCACCTTTTCCCACCGGCGCCTGCGCGAGAAGCCACCCGCCGGTGGCGTGAGCGTCTACAGCGAGAGTGTTGCCGCGGATGACGTCTGGTGCAGCGCGCCTCCCGGCTCCTGCAGTCACTTTCGGCTGGCAGGGAATTGCCATGGTCGAGTTCAAGACCGACGAGCGAACTGGCGAACCGGTGCTGATGGAGATTAACGGCCGTTTCTGGGGTTCGCTTCAGTTGGCGATCGATGCCGGGGTGGACTTCCCTCGCCTGCTCGTCGAGTGTGCCGAGGGCCGGCCGCCGTCGGCCCGCCGCCGTACCGCGTCGGCACCCGCCTCCGATGGTGGTGGGGCGACGTCGACCAGCTGCTCATGCGCCTGCGTCACTCGGCAGCGGAGCAGGGTCTTCCTGAGGGATCGCCCGGTCGCTTGATGGCACTCGCCGAGTTCATGAACCTGTTTCGGTCCGGTGATCGCAACGAGGTCTTCCGCCTCGACGACCCCGTCCCGTTCCTGCACGAGTCGCTGCACTGGTTCATGCCGCGATGACCCAGCCACCGGTTTCCGTCATCGTCCCGTCATATAACCGTTCTCCGTGGAGCGGCGCCACACTCCGTTCTGTCCTGGCGCAGTCCACCCCGGTGCAGGAGCTCATCGTGATCGATGACGGCTCCACCGATGATACCGCGGCCGTTGTTTCGGCCTTCGGGGCATCGGTCCGCTATGTGCGCCAGGACAACGCTGGGGTATCGGAGGCCCGGAATTACGGGGCGCGCCTTGCCACGGGTGAGTATCTCGCCTTCGTCGATTCCGATGATCTCTGGCATCCGCGGAAGCTTGAGGCGCAGCTGACGGCGCTGCAGCAATCGGGTGCGCAATGGTCGATCACCGGATGCGACGTGATCGGCCTCGATGACTCGGTCATTCCTGGCCACGAGGGGTTCGAGGCGGTTTTTCCGCTCTTTAGCGATGACCGCGTATCGGCCGAGGAGTTCTTCGACCACCTTGATCACCGGCCGGATGAACACGGCAATGCCCATCGCGACCGTGATGAGCAGCAGGTTCAGGCAGAAGAAGCCCTGATCGTAGCGCTGGTCACGTTGCTCCGCCGGTAGCGGCACCAATTGGTGCCGGTGGGGGTTCCACGCGCTCAGGAAAGGCGTCGCACCGCGCTGCGAAAGCAGGAAGCCGAACTGGTACGCCACGCTGTACAGCCCGACCGCAACTATCCCCGGGCCGGCCTGCAGGAAGAACCGATCTCCGAAGGTCAGCAGGGAGCTTCCCGCCCACGTCAACTGGTACGGCACCCCGAACCGACGCAGGTCGCGAACGACCTGCCGGTCAAAGTGGATGCCCGTCTGCCGCAGCAGCCACACGGCAAGGGCACCACCCAGTACGGAGGTTAGGTCAGGAGGCGTGCTGAAGAGCAGACCCGCCACCCCACGCCGAAGCACCACCACGAACTGGATGTTGAGCGAGCAGTTGCAGGACCAGCTTCGTCAGCGAGATGCCAAGGTGAAGCCGGGCACGCTGCGTCGTCTGCGCAAAATTGAGCGGCATTGCCATCAGGGTCCCGACCGCGAAGTTGGCGGCCGCGAGCATGATGAACCACGGCTGTCCCGCCTCCTCGAGGCCGTATTTTCAGATCCAGGGTGACAACACCGCCAGCGTCAGTGCCCCCAGCGAACTCAGGTCAGCACCAGGAAGAACGTGGTCGATGGAGGCGCACGCGAGTACTTGGGTCGGACGTCTTGAAGTAGAATCGTTGCACGCCGGAAGAGGCGTCTGCGGTGAAGAAGATGGCGGCGACGTCGACGGTCAGGTCCAGCAACTGAATAATGCCGTAATCCGCAGGGCTCAGGTACCGGGTGTATACCGGCAACATGAGGAAGCTGACGGCGCGGCCGAGGATGACCCCCAGACCGTAGATGGCGGTTTCCCGGCCAAGCCTCCGGAATGATGCGTTACCCGCGGGTGCGGTCAGCGACATGGCGTACGGTGGGGCGGCCGAGGAATCAGTCGCGGTCCGGGAGCGCGCGCCTGCCACCACTGGACTGGTGGATTGGCGCCGGCCCGCCGGCACGGCATTCCCATAGCATTGCGATGTATTGCTCGGAGTCGAATCGCGGTGCACCCGTCGTGAGGACCCGGTCGCAGTGGCGCACGAGCCATTGCTGTTTCCGCCCGTCCGCATCCCCGATGATTCCGTACCGGCGCCGCGATGTGATGACCCAGAACCGGTCGCGAGTGTTGCTGAGCGAGTCGAAGAGGGACAGGGGCGTTGTACTCCGCAGTTCGATGCTCTCGAGGTCGGGTGCGCTCCACATGGCTTGGACCCGCGGCCAGATTACTACCGTGCCCCGCGGATCGTTCGTCGTGATGTGGGCTAGCGCGGGGCGGTAGTCGAAGCGCGCTCCGTCGGTCAGGTAGGACACCGTGCTGGGCGACAATGCCGCGGCCAGGACCAGCAGCAGGGCGACCGCGGCCCGTCGCTCGCCCGCCGCCGTGGCGCTGAAGCTCCGGCACAACGCGCCCGCTGATCCAAGCAGCAGCGGGAACGCCGCCGCGACGTACAGCACCGAGACAGGCAGGAAGTGCAGGTAGCCGCCGATCAACAGCGTTGCGGTCGAGGTCAGGGTGCCGAGCACGGCCATGAGGCCGAACCGTCGCAGGCCCGCCTCTTGGCTCCAGAGCAGCCACACGATGCCGAGTGCGCTGGCGGTCATCACCGCTGGGGACAGGTTGAACGCGAGGGCCGGCAGGAGGCGATCGGGTGACCCCGCCGCTTCGCCGACCAGCCGCTCCGTCGTGAAGAACAGCCATAGAATGATGTAGTACCCCAGGAGCAGCACCACCGCGGGGACCCAGGCGAGCCGCCACGCAGCTGGCGAAGGCAGGCGCAAGCCGAAAGCACCGGCGTTGGTCACCAGGTGTGCCGCCGCCGTCATGCCCACAGCGCTGATGGCGAAGGTTGGATGTGTCAGTGTGCCCAGCAGCAGCCACGTCAGTGCCAGGAGGTGATCTCGGCGCGAGTCCGTGGCGATCGCGCGGAGCACGGCGCCCGCATACAGGACGCCGAGCAGGTATATCAGGGACCAGTACCGGATAATGTGCGACGCATTGATGTGCAGCGGAAGGACGGCAAGGAACCGGTCGCCACGATCGCGGCGTTGACGCCCAGGTGCCGCCTGGTGAAGGTCCACGTTGCCCAGAGGCCCAGCAGGCCGAAGATCAGGGAGGGGAGCCGCAGGAGCATCGTGGCATGCGGCGCCGTCATGGCCAGCGGATGCATCGCCAGGAAGTACAGAGGACGGAGCTCCATGCCACCCGGCCCGAACGGCGAGTGGATCAGGTCGCGCGCCTTCGTAGATCGAGTAGATCTCGTCCTGCCAAGCATCGAATTGCCAGAGCCCCGGCAGCCGGAGCAGGGCTCCCACCGCGAGGATGAGGAGCAGCACGTGCTTTTCCTACGCTGGCGTCAGGTGATGTTGCGGCAGCCACGGGCAGCCTGGGTTGGGGTGACACTGACGAGCAGCATTGAGCGTGCCAGGCAGCCCCGCGATTTCACAGCAGGGCTGTTCCTTTGCTGAATGCGAGTGCCTTCCCGTCCCGTGGCGGCGGCGAGCGGCCTCTACGGCGCCCGGCGCAATCCCGGTCCCGTGACGGCTTGCACCGACTCGAAGGCTTCTCCAGGCGATACTCCATCAGCACCCGTCCCGTGGGTGTCACATCGATGACGGCTCGCTCGGTGATGATGCGGTCCACGCACCGGCGTCCTGTCAGTGGCAGCGTGCATTGCTCCAGGATCTTGGGCGCACCGTCCCTGGCAGTGTGCTCGATGATCACCACCGCGCGCCGCGAGCCACCGCGTACGGCCCCCACCATGGCCACAAGTGGATTGAAGTTCCGCGCCGTCTTGCGGTACACGAGGTTCCTCTCCTTATCGCCCTTCCAGGCATGCACCAGGACGAACTTGCCGGTAATGCCGCGTTCCAGGATGTACTCCCGGCCGTCGAACGTACGCGTTCTTCGCCTGTCGCGACCAGCGTGTTGACGCCGGTGGCCGTGTGGAAGCCCGGGATGCCGGCGCCGCCGGCGCGCAGCCGTTCGGCCAACGGCTCGTGGAACGAGCTCCACGTCCAGCGCTCCCGAGAGCATCAATTGCTCGAAGACGTCGTTCTCCCCCACCTGACTGGTCATCACCTTGCGTACCTAGTTATTCCACAGCAGGCCGGCTCGGGGAGATGCTCCAAAACCGCGCCGGTGTAGGCCTCGTTCGAGGCAACGGCCGGCGACGCCATCAAGACCGGTTGGCTGAGGTGTCCTGCGCTTCTCGGCGACGCCGAGAAACAGGGCGCGCGTCGGCACGGCGGCTCTTGAGCGCCTCGGCATTGTCGCCGGGCATCCTTCCGCTTGCCAGGTTGCCCCGGCTCCGCGCCGCCGGCGCCGCCGACTGGCCGGGCGCCACTCGTTTGGCGAAGGGGCTGGTCACCCTTCCCCGCCCACCGCTGGGTACGCGACCAGGACCGGGCAGCGACGGGCGCCTCTTTCCCGCTGGCGCGCCCAGCCTCACCCTTACGCAGTCGCAGTTCCTCCAGACGCTTTTCTCCCCTGACCCTGATCCCCCTGAAACGCTTAACTCTGGACACCTAATTGCAGTCGTCTGCGCTGTTTTCTGCTTTCCCTGACGCGATTTCCTCAACCCCGCAGTGTCATGATTACACATCCCAGGACGGCAAAAATTAATACAATAGTGCACGTGATGTAAATGAGTTGATTTAAACGAGATAGCAGTTACAGTCACGCCGGGAAAAATTCGAAACCAATACAGCCGCAGTGTTCCGCTGGATGGCTTATTCCTTGCCCTCGTCAGTCCAGCCAGAGCCCTCTCGACTTCGGCACCTGCGCCGGCGCACTGTAAAACACATGGGTTAGTACGTGAACCTGAGTCCGCGGCCGAAACACTTTTCCGTGCTGCTTGTTGTTGCCTGCACCCTGCCGGCTGCGCTCGCGGGCTGTGTCTCGGCGCCCGTTGATGGACTCGATCCGCCGCCTCCAGCGACTACAGAAGTGCTGGCGCACGAGTGCCAGCGTCCCGGATCAGGATGGCTCTTGTGCGACGACTTCGAGTCCGACCGGCTGGCCGCCTACTTCGAGTACGATGCCGCTGGCGGTCGATTTGTGTCGCGAGCCGGTGTTGGGCGCCGAGGTCCTCCAGGCATGCGGGCCGTTACGCCACCACTCCCCAGACCTCGTCCGGTTCCCTCAAGCTCGCGTTCGGGCGCACCCCCCAAGCCGTACTTCCGGCCCGCGGATGCGGGTACTGCCACCTACCGCGAGCTCTACTGGCGCATCTACGTCCGCTATCCCGCCGGCTGGCAGGGTGGCGGCGCGCGACAAGCTCTCGCGCGCGACCAGCTTCGTCTCGGCCACCTCCTGGGCCCAGGCGATGATCGCTCACGTCTGGAGCGGCGGAAGCGCCGCGACCTGGGACTACCTCGTCATCGATCCCGCCTCGGGCACCGACACCGCTGGCGCCGTCCGCACCACCACCTACAACGACTTCCCCAACCTCCGCTGGCTGGGCGGGGTTCGCGGCACGGCACCGCTGTTCGCGCCGGCGTCGCGTGATCGCTGGCACTGCGTCGAGGCGCACGCCCGGCTGAATGACGCCGGCGCGGCCAACGGCCTTTTCGAGATCTGGGTGGATGGGCAGCTGGACGCCCGTCGCGAGGGTCTCAACTGGGTGGGCACGTACGCCGCCTACGGTATCAACGCGGTCTTTGTCGAGAACTACTGGAACGCTGGCTCGCCGGTGGTGCAGGAGCGGTACCTGGACAATCTGGTCGTCAGCACCACGCGCATCGGCTGTCCCGCGTAGCACGGGGCCAGGTATTGCTGCCACGGCGGGCTCATTTCAGAAGGAGGCCTAGGTGAAGTATCTTTCGAAGCTCTCACGGCGGATGGCCTCAATGTTGTGCCTTCCTGTCTCGCTTTCCTGGAGTTTCGCGGCGTGCAATCTCGCGCCGCCCGAGCCGCTCATCGACGGCCTCGACCCCGAGCCGCCGGGCTCTTCGCCACCGGTCGCGGCCACGCGCACTTGCGCACGAGCTGCGGCTTCACCAGGCGCTCAATGCGCCATGGAACGTCCTTCCCGCCGAGCGTCCGGCCTTCTCAAACTGAAGGCATGTCTTACTCGCCTGGCCAGATCAATACCCTTGAGATTCTGCAGAATCCGGATGCCCCGATGTCGCCCCCCGGCGTGCTCCGTATTCAACTATTCCCTCAGGGCACCCCGGGCGGCGGCGCCCCGTCGCGCTGGCGCTCGCGCCCGATGCCCGGCAACACCGGCTCGGTATATACCTGTGCATGGCTCCGATTTGCCCCGAGGTGGACAACTGAACGGTAACGTCGGCACGAAGTTGTATTTCATTAGGGGAGACAACGACCTCAATCACGTGGTTGTCACTGAAGCTGGACCGCAGTACACACATGCATACCTGTTTACGGCCTTGCAGTTCACCCGGCAGGTCCCAAGCTATAACATCGGTACGGCCCATACGACCACCAACGATTTGGCGGATGCCCGGTGGCACAAGATCGAGGTCCTATGGCTGGCCAACACGCCGGGCCATCGGAACGGAGGGTTCAGGCAATGGGTCGACGGCAAACTGACGGCCCAGGCCTCGAATGTCATCTGGTTCCTCGCGGATCAGAAACCGGAATGGACGGACGTCGTGTTCGATCCGATCTATGGCGGAGGTCTCAATCCCGTGCCCCGCCCGCTTTGGATTGAGTTTGACGACTTCTATGCGAGTGTTCGCTGAGGCACCCGTCGGACGTAGGTCGTCGGTGACGGCAGTGGAGGGGCAAGCGGTGACCGGCGGCCAGGAGGGTGCGTCCACGCATCCGCCGTGCCGGTCAGGTTGAGCAGCAGCCGAAACCCTTGCCGCGGCTCCGACATCATCATTCGGGGAACGGCCGACGTGGCGACCCTTCCCCACAGGCTGCGTGCCGACACGAGCAGCGTGCTCCGCATCCCCGATTCGGCCGCGAGGCGGCCGGTGCGCGAATCGACCAGGCCGAACGGTGCGGCGAGGACCGGCAGGACCGGGATGCCCTCGTCCCGCAGTTGGTGGTAGCAGGTATCGATCTCCTGCCGCACTTCGGCGTCGGGCAGCAGTGCAAGTGCCGCGTGCGTCTGCGTGTGGACTCCGAAGCTGATCAGTTCGTGCCGGCTCGAGGCTGCGCAGTTCGTCCAGGGTCATGGAGCGCTGCGGAGTGCGCCAGCCCAGTTCATCCTCCAGACGAGTCAGGCCTTCCGCAAGTGCACCCGGTAAGCGCCCCCGTGTTCGGCCAGGATCCACTGCCGCAGCGGACGCAACGGGCCGAGTTCACGTGGTTGCCCGTGGCGATAGGCCTCCGGTAGGCCCGAGTCGTCCTCCAGCTGTCGCCAGCGCGCCGCCTGGGTCCGCGGGTGCAAGTCCTCGATGCGATCCCACCAGTAGCGCGCTCCCTCCTGCGCTGCCCCCGAGACCGCGAACACGCAGGCCGGGGCCCGATGGCGCTCCAGGAAGGGAAGTGCCAGGTCTCGAATGCTCAGGTACGCGTCGTCGAAGGTGACGGCGGAGAGTCCTAGCGTGGAGCGCCCCCGCTCGATTCGCTCGAGGAGGTCAGCGAGAGGCACGACGTGCGTCATTGTCGCGAGAAGCGAGAGCAGCTCCTCTAGGCGTGCGGTCGAGATGTTCGCGCTGCCGGAGGAGGGCTCGTTGGATTCCCAGATGCCGTGAAGGCAAACGACGATCCCCGGCAGCGGCGGCTTCACATCGCTGTCCGGTCAGCCGCAGCCTCAGCGGCCCCCTCCGGTTTTTCGCCGCCATTCCCGGCCTCGCGTCGAGAGGTGCCGCCCGCGGGGCCGGTCCCGATTTGCCTCGCCTGCCCCAGCCTGGAGATGAGCCAGAAGAGGGCCGAAAGGCGCGCCAGGAAGTAGACCTGGTAAAGCAGCAGGCTTGCGAGCGGCCGCTTGGCGCGGCGCGTCTCTACATAGCGATACACCACTGCTGCCGCAGGTACCGCCCACACCATGGCCAATGCCAGCGCGAGCCGCATCGGCCAAGGCGTCCGTAGCACCGTCAAGGCCAGCAGGGACCCGATGATGAGCAGGCCATGGGCAAACGTCATCAGGAGGGGCTTGTCGTTCCACGAATGCCGGAACGTACCGAACATGCCGAGACCCCGCCACGTTTCCTTGCGGTAGAAGGCCGTGAGTGACTGGGGATTCCTCAAGTGCTGCACCGGCAGGAGGCGGGAAGGCTGGCTCGGGAAGCCCGCACGTCTCAGGCGCGCGCAGAACTCCGCGTCCTCGCCCGTCGTCAGGCCCTCGGCGAAGCCTCCGGCAATGACATATGCGCTGCGCGCGAGGGCCAGATTTCCCGAGTTGATGTAGGGCGGCGTTTCCATCCATCGGTCGTGCAGCAGATGCCAGGTTACTTCGATCCAGTGGGGGTTCGCTGGCAGGCCCACGCGCAGCCCGGTAACGGACACTCCCTGGTCAAGCACCAGTGCTTCCAAGTTTGTAAAGTGCTCGGCGCTCACCACACAATCGCTATCGAGATGAACGCGAGCACGGCCCCCGAAGACTGCCGGGCACCGGCGTTGCGCACTGCGCCGATCGAACGTTCCGGGTGGGTGAGGATGCGCACCGCCGACCGCTCGCGGTACCTGGCCAGTGCGGCGAGCGTGCCGTCGGTCGATCCGTTGTCCACCACGATCACCTCGGTGCGCCCGTGCTGTTCGGCGGCAGCCAGCACCGACTCCAGGCACGGGATCAGTTCCGGCAGGCCGTTGTAGACCGGGATGACTGCCGAGATCACGGGCCTCGTCACGGTCGCGTGCGCCTCAGAACTGGAAATAGAGGAATGGGGATGGACGGTTGCCAACGATCAGGGCGAGCGCCGCACCTGAGGTGGCTGCAAGCGCGATCCGGCCTGGTCAGCGCCACTCGTGCTTGAGGTCGAACGCGTTCGGTTCGCGAATCGCACAGTGCCCACCAACACTGACGGCCAGCAGCACCAGCGCTACCGCGGCGGGCCTGGTGCCGTCCGTGGGCACGAACATCCGTTGCAGCAGCACACAGGCCATCCGAAAGTCGGTGGCGCGAAAGATTACACAGCCTACCACCACGGCCAGGAACATGGCGAGCTGGCAAGACCCGCGGGGCACACGCTCCCAGACATCGGCGTTCATCCGGTGCACCGGGAGGTAGCGCGCCGTGACGGTCGTCCCAGAAGACGAAGGTCCAGGAAGTCCCCGTTCCAGAGTCCGCCGATGAGCATGGTCAGCGTCAGGCTAGCAGTACGTTGCCAGCGCCCGCCGCGGTTCCCGCCGAAGGGGATGTACAGGTTGTCCCGCATGCACGTCGACAGCGAAATGTGCCAGCGTGGCCGGAAATCCGCGGGCTCTAGCGCCTCGTCGGGCGAGTTGAAGTTCTGGCGTCTTCCGCAGCCCGAACATGCAGCCTAGGCCGACCGCCATAGTGCTGTACCCCGAGAAATCGAAATAGAGCTGGAAGGTGTACCCTAGCATGAACCTCGGCAAGGAGCACCGTTCGCGTAGCGCCGCGCAGGGAATATGACCGATGCGCACCGGCATGCGAAAAGTGTTGCATCCGAGCAACGCAACGAAACCGAGCGCCATCGCTTGCCATCTTTAAATTGTTGAATTGCTCCTCGCCGACCCCAGCGACGAGGCCCAGCTCAGCGCCGCACTCGAGTGGCTGCTCATTGACGCTAACCGATGCAACGGCTCGGCACGTCCGCATCGCCCGGAGCACCGCGCCGGCGAAGAGTGCGCCGAGCAGGTAGATCAGCGCCCAGTACCTTATGATCTGCGAGGCGTTGATGTGGAGGGGGAGAACCGCCAGGACGCCGGCAGCGACGATTGCTGCGTTCCGCCCCAGGCTCCGGTTGACGAGACTCCATGTGGCCCCGATTCCGAGCAAGCCGAAGAGCAGGGACGGCAGCCGCATCAGCACGAGGGCGCGGGGCATCGCCGCGGCGATTGGGTGCAAGGCGAGGAAGTAGAGCGGGCGAAGCTCCATCCCGCCCGGGCCGAACGGCGAATGGATGAGGTCGCGCGCCTCGTAGATGGAGTAGATTTCGTCCTGCCACACGTCGAACCGCCAGATTCCCGGCAGCCGCAGCAGGGCCCCCACCGCGATGATGAGGAGCAGCACCTGCCTTTCATCTAATCCGGTGTCAGGTGACTTTGCGGCGGTCACGAGCAGCCTGGCTTGGGGTGAAGATGACGAGCTGCATTGGGCGTGCCAAGCACCCAGTCGCTGCGACCGGCGTCAACTTGCTAAGCCGGGCGCAGCACCGCCTCGGTAACCGCCTGGATCGAGTCGAAAGACTCGTTCGGGGAGATCTCCACCAGCACGAGGCCCGTCGGCGTCACGTCGATTACCGCCCGCTCGGTGATGATCCGGTCCACGCATCGGCGCCCCGTCAACGGGAGCGTGCACTGCTCCAGGATCTTTGGCGCGCCGTCCCTGGTCGTGTGCTCCATGATCACCACCACCCGCCGCGAGCCGGCCACCAGATCCATTGCGCCGCCCATCCCCTTTACCATCTTGCCCGGTACCATCCAGTTGGCCAGGTCGCCCTCGCGCGACACCTGCAAGGCTCCCAGGATCGACAGCGGCACGTGGCCCCCGCGGATCATCGCGAAGCTGAGGGCGCTGTCGAAGTAGCTGCACCCCGGCAACTCGCTCACCGTCTCCTTCCCCGCATTGATCAGGTCGGCATCCACTTCGCTGTCGAGTGGATAAGGCCCGACGCCGAGCATGCCGTTCTCCGACTGCAGCACCACCGGGATCCCGGCCGGCACGTAGTTGGCAACCATCGTGGGCATCCCGATGCCCAGGTTCACGTAATACCCGGTGGCGGGCGTCAGCGCGCTCAGCTCCTGCGCGGCGCGACGGGCGATCACCTCACGAGCGTCCATGATCAGCCCTTTCGCACGGTGCGGCGCTCGATGCGCTTGGCACTCTCGCGGCACACCACCACGCGCTGCACGAAGATTCCCGGCGTGTGGATCGCATCGGGATCGAGTGTGCCAACCGGCACAAGTTCTTCCACCTCGGCCACCGTGATCCGGCCCGCCATGGCGACCAGCGGGTTGAAGTTCCTCGCGGTCTTGCGATACACGAGGTTGCCTTCGGCGTCTCCCTTCCACGCGTGTACCAGCGCGAACTCACCCGTAATGCCGCGCTCCAGGAGGTACTCCCGGCCGTCGAAGGCGCGGGTCTCCTTGCCGGTGGCCACGAGCGTGTTGACGCCAGTAGCCGTGTAGAAGCCGGGAATGCCGGCGCCGCCTGCCCGCAGCCGCTCCGCCAGCGTGCCCTGCGGCACCAGCTCGACGTCCAGCTTGCCCGAAAGCATCAACTGCTCGAAGACGTCGTTCTCCCCCACGTAGCTCGCCATCACCTTGCGCACCTGGTTGTTGCGCAGCAGCTGGACCAGGCCGAACTGGGTGGTTCCCGCGTTGTTGCTGACGATGGTGAGGTCATTGGGCCCGAGGTCCCGCACGGCCTCGATGAGCTCCTCCGGGATGCCGCACAGTCCGAAGCCGCCCACCAGCAGCGTGGCTCCTTCGGGGAGATCCGCGACGGCGCTGCGGGCGTCGGCTATGACCTTGCTCACGGCGATATGACCTCGGGAGGAAAGCGAGGGTCGAAGTTAGTCCGCCGTGTCGGCGAGCAGCAAGCCGACACCGGACGGGTTCGGAGGCTGGCAGGGCGTTGCCATGGTCGAGTTCAAGACCGATAACCGGACCGGCGAGCCGGTGCTGATGGAGGTCAATGGGAGGCGCCGTACCGTGTTGGCGCCCGGCTTCGATGGTGGTGGGGTGATGTCGATCAGCTCCTCATGCGCCTGCGACGCACGCGCGCGGAACTTCACCTCCCGGAAGATGCGGTCGGCGCCGGTGCGGCCCTGCGGGAGTTCCTTCGGGTGCGCCTCCCGCCGGAAGTGCCACGCAGTTGGCCAGCACTGGAGCGTCTCGCGGCGGGCCCATGCCGCCATCTGCCAGCGCCTGCTTGCCGGGCGCCATCGCGCCGGGAATGCCTAGGCCGGGCGCAGCCCCAGGTGCCGGACGACCGCCGCAACCTGTGCCTCCGGCGTGAAGTGCGCGGCCACGCGCTCGCGCCCGTGCTCGCCCATGGCGGTCCGCAGGCCGGGTGACCCCACCAGCCTCGTGAGCGCCCGAGCCAGTTCCACATCGGCCGCAGGCTCAACCAGCACGCCCTCTTCTTCATCCCGGCACATTTCAGGGATGCCGCCTACCCGTGTCGCAACAACTGGACGCCCGACGGCCATGCCTTCGAGTACGCCGAGAGGGAGTGCATCCTGCCAGACCGATGGCACGGCGACGATATCGGCGGCACGGAGAAAGTCGGCGACGTTGCTCGAGTAGCCGATGAAGCGCACGTCCTCGGCAATACCCAGGGCGGCTGCGAGCTCCCTGAGGGCACCCAGTTCCGGTCCGTCACCCACGTACACGAGAAGCGCCGCCCCCTGGGACCGGGGTGGTCGCTGCATCCCCGCGAAGGCGCGGAGGAGATGGTGCACCCCCTTCTCGGGAGCGGCACGGCAGCAGCAGGTGATGATCGGCCGGTCGGCGGGCAGGCCAAGCTCACGCCGAACCTCGCCGACCTCGCGCAACACCGGCAGCGCAATTCCATTCCACACCCGCGCCACCCGCGCCGGTGGGACCAGCCCGACCTCGACCTGGCGCCGAGCCACATAGTCGCTGACGGCAAGCACGCAGTCGGCCTCCAGCCCGGGCACGAGCCGCTGGATGCGCTTGGCGAGTCGTCGAAGCCCCCGCGGCGCGCTGCGCTCCCCTGAGGTGTGGTCGTGGACCACGATGCGCCGGACCCCGGCGAGCCGCATCAGCACATACACGGGGCTGCGCACCGGCCAATCGGTGAGATATGCCGTCGCGATGCGCTGGCTGCGCAGGAAGCGCCACAGCCGGATTGCATCGCGGATGCCCCCGACCTCAAGAGTCAGTGCCAACGGGACCGCTGGCGAATTCTCAAGGGTGCGCGGCGGCTGATCGATGCGGGGGTAGGCCACGAACGTGCGCCAGCCGAGGGTCCTGCCTTCCCTCGCCACGGCGGCGTACAGTCCCTCGATGAAGTTCCAGGCGAAGCCGGTGTTGGCCGGGAAATTCACGACGCACAGCAGCCCGGGACCGTCAGGCGCCACGATACAACGCCTCGGACCCGTCCGTCATGGCCCCCACACTGAACTCCCGACGTCCACGCTCGGCCCGGCCGAAGGTCCTCATCCGGTTGCCGTTTCGTGGCCAGCGACACGGCGGCGGTCGTACCGCCATGCCGGAACGCAAGCCGCAGTGCGGCGCGACGCCGCCATACCGCAGCATCTTCTGGTTACCGTGCAGGTCATGACGTGCGGGACCCGGGCGATCGCTGCCGCCGCGTGCGCCACTACCAGCCATCCGGACGTCCATGCCATCAGCCCTTTCGCACCGTGCGGCGCGCGATCCGCTTGGCGTTCCGCGGCCGCCACGCGCCGCACGAATATCCCGGCGTTGTTGACTGACGATGGTGAGGTCCTTGCGGCCGAGGTCCCGCACGGCCTCGATGAGCTCCTCCGGGATGCCGCACAGCCCGAAGCCGCCCACTAGCAGCGTGGCTCCTTCGGGGAGATCCGCCACGGCGCTGCGGGCGTCGGCTATGACCTTGCTCACGGCGATATGACCTCGGGAGGAAAGCGAGGGTCGAAGTTAGTCCGCCGTGTCGGCGAGCAGCAAGCCGACACCGGACGGGTTCGGAGCACGTTGCTGCGCGGTCCGACGCGCCGCGGCCCGCGTGCGTACCGCATCGGTCAACGAATAGTGAACTCGTTGTATTGCAGCGACTTACGTGATAGGTTTCAACCATGCGGCTTTCCCGGCGAATTGAGCCCGCTTCTCGGCGCGAGACCGGTCGCGCCGGTGCGGGTCAGTGCGGCCGTGCCGGTGTACAGTCTGTCATGGAGTTCATCCCTCGGTGATTCCCCAAGACAACCGTCAGCATGAAGCCGCTCACGATCCTGCAGATGCTCGAATCTGACGGGCCCGGCGGGGCGGAAACGGTCATGCTTCAACTGTCGGACGAGCTTCGCCGCCGGGGCCACCGGATCATTCCGGTGGGCCCGGCAGCCCGCGTAGGCTGGCTCGGCCAGCGGTTTCGTGAGGGTGGCTACGAGCCGGAGACGTACACGATTGCCGGACCGCTCGATCCCGGGTGCGTTCGCCGATTGGTGGAGCTGATCCGCTCCAAGGGAGCCGACCTGGTGCACAGCCATGAATTCACGATGGCGGTGTACGGCGCGACCGCGGCGGCGATCACCCGGGTACCGCATGTCATGACGATGCACGGCAACCAGAAGATGACCGCGGCTTGGCGGCGGCGCGCGGCGCTCCGGCTCGCGTTTCGCTACGGTGGCATCGCGGCGGCAGTATCCCGCGCCACCAAGCAGCAGCTGGATCGTGACTTGGGCCTCGATCAACACGTGATTTCGGTAGCGCATAACGGTGTGCCGCTCAGCCGGGGAGATGCCGCGCCCATTCGTCGCGAATTTTCGCTGCTCCCGGATGAGCTCGTCCTGCTGGCGGTCGGAAACCTAGAACCGCGGAAGGGTCACGCGTTCCTGCTGCGCGCGCTGGCAAAGCTGACGCAGGAGGGCCTGCGAACGGCCATGGCGCCTGCTCATTGCCGGAGGGCGAGGTGGCCCCGAGGCGGAAGGTCTCCAAGCCTTCATTCGGGAGCAGGGCATGACGTCCCGCGTGCATATCCTCACGCATCGAGCTGACGTTCCCGACCTGCAGGCGGCCGCCCACGTCTTTGTGATGCCATCCTTGTGGGAGGGACTGCCGCTCGCATTGCTCGAGGCCATGGTTGCCGGCCGCGCGATCGTTGCCTCCAATATTTCCGGCATTCCCGAAGCGATCACCACCGAGGTCGAAGGGCTCCTCGTCCCACCCGCCGACGAGCGGATTCTCGCCGGGGCCCTCGGCCGCGTTCTCACCGACGATGTCTTGCGCACGGCCTTGGGACGTGCCGCCGCCGAGCGGGGCCACAGGGAATTCAGTGTGGGAGCCATGGCCGACCGCTACGAGGCGCTGTACCGCGTCGCCTGAAGGGCGACGATCGTCAGGACCGCTGCGTCATGAACGACCAGGCGCCGGCCGGATCCGCCACCAGACGCCGCAGCAGATGACGGGCATCAGGGCCGAGAATGAACGCGTGGACGCAGGCGAAATAGACCGCCATGAGCACCGCCCCGACGCCGAGCTGGCCGAGGATCGGCAACGTAGGCAAGAGGAAGGCGATCAGTGACACGCTGACGCCGATCCCCAGGAGGAGCAGTGGTCGCCGCCAGGAGTAGGTGATGGGCCATTCACGCTGTGCCCACCGATAGAGCAGCGTCGCCCGGAACACGGACCCTGTGACGGTTGCTGCAGCCGCGCCCATCGGGCCGAACAACGGGATTAATATCGAGTACAGGAGCACCACCACCACCACCGTGGTCCAGGTCGCTTTCGTGACGAGGACCGTGCGCTCCGAGATGTCGATGCCGAACCTGAACGATTCGGACCACGCTTCCACCGTGTAGGCCAGGAGGATGATCGGCACGATGTGCGCGGCGGTGTGGAAGGCTGGGGTCGTCATGGTGCGTATGACCGGGCGGATGAATACCGCGAGCGCTGTGGCCATCGTGATCAGCAGCACGTTGAAATAGAGGAACCCGGTGTCATAGTGCCGGTCCCGCTCGGCGCGGGGAAGCTTCGCCAGTTCGTGCCGGTGTGGGTTCCACGCGCTCAGGAACGGGGTCGAACCGAGTTGCATCAGCAGGAACCCGAACTGGTATGCGAGCGCGTAGAGGCCGACGGCCGTCGCACCCCGGGCGGCCTGCAGGAAGAATCGGTCACCGAAGGTGAGGATGAATGATCCCGCCCAGGTGAACTGGTAGGGGGTGCCGAAGCGACGCAACTCTCGCAGGATGCTCATGTCGAACTTGAACCCGGTCTGGCGCAGCAGCCACGTTGTCATGCCGGAGCCGAGCACCAGGTTCGTCGTGAACGTGCTCCACAGCAGGCCGGCCACGCCGAGGCGCAGGACCACGATGAAGAGGATGTTGAGTGAGAGCTGCATCACGAGCTTCACCAGTGACGTCCACAGGAAGATCACCGGACGCTGGGTCGTCTGGGCGAAGCTCATCGGAAAGCTGAGCAGGAACGACAGCATGAAATTGACGGCCGCCAGACGAATGAACCAGGGCTGTCCCGCTCCCTTGAGGGCGTGGCGCCAGATCGCGGGGCTCAGCGTCATCAGCGTGATGGCGCACGCGCTGGCAAGGGCGAGCACCGTGAAGAACACGGTCGAAACGAGGCGCTGGCGGTCGTCGGTCGAGGAGGCCTTGAAGTAGAAGCGCTGCAGGCCGGCCGTGGAGCCCGCTGTGAAGAAGATTGCGACCACCTCGACGGTGAGTTCGAGCAGTTGTACCAGGCCGTAGTCAGCCGGCGTGAGGAACCTCGTGTACACCGGCAGCATGAGAAAGCTGACGGCGCGTCCGAGGATGACCCCGAAACTGTAGATCGCGGTCTGCCGCCCGAGGGTCCGGAACAGGCCGGCGCGGGGGGCGGGCTGGCCACCGATTCGGGGAGGCTCGCTGGCTCTGAATTCATGCCAGTGTCGGGCGATTCTGCGGGGGCCACGAGTACCTGGGTTGGAGTGACAATGTCGTTTGCACTCGGTGTGCAGCCAGCTCCGTCACTCAATGAGTCATACGCAATCACCTCGAACCGGAAAACTGCGCAAATCTATCTCAGAAGCCTGGTTCGCGGCGGGGAAGAAGCGGCAGCACGGGCAGCACGGCGAGGTGGGCGAGTGCGTTGAGCCGGTAGCCGGGCCAGCGGAGCGCGCGGCTGTAGAACGCCGCTGCCTTGCGGGTGTCATGCTGCCAGAAATGGCGCCAGCCGAGCGCGCAGTACTCCGCGGCGATACGGCGGCGCAGGATGGCCTGCTGCGACGTCGACAGTATCGCCTCCGCCTCGAGCGAAAGCACGGCCGCCAGCACTGCGTTCTGGATCTCCTCGCCGGTCAGGTAGCTGTTGCTGCCGTGACGCCGCACCTCGACCAGGACCTCCTCCAGGAAGGCCACCGGCATTCCGCTCGCATACACCTGCATGATGAGGACCAGGTCCTCCGCCAACCTGAGGCGAGGGTTGAACCAGCGTCCGTCCAGCGCGGTGCGCCGGAACACGCTGGCCTGGAGCCAGCCGGGAAGGCTCGTGCTCGGGGCCAGCGCGGCGAAGGGGTCCATCTCGATGACGCGAGCGTCGCCCCCGCGTGCGGCGCGAGTAGGGAGTTGCCACAGTCGCGGTACCATATCGAACTGCGTGCCGGGAATGCACCACGCCATGCCGGGTCCGGATGAAGTTCGAGAAGGAAAAGCCCAGATCCGGCTCCGATTCCAGCACGGCGAGATGCCGCTCGAGGAACGTGCGCCTCCACAGGTCGTCGGCGTCGAGCCACGCGATGTACGGCGCCCTGGATTCCTTCCGGCCCCGGTTGCGGGCGGCTGATGCCCCTGCGTTCGGCTGCAGCACGGTGCGGACGCGCGGGTCCGTGAACCGGCCAAGCACCGCCTGGGTGTCATCCGTCGAGCCGTCGTCGACGACGATCACCTCGAGATCGCTGACTGTTTGCGCGAGGATGCTTTCCAGCGCTTCCGCGATGTAGCGCCCATAGTTGTAGGTGGGGACGATGACACTGACGAGCGGTTGGTGCGTGCTGGTCACAGGATGCGTCCGGAGTCCAGTATGGCAATCGTGATGCCGCGGCTGGCGACCGCAAGCGCTTCGGGATCTACTCCGGTGGCGCCTGGAAAGGCACGCACGAGCGCCTCCGTGCTGACATTGCCGGGCGCCCCGGGCGCAAAGGGACAGCCGCCGATGCCACCCGCGCTGCCGTCGAAGGTGTGCACGCCCAGTTCGGCCGCCGCGAGCACGTTGGCGATGGCCTGGCCGAACGTGTCGTGGCAGTGGAGCGCGATGCGGTCTGCCGGCACGTCGGGAAGGAGCATGTCGAGCAGCCGGCGGACCTGGTCAGCTGTGGCTCGGCCGATGGTGTCGCCCAGCGAGATCTCCTGGCATCCCAGTGCCGTCAGCGCGATCGCCACCTGTCGCACCGTCGCCGGGGCAACCGGCCCCTCGAAGGGGCAGACGAATGCGGTGGACACGTAACCTCGTACCGGCACCGGCGAGGCAGCGATCAGTGGCGCGAAGCGTTCCAGCGTGTCCGCGATGGACGCGTTCGTGTTCTTGCGCGAGAACGTTTCGCTCGCGGCGGTAAATACCGCCACGACGTCTACCCGCGCTGCGACCGCCCGCTCCAGTCCCTGGAGGTTGGGCACGAGCGCATGATATCGCACGCCTTTCCGGCGCTCGATCTGCGCAAAAACTTCCTCGGCGTCCGCGAGTTGTGGAACCCACCGGGGTGACACGAAACTCGATACCTCGATGTCTGTGAGTCCCGTGCGCGACAGCGCATCAACGTATTCCACTTTCACCGCGGTTGGGACAAACCCGCTGAGGCTCTGCAGTCCATCTCGCGGGCCTACCTCGACCAGTCGGATCGGTCTCACGCCCTTACGTCCTCACGCGTTCGGGTCCCGACGCCGTAGCACAGCCCACACCAGGTCGCCCAGGTGATAGGGCAGCGAAAGCCGCCCGATCCTGTCTCGCATCCCTTGGCGCGGTGGTCCGCCGTTCTTCGTGGGATGCGCCCCCAGCCCGAGGGCATGCAGTCCATGCGCAAGCGTGATCCACTTGGTGCGCGCGCGGTACTCCACCAGTGTCCAGTGCTCCGGCCCGAACAGCGTCGTCAGCGATCGGCGGTTGAGGTAGATCGGTGTTTCCTGCGGCCGGTACTTGTGCCACCGCATCCCCGAGAGCCGCACGACCAGGGCGTTCACGTCCCAGGTCTCGAGTGCGAGCAAGCCCGCTCGGGGCCACCAGGTCGCGGAGGACCCTTTCCGCGGCGTGGGGATCCGGGAGCTGCTCGAAGACATTCAGAAACGTCACGGCATCGTAGCGCTGCGGACCGAGAAGTGGCGTCGGAAAGGGCGCCTGGATCACGTCAAGTTCGAATCGGCTTCTGGCGTAGGTCGCCGCCCATTCACTCACTTCGCAGCCGCGCACCCGCCACCCTGCCTGGCGCGCTTCATCGAGAAAGAATCCGGTGGCGCATCCCACGTCCAGCAGCGTGCCGGTACCGGTGGTGTACGCCATCAGGTCCTGGAGATAGCCGCGGGCCCGAGCCCGATGCAGGGACTCGTCTGCTTCGTAGGCGGGATATCCTGCCGGGGATCCGTGGAAGTACGCACGGTTGTACATGTCCGGAAGTTGGCCAACCTCCGGCGCCCGCTCGGAGTATTGCAGTGTGCAGCTGGCACACCGGAGCACGCGCAATGCGTCCTTGATGCCGACGACACCTGACGAGGCACCGCCGCAGATGGGGCAGCTTTCCTGGATCATCCGCGAGGTCCGTGGCTGGGTGTACGGGCTTGGGGTTATGCCTGTCCGGGTCGGCCGGGTCTGCATCCAATACCCCTCGCGATCGAAGGTAGTCGGAGGCGTGACCCCCGGTCAGCGATGCGATCGCCCACGAGCGTCATTTCAAGGGCAAGGAAGAGGGCCACTTGCCTCGGCGTTGAAGTCTTTGTCTTACACCGACTTATGGGATAGGTTTCAAGCCATGACACCCATTTGTGGCCCGGCGGCAACGTGCGGGTGATGCATGCCATCGCCCCAGGGCCGGTTGGGGGTGCCGAATCGGCCGTTCTCGGCCTTGCTGCCGGCCAGGTCGAGGCCGGGCTGGAGATCGTGCTGGCGGTGCTGGCCGATGGGAGTTCAGCCCCATTCATCGAGCAGGCGCGGTCCCAGGGTCGTCAGGTGGAGGTCATTGCCGCCCCCGGACGGAACCTATTGGCGTGATTGGTCAGGCCTGAGGCGGCTGATGCATGCCCATCGCATCGACCTGGTCCATACCCACGGCTATCGGGCTGACATGATGGGCTTCCTCGCGGCGCGATCGGACGCGACGCCCGGTCGTCGCCACCGCCCACGGCTTCACTGGCGGTGACCGTAAGAATCGCTTGAATCAGTGGCTGGCGTTGCGCGCGCTGGGTCGTGATGACGCTGTGATTGCCGTCTCCGCGCCTCTCGCGGCAACACTCGAGGCCAAGGGCGTCGAGGGCGCCAGGATTGTGACCATCCCCAACGCATGGCGACCCCCGGACACACCGCCGCTCTCGCGCTCCGCCGCGCGTGCGCGGCTGCACCTCGAAGGCGATGGCCCGCTGCTGGGCTGGGTGGGCCGGCTGAGCCACGTGAAAGGCGCCGACATCGCGCTGGCAGCCCTTCCGCTGGTGCAGCATCCGGATGCCAAGACTCGTCTTCGTCGGGGACGGTCCCGAGCGTGCCGGCCTTGAGGCCCAGGCGTCAGCGCTCGGGATCGCCGATCGCGTAACTTTCGCCGGCATGGTGGCCACGGCCTCGTCGATCCTCGCGGCGTTCGATGCCCTGGTGCTCAGTTCTCGGAGTGAGGGCACGCCGATGATCCTGCTCGAGACCATCCATGCTGGCGTCCCCATCGTCGCCACCGCGGTGGGTGGCGTCCCCGACCTCATCACCCCCGACACCGGGAGGCTGGTACCGCCGGGCGATCCCGCTGCCCTGGCTGCCGCCATCGACGAGGTCCTTTCCCACCCGGCTGCGGCGCGAACGCGGGCTGCCGCCGCGGCGTCGCGCGTTGCCGAGCTCTTCTCGCCCCGCGAGTGGGTCAGTCGGCATCTCGCGGTGTACCAGCGTGTCATGGAGCATCGCCGTTGAATTCTGATACCGTTGGGCTTGGCCTCGTGGCGGTCCCGGTCGTGCTCTTCGCCTACGCACTCGCCGGCTACCCCGCATTGCTCTGGCTTGTTTCACGCGCGGCGCGCCGCCCCCGCAGCTGGGGCGATCCCGGCGAATGGCCCCGGGTGGCGATTCTCGTCCCCGCCTACAACGAGGAAGCCTCCATCGCCGGCACGCTCGAGAGCCTGCTGCAACTCGACTACCCGGTGACTCACCGTGAGGTCGTCGTGATGTCCGATGCCTCCAGTGACCGGACGGACGAGATTGTCCGCGGGTTCGAGGCCCGCGGCGTACGCCTGGTGCGCATGTCGCTGCGTCGCGGCAAGAGTGCCGCCGAAAATCGCACCCTTCCGCTCGTTGCCTGCGATATCGTCGTCAACACCGACGCCACCATTCGAATCCCAGCGGCGTCGCTGAAGCCGCTGGTGCGGGTCTTTCAGGATCCCACCGTCGGGGCCGCGTCCGGTCGCGACGTGAGCGTCGGCGATCTGGCCGCCGAGGCCAATGCGGGCGAAGCGGGATACGTGGGTTACGAGATGGGCGTCCGTGCCCTCGAAACGAGGCTGGGCGGGATCATTGGCGCGAGCGGCTGCTTCTACGCCATTCGGCGCGACCTCGTCGACACCGCGTTCCCAGAGGAGCTGAGCCGTGACTTTGCGTCACCGCTCCGCGTTCGACAGCTGGGATATCGGACGGTGTCAGTCGATGCCGCTTTCTGCATCGTTCCCCGCGCGCGTTCGCTCCAAGCCGAATACCAGCGGAAGATCCGCACCATGCTCCGCGGGCTCAATACACTCTGGTATCTGCGGTCACTGCTGAATCCGGTGCGGTATGGCCAGTTTGCCTGGATGCTCGCGAGCCACAAGCTCGCCCGCTGGGTAGGCTTTCTCACCTTGCCCCTCGTGCCTGCTGGGCTCGTTCTGCTCGCTCCCGGCCACCCCTGGGTCGCGCTGCTTGGCGTCCTCGGAGCCGTCGGCGTGGCAGCCGGGCTCATCGCGCTTAACCGGCAGGATTCCGAGTCGCTGCCCGCTCCAGTCAAGCGCGCCGGCTTTGCCGTGGCGTCGGCCCTGGCCGGCTTCATCGCATGGATGAAATTCTTCGCTGGCACGAATGCCGCTACCTGGGAACCCACCCGCCGCCCCGACGCCGCCTCCAGCGGAAGCTGAAATGAAAAGGGGGCCCGTGGGCCCCCTCACTACCGCAGTCGCACTTCCTCCTCACGCAGCTGCGTTTCCTTCTCACGCATCTCCTACCAGCCACCCCTCCGGAAAAGGACCACCGGTACCGTCCGCAGCATGATCTTCAGGTCTTCCGCCAGGCCCCGCCGGTGGATGTACTCGTGGTCAAATTGCACCTTCCGCTTCACGTCATCCAGATTCGTGTCATAGGACTGGTTCACCTGCGCCCACCCCGTGATGCCCGGCCGCGCGCGCTGACGCTTCTGGTAGTCGGGAATCTCCTCCCGCAGCTTCTTGAAGATGCTCGGGCGTTCCGGCCGCGGGCCCACCAGATTCATGTCACCGCGGAGCACGTTGAAGAGCTGCGGTAGTTCATCGAGGCGGAACTGACGCAGCACCTTGCCGATCCGGGTGACCCGTGAGTCATCGTTCGACGCCCACACGGCGCCGGTCGCCTTTTCCGCGTCGCTGCGCATCGTGCGGAACTTGTAGATGGTGAACGGAAGCCCGCCTACGTCGTCACGTCGCCGCGTGTCCCGGCGCGAGGCCCGTCCTGCCCGTCGGTCGAGTCCTACCCGTGTCTGCGTATAAATCACCGGGCCGGGCGATGTCACCTTCACCAGGATCGCGATGACCAGCATGATCGGCGCGGTCACCACGATGAGCAGCAATGACACTGCCACGTTCAGCAGGCGCCGCGGCACTTCGTGATTCTGGTCGTCGGGCTGCGGCTGGTCGTGACACCTGGCTGAGCCGGGGTACGCGACGCTGCTCCGGCCTGAAAGCCGGCACCGCGCCCGGCGTGTTGCGGGGCGTGTGTCGAGTCGGTACGCGCTCGTTCGATTGCGGCATGACGGATTCAGGCATGATCAGGATCAGTTACCGCTGAACATTCCGGAGAAAGCGGCGACGGCGAATGCGATGCCGCTGACCGCTGCAATAATCGGGAGCACGTTGGTGCTGCCGCGCCGGCCCACGTTGAACTGGTCTCCGGTCCGGAGGCCCATTTCGTCGAGCGAGGCGCCGTCAATGTAGAACTGCCGTACCTGGTACTTGGTATACAACGTCTTGCTGTCCCTTTTGACAACTGTCCGCTGGGGGTCGCCGGCCGGGGACAGGCCGCCGGCCGTCACGATCACCTCTGACGCGGCGGCGTCCGGCGGCAGGTCATAGAAGCCCGGCCTGGCCACCTCACCCACCACGGCCAGCCGGATGAGCGACCTCGCCTGTACGTCCGGGTTGGTCAGGTACTTCCGCAGCTTCTGGTCGAGATAGGTGTCCAGTTCCGAACGCAGTACCCCATGCAGGCTGATCGGGTCGATGTTCGGCAGCTCGATTGTCGTGTCGGGCCTGACCGAGAACGACTTGGAAAACAGCGTGTCGCCGACCACGAGCAGCTGGATCCGGTCACCCGGAAGGAAGTCGCCATTCGCCAGCCGTTGCCGGATGACATCGGCAATGGGCCCGTTCTTCTCATCGGCCGGCAGGGAGGCCAGCTGCTTCTCCAGCTGCGCCCGGGTGGCGAGGGGATGCGGTCCCGGATCCACCGCCTGCGCCGTCGCCGTGCTGGCGAGACCCACGAGCAGCAGGACATAGGCGAACAGGACGCGCATTCAGGTTTCTCCCGGGGTTTGGCCAATTGGTGTCGTCAAGCGATCTCCTATCAGGCCCAACTGCGTCAGGCGTGCCCTGAAACCGGCCAGTTCAGCCTCGGTGTCAGGCGGCAGCAGCCAGGTTCCACAGGCAGGGCAACGGGGAAAGCTCTCGTTGCTCCGCTGTACCGGCTTCACGTCTGCTTGACAGGTTGGGCAACTCATCGAATCGCCGGAACCGGGTTGGGGGAGCCAACTGACAACTGCTCCCCAACTTGCAGTATCAAATCTGAAGCCGGGAGGACAGCTCCGAATCACCGGTGCGCTGCCATTACATAAGCTGTTGTTTGGCAGCCACTTGGATAAACGAAACCAGTCAGGCTGCCACAGGGCCGGTTTTCTGCTTGAACCGGGGTGTGGGGTCTGCTCAACGTCTCCGGCCAATACTGCGTGCCGCGAACCACAGCCTCGAGGCTTTGATCCGCTGGTGACGATATTGTTGACGTTGGGTACCCAGACGGTGCGGGGTATTTCATCATCATGAGTCCCAGAACCTCGAGTGGGAGTTCAGGTTGACCCCTAAGGTGATCCTGATCGCCAACGATCAGGAGTGGACCGCTCGCTCCCTCGAGAGCGTATTGGCCCCGCACGGCTATGAGATCCTGCGAGCCTTTACCGGCCAGCAGGCGCTTGACCGTGCCCGCTCCGGTCAGCCGGCGCTCATCCTGCTCGATGCCCAGTTGCCCGACATCCATGGCTTCGACGTCTGCCGCACCCTGCGCGGGGACCCGCTGGTCGGACCTGGTGTGCCGGTTATCATCACCACCGCCGGCCCGTCTGGTCGCGCAGCAGAAGCTCGAGGCCACCAGGGCCGGCGCCTGGGACTTCTTCGGTCAGCCGCTCGATGGCGAGCTCGTGCTCGCCAAGGTAGAGACCTTCCTCCGTGCTGCCGACGCCCTGCGCTCCATCCGGGCCGAATCCCTCCTGCACGAGACGGCCAGCGAGCCTACCAGCGCCTGACGTCGTCCGTCCATCCGGGCAAGGGAGCAAGCAACGAGGGCGACCATTCGGTCGCCCTCTTTCGTACACCGGCCTAACTGATGTGATCCTATCAGGTTGTGGCACCTGTCCCGGTGCCGATTTCGCCCATCGGGCTGATCTCGTCGGCGGTGTAGCCGTATACGTACGCGTAGTGGCGGTACGCGCCCTCGGCCCGGATGTCGTTGAGCACCGCGCCCAGGACTTCCACCGGCAAACGGTCGAACAGCCGCAACTTGGCTAGCGCGAATTCACGATCCGTCTCCCCGGCTCGCAGCACCAGCATCACGTTCCGCGTGAGCGTAGAGAGCACGAACGGATCGACACCCGCGCCCAGCGGCGGGCTGTCCACGATCACGCAGTCGTAGCGTCGCTGCAAGGCGGCCATGAGCTTCACCATCGCCTCGCTGCCGAGCATTTCTGGCCCGCGCTCGAAGCGGGTACCGCATGGGATCATCGTCAGGTTGGGATGCCCGCCCGAACGGAGGACCTGCTCGATGGTAGCGGTCCCGCTGAGGCAGTCGAGGAGGCCGGGCTTCCGGTCCACGCCGAAACTGCGGTGCAGCTCACCGCGGCGGATATCGCCGTCCACCAGCACCACCTTGTAGCCCGACTCGGCGAAGCTCAACGCGAGATTGGCGGACACCAGCGACTTTCCGTCGCCTGGCCCGGGGCTCGAGATCGTGATTGTCACCGGGCCCTTTGCCGAGCCGAGCGTATGGGTCACGTTCATTCGAATGGTGCGGAAGGCCTCGACCACATTGGCGGCTTCCTCCGGGCTCTGCGCCAGCTTGCCCCGGCGACGGATCTGCGGCACCGCGCCCAGGATCGACAGGCCCAGTTCTTTCTCCACCTGGTCCGGGTAGCGGAACCGGCGGTCGAACCGGTCGAGCAGGATGGCGAGGCCCAGTGCGAAAGCGAGGCTGCCGAAGGCGCCCAGAGCGATCAGGCGCAGGCGATCGTTCGCATCCGGACGGGTCGGCGCGACGGCCGGGTCAAGCACCCGCACATCCGGCAGCGCGCTCGCCTCGGCGAGTTTCGCCTCCTCGTAGCGCTGTTGCAGGTTCCGGTACAGCCCTTCGGCGCCAAGCATCTCACGCGTGAGCCGCTGCTCGTTGATCGAGCGCTGCGGAATCGCCTGCAGGTCCTTGGACGACGTCGCGATCCGGGTGTCGATAGAACGCTCGGTCTGCTGCATCTGCCCGGTGAGTTGCGCCACCAGGCCGGGGATGAGGTTGTTGCGGAGGCCGGCGATCTTGTCTTCCAGGTCCTTCACCGGCCGGTATTCATCGGTGAAGCGCTGCCGCATGACCCGGAGGCTCGCCTCTGCGTTTGAGAGGCTGTCGAGCGCGCGGCTCAGCTCCGGCGCCCCGCGTACGGCGGGAATCGTGCGGAATGCGTCGGTCGATGCCGTACCCGAAGCGAACTGGTTCAGGGCCGAAGAGAGCGCCTCGCGGTCGCGCGCGATCGAATCGACCCGGATCTTCTCGTCGAAGTACTGCTTGATCACGGTTGGCTGCGTCATTGTAAGACCAGCAGCCACAGGGACGTCTGACGGCAGCGTGATCGTGCGCACCCGGAACCCCTCGAGCGCCGTTTCCGCATCGCGAAGCTGCGTCGCGCTGTACTGGAGCTGCTCCTTCAGCACGGTGGCAGTTTCCCGCAGCTTGGCCCGCTTGAGGTCGGCGGCGAGTTCCACGAACTGCGACGTGAGTCCGTTGACCACATCCGCGGCGCGCTGCGGGTCATTACCCGCCAGCGAAACCCGCATGAAATTGCCGTTGTCCGCCATGACCACGCGCAGGTCCTTGAGCAGCGCGGCCGAGGCATCGCGGTGGGAGGCCACGGTGAACTCCGCCTTCTGGCCCGGCTGCAAAGCACTCTGGTTCGGCACCCACGCGAAACCAACTTCCTTGCCCAGCGAGTCGCCTGCGGCCGCGCGAGCGACGATGGTGCCATCGTCGCCCAGCAGCCGGAACGAACCCGATGACGCGTCACGCTCCACGGTATACCGGCCGGGCGGAACCGCGGTGCCAGCGCAAAGCCCTTCAGCAGCGCGCTATCGCGCGAGTGGGCCGGGGTTACGAAGAGTGCCTGCCGCTGCACCACCGAGTCCAGCACGGCGTTGGTGCGAAGGAGTTCGACCCACTGTACCGAGTTCAGCAGCTCCTCGGCCCGGATCGGCCCGTTCTTGTCGGTTGGGGTCTCGATGTAGATGGTCGAGGTGACCGTGTAGCTCGGCTTCACGAAACGGGAACCGAGCACGCTCAGGGCGGTGCCCAGTACCGCCACCGCGATCACGAGCCAGCGGTATCGCTTGATCGCGGCGATGAAGCGCTCCCACGGGATGCCGGCCTCCGGCTCCTCGAGCGGCGGTAGCTGTCCCTGCCAAGGCAGTGACGCCGCGCCTGGGGCGGTAAGCGACGCCCCCAGAGCTGGGGTGACGGGACCGGTCAATTCGCTGGCCATGCAGTCTCCTTGGAATTCCACCCCGGGGCGGGCGGTCTGACGTGCAGCCTTCGGCGGCGGAAAATCGCAAGACCAATACCGCCAGAACCCGAATCCCCGCAGGTGCTTATGAAGCTCCCAATTCCTTACCCCGTTAGCGGTTAGGCGCTTCTAGACCCCCATCCAGTGTGGCGCCATCGCATCGGCATGTTGCTTGCCTGTAGCATGGAGCAGGATTATCGCGCAAACCTGCTTGACGCACGCAACAGGGGCGGCTAGTGTGACCAGACACCCGTACCGCATTCCTTGCACGCGCAAGACACCCCGGAGTCTACGCTGACAAGCCTCATGGAGGTGTCCGAAGCCACTCGCGACCCGCTGGCCATCCCCGCTGAGGTGAAGGCCAGCATCCGGATTCTCATTATCGACGATGAGCGCACCCTGCGCGAGAGCTGCGCCTCGGTGCTTCAGGCCGACGGATACAACGTCACGACGATTGGCCGGGGTGAGGAGGCGCTGGACACGGTGCGGCGGCGGAAGTTCGACGTCGTCCTGGTCGACCTGTACATGTCACAGGTGAGCGGCCTCGACATCCTCAAGGGCATACTCAACGAGAGCAAAGATACAATAGTCGTGGTGATGACCGGCAATCCGAGTGTCACGAGCAGCATCGAGGCACTGCGGATCGGAGCCTGGGATTACCTGCCCAAGCCGTTCTCGGCTACCCATCTCCACGTCCTGATCGGTCGCGCGTCTCACGCCGTCATGGTCTCGCGCGAAACGCGCGAGCTCCGCCTGCAGCTCCAGCAGCAGCACGGCAACAGCGACAAGTTCGCCCTTATCGGGATAGCGCCCGGCTTCCGCAAGGCGGTCGAGCTCGCCCGCAAAGTGGCACCGACCGACGCATCGGTGCTCATTAGCGGCGAGAGTGGTACCGGCAAGGAAGTCATCGCCCAGCTCATCCATCAGTCGAGTCGCCGTGCCACCAAGACGCTGGTGGCCATCAACTGCGCGGCCCTGCCGGAGCAGTTGCTCGAGTCGGAAATGTTCGGCCATCGGAAGGGCGCCTTTACCGGTGCCGATCGAGACAAGCCCGGTCTCCTTGAAACGGCCAACGGCGGGACGCTCTTCCTGGACGAGCTCACTGAAATGTCGTTGCCGCTGCAGGCCAAGCTCCTGCGGGTGATCCAGGATGGGGTGGTGCGCCGCGTGGGCAGCGAGCAGAGTGACGGCGTGGTGGATGTCCGGTTCATCTCAGCCACGAACCGCGAGCCGCTGGAGGCAGTCGAGCAGGGGGTGCTTCGCAACGACCTCTATTACCGGCTGCGCGTCGTGCCGATCAAGCTCCCGCCGCTGCGGCAGCGGCAGGAGGACATTCCTCTGCTCGCCGCCCATTTCCTCACTTTCTATTGGCAGCGTCACCGCCAGGTGGGCGAGCGGATTCCGCGCCTGTCGGAGAGTGCCGTGGCGTTCCTGCGCTCGCGCCCGTGGCGCGGCAACGTGCGCGAACTGCAGAACGTCATCGAGCACGTGGCGGTACTGGCCGAGCCCGAGCAGCTGATCCAGCCCAACGACATTCCGCTCTACGAGGACTCGCCCGACTGGACCCCGCCCGAACCTGCGACCGTGGCGGCAAGCTCCTTCGCGGCGGGTATCGACGAGGCTTTCCACGTGGCCAAGGATCGGCTCATCGGCCAGTTCGAGCGCGAGTACCTGGGTCGGCTGGTCACCCGCGCCGGTGGCAACATGTCCAAGGCTGCGCGCCTGGCGGGCATCGACCGCACCACGCTCTACCGGCTCATGGATAAACACGGTCTCGCCAAGGCGGACAACGGGGAGCCGGAGTGACTTCCGGCGTGTCGACGGCAGCGGTGCCCGACGCCAGCGCCGCTGCGACGGGCGCCACGCCGGTCTGGGACCACGAGGGTCCGCACCCCACCTTGATCGCGCCACCGCTCGTCGAGGCGCTGCGCCAGGCCGTCCTCGACACCGACGCGGAATCGCGGCGGCTGCTGCATCATGCCGGGAGCGCAGAGGAGATGTCGCTGTTGCTCCGGGACATCGCCAATGCCGTGCGCTCCGGGCTCGTTGCTGACGCCGGGGAGTGTCCCGCCCTGCCGCGCAGCATTCTCGCGCGCGCTCAGCTGAGTGTTCTGCGCTCCCGCCTCATTGCCATTCTCGAGAGCTGGCCTGCTCCGCTCGACGCCCAGCACGTCGTTCGGCTGTTCATGGCAGTGGAGCGTGTCAGCAACGCCCTGGAACTCGATTGGTCGCAGCACTTCGCGGGGCGGCTTTCCGGTCACGACGGGCTCGAGCTGGTGGTGGAGGTGGCGCACGATCTGCGCTCTCCTCTCACCTCGATTCTCTTTCTGGCTGAAACGCTGCAGCGGGGCCGCAGCGGCCCCCTCACCCCGGTGCAGGAACGGCAGCTTGGACTCATCTACAGCGCCGCGTTTGGCCTCAGCACCGTGGCCAGTGACGTCATCGAGCTCGCGCGCGGCGGTGATCGCCTGGTCGACCTCGAGCCAATCCCCTTCTCGATCAACGACATCTTCGAGTCTGTCCGCGACATCGTCCTTCCGATCGCCGAGGAGAAGGGACTCGCGGTCAACCTGAACCCGCCGGACGCCGACTTCCGCATCGGCCATCCGGTGGCGCTGAGCCGCGTACTTCTCAACCTCACCACCAACGCGCTCAAGTTCACCAATGAAGGGCACGTCGAGGTTCGCGGCATCGCCCTGGGCCCCAACCGCATCGAGTTTTCCGTGCGCGACACGGGCCGCGGCATCCCGCCCCAGGCCATGGCGACATTGTACGAGCCATTCCGCCGTCGGCAGCGCCAGGCGGAGTATGCCTTCTCCGGTTCGGGCCTTGGTCTCTCCATCTGCCGCAAGCTGGTCGAGGCGATGCACTCCACCATGCAAGTGGAGACCGAGGCGGGGCAGGGCACTCGGTTCTACTTTGTCCTCGACCTGCCCCGGGCCAGCCATGGCGGCTAGTTCGCCGCCGTTCGCCAGCTGATGTCCCGCCTCCTGCACGTGGTCGGCGCCCGGCCCAATTTCATGAAGATGGCGCCGATTCTTCGCGCGCCTGCGCCTCGTCCGGTCGAGCACATCGTCGTGCATACGGGCCAGCATTATGACGCTGCCATGAGCGACGCCTTCTTCCGCGATCTTGACCTTCCCGCCCCTGACGTGAATCTCGGCATCGGCTCCGGTTCGCATGCGGTGCAGACCGGCAGGATGATGGCCGACCTCGAGCCGGTGTTCGACCGCTATACGCCCGACTGGATCGTGGTCTACGGCGATGTGAATTCGACCCTCGCGGCCGCTCTGGTGGCGCAGAAGAAGGCCATGAAGGTCGCCCACGTGGAGGCGGGTGTCCGTAGCTTCGATCGGTCCATGCCCGAGGAGGTCAATCGCGTCCTCACCGATCAACTCGCCGAGGTTTGCCTCACCCCTGGCGCATCCGCTGATCGCAACCTGCGACGCGAGGGCGTTCCCGATGAGCGCATCCGCGCCGTCGGCAATGTCATGGTCGACACCCTGCTGAGACTCCGAGCGAGCGCCGCGCAACTTGGCGTGCCGGCGCAGCTGGGTGTGGCTGGCGGTGACTACGCCGTGGCCACCTTCCACCGAGCGGGCAACGTCGACGATCCCACCACGCTCGCCGCTCTGCTCGCCGGCCTGGGTCACGTTGCGCGCAGCATGCCGGTGCTGTTCCTGGTGCATCCCCGCACCCGCCAGCGCATCAAGGAGTTCGGATTGGGCGGCGCGACGGCCGGGGTGCGGCTGCTTGATCCGCTGGGGTATCTGGAGACCGTGGGGCTGGTCGAACGCGCCGCGCTCGTGTTCACCGATTCCGGCGGCCTTCAAGTGGAAACGACCATACTTGGCGTCCCGTGTCTCACCGCCCGGCCCAATACCGAGTGGACCGAGACCATCGAGAGCGGCACCAACCGATTGGTGGCGCCCACGGTCGAGGCGATGAAGGAAGGCTTCGCCGCGGTTCGGGCCGTGCGCCGTTCCGCCACGCCCCCTCCGCGACCGCCGCTCTGGGACGGCCACGCCGCCGAACGGATCGTCGCGCTCCTCACGTGAGGGGCTGCCCGGTGGACCTGAACGCGAAGCCTGACCTGCCGTTCCCTGTTCCCCGTCCTCGGTCTCCGCTACATTTGGCCCCGATCCCGTGCCAGCGCCTGGCGTTGCCGGGATCGCTCCGCCCGCACCGGACTCGGGTCACCGCGTGAGCGGCGGATGCGCGCGTCGCCTGGCCAATGGGGCCTCAGGGCGGCGTCGGCATCCCCCGCCGCGGCGACCAAGGGACGGCAGGGTGGCCGCTCGGTCCAATGGGGATCGAGTGGACGACGCGACCCATAGAGGACCTGACCCTCGATGCCATCTCACCTGCGGCCGGCCGCCACGCGCGCCGAGCCGCCAGTACACTCGCCCAACGCGGCGCTCCTCATTGACTTCGACAACGTCACGCTGGGAGTCCGTTCCGAGTTCACCAAGGAACTCCGCACCCTCCTCAACAGCGACATCATCAAGGGCAAGGTCGCCGTTCAGCGCGCCTACGCCGACTGGCGTCGCTACCCGCAGTACATCGTCCCGCTCTCGGAATCGTCGATTGACCTGATCTTCGCGCCGGCCTTCGGCTCGGTGAAGAAGAACGCCACCGACATCCGGCTCGCGATCGATGCCATCGAGCTCGTCTTCACCCGGCCGGAGATCGGCACCTTCATTCTCCTCTCGGGCGACAGTGACTTCTCGATGCTCGTCATCAAGCTCAAGGAGTACGGGAAGTACGTCATCGGCGTCGGGATCAGGGAGTCGGCCAGCGATATACTGATTCAGAACTGCGACGAGTACTTCTCCTACAGCGACCTCGCCGGGCTCACCAAGGAAGCCGACACGCCCTCGGCCCAGCGCGATCCGTGGGAGCTGGTGAAGGAAGCCGCCGCGCAGATGGTGCGGAATGGCGACGTGATGCGGTCCGATCGCCTCAAGCAGGTGATGCAGCAGATCGATTCCAACTTCGACGAGCGCAACGCCGGCTTCAACCGCTTCAGCAAGTTCGTCACGGAGGCGGGCGGCAAGGGCCTCATCAAGGTCACCAAGCTCGACAACGGCCAGTATGAGATCGCCCCGATCGCGGGTGCCCCAGCGCGCGACGCTGCTGCGCCGGCGGCGAAGAGCGACGCGGCACGCGAGGGTCGCGCGGAGGCGGCGCCCGCACGTGATGCCAAGGCCGACGAGTCCCGGGACGGCCGCCGTGGCCGGGGCCGCCGCGGTCGCGGCGGGCGGGGTCGCGATCGGGAGCGCACCGAGGAAGGCGGCGCAGCGGCGGAGCAGCCGCGCCATGAGACCCGCCAGGAAGGCGCCGGCGGTCTCTCGCTCGCGCGTGCGTTCAATCTGATGCGCGAGGCGCTCGCCCAGTTGGGCGCGTCGGTCGGTCACGAGGCCCTGCGCCTTCGCATGGCGGCCATCCATGGCAAGGATGACGGGATGCTCACCACCGAGAAGTTCGCCCGGCTCCTGCGCCAGGCCAACGACGCGGAAGTGGCCGATGTGCGCAAGATCGGCGACGATGAGTACGAAGTGACTCTTCATCCCACCGAAGATCCGCGCGCTCGTGCTGGCTTCGCGCATCGGTCGGCCGCTCCGGTGGCGCCGTCGAATGGAGGGGAGCCGGAGACGGCAACCGGCGGCATTGCCGACGCCGCGCCCGTCGTGCGCTACGGAGTGCGGTCCCGTCCCGGCACCCGGCCTGCAGTGCGGCCAACCGGCCTGCAGCTGGTGGGCGTGGTCAGTCTTGACGATGACACCACCCCGCCACCCGCTCCAGTCCAGGCAGGACCAGTGAGGAAGAGCCGCGCACCGGCCAAGAAGGCGGAGAAAGCCGTTCCCGCGCCGAAGGTGGAGAAGGTCGTCAAAGTTCCGCCCAAGGAAGCGGCGGCGATACCGGCATCCAAGCCGAGACGGCCCCGTGCCAAGGCGGCGAAGAAGGCCGAGTGAGGCTGCGAGTGAACCGCACGCGACGGGCAGCCATGCTGCCCGTTTCGTTTTTTGCACGCCCCACCGCTGTGGTGGCGCGCGAACTGATCGGGCGCGTCCTCGTGTCGGCCACTGACCCCGGACGCACCGTCGGCCGCATCGTGGAGACGGAGGCCTATCTCGGTCACCGCGACCCCGCGTCGCACGGATTCGCCCACCGCCGCCACGCCCGCAACGAAAAGCTCTACGCGGCGGCGGGCACCTGGTACGTGTACCTGTCATACGGCATGCACTGGTGCGCCAATCTCGTGTGTGAGCGCGACACCAACGCCGGGGCGGTCCTGCTGCGGGCGCTGGAGCCGCTCGAAGGACTGGAGACCATGCGCGAGCGGCGGGGCGGGGTAGCGCAGGACCGGTTGCTCGCGTCGGGGCCGGGACGCCTGACGCAGGCTTTCGGCATCGATCGCGCGCTCGATGGTCTCCCCATGCGGAGCAGTCTGGTGACGATCCTTGCTCGTGACCCGGAGGATGTCTGCCGTGGAGATCAGCCAGCGCATCGGCATAACCAAGGCCATCGACTGGCCGCTGAGGTTCAGCCTGAAGGGGACTCGCTGGGCCTCACGCTGAGGCCGGCGTGAAGCAAACAGGGGCCCGGCTTCTCGCCGGGCCCCTGCTTGAAATCCTCGTCGCCGAAGGGCTTATCTGTTGTCCATGTTGTAGTCCCGCGAGCTGCCGAGCAGGATTCGGAGGCCCACGCTAACGGTCGAGGTGCTGCCGACGAACGCGTTGCCGCGCGACGGCGCCGAGTTGATCTGGTATTGGCCGAAGATCATGAACGGGCCGCCCTTCATCTGCAGGCCGCCGACCAGTGAGGCGAAGCCGGTGCTGGTCAGGTCGTCCACCGTATCGTAGAGCGATGCCAGTTCGGCCGGGGTGTAGCCAGCGGTATTCAGCGCCTGCGGGCTCACGGCGTACATGATGCCCCAGCCCACGCCTATGTATGGCTCGACCACGCCGCGCCACGGAAATGCCAGCAGGTGGAAGGAGAATCGAAGGACGTCGTTGAAAGCGACCTGCTGGGTACCCGTCGCCGACCCGGCGTAGTTGATCGTCGCGACCTCGTTGTCTCCGAGCGCGTCGTCGACCGAGATCAGGAGGCCGGTGCGCTTCGCGATGATCATGGTGTTGCCACCAAACGAGGGAATCCACCCGCGAGTCTGGCCAGTCGTCTGGAAGTTGAAATAACTCCCCTGGGCGCCGATGTACCAGCGGTAGTTCGAGTAGCCCCGCGGCTTCTGCTGGGCGGCGAGCGCCGTCGCGCCGACTCCAAGCGCCAGCACTCCCAACGTGATGCTACGCGTGAGCATGCTCATCCGAACGGCCTCCATGGCGGTGGTACGATACCGAAGCGCGGTGGCGTCTCCGGTGAACGACTTTGGTCAGTGACTGCGGAGTTCTGCACTGACTGGCCATCTCCGAGGCCAGCCCCAACTCCACGCCTGACAAGATATTGTTTGTCAACAGGTTCCGAGAAGGGCCAAGCGGCAGGCCCGGGCGACGGACCGCCCCGCATGCACGCCCCATCCTGTATAGCAGCAGTCTCAGGATCGCGCACACGGCTGCATCAAAGTGCAAAGACCGGGCCTCGGAGGGGAATTCCCCGGTTTTCGCCGGTCAGAATCTATATAAGTCCAAGTCTGCGGCCAACTTGAGCGAAGGCACCAAGCGCCTGGTCGAGGTCGGCACGAGTATGCGCCGCGGACACCTGACAGCGGACTCTTGCCTGACCCTGCGGCACGACGGGATACCCGAAGCCGGTTACGAAAACCCCTTCATCGAGCAGCATTTCGCTCATTCGGATGGCATGGGACGTCTCGCCCAGGATGACAGGGACGATCGGGGTCTCGCCAGGCAGGGGCTTGAAGCCCAGGGCCGAAAGCTGGTCCCGGAAATAACGGGCATTCTCCCGCAGCGACGTCACTCGCTCCGGATGTGCCTCCAGGTATCGCACGCTCGCGATGGTGCTGGCGGCGACCGTGGGTGGCAGGGCGTTGGAGAAAAGCTGGGGACGGGCGCGCTGGGTCAGGTAGTCGCACACCTCTTCCGAGCCGGCCACGAACCCACCTGCTGCACCGCCCAGCGCCTTGCCCAGCGTGGACGTGATAATGTCGACCTGCCCGACCAATCCGAAGTGCTCCGCGGTGCCACGCCCGGTCGCGCCGAGCACCCCCGTCGCGTGTGAATCGTCTACGACCAGCACGGCGTCGTGCCGGCGGCAGATCTCGATCAGGTCGGGGAGCGGCGCAATCGCGCCCTCCATCGAGAACACGCCGTCGGTGATCACCATCTTGATGCGGCGGTCCGTGGCCGCGGCGAGCTTGGCGTCGAGGTCGGTCATGTTGGCGTGCAGGTAGACCCCGGTCTGGCACTTGGCGATCGCCTTGGAGAGGCGCACCCCATCGATGATCGAGGCGTGGTTGAGCTGGTCGCTCAGGACCAGATCCTCTTCGCCCAGCAGTGTCCCCGGCACCGCCTCGTTCGCGCTCCAGCAGCTCACGAAGCTGAGGGAAGCCGGGGTTCCAACCAGCCGGGCGAGGACCTGTTCCAGTTCCCGGTGGATCGTGAAGGTGCCGCAGATGAAGCGCACCGACGCCGTACCCGCGCCGTAGCGGTCGAGGCCGTCCTTGCCCGCCTGCACCACCTCCGGCTCGTTGCATAGCCCGAGATAGTTGTTGGACGACAGGATGATGACCTCGCCACGCCCTTCCATCTTCGCTCGTGGCCCCTGCGGCCCGTCGAGGTGGTTGAGGCGCTTGTAGACCCCGTCCTTCTTGAAATCGGCGAGCTGCGCCTCGAGTCTGCTATCGAGCAAAGTCACTGTTGGCTCCAGTTCACCGTTCACCGTTCACCCTTCACCGTTTACGCCGACACCTCGAGGATCACCTTCCCCGCGCTTCCATCCTTGATCACCTGGATTGCGTCCGCAATCCGTTCCAGCGGAAACCGGTGCGTAATCACCGGGCGCGGGTCGAGTTTGCCGGCGTGCAGGAAACGCTGCATTTCATCCCAGGTGCGGTACATCCGCCGTCCGGTGACCCCGTACAGCGTGAGTCCTTTGAAGATCAGGTCTCGCGCAAAATCCACCTCGGTTGTACTGCTCGGGGTGCCCAGCATGTTGACCCGGCCGCCCAGCCGCGCGGCAGCGAACGCCTGCGCGTGGCCGCTCGGATGCCCGCTCATCTCGCACACCAGATCGGCCCCATCACCGTGCGTCAGCTCGCGAACCCGCGCCACCACGTCGTCGTTGGCGGGGTTGAGCGTTACGTGCGCCCCCATGGCGCCGGCAAGTGCCAGTCGCTTCGGGTTGAAGTCGCTGGCGATCACCTGGGCCGCCCCCGCCGCGCGCGCCACGCCCACCGCGAAACACCCGATCGGCCCGCAGCCCAGTACCAGTACGTTGGCCCCGGCCACGACTTGTCCTTCGAGCACCGTGTGCACCGCGTTGCCCATCGGGTCCATGATGGCGCCGATCTCGGTGGAAATGCCATCGAGCTTCATCACGTTGGAGGCCGGCATGGCGATGTAGTCGGCAAATGCGCCGTCCCGGTCCACCCCGATGATCTGGGTGCGCCGGCACAGGTGGGCGTCGCCCAGGCGGCACTGCAGGCAGTGCCCGCACACGATATGCCCCTCCGCCGTGACCAGGTCACCCACCGCCAGCAGTCCGGCGGCCGCCGCGTCCCGCCCCAGTTCCACGATCTCTCCCGCGAACTCGTGACCGATCACCACCGGTGGCTTGAGCCGGTTGCTGGCCCAGCTGTCCCATTCCCAGATGTGCAGGTCGGTACCGCACACACCCGGCATGGTGCACCTGGATCAGGACATCGTTCGGGCCGAATGCCGGCGTGGGTACCTCAGTCACTTCCATGCCGGGTCCGGCCTGCTTCTTCACGAGGGCGCGCATGCAATCCTGGGACTGGGGTGGCTGGCCATCACCTTAGCGGCGCGGGGCAAGATAGAGCCCCGTCGCCGAGTGGTGAACCTCCACATAATTGCTGTCCAGAACCGCCAGCTCGCCCGGGGCGGGCGGCGAGAGCCGCACCCCCGGATCCCGGTCCTGGAGCTGGATCATGTCGAACTTCCTGTTGCGGAGCAGGGAGAGGATGTTGTCTTCGCCGGCCCGGCCCGTGAGCTCGGCCTGGCGCGCGTTGAAGAAGTCGAGCTGGAATCCCTTGCCGGCCCAGTAGCAGAGGGCCGCCGTTTCACACGCGACCGGTCCCGGCACCGCCCGAAGACGCGCCACGTCCTGCGCCGTGACCGAGGCCAGGGCTGCAGAGTCGCCGCCCATGATGTTCCACTTGGCCACGAGGAGCGGTCGCGTGGCCAGCGTCGCCACACCGATGGTCATGGCAAGCGGAAGGAACCCGGCCTTCGGGTATCGGTCGCCGAGCGCCTGCAGGGCGCGGACGACGATGATGCCCGCCAGGATGCACGACGCCACGGCGAGGTCGAAGAAACAGTTGTAGTAGACCCCGGCCCCACCGCCGGTGAAGAGCGCGACCGCGAGCGCGACGCAGGCGTAAATGAGGAGCAGGCGCTCCGGCCCTCTCCGCGCAAGGAGTCCCGCGCCCGCGACTATCGTGGCGAGGGGCAGGATCAGCACCGGCAGGGCGCGCTGGATGTTCGGCGCCAGGTAGAGCGCTTTCCACTGTCGCCCGGCGAGAAGACTCTGGATTGCCTCTCCTCCCCAGGCGAAATAGATCGATCCCAGCGCCAGGACGGTGGCCAGTGCGCCGAAAATCGCGATGGCGGCCCCTCGTCGAGGCGCGGTCTGCCATACGGCGATAAGTGTGGCGATCGGGAGCGCGATCATGTTGTGCTTGGCAAGCCCCGCCAGCAGCAGCAGCACCATCGAGGCAATGAGAGCCGACCGCGAGTCCCAGTTCCGAGTCAGTGCCCACAGTCCGATGGTGGACAGCGCCAGGGCCAGCATCTGCGGATCATTCATGGCGACGTAGTCGGTGTAGCCCACCAGGAACGTGCTGAGGAAGAGCAGTCCGGTGAACCATCCCGCCGTGCGGACTCCCGTCAGCCGACCGGCGACGATCCCCGAAAAGATCGTCACCACCAAGAGGCTCACGAGCGAGAGAATTCGCCCGGCGACGATCAGGTCGCCGGTCAGGCGGCCCAGCAGGCCGACGATGCCAAAGGACAGGGGCGGATAGTTGTTGAGGACAGGACCGGCGGGATTGAGGTAGAGGGACCGGCCCGACAGCCAGGCCTCGGTGTGCAGCGCGTTCCAGCCCTCGTTCGGGTTGAGCGACACATGCAACGGTACCAGTGTGACTCGCTCTGCCAGGATCGGGAGAGCGATGAGGCCGAGCACGAGGGAGGCAAGCCAGAGGCCCCGACGCGCCATCGCTGGCGCCGGGGCCTCGTCAATGCCGCTCATCGCGAGGACGGCGGCGTCACACCAGCGCCGGCTCCCCGGTGCCCGCCTTCTCGATGCGTACCGCGCTCACCTTGAACGCCGCGATGCGCGCGTACGGATCAAGCTGGGGATTGGTCAGCAGGTTGGCGGCGGCCTCCCGGAAATGCATCGGCACGAACACCTGCCCCCGCGCCTGGCGGTCCGATACCCGGACGGCGATGCGCACGGAGCCACGCCGGGTGGTGAGGTCCACGGCGTCACCGTCCTTCAGGCCAAGCTCCACGGCGTCGTCCACGTGCATTTCAACAATGGGCACCGGTTCACGGCTGTCCAGTCCGCGCGAACGCCGGCTCATCGTGCCGGTGTGCCAGTGGTACATCTGCCGCCCGGTGTTGAGCACGAACGGGTAATCGTCCGACGGCAGCTCGTCGGGCGGCAGATACTCGACCCCGACGAACTTTCCCTTGCCGTCGGCGGTGGGGAAGCCGTCGGCAAAGAGGAACGTGGTGCCGGGATGGTTCACGTCCGGCACCGGGTACTGGAGCGAGCGGAGCACCCGCAGCCGATCGTAGTTGACGCCCCGCCAGATCGGCGTCACCCGCGCCAGCTCGTCCATCACGTCCGACGGCCCGCTGTAGTCCGACGGAAGGCCCATCCGGTTGCTCAACTCGATCAGGATGTCCAGGTCGAGCCGCGCGTCGCCCGGCACCGGCTGCGCCGGTTCGAGCAGCTGGATGTGCCGGTCGGTGTTGATGACTGTGCCTTCCTTCTCGGCAAACGACGAGCTCGCCAGCACCACGTCCGCCCACCGCGCGGTCTCGGTGAGGAAGAGGTCCTGCACCGCGAGGAACTCCAGGCTCCGCACCCAGTGTTCCGCGTGCGCGATGTTCGGGTCGGAGAGGACCGGGTTCTCGCCCATGATGAACATGCCGCGGATCGGGCTCCCCTCCGCCACGATCTCGGTCACCATCATACCCTTCGTGAGCGACAGGCTCTCCTCCGGCACTGCCCAGGCGTCGGCGAAGATCTTCCGGACTGTGGGGTCCTCCACCGAGCGGTAGTCGGTGTACGCGAACGGGATCGCCCCCACGTCGCTCGATCCCTGCACGTTGTTCTGGCCCCGGATCGGGATCATCGCGGCACCCCAGCGCCCGATCATGCCGCAGGCGAGCATCAGGTTGAGCAGGCTCGCCACGATATCGGTGCCGGTATTGTGCTGGGTCAGGCCCATCGCCCACAAAGTGGAGGTGTTGGGTCCCCGCGCGTACATCTCAGCGGCCGAGCGGATCGTCGCCGCCGGGATCCCGGTGATCTTGGCTGCCATCTCCGGCGTGTAGGGCACCACCGCCGCTCGCACCTCGTCCCAGTCGTCCATCCGGGTCGCGATGAACTCCCGGTTCTCCAGCCCCATGGCGATGATGTGGTTCAGCATCGAGTTATACAGCACCACATCGGTGCCCGGCATCATCTGCAGGTGGATGTCGGCCAGTTGGGCCAGTTCGGTGCGCCGCACATCCGCCACGATGAGCTTCGCGCCCTTCTTCACCGCGCGCTTGATGAGCGCACCGAACACCGGGTGAGTCTCGGTGGTATTGGCACCGGAGATGAAGATCACGTCGCAGGCTTCCTCGATCTCCCGCATCGAGCCCGACGCCGCCGAGGTGCTCATGGCGCGGCTCATCGCCGCCACCGAGCTCGAGTGGCACAACCGGGTGCAGTGGTCGACGTTGTTCGTCCCGAGGGCGCCACGCACCATGCGCATGAAGAGGTAGTTCTCTTCGTTGGTGCACTTGGCCGACGCCAGTGCGGCGATCGCATTCGTGTTCGTGTCCCGGATTCGCTGCAGCTCCTGCGCGGTGAGGCTCAGCGCCTCCTCCCACGACGCCTCGCGGAACGCGCTGTACCACGCCGGTGGCGTTGCCACCCGGTCGCGCACATCGTCGTCATCCAGGATCGGCAGGCCGGTCTGCGGCGGCTTGCCCTCCTGGCGCTTGGGCGGCCGCGGCTTGTCCTTCATGCCGAGGTCCTCGATCAGCTGCCAGGGGCCCTCGCGTTCCCGCGGCCACTCACCGGTCCACTCCCACTTCTCGCCGTTGTGCTCCCAGCCCTTGCGGATGAGCGGCGCCTTGAGCCGGTCACGGTGCTGCACGAAGTCGTAGCCGAAACGGCCCTTCACGCAGGTCGATCCCTGGTTCGGGCTGTAGGCCTCGATGTCAGGGCTGGTCACGCGCAGGATCCGGTCGCCTTTCACCTGGATGTCGATCTGGCACCCGACGCCGCAGTACGGGCACACCGACTTCGCGATCTTGTCGGGACTCGCGAGCGCCTCGGAGCCGAAGCGCTGCTTGGGGATGAACTCGAAGATGGCGCCCGTGGGGCAGACCCGGACGCACTCACCGCACCAGGTGCAGCCCGCATGGTCGGGGTCGCCGTCGCCGCCCACGATGATCTCGGTGTGCTCGCCCCGCTGCGCCACGTCCAGCACACCCACCACCTGGATCTCCTCGCATGCGCGCACGCACCGCGTGCACAGGATGCACATGCTCATGTCGTGCTGGATCATCCAGTCGCCGGGGCGCTCGTCGCCGTGACGGAGGGACAGCGTGCGCTTGACCGGGGGATATGCGTCGTAGCGCACCACATACTCCTCGAACACGTTCCTCGGCGTCGGCGCGGCCGCCGTTCTCGAGGTGGTCTCCGGGGTAGCGCTCCAGCAGGAACTCGAGCACGCCCTTCCGGTTGTCCTTCGCCTCCGGCGACTCGGTCTCCACCGACATCCCCTCGGCCGCCTGGGTGTAGCAGGCAGGCGTGAGCTTCCCCTGGCCCTCGACGGACACCAGGCAGATGCGGCAGTTCGCGACGGTCGTGAGCTTGGGGTACCAGCAGAGCGTGGGAATATCGATGCCGGCCTTGCGGGCGGCGTCGAGAATCGTGGCGCCGGCCTCGAACTCGACCGGCGTCCCGTTGATCTTCATGGTCGGCATGTACGGCTCCAACGAAGGGGCCAGGTCCCTCTAGCGAGGGATCCCCTCATTCGAGGTTAAGGGGCTCGGGCAGGTGGGGCAAGGGTTTGTCGCACAGGGTGTTGCGGCCCCGGGATCAGAGGCCGGCGCGGCCCCGGGATCACGCGCCGGCGGCCTGCCGGTGCTCGGTCGGGGATGGTTTGACCAGTACACAGCCGGCGGGGCGAGGACCACGCCGACGGCGGGGCTTCTGCTCGCGATCCCAGCCATCATAAAACGTAAAGACCGCCTCGGGCACCAGGGCGGTCGAGGGCAGCAGGACGTGGAGACCGTTGGGATTGGTCTGTGATTGCAGGGCCAGGAGGGCGTCGAACCGGGTCGGGCTGTCGACTTCGGCCAGCGCACCGAGGTCGACCACGACCAGGTCGAAGGGGTCGGGGAAGGTGGGCAGCCAGTCGCCAAACTGCACCATCTGGGCAAGCAGGCGAGCCGAAAGCGACTCGGTGGCCAGGCGCTGCTCCAGCCGCTCTACCACACCGAGATCGGAGGCCCAGAACACCACGTCCACTTCGTGCGCGGCGAGGAGGCATGCACATGCCTCGGCACCGGGACCTACCACGAGCACACGGTCGGTAGGGACCAGGCGCGGCAGCAGAGGCACGACCGGGCACACGCCGTCGAGGCCCCAGTGCGTCGGCTCCTTCTGGGCCACCCGCAGCTTGAGCACGTGCTGCTGAAACCGCTTCTGGGTCTTGAGCTTGAGCTTCTTGAAGATGAGCTGATCGACGACCTCGCCCATGAGCAACTCGGTCAGGACGAGCTGACCTTCATCCGGCTCATCGAGTCCATCCTTCGCCTCGCCAGCCAATCGCATCAACTCGTCGCGCGTCACCGAGTTCTTGAACGCCTCGATGCGCTGCATGACGTACTCGTGATACAAGTGGGTGAGGGAAGGCGGTGGCCGGCGGCGCCCGGCGCTCCGGAGGGCGTCGGCGGCGGTCAGCATGCGTTACGGTCGGTCGGGGCGGATTCGGGAGCCATCTCGTTGCAAGCTCGGCAATTACGTTGTTTCAGTCAAGGCGCCAAAACCCGACACCCACAGCCCCCTTCCCGCCCGGCCTCAGGCCGCGGCCCGGATCAGGGCCCCCTTGAGGTATCCCGTCTCCGGAACCGCGAGTAACTCCGGATGATCCACGCCCTGTCCCAGTACCTGTTCCAGAATCAGGGGCCGGCCGGAATCCGCGGCGGCGGCGGCGAGCATCTCCAGGAAGTCGGCCCGCCGCACGTGATGAGAACATGACGCCGTGAGAAGAACTCCGCTCGGTGCCAGGATCCGCATCGCGCGCCGGTTGATCTCGGCGTATCCCTTGAGAGCCTGAGGCACCGACGATCGTGACTTCGCGAAGGCAGGTGGGTCGAGCGCGATCGCATCGAATCGCTCGCGTCCGCGGTCGAACTCGCGGAGGAGGTCGAAAGCATCGCCCTCGACCCACCTGATGTTGTCAAACTTGTTCAAGGATGCGTTTTGCCGTCCACGCTCCAGTGCGTCCGCGCTCGCGTCGAGCGCCACGACAGTGCTGCACCGGGACGCGAGGTGGAGCGCGAACGACCCATGATAGGCGAAGCAGTCCAGGCCGCGCCCGCCCGGCCGGGCGGACTGCGCGAGCAGCATGCGGCTCGAGCGCTGGTCGAGGAAGGCGCCCGTCTTCTGTCCGGTCCATGGTGCGGCGAGGTATCGCACCGTTCCTTCGCGCACGTCGATTGCCTCGGGGACTGCGCCCATGGCGAGCTCGACGCCGGCGGGCAGCCCTTCGCGCTGCCGTGTCGCGTTATCGTGCCTCAGCAGGATGCCGTCGGGTTGCAGGACCTCGGTGATGGCGGTGAGGATGTCACCGCGCATCGTCTCGAGGCCGGCGGAGAGCAGTTGCGCCACTACCCAGCGGTCGTAGCGATCGATGATGAGTGACGGGAGGCCGTCACCCTCGGCATGCACCACACGGTAGGCTGAGGCGTCGATACCCGCGCGTCGCGCGAGGCTGGCCTCGAGCCGCCCGCGCCACCACGAGGCGTCCACCGGCCGGTCGGTTCGTTCGAGCAGGCGGAGCTGGATTTCCGAGCGGGGAGAGAACAGCGCCTGACCCAGAAATTTGTCGCGCGGATCGAACACCGAAACGAGGCCCGTCGCCTCAGGCGAAGCAGCAACGTCACTGCGATAGATCCACGGATGCCCGCGCGTCCATCGCTCGGCGCCGCGCGCAGTAACCCTGGCCACCAGGGCCCGCTCACCGCTCACCGCTTACCGCTCACGCAGTTGCAGTTCCTCCTCACGCCGTTGCAGTTCCACCTCACGCTGTTCCCGCGCGATCTGGCCTCAGTCCCACTGCGTCCCTGAGATAGATATGTCGTATTTCCGACCTCGGCCGCGTGGTGTACGCATGGACGAGCAGCCGGATGCATCGGGGCAGAGAACCGGGCACCGGGATCTCCGTCGAGTGCAGCAGCGCCACGATGTTCCAGCCGTATTCCTCCGCCGCCCTCGCGGGAAACGCGGCGTCCAGGTCGCTCGTCACCGTGAAGATGCCGCTGACGATGTCGTCGGGCTCAAGACCGTTGCTCTCGATGAGGTGATGCAGCAGTTCGTCGGTGGCCTCGAGGATCTGGGCGGCCTCATTCGCGGTCACGGTGGTGGCGCCGCGAATTCCCTGCAGTCGGTAGTTTTCCCGGTCAGACATGGCGACTAATCTAGCGCAGGCGCTCCAGCTCATGCTGGTCACCGACGACACGCTCGTCGCGGGCCGCGACCTCGTCACCCTGATCCGGTCGGCGGAGCAGGGAGGCATTACCTCGGTGCAGCTCCGCCTCAAGCAGGCCGCCGCGACTGAGCTCGCGCTGCTGGGCCGTGCGCTCCTGCAGGCGGTGCGCATTCCCGTCTTCATCAACGATCGCCTGGACGTGGCCCTCGCCATAAAGGCGCAGGGAGTGCACCTGGGCCCTGACGATGTGCCGGTGGCACTCGCGCGGAGCATCGCCCCGCCGGGGTTCGTCGTTGGAGCGAGCGTCGGGCTCGAGAGTGAGCTGGAGAATGGCGCGATGGCCGACTACTGGGGGATCGGGCCGTGGCGCAGCACGGTGACGAAGCGCGATGCCGGCACGGCGCTCGGCGCAGAGGGGTTTGCCCGGATCGTCGCTCACGCCGGCCTGCGGCCCTGCGTCGCGATCGGCGGCATCCAGCCGGATGACGTGGCGGCCGCCATTGGTGCTGGCGCCGCAGGCGTAGCGGTTGTCTCTGGAATTCTCGGCGCTGCCGATCTTGCCGCGGCTGCGCGCCGATATCGCGCATTGTAGCCCGCTGCATCCCGCCTCCTACATCCCCGAGTCCGCCACTTCCGGCCCCCTCGCCCGGCGGATGCGCGCGATCGCCCGGAGGTGCTCGCCGTAGGTTCGCGTGAACACATGGTGTCCGTCTCCTGCGGCCACGAAGAACAGGTACGGCACCTGTGCCGGGTAGAGCGCCGCCTCGATGCTCGCACGGCCGGGGGAGTTGACCGGTCCCGGCGGCAGTCCGGTGTTGAGATAGGTGTTATAGGGGGAACGGAATGCGTAGTCCTTGAGCAGCAGACGGTTCTTCCGCGAGCCGGTGGCCAGCTGGATCGCGTACTGTACCGTGGGATCCGCCTGCAACGGCATGCCCTTCCTGATCCGGTTCCAGTAGACCGCAGAAATCACCGATCGCTCGCTGTCGACGCGCGCCTCGCCCTCGATGATCGACGCCAGCGCGAGCAGGTGAATCCGGGTCATGCCCAGGCTGTCGAGCCGGACACTCCACGCCGGGTCCCACGCGGTGAGGCCCTGCTGCGCCATGATGCGCACGAGGTCGCGCGCGCTCACGCCGGCGGGCACCAGGTAGGTCTCCGGCAGCAGCAGCCCCTCGAAACTCATGGCCCCATCCACGAATGCCGAGGCACCGACGGGATCGTTGGCGGCAGCCATGAATGAATCGGTGGGAATTTCCAGGGCCTGCTTCGCGATCGGGGCGATCTCGGCGAGCGTCAGGCCTTCGGGTATCGTGATGCGGAGCAAGAGCTGGTCGCCGCGCTTGAGCGCGTTCATCACCGACCAGGCCGACGATCCGCGGGCCAGCTGGTACACGCCCGCCCGCACCGAGCGGTCCAGGCCGCGAACGCGCGCGAGCAGCTTGAACCACTTCGGGTGCTCGATGACGTGGTGTGCCGCCAGCGAATCGGTGACGACGCTGAATGAGCTTCCTGGCGGAATCGTGACCTGCTCGATGGGCCCTGGTGTCCTGGTGCATGCTGCGAGCAGGAGCGCCAGCGACATGGCGCCCAATCCCCTCGGCCCGCTCACCTTCTACCGCTCACTGCCCGCGCCTTGATCGCTGGACCGGCGACCGCTGCCGCCCCTCCGCGAATCCAGGAACCCTTGCAGCAGCACGCTCGCGGCCAAAGCGTCGACGTCGTCCTTTCGCCCTCGAGTGCTGCCACCCTGTTCCCGGATGGTCCGCAGTGCCCGGGCGGTGCTCATGCGCTCGTCCCAATACACCACCGGGAGGTGCGCCCGCTGTCCCATCAGCGCGCCGAGTTGCCGTGCAAAGCCCGCCGCTTCGCCCTCGTCGCCTTCCAGCGTGAGCGGCAGCCCCACCACGATCCCGACCGGATGGTGCGCCTCGACGTGGCCCAGCAGCACCGGCATGGGGAAACGCTTCCCCTCACGCCGCGTCACCGTCGCGAGCGGCGACGAGAAAAGCTGCAGCTCGTCGCTCAGGGCGATGCCGATGCGCCGCTCACCCCAGTCGAGGGCGAGCAGGCGCCCGGAGGCTGGAATCAGGTCAGTGTCCACTCGTGAACGGTAAACGGTCAACGGTAAACGGGAAACAAAACGGGGGCCGAAGCCCCCGTTCACTCTTTACCGTTCACCGTTCACGCGGTTCCGGTCACTGCGCCATCGTGGCGAAGAACTCCTTGTTGTTCTTCGTCCGCTTCATCCGCTCGAGCAGGAACTCGAGGGCCTCCACCGGTGGCATGTCCGCCAGGAAGTTGCGCAGCAGGTACACCCGGTTGAGCTCGTCCTTGTCCATGAGGAGCTCTTCCTTGCGGGTCGATGTCCGCTGGATGTCGATGGCGGGGTAGATGCGCCGGTCGGCCAGGCGCCGGTCGAGCACCAGTTCCATGTTGCCGGTGCCCTTGAACTCCTCGAAGATCACTTCGTCCATCCGGCTTCCGGTGTCGATCAGTGCCGTTGCGATGATGGTGAGGCTGCCACCCTTCTCGATGTTGCGGGCGGCGCCGAAGAACCGCTTCGGCTTCTGCAGGGCGTTGGCGTCGACACCGCCGGACAGGATCTTGCCCGAGTGCGGCACTACCACGTTGTGCGCGCGGGCGAGGCGGGTGATCGAGTCGAGCAGGATCACCACGTCGCGGCCATGCTCCACCAGGCGCTTCGCCTTCTCGATGACCATGTCGGCCACCTGCACGTGGCGGTCGGCCGGCTCGTCGAACGTCGAGGCGATCACCTCCGCCTTCACGTTCTCCTGCATATCCGTCACTTCTTCCGGCCGCTCGTCGATGAGCAGGACGATCAGCACGCACTCCGGGTGGTTCTCGCTGATCGCGTTCGCCAGCTTCTGCATCAGGATCGTCTTGCCGGCCTTGGGCGGCGCCACGATCAGGCCGCGCTGGCCCTTGCCGATCGGCGACAGCAGGTCCACCACCCGCATCGACAGGTCGCTGGTCTTCCGCTCCAGCCGGATGCGCTCATCGGGGTAGCGCGGCTTCAGGTTGTCGAACGCGATCCGGTGCTTGGTCTTCTCCGGCTCTTCGTAGTTGACGCTTTCCACCTTCAGCAGCGCGAGGTAGCGCTCGCCTTCCTTGGGCGGGCGCACCTGTCCCATCACCGTGTCGCCGGTGCGCAGGTCGAAGCGCTTGATCTGGCTCGGGCTCACGTAGATGTCGTCGGGGCCGTACAGGTAGTTCCAGTCCTGACTGCGGAGGAAGCCGTAGCCTTCCGGAAGGATCTCCAGCACTCCCTCGCCGCGAATGACCGTGTCCTGATCGAGCAGCGACTGTTCGATGCGGAAGATCAGGTCCTGCTTGCGGAGGCCGGAGTAGTTCGTGATGTTCAGTTTTTCCGCGAGCTCATGCAGCTCGGCGACGGACTTCTGCTTCAGTTCAGCGATATCCACGGAGGGACTCCAAGCGGGTCGGAGACGCCGCAGGGCGCGGCGGTCAGCAACAGCGGGTTGGGGAAAGGCTCAGCGAAACGTGTCAGAATTAATGGCGGCAGGCGCGGAACGGCGTCACTCAGCCATCGGACTTGTCTGGGGGAGCAAAATGTATACGGGGCTTGATGGGGCATAACGTAAGGTGCGGCCTGTCGTGCCGTCAAGAGGGCGTGCGCCGGGCCCCCGGTGCCGGGTGAGCCGCCGCTCCGCCCTGCTGGCCGCGGCGCTCACGGTGATAGCCATCCTGCTGCTCACCCTCTGGCCCCTTCCCGAACAGGCCTACCAGGCGTCACTCTCGCCGGTTTCCTGCCTGGTCTGCGGCGACCAGGGCATGCAGGACGTTCTTCAGAATGTCCTGCTGCTCGTGCCGCTCGGGTTCTTTCTGGGCCTGGCTGGGGTCCGGCCCGGCCGCGCGGCGCTCGCAGGGCTGGCTCTCTCGCTCATTGTGGAAACGCTACAATACTTCGTCGTCACCGGCCGCGACGCGGCCATCAGCGATGTCATCACCAACACCGCGGGTTCGGCGCTGGGCGCGGCACTGGCGCCGCACTTTGCTACCCTCCTGTGGCCCGGTCGGCGTGCGGCAGCCGGCCTTGGCTTCCTGACGACGCTGGTATGGTCGGGGTTGTGGCTCTTTGGCGGGTGGGCGCTCGAGGGAGATATCGGTGCCGGCCACTGGCGCGGACGCTTTCCGGGTGACCTGCCGGATGCGCCGGCACTGAGTGGCACCGCGGTCCAAGGCGAACATCAGTGGCGCGCCACTCGGCTTGGCGCCGGCATCACTCCCGGCCGAGGTGGAGCAGCGCTTCGGACGTGATTCATTCGACCTGCACGTCGCCATCCAGCCCGGTCCGCCCATTGCCTGGCGGGAGAATGTCGTCACCATCATCGACGTGACACCCGTCCGCCATGAAGGCAACAACAGGCTCGTCCTGACGCTGAACCGCGTGCGGACGCGAGCGCTGCTTTCATACCGGATCAATGCGGCGCGCGTGCGGCTGCGCACACCGAGCTTCAGCTTCGGTCACGCTTTCGATGTGCCGGTGGGCCACACCGCCACGCTGGACGTATCGCGCTCGCGCGGCAACCTCCGCGGTATAGCCGACCGCGACGGAAACAGGCTCATCACCGATTATCGCATCGCACCTGAACTCTTGTGGGCCGTCCTCGCCCCCCGGACGCCCGAGCCAGGTGTTCGGTGGCGCATCGAGCCGTTCCTGTGGGCCGCGGGCGTGCTCGCCGTGGCCGGGTACTGGTCGGGCAGGTCGCGTTCGCACGTTGTCCTCATGTTCGTCTTCTTCTGGGTGGTCCTGGTCCAGGTCGTCACGCCCCGCCTGTTCGCTGTGGCAGAACAGTCGCCGCTCGGCTGGACCATGCTCCTCGCCGCGTTGATCCTGGGAACCGTCGCCGGTCGCCGATTCGCGCCCCCGCGCGACACTCACCTCTCATCTCGCCACCCTTAGCCTTTCAACCAATGCCCCGAGCCCTCCAGGCCATCGTCCTCCTGTTCTTCTCCAATGTCTTCATGACGTTCGCCTGGTACGGACACCTGCGCACACTCGCCGACCGGCCCTGGTACCTCGCCGCCATCGTGAGCTGGGGCATCGCGCTGTTCGAATACCTGCTGCAGGTGCCGGCCAATCGCATCGGTTACTCGGTGATGTCACTGCCGCAGCTCAAGATCACGCAGGAGGTCATCACGCTGCTCGTGTTCGCGCCGTTTGCCGTCGTGTACATGAAGCAGCGCATCCACTGGGACTTCGCCTGGGCCGGCCTCTGTATCCTGGGTGCGGTGTACTTCGTCTTCCGCCCCAAGTAAACGTCTGCACGACCCACGACCCACGACCGCCAACCGATATGCATCGCGTTGCGCATCGCTTCACCCCGCAGTAGCTTCGGCGCAACCGTCCCTGAGACAGAGGATCCGATGCGCCTCGCGCCAGTCTTCGTGTTGCTCCTCACCGCATCGCCCCTGGCGGCACAGGGTCGGACCGGGTCCGGCCTTGGCCTGCACGTCGTCCGCGCCGGCCACCCGGATAGCGGCCTCGTCGCCGACGTCGCGGTCACAGATCTCCGCACCGGCCAGCGACTGGACCGGCAAACCGACGCGTCCGGGTGGCTGCGCTTCGAGAACCTGTCGCCCGGCGGCCCCTGGCAGGTCACCGCGCACGCGCTTGGCAGCCAGCCGGTCGAGGTCAGCGACGTCCGGTTGCCGCTGGGGGAAACGGTGCAACTCGTGCTCCCGCTCCCGGCTGCCAGCGTTTCGCTGCCTGCAATCGCCGTCGTCGCGAATGCCGACTCCCTCCGCCGGTCGTCGAACGCGGGGCCGTCATCCATCGTGACGCAGCGGGAAATCCGGCAGTTGCCCCTGCTCAATCGCGACATGGTCGACCTCATCCAGACCACGCCAGAGGCCAGCGGCACCTCCGTGGCCGGGGCGAACAACCGGTACAACAACATTCTGATCGATGGCGGGTCGGACAACGACTACTTCGGCCTGAGCCGTGGTACCGGCACGCCGGGCGGCCAGATAGGCACGCGCTCGATCCCGCTCGATGCCGTGCAGGAGTTCCAGGTCGACGCCTCGCCCTACGACGCCCGTCTCGGCGACTTCACCGGTGGTCGCATCAATGCCGTGACGCACTCGGGCAGCAACCGCTTCCAGGGGACCGTGTTCGGGCTGTACCAGGGGGAGGCGCTCACCGGGAGCGACAGCGCGGGAAGCAGCGCCGCGGACTTCTCCAACTGGCAGTACGGGGCGTCGATCGGCGGCCCGATCGTGAAGGACAAGGTCCTCTTCTTCGCGGCGGGAGAGATGCGCGACCGCCAGGCGCCCTACGCCGGGCCCATCATCGGTTCGCCGACGGACGTGGGGATCTCGGTCGACAGCGCGAATCGTTTCGTGTCGATCCTGCAGGGCTACGGCCTGGACCCTGGAAGCTACGGTGGCTACACGACGACCAATCGCAGCGGCAACCTCTTCGCGAAGCTGACGGCGTTGCTGGGGCCGTCCGGGGTGCTCGAAGCATCACTGAACTACGCCAACGGTTCGATCCAGGACACACTGGCCCCGCCCAGGACGGTGGGCGCCGACTACCGGCTCACGTCGGCGGGGTTTGAGCCCGCGTCCACCCAGTGGAGCGGCCGACTTCGCTGGACCGCGCTCCTGTCGGAACACGTCACGAACGAGTTCCTCGCCACGGTGATGCACGTCGATGAGCCGCGCACGCCTGTCACCGGCTATCCGGCGATCTTCGTGGGCAACGTGGGCAACCCCGGCTTCGCCGGGGCGCGGCTCATCGCCGGGGCGGATCCCTCGTCCCAGCAGTTGGGGCTGACCCAGGACGGCTTCGGCTTCAGCAATACCTCGACCTTCGCCCTCGGACCGCACCAGCTCAGTGCAGGCCTCGATGCCGACTTCCTGAACTTCGACTTCTCGTCGCTCCCGAGCGCCATTGGCCAGTATCAGTTCGCCAGCCTCGCCGCGTTCGAGGCCGGCACGCCGTCGCGCTTCATCCGCAGCATCGAGCTCCGGCCCGGCGGGTCCACCGCCGCCTTCGGCGCGCAGCGGCTCGGGTTCTTCGTGCAGGACCACTGGCAGGTGAGCGACCGGCTGGCCCTGCTCGCCGGGATCCGGATGGACATCACGATGCTCGACCCCACGCCCTTGACCAATCCGGCCCTGCTCGCGAGCCCGCTCGCGGTCAACACCAGCAGCTTCATTCGCGCGCTGCCGCTCTGGGGACCGCGCGTCGGCTTCAATTGGGCGGTGGCCAGGAACACCGACCTGCGTGGTGGGGCGGGGCTCTTCAGCGGCCGGGTGCCCTACAGCTGGGTGTCGTTCGCCTACACCCAGACCGGCAACGACGCCGTGCTGCTCAATTGCAGCGGGGCGGCGGCGCCGGCGTTCAACCCCGACCCGGCCACCCAGCCGACGGCGTGCCTCACGGCGTCGTCACCCCCGGTGCCCACGGTGACGACCTTCTCGCCCGACTTCAAGATGCCGCAGAGCCTCAAGCTCTCGCTCGGCGTGGACCAGCGCCTCCCCTGGGGACTGGTCGCGTCCCTGGACGGCATGTACGAGCGCGGCCAGCAGATGTACATCACCGACCTCAACCTCAACGGCCCGGCCGGCGTGCTCGCCGGGGAAGGGAGCCGCGTCCAGTACGGGACGATCGCGGCCAGCAGCGCGACGGGCGGCCTGCCCACGGTTACGCCTTCCAAGGTGACGACGGCGTTCGGACCGGTGTTCCAGAATTCGTCCCGCACATCGGACCAGACCTGGTGGGTTACGGCCCAGGTGGGCAAGCGGTTCGGCGGGCCCATCGAGATGAACGCGGCCTACACCTACACCAGCGCGCGCGACCTGATGTCGCTGCGTGACGCGCAGACCGTATCCAACTACGGGTTCGTGGCCGTCGACGGCAATCTGGCCAACCGGCGACTCGCCACATCGGCCTTCTCGACGCCGAGCAAGGTCACGGTCACCGCCACCGCGAACCTGCCGTTGCGATTCGCGTTTTCGCTCATCTACATCGGCCGGTCCGGATTGCCGTTCACGTACGTGGTGAACGGCGACGCGAACGCCGACGGCGTGGGGAACCGCGCGGGCGCGTTCGACCGCCAGCAGAACGACGCGGTCTACGTGCCGATCGATCTCACCGACGCCTCGATCGTGCGCGACAGCGTCACAACCGGCACCGCGACCGTCCTCGTGCCCGACCCGGCCGGGGCGGTGAAACTGAACGAGTACATCGTTGCGCAGGGCTGCCTGCAGGCGGCCCGGGGCACGATTCTATCTCGCAACGGCTGCCGCAACCCCTGGCAAAACATCCTCAATGCGCGCGTGGGCTGGCAGCTGGTCATTCACGGCCGCCAGACCATGGACTTCACCCTGGACGTGTTCAACCTGCTCAACCTCCTGAGCTCGAACTGGGGGCTGATTCGCGAGACTGGCAACTTCGCCAGTGCCGGCGGGGAAAATGTCGCGCTGCTCAAGCTCCGCGGGCAGGACGTGGCGAACGGGCGCAACCTGTACGAGGTGACGCTGCCGCCCACCGACGTGATCAACGTCGACGCGTCGCGGTGGCGCCTGCAGCTCGGTGCGCGCTATGCCTTCTAGGGTGATGCGTTACTGGATCGCGCCCTGTCTCTCCGCGGTGGTGGCGCTGGGTGTGGCGCGCCGGGCGTTTCCGGTTCGCGAGCTATCCGCCGCGGGCGCCGGCGACAGTCTCGTCGTGTTTCACGCGGGCAGCTTGGCGGGGCCCTTCAGCGCCGTCGTGGACAGTCTTCGCGTCACGTCACCGGGACTCGCCGCCCGCTTCGAGCGCGGCGGAAGCGTCGAGCTCGCCCTGCGCGCACTCGGGTCAGGCGGGCTCCCCGACGTGATCGGCCTCGCCGATGATGCGTTATTCCCGGCGCTGCTCGTGCCCGCAGCGACGTCGTGGTACGCCTCGTTCGGGGGCAATGCGATGGTGGTGGCATACGCTCCGGCGGCGCGCGGATTGCCGCTGACCGCCGCGAACTGGCCCGAGGTACTCCTGGATGCAGGCGTCCGCGCCGCCCGTGGGGATCCCGCGCTCGACCCCGGTGGGTACCGCGCCGTCATGCTGTTCCAGCTCGCCGGGCGTCACTATGCGCGTCCAGGCCTGGCCGATTCGTTGGAGCATTCGGTGATGATCCTGCCGGGCGGTGGCGCGTCGCCCTATGACCGGCTCAGAAGCGGCGATCTGGACTATCTCATCACGTATCGGTCATCGGCGACTGCAGCTGGATTGCAGTGGTTGGACTTGCCGGAGGAGATCGACCTGAGCGGCGAAGCGCACGCGGCCGATTACGCCAAGGCCTCGGTGCGAGTCGCGCCGCCCGGCGGGCCGATCTTCACGGTGCGGGGCCGGCCGATCCGGTACGGCGTCACCATACCGCGGCAAGCCCGCCACCCGGAGGCCGCGCAACGATTCATCACGCTCCTCCTGTCGGCACGGGGGGATTCCGTGCTGCGCAGCCTTGGGTTTTCCAGCGGTCCACCGGCCAGGATCACCGGTGAACCGCCGTCGGGTCTGCTACCACGGTCGGCTCCGTAGGAGGTCACGGAACAGGGCCTGGCTCGAGCTCTCGACCTCCTCGCGCCACTGGCGATAGACGACGATGAGGCGCCTCGCCAGATCGGTGAGTTCGGCGTGCCCGCCGTCGGCTCCGCCACGACGTGTGACCACGATCGGCGCTCCGAGCACCCGCTCCATCTGCCGCAGGCGCGAGAGGCAGGTACGGTAGCTCATCCGGGTGGCAATGCACCCCTTACGGATCGTCCCCGTCCGGTCGATGCCTTCGAGCAGCTTGATGTACCGGGGACCTACGAGGAACTCGCCGTCCAGGCTCAGCCAGCCCTTGAGGTGCGGTTGCACCGACCGGATGTCAGGTGTGGTGCGGGGTTTTCGGGAGGGGCTGGGTGTCATGCCGGATTATCCTAATCCGCGTCGCGCGCCCGCGCACCGGGTGCGAACAAAAAGGGCCGCAACCCGGAGGCTGCGGCCCTTTCAACGTGCCTGAAGAAGCTTACTTCTTGCGGGCGACGTTCTCGGCGGCGGGACCCTTGGCCCCCTGCACGATGTCGAACTCAACGACCTCGCCTTCGCTCAGCGTCTTGAAGCCCGAGCCCTGGATCGCCGAGTGGTGCACGAAGCAGTCCTTCTCGCCGCTATCAGGAGTGATGAAACCGAAGCCCTTGGCGTCGTTGAACCACTTCACCTTGCCGGTGGTACGCATGTGAAACCCTTTCAAAATGACTTGTGCTGTCGGGTGTCCGGACATGCCGTACCCACCGACTGCTGGCGGAAACTCCCTCCGCCGTGGGTGCGGTCACTCGACCGCGATGGCTAGACACAATGAGAGGACCTAGGATGGTCCCAGGTCCTCTTGGAAGAATCTGGCCATAACTGCTCGCGCACCAGCGCGAACCGCAACAATGTAGCGTACCAGCCCAAGTTCTGCAATCGTGGGGTATTCCGGACCGCCCGGAACCTGAATTAGCCATCTTTCGGGCCCTGACCGGGGCCACGAAGACCGGCAGTCACCCCGACCCGGAACCGCATGGGAAGAGTTGCTGGCATCGCTTGCGCGATGCTCCTTGCCTTCGTCGCCACGCCGGCCACGGCTTTCAGCCAGACCGATTATCGGAACCTCGACGACGGACGCCCAATCCTTACTGAGGATGCGTTCGTCGTTGATCTCCACGCCTTCGAGTTCCTGGCGCCCCTCGCTTTCGATGCCGATGTGTCCGGCACGAAGCGCTATCTCACGCAGCCGGAGCTCGAGTACGGCGTTCTTCCCAACAGCCAGCTCGGCCTCAAGCTCCCGGTCGGCGTGGTCGACAGCGGCGGCATCAGCACCTTCGGGCTCGGGGGGATTCAGCTATCCGGGCTGTACAACATCAACAATGAGGGCTGGGCGCTTCCGGCCGTATCGGCCCGGCTCGACCTCCTGTTGCCGGCAGGTGCTGTGGCGTACGCGGGGACCCTCGCCACGTTCAAGCTGATCGCGAGCCGCACGTTCGGCCTTGTGCGCCTTCACGTGAACGGAGCCTGGACATTCGGGCGATCGTCGTCGGACGTCCCAAGCCTCGAGCCGCCCCCGCGCTGGTTTGCCGGTGCGGCCGTGGATTACACCTTCTTCCGCAACAGCCTGCTCCTCGTTGGCGAGCTTACCGCGTCCCAGGAATACGAGGGCGCCCCCACCGGGGTCACCGTCGGTGGCGGCGCCCGCTGGCAGTGGACACCCACGCTCGTGCTCGACGCCGGCTTCGCGCGCCGTCTCACCGGCAACGCTGGACCCGATCTCGAGATCACCGCCGGTCTCTCCCATGCGTTTGCGGTCCGTGGCCTCATGCCGAAACTGCGGCCCGGCGATACGGCCTCCGCGTCCGCCGCGGCGAGGGCGACGCCCCGGGCCGAGCAGTTCTACTATCCCGGTAGCTTCAACTGGCAGTTCCTGGCGCGCTATCCCGAGGTGGCGCGGCTTTTCAATGCGTTCGATTATGGCCACGCCACCCTGTATGAACACCTGCTCACGACGCCGCGCGGCCAGCTGACGCCTGCTCTCGATCGCGAGTATCGCTACCTCACCACCGACTTGCTGCGCCGGCCGCCGCGGTTCAGCGTCGCCGAGGTGGCGATCGAGCCGGAATACGCGCGGATCGCATGGCAGGCCAAGCTGATGTTCGACTGGGCGCATGTGCTCCACCGGCAGATCTACGACATCTATGCCGATCCTTCGCTGTCGGTGGTACACCGGGATTCCCTGATCGAGACATTGACCGACTATTATATGAGTCGCAGCGCCTACGCTTTCACTACTGTGCCGAAGTCGATGGCGCTGATGGATGGACAGTGGTTCAGCCAGCGGTTCCGGATCGCCGAGGGCCGGTTCAACGGCCTCATCTGGGCCTACCACTGGTTGCAGGTCGGGCTCTATGAGCCACTTGTCGCCAGCCAGGTCCCGGTGGAGCAGCGGGCCGGGGTCGATGCGACGGTGGCGCACTTCTGGACGATGGTGGATGAAGGAAGCGGCCAGGTGCCGCGTGTCATGCCAATGACGGCCGCCGTCGCACCGCGGTTCTCGAAGCAACATCCCCGAGCCGCGGTGATCTTCGATAACCTGCACATGATGCACGACATCATCTCCGACATTCTCATCGCCGATACCCTGTCGCGGCAGGAGAAGGGGCGCATCATTGCGGAACAACTCGCGGAGTTCCGCGATCCCACTCGCAACGTCATGACGATGGATGAGTGGTGGAAGATGGGTAATATGATGGGCGGCGTGGAGATGATGGGCGGTCAGGCTGGTCAACGACCATAGGAGATCACGGTATGTCGCATCGGAACGGAAGTGTTGCCACCAATCGCAGCCTGCAACTGGCCGCCACCGCCGTGTGTTTGCTGGCAGTCAGCCCGGCGATCGCCGCGGCCCAGGCGCCTAACCCGGGCCAGATGGCCGATGCCTACGCGGCCGGGGCCAAGGCGAACGCGCAGCTGATGCAGAAGTACACCTGGAAGATGCGCGTGCAGCTCACCTACGACGGCAACCAGGAGCCGGCTTCGCTCTACCAGATGAACTATGTCGGCGGGCAGCTGCAGAAGACGGAAATCAGCGCCCCCCCGGAGGAATCGGGCCGCAAGCACGGCATCAAGCACCGCGTGAAGGAAGACAAGTTGGCCGAGATCAAGTCCGACGTCGAGGCGCTGGTCGAGCTGACCAAGAAGTACATGGCACCGACTCCAGGCCAGATGTTCGATTTCTACTCGAAGGCCACGATCGGGCCGGCTCCGAGCGGTGGCGCCCAAGCCTCAGGGACCAACTTCATCCAGCCGGGCGATCAGGTGACCTATTTGATCAATCCGGCCACGAAGAGCCCGACCAGCTTCACCTTCACAACGTCGATGCAGGGCAAGCCCGTGACCGGTACGGCGCAGTTCGCCCAGGTGCCCGGCGGTCCGAAGTACGCGTCGGAGCTCACCATCAATGACCCGTCGGACAAGCTATCGATCGCGGTGACCAACTTCGAGTATCAGCTGAACCAGTAACTCAGGCTTGCGGCGACGGAGGATTTGGATGAGAGACGGAGGATGCGGATGAGAACGGTGCTCATGATGGCGGGCCTCGCGGTGTGCGGGGCCTCGATCGCACGGGCCCAGGGGCCCAATCCGGGCCTCGCCGCCGATGCGTATGCTACGCATGCGAAGCAGAACGCGGAACTGATGCAGAAGTACACCTGGAAGATGCGGGTGCAGCTCGCGTACAAGGGCGAAGAGAAGCCAGCACAGCTCTACCAGATGAATTACGTCAATGGGCAGTTGCAGAAGACGTTGCTCAGTGCCCCGCCGGCCGAGACCGGTCGGAAGCACGGGATCAGGCACCGCATCAAGGAAGAGAAGATGGAGGAGTTCAAGCAATGGGCAGCGCAGCTCACCGACCTGGTGAAGCGCTACATGGCGCCCTCGGCGGGCACCATGATGGACTTCTACTCCAGCGCCACCTTCAGCCCGGTGCCGAGCGGCAACGTCCGCGCGACCGACACCGGCTTCCTCCAGCCGGGCGACAAGGCGACATACTGGATCAATCCGGCGACGAAGCAGCCGGTCCGCTATGCCTTCTCCACCACCCTTCAGGGCGACCCGGTGAATTGCACCGTGCAATTCGGCCAGGTGCCGGGTGGACCGCAGTATGCCTCGCTGATCAAGGTCTCCGTGCCGGCAAAGGAAGTTGTCGCCACGATCACGAACTTCAACTATCAATTGAACCAGTAGGGCCCGTAGCAGGAACTGAGGTTCAGATTGCAAGTCGCCATTCAATGTCATCGTCATCCCGTATGAGCATCGCGTCGACACGCCCGGCGACAACGCGGTCGTGCGCGGGAAGAGGCACTCTCCGGCAGCTGGTCGCCACCGGAAGGCGTGGCGGTCAGTCAGCCGGTCGACGCTATTCGAGGAGTGGGTGAAAATGCGGAACAAACCGTTTGTTCGCGTGGTCACGCTCATGGCGCTGGCCTTCAGTGCAGCCTCGCCAGCCTGGTCCCAGGAAGTGGAGAAGCTCACATGGCCGCGGACGCGCACTGCTTCCAATGGCGTGCAGGTCACGCTGTTCCAGCCCCAGGTGGATTCCTGGAGCTACTACGTCGTCCTCAACTACCACCTGGCGGTAGAACTCCAGTTGCCCGGCGCCTCGTCATCGGTGCCTGGTGCACTCTTCATGACCGGCGAAACCAGCACGGACCTGGGCGCGCAGACCGTCGCGCTCTACAACCAGAAGATCCTCCGGGTAAATTTCCCCGGTCTTGATCCCGCTACGGCCCAGCAGTACCAGGACATCCTGCAGTCGCTGGTACCCACCGGCACCATGTACCTCTCTCTGCCGCAAGTGCAGAGTTATGCGGCGGCAGCGAGTGCGACTGCGGCGACCGCAGGCGAGCCGCCTGCTGCCGCCGGACCCAATCCGCGCCCCGCCGGGTTGCCCCCATCGCTCCCGCAGCCGGCGCCGCCGATCTTCTACAGCCAGACGCCCGCCATCCTGGTCATTTTCTCGGGCGAGCCCGCGTTTGCCCCGGTGACCCAGGGCTCCAAGCTCTTCTTCTCGGTGAACACCAACTGGGCGGTGTTCCAGGACAAGAACACCGGCACCTACTACCTGCAGGACCAGGCCAGCTGGCTTCAGGCAAATGACGTGAACGGCCCGTGGAAGGCGGCGGGACAGTTACCGTCGAGTCTCAAGAGCCTCCCGAAGACTGCCGAGTGGGCCGACGTCAACAAGAACATCCCCGGACAGTCCTGGTCGGCGTCAGGGGTGCCGCAGGTCTTCGTGAGCCAGAAGCCCGCCGAGTTGATCCTGCTGCAGGGCCAGGCCCAGCTCGAGGCGATTCCGGGTACGTCATTGTCGTGGGTCACCAATACCGACAGCGACATCTTCTACTACGCACCGACGGCGCAGTGGTACTTCCTGGTGTCCGGCCGCTGGTTCAGCTCGGCGACCCTCGGCACCGGACCGTGGACCTATGCCACGCCCAGCCTGCCGGCTGATTTCTCGAACATTCCCCCGGACAGCCCGCGGGCCGCGGTCTTGTCGTCGGTGCCCGGCACGGCCGAGGCAAATGAGGCGGTGGCGCAGGCCCAGATGCCGCACAAGGCTGACGTGAACATCGCCACGACCACGGTGAACGTCGTGTATGGCGGACCGCCGCAGTTCGCGCCGATCGAGGGCACGTCGATGACATATGCCACCAACACTTCGTATCAGGTGATCCAGGCCAGTGGCAGCTACTACGTCTGCAGTAACGGGGTGTGGTTCGTGTCGCAGTCACCTAACGGCCCCTTCGCCGTGGCGACCATGGTGCCGCAGGTCATCTATACCATCCCGCCGTCGTCGCCGATGTACAACGTCACGTACGTCCAGATCTACGAGTCCACCCCCACGACGGTCGTGGTGGGCTACACCTCGGGATACAACGGGGCGTACGTGGCAGCTGGGGTGGTGATGCTCGGCGTCGGCATGGCGATGGCCTACAGTTACCATCCCTACTATCCGCCAGGCTTCGGGTACCCAGTCTACTACCATCCCCCGTATCCCTACACCGGTTACGGCTACCACGCGGCCTACAATCCGTATACCGGTGCTTATGCGCACGGCTACTCCGCGTATGGACCGTATGGTGGTGCCAGCGCGGGCGCCGGCTACAACCCGAGTACCGGCACCTACGCCCGCGGCGCGTCGGCATCGGGCCCCTACGGATCAGCATCGGCGGCACAGGCGTACAATCCGCGCACCGGTGCGAGCGCGGAGACGTATCAGCATTCGAATGCGTACGGGTCGTACGGATCATCGGTGGTGTCGAAGAACGGGAATACGGCGTGGACCAGCCATTCATCGGACGCGTACGGAACGACCGGCACCGTGCAGACGTCCAAGGGAGGGCAGGCGGCCGGCGTGTCTACCGCGACGGGCACCACTGCGGCAGGGAAGACAGCCGATGGTGATCAGTACGCGACGCACGACGGCAACGTCTACAAGAACACCGGCAGCGGCTGGCAGCAGGGCAGCAGCAGTGGATGGAACGACGTGCAGAAGCCAACGGAAACCACGAGTGACCAGGCGGCGCGCAGTTCCTCCGCCGCGAAGACCTCGAGTTACGGTTCCTGGCAGGGTGGGGGCGGCAGCAGGTACAGTGGCGGAAGCAGCGGCGGTTATAGCGGGGGCTACAGCCGCGGCGGAGGTGGCGGCGGACGGCGCTGAGAGGCGGCCACCACCCAACTCGCAGGCGTAACGGAGCACGATTGACAATGAAGGCATCGAGCATCGGCAGAGCGACCGCCTCGGTCGCGCTGTTGCTGGCGCTGTGTGCGCCCGCGATTTCCGCGCAGACGAATGAGCTGGCGTGGCCCCGCACGCTGACGTCGACCGACGGCATGCAGGTGACGTTCTACCAGCCACAGGTCGATTCGTGGGAGTACTACGCGGTCCTCGACTATCACATGGCGATCGAGCTGCAGTTCCCCGGCGCGTCGTCGACGATTCCCGGCACGCTCACGATGACAGCGCAGACCAGCACCGACGTCGGCACGCAGACGGTGGCGCTCTACAGCCAGGAAATCGTCAGCACGACCTTCCCCGGTGTCGACGCGGCGACTGCGCAGCAGTACCAGTCCATCGTGCAGTCGGTCATTCCCACCACGACGATGAATCTCACGCTGCCGCAGGTGCAGGCGTACATGACCGGCGCCGCGGCGTCGGGCGCCACCTCGGGCACCCCACCGACCGCCGCCGGATCAAACCTGAAGGTCGGTCCGGGGTTGCCGCCCACGCTGCCGCAGCCGGCGCCGCCCATCTACTACAGCGAGTCGCCCGCCATTCTCGTGATCTTCGAGGGCAAGCCGGGTTTCGCCCCGGTGACGTCAGGTTCCACGCTCTTGTTTTCGGTGAATACCAACTGGGCGGTGTTTCAGGACAAGAATTCCGGTCTCTACTACCTGCAGGACCAGGCGAGCTGGTTGCAGGCGCAAGATGTCAGCGGTCCCTGGCAGGCGGCTGGATCCCTTCCTGCCAGCCTTTCGAGCCTCCCGAACAACGGTGAGTGGACCGACGTCACGAAGAACATCCCCGGGATGTCGTGGGGGCCGGGCATGGTCCCGCAAGTCTTCGTGAGCCAGACGCCGGCCGAGCTGATCCTGCTCGACGGTCCGGCTGAGATGCAGGAGATCCCCGGCACGTCGCTGTCGTGGGTCACGAACACCGAGAGCGACCTCTTCTTCTACACGCCGACCTCCACCTGGTACTACCTCGTGTCAGGCCGCTGGTTCAGCGCCAAGGGGATGAGCGGGCCGTGGACTTTCGCTACCAACAACCTGCCCGCTGACTTCCGCAACATCCCCACGGACAGTCCGCGGGCTGCCGTACTGTCATCGGTGCCGGGTACGCCCCAGGCGAACCAGGCCGTCGCGATGGCGCAGATGCCGCACAAGGCCGACGTCGACATTGCCACGACCACGGTGAACGTGCAGTACGGTGGGCCGCCGCAGTTCGCGCCGATCCCGGCACGCCGATGCAGTACGCCACCAACACGAACTTTGAGGTCATCCAGGCTGACGGCAGCTACTACGTGTGCAACCAGGCCGTCTGGTTCGTGTCACAGTCGCCGAACGGGCCGTGGGCGGTGGCCACCTCGGTCCCCCAGGTCATCTACACCATTCCGCCAACGTCACCGATGTACAACGTGACGTACGTGCAGATCTACAATGCGACGCCGACCACCGTGGTCACCGGGTACACGGCGGGATACAACGGTGCCTTTGTCGCGGCGGGCGTGGTCATGCTCGGCGTCGGCATCGCACTCGCCGCCACCGCGCCGTACTACCCGATCGGGTTCGGCTATCCGGTCTACTATCACCCGCCCTATCCGTATGGCGGCTATGGCTATCACGCGGCGTACAACCCCTACACCGGTGCCTACTCGCATGGCATGTCAGCCTATGGCCCGTATGGCGGACGGAGCGTGGGCGCTTCCTACAATCCGACCACCGGTACCTACGCCCGCGGTGCGTCGGCATCGGGCCCATATGGCACGGCCGGCGTGGCCCAGGCCTACAATCCGCGCACCGGCGCCAGTGCCGAAAGCTGGCAGCGGTCCGATGCCTACGGGTCGTATGGTTCGTCGGTCGCGTCGAAGAACGGCAATACCGCGTGGGGCGCCCATGCCAACACAGTCAGCGGGAACACGGCGATCGGTGGCATCAACAACAACATGTACGCCACCCACGATGGCAATGCCTACAAGAACACCGGCGACGGCTGGCAGCAGGCTGGCGGCGGCGGATGGAACAATGCGGCCAAGCCGAGCGAGTTCAACAATGACGAGGCCGCTCGGTCGGCGTCGTCGCTGGGCGACTCGAACCTGGACTCGTGGCGAAGCGGCGGGGGCGGAAGCTTCGGCGGCGGCAGCGCCGGTGGTGGCTGGGGCCGAAGCGGCGGTGGCGGCTTCGGCGGTGGTAGTTTCGGTGGTGGCGGAGGCGGATGGGGCCGCGGTGGTGGAGGTTTCCGCCGCTAGGCGGTGACCTCCCGGAGGGCGGTACAGAACTGCCGCATTTCGTCCGGTGTGCCGATCGTCACGCGTGCGTAGTTGGGCCAAGCTGGCCAGGTCCGGCCGATGAGCACATTCCGCTGCGCCATCGCGGCGGCGAGCTCGCCGGCCGGCCGTTTTGCATCCAGCATGAAGCAATTGCTCTGCGATGGGTGGAAGCTGTACCCGTACTTGGTGAGGAAGGCGAACGTCTCCTCGCGCGCCTGCTTCGTGTACGCGCGCCGGGTAGGTATAAGCGAGGAATCGTCCACGCTGATGCGCGCCGCGGTGACACCGGTGATAGAACTGATCGTCGACCCGAACGCGCGCAGGCGGTCGAGCACGGGCGGCTGGGCAATCGCCAGACCCATGCGCAGCCCCGCCATCCCGTAGAGTTTCGAGAAGGTCCGCAGCACGAGCAGGTCGCCGTGGGAATCGACCAGGTCCACCACCGACGATTCGTCGCTGAAGTGGATATACGCTTCGTCCACCAGGAGGACCGAGCCCGCCGGCTTGTTGGCCAGCGCCCATACGATTTCGTCGCGTGGCGTGATCGTGCCTGTCGGGTTGTTGGGATTGCAGATGTAGAGGAGTCCCGGCGTAGCCGTGGCCGCGCACATGGCGCGGGCGTCGTGCGCGATCGTCGGGGTCAGCGGCACTGCAATGGCCGGGGCGCCGGAGATCTTTGCCGCCTGCCAGCCGGCCTCGAACCCCGGCTCACCATACACATACGCGCGATCGGGACCGGTGAACGCCAGCACGGCCCGATGGAGCGGGTCGCTCGACCCGTTGAATGTCTCGACATACTCCGGACGGAGCCCCTCGAGCTCGGCGATGCGCAGACGCAGCGCCTTGTCGGCCTGGAAGGCGTAGCGCCCCTCTTCCGCCCCCAGCTTCTGCATGGCCTCGAGCGCAGCCTGCGACGGTCCGAGCGGGTTTTCGTTCGAGTTGAGCCGGACGGCGTTTGCGGGGGAGAGCCCTCCGAGTGCGCGCCAGGCGAGTTCGCCCTCGCTCGATCCGCGGGGAAGCGCCAGCCCGGCGGCGGCCAGGGCCATGAGGCGGGAGAAGTCGCGGCGCGAGACGCCCGACGGGATCGGCGGCAATTCGCTGGGGATTGGCATGCAGCACGATTGCCCGCGGCACTGCGCCTGTCAAGCAGGCATCAGCCTCAGCCCATCTTCGAGGACGTACGTGGGCACGACCCGCCCCGGCTCCGGGGTCTCTCGCACCTCGGGCAGGAACTCGACCAGCACCAGGGTCCCGTCGTCCGCCTCGGCGATCGCACTGGCGTGTTCGATCCAGTCGCCGCAGTTGGCATAGACCATTCCCTGGCGCCGGTCGATGGCCGGCACGTGGATGTGGCCGCAGATCACACCGTCGAGCCCCCGGTCGCGCACCATCGTGGTCAGCGCCAGCTCGAAGTTGCCGATGTAGGTCACCGCCCGCTTCACGCCGCGCTTGAGCGCACCCGAAAAACTCCACGGCCGGAAGCCGAGCAGCCGACGGATCTCGTTGCTGACGGTGTTGATGCTGACGAGGAGGTCATAGGCGTGCGAACCGAGCCGGGCGATGACCGGGTGAGTACGCACGAGGGTGTCGGCCTCGTCACCGTGGAGCACGAGCAGCCTGCGTCCATCAGCAGTGGTATGGACGAGATTGCGCTCGACGGCGATGCCGAACGCCGAGTTGCCTGACATGCTGCGGAACCACTCGTCGTGGTTTCCCGGGATGAAGGTCACCGGCCAGCCACGCTGGGCCCGCTTCAGGATATGGCGCACGAGCCGGTTGGCGTCAGGTGTCCACCGTACCCTGCGCCGCATGACCCAGAGGTCGAAAATGTCGCCCACCAGCACCACCGGCGTGTCATGGTTGGCCTTGAGGAAGGCCAGGCACTCCGCGGCACGCACGCCGGCCATGCCGAGATGGATGTCCGACAGGAAGATCGTGCGCCAGGTCATGCCAGCTCCAGCGAGATTTGCCGGAGCATACCAGCGATGAACGAGGCGGCGCGATGGGTTGCGCCGCCTTGTTGACGTCTCGTGACACTACTGGAGCGTGCTGGTGACGAAGCAGCGTTCCCAGGCTACACCGCGACGTTCAGCGTGGCGATGAAGCCGGTGCTCACGTCGCCCGACATCGAGGGAATCTCGAGCGACGCGCCGTCGCTGAACACGTTGTCCGTGGCCAGGCTCGTCTGCTGCAGGTTCGTGATGCTCTGCTCGTAGCCGGTGGTGGCATAGACCAGGTCGCAGGTCGCCTTGGGCAGCGCCAACTGCGAGGTCGCCACCTTGTTGCTCGCCGACGTCGCGGCGGCGAGGCTCGGGTACACCTCGAAGTGGATGTGCGGCCACCGGCCCGCGTAGCACGCGGGGAAGATGGTGGTGAATGTCACCGTGCCATCGGCATCGGCTTCCTGCACGCCACGCAGGTAGTTCTGGTCGGTCACGCCCGACGAGTAGAGCGAGTAGCGCCCCGCGCGATCGCAGTGCCACAGATACACGGCGTAACCTGCCAGCGGTTCGCAGCTGTTCGCCGAGATGATCGTGAGGGTCACCGTCAACGCGATCCCCTCGGCGGTGCCGTTCAGGCCCGCGAAGCTCGAGCGGATGTCCCGCCGTACCACGCCTGTCTCCGCAAGCACGTCCGGCCCGTTGGAGCCATCGCCGGGGTACGGGCCGGCGGTTTCCTCCGGAATGGCGGCGGTGCACCCGTCGCCGCCAGTGTTGTTGGGGTCGGTGACGCTGTTGCCGCTGCCGCAGCCGAGCAGCTGGAGCACACCGGCGCCGACACTTGCGCCGAACATCACCCGCAGCACGTCCCGCCGTTTCATGGCGGACCCTACCAGAGTCAGGTCCTTGTGCAGTCCCCCGAAATCGTCCTCGTGATCGTGTGCATGCATGGTCAGGTTCCCAGGTTCGGCGCGGCAGTATCGGATTGGCTGTCGAGATACCTACGCCCGGACCCCGACTACCGTTGGGGTCCCCGGATCAGTACCCCGCCCATCACAATCATCCAGACCGGCAGGATGTAGTTGTTCACCTCCGCCACAATCGCGACTGCCGGTGTCACGTTCCGTCACATCGCAATCAGGCCTGCGACCGCCGCGATCACGCCAGCCGTGCCCACCCAGCGCGGGTAAGCCTCGTTCTTCCGGAACCAAGGGCCGAGAACAGGAAGAACAGGTTGAGCGCCAGTTCGCCCACGAACTCGCCCAGGTAGTTCCCCAGGAACGAACTCAGCCCGTCGAACAATCCCGTGATGGATTGAACAGCAGGGCCGCAGTGATGAGTGACCAGCCGCCGACCGTTATCGACCTGTCCCTTGTGCTCAAGAGCCCCCCCGGTGCGATTGTTGGGGTATCACGCTGGACGCTCAATATGCCGTAGGGGACAGGGGGACATATGCAGCTCAGTGATGCGAAGGTCCTGGTGACGGGTGGCAGCTCCGGTATCGGCTACGAGATAGCGAGCGCACTGATCGCCCGCGGGGGGCAAGTGGCCATCTCCGGACGCGACGGAGCCCGGCTGAAGCAGGCGGCAACAACACTCGGCGCCACGGCGATTCAGGGCGACGTGAGCGTCGAAGCCGACGCGGTGCGCATGGTCAGTCGCACGATCGAGGCCCTCGGCGGCTATAACGTGCTGGTGAACAACGCGGGAATTGGCGTCTTCGCACCGCTGGTCGACACCACGGTCGACGACATGCGTCGTGTCTGGGAGGTGAATGTGCTGGGTGCCACGATCGTGGCACGCGAGTCGGCCCGGCACTTCGTGCAACAGCAATACGGCGACATCATCAACATCTCGTCCACGTCGGGGTTGCGCGGCGGTGCCGGCAGCAGCGCCTACGCCTCCACCAAGTTCGCCCTTCGCGGGCTCAGCGAGGTGTGGCGGGCTGAGCTCCGGACCCACAACGTCCGCGTCATGCTGCTCAACCCGAGCGAGGTCGTGACCGAGTTTGCCCAGCGGGCCGGCCATGCGCAGCAGGACAACCCATCCAAGCTTCGGGGAGCCGACATCGCCCATGCGGTCGTGGCGATGCTGACCATGGAGGACCGGGGTTTCATCCCGGAGCTCAGCGTGTGGGCCACGAACCCGAAATAACAGAAACCCGTCGCGCATCGAAGTGCTGATGCGGACGGGTGTTACCGGATGGGCCCGGCGCCCTACTGCGCTTTCAACGTCGCCTTGGCTGACTCCCGGCGCTCCATCTCCTCAACGACGAGCCGGTATGCGATGTAGTACTTGAAAATGTTGGCGACGTAGGTCACGGTTTCGCGCCCAATGCGCTCGGATGCGATCTGCTCCACGTTTCCGAACCAGACGTTCGGGTTCAGTCCGCGCTTCTCGGCCTCCCTCCGCAGCTGGCGAACCCGGCCCGGACCAGCATTGTACGATGCGAAGGTAAACAGCGCCTTGTTCAGGTCGTCCATCGGCTCGCTCTCGAAGTACGTGTCCCGCACGGTGCGCATGTACTTGACCCCGGCATGGATGTTCGGCTCGATTTGCGTGATGTCGCCGACTTTCAGTGACGCGCCGGTTTCCGGCATGATTTGCATGATGCCGATGGCACCGACCTGGCTCCTGGCGTTCTGATTGAGCCGGGACTCCTGGAATCCCTGCGCGGCCATGATAAGGAAGTCCACCTTGTACCGGTTGCTGTACTTCCGAAAGAGATCTACGACCGCCAGGAACGTCTTGCGCCCTTGCTCGGACGTGGCGCGCTTCGCGTAGGTCGCGTTGACGAGGTATTGCCGCTCCACCCGGTCGCCGAAGGGCGTTCCCAGCCCATACTTGCCCATGAAGGTGTTCAGGGCGGCGAGCAGCTGCGGGTTGTCCTTGCGGACGGCGATGGCGAGGGTACCGCCGGTGTGCAGCGCAATACTGTCGTGGACGACGAGGTCCGGAAAGATCTTCTTCCAGAAAGCTGCGAGATAGTCGTCGACCACAACGGCCGGGATCAGGCCGGCGTTCACCATCTCGAGCAGGTCGTCGTCCTCCAGGTTCGGCGGGGCTTCCTGAATCATCACCGGCGGCTTGCCCTGGGCTTTGAACTTCTCGTTGAGCGCGAGCAGGTTCTGGTAGTAACCGCCTAGTTGGCGGGCGAAGACTTCTTTGCCTGACAGATCCTCAATGGAGGCAATCGCCGGCGCGCCGGGACCGGTGACCAGGATCTGGTTCACGTTCATCCGGGTGGGATCGCTGAAGGCGACGTGCTTCTCCGCCTCGAGCGTCACCGGGACCTGCGCCGCAACCAGGTCCACCTTGCCGTCGATGAGCGCCGGAAGCAGCATCTCGCGCGGCAGCGGGAAAAAGATCACGTGGATCCTGTTGCCGGTGCCGGTCTTGAAGTGTTTGTTGAGCCGCTCCTCCATGAGCTGGCCGTACTCGTACGCGATGCCGCGTTGCACGCCCCTGTCGATGAAATAGAACGTGCGATTGAACGTCACGCCGATCCGCACGGCCCGGCGCTTGACAAGCTCGTCGAGGTCACCGGTATACGGCTTCAGCACGGCCTCGCGCACCGACGGCGGCAGCTGGGTTTCGAGGTCGGAGGGCGGCAGTGGAGTCGCGACCTCCTCGATTGGCTCCGCCTTCTGCGCCGGCTTGTCGCCACCGCACGCCGTGACTGCCACCACAGCGCCAACGAGCAGGACAGCTGTGAGATCGATCCTTGCCTTCATGATTCACTCCTGCTCCACTCCGGGGGGCTGCTTCACACGTCCCCGAAGACCGCGCGCATCATTCAGCAGGACATGGGTGATAGTTCATTGTCGTGGCCAGGTCCCGATGCCCCAGCAGCCCCCTCTCCCCTCCCGATGTGTACCCCACTCCCAATAGGCGAGTGGAGAAGGAATGCCGCAAGGTATGGCAGCTCACCTGCTGGCGAATCCCGATCGACGCACCGGTTGCGCCATCGCTCGCTGCACCGCCGACGGATGCGGACGATGGCGCCGCCGCTGCCAATGTCGCGAGTGACACTTCTGGAAGGGCTCGAAACGGGATCCGTTGTTTCGAGAGACGGGGAATCCGCCTCATGAACCTGCCCATGAATTCGTTAGTCCAGGACGCTGGCATGAGAACGAAATTGCCTCGCACATCAGTAAGTGATGACGAGGCAACTGATAAGCTCGATGGGCCCGGCGCGATTCGAACGCGCGACCTCTTGCTCCGGAGGCAAGCGCTCTATCCAGCTGAGCTACGGACCCGGGTGCTGTAAGGGGCAGAAAAGTCGCTCAGGGTGGGCTGTTACGCAACCGGGCGGAAACGCTCTAGCGAAGTGACATTCCCGGGGTATCATCGTGACATGACCGCTACCGCCGAACCAGTTCAGGAACCGACAGAGCCCCCAGCGCCGCCGGGTCCCCCCACCGCCGGAACCGCGGCCCACGCCGCCACTTCGGAGGTCGGCCGTAAGTTCCGCCGCGCCCGCCGCCGCTTCCTCGAACGCCAGGACGCCGAGTCGCTGCACGACCTGCGGGTGGCGCTGAGGCGCCTGCGGGCGGTGCTCACCTTGTTCCGCCCGGTTCTGGTCCTGCCGCGCCGCCTGGCCGACCGCGACCTCCGACGCACCGGCCACGATCTCGCCGACCTTCGTGACCAGGATGTGGCGCTCGAGGCCATCATGGCGACACCCGAGGACGACGAGGCGCGCAGCGACCTGAAGCGCCTGGAGCGTCGCCGTCGGCGCGAGGCCTACCGGGTGGCCGAGCGGCTGGGGAGCGCCCGGATCCGAGGCATGCTGCGCTCCCTTCGACGCTGGGACCAGTCGCCCGCCTTCAGCGTGGATGAAGACACGCCCGTGACCGTGGTAATCCCCGGCCTCCGCTCCCGGGTGGCAGCAGTGGAGCTTCATCCGGCGTGGGGGCTGACGCTCGTCCCCGACTCCGATGGCGGCCTGCGCGCACCGGATCCCATCTACGACGACCATACCACCGCCGAATTGCTGCACCAACTCCGGCGGCGGATCAAGCAGGTGCGCTACCAGCTGGAAACGATGGCCAAGGTGCTCGGTGCCGACTGGCTGCCGGCACTCGAGCGGCTGCGGGTGCTGCAGGAATCGCTGGGAGTCATGCAGGATGTGCAGGTGCTCGGTCCGACCGCGTCGGTACCGCGCGACCGGGTTGTAGCCGCCACTGCCGCCTGGGAGGAGATGCGGGGCGAGCGCCTTGGCAGCGCCCGGGAACTGCTCGAGCGGAACTAGCGCGCGGGCTGCGTTTCCGCGCGCTGGCGGCGAGCGGGAAGCTCGCGCACCGCGCGACCCGGCTGCCATATCGCGCGCCCGTCGATGCCCTCCGGGACCGGCACATCCAGCCAGTCCAACAATGCGGGAAATACGTCTGCGGTGCGCATCGGCCCAGCCGGCAATGGCCGGTTAGTCCAGAGAGGCGTATGCATGTGGGCACGGATCAGGCTTCCGTGCCCCGATTTATGTTCCGGTATCTCGAACCGGTCGCGGAAGTCGTACCCTTCGCGTGCCGCCACCACGAGATCGCCGGCTCGCGGCGTGGAGAACTGGTCGAGCAGGTGCACCGCCGCATCCGGGAACGCCGCATCGAAGGTGCGCTCGAGCCACTCTTCTCGGTCTCCCGCAAAGGATCTTCCAAGCTCCAGCGGATCGCCCGAGAGCAGCGTATAGCGGATCAATTCCCGCTCCTGCGTGATGATCGCCTCACCGGTCGACGAAGCAACTCTCACGTTTCCATCCCCGTCCTGGCCCGCCACGAACGCAACCGCCGCTTCGCGGACCAGCGCCGCAACAATGTCGTGATCGGTGCCGAAGGCCTCGGGACGACGCAGCTCCTCCATGCTCCAGCGGCGATCGCGTGGTACGCCAGGGCGCGCATAGATCGATGCGAAAGCATTGCCAGCCACCATCACTGCGGCGCGGGGATTCCGGGTCCACAGTACCGGATGGTGCAGGGTCGGGACCCCGCGAGAGATGAACCAGTGGGCCAGCTCGAGATGCGTGTGCATCTCGGTGGCTCCGTGATCGCTCACCAGCACGAACAGCGTGTCGTCCAGCTCGCCCTTCTTGTCCAGCCGCGCAATCACCCGCCCGATCGCGCGGTCGATGAAGCGGAGCGACTTCAGGACCCCACGCGCGTCAGGCGCCCCGCCGTGGGTGTAACCATCTACCGCCGGGAACTGGGTAAACACGAATCGCCACGGCGCATCAGCGGCCGCGAGCAATTCCTTTGCGGCGCGATTGTCCAGCAGGCCGTAACAATCCACGTAGTGCGCCAGTGAGCCGACGAATTTGCGCGCGCCCTGTGCCGGATCGCGGTCCCGGGTGAGGCCGCGCGTGATCATCGTGAAAATGCCGAGGCTTTCCGGCACCAGTTGAAAGATCGTCTGCACGTCAGGGTTGATGTCGCTATCCAGCATGCCGGCCTGGTAGCCGCAGTAGCTTCGCACGGCAGCGCGGTCCCTCCACCAGCGTCCCCGGTATGCCGCGCGATCCAGCCAGCGGATCGATGGAATGTTGCAGGTGCCGGGGAAGCAGCCGGTGAGAAACGGCAGGTACGCCACGCTGGTCGTGGTGGGGAAGACACTCACGGCTCGGGAACGCGTGCCTCGCTCCGTCAGTGCGGCGAGGTTGGGCAGCCGTCCCGCCGCCATCTCCGTCTCCGCGATCTCGGGGCGCAGCCCGTCCACAAGGACGAGAAAGGCGCGCCTCATGGCGTCTCCACCGGTGTCGGAATGGTGGCGATAGGAACGCCTGGTCCGACTGTGATGGCAGCACGATTCATCTGCCGCATCTTGAAGATCATGATGCCGAGGAACAGGAGCCCCAGGCTGAAGAGGATCACCGGCGGCACCTTGATCGCGATACCGAGCGCAGCCAGCAATGCATAACGCGCCCCACGCCCAAGAATCACCGACCCCTGGTACTTCCACATGGGGTAGTTATCGAGCGTTGCCAGGAAGCGCATCGGATAGTGCGGGATGATCGGCAGGATGCACGTGCTCACCAGGGTCCAGAAGGGCGCCTTGCGGTACCAGTACAGTGCCCAGCCGGTGATGCGATGTCCGCGAAACCCGCGCGTTCCCTCGCGCGACAGGAGCCGGGCCAGCAACTCCATGTTCCAGTACTCGATGATGACCGTGCCGACGGTGCCGACCAGCACGATCAGCCACAATGGGTACAGCGGACCGAGGTAGACCACGGCCGGATCGTAGGGCAGCGGCGCCAGGGAATTTCCCACGAACGAGTACGGCAGGAACAGCCAGAGGCGCGAGTGGGAGGGCCGCCAGTGCGCCCCTGCAAAGGCCAGGGCGGTGAGCGCGAGCATGACCGCAGGCCACAGCCAGACGGGAACCGCCGGGGGGAGTGCCCTCGGCGGTTCGACAACCAACTCGGTGATGTCCCGTTCGTCCTTCAATGGCGCTCCATTCTGGAACCGGTTGTGGGGCCTCCGAACCGGCCCTGAACGTATGCGAACGCTAGGCGGACCGCGGCCTCGAAGCAACCGGGCCGGGGCTCACGATGTGTCACCCAGTCGGCTTCCGTGATCCACGGCTGGTTTCTCCGCGCGCAGTTCCTCCTCACGTTGCTCGGCCTAACACTTCCTTAATACGCACCGCCGGGTTCCTCACCCCTCCCAAACGCCCAGCACCATACGATTCCCCCGTCACTCAACCTCGAGGCGTCGGTGGACCTGTTGATGGTTGGAGTTCTCGCATTGCTGGTGGTCGCGACAGCCGGGCTCATCCGCCTCTGCGCGAAGCTCTAGGGGGATCGCATGAACGGACTTTACATACTCGCCGCCATCATCGCCGTGGCGCTCCTCGGCTACCTGCTCTTCGCGCTGCTCAAGCCGGAGTCGCTGACATGACGGCCAACGACTGGATTCAGATCGCCCTGTACTTCTTCGTGCTGCTGGCCCTCGCGATTCCGCTGGGCCAGTTCATGGCAAAGGTCATGTCGGGCGAGCCCACCTGGCTTACCCGAGTGGGACGGCCGCTCGAGCGCAGCTTGTACCGGCTGGCCGGCGTCGCGGAAGACGACGAGATGACGTGGCAGCGCTACGCCACGGCGCTCCTCGTGTTCTCCGCCGCCTGCTTTGCGGTGGTCTACCTGCTGCAACGGGTCCAGGGCTTCCTCCCGGCCAATCCCGCAGGGTTCGGCGCGGTGAGCCCGGCCCTGGCGTTCAACACCGCCGTCAGTTTCGCCACCAATACCAACTGGCAGGCCTACGGCGGCGAAAGCAGCCTCAGCTACCTGACTCAGGCCTTGGCACTCGGTGTCCAGAACTTCGTCTCGGCCGCCGCCGGCATCGCGGTTGTCGTCGCCCTCGTTCGCGGCTTTGCCCGGGCAGAGAAGGGCACGATCGGCAACTTCTGGGTGGACCTGACCCGTTCCACGCTCTACGTGCTGCTGCCGCTCGCGTTCGTGTGGGCCCTAGCTGCTCGTCTCGCAGGGGGTGGTGCAGACGTGGGGTGCCTACCCGGTCGCCGAGCTGGTCGAACCGCTGCGGACCTCGGATACGACGGTGGTGTCGCAGCAGACGATCGCCGTGGGGCCGGCCGCCAGCCAGATCGCCATCAAGCAGCTGGGCACCAATGGCGGCGGCTTCTTCAACGCCAACTCGGCGCATCCGTTCGAGAACCCGACGCCGATCTCCAACTTCCTCGAGCTGCTGGCGATCCTGATCATCCCGGCCGCGCTCTGCGAGATGTTCGGCCGGATGGTGAAGGACCGGAGACAGGGCTGGGTGCTGCTGGCCGCGATGACCATCATTCTGGTGCCGCTGACGATCGGAGCCACCGCGTCGGAACAGCGCGGCACGCCGGTGCTCGAGGCGGCCGGAGCCGACCAGGCGCCATCGGCGCTGCAGGCCGGCGGGAACATGGAGGGCAAGGAAACCCGTTTCGGAATCGTCAACTCCGCCATCTGGGCCTCCGCCACCACGGCGGCGTCCAACGGCTCGGTCAACGCCATGCACGACAGCTTCACCCCGCTCGGCGGCCTCGTTCCGATGTGGCTGATCCAGTTCGGTGAGGTCGTGTTCGGCGGGGTGGGGTCGGGTCTCTATGGCATGCTGGTCTTCGCCCTGATCGCCGTGTTCATCGCGGGACTCATGGTGGGTCGTACACCGGAGTATCTCGGCAAGAAGATCGAGGCCTACGAGGTGAAGATGGCCTCGCTCGTCATCCTGATTCCCGCCATGATGATCCTCTTCGGCACCGCGCTGGCGGTCAGTACCGTCGCAGGACGCGCCGGAATCTTCAACCCGGGGGCCCACGGCTTCAGCGAAGCGCTGTACGGGGTGACGTCCGCCGTCGGGAACAACGGCAGCGCGTTTGGCGGACTGGGCGCCAACTCCACCTTCTACAACCTGCTGCTGGGCATCTGCATGTGGGTCGGACGTTTCTGGCTCGCCATTCCCGTGCTCGCGATCGCCGGCGCGCTCGCCCGGAAGAAACTGGTCCCCGCCGGGGCGGGCACACTGCCGACGCACACTCCGCTGTTTGCCGGCCTGCTGGTCGGCACTGTCCTGCTCGTCGGTGCGCTCACCTTCGTTCCGGCGCTCGCGCTCGGCCCGATCGTCGAGCACTTCCAGCTTTTTGCCAGGTAGCCCGCGATGACTACGCATGCCCCTCGCTCCCTGTTCGATCGCGAGATCGTCATAACCGCGATCGGGGATTCGTTCCGCAAGCTCACCCCTCGCCACTTGCTCCGGAATCCGGTGATGTTCGTGGTGGCGGTGGGAAGCCTGTTCACCACCGTGCTCTTCGTCGCGGCGCTCGCGCGCCCGGGCCATGAGAGCCCCTGGTTCATCCTCGCCATCTCGGTGTGGCTCTGGTTCACGGTGCTGTTCGCCAACTTCGCCGAGGCCATGGCGGAGGGCAGGGGCCGCGCCCAGGCGGCCGAACTGCGCAAGACCCGCCAGACGGTTCTGGCGCGGCGGCTCAAGGATCCGGATGACCTCAAGGAGATCGAGGCCGTGGCCGGCAGCGCCCTCAGAAAAGGCGACCTGGTCATCGTGGCCGCGGGTGAGGTGATCCCCGGCGACGGGGAAATCGTGCAGGGAGTCGCGAGTGTCGACGAGAGCGCCATTACGGGCGAGAGTGCGCCCGTCATCCGCGAGGCCGGTGGCGACCGAAGCGCCGTGACCGGCGGAACCCGGGTCCTCTCCGACAGCCTCATCATCCGGATCAGCACCAACCCGGGCGAGACCTTCCTCGACCGGATGATCAACCTGATCGAGGCGGCCAAGCGGCAGAAGACGCCGAACGAGATCGCGCTCGACATCCTCCTGGCCGCGCTGACGATCATTTTCCTGATCGTCACCGTCACCCTGCTGCCATTCTCGATCTTCAGTGTCCAGGTCGCGGGGCAGGGCACGCCGATCACGCTCACCGTGCTGGTGGCGCTCCTCGTGAGCCTCATTCCCACCACCATTGGTGCGCTGCTCTCCGCCATCGGCATCGCGGGCATGGATCGCATGATCCAGAAGAACGTCATCGCCATGTCGGGCCGCGCGGTCGAGGCGGCCGGCGACGTCGACGTGCTCCTGCTCGACAAGACCGGCACCATCACGCTGGGCAATCGGCAGGCGACGGCACTCATCCCCGCGCCGGGCATCACGCCCGAGCGGCTCGCCGACGCGGCCCAGCTCGCCTCCCTCTGCCGACGAGACGCCCGAGGGACGCAGCATCGTCGTGCTCGCCAAGGAGCGTTTTGGCCTGCGCGAGCGCGATCTCGCGAGCCACGGCGCCCAGTTCGTGCCTTTCACCGCGCAGACCCGGATGAGCGGCGTGGATTTCGACGGACGTCGCATCCGGAAGGGTGCGGTCGATGCCATCGAGACGCACGTGCGTTCCTCCGGCGGCTCCATGCCGGCTGCGCTTCAGTCAGCGGTCAACGACATCGCGAAAGGCGGCGGTACGCCCCTGGCGGTCGCTGACGGCAACGAGGTCCTGGGTGTCATTCACCTCAAGGACGTGGTGAAAGGGGGAATCAAGGAACGCTTCGGTGAGCTGCGTCGCATGGGCATCAAGACCGTCATGATCACCGGCGACAACCCGTTGACCGCCGCGGCCATCGCAGCCGAGGCCGGCGTGGATGACTTCCTGGCTCAGGCCACCCCGGAGAACAAGCTCAAGCTGATTCGGGAGTATCAGGCCGGCGGCCGTCTCGTGGCCATGTGCGGCGACGGCACCAACGACGCACCGGCACTGGCCCAGGCCGACGTGGCCGTGGCGATGAACTCGGGGACACAGGCGGCGAAGGAAGCGGGAAACATGGTGGACCTCGATTCCAACCCCACCAAGCTCATCGAGGTGGTGGAGACCGGGAAGCAGATGCTCATGACCCGTGGCTCGCTCACCACCTTCAGCATCGCGAACGATGTGTCCAAGTACTTCGCCATCATCCCGGCCGCCTTTGCATCCACCTATCCCGCGCTGGCCGCGCTCAACATCATGCGCCTCTCCACGCCGTCGAGCGCCATCCTCTCCGCCATCATCTTCAACGCGCTGATCATCCCGGCGCTGATTCCGCTGGCCCTCAAGGGCGTGAAGTACCGACCGATGGGTGCGGGGGCAGTGCTGCGGCGCAACCTGCTCGTGTACGGACTGGGCGGGCTCGTCCTTCCTTTCCCGGGCATCAAGCTCATCGACATGCTGCTTACCGCCTTTGGGGCGGTGTAAGGAGTCGTTCCATGTCCGCTTTCACTGAACTCCGTCCGGCGCTCGTGATGCTCGGTGCCTTCACCCTGCTGACCGGGGTCGCATATCCGGCGGCCGTGACCGCCGGCGCCCGGGTGCTCTTCCCCACCCAGGCAGGCGGGAGCCTGATCCGCGAGGGGGACCAGGTTCGGGGCTCTACCCTCATCGGGCAGGCGTTCACCAGCGCCGGGTACTTCTGGGGCCGCCCGTCGGCCACGGGGCCTGCCTACAACGGTGCGGCCTCCTCCGGTTCCAACCTCGGACCCTCCAACCCGGCCCTGTCCCAGGCGGTGACCGATCGCGTCGCCGCGCTGCGTGCCGCCGATCCCACGAACACGGCGCCGGTGCCCGTTGATCTCGTTACCGCTTCCGGCAGTGGGCTCGACCCCCATGTCACTCCGGCCGCGGCGGCATATCAGGTCGCGCGCATTGCGCGTGCCCGCAGCCTGCCCGAAGCACAGGTTCAACAGCTCGTTGCCGCGCACACAGAGGATCGTACGTTCGGAGTTCTCGGTGAGCCGCGGGTCAACGTGCTGACGCTGAACATTGCGCTCGACAGTGTCGTGCCCCCGCGCCCGTGACCTGGTGCGGCGCTCCCCTGCGCCATGGCGGCGCGCGTTCTCACAGTCTTGCGGAGGCGGTTTGGACACCATGATGGCCCGAAATCTTCGATCGGTAGTTGGCGTGACCATGGTATTGAGTGCGTTCGGCGTCAACGCCCTGGCGGCGCAGGAAGTCGCCAAGCCCGACAGTGCGGCAAAGGCGGATACCGCCGCCGGGCCGGCGGAGCCGACACCTGGCCTCAAGCTCGGGGCCCTGCCGCTCTACCTCACCGGCTACGTGACGTCCACCTTCACCTACTCGTTTGCGGCCACGGACAACCTCCTGGTGGGGCGGTTCTACGACCGCTACCAGAAGCAGTTCATGATCAACGCCGCGGAGCTCGGGCATCACCAAGCCGGTCGACACCGGGAAGCTCGATGCCGGCGCCCGCATCGAGCTCCTCTTCGGCCAGGACGCCGCCGTCACCCAGTCGGCCGGGTTCAACCTCGGGAGCAACGGGGACCTCACCGAGGCCTACGTCGTGCTCAACGTGCCGACCGGGGGGGCCGATCACTGGATCCAGTTCAAGCTGGGCAAGATGTGGACGATCATGGGCTACGAGGTGATCGACGATGTGATCGATCCCAACCTCGACGTGGGCAACCAGTTCATCTACCTGGAGAACTTCACCAACACCGGGCTGGGGGTGGACTTCAAGTTCGGGCCCAAGGTCGATGCCCAGCTCCGGATCATCAACGGCTGGGACGTGGTGGTGGACAACAACAGCGCGCTGTCGTTCATGGGCCGGCTGGGGCTCACGCCCAGCCCGGCGGTGACCATCGGGCTGCTGGGCTTCGTGGGCCCGGAGCAGGCCGACAACAACGACAACCTGCGCTATGGCTTCGAGGGGCTGGGCACCTTCAAGGTGGGGTCCAAGACGACGATTGTCGCCCAGTTCGACTACGGCGCGGAAGAGGGCCTGCTGCCCGATCCCAACGAGAACGCGACCTGGTGGGGCGGGGGCGTGTGGTTCGTGCAGGACCTCTCGGCCACCCTCAACCTGGCGTTGCGGGGCGACTACATGGACGACGCGAACGGCGTGCGCACGTCCGGGGTGCTCGGCTACCCGGTGGCCGACGCCCGCAAGGCGGGCAGCGTGACGGCGACGCTCAACATCCATGTCTTCCCCAAGGCGACCATCCGGCCGGAGTTCCGCGTCGACTTCTCCAGCCTGGATGACTACGGCGAGGTCACCGACCCAACGAGCACCCAGCCCTCGATCGGCGTCGGGGCCACCTACCAGTTCTAGCGGCAAGATGACCGCTCCGCCGCGCGGGGGTTATTCTCCAATGGATGAGTGATCCGCGCCGGCCCGATCCCGATGCCCTCCTCGCCCTCGTGCGCGACGAGGAGGCGCGGCAACAGCGTGGCCGGTTGAAACTGTTCTTTGGCGCGGCCCCGGGCGTGGGGAAGACCTACACCATGCTCGAGGCCGCGCGCGCGCGTCAGGCCGAGGGCGTGGACGTCGTGGTCGGCGTGGTCGAGACCCATGGCCGGAGCGAGACCGCGCGCCTCACCGAGGGCCTCACCATCCTTCCGCGTCGTGCAGTCGACTACAAGGGCAGCGTACTGCAGGAGTTCGACCTCGACGCTGCGCTTGCGCGGAAGCCGGGGCTCATTCTCATGGATGAGCTGGCCCATACCAACGCCCCCGGCGGCCGGCACGGCAAGCGCTGGCAGGACGTGCTCGAACTGCTCGATGCCGGCATCGATGTCTACACGACGCTCAACGTGCAGCACGTCGAGAGCCTCAATGATGTGGTGGCGCAGATCACCGGCGTCACCGTGCGCGAGACGCTGCCCGATGCCGTGCTCGAGCGGGCCGACGAAATCGAGCTGGTCGATGTCTCCCCCGACGTCCTGCTGCAGCGGTTGCGGGAGGGCCGGGTGTACTTGCCCGACCAGGCGAGTCGGGCGCTCGAACGGTTCTTCCGCGAGGGCAATCTCATCGCCCTGCGCGAGCTGGCCCTGCGGCAGACCGCGCACCGGGTCGATGCCCAGATGCGCGGGTACATGCGGAGCCAGGGCATCCGTGACACCTGGGCTGCGAGCGACCGCCTGGCCGTCTGCATCGGGCCGGATCCATCCGCGTTGCGGCTCATTCGCGCCGCCCGCCGCATGGCCGAGCGGCTGCAGGCGCCCTGGACCGCCGTGTTCGTGGAAGTGCCCGGCAAGGTGGGCGAGGCCGCGCGAGAGGCCGTGGTCCGCGCTTTCCGACTCGCCGAGGAACTCGGTGGCGAGACCATCACGCTGAGCGGGGCAAGCGTGGCGGACGAGATCATGGCCTGGGCGCAGGAACGCAACGTCACGCGGCTCATCGTCGGGAAGCCTCAGCGGGAGGGACTTCGCGCCCGGCTTCGCGGGTCCCTGCTCGACGCGCTCGTGGAGAAGAGTGGCAGCATCGACGTGTTCGTGATTACCGGCGACGCGGACGACACGTCGCCGCCGGCGCCGTTCCGGCGTCCGCCGCCGGTGGCACAGTATGCCTGGGCTGTCGGTGTCGTCGCCCTGGCCACGGCGGTCGGACTCGCCCTCCGGTCGGTGCTCAGCACCACGGACATTGCCATGCTCTATCTGCTGGCGGCGGTGGTCGTGGGGTTGCGCGTGCGGCAGCGCCCGGCGCTCCTCGCCTCGGTGCTCAGCATCGCCCTCTTCGACTTCTGCTTCGTACCGCCATACTACACCTTCGCCGTCCACGACATCACGTACACACTCACGTTCGGGATGATGCTGGCCATTGCCATCATCATGAGCCGGCTCACCGGACGGATCCGTGAGCAGGCCGATGCGTCACGGGCCCGGGAGCAGCGCACTGCGAGCGCGTTCGCGCTCAGCCGCGAGATGGCCGCCGCCCGCGAGCCGTCCGAGATCACCGCCGCTGCGACGCACCACATCGAGGACGCCTTCGCCGGCCGCGTCGTGTTCCTGCTGGGCGATGCCAGCGAACTCGGGAGCGACGGCGTCGCGCGTTGGGCCTTCGAGCACGGGCAGATGGCCGGCCTCGGCACGAGCACCCTTCCCGCCTCGCCCGCGCTGTACCTGCCGCTGCAGGCCTCGGACCGGGTATTCGGCGTGGTGCGGGTGGAACCGCTCGACGCCCAGGACGTCGTGGACCCGGAACGCCGGCAGCAGCTGGAGTCGTTCGTGCGCCAGGCCGCCGTGGCGCTCGAGCGCTCCGCCCTCGCCGAGCGGAACCAGGCCAGCCGCCTGGAGGTGGAGGCCGAGCGCCTCCGCACCACCCTGCTGAGCTCGCTGTCCCATGACCTTCGCACCCCGCTCGGCAGCATCGAGGGTGCGGCGAGCAGCTTGCTGGAAGAGGACTCGGCACTCTCTGAGGACACCCGGCGGGAACTGGCCGAGACGATTCTCGAGGAATCGCGCCGGATGACCCGCCTCGTCGCCAACCTGCTCGACATGATCAGGGTGGAAAGCGGCGCACTCACCGTGCAGAAGCAATGGGTGCCGCTCGAAGAGGTGGTTGGCGTTGCGCTCATCCGGCTCGACGCACGGCTGGCGGGCCATCCGGTCACGACCAGCTTTCCCGATGACCTGCCGCCGGTCTCGGTGGACGACATCCTCATGGAACAGGTCTTCATCAACCTCCTCGAGAACGCGGCCAAGTACACGCCGGCTGGCAGCCCCATCGAGATCTCAGCCACTGCGCGCGATGGCGAGGTGACGGTGACCGTGGCCGATCGCGGGCCTGGCATCCCGTCAGGCGACGAGTTGAAGATCTTCGAGAAGTTCTACCGCGCACCGCAGGGCGACACCGTTGGCGGGGTGGGACTCGGCCTCGCCATCTGCCGCGGGATCGTGCTGGCGCACGGAGGCCGCATCTGGGCCGAGCACCGGCCGGGCGGCGGAACGCTGCTGCGGTTCACCATTCCGCCGGACGGGCCCCCGCCTCGGCGCGGCGGCCGAGGATCTGATCGAGGAGGAGGCCCTTTGACCGAGGGCCCGCTGGTCCTCCTGGTCGAGGATGAACCGGCCATGCGTCGCTTCCTCAGGGCTGCGCTGGGAACTCACTCCTATACCCTCATCGAGGCGGGCACCATGCGCGAGGGCCTGGCCCAGGCTGCCGGCCGCAATCCCGACGTGATCCTCCTCGATCTGGGCCTGCCAGATGGGGACGGACTCGATGCGACCCGCCAGCTTCGCGAATGGACGACGACACCGATCATCGTGCTCTCGGCCAGGGGCCAGGAGGGAGACAAGATCGCCGCCCTGGATGCCGGTGCCGACGACTACCTCACCAAGCCGTTCAGCGTGGGCGAGCTGTTGGCGCGCATGCGGGTGGCACTGCGTCACCAGGCGAGCGGCGGCGAGGTGCCGCAACTCTTCGAGGCCGGCGCACTGCGCGTCGACCTCGCCCGCCGCACAGTGATGGTGGGAGGGAGCGAGGTGCACCTCACGCCCACCGAGTACAAGCTGCTCGCAGTACTGGTGAAGCATGCGGGCAAGGTCCTCACCCACCGGCAACTGCTTGCTCGAGGTCTGGGGAGCGCACACCGCCACCCAGACCCAGGCGCTTCGCGTCTACGTGACCCAGCTCCGGCACAAGATCGAGCCGGATCCCGCGCGGCCACGACTGTTGATCACCGAGCCCGGTGTGGGGTACAGGCTCAAGGACGCCTGAACCCCTTGCTCCGCCGGGCGCCTGCCCCTTTCCTTCCTGTCCCCTGATTCCGAGTGAGTACCGGCCAATGACCGACGCGCTGTCCCCCGAGCTCGCCTCCTTCACTGCGGGCTCCGCCGCCTCGCGCGTCGACGAAATCACCGCCGAGAGCGAAGGTGTGCGTCGCGTCCTGGCCGAAGCACAGCGGGTCGTGGTCGGGCAGGACATCCTGCTCGAGCGCCTGCTTCTCGGCCTCCTGGCTGACGGGCATATCCTGCTCGAGGGCCTGCCCGGCCTCGCCAAGACGCTCGCGGTCAAGACGATCGCCACCACGATCGAGGCGGATTGCCGCCGGGTGCAGTTCACTCCCGACCTGCTGCCGACCGACCTCCTCGGCACGATGATCTATAATCAGCGCACCAGTGAGTTCACGGTGCAGCGCGGCCCGATCTTCACCAACATCCTGCTGGCGGACGAGATCAATCGCGCGCCGGCCAAGGTCCAGTCGGCCCTGCTGGAGTCGATGCAGGAACGCCAGGTCACGATCGGCGGCGAGACGATTCACCTTCCCGAACTCTTTCTCGTCCTTGCGACCCAGAACCCGATCGAGCAGGAGGGCACCTATCCGCTGCCGGAGGCGCAGGTCGATCGTTTTCTGTTCAAACTGGTTGTGACCTATCCGGCCCGCACTGATGAGCGCGCCATGCTCGATCGGATGACCGACGGTACGCCTCCCACTGCGAGGCCGGTCCTCCACGCCGACGACATCCTCCGTGCGCGCAAGGGCGTCGAGCGGGTCCATGTCGACGGACGCATCAAGGAGTACGTCCTCGACCTGGTCGCGGCCACGCGGCGGCCTGCCGATGCGGGGCTGGCCCAGCTCAAGCCGCTGATCGCGTTTGGTGCCTCGCCCCGGGCGGCCATCTATCTCATCCGTGCGGCCAAGGCTCACGCCTTCCTTGCCGGTCGCGCGTTCGTCCTCCCCGAGGACGTCAAGTCGGTGGCCACCGACGTGCTGCGACATCGTATCGTCCCCACCTACCGCGCCGACGCCGACAACGTGACCACCGACCAGATGGTCGAGCGCATCCTGGGGCAGATTCCCGTTCCATGATCACCGACGAGATCGCCGATGAGGTGCGGCGACTCGAGCTCGCGACGCGTCGCCTGGTTCGCGACCTCTCGGCGGGCGACTACGCGAGCGCGTTCCGCGGCCGCGGCATCGAGTTCCAGGATGTGCGCGAATATCAGCCCGGCGATGATGTGCGCACCATCGACTGGCGCGTCACCGCCCGCCTTGGTGTCACTTACCTGCGGCGTCACCACGAGGAACGGGAGCTTACGATGCTCCTGCTGGTGGATGAGAGCGCGTCCGCCCAGGTGGGAAGCCGGCGGCGCACGCGATCGGAGCTTTCGGCGCAGGTCGCGGCGGTGCTCGCCCTCACCGCCGCCCACGCCAACGACCGTGTCGGTGCGGCGTTCTTCAGTGGGGGATTGGGGCGCATGGTGGCGCCACGCAAGGGCCGCCGCCACGCCCTGCGCGTGCTGGGCGAGCTCCTTGCCGCCCGCGCTGACGGCGCCACCACCGACCTCGGCGCAGCACTGGACGCGCTCGAGCCGCTGCTCCCGCGCCGTGTGGTGCTGGTCATTCTCTCCGACTTCTACACCTCAGGCTACCAACTGCCCCTCGCGCGCCTCGCGCGGAAGCATGAAGTCATCTGCATGCAGCTTCGCGACTCCATCGAGCAGGCGCTTCCGGCGGTCGGCCTGGTGCGGCTGCGTGATCCCGAGAGCGGCGTCATCGTCACGGTGGACGCCTCCAGCGTCGCGGTGCGCGAGATGGTGGCCGAGCGCCGCGCCCGCTTCGACGAAACCCTGGCCCACGACCTGCACGCCAGCGGATCCGAGCTGGTTCGTCTCGATGCGTCCGGCGACTTCGCAGAGCCACTCGTGGCCTTCTTCCGTCGCCGAGCCCGGCGCTGAACACGTGACACACCGGCTGCTCCTCGCGCTGCTGGCGCTGGCTGTCTCGTCCGCGCGGGCACACGCACAGTATTTCGGCCTCGAGCTCGACCGCGACAGCGTGAAGCTGGGAGAGTTGGTGGTACTGCGCGCCCGGATTCACATCGGGCCGCAACAGACGCTGGCGAGCCCGGTGCCGGTGCCGGCGGAGGGGCTTCCCGATGGTGCCCGGATAATCGGCGTCGATTCGCTACAACACCAGCAGGATCGTACTCTGCTCATTGGCAGCGTGAAGATGGCCTTCCTGCGCACCGGCCGCCTTCGTATTCCGCCACTGCGCGTCATCGTCAAAGCGACGCCGGACGATCGCGGTTTCCCGCTGGAGAGTGAGCCGCTCTACGTCGACGTGGTGCCATCGCTCCCGGCTGGAAGTCCCGCGCTGAAGGACATCCGGGACCAGCTGCCCGGTCAGCAGGTGGATCCCTTCCTTGTCGTTGCGGCGGTTGCGGCCGCTGCGGCCGCTCTATGGCTGGCTCGCCGCCACCTCGTGCGCCGCCCGGCGTCGGCCCCGGCTCCCGTGACGATCGCGGGCCCGGATACACCCGCTGACATCGCGCGTGCCGCGCTGAGCCGCATCGAGCAGGAAGGCTGGCCAGAGCGGGGAGATGTGGCCCGACATTACGAGGCCATTGCGGGAGTGATGCGGGATTACCTGGCGTCGATCGATCCCAAGGTTCATGCGGCCCAGACCTCTACCGAATTGCTGCACGTGCTCGCCACCCGTCGGTCGAACGGCACCTGGCACGGCACCGCGCGGGTCTTCGGCGATGCCGACCTCGTCAAATTCGCTGGCGTCTCGCCCGATGCCGGGACTGCGCGTGCATTCACCGCGGCCGCACGCAGGATGGTCGATGGCTGGGCGTCGCCTGGAGAGCACGGCTGATGCGCTTCGCGAGTCCCTGGCTGCTCCTCCTCCTCTTTGTCCCGCTGTTGCGACTCTGGCTCCGCCGGCGCAGCGAGCACAGCCGCGGCGGTACCGTGGCATGGGTCTCGGCCGGAGTGCTCGAGGGCCTGCCCCGAACACCGCGCGCCCGTCTGGCGCCGTTGCCGCGCTGGCTCGAGTTTTCCGGCGCGGTGCTGCTCGTGCTTGCACTGGCGCGGCCACAACTCGATGCCGGCAAGGAGCAGGTCCGCCTCCGTTCCCGCAACATCATCGTGGCGCTCGACATTTCGAGCAGCATGAAGGCCACTGATTTCCAGCCCGGCAATCGGCTGATGGTGGCACGCTCTACCCTGCGCGACTTCGTGGCGCGACGCGAAGGCGATCTCGTGGGGCTCGTCATCTTCTCGGGCAAGGCATTCCTGCAGGCCCCGCTTACGGCGGACATGACGCTGATCGGGCGCATGCTGGACCTGACGGACATCGGCCAGCTGCCGGATGGTACCGCCATTGGTACGGCGCTGGCGGTGAGCATCAACCAGCTGAAGCAGCTCCCGGCGGCGTCGAGCACCGTCGTGCTCATCACCGACGGCGCCAACAACACCGGGTCACCGACGCTTCCCCAGGCCACCGAGATGGCGCGGGCCCTTGGTATACGGGTGCACGCCATCGGGCTCACCGCGGCCGACACGACATCGTACGACCTCAACGGCGTCTGGAGCGTGCGGACACGGGCGGCAAAATTGTCGAAACGCGATGAGGAAACCTTGCGCCGGGTGGCAGAGCGCACCGGTGGCACCTTTGCACGCGCCAGCGATCCCGCGGCGCTCGACAGCGTCATGCGGGCGATTGATCCGCTCGAGCGCACCGAGGTACCGATCCGCGAAGTGCGTGATCACCGGGAACTGTTTCCGGCGGTGCTCGGCGTCGGACTCCTGCTCCTGGGCCTGCAGGGTCTGCTCGGGGCCACCTGGCTGCGGACGGTTCCATGATCTTCGCCGTCCCGGCCTTTCTTCTGCTGCTCGCGCTGTTCCCATTTGCCGCGACCTGGCTTATTCGTCATGCCCAGGCGGCGCGCGCGGCAGCCATCCAGACGCTGGGCGATCCCGCCGTGCTGGCGCGCACCGGAATGAAGATTGATGCGCGCGCCCGCCGGATGCGCGCACTGCTTCGCACCGCGGCTCTCGCCGCCGGGCTCCTCGCGCTCGCACGCCCCCAGGGTGGCGCGAGCGACACGCGTTCCGGTCGGTCCGGACGTGACCTGCTGGTGGCGCTCGACCTGTCGCGCTCGATGCTGGTGCAGGACGCCGACGGCACCCGGCTCGAGCGCGCGAAGGCACTGGCAAGGGATCTGGAGGACCAGCTCCCGGGTGATCGCGTGGGGCTGGTCATCTTTGGCGGCGCCGCGTTCCTCCAGTTGCCGCTCACCAACGATCATGCCGTGTTCGACCGCTTCCTCGATGCCGCCTCACCCACCGCCATCGACGATCCGAGCACCGACCTCTCCGCGGCTCTCGACGTGGGCCGCACAGTCTTCGAGCACGAGGGCGGCGACGGTCACCGTGCCATCGTGCTGCTGACGGACGGCGAGCGGAGCCAGGGCAATCTCGACCGTCCACTCGAACTGCTGGGCGAGGCGCACATTCCGGTCTTTGCCCTGGGCATCGGTACGCCCGCCGGCGGGTTCGTGCCCGCCGACCCGAACGCCCCGGGCGATTCTGCCAGTCGCTGGCATCGCGACAACATCGGCCGCCCGGCCGAGTCGCGGCTCGACGAGAAGACGCTCCGTCGCATCACTGAGACGTCCGGCGGAGCCTACGCTCGCTGGGATGATCGCGGTGCGCGGAAAGAACTGCTCACGGCAATCCGGCGGGTGGCGGAACGTCCGCTCGGAACCCAGCGAGTGCCTCAGCACGTCGAACTGTTCCAATGGCCCCTCGGTCTCGCGGTACTCTTCCTGACGCTGGAGGCATTCTTCGTCATCGGATGGTCCCGCCGGGACACGCCCGCGCTGGTTGCGGCGCTGCTGCTGGTGATGGTCGGCTGTGGAGGTGAGGCGGGTCCCTTCCGGCGGGCAGTGCGGCTCTACCACAAGAGCCGCTATCCAGACGCCTACGCGCTCTACCAGGGACCCCTGGCCCAGTCGAAGAATCCCATGGTCCAGTTGGGCGCCGGTAATGCGGGATATCGGGTCAGCCGATTCGAGGAGGCGGCGGTGCACTATCAGGCGGTGGCGGGGAGGCCAGCCGGAGCGGGGATCCGAACCGTTGCGCTCTTCAATCTGGGCAACGCCTGGTTCCGCGCCGGACAGGCGTCGAAGGAGCGGGCCGCCGACTTCTACGACCGAGCCATCGCCGCGTACGAGGAGGCCCTGCTGGCTGCGCCCGATGACGACAACGCGCGCTGGAATCTGGAGCTGGCCCTCAAGAAGCGCGACGAAGTGGAGAGCTCGGGGTCCCCGGGTCGCGGCGGCCGCGCGCTGGCAGGGCAGAGTAGTGGCACCCAGGAAGGCCTGAACGGCGAGCGGGAACAGGCCATCGGAGCCATGGCCGGCGGCGGGTCGGGTGATGCGGCTGGGGAATCGGCGGAGGAATTGAGCGAAGAGGAGGCGCGGAAACTGCTCGAGTCGGTGGAGCGTCAACAGCTGACAGAGCACGAAGGCCGGCGACCCAAGGGTAACGGAGGCGACGGCCGGGACTGGTAGGCCCCGGGACAGATTGTCTGCCACCTGCGTGCCGCTCGCCACGACTGGCCCATCCTGCCCGCTTCAGGTGTCAGTCCACCTCCTGTTCCCGGAGCGGCTCGATTTGCTCTAACGGCCTGCGACACAGGAACTTGGGCGTGCCGGGAGTGTCTGACGAAAATGCGGCGCGATCGATGCGTTGTGCTCGACTTCGATACCCGCTGGAGCCCCGCGAATGCCGCTCTACCGATCCATTGAGCTGAACTCATTTCGCCCCGCCCGCTGGCGCCGCGCCGGTGGCGGCCTGCTCGTCATTGGCGCCGTACTGGCGCTCGAGGCGAGCCATCCGGCATGGAGCGACAGCACCGCGTGGGTTGGCGTCGAGTGGCTCGCGAGTGGGGATGTGCCGGCGAGTGCCTACGATCCCGCTACCACGACACTGCTGAGTGCGATCCAGCGAAGCTCCTGGGCATTCATCTCCCGCCGCGCGCTCGGCTTGGTGGATTCGATCCCCGTGGTGCCGCTCCCCCGGGAGCTGGTGGACCCGCTCACCCTCGGCGTCTATGCGGCTCCTCACGACCGGGTGTACCTCCGTACCTCCCATCACGCGCCCCGCACGGATGCAACCAGCGAAGCGATCGACGGTGTGCCGATAGGAACGTTCCAGGTCTACGTTCACGAACTCGTGCACGCCAGCCAGGCCCGTGATCCGGAACTGTGGCGCACGTTCTTTCTCGGGGTGAAGCGCCAGCGCGACGCCAGGCGGTACGGAGCGCTCAACCTGCTCGAACAACAGGCTGATGCCGCGAGCTGGGCACTCACGACCCTGATCCTGGAGCGAAAGCATCAGTGGGTCAGGCACCCGATAGCGGAAGTGAGCCAGGAAATGCCGGGTGTGCGAAGGATGCTGGGCGTGTTCCTGAGGCATCCCGTCTTCACCAATCAACTCGACAGCCTCGGTCGCTGGCGCGCCGATTCAACCGTGTACCCCGGCGACTCCTTGCTCGCCGACCGGCTGTTCCGCCCGGTCTCCAACAACGCATGGTCGCGCGCCCTGGCGGTGTTCGGTTTGCAGCAGGATGATCCCCGCTGGTGGCGCTGGATGCAGGTGGTCGGCCCGGTGCCCGGCGCGAGCCCTGACACGACGGAGCCCCTGTTCGCAGAGTAGGGTTCCTTTCGCCGTCCCCGCCTATCCCACCGTCGTTACTGGCGCCTTGTCTCCGGACTTCGAAAGCTGGTCGCCCACGGGAAGGCTCCTGATCCGCCGCCCAGTCGCAGCGAAGATGGCGTTGCCGAGCGCCGGCGCCACGGGCGGCACGCCAGGTTCACCAATGCCGCCGGGCTTCGCGTCCGATTGAACAAGGTGCACCCGTATTTCCTGCGGGGCCACGTTCATCCGCGCCACGCGGTACTGATTGAAGTTCGACTGCACCGGGCGCCCCTCGCGGAACGTGACCTCGCCATACAGTGCGTTTCCGATGCCCATGATCGTGGCGCCTTCGAACTGCGCCTTGACCCGGTCGGGGTTGGCGATGAAACCGCCGTCCGCCGCCACGTCCACCCGGGGGATGTACAGGCTTCCATCCGGCTTTGCCTCGACCTCGATGACCATGGCCACGTAGCTCAGGAAACTCCGGTGCACGGCCAGTCCCCTGCCTCGCCCGGCCGGCAGTGGCTGGCCCCAGCCGGCCTGGGTCGTAGCGAGTTCCACCACCTGGCGGAGGCGCCCTGTGTCGAGCGGGTGGCTCTCGAAGCTGTCGCCGTAGTTCCACGGCTTTCCGGTGAGTCCCGCATCGCTCATGTTCACGATGCGATCCGGGCCCAGCATCTCGAGCAGGAACTCCTTGGGGTCTCTTCCGGCTGCATGCGCGAGTTCATCAATGAACGAACCGATGGCGAATGCGTGCGGAATGTTGACGACCGAGCGGTACCAGCCGATGCGCACCTGTGCCGGTGCCGGACCCATCTCCTCCTGAAGGTTCGGTACGGCATACGGGAAATCGGTCATGCCCTGGCCCACTTCCCAGTCCGCCTGGTACAGCACATTGGGCGCGAACAGCGCACCGATCGATGGCAGTGCCGACCGGTGCAGCCATGCCGTGACCTTGCCGCTGGCGTCGACGGCGCCCTCCAGGTGTTCGGCCGCCACCGTGTGGTAGAAGTCATGCTGGATGTCGTCCTCTCGCGTCCAGATGACCTTCACGGGCGCGCCCATCTCCTTCGCCAGCAGGGCCGCCTCGACGACATAGTCAGGCTTGGACTTCCTCCCGAACCCTCCACCCAGCAGCGTCACGTACGACGCGACGTTCTCGACCGGTATCCCAAGTGCCTGCGCTACCGTTTCGCGCGTGCCGCCGGGATTCTGGGTGCAGGACCACGTGTCGCAGCGACCGTTCTCGAACACGGCCAGGGCCGCGGGCGGCTCCATGGGCGCGTGCGCGAGATGGGGCAAGTAGTAATCGGCTGAGATGCGCCTGGAAGCAGTCGAGAGCGCTCGGGGGGCGTTGCCCTGCGACCGTACCACCTTGCCCGGCTTGCGCACCGCCCGCTCCAGCTGGGTGCGATACCGCTCGGAGTCGTAGCTTGCGTTGGGTCCGTCGGTCCACGTGATCTTGAGCTTGCGGCGGCCCTGCATAGCGGCCCAGGTGTTGGTCGCTACCACGGCCACCCCGCCGAGCGTCTGGAATCCGGTAGGCGGCGTGGCTTCGGGCAGGCGGACAATGCGCTCCACCCCCGGAACCTGCTCCGCCTCACTCGAGTCGACCGACGCCACCTTGCCGCCATAGACCGGCGGCCGCGCCACCACTGCCACCTTCATCCCGTCCCGCCGAAGATCCTGACCGAACATCGCCTGTCCCGTCGTCATGGCGCGCAGGTCGACGCCAGGCACGTCCTTGCCGATGTAGCGGAACTGCGAGGGATGCTTGAGCTTGAGATCGCTTGCCGCCGGCAGAGCCAGGGTGGAGGCGGTCGCCACCAGCTTGCCAAACCCAAGCGAACGCTTGCTGGTGGTGTGGACCACCTGGCCGTTCCGCGCCTCGACCTCTGCCTGCGGTACGTTCCACTGCCTGGCCGCGGCCGATTCCAGCAGCGCGCGCACGGTAGCGCCCGCCTCGCGGTATTTGGGCAGGAAGTCTCGGATACTGGTGGAACCATCGGTATTCTGCGAGCCGTACTTCTTCTCGTCGCCCGGGGCCTGCGCCACCACCACGTCCTTCCAGTCCGCCTCCATTTCATCGGCGATGATCATGGCGAGCGTGGTGCGTATTCCCTGGCCCATCTCGGAGCGAGGGCACACGATGGTCACTGTGCCCGACGTATCGAGGCGCACATAGACCACCGGCTCGAACGGTTCACCGGCGGGGGCGGAGGGGGCACGCGCCTCGTCGCTCAAGCGGCGGCAACCGCTTCCGGTCACCGTGATGACGAGACCGCCGATCGCGACCGCCTTGACGAAATCGCGCCGGGGCAAGGGCTGGTTCATGACGCACTCCCCTTGGCCGCGGCCTGGATGGCGGCGCGGATGCGCACATAGGTGCCGCAGCGGCAGATGTTGCCACTCATGGCGGTGTCGATTTCCTGGACGGTAGGGTCGGGAGTGGTCTTCAGCAGCGCTGCCGCCTGCATGATCTGGCCGCTCTGGCAGTAACCACATTGAGGCACGTTTGCGGCTCGCCAGGCCAGCTGAACCGGATGGTTGCCCGCGTCATCGAGACCCTCGATCGTCACGATGTGCTTGCCCTCGAGCAGCTGCATCGGCGTCGAGCAGGATCGGACGGCAGCGCCCTCGAGGTGCACGGTGCAGGCGCCGCACGCCCCTATGCCACAGCCAAATTTGGTGCCGGTGAGCCCGAGTTCGTCGCGGAGGTACCAGAGCAGGGGCATAGCGGCGTCACCGTCGAAGGTGCGCCGCTCCCCATTTACGAATAGCTGCATGCGGAATCTCCAGCCGGTCGGTTCAGTGAACTCCCCGGCTGGAAGATATCCGCATCACAGCATCAGGTTAGTAGCCTGAGGTGCTCACCTTCAGCTGCGACTTCGTGGCACCGTACACGTCCTTCGGGAGGATGTTCTTCTCCTCGAGCTGGTCGACCGACTTGTACGGACGGCCCTTGATGATCTTGTCGGCATACGGCTTCAGCGCCGGAATCGACTCGAGCTGCGACTGGGTGGCCGTGTTCACGTCCACCGCCGCCACCTGACCGGCCTTCTTCATGGCCGTGTCGCTCATCGCGCCCTGCTTCATCCCGCTGTCCTGCGACCACTTCTGGGCGCTGTCAGCCTTGGGCGGAGTGGTGGGCTGCTGGGCCGAAGCAACCGCTGCACTGCCAAGGACCATCAGGGCGGCCGCGAGCATTACCTTGCGCATTTCTGTCTCCCTCGGCGCACTGCGCCGACTGGTGTAAACGAAAGAAGGCGCACTCCGGACCGGGACTCGGTCCATGGAATCCGCCTTCACGATCGGAGGCAACTTCCCCCCGGCAGTAAGGTGGCACCGATGGCTCTCGGTGCCGGCAACAAGTCTATCTGTACTGCATTCCGCGCGCAGTGACTGTCATCACATGTGGCCACTTTCGCTCGGAACGGCCGGCATTCGTTACTTACTCCGCTGATCCCGGGATGATGCGGGGCTGGCATCCCCGGGCAAAGCCCGCAATATTAGGGATGCATCAGCAACGGATCCGGGCGCGCGGCCGGGTCACCTTGACGGGCGACGAACTCTGTGCCGCCAGTCGAAGGCGTGAATGGAACCCAGGATCGGGGTTCGTTCACGCCTTTTTTTCTTTCTTGCCGGGTCGTTTCAGTAGAAGGACGTTACATCATGGGCCGATACGCCGAGTCTCGATCGCGTTTCCTCTATGTGGAAACGCCAGCCCCTTCACCGATCGCCATCAGCACCCGCGGGCTGGTTGCGCAGTGGCAGCTTCTGCATTGGAGGTTTCTCATGCTCCGATGGGCGTTGGGCCTGCTCCTGGCCGCGCTCGTGACCGGCTTTTTTGCCTTTGTCGGGATTGGATCTCCAGTCGAGGCGCTGGCGCGGGTACTCTTCTTTGCGCTCCTCACCGGCTTTTTCGTGGCTCTCTTCGTGGGGCTGATCGGCAGCCGGAAGACGGGGGTGTGAGCCGGTACCTCTCCGGGGGGTCCTGTGGTGGAAGTGAGCGATAGGTGTTGACCGGCGTGCAGGGGCTTCAAGCCCGCACGGTGGCGCGCTGGGCAGCGGTCGTGTGCGCCGTGGTCGGCGCGCTTGCGATGCTTGGATGGGCCGTTGGGTCGGTCGAACTGGTCAGTGTCGTCCAGGGATATCCCCCGCTGCACCTGAACGCTGCCTTGGCTTTGCTCGGCGCCGCCGGCGGACTTTATGGCATCGCCCAGACACGCCGCGGCTGGCTTCTCGCCGGAGCACTCATCACGCTGGTGTTGGGCGGCCTCACCCTTTTTCAGTACATCGCGTCGGTCGACCTCGGCATCGACCGTTTCCTGGTCTCCGACCCGACTGCCTTTCAGATCCATCCCGAGTATCCCGGCCGCATGGCCGCGTCGACCGCCCTGGCTTTCGTGCTTGTTGGTGCGGCGTTCCTGACGCAGCTCTACGCGGGTGCCGCGGAGGAAGCCTCCCGGGGGATCGTGGGTACGGTAGGACTCACCTTGCTCGCGCTTTCCGTTGTCACACTGCTCTCCTACAGCACGGGAGTACTCAGCGACCTGCGCTTTGGCGCCGTCACCGGGGTGGCGATCGGGAGCGTGGTGGGGTTCCTCGGGATCGGTGCCAGCCTCGTGGCGGTGGCCTGGGAGCAGACGACGCCGGCGCTCCTGCCGGCATGGCTTCCGCTTGCCGCAGGGGTGGCCACACTGTGCACTACGCTGGTGCTCACTCGCGCGGTCTCCAGCCAGGAAGAAATGCGGGGCCGTCGGCAGGTCGAGGCCATCGCCCGCACCGCGCGGGCCGAGATCACCGCCGAGCTGCAGTCGATGTTCAAGCTGATCGGACGGATCTCGGCATTCACCGCCGACCAGGATCCGATTCGTTCGGACGAATGGGCGAGGTCGATGCGGCGGGTCATGGAGGACAATCCCGGTATTCGCCGCGTGGTGTGGCTCGATTCCGCCTGGGTCTTGCAGGCGGCCGTGGGGATCGATGCCGCACCGGTGGATTCCGTGACGATGATGCGCGTGCTCGCCGACGAGGCGGCGCGCGGTGCATCGGCTCCGAACTCACCAGTCGGCATTGTGGAGGTATCCGCTGCCGGTGTGGGGCCGATGCTGCTGGCCGGGGCGCCGGCGTGCAATGACGACCGGTGCGGCGGTGTCCTGCTCGCCTTCATCGATGCCGGCAAGCTCGTCTCGCAGGCGCTGGCGCTGTATCCCAAGGAATACGGCGTGCGGATCGATGGACGCCTGCGCGAGCTCTATCGCACCGACCTCCCCCCCCCCGACGTGGCCTGGACCGCCATCGATTCCGTGCGCGTCGGGGGGCTGCAGTGGCAGGTCAGTGCCTGGCCGATGCAGTCGGTCCAGGAGCTGTATCGGTCCGACCTTCGCGAGGTCATCGCGGTGCTCGGGATCATCGTTGCGATCCTGATAAGCCTGCTTCTGCGCCTCATCTACTTCACCCAGGCCGCAGCTCGTACGGTGGAGCGCGAGCGGCTGCAGCAGGCGCTCGACAGTTCCACCGATGGGCTCTGGGAGCAGGATCTGGACACCGGCGAATCGCATCGCAGCGAAGGCGTCTGGCGCGGCCTCGGCTATGACCCCCACACCCTGACACCGCGCGGCGCAACCGCCGTATGGGATAGCCTGGTGCATCCGGAAGACCGCTCTCGTGTGCAGCGCGCCCTCGAGGATCACCTCGCGGGCCGCACCGACACTCTCGACGTCGAGGCCCGCCTGCAGGCGCGTAACGGTGAATGGCACTGGATCGTGGAACGGGGACGGGTGGTAGAACGTGCGCCCGACGGGCGGCCGATCCGGCTGCTGGGTGCCATCGCCGACGTTACCGAGCGCAAACACGCCGTGCAGGCGCTGGCCGCGAGCGAGCGCCGCTTCCGCGCCATGTTCGACGGAGGCGTGCAACTCAAGACCCTGCTCGATCTTGACTGCACCTGTCTCGAGGTCAATCGCGTCGCCCTCGACTTTGCCCGCATTCCGCTGTCCGAAATGCGGGGAAAGGTCATCTGGGAAACCCCTTCATGGGCCGGATCGGCTGTCCGGGTGGAGCGACTCCGCAAGGCGTGCGAGGAGGCGAAGCTGGGCAAGATCGTACAGTATCAGGAGGAGCTGGATGGGCCTGACGGGCGCCGTGCCACGATAGAATTTTCCATCAAGCCCATCCTGGGCGATGAAGGCCAGGTCATCCAGCTGCTCGCTGAGGGGCGCGACGTTACCGAACGGAAGCAGGTCGAGGCTACGATCCGCGAGCTTGAGTCCATCAGCACCATGGGACGCCTGGCCGCGAAGGTGGCCCACGAGATCAACAATCCCCTGGCCGGTATCCAGAACTCCTTTCTCCTGGTGAAGGATGCCATTCCCGAGACGCATCCTTACTATCGCTACGTGGGGGCTATCGAGCGCGAGATCGGCCGCATTGCCGGAATTACCCGGCAGCTGTACGAAACGTATCGGCCGGAGCCAGAGGGAGACACGGGCCGCGCCTCGATCGGTACCATCATCGCCGATGCCGTCGCAATGATCCAGCAGATCAACCGAAGCTCGAGCGCCGTCATCGACGTGGATACCACGGGATCGCCCGGGGTGGTCGGGGTCCCGGCGGGGCTGTTGCGCCAGGCGATCTACAACCTGGTGCAGAACGCCATCGACGTGTCCCCCGACCATGGCCGCGTCGCAGTGCGGGCCTGGAATGAAAACCATTCCTTCCTGCTTTCGGTCACTGACGCGGGGCCCGGAGTGCCGCCGGACATGCGGGAGCGGATCTTCGAGCCCTTCACCACGTCGAAGGTCAACGTGAGCAACAGCGGCATGGGCCTGGGGCTGGCCCTGGTCCGGCGGTCGGTGCTGGCCCTCGGCGGCACGATCAGTGTTTCGGACGCGGACGGGGGCGGGGCTGTCTTCACGCTCTGTGTCCCGCTCAAGACGGTCTCGTAGCAGGGAGAAAGGTCACCCAATGGACGCAGCGCGCATTCTGCTCGCCGATGATGAAGCCACGTTCCTTGCGGCCACGGCCGATCTCCTGAGGCGCGAGGGCTATCAATGCGACGAGGTCGCCGACGGACCGGCGGCGCTGGCGTGCGTGGCCGAGGGGAAGTACGACCTTCTCGTCACCGACCTCGAGATGCCCGGGAATGCCGATCTGCAACTCGTGCGCGAAGTGGCCGAGAAGAGCGGTGGATTGCCGATCATCATCCTCACCGGCTACCCGTCGGTGCGGTCAGCGGTTGCCTCCATCGAGCTCCCGGTGGCGGCATACCTCACCAAGCCGGTGAGCTTTCCTCTGTTGCTCGAAAAGGTCCAGAAGGCGGTGGCCCGATTCCGCTCCTATCAAGCCATGCAGCGCACGGAGGACCGCCTGCGTCACATGCGGCAGGAGATAGGCGAGGCGCAGAACGTCGCTCAGGACGGAAACGCCATCGATGTCTTTCTGGCGCTGACCCTCCGCAACGTGATGGGATCGCTCACCGACCTGCAGCAGCTGAGCCGCGCCCTCAACAGCGCCCCTTCGGGCCAGACGCCCTGCCAGTTGCTGAACTGCCCCCGCGGACTGCAGTTGCAGCAGGCGGTCAAGGACACCGTAGATGTGCTGGAGGAAACCAAGGGTGCCTTCAAGTCGAAGACGCTGGCGGATCTTCGGCGGCGGCTGGAACTCCTCCTTGAGCACGTGTGACATATCGTGACCTGTGTCACGGGCCGAATTGTGACACTGCAACGGGTTGCGCGCGGGGCCACAGCTCTTAGGTTGGAAAGTGCAGGGACAAGAGGCTGCGAGAGTGGCCACCTTGAACGAGCGAACGATGTTGGTTCGCTGGTCGAAGGCGCATGGCGGATCGGCTGGTACGATCCCGTGCGCCTTTTTCTCGTTCCGGTGCCCCTGCCGCCGGTGAAGGGCATAGATTTGGGCCGGCTTCGGCCGGCCCAAACGCAAACACCGCGGCCGGGCCGCGTAACTTGGGAGGCTGTATGAACTGGGACGAGATCAAGGGCTCATGGAAGGAGTTTCGCGGCCGTGTCCGCGAGCAGTGGGGCCAGCTGACGGACGACGACCTCGACGTCATCGCCGGTCGCCGTGAGCGGCTGGTCGGCATGATCCAGCAGCGGTACGGCACCCTCAAGGAGGAGGCCGATGACCAGGTGACCCGCTTCGAGCGGCGCCTCGCTGATTCACATTCAGCGGTTAATTCGTGACCTGACCGCTCGTCGGCATCTTTCTTCTGACAGTCGGCCCGGCACTCAAGATCGGGAGCACACTCGTGCTCCCGATCGTTGTATCCATCCTTTTCACCTCGCCGGTGCCTCTTACGTCATCAACGTGATCGAGAGCAATCTCGCCACGCCCGCGCCGCGGTTCCTCGACAGTCAGGCCGTTGCCGCTGTATCGTTTGGTTGGAAACCGAGGTCAATGTTGAGGGCCGCATCTTGCCTGGAGACTCCCTACCATGGATTCCACTTCTAACGGCACGGCGATGGCGCTGGGCGCTGGAGCGGGACTGGTCATCTTCCTGCTCATCCTTGCGGCCCTCGGACTCCTGACCGGCGCGCTCGCGCGCTTTCTCCTGCCGGGGCCTGATCCGATGAGCCTTCCCGCCACCGCAGGATTCGGCATTGCCGGCTCCCTGCTGGGCGGCTTCGTCGGCCGATTCACGCATCTCGGCCCGATTCCGAGCTACGTGTTGTCGGTGGGCGGGGCGATGCTCCTCATCTGGTTTTTCAAGCGACGCGGCACCGGCACCACCGCCTGACGGCGGTCATTGCCGGAACGTGAACTTGAACTCCAAGTCGTCGCGGCGCGTGCGAGCGCCGGAGCTTCCGGGGCAGCGCAGCGTTATGAGGTGACCTCAGGCGTGAAAACGAGAACCCCGCCATTCCGTGATGGCGGGGCTCTGCGCTGTGTCGATCGGGGCGCCCGGATTTGAACCGGGGACCTCCTGCTCCCGAAGCAGGCGCGATAACCGGGCTTCGCTACGCCCCGTACTACCTAGTGCGCCCAAGAGGACTTGAACCTCTAACCTTCTGATCCGTAGTCAGATGCTCTATCCAATTGAGCTATGGGCGCGTGGACGGACCGGCGTCCGCCCCTTACAACTCCTCTGCTGCCATGGGCGGTACAAGGCTCGAACTTGTGACCTCCACGATGTCAACGTGGCGCTCTAACCAACTGAGCTAACCGCCCGGGAGAAAAGGCGGCAGGAGATCAGGGAGGCAAGAGAACTGCTCCTGGAACTCTTGCCGCCTTGCCGCTCCTGCCGCCATGTCTCCTGACTTCCTATAGCGGGGGTGGGATTTGAACCCACGACCTCCGGGTTATGAGCCCGGCGAGCTACCAGACTGCTCCACCCCGCGACGCTGCCCGATGATCCGGGCGATATTCCCTGGAGAGCGGGAAACGGGACTCGAACCCGCGACCCCAACCTTGGCAAGGTTGTGCTCTACCAACTGAGCTATTCCCGCTTAGCGGAAGCGGATTGTAGCGCGCGACTGCGCCGTCCGCAACCGTTTTCCCAGTCTTCACCGCGACGCTGCTCACGCCCGGCGAACCGAGTGGAGGCGAGGGGGATCGAACCCCTGACCTCGTGAATGCCATTCACGCGCTCTCCCAACTGAGCTACGCCCCCTATATATTGGGCGGCCCCCGAACCGAGGCACCGGAGCAGCACGGGAACCTATGAGCGGGCTCTGGGGGTGTCAAGCGACAGTACAACACGCGCGCGCAATGTGCGCGGCCGTTCGTGAGCAAGTGGAGCGTCATGCCGAGTAGCGGGAAGAAGGGCGAGCAGCCGGCACGGCCGGCGAAGAAGGCGGCCAAGCGTGTGCCGGCGGTTCCGGCCAAGGCGCCCGCCGCGAAGAAGGCGCGCGCCGGTCGTGTGGCGCTCGAGTCAGTGATGGCCGCCCCGAAGAAGGCAGAGCCGGTGTGGGATCCGCACCAGCCGCTGCCCGAGCACCTCACCACCGCCCAGATCCTCGCGGCCACACCGCCGACCAAGCCGCGACGCACCCGGAAACGCGAAACATCCAAGTCGCTCGGGGTCTACGACGCCGACAAGGACATCCTCGACCAGTACCTGTACGAGGTGAGCATGACGCCCCTGCTCACCCCGCAGCAGGAAATTGCCATCGCGAAGCGGGTGCGCGGCGGCGATCCCGAGGCGATGCAGGAGCTGGTGAAGCGCAATTTGCGGTTCGTCATCTCGGTCGCCAAGAAGTACCAGAACCGCGGCCTGCCGCTCACCGACCTGATCGGCGAGGGCAACGTCGGGCTTCTCACCGCGGCCCGCAAGTTCGATCCTGACCAGGGCGTGAAGTTCATTTCCTACGCGGTCTGGTGGATCCGGCAGGCCATTCTCGCATCACTCGCGCGACAGGGCCGCACCGTGCGGGTGCCGCTCAACCGCACCGCCGATCTCTCCAAGATCGTGCGCACCGCCGAGACCTTGCGGCAGGAGCTGCGGCGCGAGCCGACGCCCGAGGAGATCGCCCATGCCACCGGGCTCTCGCTCGACGTGGTGCAGTCACTTGCGGCGCTCAACACCAGTGAAGTGCGCCTCGACGCGCCGCTCGATCCCGAGGGCGACCGGTCGCTCATGGACCGGTTCGTCGCCGAGGACGGCAACTCGGCCGAGGACCAGGCGATGGACGCCTTTCTCTCGGAGGAAATCGAGTCCGCTCTCCGCACCCTGCCGCCCCGGGACGCCAAAGTGCTCCGGCTCTACTTCGGCCTCGACGGCGGACGGGAGCATACCCTCGAGGAAATCGGCGGGATGCTGGGTGTCACGCGCGAACGGGTGCGCCAGCTCCGTGACCGCGCCCTCAAGCGGCTGCGGGAGGGTGACGTCGGGCGCGCACTGGCGAGCTTCGCGGCGTAAATAGCTGTACCTTAGTGGCCATGCTACGGGCCGCTGAGACTCGCCCGCCTCTCCCGGTTGGGTTCTTCGATGAGGTGGGCCGTATCACGCTCCGGGTGTCCCGCGCGGTGCGCGACGTGCGGACATGGCGCCCGGTTCTGCTGGACCAGATGGTGCTGCTCGGCGTCGACTCGGTGCCGATCGCCATCTTTCTCGCGGTGTTCACCGGCATCGTCCTTGCCCTCCTCGCGTCCTACATCTTCACCAACACCGTTCCGCTCTACCTGGTCGGCTCGCTGGTGGGGAAGACCGTGATGATGGAACTGGCGCCGGTGCTTACCGGCATGGCGCTGGCCGGCCGCGTCGGCGCCAACATCGCCGCCGAGCTCGGCACCATGAAGGTGACGGAGCAGGTCGATGCGCTCGAGACCCTGTCCTACGATCCCCTTGCGTATCTGGCGGTACCCCGTGTGCTCGCCGCGACGCTCATGTTCCCCGTGGTCACCGCCTTTGCCATGCTGGTCGGCGTCTTCTCCGGCTGGCTGGCGTCGACCTTCATCCTCGAGCTGCCGGCCCAGGAATTCGTGCGCGGCCTGCGGCAGTTCTACCAGTTCAAGGACATCTGGTACGGCCTGGTGAAGTCCGCCAGCTTCGGCGCGGCCGTGGCGCTCATGGGATGCCTCAAGGGGCTGTCGAGCAGCGGAGGTGCCGCGGGAGTCGGTGCCGCAGCGACGCGCGCAGTCGTACTCGGCTGCGAGGCCATCCTGGTGCTCGACGCGTTCTGGGCGGTGGTTCTCCTGTGATTCAATTGCGCGATGTGCACAAGAGTTTCGGCGCCAAGCAGGTCCTTCGCGGTTTTTCTCTCGACGTTCCCGAGGGCAAGAACACGGTGTTGCTCGGATTCTCCGGTGGCGGTAAGAGTGTCACGCTCAAGGTCATCGCGGGCCTGCTCACCCCCGACTCGGGCGAGGTACTGGTCGACGGCAAGAACGTCCCGGCACTCGATGCCGACGGGCTTGCGCTGCTGCGTCGCGACATTGCGTTCGTCTTCCAGTTCGCCGCGTTGTTCGACTCGATGACGGTGGAGGACAATATCCGCCTGGGCCTGCGCAAGCAGGGGATGGACGTGGCTGCCCAGCGGGAACGGGTGAGGGAAAGCCTGGCGCTCGTGAACCTGGAAGGGACGGAGGGTCGCTATCCCGCCGAGCTGTCGGGCGGCATGCGCAAGCGGGTCGGCATCGCGCGCGCAGTCGCGCTGAAGCCGCGCTACATTCTGTACGATGAGCCGACTACCGGGCTGGACCCGGTCACCGGCGCCGTGATCGACGACCTCATGGTGCGCACGCGCGACCTCGGCGCGACCGGGCTGATCGTGACGCACGACCTGCGGACGAGCTTCAAGTGTGGAGACCGCATCGCCATGCTATATGAGGGCCGCCTTCGCGCCGTGGGTACGGCCGACGAGCTGCGTCGCAGTGAGGATCCGGTGGTCAGCGGATTCATCGAGGGCCGGGCGTCAACCGCCGTGGGGGTGACGTGAGGCGCCGGCGCGAATTCGTGGTGGGCGTCACGGTCGTCGCGGCGATCATCGCCGTGGCCGCGGGCGCCCTCTGGCTTTCGCAGACGAGCCTGGCGCGCGATCAGATCGTGAAGAGCGCGCGGTTCCGTGAAGTTGGGGGGCTCAAGCCCGGCGCGCCGGTGACACTGCGCGGCGTGAAGGTCGGCCGGGTCACCGCAATCCGTCTGGCGGCCGACGAGTGGGTACAGGTGGACATGCAGTTCGAGCGCACCGCCGAGCTGCCACCCGATCCCGCGGTCGTTGCCGCCTCGTCGAGTCTCTTCGGCGAATGGCGGGCCAACATCCTGGGCCTTGCCGAACAGCAGGACGATCCCGAACTGCGCGCCGCGCTCGAGCAGGCGCGTGCCCCTGGCGGCGAGGCGTGGCCCGGCGCCACCCTGCCCGACATCGGCGAACTGACCCAGCAGGCGAGTCGCATCGCCGGCGACGTCGCCAACGTCACCAGGCGCCTGGAGGGCGTGCTCGACAGTTCCGCCGTGAAGGAACTCAAGGCGAGCATCGAGGACTTGTCCCAGATCTCTCGCCGGCTTGCCGGGTTTGCCCGGGCGCAGACCCAGCGGCTCGACACGGTGGGCGAGAACATCTCGATGGGGTCGAGTGCGTTCGTCCGCACGGTCACCCGCCTCGATTCGGCGACCTCAGGAGGCATCGTGCCCGAGGTCGCGGGCAATACCCGCATGGCGCTGGCCGATCTGCGGAAGGCCGCCGCCGACCTGCGTGAGGTTACGGAGGCTGCGGCCCAGAACAAGGTGAGCATGGTGCAGGCGCTGCAGTCCGCCGATTCCATCCTGCGCCGTATCGAGCGGGGCCAGGGCACGCTCGGCATGCTGGCGAGCGATACCATGCTGTACCGCGAAGCGACGCTGACCTTCCAGGAGGCCAGGGCCCTGATTGCCGACATCCGGAACAATCCCAAGAAGTACCTGAAGGTGAGTGTGTTCTAGGATGGTCAAGCGCCCGGTCGACCTCGAGGTGAGTGCAGGCGGGATCGTGTTCCGGCGCGAGCTGGACGGTCTCGCGCGTTTCCTGCTCATCAAGGACTCCTACCATAACTGGGGATTTCCCAAGGGACACCTCGAGGAAGGCGAGACGCCCGCGCAGGCGGCGCTGCGCGAGACCCAGGAGGAAACCGGCCTCGAGCACCTCGTCCTGCACGGGCCGATCCGTCTCATCGACTGGCACTTCCGGTTTCGCGGCCGGCGGATCCACAAGTACTGCCATTTCTTCCTGCTCGAGTCGCCCGATGGCGATGCCGCGCCGCAGACCGACGAGGGAATCACGGCGGTCCGCTGGTGCACCCTCGAGGACGCTCTCGAGGCGCTGAGCTATGACAACGCCCGCGGCGTGCTCAAGCGCGCGGGCGAGATGGCCCGGACACTCGTTGCCGTGGGCGCAGGGAGGCCCCGCCGGGAGCCCGACCCCTCGGTACCAGGCTAGCCGTCTGCGGTGTCCGTCATCGCCGTGCTTGCGCCCGGGCCGGCGAGCGCCGTGCTGCGCCGCTCCATGCCGCGCGCCGGTGTGCGCCTGGTGCGCTGTCGTGGTGCCGATGCACTCTGGCGCCTCGCGACAACCCGCCTCCTCGACGCCGTCATCCTGTCACCACTGGGCGCCGGTTTCGCCGTGCTCCGCGACGTACGGGAGCACCTCCCGGCATTGCCAGTCGTTGCCTGGGCACCGTTTCGCGCTGATGACGGTGAGACGCTTGCCGCCTGCCGGGAGGGCGGGGTAGCCGCTCTGGTGGTCGAGGGAGTGGACGATGCCGTCGCCGGGGAACTCGTGAGCCGCGTCACCCTGGCCGCGGAACGCCGGCGACTGCTGGCCGACGGGCCGCGCGTGCTGCGGCTCACCGAACCCCTGCAGCTGCGTGCGTGGGAGCTCGTGGTCCGTGACGTCGAGGCGCCGCTCCGCACCGAGCAGATTGCCGCCCGCCTGCGGGTAAGCCGTGAGCACCTCTCCCGTCAGTTCGGCGCCGGTGGGGCCCCCAATCTCAAGCGCGTCATCGACCTGGCCCGGGTGGCCTGCGCTGCGCAGTTGCTGCAGAACCCCCGCACGCCGCCGCCGGTCGCGGCCGAAATCCTTCGGTACGCATCGGCGAGCCATCTGGCCGCGACAGTACGTCGCATTGCCGACGTTGGCGTGGCTGACCTGGCGGAGCTCGGACCCCAGGGAGTGCTCTCGGCGTTTGTCCGCGGCCGCACGCGCAGCAGGATCTAGCACCCGCGCCTAAATCCGCACCCGCTCCTTGCCCGACCCCTGCTTTTGTGACTATTTTCACAAGCTGTTTCCGAATCGAATTTTCAACCGTCATTTCCAGCGAATCTCATGGCCTCTGAGACACTCCTCCGCCCCGGCGAGCTCAAGGAAGTCCTCCTCAAGGAAATCGCGTCAGCCGACCTGACGTCGGCGCAGGACGCCGAGGTCGGTACGGTGCTCAGCGTGGCCGACGGCGTCGCCAGCATTTACGGACTCAAGTCGGCGATGTCCTACGAGATGCTCGAGATCACCTCGCGCGAGACAGGCGAGACGGTCATCGCGCTCGTGCTCAATCTGAACGAGGATTCGGTGGGCGCGGCCATCGTCGGCGACTACCTCGTGCTCAAGGAAGGCGACGAGGTTCGGCGCACTGGACGCCTCCTCGAAGTGCCTGCCGGCCCGGAGATGCTGGGGCGCGTTGTCGATCCGCTCGGTCGTCCCGTCGACGGGCTCGGCCCCATCAAGGCGAAGACGAGCCGTCCGGTCGAGATCATCGCACCGGGCATCATCGTGCGTCAGCCCGTCAACGAGCCGTTGCAGACCGGCATCAAGGCGATCGACGCCATGATCCCCATCGGTCGTGGCCAGCGCGAACTCATCATCGGCGACCGCGGCACCGGCAAGACCGCCATCGCGGTCGACACGATCCTCAACCAGAAGGGCACCGGCGTCATCTGCGTGTACGTCGCCATCGGCCAGAAGCAGTCGACGGTGGCCTCGGTGGTGGACCGGCTTCGGCAGGCGGGGGCCCTCGAGTACACGATCGTCGTTATCTCGTCGGCATCCGACTCCGCGCCGCTGCAGTTCCTGGCGCCCTACAGCGGTTGCGCGCTGGCCGAGTACTTCATGTATGAGGAGGGAAAGCCCACCCTCTGCGTGTACGACGACCTCTCCAAGCAGGCCACCGCCTATCGGCAGATGTCGCTGGTGCTCCGTCGCCCCCCGGGCCGGGAGGCGTACCCGGGCGACGTGTTCTACGTGCACAGTCGCCTGCTGGAGCGCGCGGCGAAGATCTCGACCGACCCCGAGAAGATCAAGGTCGATGCCCGCATCAAGGTGCCCGGCGGTTCGCTGACGGCGCTGCCGATCATCGAGACCCAGGCCGGCGACGTCTCCGCGTATATCCCGACGAACGTCATCTCGATCACCGACGGACAGATCTTTCTCACCACCGACTTGTTCTTCGCGAACGTGCGGCCCGCCGTGGACGTCGGCATCAGCGTGAGTCGCGTCGGCGGTAACGCGCAGATCAAGGCGATGAAGCAGGTGGCCGGTCCGCTCCGCCTCTCCCTCGCCCAGTATCGCGAGCTCGAGGCCTTCGCCCAGTTCGGTTCCGACCTCGACGCGGCCACCCAGCGCCAGCTCAACCGCGGTGCGCGCCTGGTGGAGGTCCTCAAGCAGCCGCAGTACCAGCCGGTGCCGGTTGAGAATCAGGTGGCGATCATCTATGCCGTCACGAATGGTTACATCGATGACGTGCCGACCGACCAGGTGCGGAAATGGGAGCGCGACTTCCTCGCGGCGATCGATCCGCAACTGCTGGCCGACATCAAGACCAAGAAGGCGCTCGACGACGCGCTGACCGCCCGCCTGAAGCAGGCGATCGAGGCGTTCAAGCCCAAGTTCATCGCCGGCTGATCGGCGATGGCCTCGGCAAATCGCGCGCTGCTCCGGCGGATCCGCTCGGTCCAGAACACGCGCAAGATCACGAAGACGATGGAGCTCGTCTCGGCGTCCAAGCTGCGGCGCGCGGCAGAACGTGTCACGGCGGCACGACCATACGCCCAGGCGTTGGGCGAAGTGCTCAGCGACCTCCTGACGGCAGAGATGGCCGAGCGGTTCCCGCTGCTGCGCACACCGCCGTCGCCGGCGAAGGGCGGACCCTCCAGGGCCGCGTTGCTGCTCGTGACGTCGAATCGCGGTCTCGCCGGCGCCTTCAATTCCAACCTGATCAAGGAAGGGCGCCGTCGCATGCTGGCCCTCGAAGCCGAGGGCTACACGGTGGACATCTACGCGATCGGCAAGAAGGGCGCGAGCTTCATCCGTTTCATGAAGCGGAAGATGGCGCTGGAGCGCGTCGACATCGGCGACAAGCCGACGGCCGCGCACGCTGCCGAACTGGCCCAGCCGCTGATCGACGCTTTCATCGCGGGCACCCTGGGCCGGGTCGAGTTCATCCACACCAGGTACAACAGCCCGCTCTCGACGCCGCCCACCACGACGCAGGTGCTGCCGGTCGTGGCGCCCGCGGCGGCCGAGGGCAAGCGCCAGCGTGACTACCTGTTGGCGCCGAGTGCCGAGGCGATCCTCGAGGAACTGCTGCCGCTCTACGTGCGCAATGCCATCTATGGCGGGCTGGTCGAGACGGCGGCGGGTGAGCACGGCGCGCGACGCACCGCCATGAAGAGCGCCACCGACAACGCGCAGGAACTCCTGGGCGTGCTGAGGCGGTCGTACAACCGCCAGCGTCAGGCCGGCATTACGCAGGAACTGTCGGAGATCGTGGGCGGCGCCGCTGCCCTGGAAGGATGACAAGGCCGCTTGGGCTTACACCGGAAAAACAGGGAACAGTGAAAACATGACCGCTACCGCGACCAAGCAGAACGTCGGCCACATCGTCCAGGTCATCGGCGCCGTTGTGGACCTCGAGTTTCCGCCGGAACAGCTGCCCGAGATCAACACCGCGGTGCTGATCCGGGACAAGACCGGCACGGTGCCCATCGACCTGACTCTCGAGGTGCAGCAGCACATCGGGCAGAACCAGGTGCGGTGCGTCGCCATGTCGAGCACCGACGGCCTCGTGCGCGGCATGGAAGCCGTCGACCTCGGCGGCCCGATCACGGTACCGGTCGGCAACGCGGCCCTGGGCCGCATCCTGAACGTGCTCGGTGAGCCGGTGGACGGCGGCGCTCCCATCCCGGCCTCCACGGAGCGCTGGCCGATCCACCGCCACGTGCCCGACTTCGTCGATCTCGAGCCCAAGACGACGGTGTTCGAGACCGGCATCAAGGTCATCGACCTCGTCGCCCCGTTCGTGAAGGGCGGCAAGGTCGGCCTCTTCGGCGGCGCCGGCGTCGGCAAGACGGTCATCATCCAGGAACTCATCAACAACGTGCAGAAAGGCCACGGCGGCAAGTCGGTCTTCTGCGGGGTGGGTGAGCGCACCCGCGAGGGCAACGACCTGTACCTCGAGTTCCAGGAGGCGAAGGTCCTCGATTCGGTGGCGCTGGTGTATGGCCAGATGAACGAGCCGCCGGGCGCACGTCTCCGCGTCGGCCTGTCCGGCCTCACCATCGCGGAGTACTTCCGCGACATCGAGGGCCAGGACGTGCTCCTGTTCATCGACAACATCTTCCGCTTCACGCAGGCCGGGTCCGAAGTGTCCGCCCTCCTCGGCCGCATGCCGAGCGCCGTAGGATACCAGCCGACGCTGGGCACCGAGATGGGCTTCCTCCAGGAGCGCATCACGTCGACGAACAAGGGTTCGATTACCTCGGTGCAGGCCATCTACGTTCCGGCCGACGACCTGACCGACCCGGCCCCGGCCACGGCGTTCGCCCACCTCGACGCGACCGTGACGCTCTCGCGGTCCATTGCCGAGATCGGCATCTATCCCGCGGTGGATCCGCTCGACAGTTCGAGCCGGATCCTCGCGGCGCAGTATCTCGGCGAGCAGCACTACAACGTCGCGGTCGGGTTGCAGCGCACCCTGCAGCGCTACAAGGCGCTGCAGGACATCATCGCGATTCTCGGCATGGACGAACTGAGCGAGGAGGACAAGCTCATCGTAAGCCGCGCGCGCCGGCTGCAGCGCTTTCTCTCGCAGCCGTTCCACGTGGCCGAGCAGTTCACCGGGTTCCCCGGCAAGTACGTCAAGCTGCAGGACACCATCGAGAGCTTTGAGCGCGTACTCTCCGGTGAGTTCGATCACTTGCCGGAGCAGGCGTTCTACATGGTGGGCGACATCGAAGAGGCCGTTGAAAAGGCCAAGACCCTGCAGGCGTCGTGATGCGAGTCACGATCATCTCCCCTGAGGCCAGCATGTTCGATGGCGAGGCGGAGGCCGTGAGAGCCCCCGCCTTCGACGGACAGGTTGGCATCCTGCCGCGGCATGCGCCTTTCATGACACTGCTCGGAGAGGGCCGCCTGGTTGTCCGCCAGGCCGGCTCTGCCCGCGCATTCCGCGTGAAAGGCGGCTTTCTGCAGGTGGTCGATGACCGCGTGCGGATTGTTGCAGAACAGGTCCAGGGAGATGACAATGCCGCGAATTCGCCGTAACGCGTTCGTCGTTCTTCTCGCCCTCGTTGCAGGCGGTACACGTTCGGTTGCTGCGCAGGAGACGGGGACGCCGGTGTTCAAGGCGCCTTACCGCGCGTTCGAGACCTGGGAACTTGGCATCTCCCTGTCCGATCCGAAGGGCGCGTCGTACGCCATCGAAGGGTTCTACAGCTTCGGCAACGGTCCCAACGACTTCGGTATCCGTGCCGGCTATGTCGACCAGAATCCGGCGACCGCGTTCGCCGTCGGTGTCGACTTCCGTCGCCGGATCATTCACGCCTCGCAGGGTTTTCCTCTCGACGGCGCACTGACGGCGGGCTTCGGTACGCAGCTCGCCTCGGGGTCGTATGACAGTTTCTACATCCCGGTTGGCATTTCCCTGGGCCGCCGCATCGACCTCGAGAACTCGAAGACGAGTTTCGTTCCCTACTTTCAGCCGGTCATCGTGCCGACGTTCTATTCCGGCGACAACGCGCCCGATGGCGGGGTGGACTTCGCGCTCGGCCTCGGCGTCGACATCAAGTTCGGCGGGCGGCTGGACGTAAGGGTGTCCGGCGGCATCGGCGACATCGACGGTGTGGCCATCGGCCTGGCGTACGTGCACTGACGGCACGATCGCCCGCTCCGCCCGGGGCCCGGCCGCGCCACAGCGGCCGGGCCCTTGTCGCTGGTACGCGACGCGGACTAGCTTGCCCCGCCATGCGACGCCGGGTCGTCTCGATCCTCGCCATCCTGCTCACCGGGATGGGCTCGGCGGCGCCGGCGCAGGTGCGCGGATTTCCGCTGTATGCGCTGCAGGTGCCCCGGGGAATCAGTGTCGCCGGAGACGTAGGTTTTGCCAGCGACGATTTCTGTCCCGGTACCTGTGCCGGCGTCGGTGTATCCGCCGGACTTGGCCGGGTCGGCCTGTCGGCCACCGTTGCCACATCGGGCTATGGAGGGCTCGTCTCCCTGAGCCTCCTCCCGCCAGGGCGGGGGCCCTTCGGCCTCGTGCTCCAGGGTGGGGCCGGGGGCACCTCCAGCGGCCTCTTCCAGGCACCCTTCGGGGTGGGCTTCTCAGTATGGATCCCGACACCCATCGTCTCGGTGCAATTGTGGCTCGGCGTGCGGGGCCAGTACATGAATCCCGGCAATGGCTGGGAAGGTGAGGGCGAGGTGCATCCGGGAATGAGCGCCGGTCTCGGCTTCACGCTGATGAACGGGCTCGGTGTGCGTGCCGCGTACGACCGCGTCTTCATTGAAAACAACGATCTCACGACCTTTGGCGTCGGCGTCTTCTTCTCCTTCGATCCTGGCCTCTGATGCTTCGCTCCCGACTTCTGCTTGCCCTGGCCCTTGTCACCCTGAATGCATGCGCCATGACGTTCGACGGCAGCAAGCTTGGTGTCCCCGTCACGATGGGTTCCAAGGCCGGTGCACCGGCAAAGGGCCAGCCGTTCAAGGTGAGCTCCGGATCGATCTGGGTGCTGTGGGGGGCCGTCCCGGTGAAGAAGCCCTCGATCCGCGAACCGCTGGGCTCGCAACTCGTGGGTGGCCAGAGCCTCGAGGACGTGAAGATCACCGTCGGGAGCCGCTGGTACGATGTGCTGGTCAGTGTCATCACGCTTGGGCCTGGTCACACCGCGGACCGTGACGCTGGAGGGAGTGGTGGTGGGCGACCCCAGCGCCAACCTGCCCGGTGCAGACTACACGCCAGCCCCGGTCGCTCCCGGTGTGGCCGCGGCACCGGTGCCGGTCACCACCCCGATGGGGCCGAACGATCCCACCTCGCAAGCGTATGACCTGAGCTCGACTCTCACCCGCTCGGCGTTCGAGATCACGCCGATGGTCGCGTACGTGTTCGGGGGGGATTCGTCACCGACGGGCTCGATGACGTGCCTCCAGGCGAGCTCTCGCTCCGCAGCGGCATCGGCTACGGCGCCGAGCTGGGCTGGACCCCCAATGGGCGTCTCTGGTTCGAGGCCACGTACCTGCGGCAGACGACCGACATCACCTTCGTGCCCGATCCGGGCTTCACGGCGCCGTTCACCCAGTCCGGGCTTCGCGTCCAATTACATCCATGGCGGGGCGCGCTACGAGTTCGGCCAGAAGAACGCGCATCCCTTTCCTGGGACTCGGCATCGGCGCCACGATCTTCGACCCGACCAAGGATGGCATCGGCAGCAGCACCAACTTCTCGTTCTCGGCCGAGGGTGGCGTGCGCATGATGATCGGCAAGGGCGCCCAGCAGCGGTTCGGGGTCCGGGCCACGTTCCGCGGTTGGTTTACCTTCGTGCCGAACGGTACGTACCAGGCCTGGTGCGACTACTACTACGGTTGTTACACGACCGAAGGCACGTCGACGGTCACGCAGGGCGAGGGCTCGCTCGGGCTGGTCTTCACGTTCTGATCGTTGAGGGCCGAGCCCCGGGCGGCGTGCCCGGGACCTCGTGTGCGCCCCGCCCGCTGCGACGTCTCCTCTGCTGTTCCATGCAAACACGCCTCCTGCTCCTTCCGCTCGCCGCCTGGCTCGTCTCCGCCTGTTCCGGTGACGACGCGTCGGTATCGGCCGATCCCTGCACCTCGCCGCAGGGCGTCGCGGAAGTTCGCAACGACCTCGTGTATCAGGATCTGCCGGGTGTGTCGCTCAGGGAGCGCAACCTCGATCTCTATCTGCCGGCGCGCGCTGCGAATTGCGCGCCCGCGCCGATCATTGTCTGGGTGCACGGAGGTGACTGGGGCGGGGGAGACAAGGCGGAACTGAGCGACAGCATCGCTGCCAAGCTGACCGAAATGGGCTACGTGATGGCGAGCGTGAACTATCGCCTCTCGTCGTACATGTATACCCAGCATGATCCGCCGATCACCTGGCCCACCCATGCGAACGATGTCGCGGTGGCGATGGCCTGGCTCCAGCGGGAGGCGCCCTCATTCAACGGCGATCCTGCACGCATGGCCCTTATCGGTTTTTCGGCGGGCGCGCAGATCGTGGCCAACCTGGGCACCGATCCGCGTTACATGGAGAGTGCCGGACTGGACATGTCGCCGATCCGTTGCACGGCCTCGCTCGACGTGCGGTTGTACGACATCCCGCGCGCGGCCGAGGAGCTGCCGCGCATCATCCCCGAGCTGGAGGAGATCTTCACCGCCGACCGCTACAACTGGGAGCTGGCATCCGCCACGAAGCAGATCAAGGCCGGCGCATACCTGCGGCCCTTCTTCGTGTTGCGCCGTGGAGACGATGTGGGACGGGTGGGACAAGCGGATGATTTCATGGCGGCCCTGCGGGCCGCAGGCGGAGTGACTGCCACTGCGACGGCGCTCGACTACCAGCACGACGACGTGAACTTCACCCTGGCCGAACCCACCGATTCCATCGTGTGGCCCGCGCTGCAGCGCTTCCTGCACGAACAGTGCTTCCCTTCGGGCTAGAGTACTTCGTCCAGGAGGGCGGCCGAGCGCGCCGCCGCGCCCCGCTCCGCCTCCACCACCGCGAGTGCCCGGGCCCCCATGGCGGCCCGGGCTGCCTCATCCTCCAGCCATTCCAGCCAGACCGTGGCGAGCGCCTCGGGGTTTGCGACGGCCAAGCCGCCGCCGGCCGCGACCAGCCTCGCGGCATCGCGGCTTTCCGACCAGTTGGGGCCGAAGATGACCGGGAGGCCCCAGGCGGCGGGTTCCAGCACCGAATGCAGCCCGGCCGTACCGAAGCCACCTCCCACATAGGCCAATTTGCCCGCGCCGTAGAGCGCCGCCAGCACGCCCAGGCGATCTACCACGACCAGTGGGGCATCGACGGCCCCGGCGCCCAGCAGGCGTGCAGGCGGGGCACCGATGCGGTCCGCCGCCCGCTGGACCCGTTCCACCGCCTCTGCGCTGGGCTCGTGCGGCACCAGGATCAGGCGGGTCGCGGGTTGCCGCTCCCGCACGGACACGAAGGCGGCCAGCAGGCAGTCTTCGTCGACGGGCCAGGTGGATCCCGCCACGAGCGCCGGAGGGCCTTCACGAAGCGTCAGTAACGGGTCATCGGAGGGCGTCGCGGCCACCCGGGCGAGCACGCTGTCACTTCGAGGGTCGCCGGTCACCTGGATCCGCGCAGGCGCGACGCCCAGTCGCGCCAAGCGATCGGCATCATCGGCACTGATCGCCCCGGCGATGGCGAGCGCGCGGTAGCCCGGTGAAAGGAGCGCCCGCGCCACGGGTCGGAGCCGTCCGCTGCCCGGACGCACCGTGGCGGCCACCAGTGCCACGGGCACGCCCGCGCGTGCCGCTCCGGTGGCAAGCTCCGGCCACACATCCAGCTTCGCGAACACGAGCAGGGATGGCCGCAGTGCATCCAGTGCGGCGTTGACGGCTTCTGGCGTGTCGATCGGCAGGCAGTCCGCGATGTCGGCACCGATGCCCGCGGCGAACGATTCGGCGGAAGGACTGAAATAGGTGTAGGCGACCTGCCAGTCCGGGTGCCGTGCACGGAATTCCTGCAGCACCGTGCGGGCCTGGAGGCCTTCGCCGACGCTGGGCGCATGAAACCAGGCGAGCGGCCGTGAAGGATCGCGCGCGCGCCGCCCCCACGCCGCCAGCCGTTCGCCGACGCCGCGGCGGAGCGCGATGGTGCGCGCGAACTTCTCGTTGACCAGGCCGCCGAGCGGAGCCAGCACGCTGGCGGTGCGCAGCAGCGCGCGGTAGGCAAGGGAGGTACGCGGCACGCTCCAAGGTCGCCGCGGCGCGTGCCCGCAGTCAACGCCGGCACTGTTGCGCCGGGACGGGGTATTGCTAATTTGAAATCACGTTCCCGCCCGATGTCCCACCCTGAGCGAAGGAGGTGATCCGTTGCCAAGTAGCGACAGTTGCATCAGGGGCTCGAGGGCAAGCGATCGCCTGGTGGCGCGCTGATCCATCGAACACGGGCCGGTAGCATCGGCCCGGGCACACCGGGACTCGACTGAGCCCCATGACAACCGACGGCGCCGAGATCGCTTTGGATCGCGGCGCCGTTTGCCTGTTCGCCTGCTTTACGACTCGGGTCAAGCGCTGGCGAATCGTCCGCGTCGCCGCGCCACGGATACGACGATGAGCCCGGCACCCAGGGCAAGGAGGATCAGGGCAACGGCCCCCAGGAAGAGCCGCAGCAGTACGTAGTTCACCAGCAGCTCCAAACGCCGCGCCAGGGTGTAGTCGATCAAACGCTGCGCTGACGCTTCGGCGTCCTTCAGCGTGCCTACTCGCTCCTCGTGCAGCGCCTCGATCACGGTGGCCCGTTCGCTCGCCAGGGCCGCGAGCAGTGCTTCGCGCTCGGCGGTAATGGCCTGCAACATCGCGATACGCTCCTGGGTCACGGAGAGAAACGTCTCGATGCGCTCCCGATCGATGAGATCCGGCATGGATTCGGCCACCGCGGTGACCCGCTCCATCGATGAGGTGAGCCGGCTCATCTGTCCCATGACACTGTCCACCACCGGCTGGCGCGCGGCGTCGGCAAGAAGAAGCTCCGCTTGCCATCGGGCCTGCTTCAGGAATGTCTGCTGGATCTGCGCCACCCGGGCATCGAGAATCCGCACACTGAGCTCCATGTCACCGACGGCGGCCAGCGCCGACCGATTATCACCCGCAAAGGCATTGGCGAGCGAGTCGCCCACGACGTTCACGCGCCCGACGTACGGGCTCTGGATCGGGTACGCATCCGCCCAGGGCTGCAGGAGCTGGAGCGCGCGCTCGCTGCCGCCGGCTGGAGTAACCGAGTTCACATACCCGAGAAGATCCTGGAGGATGCTGTCTACCGTGGCCACCGCCAGCGGCTGCTGCGGCCCGAACAGAGTCGCGCCCCTGTCCGGTGGTGAGGTACGCCTGGCTCTGGAGGGCGAAGAGAATCAACTCAAGGAAGCTGACAACCGGGTCGCGTGAAACCGAGGCGGCCTGCAGGTCGGCCGTTGCTACCAGCTTCCACTCGATGGCGTTGACGCGTACCTGGGGGTCGCTGGTCATCGCGGCCATGGTGTCCGCGGTGCGCTCGATACGCTCAGCCGCATCCTGAGCCTGGCCGAGCACGGCCACCCGGAGCCCTTCGACGGTCGCGGTAACCTGCGTGCTCGCCATCACCGCGGGTTTTTCCGGCTTGGCATTGAGCGAGCAGCCGCACAATACGGCCACGCATGCGAAGCAGGTCCACCGCGTGAGGGGGAGTAACATCGGCACTCCGGGGCTCTGTTTGTGGGTGAAGGTCGCTGCTTGAGTGTGCAGGCAGCACCCTAGAAGCGCCAGCCCAGCTCGACGCCCACTACGTAGACGCGGTATCCGCCCTCGAAGTCGATGTCGACCTCGGGGGAAATCATCCAGCGAGGGTCCAACCCTGAAATCGTAACCCACGCCCATGCGAAGAAGGACGAGGTCGGGCCCCACGCTCCGGAAGTCCACGCCAGGTGCCACCACCACCTTGATGGCACTGGTGGGATGCAGGTGGAAGGAGACGCCCATCGCCACGTTGCGGCTGCTCGAGGTCAGGTATTCGGCGAAGGCGCCGAGCCCATACCAGCGTCCGAGGCGCCGCTCATACGAGATGCCGACCGTCGCACCGACGTCGCCCTCGACGAAGGTGGCGCCCGCGAGGACACCGACCACGTTGCGGTAGTCCGGCGTGGCGGCTTGCGCGGCGAGCTGGCCGGGCTCCACCAGGAGATACGCGACGAGTGCCATCGCGAACGGCCGCGCACAGGTTGTCAGGTCACGCTCGCCGGCTGAAATTCCGCCCGCATCGTCATCCCCTCTCGCCAGGTCATGCTGCTGATGCCACTGAGAGCGCCAGGCATGGTGGTCCTGCTGTCGTGTGCCGCCTTTGGGGGCTCGCTGGCGGCGCAGTCATCCGATCAGGTCGCCACGACGCTGCAGCTCAACTATCCCCTCAGCCGGCGGGCCATGGGAAAGCTCGATGTCGGCGGTACCGCGCAGGTCAACGGCGTCGGCCAATGGGACAAGATCGGGATCCAGCCAGCAGTCGACTTCCGTCTCGCCCGGTGGGCGGATCTGCTGACCCAGGTGCAGGTGGACTATGTGTACCAGGCGGCCAACGTCAATACCGTCGAGATCCGTCCCGCGCTCGGCATCAGGCTCTACTACGTGCCGACGAGCCGCGTCGTCCTGCGCAATCGGACACTGCTCGAATGGCGTGACGTGATCTATCTCGTGGGAGATACCACCAGCACATCCTGGCGCCTGCGCGACCGCATCGAGGTCCGGGTGGCGATCAATCACCCGAGCTTCGAATACAATCGACTGCTCTATTGGATCAGCGACCTGGAAGGCCTGCTCAATCCCGAGGGTGCGCCAGATGAGCGGTTCCTCGACCGCTTCGTTCTCACTCTCGGCCTCGGTTTCCGGTTCGACTACACCTGGCGCGTCGAGGCCGGCTGGCAGTTGCAGGAGGCGCTCAACACGGCGCAGCCTGGCGATCCCAAGAGTATCGTGAACGCGCTGCAGATGCGCCTGATCCACTATGTGCGTTGAGCCAGCACGAAGGCGCAACAAAGAAACGGCGTCCCGCGACGCAGTGCCGGGGACGCCGTTGTCAATCCAACGTTCGGACTACTTCTTTTCCGCCATCGGCGGGAAGTCCTTGAACATCTTCGCCATGGCCTTGTACAGGTTCTTGGTGTTCTTGTCTGCGTTGTCCGAGATCGTCGCCTGACCCTGGCCGCGGAAGAGGAGCTGCTTGCTCTGCACGTCGAAGATGTCGACGATGATGGTACCGACGTTCCACGTGCTGGTGGACGTGGTGGCCGTCTGCATGCCGCCACCCCAGCCACGATACCCCCAGCCTCCGTAGCCGCCGCCGCTGTACATGGTGGTGGCGCTTTCCTGCTGCTGCTTGACGCCATTGATCAGGACGGCGGCGTTCGCCTGGTCCAGGGCTTGAACCCGGGTCCAGCCCCTCGACTTGAGCGCGGAGTCCGTGGCCGCGATCGCACGCTCCTCGCCCAAGCTGGTTGCCCCATGGCTTCTGGATCTGGATGATAGTAGGTCTTGTACTTGGACCAGTCCGTGCTGTGGTCCCAGTCGGTGGTCACCTTCTGTGCCGACGCGGAGACCACGACGGCAAGCGTCAGGCCGAGCGTCATGAACGGTGTCCGAATCGACATAGATCGTACTCCAGGATAGGGTGTGTCCAATGGCGGAAAAGCGAACGGCGCCCCGCGGTCAGTCCGTTGCCGCGGCGCGCCGTTCCGGTCGTGCCGTGCCGGAGCTACTTCGCCGCCGTCGGCGGGAAGTCCTTGAACATCTTCTCGGTGGCCTTGTACATCGCCTTGGTGTTCTTCTCGGCGTTGTTCGACACCGTCTCCTGGGCCTGACCGCGGAACAGGAGCTGCTTCGTCATGACGTCGAAGATGTCGACGACGAGCGTGCCGACCGTGTACTGCGAGGTTGGAGGTGGTGGCCATGCCCATGCCACCGCCGCCCCAGCCCCAGCCGGCGAACCCGCCACCGGTGTACATCGTGGTGCTGGTCTCTTCCTTCTGGCCGGCACCGCTGATGAGCACCGCCGCGCTTGCCGCATCGAGTGAGGGCACCTTCTTCCAGCCCTTCGACTTGAGTGCCGAATCAACCGCCGCAATCGCGCGCTCCTGGCTCAACTGGTCACCGAAGGCCTTCTGGATCTGGATGTAATAGGAGTTGTACTTGGACCAGTTCGCACTGTGGTCCCAGTCCGTGCTCACCTTCTGGGCCGAGGCAGAACCGGCTGCGGCCAGGGCCAGGGCGAGCGTCGCGAGCGGTATACGGATCGACATCGGTAGCACTCCATTTGTGGGTCGTGCAGGTAACGAACCGGGACTCTTCACTTCACCGACAGGGTCGTGAATCTACTGTCCATGGGGATGGTGGACCAGATCAGCATGTTGGAGGACGTTCCATCCCGGGAATAGTGGACACCCGGGACACCGGACGGAATCAGCCCTGGGAACGTTACAGGTACTGGCTCATGCTGAAGACGAACGCCCACTGGCCGTCCGCATCGAGTGTCCGCGCCACGCCGAAGCCGAGGAAGTTGCCGAAGATTCCCAGCTTGAGCTGGATGCTGCCCCGGGCGCCGTTCGTAGTCACGGAGTAGGGTACGATCTGGTTGTCGCTGTTGACCCGCGTACCCAACTGGTCGAGTGCCGCCTGGCCGACATCGGAGGCGCCGGTCCAACCGACATAGCCGATGAGGTTGATGTTCGGGTTGATAGCCGGCAGTGCCAGCTTCTTGCTCACCGGGATCGGCCGCTTCAGGAACGGAAGGACATATCCGATCTGACCAGTCAGCAATAGCGCCCGGCTGCCGCCGAACTGGTCGAAGTCGTAGCCGGGCAGTGTGAAGTCGCCACCGATGAGGAACAGCTGCTGGGTCGGGATGGTCGTCGGGGCAGTGACGACGCCGCCGTACCCGACGAAGCTGAACAGCAGGCCGGCCGCGTTCTGCCGTCCCACCAGGCGCGCATTCACGCTCGTGTACTGGAAGTCGCCCTGGCCATTCTCGAGATAGACCTGCGCGCCGATGCCTGGCCGCGCAAAGTGCGAGCTGACGTCCTCGCGCCAGATGACGCTCAGGCGCGACCGGAAGTACGTGCCTTCGTCGACGAGCGGGTTGGGGTAGTAGTCCTGTCCCAGCGGGCCGGAGGAGAGCTCCTGTGGCGTCGCCTTGTCCTTCACGACCCCGAGGTCGACCCGGATGATGCCGTTCCGGTGCTTCTCCAGTGCGTGGCCGACGCCCACCTGGCCGACGAGGCGATCGGCGTAGTCGTACAGGTCCTGGGCGAAGAGCGGCCGCGTGCCCATCGCATAGTCGAGCGGATCGCGGAACTTGGTGACGATGGCCAGCTCGTGTTCGGCCGTCACCTCGGCCAGCCACGGACCCCGCCGCAGCGTGGTGACGAGCCCGCCCTTGACCTCTTCATCCCAGAAGCCGTATCCCACGCCGGCGCGCAATGCCAGGCCGGGAAACTTGTCGCGCATGAACAGCGTGCCGGCGACGCCGAGGTACAATCCCTCGACCCGGTTGAAGCGGAAGAAAGTCGTATGTCGTCGGGGCGCGGACGAACGCGACCGGGTCGCCGGTGGGACGGAAGCGTGGCGGCCCCACATCGAGCCGCTGGTTGATCAAGTAGCGCGATGGCCAGTCGGTGGGGGAGTCCTCCCATCCCTTGTAGCGGCTCAGTGAGTCCTTCGGCGCCGAGGTGCGCTCGACGGTGGGCATCACGGCGCCTGCGCCAAGTGCAACGCTGCCGCCACCCTTGACCTCGACACGGTCGAGACGGGTCACCAATCGCACCATCGTGCCCATCGCCGTGGTGAGTGGAATAAGGATGGCAAGGTCACCCGACTGGTAGGTCGGGATGAGCACACCGTCGATGCGGGTATTCTGGAAGTCGATGATGCTGGCATTTGCCACCAGCGCATTGGCGATCTTCTTGAACCCCTTGAGTCGGCTTACCTGGTGGCCTGGCCGTGTAGATCTGCCCCCGCATGCGCATCAGCGCCCCGGTGCCGACCTCGAGGTAGATCTGGCCGGTGAAGATGCGCGTGGGCGCGGTCAAACGAACCGTGCGGGGTCACCTCGACCACCACCACGCGTCGCGACTGGCCGAGCGCATCCTCCACCTGCACCGTGTCACCGCCGGCGTAGCTGTAGTACTGGTCGCGGTCGCTTGCCAGCGGATGCACGACGTTCTCCGCGCGTGCCTCGAGACTGTCCTTCTCGCTGAGGCCCGTGGTCCCCGCGTGCTTGGGGTCGCTGAGCAGAGTGAAGCGATCGCCATACAGCACGGGGGCGATCCAGGCGGAGCCGAGGACGTAGCCCGCCGGCAGCGGAAGGCCGGTGGTCACGATGCGGTAGCCCTGGCTATGCTGGTTGGCGCTGTCCGCGCTCCACGTGAGCGCGCCGGCGAACTGCTCCACGCTCGAGATGCCCTCGACCCGGTTGGGCAGGGCCTTGTTGACGGCGATCTCGGACTCGAAATGCGCGCGGAAGCCGAGGGCGGGAAAGGCGGCGTTGCTGTCGGCCGCGCGCGCCACGAGCGCGCGCAAGGCAGGCGAGGAGTAGGCACCGGTATCGGCTGGTGCCTGCTGCAGCATGAGCAGAAGGGCGATCACCGGGTGAAGATAGGGGTGGCGGCTGGCGCCGTCCACTAGCTTACGGCGTGACTCGCACCTATTGGTCGGCGACACGTGCGCCGCGCTACAGTCTGCTGTTCGCCCTGCCGCTGCTGCTGGCGTATGAAGCGCTGGCATTTGCGCTGTCTCACGACGCGTATGCGGGAGTGCGGAATGGCGCCGACGTGCTCCTCAAGAGCGCGTTCGTGTGGCTCGGTGGCCGGAACGGCCTGCTCTGGTTCGGTGGCGTGCTGCTGGGCGCCGGGGCCGTCTTCGTGGTGCGTGACTTCCGTCGCGCCGGCGGCGTCACGCCGCGCTACTTCCTCGGCATGGCCGCCGAGTCGGTGGGCTACGCCCTCGCGTTCGGCTCGGTGACGAGCCTGCTGACCTCGGCACTGCTCCAGGTCGCTCCGCTCGCCGCGGGAATGCCCGGTGCATTCGACCTGCCTACACAGCTCATGATTTCACTGGGCGCCGGCATCTACGAGGAACTGCTGTTCCGGGTCATCCTCGTGTCGGGCCTCGCGGCGTTTGCGCGCCGGGTACTGAAGCTCGGGCCCGTGCCGGGCGGAATCCTCGCCACCGTGGTCGGCGCACTCATATTCAGTGCTTTCCACTACATCGGCGCCTTCGGTGATCCACTGGAGCTGGGCTCCTTCACGTTCCGCACGATCGCCGGGGTGATCTTCAGCGCACTCTACCTGACGCGCGGCTTCGGCATTACCGCCTGGACCCACGCACTCTACGACGTCTTCCTGACTCTGGGATGAAACGCGTGCAGGAGCGATTGCGCTGACTACGGCTTCGGGGCCGTTTTCGCGGCATAGATGGAATCGAGGATCTGGCGGAACACCTCCACCGGCTGGGCGCCGGGGAGCAATCCGCCTTCGATGTAGAAGCTCGGTGTGCTGGATGCGCCCGACTGCACCGATCCCTTGGCATCGCTCGCCACTTCCTGCAGCGTCTCCCGGTCCACCAGGCACTTCTGGAACGCGTCGGCCGGGATTGTGGCCGAATCGGCCAGGGTCAGGAAAAACGCCCCAGGCTCCGTGAGCGGCGCCCACGTCGGCTGGTTCCGGAACAACAGGTCGTGGACCTCCCAGAAGCGACCACTGCGTGCGGCGCACATCGCCACTTCCGCGGCGGCGGCGGCGTTGGGATGGATCATCGTGAGCGGGAAGTTGATGAACACCCAGCGTACCTTGCCGGTCGCGATGTAATCACGGTCCAGTTCGGGGAAGGTGTTGAGCGCAAAGCGCCGGCAGTACGGACACTGGAAGTCCGACATTTCGTACACGGTGATCGGCGCCGTGGCGGCGCCGCGGGTGCGCGGGGCGAGCGAGGGCGCTGACTGGGCCGCGAGTGGCATCGCGCCACACAGCAGGGCCGCGGCGAGCCAGGGGCGCAAAATCGAGATCATGGTCGTGTCGTCCGGTTCAGTAGCGGGGTCGGCGGCGGGCGTTCTCCGGCGACAGCGAAATGCTGTCTCCCCGCACGGGAACATTCCAGTACCACTCCGCGTTGGGGTCGAGCGCATCCCACGACCGCGCATAGATCCACCACCGGCCCTTCCTGAGCACCAGCGTGGCACCGCCGTCGGCTCCCGTGGTGTCAGTCGCCGGCTGCAGCCCGGCATTCCTCGACAGCTCCTGCGTGATCTTCTCGTAGTCCCCGTAGGTGCTATCTTCCCACGCCCGAAGCGCCTGTCGCGCGCCGTCGGAGCGGGTGTCGAGCGCCGCTCGCGCGGCGGTCAGCGCCCGCTGCAGCGAATCGCGCTGCCGGTCCGCGGCGGCTCGCTCGCTACTGAGGGTCACGAACGACCCGTACTGCATGCGGTATTCAGGGGACTTGCGCGGCAGCGAGTCGAGCACTCGCTTGATTCGGGCGAGCGAATCCTGCAGCCGAGCCGCACGGTCGGCGGCGACGGCGTAGGCGGCAAAGGGCCGCTGGAACCGGGCAAAGAGGCTGTCGAGCTCGGCGACGTCGGGGCGGGGCGATCCCGCCTTCGCCGTCAGGGCGGCGATGACCGAATCGCGGTCGTAGGGAAGGGCCACCAGGGCGACCCCCGGTGCGGGCTCGACCCGCCCATCGGCCGCCGGAATGAGCGCGCGGACATGGACGCGCGTGGTGCTCTGGCAGGCCGCAAGGACGAGGAGGAGTAACGGGAGTGAACGTGGCACGGCGCAAAGGTACGCTGGCGGTACTGGTGCTTCAACTCGTGCTCCTTGTGGCGCCGCTCGTGGCGCAGGAGGGAGTGGAGCAGCTCTTCCCGGCACAGCCCACCGGGTACCTCACCGACGTTGCCGGCGTGGTCGATCCCGCCAGCGCAGCGCGCATCGAGATTATCGCGAAGACGCTCCGCGAAAAGACCGGCGCCGAACTCGCGGTCGTCACCCTTCCCACCATCGGCCGGTACGAAGCATCCGATGTCGCACTCGTCATCGGGCGCCGCTGGGGCGTGGGTGCCAGGGCCGAGGTGGGCGACAAGGTCCGGAATGCCGGGGTCGTCGTGCTCCTCGTGCCAAAGCGCGAAGGACAGGCCGGCAAGATCCGCCTCGAGGTCGGCGACGGATTGCAGGGGATTCTCACGGACGCCACGTCCGGGCGCATTCGCGATGCCATGCGGCCGCAGCTCGCCGCCGGTGAGTACGGACCGGGGCTCGTCACCGGCGTGGAAACGATTGCCGCACTGGTGGCCGAGAAGCTGGGCGTCCGCGACTCGACGCTGGCACCACCCCAGACTGCGGTGTCTGGTGGTGCGGGCCCGTCGATCTTCCTCATGCTGCTGCTCGCCTTTGTCTTCTTCGCGATCGTCATGGCGATGGCTGGGTCGCGGAGTGCCGTCGGGGCTCGCGGCCGACGCCCGCGGGTATATTGGGGCCCAGGGATCGGTGGTGGCGGTTGGGGTGGCGGTGGTGGCTTTGGCGGTGGCGGTGGAGGATTCGGTGGCTTCGGCGGAGGGGGCGGTTTCAGCGGCGGCGGGGCAGGAGGGGATTTCTAGATGGCGGATACCTGGGAAGCAAACGTCGCATCGCTGGTGAATGACCTCGATCAGTCACTGGCCGGGCGCTACAGCGCGGTACTGTATGGCTCGGCCGCGCGCGGAGACTGGGTGGCCGGTGTATCCGACATCAATCTCCTCCTGGTGCTCGATGACACCGATCCGGCCTCGCTGCGAGGCCTGACGCAGCCGTTTTCCAGCTGGCGCAAGAACGGTAATGCGCCGCCGTTGGTGCTGAGCCGCGAGGAATGGGCGGGCGCCGCCGACGCGTTTCCAATCGAGGTGACCGACATCCTTCACGCCTACAAGGTGCTGAAAGGTGCCGATCCGGTGGCGGGCATGCAGGTGTCGTCAGCCGATCTCCGCACGCTGCTGGAGCATGAGTTCCTGGGCAAGCTCCTTCAGCTGCGGCGCGGGTACGTGGCGCTCGCCGACGAGCGGGCGGCACTGGCACAGCTTGGCACGGCCAGCGTGTCGACCATCGTCCTGCTGCAGCGCGCCCTGCTCGCTTTGCTGGGCCGGAACGTGCCGCGCGGCGTCGAGGCCGTGGTGCAGGAGGCTTCCATCGCCGTGGGAGCGCATCCCGCGGCCCAGCTCGAGTTCGTGCGGCATCGCGCCGACCAGAAATGGATGGCGACGCGGGAACAGTTCGAATCTTACCTGGCGGCTGTGGAAACGGCCGCGCGATTTGTGAATCACCTTCAGCTTGGAGCGGGGTCATGAAGCGTGTGCGTGTGCTGGGGGCGGCATTGCTTGTCGCGTTCGCGACAACCGGATGCGGCTACAACCAGATCCAGACCAAGGATGAGGCCGTCAACAAGGCCAAGGGCAACATCGAGACCCAGCTGCAGCGGCGGGTCGACCTGATCCCGAACCTGGTCGAGACCGTGAAGGGCGCGGCGGCACAGGAAACCACCGTGTTCAACGGCATCGCCGCCTCACGAGCCAAGCTCTCCGGAGCCATCCAGTCGGGTGACATCAACCAGATGGCGCAGGCGAACGCGGCAGTTCGCTCCGATCTTGGACGACTCCTCGCGATCGTCGAGAACTACCCGACGCTCAAGTCGAGCGATGCCTTTCGCCAGCTGCAGGATCAGCTCGAGGGCACCGAGAACCGCATTCAGGTCGCGCGACAGGACTACAATGCGGCGGCGAATGACTTCAATGCCTACATCCGTCAGTTCCCCACCAACCTCACTGCCAAGGTCTTCGGCATGGACAAGCCGCGTCCGTACTTCGAGGCTGAGGCCGGGGCGCAGGAAGCCCCCAAGGTGAAGTTCTAGGGCATGAGACACATGCAGCGTACCGGATACATCGTAACGGCAGCGTTGCTCGCGGCCTGTGGCCGGGGTACGCCGCAGGCTGGCGCCGATACCACGATGGCGGCGCCCCCGGTGTCTGCGTCGCCCGCTCCAGCGGGCGATCTCGCGTCGAGCCGCACCTTCAACTCCAATCTAGGCAACTTCGAGTTCGCGGTGCCGGATGTCTGGGAGCAGCGCTACACCGCAACGGAGCGGGCCAAGGCGCCGGAATATCCAGGGGCGAAGTCGGTATCGGAGTTCATGTTCCTTCCAGTGTCCGGCGGGACGCCACCGACCCTGCTGACGCTCATCCAGTATTCCGAGAAGGACTGGAAGGCCATGAACGCCGCCTCCGACAAGCCCGCCGGTACAGTGGTCGCTGAAGGGGGTGGAAGGGTGTTTGTGGCCGTGCTGCTGTCGGCAAATCCGTTCCCGACAGGCAGCGAGGACGCCGTGGCCATTGCGCCCATGCTGCTGACACCGGAGCAAGTGAGCAAGGCGATGAGGATACAGTAGGACGTGAGGACGGGCGTGAAGACGTGAGGTGAAAGCGAAAGGCCCCAGCGAACGCCGGGGCCTTATTGCCTACTTCACGTCCTCACGTCTTTGTCTCAGTCAACGATCGCCCGGTCAGAGAGGACGTAGCGAAGCGGATCCACCGGCTGGCCATTGACCAGCACTTCGTAGTGCAGGTGCGGGCCGGTCGACAGCCCCGTGTTGCCCACCAGCGCGATCTGCTGGCCGCGCGTCACCTTCATGCCGGTTCCGGCGATCAGCTTGGAGCAATGCGCGTACTTGGTGCGAATGCCGAAGCCGTGGTCGATGATGATGACGTTGCCATAGCCGGTTTCCCGGCCGGAGAACACCACCACGCCTGCGGCCGGTGCCTCGATGGGGGTGCCCATCGGGGTGGCGACGTCGATGCCCTCGTGCGGCCTCGCCATATGCAGGATCGGGTGTTCTCGCATCGACTGGAACGCACTGGTGAGCCAGCCCTGCGTTGGCATGATCGACGGCGTGGCAGCCATCCGGTCACGATGTGACGCCAGGCTGTCAGCAGCCTCGCCGAACGAACGGGTCAGCAGGTCCGCGCGCCGCACGAGGGCATTGATATCCACCCGCACCTGATCGGCATGCTCCGAGAGCGGGTCGGTATCCACCCAGCTCGGGCGAGGGGCGGCAGGACCACCGATGCCGGCAGAGTGCACTTCCGGCTTGAGCGGTTCGAGGCCGGCCAGAACCCGGATCTGCGCGTCGTGGCGGGAAATCGTGTTGATGGTGTCGGTCAGCGCACCGAGGCGGGCGTTGAGGCGCCCAAGCTCGTCAGCGAGATGATTGCGGCGGGTCAACAGACCCTCATCGAAGCCCGCGCGTGCGGCACGATAGGCGATGGCGTAGCCGGTGAGGGTCGCGATCCCGAGGATCACCGCGACACCGATCGCGCCAAGGCGCAGCCAGGAGCTGGTGACTTCGAGGATCCTCGACCGCTCTGTCCCATGCGGGATGAGCATAACCGTCCAGCGACGCTTGGCCATCAATCTCCGACAGCAGCAGGATGAGTGGGGAACTGCTCCCCTCTCGGGCAAGAAAAAGGCCGAGGGTAAGATAGTCTCGGCCAACCTGAAGTCAAGGCAGCTCCAATTGACTCAATGCGTTGTGTCACAATGAGTTAACTCGATTTTGGTGCTCCAGTGCCAGATTGGGGCTTTGGGAAGAGTCCCTCGGGCTTTTTGACGAGCCAGCCGTCGACCGCAGGAGCCATCGCTGTTTCCCACGCCATCGCTTGCACTCTATCAGCACCGCCCAGCAGTGCCCACAATTCTGCACTCTTTCCCGGCATGAACGGCAGCGACAACACGGCGAGTCGGGCGAGGCATCGCGCGAGTGCACCGAGGGCGATGTCCAGCTGTCTCTCGTCGCCACTCTTGGCCAGGGCCCAGGGCGCAGACTGCACGATGAAGAGGTCGGCAGCGCTGACGAGCTCGCCCAACAGCTCGGCGCCGCGCCGCAGGTCGAGCGCGTCCATCGCCCCGGCGTACGCTCCGGCCACGTCGGCACCTTTCGCGTCAAGCGATGTGTCGGGCGCCGTTCGTGGTACCATGCCCTCGCGGTACTTGAGAATCATGGCGAGCGAGCGCGACGCGAGGTTGCCAAGTCCATCGGCGAGTTCGGAGAGATACCGTTCCTCGAATCGTTCCCAGCTGAAGTTCCCATCCCCATCCCATGGAATCTCACGCAGCAGGTAGTAGCGGAACGCATCGGGCCCGAAGCGGTCGATCGCTTCGGCCAGGTCGAGCTTCACGCCGGCGCTCTTGCTGAACCGCTCGCCGCCGAGCTGCACGAATCCATGGGCCCATACCCGCCCGGGAAGGGGCAGCCCCGCCGCCTCGAGCATGGCCGGCCAGATGACGCAGTGGAAGCGGGTGATATCCTTGCCGATGACGTGGAGCTGTGCGGGCCACGCCGCGCCCGCACCGGGCAGTCGTGTCGCGGTCCAGTAATTGGGCAGCGCGTCGAACCAGACGTACGTGGTCTGCTGCTGTCCATCGCTTGTTGGCCGTGGAAACGGTACGCCCCACCCCAAACGCGCGCGGCTGGCGGAGACATCCTCGAGCCCCTGGTCGAGCAGGCCGAGGATCTCGTTGCGGCGGCTCTCCGGCTGGATGAAATCGGGCTGCGACTCGATGTGCCGGCGGAGAAACTCCTGGTAGCGGGAGAGGCGGAAGAACCAGTTCCGCTCGGACACCATCTCGAGTGTGCGGGTGGGATGCAGTTCGCACTTCCCGTCCACGATTTCAGACGGCTGCTTGAAGGCCTCGCACCCCACACAGTAGAGTCCCGAGTACGAGCGCTCGTAGAAATCGTCGGGGTTGCGTGTGAAGATGCGCTCGATCAGCTCCTGCACGCCGGCCTGGTGCGCCGGCGAGGTGGTACGGATGAACTGATCGCGCGAAACCGAGAGCCGGTCCCACATCGCCTCGAAGCGTCCCGCGATGCGGTCTACGAACGCCTGCGGCGTGACGCCCTCGGCCGCGGCGGCCTGGGACACTTTCTGGCCGTGCTCGTCCATGCCGATGAGGAACCAGACGTCATCCCCACGGAGTCGCCGATAGCGCGCGATGCAATCCGCGCCGACCTTCTCGAATGCATGGCCGAGGTGGGGATCGCCGTTGGCATAGTCGATTGCGGTGGTGATGAAAAACGCGTTCACTCAGCCGCCGGGCGATGGCGGGTTGGTGTTCTCGCCCGCCGGCCCGCCGCCACCGCGCCGCCGGCGGCGCCGGCGGCGCTTCTTCGGCGGGGGCGATGTGGCGTCCGGCGCGGGGGCCGCGGTCACGACGTCTGGCGGCGTCTCGGATCGCGCGGGCCGTTCCTGTCGGGGTCGTTCGTTGCGCTCGCTGCGCGGGCGGTCCGGGCGGTCCGGGCGTTCGCGCGGCTCGGGGCGATGCTCTACTCGCTTCGCCGGAGCCGCGAATGTCACCGCCGCGCCACCAGCGATTCCTTCCATTTCCTCGCGCAACTCCTCGAGTCCGACGGTGCGCGACTCCTCGGCACCGCGCAGGTACACCCGCTCCCGGAAGATGTCGACCGCGATGACCTTTTCGGTGCCGCGGAGCGTCTCCACGGTCTTGCCCTCGCGCGGGAACCGCTTGCGCGACGTGACGTAGAACTCATGCTCGTATTTGAGGCAGCAGAGCAGGCGGCCGCATCCGCCGGAAATCTGCGACGGGTTGAGCGAGAGGCTCTGGTTCTTGGCGAGCGAGAGGTTGACCGGTGACAATTCAGTGAGCCAGGTGGAACAGCAGTACTCCCGTCCGCAGCGGCCGACGCCGCCGATCCGTGCCGCTTCGTCACGCACGCCGATCTGCCGCAGGTCGATGCGGGTCCGGAATGCGCTGGCGAGTTCGCGAACCAACGCCCGGAAATCCACCCGCTGCTCCGCCGAGAAGAAGACCGTCATCTGGTGCCGGTCCCACTGCCACTCGACGTCGCTGACCTTCATCTCCAGCTTGTGTTCGCGCACCTTGGCCACGATGCGTTGCCGGTCAGTCTCCTCGGTGCGGCGCAGGTCGTTGGCTTTGCGGATTTCTTCCTGGGAGGCCCGGCGGAGCACGGCTGGGAACTGCTTCTGTTCATCTACGTTCGCGCCCGGCGTCGTTCCACAGCCACCGGCGGCGAGGTCGGCACCCCCGGCTGCCGGTGCGCTTGGGACGGCACAGGATCCGCCGCACTTCTTCGCGGCCACATCGCCCACGGCGGATATACGCCCGAAGTCCTCCCCCCGGTCGGCGTCCACGATGACGGACTCCTGGAGGCGAAGCGGTTCGGTCTCCTCGTACGGCCAATGGAAGAAGGCGCGGCGGGTGCCCTTGAAACGGACTTCGACGGTCTGTGGCATCAGGACTCGACGAACTCGCCCATCGCCGCGTACTTCTCGCCGCGGCGACGCACCAGCCGGTCGGGCTTCACTTTTCGCAGTTCGGTGAGGTGACGCAACAGCGCGGCGCGCAGCGCCTCGCCGGCCGCGTCAGGATCTACGTGTGCGCCACCCACTGGTTCGGGGATCACCTCGTCGATGACCTTGAGGGTGAGGAGGTCCTCAGCCGTGAGCTTCAGTGCCTCGGCGGCGCGCTCGCGCTGGCTGGCGTCCTTCCACAGGATCGCGGCGCATCCCTCGGGCGTGATCACCGAGTACACCGAGTTCTCCAGCATCAGGATGCGGTCGGCGACGCCGAGCGCGAGCGCGCCACCTGATCCGCCTTCACCGATTACGGCGCTGATGATCGGTGTCGGGAGTACCGACATCTCCAGGATGTTGCGCGCCAGCGCCTCGGACTGGCCTCGCTCCTCGGCCTCGAGCCCCGGGTAGGCGCCCGGGGTGTCGATCAGCGTAATGACGGGCGCGTTGAATCGGGCCGCCAGCTTCATGAGGCGGAGCGCCTTGCGGTAACCTTCGGGATGCGGCATGCCGAAGTTGCGCTTGATGTTCTCCTTGGTGTCGCGACCCTTCTGGTGGCCGATCACCATCACCGACGTGCCTCCGAGCCGTGCCCAGCCCCCGACGATGGACGGGTCGTCCATGTAGAGCCGGTCGCCATGCAGCTCGATGACGTCGGTGAAGATCGTGCTGAGGTAATCGAGCGTGTAAGGCCGCCGGGGATGCCGGGCCACCATGACGCGCTGGATGGGCGTCAGACCGCGGTAGATGTCCTCCCGCACCGCATGCAGCTTGTCCTGCAGCAGCTTGAGCTCGGTGCTGACGTCGATCTGGCGATCCTCGCCGAGACGCTCGAGCTCCTCGATCTGGCGCTCGAGCTCCTGGAGCGGCTTCTCGAAGTCCAGCGTGTACGCTGACGGGGGCATGGTCAGTTGTGCCTGGCGTAGTGGATGGCGTCGGAACCGAGCAGCTCGCGGAGGCCGCGCACGAAATCTTCCTCGAGCGCGACCCGGAGGCTGCGCGACCGCAGTCGCACCGACTCCCCGTTGCCGTCGTTCCACTCAATATAGACCGGCGTCGGGCCCGGGTGGCTGGTGCACAACCGGGCCACCGCGCGCACGGCATCGGCGGGCGGCGCGCTGGAGAGCCGCCAGCGGAGGCTCAGAGCCAGAGCCCCGGTCTGCTTGATCTCCGCCAGTGGGCGGACCGACTCGACAATGAACGGGGCGCGGTCCTCGCCCCGGTCTCGCTCACTGTAGCCGCCCGTGAGCAGGAGCGCCGCGTCCGGCAGGATCGACTGATTGAGCTTGGCCCACGCGTCCGGAAAGACGATTGCTTCGGCCGTGCCATGGAAGTCCTCCAGCACGAGCCGGGCATACTCCTTCCCGGTCTTCTTCGAGATCTGGCGCTTGAGTGCCGTCACCACCGCGCCGATGGTCACCGGGTGCTCGCTCCACTGGCCCAGCGTGGCGGTGGTCCGCGCGCCGAACAGCGCCACTTCCTCCCGATAGCGCTCCAGCGGATGACCGGAAATGAAGAACCCGATCACCTCCTTTTCCCGGGCCAGGCGTTCGCTCTCGGTCCAGGGCGGCACATCAGGCAGTTCGATCCGGCGGTGCTCCACCGCCGGCAACTCGCCGAAGAGCGATTCCTGGCCGGCGTCGCGGTCGGCCTGCTTGAGCTGGGCCTCCTGCAGCGTGGTGTCCAGCGCCTCCATCAGTTGCTTGCGGTGTCCCCCAAGCGAGTCGCAGGCGCCGGCCGCGATGAGTGACTCGACCACCCGCTTGTTGCACAACCGCAGGTCGATCCGCTCGACCAGGTCGGCCAGCGTCTGGTAGTGTCCCTCGCGCCGCCCGGCGATGATCGACTCGATGGCACCCTCGCCCACGTTGCGCACCGCGCCGAGGCCGAAGCGGATGCGCTTGTCGGCCACCACCGTGAACTTGAATCCCGACTCGTTCACGTCCGGGGGGAGGATCTCGCAGTCCAGCTCACGCGCCTCGTTGATGTACTGCACCACCTTGTCGGTATTGCCGATTTCGGATGAGAGCAGCGCCGCCATGAACTCCGATGGATAATGCGTCTTGAGCCACGCCGTCTGGTACGACAGCACCGAGTAGGCGACGGAGTGGGACTTGTTGAATCCGTAGCGGCCGAACGTCTCGATCTGCGCCGCCAGCTCATCGGCCAGTTTCTTCGGGTGGCCGAGGGCCACCGTCCGCTCCACGAACCGGCCGAGCTCCTTCTTGATCAGCTCCGCGTCCTTCTTGCCCACGGCCTTGCGCAGCACGTCGGCTTCGGCGAGCGAGAAGCCGGCGAGGATGTTCGCGATGCGCATCACCTGCTCCTGGTAGGTGATGACGCCATACGTTGGCGCCAGCAGCTCCTGGAGCGACGGGTGCGGATAGGTGACCTTTTCCTGCCCGAGCTTCCGCTTGATGAACACCGTGTGCATCCCGGCGTCAAGCGGGCCGGGACGAAGCAGCGCGTTCGACGCCACCAGGTCGTCGAACCGGTCGCATTTCATGGCGCGCAGCGTCTCGGTGGCGAGCGGCGACTCGAACTGGAACACGCCCGCCGTGCGCCCCTGCCGCAGCAGCGCGTAGACCTCGGGATCGTCGAACGGCAGCGTGTCCATGTCGAGCTGCACGCCGTGCCGGTCCCGGATCATCTCGACGGCATCGTGGATCACGGTCAGCGTCTTGAGCCCGAGCATGTCCATCTTCAGCATGCCGACTTTTTCCAGCGCGCCCATCTCGTACTGCGTGATGAGTGCGTCTTCCCCATCCGTGGCCGCCCCGGCGCCTTTCGTGGGCGCCGTGCAGATCGGCACGTATTCCTGCAGCGGACCCGGGGCGATCACCACACCGGCCGCGTGCACCGAGAGATGGCGCGAGATCCCCTCGATCCGGGAACTCAGCTGCATGAGCCGCCCGAACTGCGGGTTCTCCTTCACCATCTCCCTGAGCTCGTCCACCTTCTGCACGGCTTCCGGAATCGTGAGGCTGTACGCCGGCCCGGAGGGGATCAGCTTGGTGAGCTTGTCAGCCTCAGCCGGGGGGATCCGGAGCACGCGTGCCACGTCCTTGACTGCCGCGCGCGCCTTCATGGTGCCGAATGTGACGATCTGGCCCACGCTCGCCCGGCCGTATCGCTGCCGCACGTACTCAATGACCTCGCCCCGGCGCTCGAAACAGAAGTCCACGTCGATGTCGGGCATCGACACGCGTTCGGGATTGAGGAAGCGCTCGAAGAGCAGGTCGAACTTGAGCGGGCACACGTTCGTGATCTGCAGCGCATAGGCCACGATGGATCCCGCCGCCGACCCGCGCCCCGGCCCCACCGGGATGCCGCGCTCACGCGCCGCGCGGATGAAGTCGTGTACGATCAGGAAGTAGCCGTCGTATCCGGCCGTGGCGATGACACCGAGCTCGTAGTCGAGCCGCTGCTGTACCACGTCGGGAAGCGGACTGCCATACCGCGCGATCGCTCCTTCGGTGGCGAGATGCTTGAGGAGCGCCGCGTCGCTTTCAAATTCTGCGGGGCGGGGGAAGCCCGGCAGGAAATACCGCTTCTCGAAGTCGAATTCACAACGGTTCGCCACCACCTGGGTGTTCGCCAGCGTCTCCGGATGGTCGGGGAAGAGCTGTCGCATCTCGGCTTCCGACTTGACGTAGCTCTCGTTCCCCTCGAAGCGGAACCGCTTCGGGTCGTCCAGGTCGGCGCCGGTGCCGATGGCGAGAAGCACGTCGTGCGCTTCGGCGTCTTCGCGGCGCAAGTAGTGCGCATCGTTCGTGGCCACGACGCCGATACCCAGCTCCTTCCCGAGCTGCAGCATTCCCTCGGCGACGGTCACTTCCTCGGCGAGGCCGTGCTTCTGGATCTCGAGCCAGAAGTTGCCCGGGCCGAACACGCGGGAAAACCACTCCGCACTGCGCTTCGCCTCGTCGTAGCGTCCCTGCCGCAACGCGATCGCGACCTCGCCCGAGAGACACGCCGCCAGGCAGACCACGCCCTCGCTCATCTCCTCCAGCACTTCCTTGTCGATGCGCGGACGGCGGTAGAAACCCTCCGTGTAGCCGATGGAGCTGAGACGGATCAGGTTGTGATAGCCGGCACGGTTCGTTGCCAGCAGCACCAGGTGGCTGTAGATGCCGGGAGCGCCGGCGGGCTTTTCCCGCCCGCTCCGCGGCCCGAAGGCCAGATAGGCCTCGAACCCCAGGATCGGGCGGATCTTCTGCTTCTTCGCCTCCTCGTAGAAGGCCCACGCCGCATGCATGTTGCCGTGGTCGGTCACGGCAAGGCTGTCCATGCCCAGCTTCTTCACATGGCCGACGAGGTCGCTGATGCGGTTGGCGCCATCAAGCAGCGAATATTCGCTGTGCGTGTGGAGGTGGATGAACGACATGATCAGCGCGTGCGCTGGTCGAGCTCGCGCCAGACCGCGTCGAGCGGTACCTCGCGGGCCTGCAACAGCACGAGAAGGTGATAGAACAGGTCGGCCGTCTCGGCGGCGAGGCGCCCGCCGGTCTCACTGTTGGCCGCAATGACCACCTCGATTGCTTCCTCACCCACCTTCTGCGACACCTTGGGAAGGCCTGCCTCGAGGAGCTGCACGGTATAAGAGCCTGCAGGCCGCTCCGCCGCCCGCTGCGCCACCGTGGCCGCCAGTCGCTGCAGCAGGTGCCCACCCTGGTCGGAGCTCGGCCCCGACGCATCGGCCCCAAGCCGGGTCACAAAGCAGGTGCGCGCCCCGGTGTGACAGGCGGGGCCTTCCTGCCGCACGCGGTAGAGCACCGTGTCGCCGTCGCAATCCAATCGTACCTCGGCCACGGCCTGGGTATGCCCCGACGTTTCACCCTTCCGCCAGAGCGCCTGACGGCTTCGGCTGAAATAGTGCGCCGACCCGGTGGACAGCGTCAGGTCGAGGGCTTCACGGTTGGCGTAAGCCACCATCAGCAGGTCCCCGGACAGGACATCTTGTACAATGACGGGCACGAGACCGTCCGGGTTGAAACGGACCGCCTCGAGCCCAGATTCAGCTTTCATTGGCACAAAGCTACCGGACGGCCATTCCGTTGTCAAAGTAATTGTGTACCAATAGCTTACGCGTATGCATGAGAGCGTCCGCACGCCCCGGTGGAGGAGACCGCTGATGATCTTTGCCGCGCTGGTGGCGCTCCTGGTCGGTGGATTCTCGACGGCGTACCTGAGCAGCGGCGAGGTGCGCTATCTCTGGCGCGCGGGATACGAGGAAACCCGGATCCTTCAATCCCGCCAGCCGATCCAGAAACTGGCTAGCGACAGCTCGGTACCGCTTGCCCGGCGCGGACAGCTTCAGCTGGTGCTGGATGTCCGGGCCTACGCAGCCAGCCTGGGGTTTGAGGCGGGGGATACGTACACCACCTTTGCCGATGTGGGTCGGGATACCCTGCTCCTGGTGCTGTCAGCCTCCCCGAAGACCTGTATCTGTCCCCACACATGGAAGTATCCGATCGTCGGCAAGGTGCCCTACAAAGGCTTCTTCAACCTCGACCAGGCGCGGGCCACAGCCGCTCAATTCGAGGCGGAGGGATTCGACACCTATCTCCGGCCCGCCGGCGCCTTCTCGACCCTCGGCTGGTTCGAGGATCCGCTGTTGTCCACGGCGCTCACCCGGGACTCGGTCGAGCTCGCGGCGCTGGTCTTCCACGAGATCGCCCACAACTCGCTCTACGTGAAGAGCGCCACCGAATTCAACGAGAGCTTTGCCCAGCTCGCCGGGTATCGCGCGGCCGAGCAGTTTTTCCGCGATCGGGGCGACAGCGCCAAGGCAGCAACGGCGGCCGACCGCTGGCTCGACGAGATTGTGCTGGGAGATTTCTACACCGAGCTGGTGACACGACTCACGGCGTTCTACGCCACCAGGCCGGATTCGGCGGCACTTGACTCGGGACGCGTGGCCATCGGCCTCTGGGCCCGTGAAGAGCTCGAGGGCCCGGTGTCGGCGAAGCTGCGGACGATGAAGGTGGCGAAGCGCCCCGGTGGACCGGTGAACAACGCACGGCTCGTCGGCGCGCTGATCTATCGCACGAAGCTGCAGTTGTTCGAGGACTGGTACGAGCAGCACGGGGCGAACATCGCCGAGAGCGTGAAGGCATTGCGCGAGCTGGAGACGGGAGCCGAGGGGAAGGAGGCCTACGAGCGACTGGAGAACGCGCTCAGCGACGAGTACCGATGACTCGACGATCCGGACTACCACAACATCCAGGGCTTGTCGAGCGCCTGGCCAGTTCCCGTCTTGTGGTGGTGACCGGGAAGGGTGGCGTGGGCAAGAGCACGATCGCCGCTGTCCTCGCGCGCGTGCTGGCAGGGCGGGGGCGACGGGTCCTGCTGGTCGAGATGGATCCGCGCGAGAGCCTGCACCAACTGCTCGATGTGCCGCCCTCCGGCGGCGCCGCAATCAAAGTGGACGCCCGGCTCTGGCTCGAGAATGTCCAGCCGGTGCGCGTGCTCGAGGACCTGGTGCGGCAGAAGGTTGCAGTCGCGGCACTCGCTCGGAAGATCGTTGGCACGTCGGTGTTCCGGCACTTCGCCGAGGGAGCGCCCGGGATGAAGGAGATGGCCGTCCTGGGCCACGCGATGCAGGTCGTCCGTGGGGAGGCGAAACCCAAGGTGGACATGGTGGTGCTCGACGCCCCTGCCACTGGTCACGGGATGTCGCTTCTCTGGGCGCCCCTGCTCGTGTCGGAGGTGCTTGGCAAGGGCCCGCTGGGCAAGCTCGCTGGTGAGGTCGCCGACATGGTGCGCGACCCGGAGCAGGTCGCAGTCGTCATCGCGACCACCGCGGAGGAGATGCCCGTGCAGGAGGCGCTGGAACTCATCGCCGGGCTTCGCGAGCGCCTGGGCCGCCCGCCAGAGCTGCTGGTGGTCAACGGCCTCTACCCTGCATTCCCGAACCGCACTGCCAAGGTCGCTGCCGCTGCGAAGCCGGCGCTGGCTCTCTGGCGGCAGAGGCGGGAGGTCAATGTGCGAGAGGTGCAGCGACTCGCCTCGGCGTGGCGTGGCGCCAGGGCTGACCTTCCACTGCTCGCACTGGAGCGGGGTCCGGCCCTCGCGGCCGCGCTGGGAGACTGCTTGGTTCAGGCGCTCGAGCCGGGGAAGGCGGGGTGAGCCTCGGCATCCTGGACTGTCCGCTCCTGATCGTGGTTGGAGCCGGCGGGGTCGGGAAGACCACGCTGGCCGCGGCGCTGGGCCTCACCTCGGCGGCCGAGGGCACGGACACCCTGGTGATGACCTTCGACCCGTCGCACCGACTGAAGGACGCGCTCGGAGTAGGCGAAGAGGCGGTGGACCGCGAGGTGCCGGTCGAGGTGGATACCCCTGGTCGCCTGGACGTGAGCCTGCTCAACGCGCGCCGCACATTCGATGAGCTGGTAAGCCAGTATGCGCCGTCGGAAGCCGCTGCGGACCGCATCTTTCAGAACCGCTTCTATCATCACCTCGCGGGCAACCTCGCCGGGATACTCGAATACATGGCGGTCGAGCGCCTCTTCGAGGTATCGCGCTCCGGCCGCTACCAGCGGATCATCCTCGACACGCCGCCGACCCGACAGGCGCTCGACTTTCTCGGCGCCCCCGATCGGATGGTGGAATTTCTCCAGAGCGGGCCGGTGCGAGTGGCCCAGCGTCAGTGGTTCGACGCCAGTGGCCGCCTTGCGGTGAAGCCGCTCAAGGTTCTGGGAAAGAGCATCGAATCGTGGCTGGACCGGCTCGTCGGCCTCGACCTGTTGCGTGAGATGACGGAGTTCTTTCAGGCCTTTGGACCGCTGTATGACGGGTTTCGGGCGCGGGCCGACGAAGTCGGGAAGTTGTTGCGGGCGCCCGGCACGCACTTCCTGCTGGTAGCGGGCCCGGGTGGGGACAGGATTCCCGACGCGCTTTTCTTTGCCCGGAGACTCCGCGAGGGTGGGCACCACCTTGGACCGATCGTCGTCAATCAGATGCATCCCATGCTGTCCGCTCAGGTCCCGACAGACGCTGACCTTGCCGAAGGCCTCGGGCTGCTGGCCTGGCTGGGCGAGCGCGATCATCGTGGATTCACCGAACTGCAGTCACTGCTGACCGCGCGCGAAACCGTGGTCGGTCTCCCCCTCCTCCCCACGCCTCCTACCGACCTGGCCACGCTGGACGCACTCGGCCGCCTACTCCTCGGAACTCTGGCAGCCGCGCGCAGATAGGCGACGCCTCGAATAGCAAGAAGAGTCTCACCCAGCGTTCAGGGAGCCTTCACGACTGGGGGGATACATTCATGCCGCAATGCGACAACACAGTCATTGACGCAGCGCGGCAAATGTGGGAGGCAGGTGGGCAGATGATCCGGTTGATCAGGCGGTACGGCGGCGGAAGCCGGAAGCTCTACGACACGGAAGAGAGCCGGTACGTGTCCCTGATGGAGATCGCCGACTGGATCCGGCGGGGGCAGCAACTCCGGGTCGTGGACAGCAAGACGGAAGAGGACGTCACCGCCGCCACGCTGGCGCAGGTGATCTATGAAGGGGAGAAGCGGGGAGTGTCTTTTCTCTCGGGCGATTTTCTCCACCAGATCATCCGCCGCGGCGGTCGGGCGGTGAGCGAGCAGGTCGATCAGGTCCAGGCTGGAGTGAACCGCCTGGTGCGGGGGTTTCCGCCCGTTCGGCGGGCCAAGGGAGAGATTGTCGAGTTGCGCCGCAGCCTCACGGAATTGGAGCGGCTGGTGGGTGCGCTCGAGGAGCCAGGGGAAGAGGCGCCGGCCAGCACGCGGAAGCGCCTCAGGGCATGAAACGCAGGTAACTGGCAGGGAATTACAATCAGGAGGAGGTGCTGTATGTCGAAGACCATGAAGACGGTCAAGCGGATGCCGGTGGTCCAGGAGGCCGCTGAGCAGATCTACCTTGCGGGTCTGGGCGCGTTCGCGCTGGCCGAGGAAGAGGGAAGCAAGGTATTCGAGAACCTGGTCAAGGCTGGCAAGGGCCTGGAGAAGATGAACAAGGCTCGCGTGCAGAAGCTGCTGAACCAGGTCCAGGGGAAGGTGGGCAACATGCGTGAGGGCGCCCAGCACACTTTCGGGCGCATCACGGCCCCGTTCGATGCTGGTGTCAACACGGCCCTGCATCGGCTGGGGGTTCCCACCCGGAAGGAGATCGGGCTGCTGACGAAGCGCGTCGAGGAGCTCACCCGGAGCGTCGAGAAGGCGCGCCAGACTCGTCGCGCCGCGCCGGTGCGCCGTGCCAAGAGGGCGATGGCCAAGTAGTACGCTACGACCCAGCGGCGGGGCCGCTGGGCGAATCGCCCCGCGGAGCCTCGATCGGTACGTCGCCGGTCGAGGCTCCGTCATTCCCCTTCTTGCAGGCGCCTTGCTACCGGGCGGGCTGTACGGTGATGCGGTCGTTGCGAGGGGCAGGGGGACAGCCGGCGGTCTCGGTCTCGGCCGCGGTCACTCGAGGCTCGCGCGGCGGCAGAGGATTGTCCCGCAGGTGCCAGATGAAGTTGCCTTGCTTCTGCCGGATCGCCTCCCGGGTGAGGCCCCGGTATCCGCACGGCGGCCGGCGGAATGCGCGGGCCAGTGAAAGGAGCGGCCAGCCGAACGGCAGGTAGAAGCCGATCAGGTCCCAGTCACGCAGGATAGCGTGCAGCCGGTTGCGGGCCGGTGGCCGGTCGTGGTCCCGCTCGGTCCTGATGAAGGCGAGGGGCCAGCCCCATGGGAGGATCCGTCCCCAGCGACCGCGAGACCTCTTCAGCTCCTGCCAGAGCGTCCGCAACTGCCAGGGCTGCCGCCCGTGGATCGCGACGAGTTCATTCAGCTCTGCCTGCATCTGCCGGCGGACCTTGGCGGCCACTCGGCAGAGCCCGCTCCGCGCCGGCTTGTCGAGGTCCGTGATCTCCTCAACCCGCACCAGCGCCGGGACGTCGATGGGCTCTCCGATCACGAAGACGAGGCGAGCAGGGAAGGCCATGTACCACATCCACGGGAAGATGATGGCGAGGATTCCGATGGGAAGCGGCAGGAACGGCACCCGGAAGATCCTCTGCATCAGCCGGTCCAGGCCGGGAAAGGTGTAGCCGAACGGGTGGATCCACTCCCCGTTGATGATGTGAACCGGATACACCGGCACCCGGTGCCGGGCCGCCAGGAGCACGAAGCTGGTCTTGAAGGTCTGCAGCTGGTAGCGCCGGTTGAATCCCTTTCCGATGCCAGGCACTCCCTCGGGGAAATAGAGAATTCGATCGCCCCGCTGGATCAGGCGCTCGAAGTTGTCGAAGGTCATGTCCACCCCGCCGCCCCGCCGCCAGAAGTTGTCGAGCCCGAAGGGGCGCATCCACCACGCAAGCGAGAGCTCGGCCTCGTACACCGTGCGAAACTTTGCCGCGGGCGTGAATCCGCCCCGCCGCCAGAGTTCCGCGTCCAGGTACATGCCGTCGTGCGGGAAGGCGTTGCCGCTGTGGTTCGCGGCGAGGATGACCGGGCCATCCCGGGGGATGCGCTCCCCGCCCTGCAACTCGCAGCGGAAGTAGTGCTCCGAAATCGGTGACAGCACCTTCCCTATGCACCGGCGGGTGAAATCCGGGTCGAACGGGTCATGGGCGGGCGCGTCGAGCGCGTTCGGCATGATCACTCTCCCCGGCGCAGCGCGAGCAGGAACGCCATGGCGAACATCGCGGCCCAGACCGGCCAGGCACCCCCGAACGCCATGATGATGGCGCCCGACACCAGGCAGCAGCCGGCGAGGAGTGTTCCCCGGAGCCCGCTCAACGGGTTCTCGGTGCGCCGCCGGGTGGTCTTCTCGAGTACCCGGAGGCCTTCCGTGACGAGCTGGGGCACACGGATCAGCGCATCGATGAGATCCGGAGCTCCCCGCAGTTCCTCCTGCACCAGCCGGAAGGGACTGAACTGGCGGATGAAGATCCGGCGGATGTGGCGCTCAGACACTTCCGCGACGTTGAATCCCGGCATGAGTGCCTGCCCTACGCCCTCGAAGGTGATCAGCGCCTTCACCATCAGCACCATCTCGACGGGGAAGTACATCCGGTACTGGGCCCCGCGGGTCACCGACTCCAAAATCAGCTGGCCAAGGGAGAAGGTGTCGAACGTCGCGGCACGCCTCCAGCGGCCGGAGAGATCCGCCACCTCGCGCCGGAAGCCCTGGGGATCGCCGTTACGCCCAGGCTCCGCCGCGGCCGAGAGATACCGGGCGGCATTGTCAGTGTCGCCGGTGACCAGGCAGTAGTAGTAGTAGAGCAGGGTGCGGCGGAGGTCGTGGTCCATCCGCCCGACCATTCCGAGGTCGATGAACCCCGCCTTGGGGCCGGGCAGCACCACCAGGTTCCCCGGGTGCAGGTCGGCGTGGAACACGCCGTCGTGATAGATCATCTGGATGATCGCCAGCGCGCCGAGGTCGACCAGGCGGCGGCGCTCCTCGAGCGGAAGCTGCTTCGCCTCCGGACTGTCGGGGCGCAGGCCATCGAAGAACTCCATCGTGAGTACGCTCTGGCCGCTGTACTCGCGGTAGATCGCCGGGAACACGATGTCCGGTTCATCCCGGAAGTTGGCTGCGAAGCTCTCGGCGTTGTCGGCCTCGCGCCGCAGATCGACCTCGCGCAGGGTGTAGTCCACGAACTCGCGGATGATCCGTCTGGGCTGGTAGCTGGGGAACGCCAGCTGCAGCGCGCCCGCGAGTGTGCGCAGGAGCCGCGCGTCCCTCAGGAGGGTTTCCGGGATTCCGGGCTTGACCATCTTGATGACGACCGCATCGCCTTCGCGGGTGGTAGCCCGGTGGATCTGCGCAATCGAGGCGGAACCGAGCGGGACGTCATCTACCCACGCGAACATCTCGTCGATTGGCCGGCCGAGATCCCGCTCGACCAGCATGCAGAAGTCCTCGAACGAGACCGCGGGCAGGCGGCTGAGCAGGTGCTTGAGTTCCTCCGTGATGTCGTGCGGCAGCAGGTCCTCACGAAGGCTCAGGATCTGTCCCAGCTTGATGTAGGTGGGCCCCAGCAACTCCAGACGCCGCCGAAGCTGGACGGCGAACGAGGCATGACGAAGGTCCCGACGGATGAAGGGCCGCAGGAGCGCCGCAAGGACGCGCTCCAGCCAGACAGCCAGGCCTCCGGCGTCGGCTTCCACCTGCGCGCGGGCGTGGGCGATGATCCCGCCAGCGAGAAGCGCGATGAAATGATGGTTCACGGCCAAGGCCCGGCGGATGAGCCCCGGTGGCGCGCTCACCACCATCAGCTCGAAGGCGGGCTCCGTCGACTCTTCCGGCGCAGTGTGCCGGCGACGCCGGGACTTCGGCTCCTGCCCCTGCCGTGTCATGGTCTTTCCGTCTGCCCGCCCGGCGTCGCGAGGCTCAGCGGTGGCGGCCGTATCGCTCATGCGCGGACACCCATTCCAGAGACGAGATCGCGCTCGCCAGTGAGAGTTCACCGGCCAGCACTACACCCGCCACGATCTCCGCCAGCCGGTTCACCTTGCCTTTCCCGCAGCAGCCAAGCACCTCGAGGCACTCCCGTTGGGTCGCCAGCCCCGTGCCCCCACCGTGGGTTGCCACGATGAGGGACGGGATCGTGATTGAGAGGTACAGGTCGCCGTCCACGGTGAGCTCGGTGTAGACCACGGCCGCCGAACCCTCGGCCACGTTGGCGACGTCCTGGCCGGTCGCGATGAACATTGCGGTAATGGCGTTGGGCGAGTGGAGCCCGTTGTTGTTGGCGCCCGACATGAACGCGCCGACGTTGGCCACGCCCCAGTGATACACGAGCGACTCCGGCTCGACTCGCAGGTGCTCCTTCAGGATGGCGCGCGGAACGACCGCCTCCGCGGTGACCCGTTTGCCGCGGGTACGCATCACGTTGACGTGGGAGGCCTTCTTGTCAGTGGCGAAGTTCGACTCGAGGTAGAACCGGCGCACATCCGGGTAATGCTCCACGATCCAGCTGCAGGCGGCGAAGGTCGCGCGCCCAACCATGTTCTGCCCCGCGGCATCGCCGGTGGTGTAGTTGAACCGCAGGAAGGCGAACTTATTGGCCAGGTAGGTATCGATGTCCTGGAGCTTGGCCACGCGCGACGTGGCCTCGGCCTCATGGCGAATCTCGGGCAGGTGCTCCTGCACCCAGTTGCGGAAGTCCCGCGCCTCACGCGCCGAGGCGAACACGAAGACCGGTGCCCGCTGCATGCAGTCGGCCGAGATGGTGCAGGTGACTCCGCCCGAAAGGTTGAGGACCTTCATGCCCCGATTGTAGGAGGCGACCAGCGTGCCCTCGGTCGTGGCGAGCGGAATCAGGAAATCGCCCTCGGCGTGCTCGCCGTTGATCCGGAGCGGCCCCGCGAAGCCGAGTGGGATCTGCGCCACCCCGGTGAAGTTCTCGATGTTTCCCTTGGCGACGGCCGGGTCGAAGCTGTGCCCGGCGACGTGGTGGAGCTTTACGCCGGTGAACTCCTCGACGAACTGCTGGCGCCGGGCCACCATCTCGGCGCCGAAGTTCGTGACCTCATCGGGTGCCCAGGGAATCGAGGGTCGCGGAGCCTGTGCGGTGGCGATGGCGTCGTTCGCGACGATCTCCAGCCGGCCGAAGGAGTCAGTCTCCACGTCGCAGCGGATCTCGTGACTGCCGTTGGGTAACGGGCCCACCCGCGCCATGAGCCGGGCCACTTGCTGGAGCGCAAACGGGGCCGGAGCCTCGGGAGAGACGTCGGCGGCGACCAGCGTGTGACCGTCCCCGAGGTCGAGCAGGAGATGCTCGAGCGGAACCTCGTGGTCGTCAACCCGCACCTGGTAGATCCGCGTCAGGAGCGCGTCACTGAAGCGGTTCTTGAGGCTGAACTGGAACCCCTCGGCGTCGTTCTCGAGGGAACCCGAGGTATAAAGCTGCCTGAGCAGCAAAGCAGAGATCGTCATGGCCGGTACCGGGCGTGTCGTCGTGAGTGGCGCTCACAATGGATACCGGCCCGGCCATGAAGAAATCTTTGGGGAATTGATGAAGGTCTGGATAACCCGACCTCTCAGGGCTCCGCGCCCCCACTTCCGGCGTACAGCGACTCGATGATGCTGCGGAAACGGGTTTCGACCATCCGCCGCTTCACCTTGAGCGTCGGGGTAAGGAGGCCGGAATCCTCCGTGAGCTCTTCGGCGACCACGGCGATGCGTTTGGGCCGCTCAAAATGAGCCAGATCCTGCAGCCGGCCCAGCGTCTCCTGTTCGAGCATCTCGATGACCATCGGCTGCCTGCAAAGGTCGCCCCGGTCGGTCACCGCGAGGCCGTGCTCCGAAGCCCAGAGCGCGAGGCGCTCGAAGTCGGGGACCACCAGCATCGTGATGAAGGGCCGCTGGTCTCCAACCATGATCGCCTGGGCGACGAACGGCGACAGTGTCGTCCGCCCCTCGATGGGCTGGGGAGCCACCTTCTTCCCGCCCGCCGTCACTATGAGATCCTTGATCCGGTCGGTGATCCGCAGGAAGCCATCCGTGTCGAACTCGCCAATGTCTCCCGTGTGGAACCACCCCTCGGGGTCGATGGCCTGGCTGGTGGCCTCGCGATTGTTCCAGTACCCCCTCATGACATTGGGACCCTTGGCCACGATCTCGCCGCCTTCCGCGATCCGCAGTTCCACACCCGGGTAGGGCATGCCCACGGTTCCCAGCCGGACTCTGCCGGGCTGGTTGGCGGCCAGCACCGGGGAGGTCTCTGTCAGGCCATATCCCTCGTAGATCGGCAGACCGGCCGCGTAGAAGAACCTCGCCACCGTGGCAGAGAGCGCCGCGCCCCCCGAGATCATGGTGCGTATCCGCCCGCCCATCAGGTGCCGGACCTTGTGGAAGACCAGCAGGTCGGCGAGCCGGTATTGCACTCGGAGCCAGAGCGACGGGCGCTGGCCCGCAAAGCGGGCGTCTACCACCGCGCCGCCCACCCGTCCGGCCCACCGGAGGAGCTGACCCTTGAATCCCGGCGTGCCCATAACCCTGGCGTAGACCTTGTCGTACAGGCGCGGCACCGAGACCATCACGTGCGGCTTGATCTCCTGCAGGTTGGCCGGCACGGCCTGGATCGATTCCGCGTAGGCGATGACCGCGCCGCTGTCCCACAGGTAGTAGTCGCTGGCCCGCTCGAGCACGTGCGACAGCGGCAGGAACGACAGGGCGACGTCACCCTGCTCCACTGGGAGGGCCCCGTGCTGGCGGGACGCCACGACGATCGCCGCGATGTTCATGTGCGTCAGCATCGCCCCCTTCGGCACGCCAGTGGTGCCGGAGGTATAGATGATCGTGGCGAGGGCGTCGGGGGTCACCGCCTGGGCCCGCCGCCGGAGTTCGCGGAGCCAGACCAGGTCAGGCTCCGGGTCGGCGAGAGGTGCCAGCACGTTCGACTCGGCGCTCGTCTCGGGCGGGTCGAACGCAATCACGCGCTCGAGGGCCGGAAGCTGGGCCCGGACCCCGGCGACCTTGGCGGCCTGCGCTGCGGTCGAGACGAAGATGAACCGTGCCCCGGAGTCCCGGAGCAGGACAGCGACCTGATCAGGAGGCAGCGTGGGATAGATCGGCACCACCACGGCGCCGAGTGCCAGCGTGGCGTAGTCGACCACGGCCCACTCGGGGCGGTTCTCCGAGAGGAGGGCTATCCGGTCCCCCGGGACGAGACCCCAGGAGTGGAGCACCGCGGCGACCCGGGCGACCCGCTGTTCCGTCTCGCGATATGTCAGGGAGCGCCACGTCCCGTTCCGTTTGAAGCGAAGCGCTTCCATTCCGCCGAAGCGGTCCACTGCTCCGTAGAAGATCCGGGTTATGGTATCGCGCTCAATGTGGTCAAGAGGCGTCAGAGGGGCGGACGCCTGACGAACCGGGGGAGGTGAGACGGCGGTCATTGGATTTTCAACCCAGGCAGCGGGCCAGTCCTCACGGGACACGGCGATTCACGCCTCCGCGCCGGGCCGGGCGCTACCCGAGGTCCAGCGGCCCGCGCGGGAACATACCGAGGCTCAAGATACGGGCAGCCGGCTGAAGGGCCCGTGAAGGGTTGTCTAAGAGAATGATGAGTTGGGCGAGGCGCGACTGGCAGCCGTCAGCTCTTCGACGGCACCCGGCTCATCGCGTACTCGGCGAGCGCTGTGATGGTGAGACTCGGATTCACTCCGGGGTTGCCGGGCATGATGGATCCGTCGATCACATGGAGCCCCGGATATCCATGGACCTGGCAGTCGAGGTCGATGACGCCCTCATTCGCGTCCCGCCCGAACCCGCACCCGCCCAGGATGTGGGCCGTCATCGGTATGTCGAACAATCCCTCGTTGATGGAACCCATCGGGATGCCGCCGGTGCGGCCCGCAAAGGCGCGGGCCACCTGGTGGCCAACCTCGATCCCGCCCGGAATCGTCCGCTCCTGATCCGGCTCGGAGACCAGCCCACGCCGGAAGAATGTCATGAGACTGCGCCCGAGGCGGAGCCGGATGCGGTTGTCCTCCGTCTGCATTACCAGGATGATCGTCGTGCGCTCGGCCCACCCTGGCAGCACATGGGTACGGAAGAAATCTCCCGGCCGGGAGAGGACGTCGGCCGCCGAGCGGAGCAGGCGGCTGAACAGGCCTCCTGAGTCAATCATCGGGCCGCCGAGGAAACGCATGGCGGAAGACCCCGCAGGATACCGGACGGGCTCGATGGTGGTGACCGCGTCGGCCTGGAAGATCGAGGTGATGGCGATTCCGGTGGAATAGTCGGTGTCGGCGGTACGACTCACGCTGCCGAGGAGTGCCTCGCTATTGGTGCGCACTAACTCTCCCAGCCGCGGCGAGAGGGCGGGCAGGGAGTTTGTGACGTCGCGGCACCGGAAGAGCAAGCGGAGCGTGCCTAGCGTCCCGGCCGACACGATCACGTTCCGGGCTCGGATATGACTGATTTGCGCAGGCCATCCCCTGGTTCGACGGACCTGCACCTCGTAGCGCGCGCCATCAGGCTGGCCGTCCGGGAGCGGCCGGATGTCGCGCGCCTCGGAGTCGGCGCGGATCTCCGCACCGCGCCGCTCGGCGAACCAGAGGTAGTTCTTGACCAAGCGTGTTCTTGGCATTGTGGCGGCAGCCGACCATGCAGCCCCCGCAGTGGATGCAGCCGCTTCGCGGTGGCCCCTCACCGTCGAAGTAGGGATCGGGTACCTCGCGGCCTTCCTCACCCGGGGTGCCGAAGAAAGTCCCTACCGGGACAGGTCGGAAGGTCGCGGCCTGGCCCAACTCGGACGCGATTTCCCGAAGGACGAAATCCGCCGGCCCCAGCCGGGGATTCATCGCCACCCCCAGCATTCGGCGCGCGGTCGCATAGTGGGGGCGGAGGAGACTGCCCCAGTTCACCGGGGACCGCCAGGCCGCGGTCTGGAACGCGGCCTCTCCGGGCTCCATCAGCACGTTGGCGTAGCCGAGACTTCCACCGCCGACTCCGGCGCCGTGCAGAACGAAGACATCACGAAACGGGCTGATCTGCAGAATTCCGCGGCACCCGAGCGCCGGGGCCCAGAGGTAGCGGCGCAGGTTCCAGGTGGATCGGGCAAAGTCCTCGTCCCGGAAGCGGCGGCCGCGCTCCAGGACGATGACGCGGTAGCCCTTCTCCGTGAGCCGGAGCGCAGAGACACTGCCCCCGAAACCCGAACCAACGATGACGTAGTCGACCGCGGCTGCGCTCATGGGGACGAATCCAAGGGGCGTCAGGCCCGCTTGCTCGAGCTCCGGGCGCCGACCTGTTTCAGGAACAGCCGGATGAGCTTGACGGTCTCTCCCGGGCGCTCGATCGGCAGCCCGTGCCCGACCCCCGGCAGGATGGCGAGTTCGGCGCCGGGGATCTTCTCCGCCAACACGACCGAGTGGCGGGAGGAGAGGTGCCAGTCGCGGTGTCCGGCCAGTACCAGCGTCGGCGTGGTGATCGAGGCCAGCCGGTGTTCGAGCGAGGGCCGGCTGCCGACCGCGCGCACGGCCTGGACCAGCGCTCGGCGGCTCATCGCCTCAACCTGGTCGGTCCACTTCTCCACCACGTCATGAGCGGTGCGCCGGAAGTCCGGGGTGAATACCCCGTAGGCCGCCTGGAACGCGACCCAGTGAGGCGCGCCGGTCACGCCGACGGCGGCGGCCAGCGCCTCGAGTTCGCGGCGACGGATCCAGGGCTCGGCGCTCCCGCTGGTGGACATCAGGATGAGCGCGGAGAGCCGCTCCGGGTACTTGAGCGCGAAATGCACGGCGGCCATGCCGCCCATGCTGTAGCCGGCGAGGATTACGCGGTCGATGCGGAGCGCATCGAGAATCCGGAGGTAGTCCTCGGCGATATCGATCACCGACCAGGAGGACCGCGGCACGCCGCTCTTGCCATGGGCCCGGAGGTCTGGGGTGATGACGCGGTGCGTGGTCGCGAGCTCTGCCACCATCGCATCGAACATATGGCCGCTGCACCACATCCCGTGCGCGAGCAGGAACGCCTCCCCCTCGCCTTCATCGCGGACGAACAGGCGAGCGGGCCCGACCCGGATGCGCTGCTCCAGGGTGGTGCCTGCAAGGTGATCGGCGGAATTGGAGTTCTTGTTCCGTCCGCCGGCCTTCGTGGTCGAGCTGGATTCCCCGGCGGGATCGGAGTTGTTGCCGCGGGCCATCAGGATTCCTCGAGGGCGGTCGGAGCGGCCGAAGTGGCCAGGGCGGCCGCGCGCTCGATCTGTCTCACATGCCGGTCCGAATGGTGCGCCAGCATGAGCAGCCACTGGAAGCCATCGAGCGGTCCATATGCCGGGTGCGGAAAGGTATGCTCGCGCAGCGGATCGTCGGTGTTGCGCACGTAATCCATGGTACGGGCTCGCCGTTCGAGAAAAGTCCCCGCGGCCGCGGCGCCGCTCGCGAAGTTGCGCTTCGGTTGCAGTGCCTCGGTGGCTTTCCCGTGCCAGGCGTCGTCCTGCATGCTCTCGATAATTTCCGCATCCTGCTCCCGCACCAATCCTTCGTCCCGTGTCGACTCGGGCTCTGCGAGTGCCTTGCGGGCCAGCCGGGGCATGACCTCCTCGCTCAGGGCAAGATGCTCTGCGATATCTGCCGGGCTCCACTTGTCCGGCGCCGGGCGGTGATTCCACTGCGCTTCCGTGAGGCCTCGCGTGGCGGCCTGAAAACGGGCCGCACTGGCGGTGAGCATGTCGAGCAACTGCTGGCGATCCGTGGAGGTAGTGGCTGTCATGGGGCGGAATTTAGCACACTGTATATTCCACCTATATTCCTCCACCCTCTTACCGGGCCGACTCCATGGATTCTTCGTTCGTCGCGCGTGAGCAGGATCGCATGCTCCGCGAGCTCATCGAGTTCCTCCGCATCCCCAGTGTCAGCACCTACCCCGACCGTGCGGGCGACTGCCGGCGTGCGGCCGAGTGGCTCAGTCACCACCTGCGCGGGCTGGGCTGCGCTACGGTCGAGCTCATTGAAGGGCCGGGCCATCCGGTGGTGTGGGCGGAGGGCCCCCACGTGGAGGGCCGTCCGACGCTGCTCATCTACGGGCACTACGATGTGCAGCCGCCGGAGCCGCTCGATGAATGGATCTCGCCGGCATTCGAGCCCGCCGTGCGCGACGGCAAGCTCTACGCACGCGGAGCCTGCGACGACAAGGGCCAGGTGTACTGCCTGCTCAAGGCCTACGAGGCGGTGCTCGACACGAACGGCATACCTCCCCTCAACGTGCATTTCATCTTCGAGGGCGAGGAGGAAAGCGGCGGTCACGTCATTTCCGATCTGCTGCATGCGCGCCCGGAGCTCACTGAGGCCGACGCGGTGCTGGTATGCGACATGTCGTACTATGCACCTGGCTGGCCCGCCGTCTACACCGCGCTCCGCGGCTTGTGCTACGCGGAGATCTCCGTCCGCACTCTGCAGCGCGACTTGCACTCGGGTACCTACGGCGGCGTTGCGCCAAACGCGCTGGAGACGCTGGTCCGGATTCTATCTCAGCTCAAGGACGCCGACGGCGAGATCCAGATTCCCAAGCTCTACAAGGCGGTGAAGGCGCCCTCGAAGTCCGAGCTCAAGGGCTGGAAGAAGCTGCCGTTCGACAAGGACCAGTATCTCGAGCACGAGGTAACCGGGAAGGCGTTGACCGGTCTCAAGGACTACTCGGTGCCGGAGCGGACCTGGGCCCTTCCGACACTGGAGATCCATGGCATTCGCGGCGGCTTTGTGGGGGAAGGCGCCAAGACTGTGATTCCCGCGCGCGCGGTGGCCAAGGTGAGCCTCCGCCTCGTGCCCGGGCTCGAGCGCGACAAGGTGGCCAGGTGGCTCCAGAAGGCTGTTGAAAGGCTGGCGCCGCGGTGGGCAGACGTGGAGGTCACGATGCTGCATGGCGGCGATCCGGTCGAGGTCGACACCAGCAACCCGGCATTCGAGGTTCTGGACGAAGCCTTCGAGGAGGCCACGGGACGGCGCGCAGTGCACGTCCGCGCCGGCGGGTCGATTCCCATCGTGCCGGAGCTCGGCCTGGCTGGCGCTCCTGTGATACTCACCGGTATCGGTCTGCCCGATGACGGCCTGCATTCTCCGAACGAAAAGCTCGACCTCGATCAGCTCTGGAGCGGGATCCAGATCTTCGGGCGCTTCATGGAGTTGTTCGCGGAGAAGGGTGGGGCGGTGGAGGAAGAGGAAGAACTGGAGGAGGCCGACGCCGCGAACTAGGCGTCGGCCGACGGCTCCTTCCGCGGCTGTCCCAGGAACTGTGACTCGGTGCGCGCGTGCAGCTCGTCCACACCGATCAGGGCGCGCACCGAGGCGATGACCCCAGCCACGACGTCGTCGGCCCAATAGGGATCGGGCCGTTCGCCTGCGGGAAGTTCACGCGCACATGTCTCCAGGTACTGGATCGCCGTCGTCACCCAGTCGGTCTGCGCCGTCGCCACGATCGCCCATGAGCCGGTGGCCCGCAGCTCCAGTTCCTCGAGCCCCTTGAGGTTTGCCTCGATCCCGGTGGTCACCGGCGCCGACCGCAGCCGGGCCGCCACCAGGTTCAGTACGGCCTTCCGCTCCGACTCCTGTGGTTCGGGAAGCGGGGCGAGGTAGTGCCGCTGATCGGCCACCATTTCCGCCAGCCGGACACAGACCGCCCGAATCGCGGGCTCAAGTGCCGTGGGCGCTTCGCGGGACCAGCTCTGTGCCGCGCGAAGGATGGCGGCGACCTGCTGCTCCGCCACCTGCTCCGGCGAGGGACGATCGGACGAGGTCTTCATCAGGCGGAGAAAAATAGCAGGTGAGCCCGGAAGGCAAACGGGGGCGCCAGAATTGGCGCCCCCTCTTGACGTGGCGGCCCGACCGGTAGAGGGCTAGCGCCGTGGTCCCCGGCGCATCCGGGCGTGATCGGGCCGGCCGAAGCGCTCCTCGCGCCACGGATCGCCGTGCATGTGGTAGCCGTTGTCCTCCCAGAAGCCCGGCTCGTCGCCGTCGAGGAACTCGAATCCGGTGACCCACTTGGCGCTCTTCCAGAGATACAAGTGAGGCACGAGCAGGCGCACCGGGCCACCATGCTCCGGCGTCAGGTCCTCGCCGTCATGCCGGGTCGCCAGGAGGTTGGCCTCGCGATCGAGGTCGGCCAGCGGAAGGTTCGTGGTGTACCCTGGCTCCGCGTGCACCAGCACATGGCTCGCCTGAGGCCGCGGCCGGGCGATCCCGATGAGGGTTCGCACCGGGACGCCGGCAAACAGGTTGTCGAAACGGCTCCAGCGCGTCACGCAGTGCATGTCGCAGAGCGTCTCCTGTTGCCCCAGCTGCACGAAGTCGGCCCACGTCAGCACGAACGGGTTCTCGATAACGCCGGTCACCTCGAAGCGCCACGCGGACTTGTCGATGGCTGGCACGTGACTGTAGTGCAGCACGGGCCACTTCCGGGTCAACACCTGTCCTGGAGGCAGTCGAGTGTCGGCGGGCGTGCGCGCATCGATGCGAGGCGTGGTGGTGCTCATGAGAGTGAAAGGCCGGCAGTGCCTTGGCTCCTGATCGGCTCGCGATCAAGCGCCCGTCCCAGCGATGCAATCACCGCGTCGCGCGTCCGGGCGAAGAGCAGCGTGGGCGGTTCGCTCGCACCCAGCTCGGCCAAGACGCTTGTCATGACGACCTGTTGAATGCCGCAGGGCACGATCAGCTCGAAGCCGTCCAGGTCATTCACCACGTTGAGGGCGAAGCCGTGGAGCGTCACCCATCGCTTCACGTGCACCCCGATGCTCGCGATCTTGCGCCCCGCGGTCCAAACTCCCGTGTACCCCGGGTTGCGGTCGGCCGGGATGCCGAGCACCTCGAGCGCGTCGATCAGCGCATCCTCGAGCGAGCGCAGATACCAGTGCACGTCCTCCCGAAGCCGCCGCAGGTCCACGATGGGATATCCGACCAGCTGCCCCGGCCCATGCCAGGTCACGTCGCCGCCCCGCTCCACCTCATGGACTCCGATGCCGCGGCTCGCTATTTCCCCGCGTGCCAGCGGCAGGCTCGACGCCTGCGTGGTTCGACCCAGCGTGATCACCGGTTCGTGTTCCACCAGCAGCAGCACGTCGTCCAGGCCATGTCCGGGCGCGGCCCGCTCGGCGCAGAGCCGGCGCTGCAATTCCAGCGTCTCCGCGTAGTCCTTCCGGCCCAGATCGATCACCCGGAGCGAAAGCATCACGCCTCCGACGGCCGCGGACCTGCGGCCCACAGCGCGAAGATCGCCACGATACCAGTGCCTCCCGCCATGACGAGCAGCCCCTTCTCGCCGAACTGATAGTGGATGGGTGTGGCCGCGAGTGCACCCACGATCGTGCCGAGGAAGCTGATCATCGAGAAGACGCCGCGGCGCCATACGGCGGTGAGCGGTGCCAGCCGCCACCACGCGAGGCCGGCGGCCAGCAGCGATGACGACAGCACACCGCCCACCAGCAGCGGAAATGCCGGGCCGGCGCCGGGTGGTCCTGCGGGCGGGGCCTGGTGCCCGATCAGCATGCGCACGCCCCAGAGCACGAGCGCCACGCTCGACGTTCCCGCGAGCGTGGCGCCAATGAGGGTCCGAAGGACAAGCCCCGGACGGTCCCGGGCGGGGTCGACGGGTTCACCGCCGACGTTCGTCAGCGTCACGTATTCAGGACCCGCCCCATGGAGTCGAGAGCCGCCTCGGCGATCGCTTCCGACAATGTCGGGTGCGCGTGGATCGCGAGATCCACTTCCTCGACCGTGTACTCGTTCTCTCGCGCCACCACCAGCTCGTGGATCATCTCGGACGCGTGGCTCGCCACGATGTGCGCGCCCAGGATCTCGCCGTACTTCTTGTCACGGATGATCTTCACGAAACCCTCGGTTTCGTTGGACGCGCGGGCCCGGCCGTTGGCACTGAGCGGGAAGCGCCCGACCTGGTAGTCGAGCTTCTTTTCCTTGCACTGCTCTTCCGTCAGCCCGATGCTCGCCACTTCGGGATGGCAGTACGTGACGCTGGGCACGTTGTCGTAGCGAATCGGGTGCGGGTGCTGCCCGGCAATGGTCTCAGCCACGTTCACACCCTCGCGACTGCCCTTGTGCGCGAGCATCGGCGGGCCGGCCACGTCGCCGATGGCGTAGTAGCCGGGTGCGGTGGTCTGCAGCGTGCGCAGGTCCACCTTGATGAACCCGTTGTCGGTGAGCTGGATGCCGCACTCCTTGAGGCCCAGGTCCTCGGTGTTCACCGCGCGGCCGGCGGCCATCAGGACCTTCTCCACCTCGATCGACTCCGTCTTGCCACCCACCTCGACACTCAGCGTGACACCATCCTTGCGCACGTCGGCCTTCACCACTTTGGCGCCTGCGTGCACTGCGATGCCTCGCTTCCGGAAGCTCTTCGACAGCACATCCGAGCTCTCGGCGTCCTCGATCGGCAGGATGCGCGGCAGGGCCTCGATCAGCGTCACCTTGGTGCCGAAGGCCGCGAAGATGTCGGCAAACTCGCTGCCCACCGCGCCCGCGCCAATCACCGCCATGCTCTTCGGCGCCTGCTCGAGGAATAGCGCTTCATCGGAGCTGATCACGGTGGTCTTGTTGATCTCGAGGCCGATCTGTGGAATGCCCTTTACCCGCGACCCGGTGGCGATGATGATGCCCTTGGCGGCGGTGTGCACCTCGTTCCCCACCTTCACCTTGCGCCCCGGCTGCAGCACGCCGCGGCCCTTGATCACCGTGACCTTGTTCTTCTTCATCAGGAACTCGACGCCCTTCGAGTTCTGCTCCGCGACCCGGCGCGAGCGCTTCATCGCGACACCGTAGTCGGTCTTGATCGGGCCCGTCTCGATGCCCAGCTCCTTGGCGTCGTGCGCGATGATGCCCGCCACCCAGGCACTGTGCAGCAGCGCCTTGGTGGGGATGCACCCGATGTTCACGCATACGCCGCCGAGCTTCTCCATTTCCACCACCGCGGTGGCGAGCCCCAGCTGCGCGGCGCGAATGGCGGCGACATAGCCCGCCGGGCCGCCGCCAAGGATGATCACGTCGAATTGAGCCACAGATTGTCTCGGTGTCTTAAGTAGTCTCGAGCCTCAGGCCCTCACCAAACGAGCGCGAGGGGGTTTTCCAGCATCCGCACCAGAGTGCGCAGGAACTGCGCACCCGTCGCGCCATCGATGACCCGGTGATCACACGACATGGTGAGCCGCAGCCGCTTCCGGATCGCAAGCTGGCCCTCGTGCGCTACCGCACGGTCGGCGATGCGACCTACGGCAAGGATGCCGGCCTCGGGTGGGTTGATGATCGCAGTGAACTCGTCGATATCGAACATCCCGAGGTTGGAGACCGAAAACGTGCCGCCGGTGTACTCCTCCGGCTTGAGCTTCCGCTCCCGCGCTCGCAGCGCCAGATCCTTCGCCTCGGCACCAATTTCCCGCAGCGACTTGCGGTCGGCGTGCCGGATGATCGGCGTAATGAGTCCGTCCTCCACTGCCACCGCCATCGCCACGTGCACGTCCGCCCAGTAGCGGATCTTGTCGTCCTGCCACCAGGCGTTGCAGGCTTGGTGCTGCCGCAGCGCCAGCGCCGTTGCCTTGATGACGATGTCGTTGAACGACACCTTGCCCTCGCCCATGGCGTTGAGCCCTTCACGCGCCTCCGCGGCCCGCGTCATGTCGGCCTCGGCGGTGAGGTAGAATGTCGGGATCGGGCCGATCGATTGCGCCAGGCGCTTGGAGATGGTCTTTCGGATCTGGGTGAGCGGCACGTCGGTGAACGCGGCGCCGGCCGCCACCAGCGGCGTTGCGGCAGCGCGCGGCGCCGCGGCCTGCTGCCCGCCACCGGCCGCCTGCGGCGCAACCGCCTGTTGCCTCCCGGCAGTCGCTGGCTGTCCGACACCCGCGGTCTCGACATCGCGCAGTACGATCCGGCCTTCCGGGCCAGTACCGGTCACCGCCTGCAGGTCCAGTCCGCGATCGGCGGCGATCTTGCGCGCGAGCGGCGACGCCTTGAGACGCCCTCCCGTCGAGGGAGCCGGCGCCGTTGCGACGGCGGCTGGCGCCGCTGGCGCCTTCTCCTTGCCGTTGGCCGCACCCGACGCTTCTGCCGCCGCCTGGCTTCCTGCCGCCTGACTTCCTGCCGCCTGACTTCCTGCTGCCTGACCCCCCGCTGCCTCAACCTTTTCGCCCGCCGCACCGATGTACGCCAGCGCCTGGCCGACCGGCACGGTGGTGCCCGCGGCCACCGCATGCTGGAGCAATGTCCCGGCGGCACGCGCCACCAGCTCCATCACCGCTTTGTCAGTCTCCACCTCGGCAAGAATATCGCCGACGGCGACCGCATCGCCGGGCTGCTTCTTCCATTCGACGAGGCGCCCTTCCTCCATGGTAGGAGAGAGCGCCTCCATTACGACCGTGGTTGCCATTTACGACTCCAGGTACATCACGCGCTTCACCGCCGCGATCACCTTGGGCGGGTCGGCCTTGGACGCCTTTTCGAGGTGCTTGTTGTAGGGCATCGGAACATCCGCCCCGGTGACCCGAAGCACCGGCGAGTCGAGCGCGTCGAAGATCTCCCGCTGGATCACGTCGACCACCTGCGCCCCTACGCCGGCGAAGGACCATCCCTCTTCGACCACCACCGCACGATGCGTCTTGCTGACGGATGCGAGCACCGTTTCCTGATCGAGCGGCCGGATCGTGCGCAAGTCCACCACCTCGGCGTCGATGCCATCCGCGGCGAGCTGCTCGGCGGCCTTGAGCGCGACGCTTACCGTCTTCGAGTGGCAAATGAGCGTGACGTCGCTGCCTTCACGCTTCACGTCGGCTTTGCCGATCGGCGTGAGGTACTCGCCATCGGGCACCTCACCCTTGGTGTTGTACAACATCTCGCCCTCGATGAACACCACCGGGTCCTCGTCGCGAATGGCGCTCTTGAGCAGCCCCTTCGCGTCGGCCGGCGTGGCCGGCATCACCACCTTGAGCCCCGGGATGTGGGCATACCACGATTCGAACGCCTGGGAGTGCTGCGCTGCAAGCTGAAGGGCAGAGCCACCCGGGCCCCGGAACACCGCTGGCACGCTGATCTGGCCGCCCGACATGTAGCGCATCTTGGCCGCCGTGTTCACCACCTGGTCGATGGCAAGCAGCGCGAAGTTCCAGGTCATGAACTCGACGATCGGGCGAAGGCCCACCATGGCCGCTCCGACGCCGACGCCGGCAAACCCCAGCTCCGTGATCGGCGTATCCACCACGCGCATCGGGCCGAACTCATCGAGCAGGCCGCGGCTCACCTTGTAGGCGCCCTGATACACACCGACCTCTTCGCCCATCAGGAACACCGAGGGATCGAGCCGCATCTCCTCGCGGATGGCCTGGTTCAGGGCATCGCGATAGGTGATGACGGCCACTACGCGGCTCCCCCATTCTCGGCGTAGACGTCGGTCCACAGTTCGCCGGGCTCCGGATCCGGCGCGGCATCGGCGAACCGGTAGGCATCCTCCACCTCGGAGATGGCATCGGCGTCCAGCGACTTGATGCCCCGGTCGTCGATCACTCCGTCGGCCTTGAGCTTTTCCGACCAGACCACTATCGGGTCACGCTTGCGATGCTCTTCCACCTCTTCCCGGGTGCGGTAATGCCCGTGGATCGGGTCGGACATCGAGTGGCCCATGAAACGGTAGGTGCGGATCTCGAGCAAGGTCGGATGCTTGTTCTCGCGCGCACGCTTCACGGCCCGCTGCATGGCCTGGTACACCGCCAGCACGTCCTGTCCATCGACGACTTCGCGGTCCATGTCGTACGAAAGGGCACGCTCCGAGATGTCGTAGATGGCGCTCGCCCGTTCCAGCGCGGTGCCCATGCCGTAGCGGTTGTTCTCGCAGATGTAGATCGCCGGCAGCTTCCAGAGCGCGGCCATGTTGAGCGCCTCGTGGAATGCCCCGTTGTTCACGGCCGCCTCGCCGAAGTAGCACACGGCAACGCGGTCCTCCTCGCGGTACTTGATGGCGAACGCCATGCCGGTCGTGAGCGGGATGTGTCCCCCGACGATGCCGTGCCCGCCGAGGAATCCGAGCGATGCATCGATGAGGTGCATCGATCCGCCCTTGCCGTGCGAACAGCCGGCGGCCTTGCCGAAGAGTTCGGCCATCGCGGCCCGGGCACTCATGCCGCGCGCCAGGGCGTGCCCATGCTCTCGGTACGACGCGGTGATGTAGTCATCGCTCCGCATCGCGGCCAGCGTGCCGACGGCCACCGCCTCCTGCCCGATGTAGAGATGGCAGAAACCGCCGATCTTGCCGAGACTGTAGGCCTCGCCCGCCTTCTCCTCGAAGCGGCGGATGAGCAGCATCTGGCGCAGCCACGAGCGCTGCGTGTCCGCGTCAGGCCCCGGCGCCGGAGCAGCCGTCGTTGCAGCTGCCACCGAGCCCTTCCGCGGCTTCTCAGTGGTCTTCAAGCCGATACTCCCGCCGCCTTGCCGCCCTGACTTCCCGCCGCCCTGTTCGCCACCGCCCTGTCGATCTGTTCCCACGCGTGATACGACGACCGCGTCAACGGGCTCGCCTGCACGTGCGCGAACCCGAGCCGGAGCCCGATGTCCCGCAGTTCCGCGAATTCGTCGGGCGTGTAGTAGCGCACAACCGGCAGGTGTCCGTTCGAGGGGCGCAGGTACTGGCCCAGGGTGAGGATGTTGACGTCGCTCCGACGCAGGTCGCGCATGCACTCCACGACTTCGTCCCACTCCTCCCCCATGCCGAGGATGATCCCTGACTTCGTCAGGGCGTCGGGAGCGATGCGGCGCGCGTTGGCGAGCAGCCGCAGCGCCCGGTCATAACGGCCACCCGGCCGGGCCAGGCGGTACAGGCGCTCGGCGGTCTCGAGATTGTGATTGAGGATGTCCGGGCGTGCGGCCATGACGATGGCCAGCGCTTCTTCCGAGCCGCGAAAGTCGGGAATGAGCACTTCGACCGAGGAGTCCGGCAGTCGGGCCTTGATCTCAGTGATGCAGGCAGCGAAGGCTTCCGCTCCACCATTGGGCAGGTCATCCCGGTCCACGGAGGTTATGACCACGTGTTCCAGGCCCATGCGGGCCACGGCCTCGGCCAGCCGGATCGGCTCCACCGGATCGTAGGCTTGCGGCGTACCGTGCGCCACCGCGCAGTACGTGCAGTTCCTGGTGCAGACATCACCCAGGATCATGAAGGTCGCCGCCTTGTGCTCCCAGCACTCGCCGATGTTGGGACAGCGCGCCTCTTCGCACACCGTGTGCAGGCCAAGTTCGCGCATCATGGCCTTCACCTGCCCGTAGGTAGGTCCGCCCGGCGCCTTGACCTTGAGCCACGACGGCTTCCGCGCCACCGCAATGGGTATGGGCAGGGAGTCGGCCGGCTGCGCCGGACGACGATCTATCTCCATGATTGGCAACGCCAGGCCCACGCCAAATCCCCTTTCAGCAGGCACTTCCGAAGCGCCCTAAGATAACGGCGCCGAGGGGTGTTCACCACGGCAGCATTTGCGGGTTATCTTGGGCCTCGTTACCCCTCACGGAGCCTTTGGAATGCGCGTACAGATTCCGCTTTTGGCCGGTCTCGCGGCGATCGCCGCCGGCTGTAGTGCGAACTCCTATACCGGCCAGGCCATTGGGGTCGTGCCGATGAAGTCACCCAGTGACGCACTGGCTTGCCTGATCAAGGCCTCGGAAGCCAATGGCTTCAAGCAGATCCGGGCCGACTCCGGCTCGGGCGATGCGTCCGCGGTCATGCGGAAGGAGGAGTCGCTGGAGGAGGCGCGCTCCGGCAACCCCAACGAGTTCTATCAGGGTGGAGAGCTCAAGCTCGAGACGTCGCCCTGGTGAAGGCGGCACCGTGAAGGCGACCGTGACGCCGTTCTTCGTCATCGTGACGCGCACGGCCGCAGGGCCTAACTCAACGCTCTATCCGCCCAAGTCGGAGGCGATCGCGGCGGCACCGGTGGTCCTGAATGCATGCGGCAAGGCCACGCCACCGGCGGCCAAGTGAACCGGTTTCTTGTAGCGGCAGCTGCGGGCCTTGCGCTCTCCGGCTGCGGTTCCACCACTCAGCCCGCGATGCAGCAGATCATGCCACCACCGAATGGCAATGCCGCGGTGATCAACTGCCTCACCGATCAGGCGTCCGACCTCGGCTACAAGATCCTGCGCAAGGATCCGGGCGACGGTTTTCTCGAGGCGGAGCGCCGTGAGAAGGAGTTCGTCGGCGACAGCCCCAAGCAGTACGCCGTGGGCGACAGGTTCACGGTGCAGCGGGGAAAGAAGGGGGCTGATGGCGTTCGCCCGCTCGAACTGTCCATGACCACGTTCCGCATGGATTTCCTGGTGAACGGTGCCCAGCAGACGCTCGGCGCCGCATCCGACTCCGGCAAGGCCGACATGAAGCGGTTCATGTCCGCCTGTGGCCCGCTGGCGCCTTCCTCCTCGCAGTAGCAGGCCGGCCCGCGACGGCCTCGTCAACAGAAAACACAAAGGGCGACCCGATCGGGTCGCCCTTTGCTTGCCGCAATGCGTGGAATTAGTAGAAGAGCATCATGCCCAGGGCGAACTGGTTGCCCTTGGTGCCCGTCACCGAATTGTCCGACGTGCCGACTGCATCGTTATAGAACTTCGACTCGAAGTTCGTGTACTCGGCCACGACCCGGAGTGACTTGGTCCAGTGGTAAGTCGCCTGGCCGATCCAGGCCGTACGGCTATGGAACTGCCCGAAGCTGCCGCCCGGAATCGCCTGCTCCTCGGACGTCAGCGAGAGCATGTTGCCGCCGTAGCTGAGGCCAAGTCCGAACTTGCCGCCCGGGAAGGTGTACATCCCCTGGATGATGTAGCCCGACGATGACCTCGCGTTACCGAACGCGTCCGTGCCGTCGCCGCTGAAGCTGCCGCCGAGGTATGCGTCACCCTCGAAGAGGCTGCCGAGGCCGTTGGCCAGGAAGCCGGACGCCATAAACGAGAAGCCCCCGATGTCGAGCTTGGCGCCGAGTGCCCCGCCGGTGGTGCTGATCCCGGGGTTGTCGACGCCCGACGGAACCGCCGAGAACTCCTTCACGTGACCATACATGCCGTCAGCCCAGAGGAGCAGAGTGTTCGTCTCCTTCCCGAGCTTCGGCTTGAACGTGATCTCGGTCTCGAACCGCGGAATGTCGCCGTACGAATACTCGAAGTTGTCGGCACCCGTCGTGGTCGGCTCGAACAGACCGATGGAGATCCCGAACGTCTTGCCGGCCGGTGACGAGTAGGTGAACTGCGCCCGGAAGTCGGCGTACAGGTAGCCATACCCGATGCGACCGAGGGCGGTGCCACGGTAGCCAATGTTCACGCCGGCCCCGAACAGCGTCATGTCGGTGAGGATCGCCTGGCGCTCGAAGAGGCCAAGTTCCTTACCGGCGAGGATCTGACCCCAGCTACCACCGACGGTCAGGTAGACCTGACGCATGTCGATCTGGGCACCGGCGGCGTCCGTGCCGAAGCTGCTGGCAACGTTGCGGCCGGCGGACACCTGCGGGGCAAACCCGAAGTGCACGCCGAGATCGGTGTTGCCTTCCTTGCCCTTCGCCTCGAACGTGAAGAAGGCGGGGAGCAGGCCGGTGCCGATGCCGTTCAGCTTGCTGGTGGTTTCGAAGTTCGCGCCGTCGACCAGCGCGTCCGCCGTCTCGTTTGACGTGTAAATCCAGAAGGCGTTGACGTTGCCAGCAAACGTGGCGCTCCAGCCATTGCTCATCTGCATGGTCAGCTGGGCGTCGGCGGTGTTCACCGCGCCCGCGAGCGCGAGACCCGCCAGAACCAATCCGAGACGCTTCATAGACTCCTTCCCCCACTGTTGAGTGATCGTGCGGAAATTCAGGTGCTGCTTCACTATCCGTGCTCCTTTCACTGGGCGCGCCTTGGCAATATCGGCGCCGTGAATGCGGGCCCTGCTGTTCACGTGCTTGACGTCACACCTTGGAGACAACCTCCTGATGAGAGGACGCCGCGCCGGAACTCCGAATGACGTCGGAGCTCGCGACCGGCAAGCGGGAACTTGGTGTGCTGGGATGAGAAGGTGCAGCCTGCGGGAGGGCGAAAGACGTTTGAGTATACGGGCTCAGCCCAGAGTACTCCTTGGCCCAATTTCGCACGTTGTCCGGGACGGCCGGACGGCGCGGATTCGGGTGGGAGAGTCTATGCCGGCTGAAATCCATTGGGGCGCCCCCGCAGCAGTCTACCGCACCAAAGTGGTGGACACTGTCACCGCAAGCTATTTATTTACAATGACTTGGGATGCTGCCACACCATGCGCTCTACGTCAGGAATAGGACGCTGACGTGGATCAGATCGGCTAGGGACACGGGCTGTCTCGGTGTTCTGACGTGACTTACCGCCTTTCAAAATGGCACAGAGCGCTGTGGCGTCAAGCCCCCCAGCCCCCACCGGACCAAGCGACAAGCTCTGGCGGGACCAAGAGTTAGCGGAAAAGGATCGCCGCCTTCTGCAGCGTCATCCACATCCCCCAGAGCATTGGGACCCCCACCCCGATCCATGCGGCCGCCAGCAGGATTGGGCTGCTGCCGGTCCTTGCACCATCGTCCGCAGGCCGCGGAGTATCGGTCGGGTCGGTCATCGCGGCACCGGGGAAGGAGCGGGAACGAGACCGGCCACGACGTCCGATTCCGGCATGTGGTAGCGACTGGCCACGGGGCGAACCGCGAGGTTGCACGCAAACCCAAGCAGCAGCAGGCCCGCGAGGATGTACATCGTCACGTTGTAGGCCTGGGCGCTCGGCACACCGTGGGCCAGCTGGTATTCGCGGATGTAGGTGACGAGCGTGGGACCCAGCACCCCGGCGGTCGACCAGGCGGTGAGGAGGCGACCATGAATGGCGCCGACGAACCTGGTTCCGAACAGATCGGCGAGGTAGGCGGGAATCGTCGAGAAGCCGCCGCCGTACATGGTGAGGATGAGGCAGAACAGGGCGACGAACAGGGGCACGCTTCCGATGCGGCCGGCGAAAGGTGCGGTGGCATACAGGACGCCGCCGAGCAGGAAGAACACCATGTAGGTCCGCTTTCGCCCGAGCCAATCCGAAGCGGACGCCCAGCCGATGCGTCCGATGATGTTGAAGAGGCTCAGGAGCGCGGCGAACCCGGCGCCGATGCTGGCAACCTGCGTCTTCTGGGCCGTATCCAGGTCGGCCAGCCCCTTGGCGACTCCAATCAGCTTGCCGCCGAAGATCTCCTGCAGCATTGGCGACGACATGCCGATGATCCCGATGCCGGCGCTCACGTTGAGGCAGAGGACGCCCCACAGCAGCCAGAACTGCGGCGTTCTCCACGCCTGGCTCAGGCTCACGTTTTGCGAGGTGATCATGCTGCCGTGGTTCGTCTTCGGGGTCCAGCCAGCCGGCTTCCAGTCGGCCGGCGGCACGCGGTAGCCCATTGCCCCGATCATCATCGCGGTGAAGTAGAGGCAGCCCATGGCAAGGAAGGTCTGCCAGACGCCGACTGACTCCGGGGTCGCGAAGTGCCGCATGAGAAGGTCGGCGAGCGGCGCCCCGATCATCGCGCCACCGCCGAATCCCATGATCGCCATGCCGGTGGCCAGGCCGCGTCGATCGGGGAACCACTTGATGAGCGTCGAGACCGGCGAGATGTAGCCCAGCCCGAGGCCGCACCCGCCGATCACGCCCGAGCCGAGCCACATCAGCCAGATCTGGTGCAGGTGCACGCCCAGAGCGGAAATGAAGAAGCCGCCGCCCCAGCAGAATGCGGCGACCACACCGGCCTTCCTGGGCCCGACGCGCTCGAGCCAGCTCCCGAATACGGCCGCGGATGAACCGAGGAATACGAAGAACAGGGTATACATCCACGCCGAGCATGCTGATCTTCCAGTCGCAACTGGTCGTGAAGATCCGGGCAATGAGGCCGATGTCGGCAGGACATTCGATCGACTGGGTGATGCCGACGGCACGACTCAGCGGAAGCCAGAAGACGCTGAACCCGTAGGCCATGCCGATCGACAGGTGAATCGCCAGTGCCGCAGGAGGTACCAGCCAGCGGTTGAACCCTGGTCCAGCGATCGTGCGCTCCCGGGACAAGAGACCCATCGAGGCTCCGTATGTTGACGGGTGATCTGCTTGCCGCGGCTGGACAAGCTAGGTAATGGTTGCGCGAGCCGCTATGGGGTTCGGGGCGGCACTGGCTCGGAAAGTAGCCGGTCGACTTCCTCCGCGAACTCCGCAATCAGGGCGCCGTGCTGTGCGCCGGTGGCGGGACCGTAGAATCCCGCATGCACCCGTCGCACGCGGCCATCCCGTCCGACGAAGATCGTGGTCGGGAACGCGGTGAATCCCTCGAGCTGCGGCAGGGTTGCCGCCGCCTCGTCCACGTCGTTGGTGCCGGCCAGCAGCAGCGGGAAGGGAATACCGAACTTGTCGCGATACCGCCGCACCAGTGCGCCATCCACTGCCTGTCGCCGGACACCTCGTACGCGAGTCCAACGATCTCGAGTCCCTGCGCATGCCGCGTGCGATAGAGCTCTGACCAGCGCTGGCGCCGCCTCGTGGCAGGTGGGACACCAGGTGCCGAAGGCATCGACTGACGACGACTTTGCCTCGGAACTGTGGATCATCGCTCTGCACCAGGTACGCCGTTCACGTCGCGGAACGCGAAGTGAAATGGAACCGTGGTATCGGCCCGGGTCACCTCGGTGGGCAGCTTGAGGGGTGAAGGACCCCTGGCCCGTACCGCCACGAAGGTGGTCTGCGCCTTGACACCCGCGTGGAAAATTCCGCGCAGCGTATCCCCGACCAGCCGTCCGCTGAGCAGATAAACGAACGACCCGTCGAAACGCGAAAGGGCAAAGCTGTCGCGCGTTGCCTCGCCCGAGAAGTGGCTGTAATCACCCGAGTTGCCGATGATCGTGCCCTCGAGTCCCGCCGGTCCGTCGCGGAACTCGAAGATCCTCGGCGTGTCTTCCACGCTGCCGTGGAAGAGCGCGTACCAGCGACCCGACAGCCATGCCGGCGCGGGCGACACCGGCCATCGCCCTCGCGACGCCCGGAAAGGGATGATCCTGGGACCGCGGTTGCCAATGTTGCGGTAGCTGCCAACCAGCGAGTCGCCGCGCGCGACCGCGCTGATCGACGCCGCGTAGTCGGCCAGTTCGAAATGCACCGAATCGCCGTCCAGGCGTACCGCGGAGAACGCGTCGCATTGTCGGCCGTTGCACAACCTGCCCTCCAGCCCCGAGGCGGTCGACATCACCTCCACGCCGAACTTGAGTGTACCGCCCGCAAGGTCAAGGGTGGCGCGCCACGGGCCGGCAAGCGAGGGCCCGGGCAGCAACAACAAACCAGTCACGAGACCGAGGATCACTGCGTGTCCTTGGCGGCCACGGTGTAGGTCTCGCCGGCGTCCACCCGTGCCGTGATCGCATTGCCGATCCATGGCGCCGGGCAGGGATACACCGAGCTGTAGGCACAGAACGGATTCCGCGCCCGGTTGAAGTCGAGCAGGTACTTCCCGTTGGCGAGTGGCGTGAGGCTCACGAAGCGCCCGGCGGGATACGAACCCTGCCCGCTGGATCCATCCCGGAAATAGATCTCGAGCTCCCACTCGTCAGCAGACTGGCCCGGGAACCGTCGCACTCGAAGCGACACCGGCGCTCCGAATCGGCGGACGGTGACACTGCCGGCCTCGTTGGCCTCGACATCGACTCCCTCCGGCGAAAGCAGCAGCACCGGCTGTTTCTGTGCCGGTGGCACGAGCGCCACCGTGTCGACCGCTGCGGGCAGGTATGGGAAGTACGTCGGCGCCCTCACATCTCGTGGCGCATCGAAGACCATCAAGGTGGCACGACCTGTCGCACCGGCGGGCAGAAGTCGGTAGCCGCCCAGGCGGACAACGCGGTTGCGTGCGAGTGGCCGGGAAGCGCCGCCGGAGTCGATCGTGATCCTGCCCGCCGACTCGGTCACGCGAACCTGGGGTACGCGCTCGAGCACGACGTCGCTGCCGGCAGGCCCAAGCGTTATTCCAGGGCCGATGCGCTGCAGTGCGATGGCTGCAAAGGGAGACGTGGGCGCGGTCTGGAGCCACGCGAGGAACTCCGCGCGGTCCCGAACGAGATCTGGTGGAAGCTGGGCCGAGATTGGAGGCGCCAAACAGAACTGCATCGCGAGCAGCAGGCCGCGTCTATGCACCTGGCAGCTTGCCGAGGAGGTAGATCGCCGACGTCGGCTGGGCGGAGCCCCCGAGCGGTTCCTCGGTGACGGCCGCGGCGGTCACTCCGGGACCGGCGGGCACCTCGATGGCCTCCACACTGGCGCGCCCGTCCGCCGCGGGCCGGAACGTGATCGAGGGCACCGGCTTTCCATCCTGTATGAACCAGAGCTGGTACGCGCGGTCCGCCGGGAGCGGCTTCACGCCGAACGAATGGAGGATCGCCGTGTTCCGCTTGCGATCCCAGAACAGCTGCACGCCCGGCACCGGATCGCCCGTGGCAGTGAGCTGGTACAGCTCGACGCCAGGGGCCAGCAAGGCATTGAGCGTCCGGTCGCGTGCTTCCAGCAGCGTATCCCGCTGGGCCAGCAGAGTGTCGCGCTGCGCAAGCAGCGCATAGGCCTGCTCCAGCTTGCGCCCGAGCTGCGCGCGCCCGGCTCCCATCCAAGCCGCGAGCAGCAGCGCCGCGGCGAGGGCCCATGGCATCCAGTTCGGGCGGGTGGTCGCGGCTGGCATGCCGAGCTGGCGCGCAGGTGCGCCGGCCACCACGCGCGCGCGGAGCCCATCGGTAGGTGCTGAAGCGGCAGGCTCGGCCAGTGCAAGCAGGGCCGCGACCTCGCGGTACTCCGCCACTTCGCGCGACAGCTCCGCGTCGCGTGCGAGCAACTCCTCGAACGCTTGCGCCTCGGAGGCGTCGAGCGCGCCGAGGGCATACGCAGCCGCCAGGTCCCGGGGCGTGCCGAACTCGCCGCCGCTCATGCGAACCTCTCGTAGAAATACGGCTTGAGGGCCTCGCGCAGCTTCTGCATCCCGAGCCGCACGCGAGTCTTTACCGTACCGAGCGGCTCGTTGAGCCGCTCGGCGATTTCACTGTGGGAGAGGCCTTCGAAAAAGGCCAGCTCGATCGCGGCCCGCTGCGGCGGTGACAGGTCGGCCAGCGCCTCGGCCACCCGTCGCTCGCGCTCCTTCGTTTCCACCGCGGCATCGGGACTTGCGCCCGGCGTGCCCATGCCGAGCGTGGTCTCGGGGTCGCTGCGCTGGGCGGTGTCGGTGATCCGTTCCCGCCGTGAGCGCGCCCGAACGAGGTCGAGCGCCCGGCTGCGGGTGATGACGGTAAGCCAGGCGGCAACACTGCCGCGTCCTGCCTCGAACCGGCCCGCCTCGCGCCAGGCCTGCGCAAAAGCGTCGGCCACCACTTCCTCGGCGTCGCCCGGCTGCCGGACGATGCGATAGGCCACGGCATACATCACCTGCCCGTAGCGATCGTAGACCATGCCGACGGCGCGTTCATCCCCGCGCCCGGCCCGCGCGAGCAACTCGGCGTCGCTTGCGGTTGCCTGGCCCCCGCTCATGGTGGGGTACGGGTATCGATAAGAGCCCGCAACGTGCAGATCATCGGGGTGGAGTCTACCACGTGCCCATGAGAGGTCAACCAGCCTCACCTCACACCTCGCGTGGCGGATCACCATTCGCGAATACCATGGTGGTGCTCCGGCCGCGGATCGACGCACGGAACAGGTTTATCTGGTCATCGTATCGCTCCCACAGCACGGCTTGTTGCACCCGGAGGCCTTCCAGCCCGGCGGGCGCAAGCACGCGGGCCGTGACTTGTGTACGGTCGCCGTCTCGGTCGACCGTCATCACCTCGAGCCGGACAGGCGCACCGCTCTTCACCGCGAGTCGCACGTGCTGTCGCACGTACGCGGCGACTGCGCTGTCTCCCCCAGGTGCCACGGCGTCGAGGTCGTCGGTGAAGATCCGGACCGTGAGCGTCGCCCCTCGAGCGCTCTCCATCAGGGTGGCCGAGCTGGAGTGAAGAGGATGGGGCGGGGCGATGAGCCCCAGCAGCACGAGCAGCAAATGGGGAATCATTCAGTCGCCGGCAGAGCGAATCGCAGCGGCGTGCGCCAGAATCTGGGGATCCCGGATGCCCGTCGCGAGTGCGTGACTCATGGCGTCGCGAGCGCCCGCATCGTCGCCGTTCCGGTGCAGGGCCCAGGCCCGAAGGTCCCAGGCGTAGACATCCTGGCGATCTTCGAGGTCGCGCCGCGACTGTGCCAGCACCTGGTCCATCTCGCGCCCTTCATCCAGCAGCGCCAGGCTCCATGCCCGATGCCAGGCGCTGGGCTGCCCGCGGATGGCGACCACCATCGCGTCCACCGCCTCCCGGGCGGCGCTGCTGTCGCCCTGGCCGCGTTCCGCCTGCGCCAGTAGTGCCAAAGTTGCAGGGTCGAAATGCGCGTCGAGCGATTGTCCTGCGTGATCCGCCGCATCGCGCCAGCGTCTCCGCGACAGGTCGTAGCGCGCAGCCGCAGCATGGAGGCGGTAATCGCCCGGCGACACGGAAAATCCACGGGACAGCGCCTCCCGACCTTCCATCTCGTTGCCATACCGGAACGCGAACTCGGCTACCCGGAGCTCGAACCAGGCACGCTGCTCGCGCGAAAGCCCGAACGCGTGTTGTGCCCGCGCGCGAGCTTCGAGCAGCAGCCGGTGCGCCGCATCCAGGTCCCCCGTCACTTCCTTCCAGCGCGCGACGCGCATCTGCGCTGCCAGATTGGTCGTCGTTGGGCCGATGCGCCCGAATCGACGCGCCGCGTCGTCGTACTGGCCGAGCTCCAGCAGGATTTCCCCGGTCAGGCTCACAATGGTCACATCGGTGGAGTCGTCGAGTTCCAGTTGTTCCGCCTCGGCAAGCGCCTCGCGAAACCGGTGCTGTCCCATGAGTGCGTTGATCAATACGAGCGCGCCGCCGCGGTTCCGTCCACGCCGCAGGCCCAGCGACGCCCGGGCAGATTCCTCGGCCAATACCAGGTCTTCATACCGGCCCGTCGCGCGCGCCCGCGCCAGCAGCAGGTTCGCGAGACGCGCGCGATCACCTGCCCCATAGGGATCGCGCGCTGCGCGCGCGGCGAAGAAAGCGATGTCCGCGTTACGCACCTCCGCTTCACGCGTCGACTCCTTCGTGGCCTCGGTGCGTGCCCGCTCACTCGCGCAGCGCCCGGCGGACCATCCGCCGAGCGCCAGCACGCTGAGAGCGATCGTGCCCGCAGCGAGCCGCCTCAATTGGGAACGCCAAGGTACGGGAAACCGCTCAGGAATTGGGAGTCGCTCGCCACGTTGTCGGTGGTCAGCGCTTCCTTGCCCGCTGCACCAGCCGGGTCGAGGCCGAACGGGTCACCGAACACCGCCAGTAGCGCGAGGTCGGTCACGTCGTCGCTCAGCTTGCGGCCACCCCATCCGTTGCTGAACGGAGCGAGCGGCAGCCACGTGAGCCATCCCGCGGTGGCGGGATCCTTGTCGGTCTGCACGATCAGCATGTCCGGCAACAGCACACCGCCGAGCGCATTGGCATAGGCGGGATCGCGCCCGGCCACCCCAGTGACAAAGGTCACGATCTCGGGGCCGATGGTCGCGGCATCGTCCTTCGGCCCGATGCTGCCGTGCACCGGGTGACTGCGCTTGGCGAGCAGGACCTCGCTTACCAGAGGGTTGCCGAGTCGCTGGATCTGGTTGTACATCCGCGTCTGCGGTGGCGCAGTACTGTCGTCATCGCTGCAGGCGGACAGCGTTGCCGCGCCGGCAAGTGCCAGCAGGGCCAGCCGCGACACGAGGAAGAGTCTTGAACGCATGATGTGAGTTCGCTCCATGGTGATGGTCAGCGGCTGATGGTGCCCCAGATGCCGAGCTTGCCGGGCTGGCCATTCTCGATGAGGCTCGATGGTAGCTCGACCACGATGGCGAGCACGTTGAATCCGTTCACGTAGTTGACAGCGGAAGCGGCGGACCGGAAGTAGAACGGCGCCGACGGATTGGCCGGCAGCGCACACGGCGCGGACAGGGCGCCGCCCGACGGCTTCCGGTCGGGCAGGATGCAGAACGCCGCTTCGAGATCGATGAAGAACGAGTCGTCGCGCGGGCCGGCGAAGGCCTGCGTGCCGCTGGCCGAGCCGAGCGAAGTGTTGATGGTTCCGCTCACGGTCGGCGAAGCGGACGCGAGCTCGTTCATCATTGCGCCCACGACGGGCGGATCGACCGGGCCGCGTACCTCAACCTGCTGGCTGGCGCCGGTGCCGGTGAAGGACACCTGCACCACCTTGTCCTCGATGGCGTCGCCGTCGTTGTCGATCTTGAACTGGTACAGGAGATTGGGGTCGAAACTCGCGCCCGGCGTCTCGGCGGGCGTGAGAAAGGCCCGGGTGTTCATCACCAGGGCAATCCGGCCCGGCGCTGAGCCGGGGAATACGTAGACATCGGTGAGGTCCTGCTTCGGGTTGAGCTCGACTTCAGCGGTGTCCTGGTGGTCGGACGCGACCGCCAGGCCGGCCATGCCGCTCGCGGCAAGCAGGGCGAGGCCGGCGAGCCATCGCCAGTGACGCAGAGGGTGTGGTGACATGTGACATCCTGTTCGTAGATGGACGGGGTCGTGCGCGAACGACCCATCTACGACAGGGAGCGTCACATTGGATGTATGGGGAGGTGGTGTCCCGGGCTACCAGCGCCAGAACCGATCGGCGCGCAACGCCTCCATCTCTTCCCGTGGGTCCTCGTCGTCGAGCAGTTCGCGGATGATGACCCCGGTGATTCCCGCCAGCAGGATGCCGTTGCGGCCGTGACCGGTCGCATACCAGAGTCCCGGCAGGCGCGGCTCCGCTCCCATGATGGGGCGCCCATCAGGGGAGACGGGGCGAAGTCCCGCCCAGGTGCGTCGCATGGTGAGCGACGACAGCTGCGGATACATCGCCGAAACAGCGGTCGCGGATGCGCTCGATACCCTCCGGCGTCGTTGAGTGATCGAACCCGGCGTATTCCATGGTGGAGCCGATCAGGGCCTCGCCGTCGCGGTACACGAGGTAGCAGTCGTGGTTGTAGATGATGGCTGGCGGCACACCGAGTGGCCATGGGAGTGCCGCCATCTGGCCCCGCACAGGTTCGACCGAAAGGGGGCGCGGCATGCCGTCAATCTTCCCCGACCAGGCGCCGGCTGCGACGACCACCTCGGGTGCCGCGTAGAACTCGCGGCCGCGCACACCGGTCACCCTGTTTCCGGTTTGCTCGAGGCGCATCACCTGGTCGTGCACTACCACGGCGCCATGCGCCCGGGCATCAGCCAGCAGTGCCTCGACGAGGCGCACCGGGTCCACGGCACCCTCACGCGGGGCCCACAGGGCGCCATGACTCGGTCCGAGCCACGGCCACTGCGCCTTCACTTCGGTGGCGTCGAGCCAGTCGCAGAGATGCCCCTGTTGCCGCTGCAGGGACACCGAGAGGCGGAGGTCGGCGGCGGCCGATTCGCTGAGGGCGAGATGCGCGATGCCACTCTGCCACAGACCGATGTCGATGCCCGTAGAGGAGAGCAGCAAGGGCGCCAGCATGCCATAGCGCTCCCGCCCCGCGAGGCCCAGGTCGAAGAGCGGATCTTCGGGAACCGCCTCGATCTGGGGCGCCAACATGCCAGCGGCGGCACGCCACGCCTCGCCGTCCGGCGTGCCCCGGTCGAGGATCAGCACCCGTCGACCCGCCACGGCCAGTTCGCGCGCGCACGCAGCCCCAACGGCGCCGGCGCCGACTACGATAACATCAAATATGGCAGCCACTTATATTTCGACGAAACTATTTGAAACGTTGGACGTAAGGCACGTCAACAACGCGACACCCACGGAGGAAAATAGCATGGTCCGGTCACTCTTTGGCTTCTCGATCTTCGCGATCGTTGCCATCATTGCGTCGAAGCTGCTGTTCGGGCTTCTCGGTGTGGCCATCGGGCTCGTCGGGAAGTTGCTGTGGCTCGCCTTCCTCGGCTGGCTCTTCTACCTGGTGCTGAAGCTGTTCGCGCCGGAGACGGCGTCGAAGGTGAAGGAAACGATCACGGGGAAGCCGGCCTGACAAACACGCGTGAACGGTTAACGGTAAACGGTGAACCGGTACGGAGCTCTCGTTTACTGTTGACCGTTTACGCCGTGTGGCTCATCGCGTCTGCGCCGTCTGCAACGCGGTGATCACCCATCCGCGTCCGCCTCGCTTCGGGATCAGTACCATGAGCCCGCGGCCCAGCCGTATCTGCGTTTTGTCTTCTGAAAACCATCGATAGTCAAACGTCGCCCAGGCAACGTCCTGGCGCACGTTCACCTCGCTCGCCGTCACCGCCGATAGCCCGCCAGGTTCCACGCCCGCGAGGCGGGGACTGCTGAAGCGCGTGACGCCGTTTGCCGTGACGGTGGTGGACGGGGCGAAGAGCGTGTCGGTTGATCGTCCCCGCGTATCACCGACCACGACGGCTTCTATGACCACTGACACATCGTTTTCGGCATCGGGATTGGCGAGGTGGGGACTTGGCGCCGGGCCGGCTGGATTGCCGGGAGCACATGCCATCAGGGCCAGCGTGAGTGCGACCCATCTGAGGTCGCGGCTCCCACGGGCACGCTTGCACGGCGGCATCAGGAAACCAGCTCGACCTCTCGCTCCACGGAATTGCCCGGACGCTCGACCGGTGGTGCGAAGTGCAGCGAGCCGCGCGAGCGCCAAAGCGCACGGGCAGTATCCCACGGCTTGAGCCGGCTGGGCCGGTGCCGCAGGTCATGCCGCTCGACGGTGGCCACCGTCTCGATGCGGCGGGCGTGCCGCGCGGCATGGCCGATGATCTCGGCGTTGGCGGCCCAGCCATCGGTGCGAAGCAACGGTTCCGGTGTGCCCCGCAGCGCATTGCGCAGCGTGATCAGCCGGAAAGCGACAAAGCCCGACACGATGTCGTTGACGCCCGGTACACCGACCCGGCTGCGCAGCAGGACCGGCGCCCAGCGCCGCAGCAACCGGAGTCGGCGCGACGGCTCGCCGACCGCGCCCCCCTCACCGACCACAACGTCCGCGCCGCCGTCGATGTGGCGGATCAGGTCGGGAATGAAGTGGGGCCCATGGGCAAAGTCCGCGTGCATCATGATGGCGCAATCCCGCTTGGGGCGGTCGGTGCGCTCCACCGCGAGGCGCAGCAGGCTCTCGACGGTGCGGGCGTAGCCTCGCTGCTCCTCGGAACGGATGACTGTCAGGGGCAGCGCACGGGTGTAGGGCTGGAGGATTTCGCCGGTCGCATCCGTGGATCCGTCATCGCCCACCAGGAGCTGGTACTCACGCTCGAACGCGCTGAAGACCTGGCGGATTTTCCAGAGGAGAAGCCCCACCGTCGGGGCCTCATTGTGGCTCGGGATACAGACGTAGATCATGCGGAAACCGGGTTGATGAGAGCCGAACGATATACCCCGATCGTGCGCTCTGCCATCCCGCCGACATCGTAGGCCTGGACGGCGCGCCGCCCCGCCTGCACCATTGCGTCTGCCGCCGCGCGGTCGCGGAGTAGCCGTTCGATCTCGCGTGCCAGTGCAGCGGCATCACCGTTCGGCACCAGCGCCCCCGCGCCGGAGGCCAGGAGCTCGGGTACGCCGCCCACCGCGGTCGCCACGATCGGCCGGCCCACCGCCATCGCATCGAGCAGTGTTGATCCGAGTCCCTCGCTGGTAGCTGCCGAGGCGACGAGCGAGGCCTCGGCGATCAGCTGGTCCACGTAATCGATGTGGCCGAGGAACGCGATGCGATCGGCCAGGCCGGCTTCGGCGGCATGCTGCTCCAGCCGGCCATGCTGCGGTCCTTCACCGGCGAGCGCCCAGCAAACCTCCGGCATGCGCGCCGACAGCAGTGCCGCGGCTTCGATCAGCGTGTGATGCCCCTTTTCCGGCGTGAGCGCTCCGACACACACGACCAGTGGCACATCGGCCGCCCATCCCTGCGCGGCCCGTACGGTGGAAGGCACCGCGGCGGCCACCTCACTCACTGGAATGCCATCGGGTATCACCGAGATCCGCTCGCGGGGGACGCCGCCATGCTCCAGCGCTGACTGCACCGCGCCGGATATGGCGATCACCCGCGACACTTTTGTCCACGTTCCCTCGCGGCGTACTGGGAACACCACTCGCCGGGTGGCCACTACCGGATTGGCCCCGCTCCAGAGGGCCAGCCGGAGCGCGTGACCGTCGTGGGCGTGTACTAATGCCGGATTGGCCCGCCTTTCGCATATAATGCCGTAGAGCGCTCGTGGATCGAGGCCCAGATCCCACTCCACCTCGATCACTCGCACTCCGGCGGCCCGCACGCGGCGCGCAAGCTCGGACCCGCGCGAAGTGAGCAACGCCTGCTCCACGGGGTACGAAGTCAGTGCCCTGGTCAGGAACCAGACCTGGCGCTCGCCGCCACGCCACTCGCGGCCCGATGCCAGATGCAGCAACGGAATCACGTGTTTCGCCTGTCCCCACGGGGGAACCGATGATACGAGCGGATACGCGGAGCCGCCTCGGCTCCAATGACCTTCATCTCATGCTCCTGCTGCTCAGCCGCGGGTCGGCGGCCCGTCGGCGCGCGCTCGAGCGCCGGCTCGAGCGCGAAGGTCCCGACGTCCTGCTCGATGATCCCGAGCTTCCCGAACGCCTGCTCGCCGTGCGCACGCTGCTGGTGCCGTCCGACCACCTGTTCTTCTACGTGATCGTGCGGCATACGCTCCGGCGCAGTGGCGTCGACGATCGTGACCTCGCCGATTACCTCTCTGCGGTGCTGATGACCTTCGGTCACCGCGATCGCGCCTGGCGCATCGACTGGCATGATGACCAGCGCCATCACTACCTCGTCGACATCCTCCAGGACCTCGAGGCGACCAGTGGCGAGCGTCGATTCCGCGTTCTCGTGCACCTCGGCAATTACGCGCTCTGGCTGGCCGGGCTCTTTCCCGACTATATCGCCGCCAGGCAGCTGCGGAAGGGCGGACCCGACGTCACCTACTACGAGAGTCTCGGCAGCCGCGGCTACGAACTGGCCTCGGATCACGCGCTCGCCGAGTCGTCGGGTCTGGAGCCGATCCTTCGCCTCGCGGCGGGGAGGTTCACTGCGGTGCGCAGCGCCCTCAACTCCGTGAGCGATCGGGTCTTCTTCCCGGTTGGCGTGAGCGCCCTTCGCATCGAGCGGCAGTTCGGCGGAAACCTGCTTCAGTAGGCCGGTACCGCGGCGTCGGCGAGCGCCCGGAACAGGCCGCGTTCCGGCGCCGCAACGTCCTCGAACATCTCCTCAGGGTGCCATTGCACCGCCAGCAGCCACGGTTCACCGGCAGCCCCTTCCACCGCTTCGATCAATCCATCGCCGGCCCAGCCGGTGGCGCGCAAAGGCGCCGCCAGGTCGCGGATGCCCTGGTGATGGAACGAATTCACGCTCAGTGCCGTGCGACCGAGTACCGTTGCCGCCCGGCTCCCGGCCTCGAGGGAGACGTCGTGGGTGCGGGCACTGCGCGCGTCACGTCGGTCGTGCTCGACTTTCGAGGGACGCTCGCCCGGCAGATCCTGCCACAGCGTGCCGCCCAGCGCCACATTGATCAGCTGGATGCCCCGGCAGATGCCGAGGATGGGCAGCCCGCGCTGTCGGGCCGTAGCGAAGAGCGCCAGTTCGAACAGGTCGCGCTCCCCGTCCACGTCGCCAAGCGCGGGTGATGGTGACGCGCCATACCACGAGGGATCGACGTCCTCACCGCCGGTGAGGAGCAGCGCATCGATGCCCTCGAGCGCACCCGTGGCCTGTGCCGCACCAATTGCCGGCGGCAGGATGATCGGAATCGCACCCGCATCGGCCACGGATCGCAGGTAGGCCGAATTGACTCCCTGCCGCTCGGCGACGCCCCACTGCCGGCGGATTCCACTCACGCCAACCCGTACGCTCATCGCGCCATCGAATCGGGAAAGAGGGGACAGCGAGCGTCCTGGATGCCCGCCATGTCCACCTCGACCCCGAAGAGTGGCAGGCTCTTGCCACTGACGGAGACCAGGCCTAATCTGGGCGCCGCTTCGATGGGCGTTCCCTCGAACAACACGACGCCCTGCGGCCTGCCACCGCGCTGCACCACCAGCACGCCGAAGGCCGGGGCGGCCTGCGGCGGCAACGCGCCTTCCACGCCAACCACCAATCCCGAGTCGGAGCGGCCAACGAGCGCGGTAAACGCTGGCCCCGCCGCGAGCCGCGCGACCGTCCGCTCTGGCAATCGTGTGGGTGGTACGGACAGGGTTTGTTGCGGAATGGTGAATGCCTCCAGCACTGCATTGGGGCCGGCGAGCGCAGCGATGCCGCAGGCGGGATTGCCCCGCACTTCGCCCCGGCCCGTACAGGCGGCGACCAGGAGCGTGGCCATCAGCAGACGGCGCATATTGGGTCCTCCCGGGATCGAGCTAGATGGTGAGGACGAGCAGGATCGCGAACAGGTGGTTCTTCGGATCCAGCGGAGAATCGACGAAGCTGGTGAGGGCCTTCATGTAGCGCGCCTCGAGGCCGAGGCTGACGCCCTGCAGGTTCCATTGCACCCCTCCGCCGACGAGCCAGCTCCATTCCACCGACCGGAAGGTCTCGTCGCAACCCGTGAGTGCCAGGGAGTCGACTGGATTCGCGGTGGCGACGGTGCAGCCGAGGTCGAATCCCGCACTGGCACCGCCAAAGACGACTGGCCGGAAGCCGCGGCCTTTCCCGCTGAGGCTCGGCGCGAATCGCACCAGCAGCGGGAGCTCCAGAAACCCGAATTCGAGCGTCGTGCGGAATCCTTCCGGGGCACCCGCCACGGGGTAGGTGCCACCCTTGATCGTGAGGTCGATCTCTGGTTGGAGCGATACCCACTTGATGACTCGGGTCCGCACAAAGAGACCGACATAGGCCCCTTGGCGGTCGGTGGACTCGGCGTTCAGGCTGTCGCTGGTGGTGGAGATCCAGCTGCGCGCGTAGCCGACCTGGCCACCCACGACCGTCCTGTCCCGCTGCGCTGCCGCGCCGGTGGGGGCGGTGAGCAGGAGGAAGAAGAACACGAAGGGAAGCCATGGTCGCGGTCGCAGGATTGGCATCGCCTGCAAGATACGATGCCTGCCAGGCGGCGGCAGCAGCGGTCGCTTGACGCGCCGAAGTACCGGGGCATAGTGTTCCGCGTCCTGCGCATCGAGCACAACGGGAGCCAGTATGTTCGAGGGTCTCAAGGCACGCATGGAACGCTTTTTTGCAGATGCCACTCCGCCGGCCGATCGCCGGGCCCAGGCGGGCGCGCTGCGCGCGGCCATCATCGAGGCCCGTGTCGCCGTGGTGGCCATGCGCGATGCCTTGAAGACGAGCGAGCAGCAGCTCGAAATGGAGCGGCGCCAGGCCGAGGACGCGGAACGCCGCGGCAAGCTGGCGGGCGATATCGGCGACCTCGAAACCGTCTCGCTGGCGGAGAAGTATTCCGGTCGTCATCGCGAGAGGCTTGCCGTCGTGGAACGGAGGATTGCGGTGCAGCGTGAGGAGTTGATGCTGGCCGAGCGCGAAGTGGCCGAAATGACCGAGGCCCTGCGCGGTGCGCCGGGGGACGCCGCGGGCGACAGCGTGCGCGACGCGTGGCGCGACCTCGAGAGCGCCGGGGGCGTCAGGCCCGACACGGACGTGAACGATGCACTGCTTCAGGCGGAGATGGACCAGGCGCGCCGCAAGGCCGCGGTGGACGAACAGCTCGCCTTCCTCAAGAAGAAGATGGGGAAGGAATGAGTCGCGGACTGTTCACCGCTCGCTGTTCACTGTTCACGCTGTTATCGGCGACCCCGCTCGCGGCACAACAGCCCGTCACCGCTCCTCCCCACTTCGCCAAGCTCGCCCACACTTACAGCATCGTCGCCTGGGATTCGATCACCGGTGACCTTGGCGTGGCCGTCGAATCGAAGTTTCCCAACGTGGGCGGCATTGTGCCGTGGGCTCAGGCCGGCGTCGGCGCTGTGGCGACCCAGAGCCTGAGCAACACCGCCTTCGGCGAGCGTGGCCTGGAGCTCATTGCCATGGGCGCGAATGCCGAGGAGGCCATGCGCATCGTGATGCGCGGGGACACGATGCTGCAGGACCGGCAGGTCGGCATGGTAGATGCTCGCGGCGGCGCTGCCAGTTTCACCGGGACCCGGACGTTCGATTGGGCTGGTGGCCGGGTAGGCAAGCCCGGCACGCTTGGCGGCACGGCGGGCGGTAAGGGCATCGTGATCGTAGGTCACGGTTATGCGGCGCAGGCCAACATCATGGTCTCCGACCAGACCGTGAAGAACCTGGCCGAGACATTCGAGCGGACCACGGGCGACCTCAGCACTCGCCTCATGGCAGCGCTCAAGGCGGGGCAGGCCGGCGGTGGCGACAAGCGCGGCATGCAGTCGGCTGCGCTTCTGGTGGTGCGGAAGAACGCCGGGTACCTCGGCGCCAATGACCGGTTCATCGATATCCGGGTCTACGACGCGACGGATCCCATCGCGGAACTCGAGCGGCTGCTGGCGCTCCACGTTCTCTACTTCTTCCCCAGCCGCGAGTCCGACCTGGTGGTCATCACTCCCGCGATGGTGGCTCAACTCGAGCCTATCCTCCTTCGCGAACCCGCCAACCAGCCGGAAAAATGGCTGGCGAAGCCGCAGGGCTCGGCGAACCAGGCGTTCCTCGAGGCACTTCGCAACTTCATGTACTGGGAAAACTACGACGTCCGTGTGCGAATGGATGGAAAGATCGACCAGGTCGTGCTCGCCGACATCCTCTCGAAGCACCCGTAGTTCCGCCCAGTGCCTACCGCTCACCCAAGGATTCCGTGACCGCGACCACTGCATCCACCGGCTTCCCCACCAGGCAGCCGCGTGGCCTGGGGCTCCTCTTCTTCACCGAGATGTGGGAACGCTTCTCGTACTATGGCATGCGTGCCCTGCTGATCCTGTACCTCATCGACACCGCGACCGGCGGATTCGGGTGGAGCCAGGAAAAGGCGAGCCGTTTCTATGGGTGGTACACCGGACTCGTATACCTCACGCCGATCCTCGGCGGCTGGCTCGCCGACCGCTATCTCGGGACCGCGAAGTCGCTGGTGATCGGCGGCATCGTGATCGCGCTCGGCCACTTCACCATGGCGGCTGACACGCACTTCACCTTCTTCGCGGGCCTGGTGCTCATCATCATCGGGACCGGGTTCTTCAAGGCGAACGTTTCGACACTGGTCGGCCAGCTCTACGGTGATCACGATCCGCGCCGCGACGCCGGGTTCACGATCTTCTACATCGGCATCAATACCGGCGCCTTCATTGGCCCGATCATCTGCGGCTGGCTGGCGGCCAACCCGCGATTCGGGTGGTCGTATGGCTTTGGTGCGGCGGGCGTCGGCATGGCGCTCGGTGTGCTCTGCTTCCTGCTGTTGCGCAAGAAGTACCTCGGCGACACCGGCATGGTGCCGATGTCTCAGGGTCTCTCCGCCGCAGGCCGTGAGGCAGCGGCCGCGCCGCTCACCAGGGACGAGAAGGACCGCGTCAAGGCGATCATCATCGTGGTGTTCTTCGTCGCATTCTTCTGGCTCGCGTTCGAGCAGGCGGGATCGTCACTCAATGTCTTTGCCCAGCAGAAGACGCAGCGCTCGGTGGGCGGGTGGCTCAGCACTCTGGTGCCGAACGGCGAGATCCCAGCTGCGTGGTTCCAGTCCGTGGGCCCCTTCTTCATCCTGACACTTGCGCCGGTGTTCGCCATGCTCTGGAACCGGCTCGGCACCCGGCAGCCGAGCACCCCCGTCAAGATGACGTGGGGCCTGTTTTTCCTCGGACTCGGTTTCGTCGTGATCACGGCAGGCGCGTACCTGGCCGGCCAGAATGGTCTCGCGAGCCCCTTCTTCCTGATTGCGCTCTATTTCCTGCATACCTGTGGCGAGCTGCTGCTTTCGCCGGTAGGCCTGTCGTTCACGACCAAGGTGGCGCCGGCGAAGATCGCGTCGATGATGATGGGCGTCTGGTTCCTGTCCAACTTCTCAGCCAACCTGGTGGGTGGTTACATAGCGGGAACGGTGCAAAAGGTGGCCCGGGGAGAGGTCTTCACACTGCTCGGCGGCCAGGCCGATTTCTTCCTCATCTTCGTGCTGACGTCATTTGCGGCCTGCGCGCTGCTCATGCTGCTGACGCCGATGCTCAACCGGCTGATCCACGGTCGCGGATAGGTTATCGGACGGCCCGCCGGCGTGCCTGGTGCCGGCGGGCCTTGGCCCGGTTGCCGCAGGTCTCCATGTCACACCAGCGTCGCGACCCGTTCCGGGTGTGGTCCAGATAGAGCCGGCCACAGCGTTCGCCCGCGCACTCGCGCAGGCGGGTGAGGTCGTCCGACGACAGCAGGTGCAGCAAGGAGCGGAGCACGGGGCGCAACAGGTCGGGATAGGGGCCGGCAGGGATCGTAAGAGCGATGCCGTCGGCCCTTGGCGCGAGTAGGAAGGCGAGCGGTGTCTCGCCGATGGCGGAGTTGATGACTGCGATGCTCGCCTCGGGCGGCTGCTCCGCGTGCGCGATCGCCCTCAGGCAGTGATGCAGCGCCTGCCGGAACGTCCACGCTCGTCCCAGCGCACGTCGGCGAGCATCAGCGTCTGCCGCAGCCTCCTCCCGGAGCTGCTCTGCCTCAGCCTCCACCAGCGCGCCCCGTTCCTGGGCCCAGTCGAGCAGGTGTCCATATCCGCGAATTTGTTCGTCGCGGACCATCTGCAACCCGTCCCAAGTGACGGTATTGACGAAATCGAGACAGAGTATTTCGGTCAGGTAACCTTCAATCAACAGTTTGAGGGTTAAATATTGCTCATGTGCAAGTAACCGTCAATATGGCTATTAGATGGTTACAGATTCCGCTCAGCAGCAAACAGGTAGACGTCGCCCACCTCCTCGTCCCAGGTGCTACCGATCCGGCGCATCCCGATCCGCTCGGCGATGCGGATCGACTTTTCGTTCCAGGGTGGGATGGTCGCCGCGACGCGAAGCACCCCAGGCTGCTGCAATGCCCACTCCATCAATCCCTGCGCCGCTTCGCTGGCGTAGCCCTTTCCCTCGAAACCGGGATACGTGGCGTAACCCATGATGACGGTCCCTTCCTCATTGGGCGGGCCACCCAGTCCCACAGATCCGATCGCCTGTCCCGTGTCACGCCGGGTTACGACCCAGCTCCACCATCCGATCTGCGACGGATCCTTGCGGAGTCGGTCGCGAAGGTCCGGCAGCATGTCTTCCATGAGGGGCGGCGGTGCCAGGGGTTGGGGAAACGCACTCGCCGTAATGGCATTGAGCCGAAGCGCGTTGCCCGCGAGCAGCGCATCGATGGCGTCCGGTGTGAAGACCGTCAGGGTCAGGCGTTCGGTGCGGATCGTCGGGAGTGTCATCGCGGAAAGCTTCTCGGGAGAAAGGCCATGGCGTACATTCGTCGGTGACCGGAGATAGTATACGCCTTGGAGGTTCATGGTGACCACCTTCCTGAAGACCACGTCGCTTCCCACGCATGGCGCGGTGACCCTGCCCCAGCGTGACTACATGAGCATGGCGGTGTTCCGCGAGGAGCAGGAACGCCTCTTCGCGAACCGCTGGCTTTGCATCGGGCGTGAGGAACAGGTGGCCAGGCCGGGCCAGTTCGTGCTGGTGGAATTGGGCCACGAGAGCCTGATCCTGGTGCGCGACCGGAAGGACGTGATACGCGCGCTCTATAATGTTTGCCGGCACCGCGGCACACGCCTCTGCGAAGCATCCCGCGGCGAGCTGTCCGAGAGCATCCAGTGCCCCTATCACGCCTGGACGTACGGCCTGGACGGACGCCTTATCGGGGTACCCGACCAGCGCGAACTGGAAGGGTTCAACAAGGCCGACTATCCGCTCCTCCAGGCCCACGTCGCGCGCTGGGAAGGCTTCCTCTTCCTCAACCTCGCGGAGGATCCGGAGCCATTCGATGAGGCCTTTGCCCCGCTGGTCGCCCGGGTGGGCAAGTGGAACCTGCCGGCCCTCAAGCTGGGACGGCGCTTCGAGTACGACGTGCGTGCCAACTGGAAGCTGCTCTTCCAGAATTACTCCGAGTGCTACCACTGCTCGCCACTGCATCCCTCACTGGTGAAGCTCTCTCCCCCAACCAGCGGTGAGAACGACCTGATTGACGGGCCGATCCTCGGCGGGTTCATGACCATCACGGGGCGGGGTGGCAGCCTGACGTTGAGTGGACAGTCCTGTGGCGTGCCGGTGGCCGACCTCACCGAGGAGGATCGCCAGCGCGTCTACTACTACTCGATCTTTCCCAACATGCTGCTGAGCCTGCACCACGACTATGTCATGGTGCATACCTTCCGGCCGGTGGCTCCCGATCGCACGCACATCACCTGTGAGTTCCTCTTTCACCCGGACACGCTGGCGAATCCGGCCTTCAATCCCGACGACGGTGCCGGCTTCTGGGACGGGGTCAACCGCGAGGACTGGCACATCTGCGAGATGGCGCAGGCGGGCGTGCAGAGCCGGGCCTATCGGCCCGGTCCATACAGCCGGCGCGAAAGCCTCAGCGCAGCTTTCGACCGTTACTACCGGAGTGCGATGGGCGAGTAGTCTCTAGCGCGTGCCGAGACTGAGCGACCAGATGTCGCTCTGGTGTTCCATCACGGTGAAGTAGAAACGACCTCCGCGTACCAGGAAGAAGGCCCGGCGCACCCGCGGACCGTCGGGGGCGAATCGCACCAGCTGCCGCTCGGGTCCGCCGCGCGCCGGGATGCTCCAGAAGCCCGCCGTCGAGTCGTTTGCATTCGATACGAAGTAGATCTCGCGCCCATCTTCCGACCAGCGCACGTGCTGCGCCGCCGTGGCCGTGACCAGGGTGGGGATGCCGCCGCTCTGGGGCGTGCGCCAGATACCCTTGGCGTTGATGTAGGCGATCTCGCTGCCGTCGGGTGACCAGGCCGGCCACCGTCCGCCGCTCCGGGTGACGCGCCGGATGTGTCCCCAGCGCCCGAGCGAATCGCGCTGCATGACGTAGATCTCCCGCCGTTCGTCCTCCCGTGTCGACTCGAACACGATCCCCCGGCCGTCCGGCGACCAGCGCGGGGCCCGGTCCTGCCCGGGGTCATTGGTAAGCTGCTGGGTCGGCCCGCCCGCCGACGGCATGATGAACACATCGCGGGTGCCCTGCCTGATGCTGTGGAACGCGAGCCAGCGTCCGTCGGGCGACCAGGTCGGCAGGAAGTCATCCCGACTGTCCGAGGTGAGGCGCACCAGTTCCCCCGTCGTCAGCGAAAGCCTGTAGATGTCCTGGTTCCCTTCGCGATCGGAGTCGAGCGCCAGCCACTCGCCGTCGGGTGACAGGTCGAATCCCTCGACCACCTGAGTGCCCGTGGTGACCGGAGCAAGCGACGCGAGGACCGTGAGCGTTCGCGGCACTGGCGTAGCGTAGACATTGGAGCGCAACTCGAGTCGGCTGTACACCAGCAGCGTGCCGGCGCGATCGAGGCTGATGGTCTGCGCGCCGAGTCCGGTGGTTACGCGCTCCGCGGAATCCGCCGGGACTCCCGCGCGCGTGAGCGGCAGGCGGTAGATGTCACGCCCTCCTTCCCGGTTGGACACGAACAGCAGCCCACGGCCGTCAGGCAGCCATTGTGGGCTCAGGTTCATGGCCCCGTCATCGACCAGTGTCGTCTCGGCACTGTCGGCGAGTGTCACCAGCGCGAGGCGCGTCGGCGCAAAGTTCGCGAAGTTGCCCACGCTGCCGTACACGAAGTCCGCGTTCTCCACGATGAAGGCGATGGCGCGCCCATCGGGCGACCAGGCGGGCGCCGAGGCGCCGCGGATATCCCAGCGCCCCTCGTGCAGCAGCCGCCGAGCGCCCCCTTCCACATCCGCGATGTAGAGCTTGCCCCCGCTGGAATACGTCAGCCGGGCACCGTCCGGCGACCAGTCGAGGCCGAACAGCGGACCCACGGAATCGGTGCCAGGTACCAGCTGCGCACTGCCGCCGAGCGCAGGGATGACGAAGATGCCCGTGGGTGTTTGCAGCGCAATGCGACTGCCATCGGGCGACCACTTGGGTGACCGCTGGGGACGTGGCAGGGTCACCGCCGGTTGCACCGGGCGATCGCCATCGCGCTGCTTCACAAACAGCGTGCCAGCTTCCGGGCCGCCTCCGATATAGGCAAGCATCTGTCCGTCCGGCGAAATGGCGGGGTCGAGCTCGAGGCCGGCATCGAAAGTGAGCTGCTTGGTCTGTCCCGCCACGATGGCGCCAGCACGCGAGCGGTCGCGCGCCACGAGTGCCGCTGCGATGGCCAGCGACAGGATCACGATTCCCGCGCCGAGCCACGGCCGACGTCGACGCGCGCCGGTCGCCGTCACATTGCGATCCGCCAGCCCGGATTCGATCGCGGGTATCAGGTCCGCCGCCGATTGCCAGCGACGGTCGGGATCCTTCTCCAGGGCGCGCTCGATGCCGCGGGCCAGCGCATCCGGGGCGTCGGGTCGTTCGCCCTGGAGCGGTGCGGGCACCTCGGTCATCTGGCGGGCAAAGATCCGTTGCGCCGTCGAATCCGAGAACGGCGGGTGGCCCACGAGCATCTCGTACAGCACGGTCCCAATGGCATAGATGTCGGCGCGGTGGTCCACGTTGGGCGCCGCGGCTGCCTGTTCGGGCGCCATGTACGCCGGCGTGCCGAGGGTGAGGCCGTCACTGGTGATGCCGCTGTGGTCGGTTGCCTCGCTCAGCGCCTTGGCAATCCCGAAGTCCATGACATAGGCGTGGCCGGCACCGAGCATCACGTTCTCGGGCTTGAGGTCACGGTGCACCACGCCCTCCCGATGGGCGTAGCCGAGTGCGTCGGTGATCTCCCGGCCGATGCGCGCCGCGTCGGCGATGGTCAGCCGGCCCGTTCGGGTCAGGCGTGCCCGGAGCGTTTCCCCGGTCACGAATGGCATGACGTAGAACAAGAGGCCGGCGGCTTCACCCGAGTCGAAGAGCGGCAGGATGTGCGGATGCTGCAGGCGTGCGGCGATCTCGATTTCCTGCAGGAAGCGCTCGGCGCCGACGATGGTGGCGAGGTCGGGTCGGAGCACCTTGATCGCGACCCGCCGCCCGTGGCGCAGGTCGCGCGCTGCGTAGACACGGGACATGCCGCCCCGTCCCACTTCCCACTCGACCGCATAGCGGCCGGCGAGAGCAGAGCGAATGCGGTCGAGCGGGTCGTCCATCGTTGGCCGTTGCGGGGGATTCTGGAGCATACCTCCCCGTACGTATTCACGCCCCCGACGGCGTCAGGTCCGCTGCGGCCTGCTCTTGAAGACGCGAAACAGGTAAGCGAGGGAGGGCAGCAGCACGACGAACCCGAGGGCGAGGGTACCGAGCACGAGGTCAAGTGTCGGATCAGGTGCGGCCGCCCCGGTGATGGTCAGGTCGGGTGGAAGCAGATACGGATACTGGCACAGCGCCCATCCGGAAAGGATGAGCACCGCCTGCAACGGCGCCGCGACCCGCGCCAGGCGGAAACGTCGCTGCCACAGCGCGGCGAAGGTGAGCAGCGCCAGCCCGCCCACGATCACCTGGTAACCCGGTGCCCAGGCGCTCGCGGTGAGACCGCGCCATACGAGCGGTACGTGCCGCCACGCCAGGAACAGCGCACCCATCGAGGTGAGAACGACCGCGAGGCCGGCGCTGATGGCGCGGAGGCGGAAGTCATCCTGCAGTTCCGGGTCGTCCGTCTCGACCGTGAGGTACACCGCCGCCAGGTAGGCGCACAGGGCCAGAGCCATCGCGCCGACCGCGAGGGGAAAGGGCTGCAGCCACGGCCGCACGTAGGCATCGACGAAGGTGCCGGACGGCCGGGCCGGAATCCCGCCCGCCGCCACGGTCCCGGCCACCACGCCGAGCAGAACAGGGGTGACGAGACTTGCCCAGGAGAAGAGCATGCCCCAGTGGCGCTGCACGTCATCGGTCTGGCTGTCATACGTCCGGAAAGTGAACGCCGATCCCCGCAGCACGATGCCGATGAGCATGAGCGTGAGCGGGATGTGGAGGGTGACCGAGAGGCGGGCGAACGCGACAGGGAAGCACACGAAGAGCAGCACCACTGCGAGGATCAGCCAGACGTGGTTCGCCTCCCAGATCGGTCCGATCGCATCGGCGATCAGGGCGCGCTGGCGCTTTCGTCGCGGGCCGGTGGCGAAGAGGTCCCACACGCCGCCACCGAAGTCGGCGCCCGCCATGACGAGATACGCGGCCAGTGCCACCAGCAGCCCGACGGCGAGGAGCAGGGCAGGGGTGAGCTCAGGCATCGCGCAACGGGGGGGTGTACATCCGATGCCAGTCTTCCGCACTCGGGCTCTTCGCGATCTGCCGGTACATCAGCCACACAACCGCGACGGTCAGTGCGCAGTACAACAGTGTGAAAGAGGTGAAGGGCACGATCAGGCCTGGCATCGGCGTCACCGCGTCCGCCGTGCGCATGACACCATGGATGATCCAGGGTTGCCGGCCCAGCTCCGTCACCATCCAGCCGGCCTCGACGGCGAGGAATCCGGTGGGCGTGGCGAGGGCCACGCCGCGAAGAAAGTTGCGCTGCTCCGCCAGTTCCCGGCCGCGCCAGGCGATCCAGGCGGCCCAGGCGGTGATGGCCAGCATGTACGCGCCGAGGGCTACCATCAGCTGGAAGAAGAAATGAACCAGCGGCACGTTGGGCCATTCATCGCGCGGAATTCGATCGAGGCCGGTGACCTCCGCCCGGGGGTCTCCATGCGCCATGACCGAGAGCAGGTAGGGGATCCGGATGGCGTATCGTACCTGCCCGGCTCTTTCGTCGGGAATGCCGCCGATGATGAGGGGCGCGCCAGACTCGGTGCGAAAATGTGCCTCCATCGCCGCGAGCTTGGCCGGCTGGTGCTTGGCCACCATCTTGGCGCTGCGGTCGCCCGAGAGGGGTTGGAGCAGAGCCGCCGGCCCGCCTACCAGCAGGGATACTGCGAGTGCGTGCCGGTGAAAAGTGTTCATCGGCTTCCTGAGGAGCAGCAGGGCGTGGATCCCTGCGACCGCGAAACCGGTCGCGGCGTAGGCCGCGAGAGTCATGTGGATGGTTTGCGTCAGCGCAGCGGGATTCAAGATGGCGGCGACAGGATCGATGCCCACGGGCCTGCCGTCGGCCATGGTGAACCCCGTCGGAGTATTCATCCACGCGTTGGCGATGACCACGAAGATGCCCGAGAGCGCACCGCTCAGCGCCACCACGATGCCGGCCCAGAGATGCGCACGGCCGGACAGCCGGTCCCAACCATAGAGGTAGATGCCGAGAAAGATTGACTCGACGAAGAACGCGAAGCCCTCGAGTGAGAAGGGCATCCCGAAGATCGGGCCGGCGAACTCCATGAACGTCGGCCAGAGCAGCCCGAGTTCGAAGGAGAGCACCGTGCCCGACACCGCGCCCACCGCGAACATGATCGCCGTGCCCTTCGACCAGCGTTTCGCGAGCTCCAGGTACATCTGGTCGCCGGTCGCGAGCCAGCGACGCTCGGCCACGACCATGAGCATCGGCATGCCGATGCCCACCACCGCGAAGATGATGTGGAATGCCAGCGACATTCCCATCTGGGAGCGGGCGGCGAGCAGGTCGTTCATGCCCTGATGATTCGTGGGAGTGCGATCATGGCCCTGTGAACATACCCCACAGGCCCTCCGGCCTCTCTAGCCCCAATCGGGGCCGAGCTGGCGCCAGATGACGGCGGGTGGCTGCATCAGGCCGCGGCAGATGTGGATCGGTACTTCCTGCTCCTCCTCGACGCCCCACGGATTCGAAGTCCGTGCGATCTCCGAAACGTTCCTGCACAGGGGCTGCAGGTCCTCGATCGTGCCGCCGGCGATGATCAGGATGTCGATGGGTTGTTGGGGCAGTCCCCAGTTGTAGAAGTCTCCACTCCGGCTGATCGGATAGGGCAGTCCGTACCGCTTCGCATAAATCGCCAGGGCGCCCGCGCGGCCATAGTTGCCCCCGACGATCACTGTGCGCAACTGATCTGCCTCGGGGAGCGAGCGGTACGCCACGGCAACCGCCGACGCGAGTTCTTCCCATCCGATCATGTCCGCGAAGTCCTGCGGGAGAGGCAGACGCGTGCCGTAGTTCGTGGTGACGACCCGCGAAACACCCAGGCGCGCGGAATAGCGCGCGAGCGCCTCACGCGGAAGGACAGGGGCTCCCAACGGCAGGAGCGGCGCCCCGCCGAGGATGAGGAAGGCGGCTGTTGTTGGCATCGGCCAGCGCCAGCCGCGGCGCTCACTCCACTGCGCCATGGCTACCGAACCGGCTGCCACGAGCAGGGGATGCATCGGGGCGTAGTAGTAGTCCTTGCCGTGCAGGACGAGCAGGACGACGAGGATGATCCCCGCGGCGTACGCCGCTGGACGGAAACGCGGCGCGAGGGCGCCGACCGTCAGAGACCACGCACCGATCACCATCAGGATGGCGGCGGGCCCAAGCATCAGCGGCTGCGCCGAGAGGAAGGCACCAGGCGTCACACGCTCGAGCTGGGACGCACGCAACGATGTCATCTGGGTCAGGAAGGGCCAGTCCCAGGTGATCTGGCCATTGAGGCTCGGCACTGCCATCACGACGACGATGAGTGCCGCGATCCAGGGCCAGCGCGCGCGCAAGTCCTGGCGCAGGGGAGACAGGATCACCGCCGCGGCGACACCGAACATCAGGAAGACGATGCTGAACTTGGTCATGGCGCCGAGGCCCAGGGCGATCCCCAGTACGCACCACCACGCCGGCCGGCCCGCGGCCGCAAGTGTGCGCGCCAGGAGTTCGAGCAAGGCGAGAAGTGCCAGCGACCACCAGACCATCTCGAACACCACTGGCTGGAACAGCGTCCCGGCGCGCACGAACACCGGTGCCACCAGCACCGCGAGCCCAGCCAGCAGTTGGGCGCGACCCGCACCACCCATGACGCGAGCCATGGCGGCGGCGAGGAGGATGAGCGCCGCATGCAGCACAGCCGGCAGCAGGCGCGCGCCGCCGACGTGATCGCCAAAGGCAGCCTTCATCAGGCGTGCGGCTGCCGCGATGAGCGGTGGGAACTGCATGCGGAAGAGGTCGAGGTGATCGCCCATCGCGAAATAGAGGAGTTCGTCGCGGTGGAAGCCGAAGCCGGGCTGCGGCAGCGCGTGCAGACCGAGCGCCACCAGCACAATCGGCACGATCAGGGGCCACGTAAACGTCGGGTCTGCGTCGGTCCGGAGCGGGTTCACGGACGGATACTAGCTAGAAGAATACCTCGACGCCGAATCGCATCGCCCGCGGCGGACCGTAGAAGAAGACGGGCCAGAAGTAGTCCTGCGCCGCATTCCGGTACAGCGGGATCAGCTCCTCCGGTCCGGTCACCAGGCCGTCATGGTTGAGGTCGGCGGAGGCGCGATAGCGCGGTGATTCATAGGGAATCGGCTGCGGGTTCGCCGCATAGGCCGACTGGACCGCGCTGTCGATCGTCGCGGCGGAGGCGAACGGCGTGCCGGTCTCCGGCCGGACCGAGAGAAGGTTCTCCCGGCCCAGCAGGTTGCGCACGTCAAAATACAGGCTGCCCTGGACCTTCCCGACCTGCAGTGGACGGCGGATCAGGAGGTCGATCGTGTTGGTCCACGGAAGCCGTGCGCTGTTGGGCGGCAGGGGAATGGTCAGCGAAGGATCCACCGGGGTGTACGGCAGGCCGCTCAGGAACCGCACGATCAATGATCCCTGCCATTTCGCCAGCGGCTTGCTACCGAGCACCGTCGGCCCAACATCGGGCGAAACGACGCCCTGGAGGATGGCGGTAAAGGCGTGCCGCCGGTCGTAGTCTGACGGAAACTCGATTTGGCCCGGAATGATGGTGTCCCCGGTGGCGGGATCGATCGTAAAAGCGCTGCGCACCAGGAATGCGTTCGAGGAGTTGGTCTCGGCGAACTGGAGCGTGTAGAGGAGCCGGACACCCCAGCCGCCCACGATGGCGCGCTCGAGGATGGCCTCGAAGCCGCGCACGGTCCCGTAGTCGGAATTGCCGAAGATGCTCGAATCGGGCGAGAAACCCTGCGGCACCGACGAGACGAGCCCGTACAGCTGTTTCAGGTACACACCGGTCTTGAGCAGCAGGTTCTGCGTGGGACGCATACGCACGTTGAACTCGAACTGCCATGCGCGCTCGAAGCCCAGGTTCGGGTTGCCGATGCGAAAGCGGCCGGTGCGGTTGATGTCGTCGAAGGCCGCATTGACCAGGTATTGATAGTCCGGTGCCTGGCTGAAGTACCCGAAGCTGCTGACGATGGTGAAGCCCTTGAGGACGGTAGACGCGGCCACGCGCGGATTGAGCGAACGCTGTTCCGTGGCCGGGACACCCTCGAACTCCTGCTTCGAGTTGAACTGGTCGTAACGCAGGCCCGCCGTGAAGCCGAGCTCGTTGACCTTGTACTGTCCCTCCACGTACAGGGCGGCCGATGTCGGCGAAAAATCGGATGCCGTGGCCGGCGGCACGCTGTCGCCGACCGGCAGGTAGCCGAGCACGCGCTGGAAGGTCTGCACCCGCTGCTGCACGTACTCGCCACCGACGTAGAGGTCGCCGCGCGTTCCCAGGCCGAGCGTCGCGTCCACCTGGGCGCGCAGCTCGCGGAATTCGTTCCAGTCGAGCGATCCTGCCGACCCCTGTGACTGGAAGAAGGCAGGGACGCCCCAGGGCGATCGCGTCGAGTAATCGGGCAGGTACATGCCGGGAATCGGCTGTTGGGCGGCAATCGTGTCGCGCGCACTCGCGATGTCCTCGCCGACAACGTCGAAGGAAGACGTGGTGAAAGCCCCGAAAAAGTACTTCACCGAGTCGGCCAGCATGCCCCGCACGAAACTCCGATCGAAGTAGCCGAAGCGGGCATCGATGACGAGAGGCAGCTTCGCGGTTGGCGAAGACGTATGCTGGAAGCTGGCGCTGGCAAGAACGCCGGAGAAACTCAGCCCCGGTGCGAACCCGAGGTCGTACTTGTACAACTGGTCGTAGAGCGTCTGCTGCTGCGAACCGTACAGGCCGAAGAGGCGCACCGTGTTGCCTCGGCCAGCGGGGATGATGAGCTTGCCGGCATACGAAAGCTGCTGCCCGGCGTTGTGAGGCAGAGGAGCCGGGATGACGTAACGCGGATCCTGCGGATCAGTGGGCGCTGGCGCGCTAGTCGGATCGAAGTCCACTCGGGCATTGAGGTCGATGCCGAACACACCCTGGATGCCGGCCACGATCGGTCCGGCGCCGGAGACGATGAACCGGTCGAGGCCGAGATCCGCGCCGCCGGTGAGCGGCCTGTCGGTCTCGTATGCCACACGACCAGTCCATTTCGGGCCACCATCGGTGGTGACCACGTTGACCATACCCGAGATCGCCTGGCCGTACTTCGCGCTGAAGCCGTTCGTCACCAGCGTCGCTTCGGTGAGGATGTCCGGCGGGATGCGGAGCCCGATCTGGTTGGTGGAGGCATCCAGCTGGTTCTTGACGCCCAAGCCGTCGAGGATGAACGACTGCTCGCCTGGACGCCCGCCCCGGTAGCTGGTGCCGACCGCCCCGGCGCTCAGGGCCAAGGCCTCCTCGAGCGAGCTCACCGGCAGGTTCCGCAGGTCCTCTGCGGTGTAGCGCTGCTCCGTGCTGGTAGCGAGCGCGTCGAGCGGATCCGTCGGTCCCGCCTCCACTGCCAGTTCCTCGAGTTCCACCGCGCTCGATACCATGACGATGATGAGCGTCGTGGTCTCACCCGAGCGGATCACCGCGTTCCTGATCGTGGTGGGCCGGTAGCCGATCCGGCGAGCCTGGACAGTGTACGTGCCGCTTCGCACCTGACGGATGCGGAACGACCCTGAGGAATCGGTCACCGTACCGCGGCGTGCCTCCTCCACGGTAATGGAAACGTCTGCGAGGTAATGGCCGGAGGTCGAGTCTCGCACCCGGCCGCCGAGGGCGCCGTCCTGCGCCATCGCCGGGGTCGAAGTGCACAGCGCTGCTGCCGCGGCGCAGCCGAGGGCGTGCAGCCAGGCATCCAGGTCCCTCACGGAAGGTCGATCCGGTACAGGTCACTGCCGCTCACCGCGATCAGCACCCGCGCGTCGGCCGACAACGCGGGGCGCGTGTACGTCCCCACGATGTACTGCGTCTGGCCACTGGTGAGATTCACCAGCGCGAGGTTACCTCCGCCATCGACCTGCAGTGGATCGCCGTCATTACTGGTCCATCGCGCAGTGGTCCCGCCGACGACGGCCACGAGCAGGTTGCCCACGATCACCGGGTCACGCGCGATGCTGTCGGGACCGAAATCGAACAGTGTAACCGTGCTGCCGTCCGCCTTCCGCTCGTACACCCGGGTGTCGAATGGCAGGGTGAAGAGGACGGCCCCCGCTGTCCGGCCGCTGGCAGCCGAGGTGGCAAAGCCGGTGCCGGGAAGCACCGACGGATCCCCGCTCCCTTGCAAGTCGAGTTGGCTGATCTCGCGCCCCACACGCAACAGGCTCGGCTGCGGGCAGAACGGATCGGTGCCCGGGCACGCCGACAGGTCGATCACGGCCAGGTAGGCGAGGAGATTGCCCCCCAGCAGCGAGAGATAGCTTGCGGAGATCTCGTGCACGCCGCTGGGCGCTGGAAATGGAAACTCGAACCGGGTCGTGAACTGGTCTGCGCTCCGCCACGGTGCCGTGCCAAGCAGCGTCACGGCGTCGGCGCCAGCGCCTTTGAGCCGCGATGATTGAACCAGCACGATGATGGAGTCATTCAAGGGCACCGGGTTCTCGTAGCGTTCCGTGGAATCGAGTGCGGCGGCGCTGCGCGGACAGCTCTGACTGATCGCCGTGCCGCCCGGGACGGGAAGCGCCCCGACACACTGATTGAACGCGAGATTGCCGGCGCTCTGGTAGCTGTAGAGCACGATCGTGTCGCCCGGGAGGAATGCGGGCGTGAGGTCAGGACCGGGATTGTAGGTCAGCTGCACCGGGATGACCGGGGAGAATGGCCCGTGGTTGGTCTCGTCCGGGTCCTGGAAGGGCTCCGAATGATCACACGCCCCCGCGAACATGAGCAGCGCCGGTAGACAGAGCGAACGGACGCGCGCGCTTAGGGGCACGGGTGCTCCGAGATGACAATCAACGAGTTCGCAAACCGGGGTGCGCGCCGGGCAGCCGACCGGTGGGCACACAGAAAGACGCCGGTGTACGAAGGGTTCGCACACCGGCGTCCGTCAGGGCAGAAGCCATTGGGTCGATCGACCTATCGGCGAGGTGCGCCTACGATTGGCGCCATCGGCGAGGGAGGGCGGGGTGGTTCCATGGTGCTGCTCGCGCTAAGACAGCCCAGGCCGATGTAGGCCAGGGAACCGGTCATGATGATGTTCTTCAGGATGGCCCGGGCGCCCGACAGCACGACTGCCATCCTCACATCCTGCTCCGCCGTGGCACGCAGTTCCACTACATCGAGTGCGAGGAGCGCTGAAATGGCCAGCAGCGCCAATGCCACGAGGAAGCTCAGGATGCCGATCCAGCGCAGCACGAACCGGTGATTCATCAGGCCGGCCACCAGCATCGCGAGTGCCACACCGAGAAGCGGCGTCAGGAGGAACCCGGCGAACAGCGAACTCGATGCAAAGCGCCACTTGGTGGAGCCCGGCAGGTACGGGAAGACGCTGGTAACGAAGTCGATGATCGGAACGACGATGAGCAGCGCGGCGATGAGATACAGGCCGCTGCTGATCTTGCGAAGAGGGGCCCCATGGGGCCCCAGTACGGACGTCAATGGGCGCTCCTCGTCAGGCATTGCCTCGGGATCGCGCGAAAGCTAACAGTACCAGCAGACCTGTGCCCATGAGGAAGATGGCCTCGGGCTCGGGGGTCGTGGTGATCACTTCCTTCTTGCGGCCAGGTGCAGGTGGCGTCGGCCGCGTCCGGTCAGGTACAGGTGGCTTCGGCCGCGTCCTGGGCTCGAGCTCGCATGAGGTACCCGACACTCCGCACGTCGCTCCTGCCGGCCAGCGAGGTGCCGACCGTGTACGCGAACTGGTCGGTGACCAGGGTCGCCACGCGGTAGCGCTCGAGCGCCCCGCCGATCGAACTCATCCCGCTCCGGCCGGTGTAGGAGTGATTGAGATAGGTGACGGTGAAGTGGTCGATCGCCGGCATGCCCGGGGCGTTTCCCAACACAGCCTGATAGGGACCCAGGTACATACCGCTCGTGATGCGGCCATTCACTCCCGCCGTGCGGAGGGTTGATGCTCCGGGATTGTCAGCCCTCAGGGGACTGACGAATGTCGCGAGGGCAAAGGCGATCGCGGCAACGCGAAGCGTCCGCACAGGCACTCTCCAGCTCAAAGAAATTTGTCGCAGGCCTCGGTACTCCGGCTTGCGCATATCACTGAAGAGCAGGGCTCATGCCGTTACGTAATGAGCCCGTATAGCGACGCCGCTGGGGATAGCTGCGACCCGATAGCGGAAGCCTAAGTGTCAGCTGGGCAAGACTTTAGAGCATGGCAGGAAATGCAATGGGAGCCGGGCGTGGCGCGTCGGCTCCCGTGTCGATGCGACGCCGCAACCGTGCGCGGTCACCGCAGGGCATTCGACCTAGGCCTTGAACCAGAGCCTCGCCGCGACCAGCACGAGGAACACCGCAAACGCCCGCTGCAGCGTGGAAGACGCAATCACCTGGGCCAGCTTCGCACCACCAAACGCGCCGAACAGGATCCCTATCGCCACGAGCAGGGACGCTCGTGGATCGAGGTTACCGCTGCGGTAATAGGCGATTGCGCCGAGCAGTCCCACCGGGAGCAGCAGGGCGCCAAGCGACGTGCCGGTCGCCTGCTTGAACGGCATCTGCGCGAACTGAGCCAGCGCCGGCACGATGAGGATGCCGCCGCCGATACCGAAGAGCCCCGCGAGAACGCCTGCAGCCAGACCGATGACGATCAGGATGAGCGTCATAGTCAGCGCGCCTTGAGCGCGTCACGGATTTCCCGCAGGAGGACAACATCTTCGGCTGGCGCGGACGGCGCCGGGGGTGTGGCCTTCTTGAGCCGATTCATCGCCTTTACCATCTGGAAGATGATGAACGCGAGAATCGCGAAGTTGATGGCCACGGTGATGAAGTGCCCGTAGGCAAACACGGGAATTCCCGCCTTCATGACGGCGTCGAGCGTGTGGGGCATATCGGGTGGCAGGGGAGCAAGGGGGATGAACAGGTTGGAGAAGTCGAGCCCGCCGGTGAAGCGGCTCACGATCGGCATGATCAGGTCGTTCACCACCGAGTCTACGATCTTGCCGAACGCGCCGCCGATAATGACGCCAACGGCGAGGTCCATGACGCTGCCCTTGAGGGCGAACTCCTTGAATTCCTGAACCATGCCCATGGGTGATGCTCCTGGCTGAGAAGAATGGCGGGACGGCCTGGACTAACCCTCCGTACCCGTCAGCGGGCCGCCGTGTCGTTCTGAAGTACCCCAAAGATGTTGCTCTCGGTGTCCTTCAGGTAGGCAAGCCACCCGATGCCAGGCACCGCCTGCTTCGGAAGCGCCATGCTTCCACCCAGTGTGAGCGCCTTTCCCACGGTGTCATCGACGTTGGCCACGTCCACGGTACAGACATAGGCGATTACGGCTGTGCCGTCTGTTGTCCCTCGCCGCCGGATCAGGCCGCCGTCGATCCCGCGCTCGGCGGGGTCACCGGTCTTGATGACCCAGTATTCCCACTGTCCGCCCCCCCAGTTGCTGAATTCCCATCCCAGGAGCGCCGTGTAGAATGCGCGGGCTCGCTCCGGGTCGTCGGCATGGATCTCGAAATGCACGACGCGCGACATGAAACCTCCTAGAGTTGTTCGTAGGGTGGCGCCGTGAGTATGGCATGCTGGACATTGCCGGTGTTCCGGGTGCCTACCGGCTCGAAGAGCAGGACTTCGACTTCCTCGTCCGCGACGGTACGATGCTCCACGCCGCGCGGGACGATCACGAATTCGCCGGGTCCGATTTCTTCCACGTGGGTACGAAACTCCACCCGGAATCGCCCGCGGACACCCAGAAAGAGCTCATCTTCGTCGGCATGATGATGCCACACAAACTCCCCCTGGAACTTGGCCAGCTTTACGTGCTGCCCGTTGAGTGTCCCCACCACGCTTGGACGCCAGTGCTCACGGATTTCAGCGAACTTGTCGGCCAGGACTACCTTCCTCACGTCGAGTCCTCCGGCTGGGGTCGAGGATGGCACGCAGCTTTTCGTCCTCATGATGTAACCCGCCTGGCACCCGCGCGTGAGAGGGTCCCGGTGATCTCCTCTTGCGCATGTGTTTTGACTACTTTATACTGCAAAGCACTTTGAACGATCCGCGCCCGGACGTCCCCGCCCTGCATTCCAGGGCCATGGATAACCTCAGCTTCATCCGCAGCGCGATGGAGCGGGCGTCGGCCTTCACGGCGGTGCCGGGGTGGGGCGGGGTGGCCATGGGCCTTACCGCGGTGCTTGGCAGCTTTGCGTCGGCCCGGACGACCACACCGAGGGCGTGGACCGTTACCTGGCTCGGCGTTGCTGCCATCGCGAGCGCCATCGGGGCGGTGACGCTGGTGCAGAAGGCCAGACGCGAAGAAGGCGTGGTGCTGAGCACCAAGGCGCGCCGGTTCTTCCTCGGCTTCCTGCCGCCGATCGGCGTAGGCATCCTCCTCACGCTGATGCTCGTGCGGCATGAGATGTACGGTGCACTGGCCGGTACCTGGCTCCTGCTGTACGGCACGGCCCTCGTGACGGGGGGCGCTTTCTCGGTTCGGGTGGTACCGATGATGGGAGCCTGCTTCATGATCCTGGGCTCCGCGGCGCTGTTCACCCCCGAATCGCTGGCCAGTTTCTGGATGGGCCTTGGGTTTGGTGGATTGCACCTGCTGTTCGGAGTCCTGATTGCACGGAGGTACGGTGGCTAAGCACTCGCACGCACGACGGGTCGATCCCGTCTCATCGCCCGCGCCTTCGCCCCTCGGCACGGTTCAGGGTGCGGCGACCGAGGCGCTCGAGCTCGATCGCGTGATCCACGAGCGCATGCGCCTGGCCATCGTGAGTGCACTCGCTGTCAACCGCTCCCTGAGCTTCAATGAGCTGAAGCGGTTGCTCGAAACGACCGATGGCAACCTCAGCGTGCATGCCCGTAAACTCGAGGACGCGGGATATGTCCGCTGCTCCAAGAGCTTTGAGGGCAGGACGCCGCGCAGTGCGTATGAACTCACTGGCAATGGACGCCAGGCCCTGCAGCGGTATCTGTCACACATGGAAGCGCTGATCCACGCAACGCGGAAGGCATGACGCCATGAGGTCGTGACGTGAGGGAATGCGCGGCGGGGACCGAACTGGTCCCCATTTTCGGCGAATGAAACTTTGTGACACAAAGTACTTGTTGAGGAGGCAGAATGCTGCGAATCGATCCCGAGACGTCACTCGGACTGCTGCTCCGGCTGGGCGGCGCCGGCGCCTTTCTGTTGCTCGCCGCCGCCATCACGGGAGCGCTGCTGGTGGTGGTTATCGCGCTGCTGCGGGGCAACGCGAAGACCGCGCGGCGCGCGGGCACAGCCGGCCTCGTCCTCGCAGGCATCTATGGAGTGCTGCTGCTGAGTGGTCCGGCACTGCTCGGCCGGCGGACCCTGGCGCCGGGTCAGGAGCTCGCCTTCTGCGGTTTTGACTGCCACCTCCATCTCACGGCGACGCACGTGACGCGTAACGGAGGGCTCGTGGTGATGGTGCGCGCGCGTAGTGATGCGCGCGAGGCGCCGGAAGATCCGCGCTACCTGGCGCTGTCCGTGGTGGATGCACGAGGCACCCGCTATCCCGCCGACTCCATGACACTGGATACACCGCTTGGCCCTGGCGACGCCTATGAACGCCCGCTGCATTTCGACGTGCCGGCATCGGCCACGGGACTGCGCCTCGTGGGCACCTGGCAGGGGTGGCCGGCCTATGCCATACCGGGACCGGACAACATTTTCGTCCAGCGACGCAGCGGCATCGCGTTGACCACCGACTCGGTACCGAGCTGATGCGGGCCCGGGTCGCGCCGCTGCTCCTTTGCAGCGGCATCTCGCTGGGCATCGGCTGGCGCGTCCTGCAGCTTTCGGTACCGGGGCGCCTGGATGCGGCGCTCGGTTTTGGGCTGCTGTTCCTCGCGCTCGCCGTCCTGCATTATCGAGGTCTCCTGCACATACCCGATTCCGACCGAGTCCTGCTGGGTATCCCCGCAATCCTGCTCCTGATCGCGCTTATCTGGCGGGACTCCGAAGCGCTGTTCGCCGTCAACTTCTTGGCGCTTGCCGGACTGGTGGCCTTCGCTCGCCCCATCCGGGTGGGTGTGCGATCGCAGTTGCTGCACAGTGGTGTTGGAGATCTCGTGGATCGGCTGAGGCACGCCGCACGCGGGTGGGCGTTCGGCGCGTGGCCGCTCCTCCGCGCCATGCGCGGAATCGAGCCTTTACGGACGCCGAGGTCGATCTGGGCGGTGGGACTCGGCGTAGTGGCGATCTCTCCCGTCCTGCTCTTGTTCAGCCTCCTGCTCGGCAGCGCCGACCCGATGTTCGAGCAGCTGCTCGGGCGCCTTCTCGATCCTGAACCGGTCATTGAGCACGTGGCGCCGCTGCTGCTCTGGTCGTGGTTCGCCGCGGGCCTTCTCTGGGCGTTGACCCGACCGCCGTCGCCAGGCACGGCAGTCCCGGCGGGCGGTCGCGTCAGCTCACCGGTCATTACTGGAGCCTTGGCACCCATCGCCCTGCTCTTTCTCTCGTTTCTCGTCGTCCAGTCGCGTTATCTCTTTGGCGGGCGTGCCGTCGTGCTTGGCACGGCAGACCTCAGCTTTTCGGAATACGCGCGCCGCGGCTTCTTCGAGCTCGTGACGGTCTCGGCGGCAATGCTCCCGATTCTGCTGTTGGCCGACTGGGCCGCAGACCAGCAGGCCGAACGGGACCGGCAAAGGTTCCGCTTCCTCGCGCGAATCCTGCTAGTGCTGCTTACCGGCCTGCTGGGATCAGCCCTGCTTCGCATGTCGATCTACACCTCCGAATACGGCCTCACCGAACAGCGCCTCTTCACCACTGTATTCATGGGGTGGCTTGCCTTCGTCTTCGCGTGGTTCGCGGCGAGCGTTCTTCAGGGCCGGCGGGACCGTTTCTCTGCGGGTGCACTGGCGGCTGCACTCGCTGCGCTATTGCTGCTGAACGTGGCCGGGCCGGAAGTCGCGATCGTGCGGGTAAATGCGTGGCGCGCGGAACGGGGACGGCCGTTCGATGTGGCGTATCTCGGCACGCTGGGTGCGGGCGCGGTGCCAGCCGCCCTCGACGGCCTGAATGCCCTGCCGGCCGACCTGCGATGCACGGCGATGAGGCAACTCGATGAGCGCTGGAGCTCCGCCGCCATCCGGCTGCAACCCAACTGGACCATTGAACGATGGCGGGCCACCGGCCCGTTGCTTATCAGGCTGCGGCAGGAAGTTGATGCTGCCTGCCATGAGGAGGGGTAGGACCGACGTGCGTATCATTCAGCCCGAGATGAAGACGACCCCCCGTTCCCCGGATCGGCCCCAGGCCGGCGAAGCGCAGCCAGAGGGCCATGGCGGGCGCGGTGCCTTGTCGCGCCGTCACTTCCTTTCCGCAGTCGCTGGTGTGGGTGCGACAGGCATCGGCTTGTCCGGCTACGCGTACGGACCGGCGGCCAGCACAGTGCACCTGACGCGCCACGACTTGCCGGTGCCGGGACTTGCGCCCGCGCTGCAGGGAGTGCGCATCGCCCAATTGAGCGACGTGCACCTCCCGGCGAACGCGGGTGCAGTGCGGCACGCGCTTGCGCTGCTCGAGGCGGAGCGGCCTGAAGTGGTGCTGCTCACGGGGGATATCGTCGAGCGGTACCAGGCGCTGGACCAACTGATAGAGTTTGCGCGCCGCGCCCGTGGCTCGATCGGCACCTACGCGGTCATGGGCAACTGGGAACGAGCTGGTAGCATCCAGCCGGCCGATGCCCGCCGCGCCTATGAGGCCGCCGGCGTGCAGTTTCTCTGCAACGAAACAGCCATGCTCAGGATCGGGTCCGCACGGCTCGGCATCGCGGGTCTGGACGACTGGGTCAGCGGGCGTCCCGACGTGGCCGGGACACTGGCTCGCGTGGATCAGGCCGATGCCATGATCTGGGCGCTCCATTCGCCCGGGTTCGCCGACCTCATGCCGGCCGGCACGCCGGCATCCTTGGTCGTTGGCGGCCACACGCACGGAGGACAGATCCGGTTGCCGCTGCTTCCCGCCTTCCGACCTTACGGGTCGGGCCGGTTCCTGGACGGCTGGTACGACACGCCCGCGGCACCGCTGTATGTGTCACGCGGTGTCGGTACCACGAACATTCGCGCCCGGTTCCGCTGTCCGGCTGAGCTGCCTGTGTTCACTCTGACGCAGGCGGCGAAAAGCCCCGGCGCTCGTTGAGCACCGGGGCTTCTCGGTCGCACGTGTTTGCAGTGCCGGCGATAGTGTCCGGCCCTGCTGTCCCGCGTTAGAGCCCGTACGCCGAGACGGGCAGCTTCAAGACGAACGAGTACGACTTGTACTGATGGTCAGTGGCCTGCCCGATCACAATGGTGCCATCGGCGGAGGCCGCCTTTACGACGTTGAGTACCACACCCTGCGGGATCACGATTCCTGCAGCCGTGGCGACGTCCTGCAGGCTGCGCATACCCGCTGCGGCGGTCCAGACAAACGCAGTCTTCGCCCCGAATGACCCTGACCCACCAAAGATCAGTTGACCACCGGCTGCGATTGCGTTGGCGTCCGACGACTCGTCAAACGAGTCGCCAAGCTTGCCGATGAAAACCGTACCGGTCGCGGCGGTCCAGTAGAAGGCCTCGAGGTTCCAGACGCCCGCCATCATGCTGCCGTCGCTGTTGATCGCTTGAACCTCTCCCGGCGCATCGTCGGTGAGTCCACTGGCGAGGAATGAGCCGCTGCCGTCGGCTTGCCACACCGCCGGTCGGCGATCGGCAAAGTCCGTTTGGGCAAAGCCTGCGGCAACGAGACCATTTGCTGACACCACGCTCGCCCGGTTTGTGGCCGCGCCCAACCGTTCGAGAGTGTCGGCCGTCCACACCCCTCCGGTCGCAGTCCAGCGAAGTCCAACCTGGCTCAGGCAATTCTCCCACAGATTTCCCACGGCCACCTGGCCGTCCGCGCTCACGTCCCACGCCCCGCCCTGATTGCGGTCGCAGCCTTCGAACCCGTTGGTATTGACATGCCAGCCGCTCCCTGCCGTCCAGATTGCGGACTGATCGCTTTCGCTGCCATAAAGCGCCGAGATGCGGCCGTTGTCGGATACGCCGGTCGCGAAGTTCCAGTACGGCTCAGCGACTTGCGTCGTCACCGACAACGCACCGCTCGCGATGTCGTAGGAATAAACGTCCGGATTGAGTGATCCGACGTTCTGGAATACGGCGGTCTTGCCGTCGGTCGTGATGTCGATCGGGTTGCTCACGTTGAGCAGCGTGAATCCACTCGGACCCGTGAACTTGTCGGTGGGAGCGGCCGAGTCGCTGCAGGCGGCGAGCGCCACCGCGGCGATTGCGGGGAGGAATAGCGAGCGTGCCTGCGAGTTCAGTTTCATGACGCACCAGTTTGGGTAAGAAGATTCTGCTTCTGAAAACACGTGCCACCAGGAGCCCCGCGCGTCGCGAAACCTGACCGTGGAGCGGGCCAAGAGTACGCGCAACAACGAGGCGAGTCAACCGACTTTCTGCACCGGAAGTCTTTGTGCAGTAATCGGATAGCCGGCCGGAACCGGCTTGGATTCAGGTCCGCTTTCCATACAAGAGGGGCGGCTCGCGCCGCCCCCCGCATGGCCAGAATGCTGATCAGCGGTCGATGATCCGGGTTACGCGACCATTCCGGTCCATCATGTGGATGGGCGGATCGACCTGCATTTCGTTCAGCTTGGTGCCACCGGCGGTAGTCATGCGCGCCGCCGCCAGGCCGTAGGGCAGGGTGTACGGGTCCGCCGCGAGGTCGTTCACGGTCAGGCCAAGATCCCGCAGGAACGAGGCACTCACGGCGCTGAGCGGGTTGGACACCGGGTCGATGTAGCCCGTCATCAGCTCGTTCACGAAGATCGGCTCGCTGGGATGGCCGTCCCTGGTGCCGTCGAAGCACGAGCCATTGCCCTCGAGCGGCACCGTGGAATCACTCCAGACCACGCCCGCACCGAGCGCGCTCTGGAAGGCCTGGCGGGCTGAGCCACCGGTGAAGAACGGCTTGTTTGATCCGCCGCCGTTCACCGGATCACATGTCCCCACGGTCAATCCCTTGGCCCGCCACAGCGTACCAATGCCGAGCACGTGACCCATCTCGTGCGTGATGGTGGCCTGCAACAGGCCTTTGGTCGCGAGCATCGCCAGGTCTTCCTCGTCGAACGTCATGCAACCCGAGATGGTGGTGCTATCGCGGTCCGGGTGTAGTACGGCGTCGCGAATCCGAGGATCCCCAGGGGGCCGTCGATATGCCTCACGTAAGCGAAGATCACGACGTCGTCGATCGTCTGGTTCGCGACCAGTGGAATGCAGGGATTGCCGTCGATCGCGTCGGGGCCCATGGAGTCGGTGCCGCTGATCACGATGTCTTCAAGGTCGCCGACGACGATGGTTGCCCACTTCGCCGCCGCGGCAGTCGAAGGCCGCCTTCACTTCGGCGGAGGGCTCACCTTCCGGGTAACGCACTTCGATCTTGAACGCCGAGGCCGGCACAGCCGTGGCGGTAGTGGTGAACGTGAGCGGTGCCGGCGCGGACGTCACGGACGCCGTGGCCGAGAGCGACTGCGACGCGCTGTTGCCGAGGCGCCAGGCGCCCACCGACGCCTTGCCATCCGTGCCCGTCGTATCCACGCCCTTCACGATGGCTCCGCCACCCGAGGTCACGGCGAAGGTCACGACCACGCCTTCGGCCGGGTTGCTGAATTGATCGAGAACCTGCACCGTGGCCTGGTGCGGAGCGAGGTTGCCGAAGAATCCGGTCTGGTTGTCGCGCCGTCAACGATCGTTGAAGCGCGGAGACCTGCAACGCTGCCGCATTCGCCGTGAACGTCGTGGTGAGCGCGGTGCCGCGCACTGTCGCCGTCACGGTGTTTGGGCCAATCGAACCGAGCTTCCACCCGGACACCGTCGCCAAGCCATCGATGTTGGTTACCTGATTGGGTACGGCCGACGCTGCCGCCACCTGCCGTCACCGCGAAATCCACTTGCACACCGCGGATCGGATAGGTTCCGTCGGTCACCTCGATCTGCAGCGGAACCGGGAGTTGGCCTCGCTCCACGCCATTCTGGCCGTTGCCCGACTTGGCGACGATCGCGGCGGGTGCGCCGGGAACGGCGGTGGCCGAGATGCTGATGGTAAGGGTGCCGGACGTAACCTTCAGGGTGTTGATACCGGGAACCGGGCTCAGGATCCAGCTGCCGACTGTCGCGACGCCATTCGCATCAGTGGTCACGGTACCGCCGGTGACGGAACCGGAACCGGCGGCGGCTGCAAACACGACCTGCGCGCCTGCTACCGGGCCGTTGGCATTGGTGAGCTTGACGCTCGGAGCGATGGGCACAGCCGTACCATACTTGGCCAGTTGGTAGTTGCCGGCAACGATTGCCATTCCGTTTGCCGTGGGTCCGGAGGGAGCGCTGGGCCCGTCGTTGCCACCACACGCGGCGGCAAGGAGTACTGCGAATCCGGAAGCGGTGACTGCCAAACTGCGAAACGCCGAGCGAACCAGACCCATGATGATCTCCGAAACAGGACGATGACTTCGTTGCCGCGACCGCAACCGGTTTTTCCAGTCCGCAACGGTAGACACTATCCCCGGTGTGTCGCAAGGCATGACAACGCATCCTGCAGTATTCGGACAGTGGCGCAGGAAATCCGATTCTGCCTTGGGTTCGTTATTGCAGAGACCACCACAGGAAGGACCGATGTCGATGAAGAAAATCCTGCACACGGCCGCCGCACTCAGCATTCCGATGCTGCTGGCGGCTACTGCCCGGCCCGGTTCCGCGACGGATCAGACCGTCGTGTTCGCTGGCGGCTGTTTCTGGGGCGTCGAGGCGGTGTTCGAGCATGTGAAAGGCGTGCGGTCGGCCGTTTCAGGGTATGCCGGCGGCACGACCCGATCGCCCACGTATGCGGCCGTGAGCACCGGCAGCACCGGACACGCCGAGTCGGTTCAGGTGGTGTTTGATCCGGGCCAGGTGAGCCTGGAGCAGCTGTTGGAGGTGTTCTTCATGGTGGCGCACGACCCGACCCAGCTGAATCGTCAGGGGCCGGACGTGGGCACGCAATATCGGTCTGCAGTGTTCTTTGGGAGTGCCGAGCAGCAACGGACGGTGCAGGCCTATGTTGCCGGCCTGACGCAGCGGAAGGTCTTCCAGCAGCCCATCGTCACCGAGATCAAGCCCCTCGCCGTGTTCTATCCGGCAGAGGCGTATCACCAAGGCTACCTCGGACGCCATCCCTACGAGCCCTACATCGTGATCAACGATGCGCCGAAACTGGAGCAGCTGCGTCACGCCTTTCCTTCGCTCTACCGTGAGGTGCCGGCCCAGCAGTAACCGCCGGTCAGGCCACCGAAGCGAGGTTGTACATCGCGCGAAAGGCGCGGAAGACTTCGCGATAGTCCGCGTGGGCGTACGTCAGCGTACGTCCATCACGCCGTTCGGAACCGGGGACCAGTTCCGCATTGTCCGCGTGCTGGGTCAAGGTGAATTCGACCTCCAGCGTCACGGGCGATGTCAGTGTGAATGGAACATGCTTCCGCTGCAGCGCGCGGGTGGCCCCCGCGCGGATCCGGCGGCAGGATTCTGCGGGGGACACGCTTCGTGCGGAAAACCGCCCGAGCGCCTCCTTCACCACCACCGCCTCGATTTCCCCTCCCAGGAGATCGCGCGCCTCCGCTGCCAGGGCCTGGTCACCCGACACCAGGGCGACCGGCACGCCGAAGCATCCCGCCACGGCGGCGTTGATGCCCAGCTCGCCCACCGCCCGGCCGTTCAGCTTCACGCCGTGGATGCGGTCCGTGTAGGTGTGGTCGATCGTGGCGTGTCGGGTGCCGGCCATCGCGTGATACCCGATGCAGAACGCCGCGTCGAACCCGCCGTCCACTCCCTCCATCATTGAGAGCCGCTTGGGTCCGCTGGAGATGAGCTCGGCGGCCTCGTGCAGTTCCTCCGCCAGGAGATTCCGCATGAGCCAGTGCGAATCGTTGACCAGGATGCGGGTTGCGCCCGCGCTGGCGGCGCCCTGGATCGCCGCGTTCGCCTCGTCGGTCATGAGGCGGCGGAAGCGTCCGTATTCAACCGCATGCGCCGGGTTGATCGGGTCGGTCTGGTCCTCATGCGCGACACCGGCGATGCCTTCCATGTCGACCGAGATGTAGACGTTCATCGACTGCTGCTCCTCAGTATACGCGCCCGCCCAGGGGCACGTCGCGATCGGGGGCGATGAGCACGACGTGCCCATCTTCGCTCGGGAGGCCGAGTACCAGCACCTCCGAGGAAAACCCGGCCACTTTCCTCGTGCCGAGGTTCACCGCGGCCACGACCAGGCGGCCGAGCAGGTCGTCTTCGGAGTACAGTTCAGTGAGCTTTGCGCTCGAGGTGCGCATCCCCAGCGCGCCGAAGTCGATCCAGAGGCAGTACGCCGGCATCCGTGCCTTCGTGTTCGGTTCGCAGCGCGAGATGCGCCCGACCCGCAGGTCGAGGATGCCGAAGGCATCGAGAGGGGTCGTCACGTGAGCAACTCCCCGCGGAACACCGTGACGGCGTGCCCGCCCAGGCGTACCCGGTCACCGTCCAGTTGCACCCGTACTGTGCCGCCGCGCGGCGACGCCTGGTAGCCCACCAGCGTGTCGCGCCCCGCGATGCCGGCCCAGTAGGGCGCGAGCGCGCAATGAGCGGATCCGGTCACCGGGTCTTCGTCCACGCCCGATTGCGGCCCGAAGAAGCGGGACACGAAGTCGTGCACGCCGTCGTCGCCTGGCGCCGTGATGATCACGCCACGGCATGGCAAGGCCGCGATGAGCGACAGGTCAGGGGTGGCGCGACGCACCGCCTCGGCGCTGGCGAGCCGTGCCACCAGGTCGAAGCGCGAGCGGCCGGCCCATTCGACGGCCGTTCCCACCGCATTGGCGAGGCTGGCCGCGAAGGCGGGCGCGGGATCCGCGGGTGTGGCGGGGAAGTCGAGTTCGATCAGGCCGTCGCGCTGCATGGCCGAGAGCCAGCCGCTGCGCGTATGGAAACGTGCCGTCACGTTGCTCGCGAGCCGCGACGTTTCCCAGAGAATGTGGGCACTCGCAAGCGTCGCGTGCCCGCACAGGTCCACCTCGACCGTCGGCGTGAACCACCGGAGGTCATGGCCCTCGTCGCGCGGGGTCAGGAACGCGGTCTCGGCGAGGTTCATCTCGGCGGCGACCGACTGCATCCATGCCTCCGAGCGGGGCACGTCCGAGCAGGCACACCGCCGCGGGGTTGCCATGAAACGGCCGGTCGGTGAAGGCGTCCACCTGGAAAAGGGGAATGGTCATGCGCCGGCTCCCCGGTCGATGACCGCGTCGACCTCGATTTCCACCAGGTGCCCGGGGTCGATGAGGCGCTGCACCTCGACCATGGTGGCCGCCGGCCTGATCTCCCGGAAGAATTCGCCATGCGCGCGGCCGAATTCCTCCCAGCGCGTAATGTCCGTGACGAACATCCGAGTGCGCACCACGTCGGCCAGTGCCGCTCCTGCCTCGTGCAGCGCGCGCTCGATCGTCAGGAGGGCATGGCGCGCCTGCGCGTAGGCATCGCCCTCGCCGACCACCCTGCCGTCAGTCCCGGTGGCGGTTGTGCCCGCCACGTAGACCAGGTTTCCCGTTCGCACGGCGCGCGAATAGCCGACGACTGCCTCCCAGGGGGCGCCGGAACTCACCAGTTGTCGCATCGAAGCTCTCGCATTCAGGGGGTCGACTCGGCGTAGTGACACGCCACCTGCACGCCGGCGAGCGGGCGGAGCTCGGGCCGCTCGATGCGACAACGTTCGTCGCGGTTCGGGTGAAAGCAGCGGGTGTGGAAAGCGCAGCCCGGCGGCGGCGCGGCAGGGCTTGGCGGGTCGCCGCTGAGGACGATCCGGGCGGAGGCCGCTGTCATGCTGGCCTCGGGCACGGCCGACCGCAATGCCACGGTATATGGATGACGCGGACTGCTCAGCACCCGATCGGCTGCGCCGGTCTCCACGATCCGCCCGAGGTACATCACCGCGATGCGGTCGGCCACCTGACGGACCACGGCCAGGTCGTGGGCAATGAACAGGTAGGAGAGTTGCCGGGCGCGTTGCAGGTCGGACAGGAGGTTCAGCACCTGGGCCTGTACCGAAACGTCCAGCGATGACACCGGCTCATCGCACACAATGAGTTCGGGCTCCACTGCCAGCGCGCGCGCGATGCCGATCCGCTGTCTCTGCCCGCCGGAGAATTCGTGCGGGTAGCGTGTGCCGTAGCTGGCATCCAGCCCGACCTCCTCGAGCAGCGTCGCCACCCGGTCCCGGCGCTGCGTGCGCGTGCCGAGGCGATGGATCTCCATGCCTTCGGCGATAGCGTCACCCACCGTCATGCGCGGGTTGAGCGATCCGTAGGGATCCTGGAAGATCATCTGGACCCGCCGGCGGAAGGCTCGCAGCGCGTCCGGTCCCAGCGTGAAGATGTCCGTGCCGTCGAGCAGCGCCTGTCCTGACGTCGGCTCCTGCAGCCGGATGAGGGTGCGTCCCACCGTCGTCTTGCCGCAGCCCGACTCACCGACAAGACCGAGCGTTTCGCCCCGCCCGAGCGTGAGTGATACACCGTCGACCGCGCGCACCGGCGGTGCGCTCCTGCCGAGCAGCGCCCGGGCACGATAGTGCTTGACCAGATCGCGCACTTCCAGGAGTGGCGCCGCGCCCGTGGGGGCCGTCATGCGTCCTCTCCCACGAGCCAGCAGCGCGCCTCGTGCCCTGGTGCGGCGTGCCGCAGGGTGGGCATGCTGTCGCAGCGGTCAAAGCGCAGGGGACAGCGCGGCGCGAAACGGCAGCCTGAAGGCCACGCGGAAGCCGGCGGCACCGAGCCGCTGATCGGCGTGAGGCGCTCGCGCGGACCGGTGATCGTGGGCACCGATCCGAACAGACCGCGCGTGTACGGATGCGCGGGCGCGTCGAACACCTGGCGAGTGGACGCACGCTCGACGATCTGGCCGGCGTACATCACGCACATGTCGTCGGCACGCCCCGCTACCACACCGAGATCGTGCGTGATCAGCAGCACCGCCATCCCACGCTCAACGCGCAGGCGGTCCAGGAGCTCGAGAATCTGGGCCTGGACCGTCACGTCGAGGGCAGTGGTGGGCTCGTCGGCGATGATGATGTCGGGTTCCGCCGCGAGCGCAATCGCGATCATCACCCGCTGGCGCATGCCGCCGCTCAGCTGGTGCGGATACTCGTCGAGCCGCCGCGCCGGATCCGCAATGCCCACTTCGCCCAGCAGTGCCGCCGCGCGCGCACGCGCCTCCTGGCGCGTCGCCGGGCGGTGTGCCCGTACCGCCTCGGCGATCTGGTCGCCGGCCGTGAGTACCGGGTTGAGGCTGGTCATGGGGTCCTGGAACACCATCGCGATCCGTCCGCCGCGCACCGCGCGCATCGCCGCTTCATCGAGGGACATGAGGTCCATCCCCTCGAGCCGGATCACGCTCGAGGCATCGACGCGACCAGGCGGCGGCACCAGGCGCAGCAACGCAAGGCCGGTGAGGCTCTTGCCGCAACCGGATTCGCCGACGAGCGCGAGCGTGTGACCGCGCTCGAGGCTGAAGTTCACGCCGTCGACCGGGTGGATCGTACGCCCGCCGGCGGCGGGGAAACTGACGCGCAGGTCGCGGACTTCGAGCAGGGGTGTCATGCGCTCCTGGGGTCGAGGGCATCGCGCAACGCGTCGCCGACGAGGTTGACCGACAGCACGGTCAGTACGATGACAAGACCGGGAAAGATGCTCGTCCATGGTGCCGTGACGAAGACCGAACGGCTGTCGAGCACCATGCCGCCCAGAGACGGGGTGGGCGGGCGGATGCCGAGCCCGAGATACGTGAGCCCCGCCTCGAGCAGGATCACGTCGCCCACACCGAGCGTCCCGGCGACCAGGATCGGGGCTGCTACGTTCGGCAACAGGTGGCGGAATGCGATGCGGAGCCGGCTGGCCCCCAGCGACTCGGCGGCCCGCACGAAGTCCTCGCTCCGGAGCCGCAGCGTCTCGGCGCGTACGAGCCGGCTCGTGCCGTACCAGCCCGTCAGCGCGAGGAGCACGATCAACGCCGGAACCGGCACGCGGTCCCACACCGCGAGTACGAGGAGCAATACGAACAGTCGCGGAATCGCCAGCAGCGCATCGACGATGCGCATGAGCACGGTATCGACCAAGCCCGCACGCGAGCCCGCAATCAACCCGATAGTGGCTCCAAGGGCCACGGCAAGACAGGCCGACGTGAGACCGATGACCAGCGAAAGGCGCAGGCCGCTGACGATCCGTGAAAGCAGGTCCCGGCTCAGCTGGTCGGTGCCCAGCAGGTGATACCGTCCCGGCGGAAGCAGTGCCCCGGTGAGGAGATCGCCTTGCGCCGTTGGATCCGGCAGCACCAGCGGCCCGAGGAGTGCGAGCAGCGAGAGGCACGCCAGTGCAATGACCCCGGCACGCCCGGCCGGTTGCTTCCACAGGGACTGCAGCAGCGCTATCCGGCGCGGTATCACTCGACCCGTGCCCTGGGATCGAGGAGGGCATGGAGCACGTCGCTCACGAAGCTCCCGGTCACTACCGCCGCGGTTGCGAGCACCGCGGTGCCCATCAGCAGGGGGTAGTCACGCGCCGCGGCAGCGCCCGCGGTGAGGCTTCCAAGGCCCTGCCAGGCGAAAACCTGCTCCACGAACACCGCACCCACCACGAGGATGGGCAGCCACAGCCCGAAAAGCGTCAGTACCGATGGAAGGGCTGACCGCCACGCGTGCCCCCAGATTACTCGTCGCTCGGTGAGCCCGCGGGCCCGGGCGGCGGCGATGTAGGGTTGTCGCAATGCTTCCAGCATGGCAGCGCGCTGGTACCGCATGCTCGACGCGATGCTCACCGCGGCAAGGGTGAGCGCCGGCAGGATGAGGTGGCGCAGGCGATCGATGGCGATCGCGAATGCACCGGCGTCCCCCAGACCGGGATCCTGGGAACCCGCGGCTGGCAGCCAGTGCAGCCGCACCGCAAAGGCCAGCACCAGCATGAGACCGAGCCAGAACGACGGGGTCGCGTAACCCGTCAGCGAGAGAAGGGTGAGTATCCGGTCGACCGGTCGCCCGCGCCGGAGTGCCTGCCGCACGCCGAACCACAACCCGAGCGTGAAGTTGATGAGGAGCACGGTGCCGCCAAGCAGCAGCGTGCGGGGCAGTCGCTCGAGCACCAGCTGACGCACGGGCCGGCCGTACTGGATCGACGTGCCGAAATCGCCCCGCGCCGCGCCGCTCATGAACGCGGAGAACTGCGCGCCAAGCGGTTGGTCGAGCCGGTAACGTCGCTGGAGGTCACGCACCTGCTCGCTGGTGAGCGGACGATCTTCACTCAGGACGGCGAGCGGGTCGCCGGGAAGGCTGCGAATGAGGAAAAAGAGGAGCGTGAGCGCGACGAGCGCCGTGACAACAGCCTGAAGCGCCCGGCGCGCGAGCCAGTTCACGTCAGCGGCCCGCGTCCGTCACGGTCCATGTCCATACCCTCTGCCACGGCGACTCCACTTGCCATGCCACGTTTCCGTAGCCGCGTGGCATCGCGAAAACCTTGTCCGGGGCGAAGAGGAAGGCGGCGGGGAAGTCATGCGCCACCGCCTCGAGCCACGCACGGATCGGGGGAGCGGGATCACGCCGGGCGAGGTGCGCGACCCGCAGCAGGGAATCGGCGGTGCGGTTGCAATAGCGCCCGTAGTTGGCCTCCGCGCCGCATCCCCACCGGTCGAGAAGGCTCCACGGTGAGGGATCGCTGGAAAAGCTCTCCATGCTTACGTCGAAATCGCCTGGGCGCCGGCGCGCCAGGAACTGGGCAATCTCGAGCGGCACGACATCGGCTTTGACACCGATCCGGCGCCACTGCTCCTGCACCACGAGCGCGATCTGCATGCGCGCCGCGCTGGAACTCGGCACGATGAGGGTCACTGCAAGCGGAGCTCCGTTTCGCTCGAGCACGCCGTCACCGTCACTGTCCTTCCAGCCCCGCGCTGCCAGCAGCCGGCCGGCCTCCTTTGGATTGAAGGGGGCGGGCGCCGGCGCGAGCGCGCCGAACCATGCGGCCGGGGCAGCCGGGCTCGAGGCGGTCCTGGCATACTTCCCGAACACCGCCTTTGTCATCGTCTCGCGATCGAGCCCCAGGGTAAGCGCGCGGCGCACGTCGACGTCCGCCAGGATGGGATGCGGTCGACTCGTGTCCGCCGGGGACCGCTGGTTGAACAGCAGGTAGTTCACCGACATCGAGGGAAACTGCGCCACCCGGAGCGCCGGACGTTGCTGCAGGCGTGACAGGTTGGCCACGGGAGGAAGGACGTCCTCCTGCACGTCGGCCTCACCAGACAGGAGCAGGTTAAGCCGCGACTCCTGTGAGGCGGTGAAGCGCCAGACCAGCTGTTCGATGGCGGGGGTGCCGAGAAAGAATCCGGGAACGGACCGGAGTTGCAGATAATCGGTGGGTTCGAGCCTGTCCCAGCGGTAGGGTCCGTTGCCCACCGGGGCACGCGCAAAGGGGCTGCTCGCGAGGCTGTCGGGCGGTATGGATGCGAGCAGATGCGCGGGAAGGATCTGCACGTGATACGTGGCGTCGTACAGCTGCTCCCCGTACGCCCGGGCGAATCGGATCACCACACGGTTGTCGCCCTCTGCATCAACCTCCGCGATGTCGACCAGCAGCGAGGCGACCGATGGCGCGAGCTTCGGGTCCCGGGCCCGGGCAAAGCTGAAGACGACATCCCGCGATGTCACTCGTGTTCCATCGTGCCACCGTGCGCGCGGGTCCAGGTCGAACACCAGCGTGAGCGAATCGCGCCGGGTCCAGCCCTGGGCCAGTTCCGGCACGGCCGCATGGTCGCCGAACGAGGTCCCGCCGTAACGGCCAAGTCGGAGAAAGACGAGGTCGCTGACCTGCATGACCGCACTGCTGCGGCTCAGCGTCGGCACGATGTTCGTTACCGGCTGACCAATGACAATTACCAGCCGTCGCGGCGTCGCCTGGCCGGCGAGCCGGGCCGCTGCGCAGGTCGTCAACAGGAGCAGGAGGCGTCCGCAACAACGGAGCATGAGGCCTCGGACTGGGCGGTGGATGCGACGGAGTGGTGAGGTCCGGGTACCGATCGGACCCGGAATAATACGACAAGGTATCGGGGAAGGCAGCGCTCAGCGCTGCCATGTCCACGCGGGATCCTGAAAGCGGGGGGCCAGCGCCTCCGCTTCCGCGGTGAGCGCGGCCTCGTCGTTGAACGAATCCCAGTGCGCGCCCCACGTCCTCGCCGCGGCGCCGACCGCGAGAGCCACCTCGTCCCATTCGACGGTGCGCCCCATCAGCGCCGACAGCGGCTCCACCTCCGGGCGGGCGCTCGTCCCACGCGAGAGGTCGTGCACCACGGACTGATCGTCGTGAAGCAGGATCGAGCCATGTTGCAGGAGAGCACCATGCGTTCGCAGTTGTGCACTGCCCACCAGCTTTCCCACGCCCGTCACCACCTCACCCCCGGCCGCGACGGCGAAGCAGGCACCGGCATCGACCGCCGCGCCGCGCCGCGCCGCGGCGAGGTGCACCGTGGCACCCAGGCCCCTCAGCGCCTGGGCGATGGTGTGGTGGATGGCGTGATACGCGTCGCGCAGCGATCCCATGACCGTTTCGGGCGCCGCGACGGCGTAGGTGACCTCGCTGGAGTGCCAGACTGCACGGCCGCCAGTCGGCCGCCGCACGGTGTCGAGGCCGAGTTGCTCGATGCGCTGGCGATCATAGCGCGTCGCTGCGGGCTCGTGCCGCCCGAACGAGAGACAGGATGGGCTCCAGCGGTAGAATCGGAGGCAGCAGGCGCCCGACCGTACGGCCCGCGCATGCAAGGCCAGGTCGAGCGCCATGTTCTGCCACCCGGGGCGTGGTGTGCGGTCGAGCCAGAGACCCCACGCCCCTGCGTCAGGCGTCGGCAAACTCCTCCATCTGCACACAGGTACAGATCAGGTTCCGGTCTCCAAACGCCCCGTCGATGCGCCCGACCGTCGGCCACACCTTCGACTGGCGAACCGCCGGGGAAGGGAACCCGGCCCTCTCGCGGGGATAAGGACGATTCCATCCATCGCCGATCACCTGCTGCAGCGTATGCGGCGCGTTCGTCAGCAGGTTGTTCTCCCGGTCTGCCGCGCCGTCCTCGATCTCCCGGATCTCCTGCCGGATCGCGATCATCGCGTCGCAGAAGCGATCGAGTTCCTGCAGCGATTCGCTCTCCGTCGGCTCGACCATCAGCGTCCCGGCCACCGGGAAGGAGACCGTCGGCGGGTGAAACCCGTAATCGATGAGTCGCTTGGCAATGTCCTCCACGTCGATACCGGCTGTCTGCTTGAAGCCACGAGTATCGATGATGCACTCGTGAGCCACCAGGCCGTCCCGTCCCGAGTACAGCACGGGATAGTGAGGCGACAGCCGCGCGGCGATGTAGTTCGCGTTGAGGATCGCGACCTTGGTCGACTCCGCCAGGCCGTCGTATCCCAGCAGGTTGATGTAGGCCCAGGAGATCGGCAGGATCCCGGCGCTGCCCCACGGAGCCGCCGATATGGTGCCGCAGCTCGCATCGTGCCCCAGATCGACCACCGGATGGTCGGGCAGGAAGTCGCCCAGGTGCGCCGCGACGCCGATCGGGCCCATGCCCGGGCCCCCGCCGCCGTGCGGTATGGCGAAGGTCTTGTGCAGGTTGAGGTGACAGACATCCGCCCCGATGTCGCCCGGACGACAGAGGCCCACCTGCGCATTCATGTTGGCACCGTCCATGTATACCTGGCCTCCATGCTGGTGCACGATCCGGCAGATCTCGCGGATCCCCGACTCGAACACGCCATGGGTCGAGGGATACGTCACCATCAGTGCGGCGAGCCGGTCTGAGTGCTGGGTGGCCTTGGCACGGAGGTCGTCGATGTCGATGTTGCCCGCCGCGTCGCTCCTCACCGGCACCACTGTCATGCCCACCATCGCCGCGCTTGCGGGATTGGTGCCGTGGGCCGACATCGGGATGAGGCAGATGGTGCGTTCCGTGGCGCCACGGCTGTGGTGATAGGCGCGAATCACCATGAGACCCGCGTACTCGCCCTGCGAGCCGGCATTGGGCTGCAGTGACACGCGGGCGAACCCGGTGATCTCGGCCAGCTGGTACTCGAGCTGGCGGAAGAGTTCCTGGTATCCCTGCGCCTGGTCGCGCGGGGCGAAGGGATGGATGCGGTTGAAGCCGCGCCAGCTCACGGGCATCATCTCGCTCGTGGCATTGAGCTTCATGGTGCAGCTCCCGAGCGGAATCATCGCATGACAGAGCGACAGGTCACGCGCCTCGAGCCGCTTGATATACCGCAGCATCTCCGTTTCCGACTGGTGCTGGTGGAACACCGGATGGGCGAGGTACGCGCTGCTGCGCGCCAGTGTGACCGGGATCGCGCGCTCGACGCGGGCGCCGATGTCTTCCAGCATGAACGGCAACGCCTCGTTGAGCGAGAAGATCGTAATCAGGTCGGCCACGTCGCCCAGGCTGGTGGTCTCGTCCAGCGCCACGCCAAGGCGCGTCGGGGAGATGACCCGCAGGTTGATCTGGCGCGAGCGGGCGGCGTCCACGATGCGCGGCAGCGCCCACCGCTCCACCTCGACACAGAGGGTATCGAAGAAGTGCTCGTGCACGATGCGATAGCGCAGGCGACGCAGGGCGTTGGCCAGGATGACCGTCCGGTTGTGGGTGCGCTCGGCGATGCGACGGAGTCCGTCGGGGCCGTGATACACGGCATACATGCTCGCCATCACGGCGAGGAGCACTTGCGACGTACAGACATTGCTCGTCGCCTTCTCCCGACGGATGTGCTGTTCCCGGGTCTGCAAGGCCATGCGAAGCGCGGGATGACCGTCCCGGTCTCTCGAGACACCGATGATGCGGCCCGGCATGTGCCGCTTGTACTCGTCCTTCGTGGCGAAGAAGGCCGCGTGCGGCCCGCCATATCCGATCGGCACCCCGAAGCGCTGGCTGTTGCCGACCGCGATGTCGGCGCCCCACTCGCCCGGCGGCACCAGGAGCGTCAGCGCGAGCAAGTCGGTGGCGGCGGTGACCAGGGCTTTCGAGGCGTGGGCCGCAGTGCAGATCGCGCGGAAGTCGCGCAGCGCACCATCGGTGGCCGGATACTGGACCAGGCAACCAATGACACCGGGCCCGAACTCGAATTGTTCGTGCGACAACACCTTTACCGCGACGCCGCGCGCTTCCGCGCGCGTCACCACGACCGCGACGGTCTGCGGGTGGCAGTCGGCATCGACCAGGAACACCGGGGCGTCATGCCGCGGCGCCACGGCGTGGGTCAGCGCCATCGCTTCCGCAGCGGCGGTGGCCTCATCCAGCAGCGACGCGTTCGCGATCGGCAGGCCGGTCAGGTCGGACACCATCGTCTGGAAGTTGAGGAGCGCTTCCAGGCGACCCTGGGCGATCTCGGCCTGGTAGGGTGTATAGGCGGTGTACCAGCCGGGATTCTCCAGGATATTCCGCTGGATCACCTGGGGCACGAACGTGCCGTAATACCCCATGCCGATGTGCGTGCGGAAGATCCGGTTCTGGTCGGCCATGCCGCGCAGTGCCTGCAACACCTCGCGCTCGCCTCGCCCCGGCGGCAGGTCGAGCGGACGGCGCAGGCGAATGTCCTCGGGCACGACCGCGTCGATGAGGTCATCAAGCGACGGGTAGCCCAGCAGCCTCACCATCTCGGCCACATCTTCCTTCCGCGGCCCGATGTGACGATAGGCAAAGTGATTCGGGTGCATGACCTCGAACGACGGCATCCGATGGGAGCGAATCTGGTCTGCCGCATCAGAGGGATCGGGCACGGCACCGGCGGTGGGACGTTGGGTAGCGGTCATGCTATGCGAAGACTCCAGCTCGTGAAAAATTGCACAATGTCGGACAAAAAACGCCCCGGACAGAATGCCCGGAGCGCGGTGGCAATGGTACTCACAGGAATCCTTACTCGCCCAGCTGAGCCTTGTAGGCCTCAGGGGTGAGCAGGGTGCCAAGGCTGTCTGGGTCCTTGATGCGGAGCTTGATCATCCAGCCTGTGTCATACGGATCCCGATTGATCAGGCCGGGATCGGCATCCAGCGCGGCGTTCACCTCGGTGACCTCGCCCGCGAGCGGGCAATAAAGGTCGGACACGGCCTTGACCGCTTCGACCACCCCGAACACGCCGTGCTCATCAAAACTGTCCCCCACCTTGGGCAGGTTTACAAACACGATGTCGCCTAGCTCGCCCTGCGCGTAGTCGGTGACGCCGATCTGGACGAGACCCTTGCCCAGCATCTTCACATACTCGTGGTCGGCCGTGTAACGAAGCTCGGCGGGGATGTTCGGCATGAATGCTCCAATGGGAGACGACCGGGGGCAAGGATACCGGAAGCCACAGGGTGGGTCAAGGAACTGCGCGGGCCATGAGCGCGGTCCAGATTTCAGCGGTTCGGGCCTCGAGGGCAGCGAGGTCGGCATCGTTGTCGATGATGTGGTCCGCACGAGGCCGTTTCACCGCCGCGGGGAGCTGGGCGGCCATGAGGCGGTCGGATTCATGCCGCGGCAGGCCGCTCCGCTCGAACAGGCGCTGACGGCGCAGTTCCTCGGGCGCGTCCACCAGTACGACCACGTCGAACGAGTCGGGATCGGCGACCTCGAACAGCAGCGGAATGTCGGTCACGACCACCTGGGCCCCGGCCTCGCGGGCGGCGCGAACTCGTGCGTTGCGCAGCCGGTTGACCGCCGGGTGCACAATGGCATTCAGCTCCTTGAGCGCTTCGGGCGAGGCAAGCACCATCGCGCGCAGCTGACCTCGGTCGAGTGTGCCGTCGGGCCTGAGTACTCCCGAGCCGAAGCGCCGGACGATGGCCCCGAGCACCGGGTTGCCCGGCGACTGCACCTCGCGTACGAGCTGATCGGCGTCGATGACGACCGCGCCCCAGCGTCGAAAGAGGTTTGCCACGGTGGACTTGCCGGAGGCGACGTTGCCTGTCAAGGCTACGTTGAGCAAGTGGAGCTCCGGTCAAAGCGGCAAGAGGTCAAGGCGGCAAGGCGGAAGGTGACTGCGGTTTCTTGAGTTGAAGGCGCATCGCCGCGAGCAAGCCAGCCGTCTGTGCGTGCCGCGTCCAAGCGAAGGCCGTTGATCTGCGTCCAATCGTCCGTTGCCAGATATCCCAGGTCTCTTGCGACTTCCAGCAGGCATTCTACCTCCGAAAGCGAGCCGTGGGCGATATCCAGATAGCGGGCGAACTCCGCCGTGCCTCTCTTCGCTGATCCCTCCGCTATGTTCGCTTCGGCGGATACAGCAGCGCGTCGAGTCTGCGAGGTCAGGCTGAAACTTCTCTTCGCCGGGCCATCGCCGGGTCGCTGCGTAGATCGCGAGCGTGAGTGCATGACATGCGCGCCAGGCTCGAAAACGACGATAGCTACGCTCCGGGGAAGTGCACATTCCCGAGTATCGACCCTGCCGCGGCGAAAAGAGGGCACACGAATACGTGGCAGGCAGTGGCATCCTGCCGCCTTGCCGCCTTGCCGCCTTGCCGCCTTGCCGCCTTGCCGCCTTGCCGCCTTGCCGCCTTGCCGCCTGCCGCCTTGCCGCCTTGCCGCCTTGCCGCCTTGCCGCCTACAACAACGCCGTCTGATCTTCATCTGCCCTCGGCACCCGGTGACAGTGCCGGCACCGCGCCTCGTAGGACTCGCGCCCGCCCACCATGATCGTCGGCGAGTCCCAGCGCGCCGGACGTCCGTCCACCAGGCGCTGGTTCCGGCAGGCTTCGCCGCCGCACACCATGCAGATGGCGCGCAGCTTGTCCACCATTTCCGCGACGGCCATGAGGTCGCCCATGGCACCAAACGGCTCTCCCCGGAAATCCGTGTCGGTGCCCGCCAGGATGACTCGCACGCCCCGCTGGGCCAGCACCGTCGTGACCGCCACGATGTCACGGTCGAGGAACTGGGCCTCGTCGATCGCGACGATCTCGGTCGCCGGCCGAACCTGGCGCAGGATCTCATCCGACGAATCGATGGGGATCGCCTCGATCTCGGTGCCGTCGTGGCTGGTGACGTTGTAGACGCCGGCGTACCGGCTGTCGAGATGCGACTTGAAGACCTGCACGGTGCGGCGGGCAATGATGGCTCGACGAACGCGGCGGATGAGCTCCTCGCTCTTGCCGCTGAACATGACACCAGAGACGACCTCGAGCCATCCGGTGCGCGACCCCTGATACATCGGCGAGTCTCCAGCAACAGATACGAGGACGGAGGATCGACCAGCGGTGGGCCGACAAATGTACGGGCTGGGGACGCGTTGCCGCCAGCGGTGCTTGCGTGAGGGGGACGAGTGCAGGTATCGTCGCCCGGTGACCAAGCAACAATTGATTGTGGCGCTGGCGCAGCGCCTCGAAGTCTCCAAGGTGCGTGCCTCGGAAATTGTCGATGCGCTCTTCGCCAGCGACGGCCTGATCGCGACCGAGTTGCGCAAGAGCGGACGCGTTCAGATTACCGGGTTCGGCAACTTCGAAACGCGCCGTCGAGCGGGCCGGTCCATGCGCAACCCGCGCACCGGCAAAACCATCACGCTCCCTGCTTCCGTCATGCCGGCGTTCAAGGCCGGCAAGCGGCTCAAGGACGCGGTCGTCCGGCGCCGCTCCTAGGCCTGCGCTCGGCGGTGGCACCGGGGACGCGATCGAGCCGCGCCGTCACTCTCACCTTCCGGATCATCTTTCCACTCAATGCCTGGGCGATGCGGTCGGCATCCCCGGCCGGAAGCTCGATCAGGCAGAATCCGTCCCGCAGCTCCACCCGGCCGATCGCGGTCCGGTCGACACGCAATTCCTTCGTCAACGCGCCGACAAGATCCGCTGGCGTGACGCCATCCTTCTTGCCGATCGATACCCACACTTTCGCGATCATTGGTGCGGCCTGGGTCGCTGGCTCCTGCCGCGCAGCCTGACTTCCTGTCGCCTGGCTTCCTGCCAGCTGACTTCCTGTCGCCTTCGCCGCCTGTCCCTTCCACAGCGCATAGAGCGCGGCGGCCACACGCGTCGGGTCATGGCGCTCAAAAAGCGGGGCGAGTGCGAGCAGGGCCGCGGAGCCGTCGCCCGATTCGAGTTCGCCGCGAATACGTGCCCGGTCCGCGGCCGCGATGGCGGCATGTTCCTCGAGTAATCCCGGGAGGCGGAGCGAGCGAATGGGACGGGCGATGCCGGCGACATACGACTCCGTGCCCGGGGGAACCAGCACCACCGTGTCGCCAGCCTGCACGAGCTGCGTCAGGCGCTCATGCGACGGCAGGTCGAATGCGATGATCAGGCTGGACTTGGGCGCGTCACCCGTCACGAGGCGGATGGATTCGCCGTCGAGAGGCACGGCGCGCGCAATGTCCGCGGCCGCGCTTCGGTCGTGGGCCCAGATGGTCACGCTGGCGGGATCCAGCAGGTGGAGCAGTTCACCCAGGGCGGCGGCACGCTTTGCCCAGGGAACGCTGACGGTCCGGATCGGCCCGACCGGCTGGGTGGGTGGTGCGTCAGCGGGCGCGGTACCAAGAACCAGCGCCTTCCTCGCGTACCGCTCCACCAGATCCGAAGCGGCCGCAGGATCGGCCGTGAGGATGACCCGCTGGGCCTCGAGGGGGAGGTCCTGCATGAGGGGTGCAACGGCCGAGTGGTCAGCCCATGCCTCAGGCTGCGCGAGCACGATCACGCCCAGCCCGTCCGCCTTGAGGGCGGAGCTGGCCATGAGTTCCTGAATGACGGAGGGGGAAGCAACCAGCAGATCGAGGGAGCCGCTCCTGAGCTCACGGAGCGCCCGGGCCGACGCGAGTGCCGCACCGACTTTCAGGCCAGTGCCGGCAGCCACTCCGAATACGACCCCAGCCCATTCGGCCAGCATGCCCGGCGGCACCACCATGAGGCCCCGCACTCCACCGCCCAGGCGTCCGAGTACGGCACCGATCAGGGGCGCCGCCGCCGCCGGGGATGGCGGCAGGACCGCCACCAGATTGTGGCCCCGTGCTATGGTGGGCACGGCGTCCTTCAGGAGGGGATCGGACGCCTGCCAATCCCACGCCTCCAGGGTGCGCGCCACGGGCGCGCTCAGGTGCTGCTCAAACTCCGACACGGGCTCCTCGATTCTCAAATAGCGGTCGCGACAGTCGCGGGGTTCGAAGCTAGCCCGGGCAGCGACACGGGCCAAGGGCAATTGGCGTTGACAGGGAGCATGCCGTTCAACGAACCTTCCCGGTCCGCGTCATCGTTACCGCCTTCTACTCTGGACCGGCCATGCCCGACCCGCTTTCGATCAATCTGGCCCATCTCAAAGCATCCGAAACCGTGGCGATCAGCGCGGAGACCAAGCGGCGTAAGGCGGCTGGCGAGGATGTCTACGATCTGAGCGTGGGCGAGCCCGATTTCGATACTCCGGCGCCCATTCGGCAGGCGGCCATCGACGCGATTCAGAAGGGCTTTACACGCTATCCGCCCAATATCGGTCTGGCGGAATTGCGCACCGCCATCGCGCGGACGCTGTCACTCATGTCGGGCGGCCGTGCCGTCAATCCCGACCATATGGTCGTGAGCTCCGGCTCGAAGCAGTCCCTCTTCAACGCGTGCTTCACTCTCTTCGGTCCGGGGCAACGGGTGCTTATCCCGGCGCCGGCGTGGGTGTCGTATCCGCAGATCGTGCACCTCGCGCGTGCCGAGCCGATCCTCGTGCCCGGGGACATCGAGTGGGGCCTCAAGGTCAGCGTGCGCGACCTGGATGCCGCGTACAGCAAGTCGGTGAAGGGCCTGATCCTCTGTTCGCCCTGCAATCCCACCGGCGCGGTCTATACGCTGGCGGAGCTGAGGGCAATCGCCGAATGGGCCCACAAACACCAGGTGTGGATCATCTCGGATGAGATCTACCGCCGGATCAACTACGGTCCGGGACCGGCCGCGTCGATGCTCGACCTGCCTGATGACCTGCTCGAACGCACCATCCTCATCTACGGGGCGTCGAAGGCATACGCCATGACGGGCTGGCGCATCGGTGCGGCCCTGGCACCGTCCCATATCGCCAAGGCGATGGCGGCGCTGCAGTCGCACACCACCACGGGCGCCAATCACCCGGCGCAGTGGGCCGCGGTGACGGCGTTCAGCGATGAGCGAGTTGACCAGGATGTCACGAAGATGGTTGCCGCCTTCCGGCGGCGCCGTGACCTGCTCGTGAGCCGCTTCCGCACCGAGGTGGCCGGGGTGGAATTCGTGGAACCGCATGGCGCGTTCTACTTCTTCTTCCGCGTCGACGGCATTCGTGACGGGGTGACAGGTTCGAAATTCTGTGACGAACTGATGCAGCGGGAGGGCGTGGCCCTGGTGCCGGGTGCGGCGTTCGGGGACGACCGCTGGGTGCGCATGAGTTACGCGGTGTCCGACAAGGAGCTCGAGGCTGCCGTGGATCGCATCATTCGAGTCATCCGCACGATCGGAGCTGCCCGTGCCGCCTGAGGCATCACTGGGACCGCGGTTCACTGTCGAGCGCATCACGGACCCGCTCCCATCGATCGCGTGGCGATGGGATCCGGAAACCGACATTCTCTCGGGCACTTTCCGCAGCTCGGGCAGTTCGCGTCTCGATGGCACCATCGAGCTGACGGACGCCGAAGGCGCCATCGCGGTGCTGGACGTAGCCGATGGCGCCGTGGCCGGTCTCGATGTGGTGGTATGGCCCGAGGTCACCTCGACCAGGAGCCTGGTGCTGCCTTCAAACGTCGAGAGCGGGCGCGTCGTCCTCCGGGGGCCCCGGGCAGATCGCACCACCTCGGTCGAAATCGAGGCGGTGTTGACGATCCGTACCAACCCCGGCGAGAGCATCTATCACCTCAAGCTCGGCGGGTTGCCTGCGGCGCGCGCCGTCCGGGTGGCCGATCAGCTGCTGGTGGAGCTGGATGCCGAGGACGGCCTGGTCGGCTGCTGGCTGCTGGGTGTCCCGCCGTTCCCGAGCCTGGATGACTAACGACCTCACCGCACTCCGCCGGGCCCTTGCCGACGCCGGTATCACTCCCGCATCCGTCATCCCGCCGGCCAGCGCTGGCCGGCGCGAAGAAGCCGAGATCCATCTCGCACGACTGGTGGAGGGCGACCGCGTCGAGGCCCGGTCCGTGGGTGAACCCACTGGCTGGCCCGATCCGGTTGCGTTCCTCGACGGGGTGCAGCACTCCGAGGTGGTGGGATACGCCGGTTCGTCGCCAATCGTGATTGCCTCGGTGGGTGCCGCCGTACGCGTGCGGCATGATCGCATCCTCGCGACGCGGCTCGTGCGTCACCGTCGGCTGGCCATCGGCCGGAGGGCGGCGCTGGATGCTGCCGGGCCTGTGCTCGACGCACTCGAGCGCATCGAACTGTCCGACAGCGATCCCCCGCATCCCATTCGCGAGCTGGCACAGGCAGGCGCCGCCCTCGATGACGCGCGCGGCGCTCTTGAGGTCGCCGTCGGTGTCGCCTGGCGCAGTGCCAGTCCGGGATGGCTGGTGGTGGATGGCTCCCTGGCTGAGAGTCCGGTGTGGGCACAGGACACCCGCATGGTCGGAGTCGCCAAGAGCCATGCCTCGCTGCCGTTCGACGGCGCCAATCTCGAGGCATACCTCAGGCTCCCGCCAGCGCACCGTTCTCCCATATTCGCGCCCGCTTCAAGGCGGCTCGCGCCCGTGCGGGCGTGGGCAGTGCGGCTGTGGCCATGGGAAGGAAAGGACCTCCTGCACGGCTTGATCCGGGTCGAGGTGGCGCCGGCCAATGGTACTCCGATGATGGCGGATGAGATCTCCCGTTGGCTGCTCGCAGAACGGGCTCCGATCAGCGCCCCGGACCCGAGGTGGGACCGGATGCTGTACGGGATCAGGAGCGTGGAGGAGTTTCTCAAAGCCACTGCGTGAGGAGGAACTGCGACTGCGTGAGGAGGAACACGACAGCGGATGTCCGCCGTTTCGGTTCCTCCTTACGCGGTTGCGGTTCCTCCTCACCTAGTTGTGCAGTTTCTCCTCACGCTTTTTCCGTTCCGCTCCCTTAGCTTTCACACATGTCCGCTCCT
>CAWGJN010000021.1:0-182041 GCA_963822925.1 uncultured Gemmatimonadales bacterium
CTCCTCAATGTGCGCGTTCTGCAGCAGCTTCGAGCGGCGCGTCTCCTCCACGCGCGACGCTTGCGACCATCCGCGTGTTGAGCACTCACGATAGAGGGCATCCCACCAAAACGTCTTTTGTTGTTCTATGTAGTCTGTCGCGATATAGAACGTTGCTGGCACGTGGTATTCCCGCAGGATTGGCAGCGCAAGCAGGTTATTGAAGTACCCGTCATCGAACGTGATCGCGCAGCGCAGCCCGGGGCAGGCCGCATCGATCGCCTGGTCGAGCGCTACGATCGGCACGCGGGTTGCCGTCAAAGCATCGACAAACTCCCGCAATACCTTCACGGTAATGCCCTGCTGTGGGTCGCAGACTCCAGCGTCCCGGTCGCCCTTGTTCTCAAAAACTGCGTGAAATGCGAAGACGAGAACGCGCGACCGCCTTGGTGCGCCCGCCAGGTCCCTCGTCAGCGCAAGCGTGTCCTGGATCCAGCGCAAGTAGTCGCGCACCGCAACGCCCATCAATGCATCCTCCCTCTACCAGGCCGAAGTACTTGCTTGTATGTCCGCACCGCAGATCCAACTTCCTGAAGAAAGTCGCCACAAAGCATCGCCACGGGCGATGGCCTCATGTGGGGAATGGGAAGTCTCACGAGAATGGTTGCTGCGCCATCGCGATAGCACCGACTGCGGGCTTGACGAAGCGGAAGATCATGGTCGCGATGCGTAATCAGATGTTTGGGCAGGCCTGGCGAGAAGGCGCAGCAGGGGGAACAGGAGCAGGTGCACGAACTGCCCCTGCCGACAAGCCCATGACTCGAGCTTCTCCCATTGACGGCCACGCAATCCGAGCACGGGGCGACATGATTCGAGCACAAGGCCACCTTCCGAGGCGACGGCAGCGAGACCTTTCGCGCTGTACCCGCGCCGAGCTTTGTAAGCAAGTGATCTTGCGTCGGAACCGGGTTGGTGGCAAATCGTTCCAACTCTTGCTCGCAGAGCCAGAATCCTCCCGGCCGGAGGACACGAGCAATCTCGTGTATCATGCCCACATCGTCATCAACGAACTGCAGAACCTCGATCACGAGCACCACGTCGACGCTTTCGGATGCGAGGGGTAGCGCCGCTCCGTTGCACACGAAGCCTGAGAGACGGAGCCCAAGACTGCGACTCGTTCGGACGGCCCGTCTCACATGACGCGGAGAGAGGTCAGCCACCAGCCGGTGACCCCGCACCCGGAGCAGGGCATCGGAGATCGAATGGAGTGCGTTTCCGGCACCAAGGTCCAAGAGTACCGGCGCGGGCGCCGCCGCCAGACTCTCAGCCACAGCTCGCCGACGCAGGTGCCCGCCCAGATCCGGAAATCCGAACGCGCGCGCATACTGTCGAAAAAGCAGCTGGAATAGCCGAGAGTGTCCGACCCATGTGGCCAGCACTTCCGAGTCGATACGAGCCAGTGCCCGACCGTACGTCCGCGAGTCGGCGCGTCCCTGCGAGAAAGCCCTGGTCATCACCGCTGAACCTGGTCGCTCGACCACGCCGGGTGTATCCCCAAGCGGCCTCCGCTCGCTGGCACGACTTCCGATCGAGAGCGGTTCCTCGCCAGTCGGCGGATGGTTCACGGACATCGACACGCCTGGACGCGTCCGAAGGTGTACCACCATTCAATTATGTCCGCGTTTACTCTAGATCTCATGTGCGCATGCCCCCTCGGGGTTGCCCGGCGAAGATGAGTCGGCTGCAGAGCATAAGACTAAGCCCAATCCGGGCTCAAGAGCACTCCAACCTTGAACTTGTGAGCGGGCGGAGCGGAAGCCCTAGGGTGCGGGATCGGCCCTGCTTGCTTGTGAAATAGTTCACAAATATATCGAGGTGGGGCGCCAGCAAGAGCGCGCGGAAAAGGATATCTTCAAGGCGCCAGCGAAGGGGGCACGCAGCGTGTCCGACCCCGGAAACGCTAGTTCTCCGCGAAAGCGGGTGAACTCCAGAACTCTACAGCACAATCCAGATATCCTGAGCCCGAACAGCCAATCGCTCCCCCGGATTAGATCATTGAGCATCGACCCGGAACTCGCCCGACAGTACCGTAAGCTCCCCCGTCAAGTAGACAGTCCGAGCGTGGACTCGACGGTGCTCGTGGGCCTCGGCAGGAACGTCACAGGCGGCACCGACCCGAGGCTGTCGTGGGGCCGCTGCGTGTTGTAGCGCTGGAGGAAGTCCGCCGTCTCGGCGCGCACCTCGTCCAGGGAGGCGAAGAGATGGGTATCGAGCACCGCCTCGCGATACGTCTTGTTGAAGCGCTCGACGAACGCGCTCTGGTTCGGCTTCCCGGGCTGGATGTAGCGGAGCCCGATCGCATGCGCCGCCGCCCACAGGGTCACGGCCTCGGCAATAAACTCGGGGCCTTTGTCGAGCCGCAGGGCTGCGGGCGGCCCGTGCACCGCGATGAGCGCGTCGAGCACGGCCAAAACCCGCCAACTGGGAAGCGAGGTCGCCACCTCGATCGCGAGGCCCTCGCGATTGGCCTCGTCGAGCACGTTGAACGTCCGGAACGCGCGCCCGTCGTACAGCCGATCGTGCATGAAGTCGAGCGCCCAGCACGCGTTGAGCTGGGCCGGCGCCCCCAACGGCTGGCGCACCCGCGTGATCCGGCATTTGACGCGGCGCACGCGGTTTGAGCGCAGCGCGCAGTAGACCCGGTACACGCGCTTGTGGTTCCAGGGCTGGCCCAGGAAGCGCAGCCGGTCATAGCATTTCCAGCTGCCCCAGCTGTGATGCTGCGCCACGATCGCCATCAACGCTTCGATGACCGCTGCATCGGGCACGAGCGGCGGCCGCGGCGGGCGATACCAAGCCGCCCGCGTCAACCGCCAGCCGGCAGGCTCGCTGCACGGGAAGCCGATGCTCCGCCACCAACAGGGCGATCGCCTGCCGCTTCGCGGACGGCGTCACAACTTTCGGCGGAGCACATCCTGGACGGCCGCATGCTCCAAGGCTAACTCCGCATACATCCGTTTGAGCCGGGCGTTCTCCTGCTCGAGCTCGCGCAGCCGGTGCAGTTCGGGGAGCGTCGCGCCGGCATACTTCCTTCCAGTGGAAGTACGTGTTCCGATGGATCCCGTACTTCCGGAGCAACTCCGTGACCGGGACCCCGGCGTCCCCTTCCTTCAGGATCGCGACGATGCTGGGCTTCCGTGAAGCGGGTCTTTCGCATGCCCTACCTCCTCGACAGAGGGCACCTCGAAAGTCCACTTTCAACTGTCTACGCGATAGGGGAGCTTACGCCGACGACACCCTGATCAAGTTGGCCACATTAATTTCTACACGCCCCGTACCATCCGGCGCCTGGTGCAAACTTGTGGCCCTTCGATGACAACCATGGTCTGGACGTACAACAGTGCTATGTGCGCAGCCGCCGAACTCAACCCAATCCCGGCGTCAGTTCAAGAGAAACCCGACTACGCGAAACGTGAGATCGATCGCGGAGGTGTGGCGGAGGGCACTCTGGCGCCATCTACTTGAGTGAGATACATTTGTGAAATAATTCACAAGCCTGCTTTCATGTTAAGTGCCTGTGAGCCGCGATCCAGGAGTGCCTGACTCAGTCCTCAACGGGAGTGCCCCGTGACGGCCACCGCAAATTCCAAGTCCCCAGTTGCCGGCAAGGTGCCCTTCCCCGCCGGCGAAATCAGCAAGCTGCTGGCGCCCCCCGAGAACGAGAATCCCGCCGTGAAGCTCCGGCGTCTCCTGCATGAGGCGCGCGACAAGGGCAGCTTCCTCCACTCGGCCGGGGCCTACGACGCCTACACGGCCGCGCTCATGACCATGCTCGGCTTCAAGGCCTTGTACGGCAGTGGTTGGCAGTTAGCTGCAACTTGGAATATGTACCCGGACATCGGGGTGTACCACTCGCACCAAATGGCGGAGTTGACCCTTATGCTCCGGAAGGGCATCGAGGGGGCGCGCCACACCACCTGGTTCGACACTGAAGGCGCCGAGCTCCTCGAGATGCCACCCGTCTTCGTGGACATGGAGGCGGGCTTCGGCGGACCGGGCCAGACGTTCACATTGGCGTCTGAGCTCATTCGCGTCGGGGCCGCCGGCGTGCACCTGGAGAACCAGGATCCGTCCGACCGCACGTGCGGGCACATCGTCAATGTTGGCAAGGCGAAGCGCGACAAGGTGCTCGTGCCGCGCCAGGCGTGGCTTGCCAAGCTCAAGGCGATCAAGGCGGCGAGCGATGCCGCCGGGCACCCGCTGGTGAGTATCGCGCGCACCGACTCCGTTGATGGCGCGATCCCGGGCCAGCCTCAGGGCGGCGTAAAGATGGCGATCGAGGATGCCTGGGAAGCGGCCGAGCTTGGCTGCGACGTGATCTGGGCGGAGTTCAATAACACCGAACTGGACCAGCCGCGCGAGTTCTCTGAGGGCGTGCGCAAGTACTACCCGAACCAGATGCTCGGCTTCAACCTGTCACCCTCACTCTACTGGGGCAAGGCCAAAAAGGGCGGCACGCTGATTACTAACCAGCAGCTCGCCGACATCGGCTACACCCTGCAGTTTTCGACACTCTTCAACTTCCGCACGGTAGGTCTCGCCCTTGACAAGGGCCTTCGGAAATTCAAGGACTCCGGCCTCGACGCGCTGGCCGACCTGCAGATTCAGGAAGACGAGGCCAAGGGCGGGGCGCCACTCACGAAGATGCACCAGAAGTTCGCGGGAATGAACCGCTGGCTGCTGTTGGAACACATTCTGAGTGAGAAGTAACTGTGGGGTGGTGGTCCGACGGCCTCATTGACGCTCGGCATCGCGGGCGGAAGAGTGCTGGAGAGGCCGGCAATCATGACCTGGCGTGGAGTAAGTCCCTGAGAGGTCGGATCAAAGGGCTGGGACGTCTCCGCCGGAGCACCTCGTCGGGCCGGTTCATTCCCGTGGTCGACGGCCTGCGCTTCGTCGCCATCGTGTCGGTGCTGATCTACCATCTGCGGGGATACTTGTTGGTTAAGGGTGGGCCTTTCGCCGGCGATCCCGCGCGCAGCCTTGTGCGGCGCACATTTGAGCACGGCAACCACGGCATAGGCCCGATTACACAGATCGGGCGGGCTTTCGCGCCTCAGCAACAACGACGCATATGGCACGGACTTACGTCGACGGTGATTACCTGGCGAAGAACCCGACCTATCATGTCGAGGACTCCGCCTGGAAGGCACAGCAGATTCTGCGTATGCTGGCCCGGCACGAGCTTCTGGTGCGAACCGTTGTCGAGGTGGGATGCGGTGCCGGCGCCATCCTGGCTGAACTGCAGCGCCTGATGCCAGCCGGCACGATGTTTACGGGGTACGAGATCTCGCCTCAGGCAGCCCAACTCGCGCGGGAACGCGAGCAACCCGGCTTGCAGTTTGTGTGTGCGGATATCTTATCGGTCGAACCGCCCGTCGCTGATCTGCTTCTGTGCATCGATGTCATTGAGCACGTGGAGGACTGTCTCGGTTTCCTCCGGCGACTTCGGCAGCGGGGCGAGTACAAGATTTTTCACATCCCGCTGGAGATGAGCGTGCAAGCAGTGTTCCGATCCACCCCGCTCATTCGAGCGAGGGAACAGGTCGGCCACATCCACTATTTCTCGAAGGAGACTGCGCTGCTCTCCCTTCGGGACGCTGGGTACGAGGTCGTCGACCACTTGTTCACCTCGCTGGCGGTCGACCGACCGGACACCACACGGGCGTCCTTCGCGGCAGCCCCCCGCGCCCTCGCCGCAGCCGTCAGCCAGGACCTCGCAGCCCGCCTCCTGGGCGGCTTCTCCCTCCTGGTGCTGGCTCGCTGACTTCCAGCCTTCATTCGCTGCGAGCGGAATCGCGGCCGCGCACCATCGCGTTTGCCCGAGCGAATTGGGCCGCTGCCAGCTTACCGACCGGCTCCCCCGAACCCGTAGAAGTCCCGATACCAGCCACGAACCGGGCAATCCCCTCCTCGATCGGCGTCGCCGGCTTGAATCCGACATCGTGCGTCAGGTCGGCGACGTCAGCCCATGTGGCCGGCACGTCCCCGGGCTGCAGGGGCAACAGGCGCTTCTCGGCCGTGCGCCCGAGGGCGCGCTCCAGCGGCACTGATCATGTCCATCAACTCGACCGGATTGTCGTTGCCGATATTGTAGACCCGGTAGGGCGCCGAGCTCGTACCCGGGTCGGGCAGGTCGCTTCGGTACGCCGGGTTCGGTGCGGCCACGTGGTCGGCCGTCCGCACGATGCCCTCGACGATGTCATCGATGTAGGTGAAGTCGCGGCGCATCTTGCCGTGGTTGAAGACGTCGATCGGCTTCCCCTCCAGGATCGCCTTGGTGAAGAGGAACATCGCCATGTCGGGACGTCCCCACGGCCCGTAGACGGTGAAGAACCGGAGGCCGGTCGTCGGCAGGTCGTAGAGATGACTGTAGGTATGCGCCATGAGCTCATTGGCCTTCTTGCTCACGGCATACAGGCTGACGGGGTGATCGATATTGTCGTGGATGCTGAATGGCTGGCGGGTATTGCCGCCGTAGACGCTGCTGGATGAGGCATACACGAGGTGGCGGACGCGCTGGCGGCGGCAGCCCTCGAGGATGTTCAGGAAGCCGGCGACATTGCTTTGCACGTAGGCGTGCGGGTTGATCAGCGAGTAGCGTACCCCGGCCTGCGCGGCGAGATGGATGACGACGTCGGGCTTCTGCTGTGCGAAGACGTGTTCCATGGCATCACGGTCGGACACGTCCAGCTTGACGAACTCGTATCCGCGCTTGCCATCGAGCCGCGCCATGCGGGCATGCTTCAGGCGCACGTCGTAGTAGTCGTTGACGTTGTCGAGGCCAAGCACCTCATCGCCGCGCGCGAGCAGCCGCTCCGCGACATGATAGCCGATGAATCCCGCCGTGCCCGTCACGAGGTAGCGCACCCTGCCTCCTGACCGTTGCGCCCGCTACAGAGAAAAGGCGCGCTTGCTGCGCGCCCCGATCGACCCGGCCCCGCCCTGCCCTAGCCCGTGGCGCGCGAGCGCTGTCTGTCGCTCTCGCGCCGCACTTCCACGCCCTCGCGCTCCAGTCGCTCGGCCTGCCAATCCTCAAGCCGGATCGTGAGTTCCTCGGTGCCACCCTGCGAACTGCGGCCCAGCACCTCGCCCACCCGGTACATCTCGGCAAGCCTCGCGCCATCGGCCGCGGGAACACGCACGGTGACGACCGGGCGCTCCTTCCGGGCCAGCGCCCGCAGGGACTTCTTGAGCGCCGCGAGCCCATCGGTACGCATGGTCGTCGTCAGCACGGAATCGGGGTTTTCATGCTGGGCGCGCGCCGCCACGCCGACGGCATCCACCAGCAGGTCGATCTTGTTGAACACCGGGATGACCGGCTTCTCGGAGAGGTCGAGCTCCTCGAGCACCTCCTCCACCACCCGCATCTGGTCTTCCCATTCCGGGTGGCTCGCGTCCACCACGTGGAGCAGCACATCCGCCTCGCGGGCCTCTTCCAGGGTAGCACGGAAGCTCGCGACCAGCTGGTGGGGCAGTTTGCGGATGAACCCGACGGTGTCGGTGACGCGGGCGCGATACCCCTCGCCGATGTCCACCACGCGCGTGAGGGTATCGAGTGTGGCGAAGAGCCGGTCCTCCACCACGATGTCGTGCTCGCCGCTCAGTGCCCGCAGGAGACTCGACTTGCCAGCGTTGGTATAGCCGACAAGGGCCACATCCAGCATCGATTCCCGTCCTTCACGCACGGTGGCGCGATGCCGCCCGACGCCGCGTAGCTTCTCGCGCAACAGCTGGATCTTCTTCCGGATCATCCGCCGGTCGGTTTCGAGCTGCGTTTCGCCGGGGCCGCGCAAGCCGATGCCGCCGCGAATGCGGGATAAGTGGGTCCACATCCGGGTAAGACGCGGCAGCAGGTATTCGAGCTGGGCGAGCTCCACCTGGAGCTTGGCCTCGTGGCTCCTGGCACGCGTGGAGAAGATGTCGAGAATGACCTCGGCGCGGTCCATGACCCGCACCTTGAGCTCGCGCTCCAGGTTCGATCCCTGTGTCGGGGTCAGCTCTTCGTCGAAGATGACCAGCGTGGCATTGCGATCGAGGCAGGCCTGGCGCACCTCCTCGACCTTGCCCTCGCCGATGAGGAACCCGGGTGTGGGAGACTGGATCTGCTGAGTGACGCGGCCGATCACCTCGGCACCGGCGGTATCGACCAGCCGGGCCAGTTCATCGAGATGCTCGTCCATGAGGGCTACATCCCGCGTACCCTTGCGCGGAGCCGCGATAAGCAGCGCGCGTTCAACCGGGTCGCGGACGTCGATCATAGTGCGGATGGTGTGCTGGCCTCTCGTCGTAGGTGATGACCTGCCGGAATATAGACGCAACAGGGGGAAAGTTAGCTGCCCTCGCCACCGGCCCCCGGCTCCTTCGTACCCTCGGCCCTGGCCCGCCACCATGCCATGCGCTCAGCGATGCGCTTCTCGTGCCCCATGCTGCCCGGCTCGTAGAACATCGTGCCCCGGAGCTCGTCCGGAAGGTACTCCTGAGGAATGAAGTGGCTGGGATCGTCGTGGGCATAGCGATACGCCTTCCCGTAGCCGAGATCCTTCATAAGCGCCGTCGGTGCATTGCGCAGGTGAATCGGCACTGCCGCCGCCGGCGTGCGGCGAGCCGCCTCGAGTGCGGCGCCCAGCGCCGCGACGACGCTGTTGGACTTGGGCGCGGTGGCGAGATACACCGTCATCTCGGCCAGCGGCAGCAGCCCCTCCGGCACGCCAAGCATGTGTACCGCATCACGAGCCGCCACGGCGATCATGAGGGCCTGCGGATCCGCCAGGCCGATGTCTTCCGCGGCCATCGCGATAGCCCGTCGACAAAGCACCAGCGGGTCTTCCCCACCCTCGATCATGCGCGCCATCCAGTACAGCGCGCCCTGGGGATCACTGCCCCGCAGCGACTTGTGGTAGGCCGAGAGGATGTTGAAGTGACTCTCTCCCGCCTTGTCATGGCGCGGCAGCCGCCGCTGGAAGGCATCCTGCAGCACCTCCACGGTGATGCGTCCGCCGACACCCACCTGGGCCGCGGCGGCCTCGAGCACGGAGAGCGCGCGCCGGGCGTCGCCATCCGACTCCTGAGCCAGGCGCGCGAGCACCTCCGGGTCGATCGTGAGTTCCATCGCCCCGAGCCCGAGATCACGGTCGTCGCGCGCACGAAGGAGCAGCACCTCGATGTCTGTCGGCGTCAGTGGCTCGAGCACGACGACCCGGGCCCTCGACAGCAAGGCAGCGTTGAGCTCGAAGCTGGGGTTCTCGGTGGTGGCACCGATCAGCGTCACCGTGCCGTCCTCCACTGCGGGGAGCAGGCTGTCCTGCTGCGCCTTGTTGAGGCGATGAATCTCGTCGACGAAGAGCACAGTGCCGGCGCCGCCCGACGCCAGCCGGCCCCGCGCGAGGTCGAAGATCTCCCGCAGCCTCGGCACGCCTTCGCTCACGGCGCTGAAGGGTTCGAAGGCGCGTCCGGCGGCGCGCGCAATCAGGTGGCCAAGCGTCGTCTTGCCCGTGCCAGGTGGACCCCACAGCACCAGCGAACCGGTTTCCCCGCGCTCAATGGCGGTGCGAAGCGGAGCGCTGACCCCCGTGACGTGCGGCTGGCCGACGTATTCATCCAGCGTGCGCGGACGCATGCGGGCCGCCAGCGGACGCGGGTCGCGCGCGGCGAGGAAGAGATTCTCCGAAGGCTCGGCACTGCGGCGCGGAGGCATGATCAGTTACCGAGATACCGCGCGAGCACCCAGTTCGATCCGAGAAAGGCGATCACGCCTCCGAAGAAGGCCACCGGCGGAGCCCAGCCACGCTTGGCCTGAAACTCGGGAATGAGATTGCTGCCGGCCACATACAGCGTCACGCCCGCCGACACCGCGAGCCCGTGTCGCTGCAGGCCGCTCGAGCCGGTTGTCAGCAGCGCGCCCGCGACGGTCGCCGCGGCGGGCACCAGGGCGAGACCGAGGGCACGCGCCTTCGATTGCCCGGAGGCGAGCACCAGGCTCGCCACCGTGAGCCCCTCAGGCAGCTTGTGCAGGAAGACCGCCAGGAACAGCAACGCGCCGAGTCCCGGCGAAACCAGGAGCCCGCTCGCGATGGCCACGCCGTCGAAGAAAGTGTGGAGCGAGAGTCCGACGACGGCCGACGCACCGGCGCCGGGCGTCACATGATGTGTTTCTTCCCCGAAGTGGAAATGGGGTGTGAGCACGTGCTGCGCGAGGTGGACCGCGAGGAACCCGCCGAGCACCCATGGCGCGGCGCCCGGGCCGGCAGCGAAGGCCTCGGGCAGCATGCTCAGCATCACGACCGACACCATGAAACCGGCGCCGAACGCGATCGCGTTCTCGATCGTCCGGGCGCCCCGCGCACTGCCGCGCACCACCACCAGGGCGCCGGCAAGATTGGCCGCCCCGGCCGCGACCGCGAGAATGATCGGAGTCACGCCTGCCTCGCGAGTGCAAGCAGCTGCTCGCGGGTATTGAGCGACGGGTCCTCCAGGACGCGGTCGAGCAACCGGTCCAGCACCAGGCCCATCTTCGGCCCCGGTTCCAGCCCCATCGCACGCAAGTCCACTCCGCTGATCGCCAACGCGTCGCGGGTCAGTGCGTCACCCCGTCGCCGGATGCGGTCGGCCACCTCGGCCCACGGCGGCATGCGCCCCGTGCGCCATTGCACCAGCATCGCATGGTCGTCGGCAGCCGCACCGACGCGCGCGAGCCAGCGGCGCACCGTTACCTCATCACTGTCAGGGGGGAGCGGCAGCGCCTCCCGGATCCCGACCGCGCGGCCGATCTCCTGGTTGGAGGCCTTGAGTCGCCGCAGCGCGCCAGCTGGATCCGTCGTGAGAAAGCAGGTGAGCAACACCGGGTCACGCTCTGACAGATCGAGGGCAGGAACGGTGTCGCCCGAACGACCCCGAAGCTCCGGCATCCACGCCGCGGCGACCCCGGACTCCTGCCACAGGCGTACCAGCTCGTTGACGTCGCGCGCCGTGCGCAAGCTCTTGAACCACTCGTCACGCACCCGCTCCGCGGAGAGCTGCGCCAGCCCGTCCGTCGCGTTGCGCGCCGCATCCCATGTGGTGGGGTCGATCGCGAAACCGAGCCGCGCCGAGAATCGAAGGCCACGGAGGATGCGGAGGTAGTCTTCGCGAAAGCGCTGGGCCGGGTCGCCGACGGCCCGCACCACGCGGCGCGACAGGTCCTCAGCCCCATGGAATGGATCCCGCCATTCCTCGCGCAGCGGATGGTAGGCCAGTGCATTGATCGTGAAATCACGCCGGGCCAGGTCCTCCTCGAGTGACACGCCGTACTGCACGACCGCATGCCGTCCGTCGGTTTCGATGTCGCGACGGAACGTCGTGACTTCGTGCAGGCGACGCTGCCGGTCCAGGACACCGACCGTGCCGAAGCGGATCCCCACCGGCACGGTACGGGGGAACAACCGCAGGACTTCCTCCGGTTTCGCGGAAGTGGCGATGTCGTAGTCCATGTGCGGATCGCCGAGGAGCGCATCCCGGACCGATCCACCGACGCACCACGCCTCGAACCCGGCGCGCTCGAGCACGCGGGCAATGTCCAGCACCTCCTCGGGGACGTCGATCTTCTTCATGCCGGAAGCCCGGACGCGTAGGGTACCCGGGCCGATAGCGCGATGGTGAGTTCCCAGCGGGCCTGCGAAGCCGTGCGGGGTCCGGCGGGCAGCGCCCCCATTGCCACCGTCCGGGCGCCTCCACCTTCGAACGCGTAGACCGGCGTCACCTCACCGGTGGCGCAGCGGGTGCCAAGCACCACCGGCTTTCCCTGGCCGACCCAGCGCCCGATCGCGGGCACGGCGCGGGGCGGAAGGTTTCCGCTACCGAATGCCTCGATCACGACTCCGTCGTGCGTGTCGCGGGCGGCGTCGAGCAGCACGCCGTCGTCACCCACCACCAGGGGAATGAGGGCGACACGCGCGTCCAGGCTGGCCGGCTGCACCAGAGGTCTGACCGCTGAGGGCACCTTGTAGTGGACTTGATCCGAGACGGTGGCGCGCAGGACACCGAACGGCGCACCGAAGGAGTCGAGCGCCACGGTATCGATCTTCACCGCCTCGCGCCCCTGCCACACCTTCCCGGCCATCACCACTTGCACGCCCCGGCCACGGCTCGCTTCGGCCGCGGCGACACGGATCGCATCAGTGAGGTTGCGTGCCCCGTCCCACTCTGCATGGTCACTGGTGCGCATGGCTCCCGTGCACACGACCGGCACGTCAGTGTCGAGCGTGCGGTCGAGGAGATACGCGGTCTCCTCCATCGTATCCGTTCCATGTGTGATGACGATGCCCTTCACCGCCCTGTCACCCGACAGCTCGCGCACCCGCTCCCGCAACCGCCAGTGATCGGCCTGGGTGAGGTGGCAGGCCGGCATGCGCGCCCAGTTCTCCACCCGGCATGGCGCGATCGCGGCCGCCGCCGGCGCGAGGGCCAACAACGCCTCGCCGGCATGGGTCGGCACATTGCCTCCCGCCCCCGCGTCGTATTGCATCGAGATGGTGCCACCGGTGAACAGGAGATGAATCACGACGTCAGCCGCACAGCACGCTGCCGCCGTTCACGTTGAGGATCTCGCCCGTGATGTGGCGCGCCATCGGGCTGGCCAGGAACAGGATCGGCCAGGCGACGTCGTCCGCCGTCGCGATGCGTCCGAGCGGGATGGAAGCCTCCACTCTCGCCCTGTACTCCGGGGTCAGCACGCCGGCCGACATGTCGGTGTCGATCCAGCCCGGCGCGCAGCAGTTCACGGTAATATCGGGAGCACACTCGATGGCCAGTGACTTGGTGAGGGCCAGCAGGCCGCCCTTGGTGACGGCGTAGTCCGCGTGAAAGGCCTCGCCTCGCTGCCCGGCCGTGCTGGACACGAGAACCACCGAGCCTCCCGCGCGGAGCAGCTGCAGCGCGCCTCGGGTGGTGACGTAGACTCCATCGAGATTGGCCCTGAGTGTCTCGGTCCATCGCGATGCCGGCATCTCGGCGAGCGGCACATCGCGCTCCGGCCAGATGCCGGCATTGGCGACGAAGATGTCCAGCCCCCCCAGTGCCGACCCGATGTCCGCATACATTCCGGCGACGACTCGTTCATCGGCATGATCGCCACCGACCACCACGGCGCGCCGCCCGAGCGCGTTGATCTCCATCGCCACCGACTCGGCCGCGTCACGGCGGGTGTGATAGCTCAGCGCAACATCGGCACCTGCCTGCGCAAAGCGCAGTGCCGCCGCGCGCCCGACACCGCGGCTACCCCCTGTGACGAAGACCGACCGGCCGGCAAAATCCATCATGCTCAATTCCCCCGCGCCGTGAGCCGGGCCTCGACGAGCCCGACGATGACATGCTGCACGGCCATGTGCACCAGCTGGATGCGGCCGGTATCGTCGTGATCCACCACGAGGGACAAGTCGACCAGGTCGCGCAACGGACCGCCGTCACGGCCGAGCAGGGCAACGACCGCCGCCCCGCGGGAGCGCGCGACCCTCGCAGCAGCGAGCAGGTTCGGACTCCTGCCGCTCGTGCTGTGCAGCACCAGCACGTCCTCCTTCGAGATCAGCGCTTCCACCTGGCGTGCGAGGGCATGCTCGAATCCAAGGTCGTTGCCCGCCGCGGTCAGCATGGCGACGTCCGTGCCGAGCGCGACGGCAGCGAAGGCGCGCCGGGGCGGCAGTGTGTGGGTGTAGCGCACGACATACTCTGCGGCACAGTGCTGTGCATCCGCCGCACTGCCCCCGTTGCCGGCGAAATAAAGGGTGCCTCCGCCCCGGAGCGTGTCGGTGAAGCGGGAAGCGATGGCGTCGATGGTACCGGCGTGGTCGACGGCGCTGCGATCCAGCAGCGCTGACAGAGCCGCAAATGCCTCTTTCGTGGACTCCGCCACGCTACTCCTCGCTCACGAGCAGGCGTCGCAGGCGGTTGGCGATCGACAGCTTGAGGTTGTAGGGAGGTACATCGATCAGGCGTTTGCCCTGCAGCACATTGCCGGGATTGACCCGGGTGAGGATGTCCGCCGCATCACCGGCCCCGCCGGCCACCAGCGCGTCGCGCAGGGTGGCGATGGAGCGGTCATCGCCGTGGTTGTCGCCGGCCACGAGATCGCCCAGACCGTACGCAAGCAGCTGCCGGGCACGATCTCCACGGCGGCTCGGCTGCAGCAGCGTCGTGGCATCGAGCTGCATCAGCGCGCCCAGCTCGCGCCACCGCGCCACCGCCGTCGGTGAGCAGCAGCTGTAGCGCTCGGGATGCGCCAGCAGCGGCACCACCCCCTGTTCCACTACGTGGCGCAGGGCGCCGCCCACTGCTTCCAGTGCCACCAGTCGGGGAAATTCCACCAGCATTACGGGGCCGCCGCCCAGCCTGAAGCCAGGATTCGCAGCGGCGGCGCCACTGAGCGGACGGTCGAGCATCACCTCGGCGCCACGATGCAGATGGGGCGAGGAAGGGGCTGCCTTCTTGAGTGCGGCAAAGGCGGCGTCGTGAGCTGCGGGCACGCCCGCATCCAGCGCCGAGGCGGTGAGGTGCGGCGTCAGGCAGATATCGGCCACGCCACGCCGCGCCTGCTCCCGCAGGACGGCTACTGACTGTTCCACGCTCCGGGAGCCGTCGTCGACGGCGGGCAGGAGATGCGAGTGAAGGTCGATCATGCGCGCGCGAGTTCCGCCTGCAGAAGCCTGGTGGCAAAGTCGCGGAGCTTTGACGGATCGGCTTCCGCCTGGGCAAGCAATGCCAGCGTGACCAGTGCATCGGCCGCCAGCAGGTCGAGTGCTGCTCGTCGTCCCTCCGGCTGACGGGCAGCCTGGTTCAGCGCGACCGTTGCAGCCGCGGCGAGCGCCTCGGGAAACGGCATCGACCCGGGGAGCGAGGCGACATAGGCGCGCGCCCGGTCACCCAGGACTCGAGGCGCTTCCGCGGTATGCCAATCGAACCATTCCGCCAGCGGCGTCAGTTTGCCCCCTGCAGCCAGGCGGCCACCACGCCCGGCGTCGCCTCACGCGCCGCGGACAGGCGACCGAGGTCACCGGCCCCGGCCGACGCAAAGTGAGGGCGGCCGCCACCCTTGCCGCCGCTGAGCGCCGCAAGCCGGTTGACCAGATCCCCGGCCTTGCGACCAGAGCGTACCAGGTCGTCGGTAACGGCCACGTGAATCGCTCCCTTGCCGGCTGTGCCGAAGAGCACGAGCACTGCGCTCTCCCGGCCGCCGCGAAAGGTGTCCGCCACCGCGGCGATCTCGTCGCGGTCCTCTGCTGCCGTGTCGGTCACCGTCACCGCCACCCCGTGGATCTCGAGCGACGTTCCCTGCACTGCGGCGCCGCCTCCCTTGAGCAATTCTGTCACGCGGGCCGCCAGCTTGTCGCGCTCCTCGAGCAGCTGCTCGAGTTTCCGCTGCAGGTGCTCGGGTTGCGCCTTGACGGTATGCGCGACCTGGGCCAGCCGCGCCTGCAGTGCCTCGATCTGCGCGTAGGCCTCAGGCCCCGTCACAGCTTCGATGCGGCGCACCCCGGCTGCGACTCCGCCTTGCGACAGGAACTGGAACAGGCCGACCTGCCCGGTCGAACGCACGTGGGTACCGCCGCAGAGCTCGATGGACGACTCACCCATGAACACCACGCGCACCTGGTCGCCGTACTTCTCGGAAAACAGCGCCATGGCTCCAAGCTGCAGCGCGTCGGGGTAGCGCATCTGCCGAGTCTCGACCGGCACGTTCTGCCAGACGTGTGCGTTCACCTCACGCTCGATGGCCTGCAGCGCATCCGGCTCGATCGGGCCGTGATGCGAGAAATCGAAACGCAAATGATGATCGTCCACCAGCGAGCCCTGTTGCCGGACATGGGTGCCGAGGTGTTTGCGGAGCGCCGCGTGCACCAGGTGCGTGGCGCTGTGGTTGCGTTCGATGTTGCGGCGGCGCGCGGCATCGACCGCTGCCCTCACCGACGTGGGTTCGAACCGCTCCCGGAATGCGCCGCCGATGATGGTTCCACGCGAGGCATCCTTGTGGACCCGGTCGACCGGCAGCACCCATCCTTCACCGCGCACATGGCCGGTGTCGCTGACCTGGCCGCCCGACTCGACGTAGAACGGGTTCTCCCGCAGCAGCAACTCGACGCGCTCGCCGTCCTGGCGGAACGCGAGTGGCTCGGTGTCCGCGGTGTCGTGCTGGTAGCCGACGAATTCCTGCGTGCCGTCGCGCAGGTCGCGCCATTCGGCCCCGCTATGGTGTGACTGCAGGACCGGTCACATCGCCGCAGCCCGGCCGTCGCGCGCCAGCGTCCACCGCGCACGGCCTGGCTGACAATGCGTGCGTCGCGCGACCGCTTTCGCTGCGCCGCCAGCGCCGCCTCAAACCCCGCCAGGTCCACCGATACCCCGTTCTCTTCCGCGATGATCACGGTAAGGTCGATCGGGAAGCCGTAGGTGTCGTAGAGCTTGAACGCTTCCTCGCCCGGGATCACGGTGGCGCCGGCCGCGAGCAGCTCGCTCATACGGGACAGTCCGCCCTCGATTGTGGTCAGGAAGCTGCGCTCCTCGGCCTCGACGTAGTCGTGAATCGTCTTGGCGCTCTTCACCAGTTCGGGATACACGTCGCCGAGCTGCTCGATGACCGTACGCGTGAGCGGCGTGAGCGTGGGTTCGCGCCGGCCCAGCAGCCACGCGTGGCGCACCGCGCGACGCAGGATGCGCCGCACGACGTACCCCCTGCCCTCATTGCTGGGGAAGCAGCCATCGGCCAGCAGGAAGGTCACAGCACGTGCATGATCGGCGAGCACGCGGTACGAGGCGCCTGCCGGCCCGCGATCATAGGGCCGGCCCACCAGCTCCTGGACCTGTTCCAGCAACGGGAGGAAGAGGTCGGTGTGAAAGTTGGAGTCCTCGCCCTGCATGATCGCTGCGATGCGCTCGAGACCCGCGCCGGTGTCGACCGACGGCTTGGGCAAAGGCGTGAGCGTGCCGTCGGCCGAGCGGTCGAACTGCATGAAGACCAGATTCCAGATCTCCAGGAAGCGCCCCGTCTCAGCAAGTTGCTCGAACTCGTCCTTCTCGATCTTGGTCGCCTTCTGGCCCGGTTTCCACTCGAGATCGACGTAGATTTCGGAACACGGACCGCACGGGCCGGTGTCGCCCATCTGCCAGAAGTTGTCCTTGTCGCTCAGCCCATAGATACGATGATCGGGCAAGCCGGCGACCTCGCGCCACAGGGTGCGCGCTTCATCGTCAGAGTGATGCACCGAGATGCGCAGTCGCTCAGGGTCGATGCCGAGCCAGTTGGCTCCCGTGATGAACTCCCAGGCGAACTCGATGGCCGATCGCTTGAAGTAATCCCCAAAGGAGAAGTTTCCGAGCATCTCGAAGAAGGTGTGATGCCGCGCCGTGTGTCCAACCTGCTCGAGGTCGTTGTGCTTGCCTCCCGCCCGGACGCACTTCTGGCAGGTGGTCGCGCGCGCGTAATCCCGGTGCTCCTGCCCGAGGAACACGCGCTTGAACTGCACCATGCCGGCGTTGGTGAACAGGAGGGTGGGATCGTCCGCGGGGACCAGGGACGAACTGGGTACTTCGCGATGTCCGCGCTCCGCGAAATAATCGAGGAAGCGACGGCGAATGAGGGCGGCTTTCATCCCGTAAAGATAAGGCGGACACCGGGTTCCCGACTACCTCGCCCCGGGCGCACGCAATGGCCACCTGTGAATCAGACGAGCTGGTTCACCGCCCGGTGCGCGATGTCGCCCGTGTACCCTCGCCGGGCCAGGAAGGCGAGCAGCCTGCGCCGCTGGGCCACACGCGGGAGCTTCGCGAGCCGGCCGGCACGTGACCGTGCCAACTCCAGCGCGCGCTGACCATTGTCGACCTCCGGCGGCCACACGGCCGCGACGGTGCGGTCGATGTCCTCGCGCATGACGCCCATGGCCCCCAGGTCGCGCCGGACACGCGCCGGCCCCCGGCCGCGGCTGCTCCGCACCTCGGCGTAGCCCAGGGCGAATGCTGCGTCATCGAGCAGGCCGGCGTCCGCCAGCCGCTCGAGTGCCGTCTCCACCGCTGCGCCCGGATGACCCTTCCGCACCAACCGGCGCCCCAAGTCTGTACGGGCAAAGCTTCGCCGCTCCAGCGCCCGCAGTGCGGTGCGAAACGCGCCTTCGGTGTCGGCGGCGGCATCGAGGCCTTCATGGAGCGTCGTGTCTACCTCGACGCCAGGAACGAGCCCGAGCGCCGCCGCATCCTCGCGCGCGACGACACATAGCGTCGTGCCATCCACATCGATCCGGACCGCGCCAGCGCGGCGTGGGTCCGGACCGATCGCGGTGATCCTACTCGTCATCGTCCGGGCTCACGGCTACCGCCCCGCCAGCCTTGACGCCCAGGAAGTCGCGTACCTTGCCCTCAACCTCGGTCATGAGTGCCTGGTTGTCGCGCAGGAAGAGCTTTGCATTTTCGCGGCCCTGCCCGATGCGCTGGTCGCCGTAGGAATACCAGGCCCCCGACTTCTGGATGATGTTCGCCTCGCTGGCGATGTCCACCACCAGCGACGTGTGGCTGATGCCCTCGTCGAACATCACGTCGAACTCTGCCTGCCTGAAAGGCGGCGCCACCTTGTTCTTGACCACCTTGACGCGCACCCGGTTGCCGATGACCACCTCGCGCTCCTTCACCGGGCCGATACGGCGGATGTCGAGCCGGACTGACGCGTAGAACTTGAGCGCCTTGCCACCCGTGGTGGTTTCCGGGTTGCCGAACATGACGCCGATCTTTTCGCGCAGCTGGTTGATGAACACCACCGCGCAGTGCGAACGGTTGATGGCCCCCGCCAGCTTGCGCAGTGCCTGGCTCATGAGGCGTGCCTGCAGGCCCATGTGGCTGTCGCCCATTTCGCCCTCGATTTCCGCCTTGGGCACGAGCGCCGCCACCGAGTCGATCACGATGATGTCCACCGCCCCCGACCGGACCAGGATTTCCACGATCTCGAGCGCCTGCTCGCCGGTGTCAGGCTGGGACACGAGGAGGTTCTCCACGTCCACGCCCAGCTTGCGCGCATACTCGACATCGAGGGCATGCTCCGCATCGACGTACGCGGCTACCCCACCCGCCTTCTGCACGTTGGCAACGAGGTGAAGACAAAGCGTGGTCTTGCCGGACGATTCGGGACCGTAGATCTCGCTGATCCGGCCCCGTGGGATTCCACCCACGCCGATGGCGGCATCGAGGTTGATGGCGCCCGTAGGAATGACGGCAATCCGCTCACGCGGCGAATCGGCGCCCATGCGCATGATGGAGCCCTTGCCGAGCTGCTTCTCGATCTGGGAGATGGCAAGGGTGAGCGCCTTGCGCCGGTCGGCCTCAAGCCGGGTCTCGTCAGCAGCCATGGTTTCCTCTACTGGAGTGGAGTGTTTTGATTCACTTTTTATCTACACCCAATGTAAAGCCGAAGAACAGCCGAAGCAATAGTAAAAATGTGACCTATTTTGAGTCACATGGACATAGCTTGGTCCAAACGCCACGCGTCAGGGATGTGATGCACCTCTGGAGGGGCACCATCCCGGTCCAGCACCTCGACCACGTCAAACCGGAAAGTGTCGCCCCACCGGCCATTCCGGAGCGCCCAGATGCCCGCCACGCGCGCGATTGTACGTCGCTTCTTCCACCCGATCGACTCTCCCGGCGCGCCGTAGCGCCGCGACCGCCGGGTCTTCACCTCCACGAAGGCCACCACATCGTGCCGGCGGACGATCAGGTCGAGGTCGTGCCGTCCCAGGCGGAATCGGTGCGCCTCGATGACCCAGCCGCACGACACCAGGTAGGACAGGGCAACGAGTTCCCCTCGCAACCCGCGGACGTGGCGCGGGTCGGTCCATTCACTGGGAGGGGTGCGGGTGGCTCGGGCCGTCATGAAAAACAGAATGCCGCGGGAGCGCGAATCCCGCGGCACCGTTTCCACGCGCCGAGTATGGAGAAAGCGTGAGGACAGCTAGTCGGTGAGCGCCTGGCGCAGTTCGGGGGCGTACTCCTCCATCAGGCGGCGCAGCGTCATGGTGAGCGGCACCGCGAGCACGATGCCCACCGGCCCGAGCACGAAGTTCCAGAATACGAGGGAAAAGAAGATCGAGACGATGCCGATCTCGAAGCCCTTCTGCATCAGCCGCGGCTTGATGATGTCACCCAGGAAGCTGTTGAACAGGATGAAGATCACCGTGAAGATGATCGTCCGCTCGATGCCCTGCTCCAGCAGCATGAGCAGCAGCACCGGTGCCACCGCGAGTGGGCCGCCGATCGTCGGCACGAAGCTCAGGACGAAGAAGAGCACCACCCAGGTGGCGACGTACGACAGTCCCATCACCTTCAGCAGGACGAAATAGCACGTGGCGCCGATCAGGCCCATGACAGCACTGATTCCCACGTACTTCTGGATGTCCGCAGCCAGCTCGCCGAAGCGCACGATCGACGTGCGCGTGCCGTCCTTCCGCGCGACCTCCAGCCGCTTGAACAGGGTCGTGAACTCGATGAGGAGGAAGGCGGTGATGAGCAGGATGAAGAAAGTGTGGCCGAGATCGGCCAGCAGCCTGCCCACGATCGAGGCCGCGGGCTTCACCAGCTTCCCGGGCTCGAGCAGCTCGACGTTGAGCAGTTTCGAGGTGTCGACGCCGTAGCCCTGCAGGAAGCCGAAGATCTGCTCCCGGAGCGCAAGGTAGCGCTGGTTGTAGCCCGGCAGGTTGCCCGACAGTTCGGAAACGGATCCGAGGACCAGGTAGATCACCAGGGCCGCCCCGACGAACACCATCAGCATCGTCAGCACGATCGCGAGCGGCTCGGGCACGCGCCAGCGGATCAGCATGCGCGCGATGGGCGTGAGCACCAGTGCCAGGAGCATGGCGAAAAGGAACCCGCTGAGGATCGGCGCCACTGCCTTGAGCCCGGCGACGATGATCACGAGGCACGCACCCGCCATCAGGATCCGCAAGGGCCAGGGGAGGGTCCAGCGCTGCTGGATCCCGTCGAACTCGTTCAGGCGTTGCGCCATGGGTCTCCCAGGTGGCTAGCGGCAGTACTCGTCGAGCTGGTCGAAGCCAATGAGGACCTCGCGGGGCTTGCTCCCGTCCGGCGGGCCAAGGATACCTGCCATGTGGAGCTGGTCGATGACACGCGCCGCGCGGCCGTACCCGATGCTCAGGCGCCGCTGCAGCAGGGAGGTCGAGCCTCCCTGGTTCTGAATGCAGACCTCGGCCGCTTCGCGAAAGAGCGTGTCCCGCTTCTCGTCGCCGAGATCCCTGGGGCCGCCGTCTCCCTCCGCCTCCTGGGCGCGAATGACGGCGAGAATGTCATCCTCGGGCCGCTCCGCGGCATCCGCCAGTTTCGCCCGCCGCGCCTCGCGCCGCGCCGCATACCACTCCATCACGCGCTCGCTCTCGTCGGTCGCGATGTACGCTCCCTGGATCCGCATCGGCTCACTGCTGCCGGGCGGGAGGAAGAACATGTCGCCGTTGCCGAGCAGCGCCTCGGCGCCGTTGCCGTCCAGAATGGTGCGACTGTCGACCTTGGACGCCACGCGGAAGGCGACGCGGCTCGGGAAGTTCGCCTTGATGAGGCCGGTGAGGACGTTCACCGACGGGCGCTGGGTCGCGAGGATCAGGTGGATGCCGATGGCGCGCGCCTTCTGCGCCAGGAGTGCCAGCGGCGTCTCCACCTCGCCCTGTACCGTCATCATGAGGTCGGCGAGTTCGTCGATGATGAGCACGATCATCGGCAGCACGCCCTCGGCGTACGTGTCGGGCTCGGGCGGCGCGGGCGGCGTGTCCGGCGCCTCGGCCGCGACGGACGTGATCGTGGGCCGGGCCTTGAGCGGATACCGGAGCGTCTTGCCGTCGACCACCTTGCGATTGAAGTCGCTGAGGTTGCGGGCGCCGTTGGCCTGCAGCAGCTCGTAGCGGCGGTTCATCTCGAACACGGCCCACTTGAGCACCGATGCGGCATCATGACTGTGCGTCACGACCTTGTGCCGCAGGTGCGGGAGCGTGTTGTACATGGAGAGCTCGACCATCTTCGGGTCGAACATGAGCAACCGCAGCTCGCGCGGCGTGTATCGGTAGATCAGGCTGGTGATGAGGCTGTTGATCGCCACCGACTTGCCGGTGCCCGTGGCGCCGGCGATCAGCAGGTGCGGCATCTTGGCGAGGTCCGCCACGATCGGCTTGCCCTCGATGTCGCGCCCCAGGACGAGGGGAAGCATACCCCGCGAGTTGTCCCACTCGGGCGACTCGAGCAGTTCGCGCAAGGTGACCATCCGCGCCCTGGGATTCGGCACCTCGACCCCGACGGCGCCCTTGCCCGGAATCGGTGCGACGCGGATGGACGGCGCTCGCATCGCCATGGCGAGGTCATCTGCGAGGGCCACGATCCGCTGGGCCTTCACGCCCGGCGCCGGGACCACCTCGAACTGGGTCACCACGGGACCGGTGGTGCGGCCCGCGATAGTGCCGTCCACCTTGAAGGTCCGCAGGGTTTCGAGCAGTAATGCGCCGAGTCGATCGAGCTGCGTGTCACTCAGGTCCGTGTCCTGTGGCGACGCCGGCGTGAGGAGATCGATGGGCGGGAGCTCATCCTCGTCGGTGATGCTTGCGACCGTGTCCTTCGCGGCCGGCTTTGCCTTCTTGTCCTTCTTCGCGCGGCTCGAAGTGGGCGTGGCCGAAATGATGACGTCGTCGTCCTCATCGGTCACCGGGTTCACCACCGCCGCCGCGGCCCGGGCCAGTCGCTCGGCCGCCCTGGGTTTCGCGCCCTTCCCGGGCGCGGTCGGCAGGGTCGCCCCCGATGCGCTCGAGCCCTTCTCGAGCCGCTGCAGCGGATGCCACGCCAGCGTCACCAGGGTGATGGCCGAGAGTGCGAGGAAGCCGAGGATTACCGCGCCAGCTACGCCGACGTAGTTCGGCATGTACACCGCGAAAAGACCCGGCAGCCAACCCACCAGGTGACCGAGCGTGCTGGAGGCATCATTGAGTTCGGCGGCCGTGATGCGGCCAAGCGTTCCAAGCAGGTAGGGAACCAGCAGGCCGATGCCGGTGATCAGCAGGGCCGCGCGCTTCATGTCGAGCGACCCCAGGCGATCGAAGCCGGCCAGTGCGAGTGCGACACCCAGCACCGGCAGTGCGAGGGCACCGATTCCCAGCGTGTGCCACAGTCCATCACGCAGGAAGTCACCCACCTGGCCGGTGAGTGGAAAGGGGATGAGTGTGAGCCCGAGAAAGAGACCGAGCCCGAGTGCCGCGAGAGCACTGAGGCGACGACGATGGGTGCTGTCCGCGCCAGGCTGGCCGGTCGCGGTCACGTCGACGGTCCGGGTCGACTGAGCATTTGTGAAGGCATCCTTAAAGATAATTGGCGTCCGCGACGACCTGCACTATGAGTCTAACGCGATGCAGTGCATCGACCGCATGTTAGGCCCGTCTGTCGCCGCGCTCAGCGACCGGGACTCCCCCAGATCGCCACAGGTTTCTTTCGAAGGAGGTTCGTATGCCGGTACGTGCGCACCGTTCGTATGCCCACAAGCTGGTGGTAGCCGCCGTTCTTGCCGTGACGGGAGCCGCCGTCACATTGAGCGCATGCAGCAGTGACGACTCAACCCCTGCGGGCTCCACGGACTATGCCGGTCTCATGGCGAGCACGGCTGGCGAGACCGGGCCGCTGCAGATCACGTTCGCCAGCGCGGTGACGCTCCGGCAGTCCGCTACCGGCAATGCCGCATTCGCCGTGGACCCGGTGGCTGCGACCGGCAGTTTCCGCATTGGCGGAAGTGGTGTCGTCCCGATCACCGGCACACTGACGGGCGATGCGCTCACCATGTCGGGCGGGGGCTGGACTTTGCTCGGCACCCTCTCCGGCGGCAAGATCACCGGCACGTTCTCCGGTCCGGGTGGCGAATCCGGCTCGCTCGCGGCCGTCAACAGCACCAGCGGATCCCCCGCCAAGGCCTACTGCGGCACCTTCACCGGCACCGACCACACGGATGATTCGGAGGACTCCGGGACCTTCAGCGTGGTCATCGCCGGAAACATCCTGCTTGGCACCGCGGTGACCGACGGAGGCGACACGATAGACTTCAGCGGGACGGCCACGGCTACCACATTCACGGTGCACCAGGCGCAGGATGGTGGTTTCCTGAATGTCGCCGGCACGTACGATGCCTCGGGTACGTCCGGAACGTACAACACGAAGACGAGTGCCGACGACCTGGTGACCGACGGTAGTTTCACCGGGCAGATCTGCGAGTAGCAACACCTTTCACTGCACATCCGACCGGCCCACCGGCATATGAGCCGGTGGGCCGGTTGTGCTAGAGGCCCGGCTCACGAGGGCGGTTCCGCCACGATCCTCGTGTCGCGGAGCCGGCCCAGGATCGGAAACTCGTCCTGTCGCGCCGCCAGCCGAACGTCTTCGCCCAACCCGAGGGCAACCAGGCGACGTCCCGCCGCACTGGCCCGAAGGGGACGAAGCCACTGGTTGCCATGCTGCCGTGCCAGGTCAACCATTGCGAGCGCAGCGTCGGTGATTTGCCGTTCACGGCGTCCCGCCAGTACGGACCGGATGAAGCGGCCCGCGGTATATCCATCGTCGAGACCGAAACCACCCTCGCGTCCCGCGCATGCCACGAGAATGTCGGTGCCGTCCGCGAGCATCGCCCGCGCACACGTGACGGTGACAGTAAAGTTGGCGGCCGCCAGCACGTGCACCACCGCCGCTGCACTCACTGCCGCCAGCGCGCGCGTCCCGTTCGTCGTGCACAGCACCACGACCCGGCCCCTCACGGCGCGCGGTGTCATGTCACCCGGGCTGTTCCCGAGGTCGAACCCAGCGATCCGCAGGCAATCCTGCTCTCCTGCGAGCACCGCCACCGGGCCCTCGGCGAGTGCCACCTGCCGGGCCGCCCCGGGCGTGGGCGCCGGAATTACCGCTTGCGCGCCGTGATGCAGCGCGGCGCAGATGGTCGTAGTGGCCCGGAGAACGTCGATAACGAAGACCGCGCGCCCCGAGCAGTCCTGGCGCGCCAGGTCGGCCAGGGACAGCGCGACGTCGATCCGCACTATTCCGGCTTGAGGAGGTGTGACTCGCGCTCGAGGTAGCGGGTATCCACCTCGCCGGCGACAAAGCCGGGTGAGCGGATCACGCGGGCCAGGAAGGAAATGGTCGTAGCCGGGCCCTCGAGGATGAAGCTGTCGAGCGCCTGTCCCATGCGCTGCAGGGCCTCCTGCCGGTCGTTGCCGTGCACGATGACCTTTGCCAGGAGTGAGTCGTAGTGTGGCGGCACGGTATAGCCGGCGTACACATGCGTATCCACGCGAACCCCGGGGCCCCCGGGAGGGTGATACGCGGTGATGAGCCCGGGGCTCGGCTGGAAGTTGCGGTAGGGATCCTCGGCGTTGATGCGGCACTCGATGGCGTGCCCGCGCAGGTACTCGCCATTCCCCTTGAACGACAGGTGCTCTCCCGCAGCAATCCGGATCTGGTCTTTCACCAGGTCGAAGCTCGCCACCATCTCGGTAACGGGATGCTCGACCTGGATGCGGGTGTTCATTTCCATGAAGTAGAACGATCCATCGGCATCCAGCAGGAACTCCACCGTCCCCGCCCCGACGTAGCCGATGTTCGCCGCGAGGCGCACCGCCGCTTCGCCCATCGCCCGCCGCAGTTCAAGCGTCAGGGCCGGGCTCGGGCTCTCTTCGATGAGCTTCTGGTGCCGCCGCTGCACGGAGCAGTCACGTTCGCCCAGGTGCACGACCTTTCCGTGCGAATCGCCGAGCACCTGGATCTCCACGTGACGCGGATGCTCCAGGTACTTCTCCACGTACACGGAGCCGTTCCCGAATGCCGCCAGCGCCTCGTTTTGCGCCAGCGAAAACAGCTGGGCGAACTGCTCCGCGTTCCACGCGATGCGCATGCCCTTCCCGCCCCCGCCAGCCGTCGCCTTGATGATGACGGGGAATCCGATGCCGTCGGCGACCCGAAGCGCCTCGTCCGGATCCTCGATCGTTCCCTCCGAGCCGGGCACCGTGGGCACGCCAGCTTCCTTGGCCAGCCGCCGCGCCGTGGCCTTGTCGCCCATCTGCCGGATCTGGTCCGGTGTGGGGCCGATGAAGACGATGTTGGACGCGCCGCAGGTCTCGGCGAACTCGGCGTTCTCGGCCAGGAAGCCGTAGCCCGGATGGATCGCATCGGCGCCGGTGATCTCGGCGGCCGCAATGATGTTGGGAATTCGGAGGTAGGACAGGCGCCCGGGCGCGGGCCCGATGCAGACGTCATCGTCAGCGAAGCGGACGTGCAGCGATTCACGATCCGCCTCGCTGTACACCGCCACCGTCTGCACGCCAAGCTCGCGGCAGGCGCGGATCACCCGCAGGGCGATCTCCCCGCGGTTCGCGATGAGGACTTTGCGGAACATCAGCGGGTCAGGCGCCGGCGCCGGCGGCCTTGCCAGCGCCAGTGATGTCCGTGAACGTGCGATCGGACGATCCTTCGATACCCGACACCCGCAGCGCGAACTCGCTCGGGTTGCTGGAATAGAACAGCGCGCTCTCGTACGACACGACGCCGTCCTTGTACCACTTCATGAGAGACTGGTCGAACGACTGCATGCCGTAGGCGACCGATCCTTCGGATATCAGGTCGGGAATACTCAGCTGCCGCTCGATGTCGCGGATGTTGTCGGCCACGGCCGCCGTATTGATGAGCACCTCGCAGGCTGGGGCACGGCCCCGCCCGTCCTTGCGCGGTACCAACCGCAGCGACACGACCGCCTGGAGCGCCGTCGACAGCAGGGAGCGAATCTCCTGGTGTTGGTGCGGCGGGTAGAACGAGATGACGCGGTTGATGGTCTGGGTGCAGTCCGTCGTGTGGAGCGTGCTGAACACGAGGTGCCCGGTATCGGCGGCCTTGAGCGCCGTGTCGAGTGTCTCCATGTCGCGGATTTCGCCGATCAGGATGACATCCGGGTCCTGTCGCAGCACGTGGCGCAGCGCCGAGCCGAAGCTCAGCGTGTCACTCCCGACTTCGCGCTGCGAAATATTCGCGTTCACGTCCCGATGCAGGAACTCGATCGGGTCCTCGATGGTGATCACGTTGACCCGGCGATTCTGGTTCACGTGGTTGATCATCGCCGCGAGACAGGTGGACTTGCCCGACCCGGTGACGCCGGTGACGAGCACCAGGCCGCGGGCACGCATGGAGATTTCCTCCAGCACCGGTGGCAGCGATAGCTCGCGCACCGTCTTCACCTCGTACGGAATGGCCCGGAACGCGAACGCCAGGGTACCGCGCTGCTGGTAGATATTGGTGCGGAAGCGGCCCACACCCGGCACGCCGATGGCGAAGTCCGCCTCCTTCTTCTCGGCAAACTCCTTCACCTGCCGGGGGGTCATGATCTGCTCCGCCAGCAGCTTGAGATCCTCCGGCTTGAGCGGCTGCATTTCCAGCGCGGTCAGCTCGCCATTCATTCGCACCGTGGGATGCCGGCCCACCTTGAGCAGGAGGTCGGACCCGTTGCGCTGGACCATCTGGGAGATGGCCTGCTTGAAGTTGAAGAGGGGCGCGGTCGCCCCGGCGGCGGTGGCATCACCCATTCGGATCTACCCGGTACAGGACCTGGCCGTACTCCACCGGGGTGGCATCCTCGACACACACCTCGCGGATGACGCCGGAGACTTCGGCCTCGATCTCGTTCATGATCTTCATCGCTTCGATGATACAGACGGTCTGCCCCGATGTGACCCTCGAGCCCAGCTGCACGTATGCGTCGGCGCCTGGCTCCGGGGCCCGGTAGTAAGTCCCCACCATCGGCGAACGGATTTCCTTGAGCGCCACCGCGGGAGCGGTCTCGGGCAGCGCGTGAGACGCCGCCTGCTGCGCCGGCGCATGGTGACCGGGCGCGTGCTGCACCGGTGCCGAGGCGTGAAACACCTGCGACGGTGGCGGCGGCGCCGCCGTGCGGGTGATGACCACCTTCGTCCCGAAGAAACCCTGCACCTCGATGGAGCCGATCTCGGGCGCCTCGCGCAACAGGTCGGTCAGGCGCTTCACATCCTTGAGCTCAATGGACTTGATGCCCGGCATCGACTTGAGCAGCGTCGCGAGTTGCTTCATCTCCTCAGGCGTCAACGGCGACCTCCGAGCGATGGTACGGATTCAGTGGAGTTCAAGCAATTCGGTGCGACCATCAGACAGCAGCTCCGCGCCGGACGGTCCGAGATAGACATCATCCTCGAGCCGCACGCCTCCCCAGCCCGGAAGATAGATCCCCGGCTCGATGGTCACCACCGCGTGCAGCGGCAGGGCCATCTCGTTGGTCTGCGAAAGCCGTGGCGCTTCATGCACTTCCAGCCCCAGTCCATGCCCCAGCGAATGACCGAAGGCATCGCCAAATCCCCGGGACGCAATGACGTCACGTGCAAGCGCATCGGCCTCCCGCCCGGTCATCTGCGCTCGCACCTGGCTGCGGGCCCGTGCCTGCGCCTCCCGCACCAGCGCATGGATGGTACGCTGGCGGTCATCGGCCCGGCCAACCACCATCGTCCGGGTCAGGTCGGAACAGTAGCCATCCAGCTGGGCGCCGAAATCGATCAGCAGCAGCTCATCGGGCTGGATCTCGCGCGCGGTCGTGCGCGCGTGGGGCAGCGCGGCCCGCGGGCCCGAGGCTACGATCGTCGGAAACGGATGCCACTCGGAGCCGCGCCGCCTCAACGCCGATTCCAGCCGGGCCGCCACGTCGAGCTCGCGGTCGCCGGCGCGAACCGTTGGCAGCACCTCGCTCAATGCCTCCTGCGCCAGTGACGCCGCGGCCCGGATGGCGGCCACCTCCTGGGCGTCCTTGGCCGCGCGGAGACGCTCCACCAGGTCCACCGTGGGGACCACCTGCGAGCGCGTCAGCCGGCTCAGGCGTTCGGCGTCGCGTGTGGTGAGGACATGCGACTCCACGCCCAAACGCTCGACCGGCCGCTGGCCCAGCACCCGGCCCAGCCGGTCCCAGATCGAGACCGGGTCGATCTGCACCTCCACGCCCGCCGCTTCGAGCGGTGCCTGCACGGCGTAACGGAAGTCGGTGATGAGCACCGCACCCGCGGCCCGCACCAGCAGCAATCCTGCCGAACCCGAGAAGCCCGTGAGATAGCGAACATTGGGCAGGTGCGTGACGAGCAGAGCGTCGATGTCGTCTTGCGCCAGAATGCCAGCGAGCGCCGCGATGCGGCGCGGCCCGGCGCCCTCGCTCACTGCAGGCGAGCCGCGAGCGCTCGCAGGGCCATTCGGTAGCCCTCGGCGCCGAAGCCGCAGATGAATCCCACCGCCAGGTCGGCGATGTGCGAATGCCGCCGTTCCGCTTCGCGCGCGAAGAGATTGCTGAGGTGTACCTCGACGAACGGCACCTGGACGGCGAGCAGCGCGTCACGCAGGCCGAGGCTCGTGTGGGTCAGCGCACCGGCGTTGATCACCGCGCCTCGCGCCCGGCCGGCCAGGGCCTGGACGGCATCGATGAGCTCGCCTTCGTGATTGGTCTGCAGCCACTCGAGCTCGACGCCAAGCACTTCCGCGTCAGCCCGCAGCATCGCCTCGATTTCCTGCAGGGTGGTGCGGCCGTAGATCTCAGGCTCGCGCTGTCCCAGCAGGTTCAGGTTGGGACCATTCAGGACCGCGAGGCGCATGATCAGCGCTTGAGGTTCTGGAGCCAGTCGTGGAACTGGTCGAGATCATCCTCGCCGCCGGCGCCCTGTGGCGCGCCCGCCGGCCGCGGCGTCGTTCCCGGCTGGGGGGAAGTGCCCCCGTAGAACTCGTCGAACGAAACACCGCTCCGTTCCGCGGCCGGTGGAGAGGCCGCGCGGGGCTTCCGCGACATTGGGGGAAGTGGGGCTGCGTCCTCGCCGAAGATCGCACTCAACGTCAGGTGGTCGGCCGCCGGCCGCGTTGGCGTGCCCGGGGCATCCGAGCCGCCAGCCGTTTCCGTCGCCGGCCGAGAGCGCTCTACCCCGTTCGGCCGGGAACCAAGCACGCTACGCATGAGCTCGCGGACGGACGTACCTCCCGACGAGCTGGCAGCGTACGGCGGCAGCGGCCTGGACTGCACCATCTCGGTGGCCTCGAGCGTGGCCACCCGCTCCGACAGCCGGATATCGCCCGGACGCCGCGCAAGCAGCTCGCGGTAGATCCGCAGTGCGTCGGCCGGATGACCCTGCTTCAGGAACAGTTCCGCCATGCTCTCGGTGACGACGAGCTCGGGTTCGCCAGTATCGACATCGGCGTCCCCGAGCTCAACCACTTCCATGGTCTCGGTGATCTCGAGCGACGGTACATCCCCGGCCAGCGCCACGATCTCCATGATCTCGGTAATCGCCAGGCCGTCGGCATCGGCGGTCGGCGCCGCACTCGATGTCGTCAGCGGCTGAGCAGACGCCGGCTCTGGCTCCGCCTCTGGCTCGAACGGCTCGGCATGCGCGTCAAGAGCGGCGTCGCTCCACGTGACCCACTCGCCTGGCTCGCCTTCTTCCGCTTCATCGAAATCAGTCGCGTCGCGGGCGGGAAATCCGTCGGCATGGCCGGCCGGAACAGCGGCGGGCGGCTCGGAATAGCGTGACGACGTCAAGAGATCGGCCGAGACGTCTGGGGTTTGATACTCGTTACCAATCTGGCTCGTGTCCCCCACCGACAGGGCACTGACGCCGAAATCGGTCGAGGCATTGGGAAGCTGGAACTCGGAGGCGCCTGTTGCAGACTCGGGCTCGGGAACCAGTTCCTCGGTGGCTGACGGCAGTTGGTACTCGGTCCCGCCCTGGGCCGCGTCCTCCGAAGGTGCAGCACCCATGTCATCGGACACGGACGGGAGCTGGTACTCTGATGCATCGGAGCGAGTCGCGTCAGGGACCGCGTCGGAACCGAAACCCTCCGACGCTGACGGCAGCTGGAACTCGGTGTGCTCCGCCGGCTTGAGCACAATCTCTTCGGACGTGCTGATCTGCATGAGGCCAAGGATGGCATCGTCCAGCACCACTGCGCTTGGGTCCACAGGTGGGAGCGAATCCGGTTCCGCTACCTCGGCGACGGTCGGCTCGAACGCCTCCACCGGAGGCGCATCGACGGCAGCGGCGCCGCTCGTTTCCCGTTCGACCGTTGCGAGTGGCGGCAACTCCTCGCCAAACGCATCGTCGAGAACCTCCCCCGACCCGACCGCGGTCTGCTCGAGGCCGTCGAGAGGAGCTACCTCAACGGTTTCTTCGGCGGCTTCGGCCGATCCTGGCGCGGCAGCGCCGCTCTCGGCCGTGGCCTGCTGCGCATGGCTCGCTCGCACGCGCTCCAGTTGATCCCGGGCTTCGTCGTTGCTGCGGTCGACTGTGAGCAGCTGCTCCAGCCAGCGGGACGCGTCGCCGAACCGGGCACCGCGCTCGGTGATGTCCGCGAGGGCTTTGAGGGCAATCACATTCTCTGTGTCGAGCTCCAGCACATGCGCGAACGCCTGCTCGGCCGACGCGTCATCCTTGAGGTCAAGATGGCAGCGGCCCAGCACGATGCTGGCTGGTATGTAGTCGGGGTGAAGCTCGAGTCCGGGAGTCAGGACGCCGATCGCCCGTTGCGGATCGCCTGACTTCCGGTAGGCTTCCGCCAAGGGCGCGAACGTCAGGCCCTGCGGATTCTCCTGATATCGCCTTTCGAGCTTCTCGATCTCGCTGAGCGCCATCCCGGATCCGTGACCGTAAGTTGTTGGGGGATAATACGCTATAGTAAAGCGCCGTGTCGCGGGTGTCAACAGCGCTGGCGAAAGCTGCGCTTGAGCTTTCGCGTTGCCAGTCTTACTCTTAAGGCCCTTTTTGGCCTTCTGTAACTGACCGGGGTGTTCGCCAAATGATGAAGTCGGTTCGCAACGTCACCACCAAGGTGGCTGCCGTAATTTTCGGGCTCCTGATGTTGATCTTTGTCCTGCAGTTGAGCGGGATCTTTGATCGCAACTCGGGAAGCGCCTTCAGCACTACCTCGGTCGGCAAGATCAACGGCCAGCCAGTCGATGCCCGAGCGTATCAGGCAGCTGTCCAGCAGACAATCGACAACCAGCAAAAGCAAACCCCGGGCCGCATGGGCCTCGAACAAACCGAGCAGATCCGGAACGAGGTCTGGGACCAGTTCGTGGACCGCGCGGTCATGGAGTCCCAGTACAAGAAATATGGCATCACCGTCGACCAGGACGAGATCATCACCGCCATGCGGACCCAGCCGATCCAGGACCTGGTCCGCTCGCAGGAATTCCAGACGGACGGGCAGTTCGACCTCGCCAAGTATCAGCGCTGGCTGGCCTCGCCCGGTGCCGCGCCCTACCTCGACATGCTTGCGGCACAGTACCGCGACGAACTGCGTCGCTCCAAGCTGCTCCAGGCCGTCACAGCCGACGTGTACGTGTCCGACGCCGCCTTGTGGCAGCAGTATCGCGATGCAAACGAGCAGGTGACGATCAGCCTCACGGCGATCCTGCCGCGCAACGCGGTGGCCGACTCGCTGGTGACGGTGACGCCGGCCGAGGTTGCGGAATACTACAAGCTGCATACGGCGGCATTCGAGCGACCGAAGACGGCCTTCGTGAGTTATGTCTCGATGCCGAGTTTCCCCGACGCCTCGGACACGGCGGCGGCGCTGGCCCGCGCCCAGCAGGTGCGGAGCGAGATCGCTGGCGGCGCGCCGTTCGCGGAGGTGGCGCAGCGCGAATCATCCGACAGCGTGTCGGCCAAGAACGGCGGCGATCTGGGCGAGTGGAAAAAGGGCGACATGGACGCCGGCCTTTGATGCCGCGGCCTTCTCCCTGCCGCTCAACACGCTGTCCCAGCCGGTGCTGTCGCAGTTCGGCTATCACATCATCCAGGTGAGCAGCCGGACCGGCGACAAGGCGAAGGCCCGGCACGTCCTGATCCCGATCGAGATTGCCGGTACCCATCGAGATCGGCTGGAGGCGCAGGCGGATTCGCTCGACCGTCTGGCGGACCAGAAGGTCGGTCCAGCGGCGTTTGCCGACCTGGCCAAGTCGATGGGGCTTGAGGTGAAGGCCACGTCGATCCAGCAGGGCACCCAGGTCCTCGACGGAAACATCGTAGTCCCTGACGCCGGCATCTGGGCGTTCCAGGCGGCCGCCGGAACCGCGAGCCCGGTCATCGAGACGGGCCTCGCTTACTACCTGTTCCGCCTCGACAGCCTGGTGAAGGGTGGCGTGCCGGCCCTTGCCGACATTCGTGGTTCGGTGGAGTCCGCCGTACGCGATGACAAGAAACTGGTGAAGGCCCGCGAGCTCGCGCAGGCCTATATCGGCCGCCTCGACAAGGGCGAATCACTCCCCGACGCGGCCAAGGCGATGGGCTTCCCCAACCGCGAGTTCGGCCCGTTCCTGCGGGTGCAGCCGCCGATCCAGAGCGGCCAGGTGGTGGGCACCGCGTTCGCTCTCAAGCCGGGCCAGCACTCGGGCGCCATCGAGACCCCGCAGGGCATCTACGTCATCCAGACGATTTCCCTCGTTCCGGCGGACTCGGCGAAATTCGCCAAGGACCTGGAGAAGCTGCGCACCGATTCCATCCGCCGGGCGCGCCAGAACCGGGTAAGGAATTACCTCCAGGCGCTCAAGGATGCCGCCACGATCGTCGACAATCGGGCGGCGCTCTACCAGCGCAGCCAGGCGCAGCAGGCTGCGTCGTAGGGCATTCCCGAGGGGATGCAAAAGGGGCGACCAGTCTGGTCGCCCCTTTCCTTTCCAGCTCCCTGACGGTGGCACCGCGGCGCTACTGCGACAGCCGCTTGGGCTCTCCCGTCGACTGCGCTGGGGGCTGACTCGCGTCCATCTGGCGAGGCGGCAGGCTCTGCTGCGGCGGTTCCTGGCGCATGACCTCGTCCTGGGTATCGGTGAGGCTTCTCTTGAACTCGCGAATCCCCTTCCCGATCGAGGCCCCAACCTCTGGCAGGCGCTTCGCCCCGAAGACGAGCAGCACCACCAGCAGGATGATCATGATCTCGGAAAAACCGAGGTTTCCCATAAGGACCTCCTAGAAAAGCGACCGCGCGATCAGGTACGCGAGCACAACCCCGATCAGGCCCAGCAGGGAGACGTGCAGGCCAACCGGACCCAGGGTGAAAGTTAGCACCAGCAGATCGGCCGACACAGGGCCGACCGTGGGAGTCCAGGTACTGGTGAAAAAGGACTTGGCGGCGCTGTCGGGCATCCAGCGCTGCAGCAAGGCGTTGAGGAATCCGCCGACGATGAAGCCGGAGACCAGCACTCCCAGGTAGAACCCGGGTCGTCTCGGACCAGCCCGCATCATCGCCTCCGGTCCGCCACGTAGGCAATCGAGGCGCGGAGTGCTTCCCGGGCCGGCGATGGCGGCAGGACGTCGAGCTCGCCCTCGGCCTGTTGGGCGAAGCGCAGCGCGCGCTCACGGGCATAATCCAGCCCGCCCGCCCGCGCGACGGCTTCCACGACCTCCGCGACCTGATCGCCGCTCGGCTCGGCTGTCTGGAGCAGGCGGGTGACGGCCTGGCGCTCCGCGCCGGTGAAGTGCGGCAGTGCTGCAATGAGTGGCAAGGTGACCTTATGCTCCTTGAGGTCGAGCCCCGACGGTTTGCCCGTCACGCTCTGGTCCTCGGTGTAGTCCAGGAGGTCATCGACCATCTGGAACGCCATGCCCAGGGCCTGGCCAAACCGCCCGAGCGCGGCACGCACCACCGGGGTGGCCCCCAATGCCCCTACCTCGCAGGCGCCGGAAATCAGCGAGGCGGTCTTCGCACGGATGAGCAGATCGTACTGCTCCTCGGTGAACTGCAACCGGTCGTGGGCCAGCAGCTGCCGCATCTCGCCCACGGTCATCTCGTTGGTAACGCGGCTCAGCACGCGCAGCGCATCGAGATCGCTCAGGTTCACCAGCTCGATTACGGCGCGCGAGTACAGGTAGTCACCCATGATCACGGAGATCTGGTGGCTGAACAGCGAATTGATCGTCGGCATGCCGCGCCGCAGGACCGAGTGATCCACCGAATCGTCATGCACCAGCGTGGCCAGATGGATCAGCTCGATGGTCGCGGCCAGCGGCACCGCGCGCGGGTCGGGCCCACCGCTGGCCTCATCCGTCAGCAGGGTGAGCGTGGGACGGAACATCTTCCCCTGCATCTGAAAGAGGTGTGCATTGACGTCGGCGATGAGCGCGAAATCCGCCTCGACGATGCGACGCAATTCCGCCTGCACCTGCGGCAGGCGGTGCAGGATGGGCGCCTGCACCGTGGCCAGGCTGACGGACGCGACCTGGGAGTTCATTGCGGCTGCGCCGAACCGAGCCGGCTCACCCGCTCGCGGAGGTCCATGAACTGAATGTCCACAGCCATCGCGCGCTCATAGCTCTGCCGTGCCTCGGAAAGGCGGCCCTGCGCCTCGCAGGCGCGCCCGAGCCAGTAGACCAGCCCGATCTTCTGGTCGTCACCGCCCTCGAGCGTATCCACCGCGCGCCGCAACACCGCCTCGGCAACTGCCATCTGGCCTTTCTCGAAGAAGGCAACCCCGAGTGCCTCGGACGTCCGCAACCGGCCGCTCGGGTCTCGCAGCGCCTTCTGGAATTCTGCGATGGCCTCGTCGTACAGTCCCATCTCCTTGAACGCGATGCCGAGGTCGTAGTGCGCCTCGTAGTCGTCGTGGCCAACGTTCTCATCGATGCCCTTCTTGAACTGGGCCAGCATGTCTTCAAAATCCCGCTGTTCGTCACCACTGGTCTCGAGCTGCTCACCCTTCATTCTGGTGTCGCGCGGGCCCTCGTCCTCCATGATGAGCGAGCCCAGGTCGACGAACCCGAGGGGGTCGCCTGCGGGCACCGCCGGGCGTGGAGCGGGCGTTGGCGGCTCCGGGGGAGGCGGCGTGGCGGCGCGCTCGGCCTCCAGCGTTTCCGCCAGCGCCTCGTCAATCGCCAGCTCGGCGGCTTCTTGATCCGACACGGCCCCGGTGGCGAGGTCCTCCGCCAGGGTCGCTCGAGCAATGGCCTCCTCCGTGAGTGCCTCGTCCAGCGCCTCATCCTCGACTGAGTCGGGCGGGAATGCTCCGGTGTCCGGAGTCTGCGCTTCTTCGGCCGGAGTGGCTGCGGCGGGTTCTTCCTCGACCGGAAGACCGAGCTGCTGCAGGCCGTAGCGGGCCCTGGGACTTACCGGATCGTGTTCCAGCACGCGACCGTACACGGCCGCAGCCTTGTCGTCGGCCTGCATGCGCAGCAGTGCGTCCCCCAGGTCGAGATACGCCTCGAGCAACCGGTTGCGGTCGCCGGTGCGATAGGAGTACTCAACCCGCTTCTGGTAGTAGCGAACACTGTCGGGATGCAGCGTGATGAGCAGATCCACCAGGGCCTCGGCCTGCTCTCGCCGCTCGGCAAGTTCGTAGCCGGAGAGCGCGAGTTCGAACTCGTCGCTCGCGCGCCCGGTCTCGCCCTGAAGCAGAAGCGCTTCGCCGAGCCGTCGATGCAGGTCGGGGTCCTCCGGATCCTCCAGGACGAGGCCCTCGAGCTCGTCCACCGACGCCAGACCCGGGTCGGCAGGCGCCCCGGCGAACGCGTCGACCAGCTGGGGGACGAGTTCCTCGGCAATGTCGGCGTCGGTGGCAGCGAATTCGAGATGTGGCTCCTCTGAGTCGGCCACGAAGAACTCATCCGCTGCGACATCATCGTCTGCCTTAAACTCATCCGTAACCGCGAACTCCTCCAGCATTTCCCCAGGCCCCTGAGCGGCAAATGGCTCCTCGCCGAGCAGTTCTGCCACCGGCGTCGGCTCCTCAGGAACGAACCCGTCGGGCGCATCGACATCCTCCGGTGGCGTCAGCACTTCGAGGCCTTCGAGAGGACCGGCTTCGGCTGCGGCTTCTTCGTCGGCGGACTCGAACGCAGGCTCGAGCAGGATGTCGATCTCCTCCCCTTCCGCTGTGAGATCCTCGGGCGACGCAGCCACTTCCTCGATCAGATCGTCGAGCGGCGCCACGCTGGTCTCACCCGCCGTATCGAGCGGCGTGAGTTCGATCAGCGGCAGGTCCTCGACCAGTTCGGCCTCGAGCTCGGCGGAGGCTGCCACCTCGACGGGGGGTTCCGCGACCGGGGTCGGCTGTGCGGTGAGGGGTGCCTGTGCCGGCGTGCCAGTGCGCCGTTCCACGATCGGGGAGCGGGGCGTCGTGGCGCGCGGCGATGGCGGGGCGAATCCGGTATCGAGAAACACCAGCCCCCCGGTGCTCGCCGCCGCGGCCGGACGGATTTCCTCGAGCTCGTCGGACTCTTCGAGTTGCTCCCGCGTGCGCTGTGCACCGACGGCGTCGCCGCGAGACTCCAGTTCCTGTGCCACCATCTCGACCTGCTTGCGGGCCTCGTCCTCCCGGGACGCAGCGCGCAACAGCTCGATGAGCATGAAGCGAATTTCCTGGTTGGCCGGGAAATGATCGGCAAAGACTTTCACCGCATCGAACGCGGCATCGAGTTCGCCGGCATGGTTCATTCGCTCGAGGTATTCGATGAGGTTTCGCTTTGCCTCGAGCAGCATGTTCTTGCGCGCGTGGATCTGCGCAAGTTTGTAATACGTCTGCACCCGTCCCGGGTTTACCCGGAGGATCTTGCCGCACAGCGCGATCGCGTTGTTGAGGAAGCCCTGCTCAGTGTAGAGGTCGGCTGCGCGCTCGTACGAACGCACCGCCGCAGCCGGATCGTTCACCTTCATGTACAGGTCGCCGACCCGGTTGTACAGCGAGAGATCGGGATGCGGTTCCTTTCCCGATTCGAATTCCTGGATAGCCTTGAGGTAGACGTCGATGGCCCGCCGCCAATCCTCCTTCTGCTCGTATTTCCGCGCCGTATCCTTGAGCTTTTCCAGATTCATTCGGCTCGGTCCGGCGATAAGGGAAACTCAGGAGCGGCTTGCACTTAGGGAAGATAGGAAGGCGCAAGCTCCCCCGCTAGCACCTTTGCGGCAAGCCGCTCCAGGTCGGGGGCGGGTGGCCGGTCGGCGCCGAGTGGAGGTACGCCGCCTAGCGGAGCACGTACCCGGGAATAAAGATCGGCAACGCCCTTTCCTGGGCGCAGGGGCTTCAGGAATTCGAGCCCCTGGGCCGCGCAGAGCAGTTCGGCACTGACAACCAGCGCAGCGTTACGAAGGATCCGCGACGCCTTGAAGGCGGCCGCCATTCCCATCGGGACGAAGTCCTCCTGGTTCGCGTCGGTCGGAATGGACCCGATGCTGGCCGGCATCGCGATGCTGCGGGACTCGGCGACCAGTGAGGCCGCGGTGATCTGCACCATCATGTATCCCGAAGACAGCCCGGGATTGTCGGTGAGGAAGGCGGGAAGGCCCTGCGAGAGGTCCGGGTTGACCAGGCGCTCGACCCGACGTTCGGCAATGGCCTGCAGCGTCGTCATCCCGATCGCCAGAATGTCGAGCGCCTGCGCCACCGGCTGTCCGTGAAAGTTCCCCCCCGACAGCACCTCGCCCGACTCGAACACGAGCGGATTGTCGGTCGACGCGTTGAGCTCGATCCTCGCCACCCCCTCGACGAACCGGATTGCATCGAGCACTGCTCCGAGTACCTGCGGCGAGCAACGAAGACTGTAGGCATCCTGCACCCGGTCGTCGTTTTCGCGGTGCGACTCGCGGATCTCGCTGTCTTCCAGCAACTGGCGCATCAGTGCGGCCGCCGCAATCTGGCCCGGGTGAGGCCGGTTGTCATGGATGCGCGGATCGAGTGGCACTGGGGTTCCCCGAAGCGCTTCCAGTGACATCGCGGCTGCCCCCACGGCGGTTCGCCATATCAGGTCCGCATCGTATACCAGCAAGGCGAGCATGGCCGTCTGCGCCTGCGTGCCATTGATGAAGGAGATGCCCTCCTTCGGTGCAAAGCTGAATGGCGCAAGTCCGGCCGCGAGCAGTGCCGCTCCCGCCGCGCGACCATCAGCCAGCGTTCCCTCGCCCATAAGGGCCAGCGCGATATGGCTCAGGGGGGCGAGATCTCCGCTCGCGCCCACACTTCCCTGTTCCGGCACCGCAGGCACAAGACCGCTGTTGATGAGCGCCACGAGGGCATCAACCAGTTCGGGCCGTACCCCGCTCGTGGGGCGAATGAGCACATTGGCACGCAGGACCATCACCGCTCGCACGATATCCGCGGGCATGAGTGAACCCACCCCGGCCGCGTGACTCCGGATCAGGTTGACCTGGAGCTGCTCCAGCTGGTCGGGGGCGATCCGCACGTTCGCGAGCTTCCCGAACCCCGTGTTGATGCCGTAGATCGTGGCGCCCGTCGCCACCGCGGCGTCGACCCGCGCACGGCTCGCACCGAGTATCGCGCGCGCCGAGGGCGCCACGCCGATCCGGGCGGCGGGATCGCGCGCGACGCGGACCACTTCAGCGATGGTCAGCGACGAGCCGTCGAGAATGAGGTTTTGAGGCATGGGCCAAAATAACCGGACGGACAGACCGCCACAGCAGCAGGCGGCAGGAAGTCAGGGAATCAGCCCATGCCGCCTGCTGCTTGCTGCTTGCTGCCCTGCTATCTCACGCGAATCAGCTGCGGATTTCCCGGGTCCGTCTGGTAGGACCAGTCGATGATGACAAAATCGCGCCCGACGTGCGTGGCCCTGAGCGCGCCATAGCGCAGGAATCCGTCGGCCGAGCCGCTGATCTGCACCACATACCCATAGCCCGGCTGCAACTGGACCGGCGTGTGGCTGTACCCGCCAACCGGCGCGATGTCGATCGAGGTGAGGTCGGCAACCGGGCCGCCGCCGTAGACCGCGACTGACGCCTGCGCGCGAACCGGCGTCAGCCACAGCTGGCCCGAGCCATCCCGCTCAATCGAGAAGTCGGCGTCGGGCGAGGCGCCCGGCAGGATGAGTCCCAGTTCGGGGTCCTGCACCAGGCCATCGGCGTTCTGGTCGCGCCAGAAACGGAAGCCGCTCTGCGCGGGATCGAACTGGGTGGCGTCGATCGCAATGTTGTGCGCGTCCGGGCGCGGCGTGTCGGTGACAATCGGTGACCAAAGGCTCTCGAAGCCCTCGATACTGACAGCAGATACGCCGAAGCAGCGAGGCTGACCGTTGGGCAACGCTCCTGCGATGAACTCCGGTGCCACGGTCGTTCCTTCGAGGACCCATCCGGTGGAGAGGCAGGTATCGGTGTCCAGGTTGTACGGCGTGCTGAACACCCGGTAGTTGCGGAACCCTGCGGGATCGCTGGCAAACGGGTTGTCGGTCCAGGCAAGTGCGACGGCACCATCAAGGCTGGTGGAGAACAGCTCGTTTACCCGTGGCAGCGTCAGCCGTTCATCGACGGTGACGATATTGCTGCCGGGCGACTCGAATCCATTGAAGTCGACCGCCGTGACATAGTACTGCAGCTCCGGCACGCCCTGGTCGTGAAAGCTGTTCGACGTCGTCGTGCCTCGGAGCAGGAACGCTTGCGCGGTCGAGCTGCGGGAATAGACGTTCCACGCGCTGACGCTGCCATCACCTACCTGGTCCCATTCCAGCAGCGTTGCGACGGGTACGGTGGCCGGGCCACCGGAGGTAACCTCATAGAAGAGGTTGGTCGGCGGCGGCAACGTGCCGCCACCCGGCGCGACGTAGTCGTAGGAGGAGCAGGCCGCGAGGAGGACCAGCGCAAGCAGGGGCCAGCGGGACATGGTGGTACGTCTCCATGAGGTGATACGTGGCCCGAGGAGCAGGGAGTATGCCAGCAGGGCGTGAACGGTAAACGGTGAAGGGTGAACGGGATACGTCGGTCGAGGGAGGCACCCCTTTGCCGTTGACCGTTCACCCTTCGTGCTGCAAGGACAGATTCCGTCACTCGTCAAGGACACCTACTGCTCGAACGTCGTCTGCTGGTAGTCATATCGCAGGTCGGGCAGGTCGGTCAGGAAGATCGAGAAGAAGAATGCAAAGTTGCCGTTCGCATTCCGGACGAAGCGGAATGACGCCCGCCATTCGTGCAGCTCCCGCTGCAGCGATACGGTTTGGGATTCGAACCGCGACTGGCTGAAGTTGTATTGTGCCGTCCACGACGCGGCCCAGAACTGGGTGGGCGAGAATTGCAAGGTGTACTGCAATGAGATCTGGTCATCCGGCTTGATCAGTGGGGGGGGATAGCTCGACGAGCGAGAGCGACTGAGGGTGAACGCGAAGTTCGAGGTGAACCCCCGCTGCGCGCCGGCTCCCGTGTTGCTGTAGCTGGTGGCCGGCCGGATCGGGCGGCTCCCCTGGTTCTGCAGGTAGTTGTCGCGGTTGGGGTCGTTGAGCACACTCTGCGTCGCACCACCCGCCAGGCCGCCTGCCCCCTTCTGCGCGCCCCCGAACAGCGATTGGAACGTCGCGGTCGAGAGGCTGAAGTTCATGGTCAGGTTGTTGAGGAACGGCGAGAACTGCGACGTGTCCACTCCCGCGAGACCGCGCCACAGGTCGAACGTGAAGCTCGTGGAAAAGCCTGGCAACAGGTCGCTCAGCACCGAGTTCGTCACCTGCTGCGTTATCCACCCGCTGCCCCCGGGCTCGCCGGCCCGCTGGAAGTTGTAGCTGAATGGACTGGTCTGGATGCTGAGGAGGCGGAATTTTCTTGCCTGCGTTCCCAGCGTGTCCTCGGGCGCCGGCCTCACCTTTACCTCGAAGTTCTGGTTGAGCGACAGCGTGAGGAGGTTCTCCGGCTGGCTCCGGAGTATCAGCTCCTGCCCCGGAAGGGCGATCGCCGCGGCATAGGCCTCGGGCACCGTTGCTGCCGGGGCGAACGACCAGGTCAGGAGCGGATTGATGCTGTGGCGCATGCGGCTCAGTCCAGGAATGAACCCCACGTTGAAGAAGGCGAAGAAAGTGGGCGTCATCGACAGGCTGAAGCGTGCGCGCTTGCCCTGCACCACCCAGTCGCCATCCGTGTTGCGATTCCGGATGGCAAAGGCGCCCCCGGTGACGTTCTGCACACCGATGGTCGGCTGGATCTTCCAGGTGCCGCGGAGCAGGAAGGGAAGGTTGATGCCGGTATCCCAGTCGAACTCGCTGCGAAAGCTGCCGGCAAAGTACCGCACCTCGACAATCGAGTCGTTCGGATTCGTGGTACTCGTGTCCGGCAGCACCGCGAACGTGGAGTCGCGCCCCGAGATCGTCGCATCCGTGTACCGGACGGTGTTCTGCCAGTTGAAGCTGCCGAATCGGAATGGAGTGGCGAGCCGGAGCGCGGTGGTGCGGGTGTCGACATTCAGCTGGACCGAGTCGATCCCTCCCGATGGCGTGACGAATTTCAGGTAGCCCCGCGGCTGGTCCACCGCCTGGTCCTGGCTCAGGGAGAAATCGGGAGACCAGGTCGAGTTGGAGCCGAGGCCGATGGGCTTCGGCGATATCGTGAGCGACGGAAGCTGCTGGGTATAGCTGTTGTTGGAAATATCCTGCCGGCGATTGCCGCCCAGGTTGATGCTGCCCCAGCGGTACTTCTTGGTAAACCGCACCTGGCTGCTGATCTGCTGGGTGTTGATCAGCGGGTCGATGGCATTGTTGTTGATGATCTGGGTGTTGCTCGCATAGCCGACCGACAGGCTCATGTCGGTGGTGAGGCTGAACCGCTGGGCATGATCCCAGCGCAGTTCGAACCCCGAACCCCCGCCCGACTGCCATTGCTTGTTGATCGCGAACGTGCCGCTCAGGAAGCGGTTGAGCCAGCGGTAGTCGGTCTGGAAGCCGAGCGCCACGTAACGCCCCGAAAACCAGTTGATGCGCCCGGTGATGTCCATGTAGTCGTTCGTCGCCCAGTAGTACCCCACGTTCGTGATCTGTCGTGAGTAGCTGGGCGATGGACGGATGATGTCGGAGAACCCGAATTGCGGAATCAGCAGGCCCGAGTGACGTCCGGGCCGCAGGTCCTGGAAGATGAACGGGAGCCACAGAACCGGAACGTCCTGGATGTACAGCACCACCGGGCGTGCCACCAGCACCGTGTTCGACACCCACTTGATCTCGCGCGCATTGAAGTGATAGTGCGGGATCGGCAGGTCGCAGCTCGTGATGTCGCCGTGACCGGCGAAGATCCGGTTGTTGAGCGAATCCTTGGCCACGTCACCGCGCAGGAACCAGGTCGTACTCCCCTGTTTGAAATTGGTGAGTGCATCGGTGAAGACACCACGCGACCGGCAGGTGTTGTACTCGATCTTCTCGCCAACGAGGACCTGGCCCTCATTGAAGATCCGTGGGTCGCCGGTAGCCTCGAGCATGCAATCCGGCTGGGTATAGGTGATGTCGTCCGCCTCCATGGTGGTACCTTCGCGCTCCGTCATCGCATGGCCCATGAGCATGAGCTGCTTCTCAACCGCCAGGATGGCGGCGGAGTCGGCGCGATACTTGGTGACGGTGTAGCCGGGACGCCCGAGCAGGGAGCGGTAGGCGGAATCCTCCGGAGCGAAGGATTGTGAGGGAGCGGTGGGTAGGCCGAGCCGCCGGGCCTGGGCCGTGTCGAGCACCTGACCGGGCGCGCGGCCCGGTGGGGCGCGCGTTGTATCCTGTCCCGCCGCACGTCCCGGAGTGGGAACCCCCTGGGCCGCGGCGGGTGTCGCCAGGCCACCCAGCAGCAGGGCAAAGAACAGCACCGGAAGCATCGCTGCCCGCTGATCGCGCAGACGCCGGCGCGCGATCATCGCGGCGCCCGCCACGCCGATCTCGTACAACAGCAGGAGCGGCACCGTCATCATCAGCATCGAGAACACGTCCGCGCCGGGCGAGAGGACCGCTCCGGCTACGAACGAGAGCACGACCGCATACCGCCGGAAGCGGTGCAGGCCGGCCGGGGTCACGACCCCCAGCGCTGCCAAGATGATGATGACAAGCGGCAGCTCGAAGGAAAGTCCGAGCGCGAGCACGATCTGCAGCACGAAGCCGAACCAGGCATCGTACGTGATCATCGGCTGCAGCGACTCGGCCTGGAAGCTGAAGAAGACGCGCAGGGCCTGCGGCACCACGAAGATGTACCCCAGGCTCGCGCCCACGAGGAAGAGCCCGAGTCCCATCACCAGCGCGGGGAAAATGACCTTCCGCTCCCGGTCATACAGTGCCGGGGAGAGGAACGCCCACGCCTGATAGATCAGCACCGGTGACGCCAGCAGCAGCCCCACCACGAAACCGAGCTTGAACACAATCATCAGCGGCTCGGTGGGACTTGTGAACGTGAGCTTGCCGCTGGGCAGGTAAGACGCGATCGGGGCCTTGAGCAGGGCGACGAGTTGCAGCTTCTCCACCAGCCAGAGCCCGACGCCGAACCCCACGACGATCGCCCCCAGGGCCCGCAACAACCGCATGCGGAGCTCCTCGAGGTGATCGAGGAAAGGCATTTCGCCGCCGGGTACCGTCATGCAGGTCCGGCCAGGCTCAGCGCCCGATGGCCTTCAACCGGTCGCGGGCAAGAGCCGCCTCGTCGGACTTGGGATAGCTCTTGAGGAGCTGATTATAGGCGTCACGCGCGCCCGCCTTGTCACCGCGACGCTCGGCCAGCAGTCCGAGCCCGTAGAGCGCCGCCGGCGCCCGCGAGGAGGTGGGATATTCCTTTACCACCTTGCGATAGTACGCCGAGGCGGAGTCGGGGTTCTCGGAGGAAAAGCTCTGTCCCACGAAGTAGAGCGCGTCGGGCACGAGATCGCTCTTCGGGTAGGCCTGCAGCATCTCGCGCAGTCCAGCCCGCCCGGTGGCCGCACTTCCTCGACGCAGCTGGGCGAGGGAGGCATCGTACATCTGCTGCGCCGAGGCGGCGGCCGCCGCGGGGGCTGCCGCACCCGAATCGACCGGGGCCCCGGGCGTGGCCGGCATCGGGCCGGCATCGATCGCTCCTCCGCGCGCTTCCAGCTGCGAACGAAGATCGGTGAGCCGCCGCTGGCTCTGCCCGGTCAGCTCCTGCAGTTGCAGCAACTGCTGCTGCACCGCAAGCATGTCATTCGACAGGCCCCCCTTCATTTCATTCAGCGACCGCCTGGTGGCCGCGATGGAATCCATCATCTGCTGCTGCAGCACGAGGATCTGACGCAACTGCACCGCGCTGGCCGAGTCGGAGCGGCGGGTATCGGCACGCAGCACGTTGACCTGGGTCTCGACCTGCTGCACCTGCGCCGGCGTCGCACAGGCGGCGACACCGGCCAGGCACGCCGCGGCTATGGCTCGTCTCACTGCGGCGAAACGAGGTTGGAGCCGCCAGCTGTGAGCAGGAACTGGTCGTTCCGGTTCTGCGCCCACGCAGCTTCATTCGAGCCCTGCGCGATCGGGCGCTCGGAACCGTAGGACACGGTCTCGATGCGCCCGCCGTCGACGCCCTTGCTCACGAGGTACTGCTTCGCCGCAAGTGCGCGCCGGTTGCCCAGCGCGAGGTTGTACTCAGTGGAGCCGCGCTCGTCGCAGTTGCCCGCGATCTGGATTCGCGCGGCGGGGTTGGCGGCGAGAATCGCCGCCTTGCGGTCGAGGTTTGCCTTGTCCTCCGGCAGGATATCCGACTTGTCGTAGTCGAAATGAATCATCGCCGAGAGGTCGGCAGTGAGCGCACGAGTGCGCTCGGCTGCCGCGCGCGCTGCCGCGGCCGCATCATCAGACGGGGCGGGGGCCGGCGCCGGCGCCGGAGCTGGAGCGGGCGCAGGAGCCTCGGCCGGCTGGGGCTCCGGCGCCGGCGCCTCCGGGGGCTTCTTGCCCCCGCATGCGACGACGAACGCGAAGGCACCGACGGCGAGCAGCGAGGAACGTGTCATGATGACTCTCCTGGGTGTGGTTTTGCTGTCAAGGCAGGCGGCGCGACCAGGCAGGGAGTCTCGCTACCCCGCCAGTGGTTATCGCGCGCACGCGCCCGGTTTCGGTGTCGATGACCCAGATCTGCCGTTGCCCCGTGCGATCGGAGACGAACGCGATGTGACGGCCATCGGGGGCCCACGTCGGGTCTTCGTTGCGGCCGGATGACGACAACTGCTTCAGCCGGCGTCCTGCCACGTCGAGAACGAATATCTGGGGCCCCCCGGACACCTCGCGGTGGAACGCGAGTGACACCCCGTCGGGAGACCATTCCGGAGCATTGGAGCTGCCCGTCACACCATAGTCGAAGGGCACGAGCAGTTCCGCATCGGTGCCATTGGCCTCCATCACGTAGATCTGCGGAGGACCGGCCCGGGTGGAAACGAAGGCGATGCGCTGGCCATCGGGCGCATAGGTCGGTGAAAGGTTGTCCGCGAAGCGACCCGTGGTCAACCGCTGTACGCAACACATGTCCCGCACGTTGGCCACCTGGATGTTTGTGCCCTGCTCCCCGGCCTGCGCATAGGCGAGGAACTGCCCGTCGGGCGAGAACATCGGCGTGATGTTGAGCGCCGACTCCGATCCGGGCACCACCTGGGGCGCACCGCCGGCCAGACGCTGGATCACCACCGGGCCCTTGCCTTCGCCCAGCCTGGTGTAGGCGATTCGATCCGCGGTGGGCGACCAGGCCGGCGACAGCGCGGTCTGTCCCGCAGGCGTGAGTGCGGTGATCCCGGCACCATCAAAATCCATCAGCATGACGCGCCCACCCGACACGAACGCGATGCGCGTCGCGGCGACGCCTGGCGTGCCCGTCACCCATCGCACGACCTCGTCACTGGCGCGGTGCACCTGCATGCGCAGGGCAGGGTCTGCGGCGTCCGCAAACCGGGTGTCGGTCGTGTTGAGCACACGCCCGCCGTTGACGTCGTGCAGGCGCACCGTCGTCTGGCCGGCCGACTGCACGAGCTCGAGTGCGAACGCCGCCCCGAAATTCTTGTACAGCGCGTAGTTGAGCGGGCCCACCGGGCCGGCGGCAACACTCTCCGCATCGGGCTGGATGATCGTCTCGAACCGATCACTGAAATCGAGGTCGCGCTTGAGGATGGCGCGGACCGAATCCAGGCCGGCCCCGGGCACAATGACGAGCGACGGCCGGTTACCGGGATCGTATCGCAGGGTCAGCCGGACGCCGCCCTGCTGCGGCACCGAATCCTGGGCGGCCGCCGGAGCGGCAACGCACACCAGGCTCACGATCGCCGCGGCAACGCGACCGATCGTGACGTTGCGTGCACGTGTCGCGCGCGTCACTGACGCGGCTCGAACACGAAGGTCACCGGGAGCACGTTGGCATCCCACCCATCAGGGAGCGGGCCGAACGCATTGCCGTTCCCGGCGGCCTCGATGGCGCCCTGTGCCTCGAGATCGAAGCTGAAGTTGCCCGAACGCTTGAGAAATCGAATGTCGCGCACCGAACCGTCCTTGAGGATGAGGAACGCGACCTCGGCGCGAAGCCGGTTGTTGGGCGCGTTCCAGCGACGCAGCACCTGGTTCATGATGTTCCGGAGATACTCCGGATAGGGAAACTCGATACCCGGGATCTTGATGTTGGCCACATCGTTGCCGGTGCCTGGTGTCTCGCCCGGGAGTGGCTGCGTTTCACTCTTCGTTGGCGGGGCCTTCTCGACCGGCTTCTCGGCGGCCTGCACCGGCTTGGTTGGCGCCGGCGCCTGCTCGGTCCTGGCCTTGGGCTTCACCGCGTCCGCCTTGGATGGCTTGGGCGGCGCCGGCGCAGGAGCCTCTGGCGGCGGCGCAGGCTCGGGCGGCCGCGTGACGGCCTCGGGAGCCACCCGCCGGGCTGTGGTCGGCAGCGGAGCGGCCACCAGCTCCACGGCATAGACTGGTGGACCAAGGACCGGTTTTGGAATCACCACAAAGAAGACGAGGACCGCCGCGACGTGAACGATCAGCGACCCGGTGATGCCCACCGTGGCCGAAGGCCCGTCGACGGCTGTCGAGGTCCGGCCCCTCATTTTGTTTCCTCATCCTCGGCCACGAGGCCAAGGTTCCGCACCCCCGAGTTGCGGATCACGGCCACGACCCGGACGACATCCCCGTAGGATGCGCGGTTGTCGGCGCGGAGGTACACCGCGTCAGGCTTTCGGGTCGCGACGATCGAGCGGAACGTCGCCCGGAAGTCGCGGTAGCTCACCGGCGTCTCGTCGAGGAAGATCTTGCCCTGCCGGTCGAGCGAAACCACGATCCCCTGCTTTGCCGTGAGTGGCTTCGCTGCGGCACGCGGCAGGTCCACGTCGACACCGCCCTGCATCATTGGCGCGGCGATCATGAAGATGATGAGCAGCACGAAAGCCACGTCCACCAGAGACGTGACGTTCACGTCGGCATTGAGCGCCATGTCGTCGTCGCCACGGAACCCGCTCAGGGCCCCCACGTCAGACCATCCCCTCGCGCGCCATCGTGCCAATCAGTTCCGCCGCGAAGCCCTCGAGTTCACCGGCCAGCATGCGGACCTTGTGTACGTAGAGGTTGTATGCGATCACGGCCGGGATCGCCGCACCGAGGCCAGCAACGGTGGCGATCAGCGCCTCAGCCACGCCCGGCGCTACGGCGCTGATGTTCCCCGAGCCCTTCGACGAAATGCCGATGAAGGCGTCCATGACGCCAAGCACGGTGCCCATGAGTCCCATGAGGGGACCCACGGCGCCGACGGTGGCGAGCCACGGGATGTAGCGGCTCAGCATGTCCTTTTCCATCGACACTTCCTTCATCAGCACCAGCTTGAGCGATTCGAGTTGCGTGGAGGTGAGCGGGGTCCGCTGCACTTCCTCCTTCAGCGCGCCCGGCCGCAGCTCGGAGTAGAAATTGATCGCCTCACGGAAAAGCCGGTTGTAAGGCGACGGCGGTTGCTTCATCGCCGCGTGATAGCCTTCCTGGAGGCGTGTCGAGCGCTCGAGCTCGGCGAAGAACTTTCCGCCCTGCCGGTGCAGCCGGCGGAACTGCCACCACTTGAGCACGATGATGAACCAGGCGATGAGGGAGAAGACGAGCAGGATGGCGAGCACCACCTTGGTCTCGACGCTCGAGATGAGCAGCAGCTCGAGCGGAGTGGTTGGCAGGGCACCGCCCACCTGGAGCATCATGCGTTCTCCTTTTTGAACCAGTCGATCAGCTGGGGAAGGCCGTTCTCGAAGCTGTACTCGGGTGTCCAGCCCAGGAGTGCCTCTGCCTTGCGCACATTCAGCGCGCTTCGCAGCAATTCACCGGGGCGGGTCGGCGCGAACTCGAGTACCGGTTGGACGCCCATCACGCGCCCCACGGTGTCGGCCAGCTCGAGCACGGAGGTCTCTTTCGAGGTGGCGATGTTGAAAGCCCGGGCTTCGTGCACATCCGCGGCTGGAGGGGCGCAGGTACCGGCGAGCAGATTGGCCCGCGCCACGTCCCTCACGAAGACATAGTCGCGCGTCTGCTTGCCATCGCCGAAAATGGTGAGGGGGCGCTTCTGGAGCAGGCGTGACACGAAGATGGAGACGACCCCCGCTTCGGATTTCGGGTCCTGTCGCGGGCCGAACACGTTGGAATAGCGCAGCGATACCGCGTCGAATCCGCGCAGTGCGCCCAGCATGCGCGCATAGTGTTCCCCGGCAAGCTTGCTCGCCCCATAGGGAGAAATAGGGCAATTGGGCGCAGTCTCCGGGGTCGGGATTTCAGTGGGGTCGCCGTAGACGGTGCCGCCACTCGAGGCGAACACCACGCGCTCGACGCCACCGTCACCGGCACCTTCCAGCAGGTTCACGAAGCCGACTACGTTGATCGAGGCATCAAGCGCGGGCTGATCCACCGATACCCGCACGTCGATCTGCGCGGCGTGATGGCAGAGTACCTTGAACCGTCCGTCCACGAGGAGCTTCCGTGCGTCGGGCGAACGGATGTCCGCCTGCACCAGCCTCGCCTGGCTCGGAACGTTGTGCGCATGGCCGCGGGAGAGGTCGTCCAGCACCACCACCTCCCACCCTGCCCCCAGAAACGCCTCGGCGATATGGGATCCGATGAATCCCGCGCCCCCGGTCACCAGCACCCGTCCGCTCATGCAAGACCTTTCGTCGTGTTGAGAACGCGTCCCTCTTCCGCCGCGGGACGGGGCGTAACCCTTGATCGCCCCGCAATATAGACGGGCGAACCGGCAGCGGGAGCGGACTGGGTGAGGAGAGTCACAACACATGAGCGGCGCCCCCGAGGGAGCGCCGCTCATGTTTGGCCAGGTCTGCCGTCGGGAGGCGTTACTGCGGCAGCTTGGCCACCTGCACTACCGGCGTCCCCACCGAAAACACCGCGTACTTGACGTTGAGGATCAGGGCCGTGGCGCTGTGCTCGCGCACATTGACGATCTGAACCGTGGCCATGTTCTCGCTGGTGAGCACGGTCCCACTATTCGAAATGCCACCCGACGCCCGTCGCACCTCCCAGATGTCGCCAAGAGCCACGCCGTCCTTCTCGCCCTTGTCGATATAGAAGTACTCCTGCGGAAGCTGCATGTACGGCCTACGCGGCCATCCGAGAACCTTTGCAGAGATACCGTCGGTGATCGGCACCGCCCGCGATTTGGAACTGGCGGGGAACTTCTCCAGCGGCAGCAGCCACTGCCCCGGATAGATGCTCCAGAAGATGTGCGTGACCGTCAGGATCGGCCGGCCTTCATCGATGCGCTTGACCACGCCAATCCCGGTCGGCCACACCATGAAGCCGAAGTTGTTCACGTTCCAGCCCTTTTCCAGCATCATCAGCGTGTCGCCGATCTCGTACGACGCGCCCTTGGGCGGCGACACGGCAAGATCGGTGTAAAGCTTGGCGACGCCGAAGTTGCTGATCGACGCGATCATCGGTGACGCGGTGCGTCCGACGATGCGGCCGAACGGGAGATCCTGGCCCTCGGTGAGGAAGCCGCCCGAGTAGAACTCGTCGCGCCGGATAGCCCGATAGTTCCTCTCGGTATACGCCTTCACGGTCGCGCGGGCGGCCTGCGACATCGCGCCCATCTGAGGGAACAGCGGCGCGTCCGGATCGTAGTCGTCGGCCGTTTCCTCGATGGTTTCCTTGAAGTTGGGATCCTCGACCGAATCCACCTTGGCACCCGGTGCCGCCGGCGCCTGCGCCACTGCTTCGGGCGGGGGTGGCGTGTCCTCGGCCGGAACCGACTTCACCCCTTCACCAGCCGCGAGGCGCAGCACCTCGCCGGGATAGATCCAGTGGGGATCCTCCACCACATCGGTGTTGAGGCGGTAGATCTCGGGCCACAAGAGCGGATCACCGAGATACGACTGTGCGAGCGACCAGAGCGTGTCTCCGGGCCGCACGGAATGCGTCTGCGGCGTGGCCGGTGCCTGCGCGAGCGCGGCAGCGGGCATCGCCAGAAGCACCCCGATGGCGACATACCAACGGCGAGGTGACATGCGGTCAGTCCGCGACGCAACAGGATCGAGGTGCGGCATCGGATCTCTCCCAACGGCGTTCGAGAACGGAAGTGGGTGTCATCGAGGTTGCGAGGCGCAATAAGCCTCAAGCCTCGTCCACCGGAAAAGCAAGATCAGCGCCACGGATTGCAGCCGACGACCTTCGCCGTAACGCATTCTTTCTCAATGACTTGCATCAACGCTTCAGCGCCGGTAACACCCCCAGCGGTGCCACCGGCGCAGAGTCATGCATGGTGTCTGGGCGTCCTGCCTCAGAAGGGGAGGTCGTCGTCGGCACCATCCAGGGCGTCGGGGAAGTCGTCGAAGGACTCCTCCTTGCCCTTCGCTCCCCCGGCCGGCGCCCCAGCCGCCGCCTTGGCCGGCGTGAAGCTTTCAGCTCCCTGACCTGCGCGACCACCGAGCAGGATCAGCTCGTTGCCGCGGATCTCAGTGGTGTAGCGCGTCTGGCCTTCCTTGTCCTGCCAGGAACGGTACTCGATGCTGCCCTCGACGTAGATCTTTTCGCCCTTGCGACAATACTTCTCGGCAATGTCTGCGAGCTTGGAGTAGTTCGAGTTCCAGAAGATGACGCGGTGCCACTCCGTCTTCTCCTGCATCTGACCATCCTGCCCCTTCCACTGGCGACTTGTCGCGACCGAGAGCGTGGCGACACGGCCGCCGTTCTGGGTGCTGCGAACTTCGGGGTCCGCCCCGAGGTTGCCGATCAGGGTGACCTTGTTGAGACTGCGGCTCACGGGTGCCTCCACGGTACAAGAGTTCGAGCAACACGGTGGACGTTACCCATGGTACGGCGTGGGCTCGTCCCGGAATTCATCAATTAGCCGCCGGGGATACCGAAGCTACGCCAGGCCGGTGAAGCCCAGGCGCAGCACCAGCGCGTCCTCCCGCGGATTCCGATAGTAGTCGGATCGCACGCCCACAGGCCGAAATCCCGACGCCCGGTACAATTCGATCGCGGCCGAATTCGACGCGCGAACCTCGAGGAATACTTCCTCCGCGCCCCGCTCGCCCAGCGTTCGCAGCCCCTCCTTCAGCAGTGCTCTGGCGATACCGCTGCGCCGCTGCGCCGGGTCCACGGCGAGGTTCAAAACTTCGCCCGAGCCGGCTACGTCCCTGCCGATAAGATAGCCAACGATTTTTCCCGCGTCGTCCGCCGCGAGCCCGAAAGTCCACGGGGTCTCCAGCGCCTCGCGAAACGACGATTCGGCCCAGGGGTCGCCGAAGCACGCGCGCTCGAGTGCCACCAGCGCGGGTGCGTCAGCCACTACCGCCCGACGGATGCGGTAGCGCGCGCCCGTGACGGGCTTCCCAGAGGGCTTGGGCTTCTGCGGGACGGCCATAATCCGGTTCCCATGCGAGCGGCTCGGTGACGCGACATGCGCCGCCCGGTCGGTCGACGAGGTCGAGCATCAGCCGCGCGTCGACGTGATGCACAAGATCGAGGTGTGGCGCCCAGTCCGCGAGCAGCGCCGCCGTGGCCGCCGGCAGCTCGCCGATCACCGCATCGGGACGCGGCAGCGCCGCCCGCAACCCGGCCGGCGTCCGCGCCTCGGGTGGAAGGATGGTCTCGATGCCACCAGCGAGCCAGAGCCAGGCGCCGGCATAGCACTGCCCCCGCAGGGCGTCGGACACGCCCACGGTGATGCGGCCCGGCCCGGCGCCGGCATATGCGCGCGTGAGGAGCGATGGGACCGTCCAGAACTCCACGCCGCCCGCCACCACCAGTGCCTTTCCCACCGCTGCGCCGACCCTGAGGCCCGTGAAACTGCCCGGCCCGTCGGCCACCACGACGGAGGTAATGGCTGCGCGCGTTACTCCCGAGCGGACCAGCAACCGGTCGATGGCGGGCAGAAGCGCGGCGGCATGCTGCCGTGCGCCGTCGACCTCTTCGTGATCGGCGTCGGCGGCCGCACGGCCAAGCGCGACGGAGAGTCGGCTCGTTGCAGTATCGATGGCAAGCCGCATCAGCCGACCTCGAGGCCCCGCACCGACGGGTCGGCAAGGTGCGTCAGCCGCACCCGGAGCGTCGGTGCCGGCGCCCATCCGGCCGCGCGTTCAGGCCACTCAATGAGCAGCGCATCACCCTCGGCAGCAAGGCCCTCCCAGTCTACATCCGCCGATTCCTCGGGTTGCTGCAACCGGAAACAGTCGAGGTGAAAGACGGGACCCCGCTTGCCGGCGTACCGGTGCACAAGCGCATACGTGGGACTGGAAGCGGCTTCGGCGATCCCGAGTCCGCGCGCCATCGCGCGGACCATGGTCGTCTTTCCCGCACCAAGGTCACCCTGCAGGTATACCACGGCGCCCGGCGCCAGCGCCCGGCCCAGACGCTCACCTTCGAGCACGAGCTCCGGCTCGGTCAGCGCACGCACCCTATCGCCGGCCCCGACGCTGTCGAATGGCGGTACCGCCCCCGCTTCGCCGCACGTTGGGCGCCACCATCGCTCTCAGCTCGTTGAGCTGATCGCGCAGCAGGGCGGCCTCCTCGAACTCGAGGTTGGCCGAGGCCTCGCGCATGCGACGCTCCAGCTGCTGCATGAATGCCTCGCGCTGCTTCGGGTCGTGCGGATCGACGTACGTCTCCGTCCGGCCCGCCTCCGGCTTTATCCGCTCGGTCCGGGCGTCCGCGACGTGAGTGGACAGGCGTACTTCCTCGAGCGACTTGACGATCGACTGCGGCGTGACGCCATGCTCGATGTTGTGCGCCCGCTGGATGGCGCGCCGCCGGTCCATTTCGGCCAGCGCGCGCTGCATCGACCCGGTGATGCGGTCCGCGTACAGGATGCCAAGTCCATGGACGTTTCGCGCCGCGCGCCCGATCGTCTGCACCAGCGAGCGATCGGACCGAAGGAAGCCCTCCTGGTCGGCGTCCAGGATCGCCACCAGCGACACTTCGGGCAGGTCCAGACCCTCGCGAAGGAGGTTGATGCCCACCAGCACGTCGAAGTCGGCCAGCCGCAGGCCGCGGAGGATTTCCATACGCTCGATGGCGTCGATGTCGGAGTGGAGGTACCGCACCCGCACCCCCGCCTGCTGCAGGTAGTCGGTGAGGTCCTCTGACATCCGCTTGGTGAGTGTCGTGACCAACACACGCTCGCGTGCCTTGACGCGCTCCCTGATCTCGTGCAACAGATCGTCCACCTGGCCCTTGACCGGACGGATCTGGACCTCGGGATCGATGAGGCCCGTGGGCCGGATGATCTGTTCGACAATGACTCCACCCGAGAGCCGCAGCTCCTGGTCGCCAGGCGTCGCCGAGACGTTGATCATCTGCGGCACCAGACCCATGAACTCGTCGAACTGCAGCGGACGGTTATCCAGCGCCGACGGTAGCCGGAAACCGTACTCGACCAGCGTCGTTTTGCGCGCCCGGTCGCCGTTGAACATGCCGCCGATCTGCGGCAGCGAGACGTGTGACTCGTCCACCACGACCAGGTAGTCCTCGGGGAAGTAATCGAGCAGGCAGGCCGGCCGCTCGCCCGGCAGGCGGCCGGTGAGGTGGCGAGAGTAATTCTCGATGCCGGCGCAGGTGCCCACCTCGAGCAGCATCTCGATATCGAAACTGGTGCGCGACTCGAGACGCTGGGCCTCGAGCAGCTTGCCCGCGGTCCTGAGCTCGAGCAGGCGTTCCGCCAGTTCGGCCCGGATGGCCTTTACTGCGCGCTCGACCGTGGCGCGCTGGGTGACGAAGTGGCGTGCCGGGTAGATGGCGCACTGATCGAGCACCGCGATGGTGTTGCCGGTGAGCGGATCGATGCGACTGATTCGTTCCACCGTGTCGCCCCATAGCTCGATGCGGTACGCCTGCTCCATGTATGCCGGATGGATCTCGATGGAGTCCCCGCGCACCCGGAAGGTGCCTTGCTCGAAGGCGGCATCGTTGCGCCCATACTGGATGCGCACCAGATCAGCGAGGATGGCGTCACGTCCGCGCTCTTCGCCGGTCTTGACCGTGACCATGAGCCGCCGGTATTCCACCGGGTCGCCGAGGCCGTAGATCGCGCTCACCGTGGCAACGATGACCACATCCTCGCGCTCCATGAGGCTCGAGGTGGCTCGAAGCCGCAGCGACTCGATGTCCTGGTTGATCGACGCATCCTTCTCGATGTACACGTCGGTCGCGGGGACGTACGCCTCCGGCTGGTAGTAGTCGTAGTACGACACGAAATACTCGACCGCGTTGGCTGGAAGGAACTGGCGAAGCTCGCCGTAGAGCTGTGCCGCCAGCGTCTTGTTGTGGGAGAGGACGAGCGTCGGCTTGCCGTAGTTCGCAAGCATGTGCGCGAGCGTCAGCGTCTTGCCCGAGCCGGTGACGCCGAGGAGCGTCTGGTACCGGTCGCCGCGAACAAGCCCCGCCGTGAGTTCGGCGATGGCCTTGGGCTGGTCTCCTGCTGGCTGGAACGGGGCGACGACCTGAAACGCATTGCGAGGCATGGACGGAAGATAAGCTGATTCGGCCTTTGTTCGGTAGCCTCCTAGGCACCCATGCCCACGAGTTTCCACCACCATTTGACCGGGACCGGAATCACCGAAAGCCGCGGCAGCCGGACCAGGTCAAAACCGGCGAATTCCGGATCGGCCTTGACGGCGGCGAGGGTCACCGGCACCCGGAGCGGGTGCCCTGCCGAAAGGTCGACGACGACCAGCTTGGGATCGGCGGCCTTCGGATCGGCGTAGGCGGCCTTCACGACCTTGGCGTAGCCGACCGCCGCCTTTTCGCTGCCGGTGTGGTAGATCATGACCTCGTCGCCCACGGCCATCCGCCGGAGATTCTTGAGCGCAACGGGATTGGTGACGCCATCCCAGACGGCTCGTCCAGCCTTCATCAGGTCGGCAAACGAATAGGTCGACGGTTCGGTCTTGAGGATCCAGTAAGGCATGTTATCCCGTCGACTTCGACGCGCCTGACTGGCCCTCTTCGTGACGATCAACCTGTTGCACGCCCTTTACGCGGCGCATGGCCTTCATGACTTTCTCGAGGTGCGGCAGGTTGTCCACCTCGATGAAGACATTGCCGAATACGGCGCCGTCCCGGGTGTTGATGTCGGCGGCCTTGATGTTCGTCCCGGACGCGCTCACCGCCTGCATCAGGTCGGCATAGAGCCCACGCCGGTCGTGTCCGTTCACGTCGAGCCGCACGACGAACGACTCTCCGGAGGTCTCGTGCCAGTCGATCTCCACGCGACGGTCGTCGGCCGAGAGCGTGAGGAGGTTGGGGCAGTCGGAACGGTGGATTGAGATGCCCCTGCCCTGCGTGACGTAGCCGACCACCTTGTCGCCGGGGACGGGCTGGCAGCACTGGGCATAGCGCACCATGAGCCCGTCCACGCCCTGGATCTTGATGCCGCGACCCAGGCGGATGCGGTCGATGACCCGCCCGAACACTGTGGGTCTGGGTTCCTGCAGCTCCTCCATGGGCGCATCGGGAAAGAGCGCCCGGACCACCTGCCCGATGGCCACATCGCCCCGGCCAATCGCGATGGTGAGGCCGCGCGCGTCGGCCAGCGAGAGCGCCGCCGCGGCGCGCTCCATGCGGGATTCGTCGGCACCGCTCAGCCGCCGCTTCTTGAGCTCGCGCTCCAGGATCTCCTGGCCGAGCTGGAGGCTGACGGTTTCCTCCTCGTGCTTGATCCACTGCTTGATCTTGTGGCGCGCGCGTGCCGTCCGCACATGGTTGAGCCAGTCGCGGCTCGGCTTCGCCGCGGGACCGGTGAGGATCTCGACCGTGTCACCGTTCTTGAGTTCGCGGTGCAGCGGTGCGATACGGCCGTTGATCTTGGCGCCTTGGCACTTCTCGCCGACCTTGGTATGGACGTGGTAGGCGAAGTCGATCGGCGTAGCCCCCTTGGGCAGCTGCTTCACGTCGCCCTGCGGCGTGAAGACGAAGATCTCGTCCTGGTACAGGTCGACCTTGAGGAATTCCAGGAATTCCTCCGGGACTGTGCGTGTCCTGCTGCAGTTCCAGGAGCTGGCGGAACCAGCCCAGGTGCTCCGCCACCTCGTCGATGCTCCCGTCGGTCTTGTAGATCCAGTGCGCGGCAATGCCGTACTCGGCGGTGCGATGCATTTCCTGCGTGCGGATCTGCACCTCGAACAGCTGGCCGCCGGGGCCGAAGATGGTGGTATGCAGCGACTGGTACCCGTTCGACTTCGGGCTGGCGATGTAGTCCTTGATGCGCTCCTGCAGCGGCGTCCAGTTGTGGTGAATGATGCCGAGGGCGTGATAGCACTCCGGCACCGATTTCACGATGAGGCGGAGCGCCATCAGGTCGTAGATCTCGTCGAACCCCTTGTTGCGGCGCTTCATCTTCTGGAAGATCGACCAGAGGTGCTTCGGTCGCCCGGTGATGTCGAAGCTCTCGATGGCCGGCGTGGCGCAGCTCGTACTCGAGCGGCGTACGCAGCTTGATGATCAGCTGCTCGCGCGCCGCCTTCTTGGACGAAACCTGTACCACCAGGGAGCGGAAATCCTCAGGCTCGAGGAACTTGAAGGCCAGGTCCTCGAGCTCCGCCTTGATGCGCGCCATGCCGAAGCGGTGGGCCAGAGGCGCATAGATCTCGCGCGTCTCGAGCGCGATCCGCTGGCGCTTCTCCGCGTTGAGCGGCTCCAGCGTGCGCATGTTGTGCAACCGGTCGCACAACTTGATGATGATGACGCGAGCGTCCTTCGCGATCGACAGCAGCAGCTTGCGGTAGTTCTCGACCTGTTCCTCGGCCGACGAACGGAAGGTGAGGTGCGAGATTTTCGTCAGGCCGTCCACGATGCTTGCGATTTCGGCGCCGAACTCGCGGGCAATATCCTCCACCCGCACGTCCGAATCCTCCACTACGTCGTGGAGCAGTGCCGCGGCGATGGATGTCGTGTCGAGCAGCTGTTCCGCCAGGATCTGGGCCACGGCGATGCTGTGGGAGATGAAATCCTCGCCCGACATGCGCTTCTGGCCCCGGTGCGCGGCCGCGCTGAAGCGGAGCGCCCGGTCGAGCAGCTCGAGATCGAGCCGGTCGCGGTGCGGCTCCAGCAATCGCCGGAGTTCCGGCGATGCTTCGGCGAGGTCTGGGCGAGTAACGGTCACAGCCGGGCTCCGGGGTGCAAAGTCCCAGCATGTAGGATGCTGCAAGGGGAAGGCCGGGGCAAGGAGGCGCAGGGACGGGAGCCGCATGGGCGCGAGCATGAAGCGCTAGAGCAGTCCCGTCTGGGCAAAGCTCACCCACTGGTCGCCGGCCAGGATCACGTGGTCGTACACGGGCAGGTCCAGCAGATGTCCCGCAGCAACGAGCTGCCGGGTTACTGTCCGGTCCTCGGCGGAGGGTGTCGGGTCGCCACTCGGGTGGTTGTGTACGACGATGATCCCGGCCGCCGCCTCGGCGATGGCGGGCCGGAACACCTCGCGCGGATGTACCAGGGAACTGTTCAGGATACCGCGGGTGACGAGCACTTCGCGGAGCACCTGCGACTGGGTGTCCAGCGCCAGCAGGTGGAACTCCTCGACAGTCAGGTCGCGAAGTCGCGGAGCAAAGATGCGAACGACGTCCTCCGGTTCGCGGATGCGAACGACCGGCGGCCGCTCCTCCTGAGCCAGACGTATTCCGAGTTCGATGGCCGCGAGCAGTCGGGCCGCCTTGGCGGGGCCAACGCCATTGTGCCGCTGCCACTCCGTGGCGGGACGCGTCGCGAGCCGCCTGAGCGACCCGCCCGTGCTGGCCAGCAGCGCCTGTGCGATGAACAGCACATCGCCGTGACGCGTTCCGGTCCCGAGAATGATGGCCAGCAGTTCGGGCGTCGCGAGCGCTGCGGCACCGAGCGCCCGAAGTCGCTCGCGCGGACGGTCGATGCTGCGGAGCGATTCGAGGACGGCGGGCATTGCAGACCATAGGAGGTTCCGGTCCCGGGGCGGTACCCGGATCGCGCCAACCGGCGCACGCGGTGGCAGGTGTATTTTGCCCGGGAACTCGAGTCGCAGGTCACCGATCCCCGATGCTCCGGACCCCCATGTCGACGCGCCGAGTCATTATTGCCCTGATTGTCCTGTGGCTGGTCAGCGCCTATCTCGCCCTTCCGCTCCTCTGGAAACGCAAGGAAAGGGTGGCGACCGCGACCGCGCCGACCAGCACGGAAAAACTGCCACGACATTCGGAAACAGGGAACGGCATTCCGGGTGACCCGATCAACCTGGTGTTTGTCGGCACTCACGAGCAGGTGGTTGGTGCGATGCTGTCGGCGGGATGGCACCCGGCCGACCCAATCACGCTCAAGAGCAGCCTGGAGATCGCGGCGGGCACCGTGTTTCACCGGTCGTACGACGACGCGCCGGTGAGTCCGCTGATGCTATGGGGAAAGAAGCAGGACCTCACCTTCGAATTCCCGTTTGGGGAGGACCCGAGCGAGCGGCACCACATCCGATTCTGGCTCGCACCGGAAAAGGACAGCGAGGGACGCCCACTCTGGGCTGCCGGGGCGACGTTCGACCGGTCGGTCGGGTTGAGCCACACCACTGGACAGATCACACATCACATCGCGCCGGGTACCGATGCCGAGCGAGACAATGTGCTCGAGGACTTGAGGAGGGCGGGTGCTGTATCTCAGGAATCCTGGATCGACGGCTTCCAGCAATCCCGGACCGGGAAGAACGGCGGTGGAGATCCCTACTTCACCGACGGCCGGCTCGCGATCATCGTGCTCGGCAGCGCCACTCAGCAGGGACCTGCGCCAGCCCCGTAGTCCGGTCGGGCGCTTACCGGCTCAGCGTAGAGAACGCCAGAGCAGCGAAGAGCAGTCCCGCCGCCAGCCACGCAAGAGGACCCCATCGATCGCGCAAAGCCGACGCGGGCCCTGACGATGCTGGTTCCGGCGGCGGGGAGACCCGCCCTTCGGTCACCGTGGCAGGAGCAGTTGGAGCGCCAGGCTGAAAGGATTGCGCCGAGGACCGCTCTCGGGGAACCGTACGCGACCGGATGGTAGCGATCAGCGCCTGGGTCTCAGGCGCGGGCACCGCGTCGTACTCGGCCGCCACCCGGTCCGCAAACATCTGATAAGCCATGTTCGCCCCCGCGCCATCTCCCAACTCAGCCAGCAACCGAAGCAGCCGGCGCAGCTGAGGCTCATCGTCGGGAAACAGACTCACGGCGCGCGACGCGAATTCGGCAGCCAGCGGAACATGCCCGGCCGCGAATTCGGACGCGGACAGCTGTTCAGCAGCCCAGCGCGCGCGCTTCCTCAGTCGGAGGCGCTCCTGATCGAGCCAGTGGTCAAATTCCGGAGCAACACCCGACAGGTAGAACCCTTCCAGCAGGTCACCACGATACAGGGCCAGCGCGTCACGCCAGTTTCCCTCCGCGCAGGCCTGATCAAAAGCCGCGACATCCGTGGTGAGTAACTGCGGTGCAACCGCAATGTCCTCGATGCCACGACGAACGAGAGCCCCACCACCCAGTGCGTCACGAAGGAGATGCAGCACGCGGCGAAGTGCGCCGCGCGCGTGCGGCTGGTCCTGCCCGGGCCAGAACAGCCCGACCAGGGTGTCGCGACGGCGATAGCCGGGGGCGGGAGCGAGGGCAATGTACGCCAGGACTCCCAGCGACTTCGGCTGCGCCAGCAAGGAGTGCAATCCCGGCTCCGCAGCATCCGAAAACTCCGGGCTGCCCAGCAGCCGGAGCTGGAGCACGGAATCCTTCTGCTGGACACCGTCCGTCAGGCGCAAGACACGCCTCCCCAGCCGTTAAATGGTTGAATCAGAGATGATATAGGGGACGTCCGGCGAGTCCGCAATTGGACCACTCGGCGGCCTGGCCGAGAGGTCCAAACGGGAAATAACGCCCAAATCACGCCCACGTCACGCCCGTCCCGCAGATAGGGACCGGTTGCCGGCACCTCGCCGGCGTCAGCTACCCCGTGGGCGATCTCGGAGGCTTCATGCGACAGTTCATCCTGACCTTGACGGTCGGCCTGCTGGTGGCGTGCGGCGATGACCCCAGTGCGCCGCCGGCGGCGGCCAACGGGCTCAGGGTCATCAACGGCCCGGCCACCTGTAACGCTTGCAACGGGCTCGAATTCACCGTGGCCGGACCAGGCCTGAACAAGGTGATCGACGCTTCGCTGAAGAACCATGCGACGGGCGCAGACGTCGAGACCAGTGCGGAAATCCGGCACTTCGTTGGCGATTCCGGTCCCGTACTGGAGATCAAGTTGGCCTTCGTGGGCAGTGCGCCCAAAGGCGACTATGACCTCCGCCTGCATACGGTGGACATTGGCGGGGCCCAGGGCTCACTCAACGTTCCAGCCGCGGTCAAGATTATCGCACCTCCGGTCGACCCGAACTTGCACCACCTCCGCCACCGGGACCGATCGGAATCGTACGCGTGACCGCGACAACCTCCGGCCCACTTCCGCCGCTGACAGTATGGCTCGTTACCGTGGACCCGTGCGATCCAGTCTACGTGTGTCCCGGCAGGGATATCGACCCGACCGGGAGCGTGTCCATCCAGCTGAGTCCGGGGAGCTACACGCATTGCCCTCACCAACGTCCCGGCGAACTGCACGGTGGCGCAACCGTTCGTGACGGCCACGGTTGTCGTCAACCAGACCGTCAACGTCAGTTTCGCGGTGAGCTGCGTCGTTGTTCGAGGCGGCTCGATACGGATCACCGCCCCGACGACTGGGGCCGTGCCCGGGTCGCCATATGAAGCGATCGTGAATCCATGCGATCTGGTGCATCCGTGCAGCGCCAGCATGCCGGCGGGTGGAAGCGGGACCATTGTGCAGGTCCCGGGCAATTACACCGTGAGCCTGGGCAATGTACCGTCGACATGCACCGTGGCGGAGCCGCGTTCAGTAGCGGTCACCGTCACGGCAAATCAGACGGTCGACGTCAGTTTCTCGGTGACTTGCCCCCCCGCAGGGACGGTGCGCGTCAGTGCGACAGTGACGGGCCCCAATCCCGACGAAAGTTTCAGGGTCCTCGAGGGTCCTGCGATTACTACTACGATGACTGCAACATCAGGGACCTGACTGTTGGCGGGAACGTCGAGTTCTCGCTTATTCCGGGCACCTATACCATCGCCCTCACCGGTGTGGCGCAGAACTGCTCGGTTGCCCTGCCAAATCCGCGCAGCGTTACGGTCGTGGCAAACGTAGAAACCGAAATCACTTTCGCAGTAACCTGCGTGGCGATGACGACGATTCGCGTCAGCGTTTCCACGACCGGACCCGACGCAGACCCGTTTTACCAGGTAGGGTCGGGTGATTGTCCGCTGGGCCCGTGCAGCCAGCCGCTGGAGGCCGGAAGCTTCACCACTCTTCCTGGTGCCCGCAGGCACATACACCGTCCGGCTCACTGATGTCGCACCAAATTGCACGTCAGCGGATCGAACCCGGTGGTGGTGACAACTACTGCCAGCAGCACTACCAACGTCACGTTCCAGGTGACTTGTACCGCTCTACCTGTCGTTCGGGTGACGGCACCTACGAGCGGCACGAACCGTGACGCCTCCTACTCCGTCGTGAACGAAACCACGTGTGATTACTACTACGGTTGCGACCAGAAGGTGCTGCCAGCAACCGGAACCGTCGAGTTCAAGGTCGCCACCGGCAGCTATGTCTTCCGGCTGATCGACATCGCCAGCAATTGCACAGTGAACGGCAACAACCCGGCGCACGGTGAACGTCGTGGCCAGCAGTACCACTGACCTGGTCTTTCCGGTCACGTGCCAGTAGAGACGCGACACCGGCAGAGCACTCGCCTCTTCCGCCAGGCTCACAGACGATGCGGTACTGTGCTCCTGGCGGGAATGGCGGGGCTGGCAGGCGCCTGCAGCAATGACAACCCGGTGCTCGAGCCCACTCCACCCGGCATTGAGAGCGTCGCGGCTAGCGCTGGCCCGCACAACGTGCTGCAGGCAGTGGTGACCGTCTACCTTGCACGATGCCGACAGCGTGGTGGTACGCTATGGCCTGCTCGGCACGCCGCTCGACAGCACGACCCCTGCTACCATCGCGCACGACTCGCAGCAGCTGGACGTGCTCGGACTCCTGCCCGGCACGGTGTACCAGATGCAGGTCATTGCGTACGGCAATGACCTTTCCGCAATGAGCGATACCCTTGAGTTCACGACCGGCAACCTGCCCGCCGACCTTCCATCCTACCAGGCGGGTGGCTCCAGCCCATCACCGGGCTTCGTCGCCTTCGCGGCAAATGCCTACGGCATCGTGATCGACAACACCGGCCGGGTGGTGTGGTACCGCCAGCTTCCGGGCGGCATGACGCTCAACTTCCAGCCCCAACCCACGGGGCGGTATCTCACCCAGCCGGTCACCGCCGCGGCCGGCGACCTGACGCCATGGGCGGAAATCGATCCTAGTGGGACTATCACCCGGACCCTCGGATGTGCGAATGGGCTGCACTCTCGATTCCACGACATCATCGTCCTGCCTGACGGGTCATACTGGCTCATGTGCGATGACACCCGGCTCATGGACCTGACGTCTGTGGGAGGTGTGGCGGCGGCGCAGGTAACGGGCACGGTGGTTCAGCACGTCAGCGCCACCGGGACGCTCCTGTTCGAATGGAATGCCTTCGATCACTTCGACATCACCGACCTCGACCTGCAAAGCCGGACGGGGCCGACCGTGAACTGGACCCACGGGAACGCGCTCGACCTCGACGCGGAAGGAAACCTGCTGGTGTCGTTCCGGAGCCTGAGCGAGATCACCAAGATCAGTGTCGCTTCGGGCGCCGTCATCTGGCGGATGGGCGGACTGCGCAACCAGTTCACCAACGAGGAGTCGGGGACTGCCGTTCACCCGCCAGCACGGCGTCCGGCTGATCGCGCCGGGACAGCTGCAGCTGTTCGACAATCTGGGAGAACAGGAAGGGAGTCGTGCGGAGAGGTATGAGTTTGTCGAGGCGACGCACACTGTCCGCCGGACCGCGGCCTTCTCAAGCAGCCCCGACGTAACTTCGCTGCTGGGCGGAAGTACCCAGCCATTGCCTGGGGGACGGATCCTGGTGGCCTACGGCAACGCCAACCGGGTACAGGAATACGATAGCTCGGGCGCGGTAGTCTGGGAGATTCTGGGCGACCCGGGCTACATCTTCCGCGCCGAACGCATTGCGTCGCTCTATGCGCCGGGCGTGGGCACTCCCCGATAGCCTCGCCTGTACCGACCACCTGAACTGCCGGCGGACTACTTCCCCACTCCGTGGCACTTCTTGTATTTCTTTCCCGAGCCGCACGGGCACGGATCATTGCGACCCACGTCCGGCAGGGCACCACCCTGCGGGCGGAGGGGCCCCGCGGAGGTCCGCACCGGTGGCGCCGGCGGCGCAGAACGCGGCGGCGGAGGTGGCGGGTTGGCACCGCCGGTGAAAAGGTCATCCGCCGAGGCCGGTCGCGGCGGAGGGGCCGGCGCGCGTGGCGGCGGTGGGGCCTGGGTCGGCTCCGCCGATACCTGGATCTTGAGAAAGCGCTCCGCGAACGTGACCTGAATGTCCTGCATCAGGTCCTCGAACATGTCGAACGCTTCCTTCTTGTACTCCACCAGCGGGTCCTTCTGTCCCCAGCCCCGATAGTGGATCGCGTTCCGCAGCTGGTCCAGGTCGTACAGGTGGTCCTTCCACTTCTCGTCCAGTACCGACAGCATCACCTGGCTCAGCACCTGGCCGCTCACTTCCGCCACCCCGATGCTCTTCCCGAAGTCGGCGAGGTAATCGAGCTTCCGCTGGAACGCGGCGCTGCCCTCGGCCTGCGCTGCGGTCACGATCTCGTCCATGTCGGGCGTCACCGCGGCGTCGACCACTTCGTCGGCGACCACGAGAAATTGCATCAGGAGCGCTTCGCGGAGCGCGCCGCGGTCGTATTCCTCGGGTGAGTTCGCCGTGGCGAGGAACGCCCGGACGGTCCGCTCCAGCGCGCCGTCGATCATGCGTCGCGCCTCGGCCTTGAGCTGCTCACCCTTTTCCAGCGCGAAGAGCCGGAGCGAGTAGACCACCTCGCGCTGCTGGTTCATCACGTCGTCGTACTCGAGCAGCCGCTTTCGAGCCTGGAAGTTCTGCAGCTCAACCCGCCGCTGGGCATTCTCGATGGCGCGCGTAATGAGCCCGCCGGTGATGACCTCGCCCTCCTCCGCACCACTCTTGTCCATCCAGGCCGCGATACGGTCCGACCCGAACAGCCGCATCAGGTCGTCTTCGAGGGACAGGAAGAAAATGGACTGGCCGGGGTCGCCCTGGCGGCCGGAACGTCCGCGAAGCTGGCGGTCGATCCGGCGGGACTCATGGCGCTCGGTACCGATGATCTGCAGGCCGGCCTCATCCTGCGTGAGGTCGAGCTCCTTGTCGAGCTTGATGTCCGTGCCGCGGCCGGCCATGTTCGTGGCGATCGTGACCGAGCCCTTCTGGCCCGCCTGCGCCACGATTTCCGCTTCGCGCTGGTGATACTTGGCGTTCAGCACCTCGTGCTTCACCCCGCGCCGCTTCAGGGTCTTGCTCAGCGTCTCGGAAACGTCGACGCTCACCGTGCCGATGAGGATGGGCAGTCCCATGCCGTGCAGCCGCTCCACCTCGACCCCGATCGCATCGTACTTCTCCTTGCGGCTCTTGTAGATCCGGTCGGGGAGGTCGCGCCGGGTGATGGGACGGTGGGTCGGGATGACGCTCACTTCGAGCCCGTAGATCTGGAAGAATTCCTGCTCCTCCGTCTCCGCGGTGCCTGTCATGCCGGCGAGCTTCTCGTACATCCTGAAGTAGTTCTGGATGGTGATCGTGGCGAAGGTCTGCGTCTCGCCCTTGACGTGCACCCCTTCCTTGGCCTCGACCGCCTGGTGCAGCCCGTCCGACCAGCGCCGCCCCGGCATGATGCGGCCGGTGAATTCGTCGACGATCAGGACCTGACCTTCCTGCACGATGTAGTCGACGTCGCTTTCGTAGAGCGCGTGCGCCTGCAGCAGCTTGTGGATGACATGCAGGGTCTCGCTCTTCGTGGCGTAGGCCGCCTCGATTTCCCGTCGCTTGATGACACGGTCGGCCGGGCTGAGCGATGGATCCTTCTCGAGGGCGTGAACCTCCTCGGAAATATCGGGCACCAGGAAGAGGGCCGGGTCGTTGGGCGACATGGTGGCCGCCCCCTGGTCCGTCAGGTGCACGGAGTGGCCCCGTTCGTCGAGGACGAAGTAGAGCACCTCCTCGAGATTCCGCATCTGCTGCTGGCGTGACGGCAGCTTGCGGTCGGCAATGGCGTCGAGCTCGACCCGCTGTACCAGCTGCTTGACCCCCGATTCGTTGAGCAGCTTCATGAGGCGCTTGCTCTTCGGCATGCCGAGCTGAGCCTGGTAGAGCTTGATGCCCGCCTCGCCGCGGCGCTTCTCGTCGGCGAGGAGCTTCTCGCCCTCGGACAGGAGCGCGTTCACCACATCGGTCTGCCTCCGCACCAGCTCGAAGACCTGCCGGTTGAACCGGTCATACGAGTCGTCGCCCTCGTGCGCCACCGGTCCGGAGATGATGAGCGGCGTGCGCGCCTCGTCGATGAGGATGGAATCCACCTCGTCGATGATGGCATAGATGTACTCGCGCTGCACCCGCTGTTCCAGCCCGAACACCATGTTGTCGCGCAGGTAGTCGAAGCCGAACTCGTTGTTGGTGCCGTAGGTGATGTCGGCCAGGTAGGCGGCGCGGCGCTCGGGCGTGGACGGCTCGGTATCGTCGAGGCAGGCTACCGTGAGACCCAGCCAGCGAAACACGTGGCCCATCCACTGCGAATCGCGGCGGGCCAGGTAGTTGTTGACGGTGACGAGGTGCGCACCGCGCCCGGTGAGCGCATTGAGGTAGAGCGGCAGCGTGGCGACGAGGGTCTTGCCTTCGCCGGTGGCCATTTCGGCGATGCGGCCCTGGTGCAGCACGATGCCGCCGATCAGCTGCACGTCGTACGGCACCATGTCCCACGTCAGGTCGTGCCCGGTGACCGACACCGTGGTACCGACCAGGCGGCGGCACGCCTCGCGCACCGTGGCGAATGCCTCGGGGAGGATGTCGTCCAGCACCACGGCGATCGCCTTGCGGTGCTGCGCGTCGAGGTCCTGGTAACGGTCCTCGAGCCCTTCCCGCTCGGTGGCGTCGGCGGCGGCGTGCCGGGCCGCACGCACCTGCTCGAGCTCCAGCTTGAGCGCATCGGTCCGCTCCGCGATGATGCCGCGGAACTTCGCGGTCTGCGCCTGGATCTCGGCGTCGCTCAGCTCCTTGAGGCGCGCCTCCTCCACGTGAATCGCATCGACGAGGGGCTGCAGGCGACGCACCTCGCGCGCGTGGCGCGTGCCAAAAACCGACTGAATCAGCTGCTTGATCATCCTGCTCCGTCCCGGTACAGCCCGCGCGTGGCGATGTAGTCCGCCACCGCGTCGGGCACCCAATAGCGAATGGATTGGCCCTGGCGCACGCGTTCGCGTATCGCCGTGGAACTGATCTCGACCGCCGGAACCGTGATGCACTCAATGCCCGGCGGCAGTGCCAGCATGCCGGCACCGGCGCGGCCAAAGGCCACGATCCGCGCCAGACGGCTCAGTTCGGGCGCGTCGTGCCAGCGAGGCAAGCCTTGTGCGGCATCGCTGCCGACGAGAAGCACGAAGGACACGTCCGGCTCATGGGCACGCAACATCCGGAGCGTGTCGACCGCATACGAGGGCGCCGGGCGATCGAGCTCGGCCCGCTCGAGTCGCAGGCCCGACGCCCCCGCGATCGCCCGCTCCACCATCACCGCGCGATCTTCAGCGCTCGCGGCATGCGCACCTACCTTGAACGGCTGCTCCCGTGCCGGGACAAAGCGAAGCTCACTCAGGCCCAGCGCTTCGGCGGCCGCCTGCGCCACCAGCAGGTGGCCGTGGTGGATCGGGTCGAACGATCCGCCGAACAGGCCCACCACCGCGCTCACGACTTGCCCGTGCTGTCCGCGGCTATCGGGCACACCTTGTTGAGGTCGTGCGTGCTCGCATGGAACCGCCGAATATAACCGCACGTCTCTTTCGCGTCCTCTTCGTAATCCAGCGCCTTGTAGGCCTTGACCAGCTGCACCAGGGCCGCCGGCGCGATGGTCGACCGCGGGTACGTGGCCACCACGTCGCGCAGGTACAGGATGGAGGAGTCGTAGGCCTTGATCCGGTAGTAATACAGGCCGGTGCGGTAGCCCTTGTACGCGAAGTCATCCTGCAACTCGTTGAGCCGGACCTGTCCCTGCTGGGCGGCCCGCGTGCCGGGGTACCGGCTGACGAGCTCCTGGTAGGTGGAGAGCGCGGTTTGCCCGTAGGTGGGATCGAGCTGCGGCTTGCGCCAGAGCTTGGCGTACGCGTCGCCCGCCCGCAGGAGCGCCTGGGGGGCGAGCGGATCGGTGGGATATTCGTCGGACACACGGCGGAACTCGCGCACCGCCTGCAGCTCGCTGCCCTGCACCGCCAGCACTTCGCCCATCATGAAGTGCAGGCGGGGATAGCGGGGATCCGCCGGCTTCATCTCGAGGTTGAGCCGCTCGAGGTTGGTCTGCGCCTCGCGCCACCAGCCGCGGCGGAATGCGAGCTCCGCCTTTCCCCACAGCGAATCGATCGACTGCGCTGATACGGCCGGTGCGCCCGCGGGGAGTACCGAGAGATCAGGCTGCTTCTTGGAGCATGCGAGCGCTGCTGTCGCCAGCAGGCAGTAGCACCACTTCCTCATGGGCGTGCGCTCACGCTGTCGGGAAGCGCCGCCTTGTACCGGTCTGCCACAGCCTGCACCAGAGTTCCCCCCACGGTATCGCCAACCGCCGTCAGCGCCTTTGCCATTGCCTCGAGCGCGGTGACGCCGCTCCGGGACGCTGAATCCGCCCTGATTGCCTCGTCGAGCCACGCGAGCGCGTCCGCGGGGGCACCGGCCTCAAGGCGAGCCTGTCCGACGACGAGCGCGCAATCCTGCTCCGCAATCCGCGCGCTGGCGGCTCGCTCGCGGAGCGTGGACCGCATCGCCACCGCCCGGTAGATACGCGCGGCATGTTCACAGTCACTGGCACTGCGAAGCAATGAGGCGTACTGGAGCAGCAGCGAGTCGGCGGTATCACCATCAGGTGCTGCCGCCACCGCCGCGGGCGTCAGCGAGAGCCGATCGGCTGCCGCCAGCGCTCCGCGTGCCTCGAGCGCGAGAACCAGGCGGCCAACCGGCCGCCCGGGTGCCACCTCGCGCAGGCCCTCGATCGCGACCCGCAGCACGGCCGTGTCGCCGGCACGTTCGGCGGCTCGCGCCACGGTTTCCATGCCGTCCGCCGCCTCATCCTGGCGGGATGGATCTTCCCGCCCCATGCGTCCATAGGCGGCTGCCGCCTCGCCCAGGTTTCCCACGTGCAGCGCCGCCCCGCCAAGCTTGGCGAGCAGCCGGCCGTCGGGCTGCCGTTCCGCGGCGGCGCGATACGTCGCGTAAGCGTCGGTCCAGCGTCCCTCGGCGACCTCCGAATCCGCTCGCCGCTCGAGGCTGGTGGGACCGCTGCAGGCCAACGTAACCACAAGCATGAGCAAAACCACCTGCTTCATGTGCGGCCGCGCTCGACCATCGCCAGGTAGGCCTCGATACGCGCGCTCGCCGGACGGCGCGCGAGGCACTCCCGCCAGACCCGCTGCGCCTCGGCAGCATCACCGCTCAGGTAGCAGGACAGGCCGAGTGCGGCCTGCGCATCGACGAAGTGGGGGTGGGCCGCCACCAGCGCACTCAGTACGTCGCGCGCCTCGAGGACCTGCCCCGACTCGAGCAGCAGCCGTCCCAGCTTGTAGCGCAGGTCGTGAAACAGGGGCCCGAGCTCGAGGGCCCGCCGGTACTCGGCGATCGCCCGATCGCGCGCCCCGGCTTCGGCGTATGCCTGGCCGAGTTCCGCGTGACGGTTGGCGAGCTGCGCCGCGATCGCGGCGGGGAACCCCGCCACCGGCGGGGGAGTGATCTCGACCGCATGGCGGAGTGCCGGCGTCACCTCGTCGACCCGGCCAAGCGCGGCCAGCGCAAGCGCGCGATGGATCGTGGCTTCGAGGTAGCGCGGGTTGATGGCAAGTGCCGCGTCGAATGCGGCGAGGGCTCGCTCCTGCTGGCCGAGCAGGGCGTAGGCCACGCCCATCAGGTGATGCACGTCGGGAAAGGCGCACCCGGCATCGAGCACCCGGGCGCACAGATGGATGGCGCCATAGTAGTCCTGCAGCGCGAAGCGGTCGCGCGCCTGCGCCAGCTGCCGCTCGATGGATTCCGGAGCGTCGATCATGTGGCGGGGTGGGTGCGGAAGAAATCGATGGTGCGCCGGAGCCCTTCTTCCAGCTGCACCTGCGGTTCCCAGCCCAGCCGTTCGCGCGCCCGCGAGATATCCGGCTTGCGCACCTTGGGATCATCCTCGGGGAGCGGACGGGTGACGATCTCCGACGTCGATCCCGTCATCTCGATGACTCGCTCGGCCAGTTGGCGCACGGTAAACTCGCCGGGGTTTCCGATGTTGACCGGATCACTGCGATCACTCTGGAACAGGCGGTAGATGCCGTCGATCAGATCGGACACATAGCAGAAGGAACGGGTCTGGGAGCCGTCGCCGTAGATCGTGAGGGGTTCACCCCGAAGTGCCTGCACGATGAAGTTCGATACCACACGGCCATCATTGGGGCGCATGCGCGGGCCGTAGGTATTGAAGATGCGGACGATGCGCGTCTCGACTCCGTGAAAGCGATGATAGGCCATCGTCATCGCCTCGGCAAAGCGCTTCGCCTCGTCATAGACGCCGCGAGGCCCGATCGGGTTTACATGTCCCCAGTAGCTCTCCGGCTGCGGATGGACCTGAGGATCACCGTAGACCTCGGAGGTGGACGCAATCAGGAAGCGGGCCCCCTTCGCCTTGGCCAGCCCGAGCGTCTTGTGGGTGCCGAGCGAACCCACCTTGAGCGTCTGGATGGGCTTCTCCAGATAGTCGATGGGGCTGGCCGGGGAGGCAAAATGGAAGACGCCGTCCAGCTGGCCCTGTACGTACACGAAGTTCGTCACGTCGTGCTGGATGAACTCGTACCGCTGGTTCCCCATCAGGTGCGCGATATTGTCGGGGTGCCCGGTAAGGAAGTTGTCCATCCCCACCACCGAATGGCCCTCCGCCAGCAGGCGATCGCTCAGGTGAGACCCCAGGAATCCCGCTGCGCCCGTGACCAGTATCCGCATCAGATCCGCCTTCCAATGGCATCGTACCGGAAACCCAGCGCGGTGAGACGCGCGGGTTCAAACAGGTTCCTCGCATCGACGAGCACGGGCTGTTTCATGCTGCGCTTGACGCGTTCGAAGTCAGGATTCCTATACATCAGCCACTCAGTCATGATGACGAGTGCATCGGCACTCTCGGCCGCGGCATAGTTGTCGGAAAAATAGCGGATCCGGTCGCCGAAGATCCCACGGGTTGTTTCGAGCGCCTTGGGATCATGCACGTGCACCGTGGCCCCACCGGCCAGGAGCGCCTCGATCAGCACGATGGCCGGCGCCTCGCGCATGTCGTCGGTTTCCGCCTTGAAGGCGAGGCCCCAGACCGCGACCGTGGTCCCTGCCGTACTGCCCCCGAGGGCACGCTGTACCTTCCGGAACGGCACCGTCTTCTGCCGCCGGTTCACTTCCTCCACGGCCTCGAGCAGGTCGGGAACCAATCCGAACTGCCGTGCCGAGTGGATCAGCGCCTGCACGTCCTTGGGAAAGCAGGATCCCCCATACCCCGGACCGGGAAACAGGAACGCGCTGCCGATCCTCCGGTCGGACCCGATGCCACGGCGCACCTCGTTCACGTCGGCGCCGGCCCGTTCACAGAACTCGGCCACCTGGTTCATGAAGGAGATGCGCGCAGCAAGCATCGCATTCGCGGCGTACTTGGTGACCTCGGCCGAGGCGATGTCCATGAAGAGGATCGGATTTCCCGTGCGCACGAACGGCGCGTAGAGCTCGCGCATGATCTCGCGCGCATGGTCGGTGTCCACGCCCACCACCACCCGGTCCGGTTTCATGAAATCATCGATCGCGGCCCCTTCCTTGAGGAACTCCGGATTGGAGCACACGTGCGCCTCGTGCGGGGAGTACCGGGCAATCGCGGCGCGCACCAGGCTCGCGGTCCCTACCGGGACAGTGCTCTTGGTGACGACGACGCGGGGTCCGTCCATGGCGCGCCCGATGCCCTCGGCCACGGCGATCACGTGCTGCAGATCGGCCGAGCCATCCTCGCCCGGCGGGGTGCCCACGGCAATGAAGATCACCTGGGAGTCGCGGACCGAGCCGGCCAGGTCCGTGGTGAACCGGAGCCGTCCGGCGGCCTGGTTGCTGGCCACCATCGGTTCCAGGCCCGGCTCGTAGATCGGGATCTCATTCCGGCGCAACCGCTCGATCTTGCCCGCGTCCACGTCGACACAGCGGACGGTGTTCCCGGTTTCCGCCAGGCATGCGCCCGCGACCAGGCCGACGTATCCTGAGCCGACGACGGTGACGTCCACGCGCTCAGGCCTTCCTGGACGCGAGCGCGTTGCGCGTATCGGTCACCGTCTTCGCCTCACGCCGGATCAGGCCGTAGTCGAGACTGCTGTGATCGGTGACGATCATCGCCGCATCCGCCGCGCGCAGCGTCTCGGCGGTGAGCGGGACGGAGCGCCGCGTGTGCCCCTCCTCGGTGAATTCCTTCACGTACGGATCGTGATAGCTCACCTCCGCGCCGCGTTCCTCGAGCAGGCGCAGGATGTCGAGCGCCGGGCTCTCGCGCAGGTCGTCGATGTCCTTCTTGTACGCCACCCCGATGACCAGCACCTTCGAGCCCTTGACGGACTTGCCGCGATCGTTCAGGGCGTCCGCCAGCTTGCGCACCCAGAAGAGCGGCATCTCGGAATTCAGTTCGCCCGCGAGGTCGATGAAGCGGGTCTTGTAGTTGAGCGCGCGCATCTTCCACGCGAGGTAGTGCGGATCGATGGGGATGCAGTGCCCGCCGAGGCCGGGGCCCGGCGTGAACTTCATGAAGCCGAACGGCTTCGTCGCCGCCGCGTCGATCACTTCCCAGACGTTGACACCCAGCTTGTCGCAAACGATCGCCATCTCGTTCACCAGGCCGATGTTCACGCTGCGGAAAGTGTTCTCCAGCAATTTCACCAGCTCGGCGGCCTCGGTGGTGGAAACGGGCACCAGCGTGTCGATGGCGGGCTGGTAGAGCGCGACGGCCACCTCGAGGCACGCCGGCGTGATGCCGCCCACCACCTTGGGGGTGTTCCGGGTCTGGTAGACCGGGTTACCCGGATCGACCCGCTCGGGACTGAACGCCAGGAAGAAGTCCTCCCCTACCTTGAGGCCGGTCGACTGCAGTGCCGGCAGCATGATCTCTCTCGTCGTGCCGGGGTAGGTGGTGCTCTCCAGGATGATGGCCTGTCCCCGGCGGAGCGCTGCCTTCACGGCCTCGGTGGCGGCCACGATGAAGCTCACATCCGGGTCCTTGAACTTGGACAGCGGCGTCGGCACGCAGATCGAGATCGCGTCGGGCTCCTTCAGCCGCTTCGGGTCGGTGGTCGCGGAAAAGCGCCCGGCCTTCACCTGCACACCGAGTTCGGCGTCGCTCACGTCCTTGATGTGCGACCGTCCGGCATTGAGCCCGTCCACCACGCGCTGGCTGACGTCGTAACCGAGCACCTTGAAGCCGGCCTTTGCCAGCTCGACGGCGAGCGGCAGCCCGACGTAGCCGAGGCCGATGATGCCGAAGAGCGCCTCGCGGCGCTCGGCCTTCGCGATCAGATCCTTCGCAATGCTCATGTTGATTCAGTACTCCAGCGGAAGTGCGACGCGCCGACCATCGCGCGCGGAAAGATACGTGGCGACGAGAATCTCGAGGGAATGCAGCCCTTCACGCCCGTCCGTCTCCGGCGCCGCCTGACCGCGCAGTGACTGGATGACGTTTTCGTAGTATGGCTTGTGGCCATGGCCGTACACCGACGTCGTCTGGTAGCTGGCCTGCTGCACCAGCTCGTCGTCTGCGTCGGCCTCGGCAAACTCCCAGTGATCGATACGGTTCACGGCGACACCGCCGATGCGAACCGTGCCCTTTTCGCCGAGGATGGTGATCGACCCCTCGAAGTTCTTGGGATATGCCAGCATGGTGACGCTCATCGTGCCCAGCGCGCCGGTGCGCCACCGCACCGCGACGACGCCTGTGTCCTCGACCTGGATGTTGCGCGCGAGCGTCGCCGTGTAGGCCTGCACGCTCTCGACCGGCCCAATCAGCCAGTCGAGCAGGTCGACGTAGTGGCTCGCCTGGTTCATGAAGGCGCCGCCATCGAACTCCCACGTGCCGCGCCAGGCCGCGCTGTCATAGTAGGACTGGGGGCGCGACCAGAAGACGTTCACGTTGACCATGTACACGTGCCCGAAGCGCCCGCTCGTGACGGCGCGCTTGAGCAGCTGCAGCGTGGGATTGCGGCGGTTCTGTTTTACCACGAACAGGTGGACACCGGCGGCATCACACGCCGCGACCATGCGCTTGCCGTCCTGCCAGTGCGTGGCCATCGGCTTCTCCGTCATCACGTGGCGGCCGGTGGCGGCCACACGGATCGCCTGCTCGGCATGCAGCCCGCTCGGGGTCGCCAGGATGACGCAATCGGCATCGGTCCCGGCCAGCATCGCGTCGAGCGACCGGAAGCCCGGCGCACCCGTCTTCTGCTGGGCGGCGGCCAGGGCCGCCGGATCCACGTCGCACACCCCCACCAGTTCGCATTCCCCGCCATGCGCCGCGATGGCCTCGAAGTGATTCGCCGAAATGCGTCCGCAACCCGCGAGGGCGAAGCGGATTTTCCGGTTGACCACGACCGGCTTCGTCACGAACATCGGCCGCCCGGCCGGGGAGGTTGATCCCGTCATGCGTAGAACCTCCGGATCGCGTCCGCTACGACGCCCTGCTGCGCCTCGGTGAGCTCGGGATAGATCGGGAGCGAGAGCACTTCGTCCATGGCGCGTTCCGTGACCGGCAGGCGGCCGCGGGAATAGCCGAGATCCGCGAAGCACGGCTGCAGGTGCAGCGCGACCGGGTAGTACACGGCGCAGCCGATTCCCTGCCCCTTGAGGTGCGCCAGGAGCGCGTCCCGCCGCTCGGCGCGGATGGTGTACTGGTGATAGATGTGCTCGTTCTGGGGATCGGTCGGCGGTGGCGTCACGCCGGCAATGCCGCCGAGTGCCCGTGCATACCACTCGGCCCGCGCCCGCCGCGCCTCGTTCCACGCCTGCAGGTGACGCAGCTTCACCAGCAGCACCGCCGCCTGCAGCGAATCGAGCCGGCTGTTGTATCCCACTTCCTCGTGGTGATACTGACGCGCACCTCCGTGGAGCCGCAGCCGTGCAAGCCGGCCGGCCAGCGCCTCGTCCTGCGTGAGCATCATCCCGCCATCGCCCCAGCCGCCCAGGTTCTTGCTCGGGAAGAACGACAAGGTGCCCACGGTGCCCATTTCGCCGGCCATTCGCCAGGTGCCATCGATGCGCCGGCGCGCCCCGATCGACTGGGCCCCGTCCTCGATGATGGCAAGCCCGTGCTTGCGAGCGAGCGGCATGATGCGCTCCATCGGAGCCATCTGGCCGAACAGGTGCACCACGACGACGGCACGCGTGCGGGGCGTGATCGCCGCCTCGATCGCCTCGGGCGACACGTTGAACGTGCCGGCCTCGATGTCCGCGAACACCGGCGTGCCGCCGGCGTTGTGAATGGCCCCGGCGGTCGCAAAGAAGGTGAAGGCCGGCGCGATGATCTCGTCTCCCGGTGTCAGGTCGAGGGCGCGTATGGGGAGGAGGAGCGCGTCGGTGCCGCTCGCGCAGGCAATAGCATGCCGCACATGCGACACTTCCGCGATCGCCTGCTCCAGCGCCGGGATCTCGGGGCCCATGATGAACGCCTGCCGTTCGATGACGGAACGGAGCGCCGGCTCGATCTCCTCGCGGATCGAGGCGTACTGGGCGACCAGATCGAGAAGTGGTACGCTCATCGGCACGTCTCGCGCGTGTTGGCAAGGACCGAGCCGGTATGTCGCGGCCTGCAGCGAAGCCCCGGCGGGAGATAGCTAAGTTTTGACAAGTCTTGAAGTTAGCCGGTGCTGACTGGGTGGTCAATCGGGGCGAGAATACCGCTGGTTTCGGCATACTTCGATCCGCACGTATCACACACGGCGCGTCCCTCCTTCACCTCGAGCCTCACCCCGCATTGGCACATCCAGCCGATGCGCCTCGCCGGCACCCCGACCATCAGACCGTAGGCCGGCACGTCCGTGGTAATGACGGCGCCCGCGCCGATGAAGGCGTACTCCCCGAGGGTCACGCCGCAGACGACGGTCGCGTTCGCCCCGATCGTGGCCCCCCGGCGCACCAGCGTCGGCTTGTACTCGGCCTTCCGGGACACATGGCTCCGCGGATTGATCACGTTGGTGAAGACACAGCTGGGGCCGCAGAAGACGTTGTCTTCGAGCGTGACCCCCTCATAGATCGACACGTTGTTCTGGACCTTCACGTCGTTCCCCAGCCGCGTGCGCGGCATGACCACGACATTCTGCCCGAGGTTGCATCGCTCGCCGATCACCGCGCCCGGCATGACATGCGAAAAGTGCCAGATCTTGGTGCCGGCCCCGATGACGGCGCCGTCATCCACGTAGCTCGACTCGTGCACGTAGTAGTCAGACATGCAGGTACTCCCCCCGGCTTCCAATGAGCTTCACTTCCGTCTCCAGTATCACCCCGAACTGGTCGTGCACTCGCGTGCGGGCAAGGGCGATGAGCGCGCGCACGTCGGCCGCGGAAGCGCCCCCCGTGTTAACGAAATAGTTGGCGTGCATGGGAGAAATCTCGGCGCCACCAGTCCTGGTTCCCTTGAGCCCCGCCGCCTCGATCAGCTGACCTGCGGTCCGCGGTCCCTCTCGATGCTGCCAGCTGGGGCCGCCGGGATTCTGGAAGACGCTGCCACAGCAAGGCTGGTTGAAGGGAGTGCCCTCCTGTCGCCAGCGAAACAGCTCCGTCACTTCCTCCGCCAGCGCTTCCTTCCGCTCCGCGCGAAGCGTGACGTCAGCTTCGAGAACCACCAGCCCGTCGAGCCCACTGCGGCGGTAGGTGAACGGGACGTCGGCGCGCATGAGCCACCGCTCCTGACCGCTGCCATCCACCACGAGCACGCGGGTCACGACCTCCGCCCACTCGCCGCCGTGACAACCCGCGTTCATGTATACGCCGCCGCCGACCGTGCCCGGCACGCCGACGAACTTGTGCAGGCCGGCCCAGCCCGCTTCGGCACTCCGCCGGGCGGCCAGCGGTCCCGGAAGGCCCGCGCCAATTCTCCAGCTCTCCCCCGCCGATTGGATGTGATCGAGGCCCTTGCCGAGCCGGATCACCAGCGCATCGAGCCCAGCGTCAGGGAACAAGAGGTTGGAGCCGAGCCCCAGGGCAAACCACGGTACTCCAGCCTGGCCGGCCGCCTGGATCGCCCGGGCGACATCTTCTGCACTGGAGGGCAGCAGGACCGTGGCGGGACCGCCGATCCGGTACGTGGAGTATCGCGCGAGCGGCTCGTCTTCGCGGACCTCGCCGCGGATGACAGCGCGCAGAGCCGCGGCAAATGCCGGCTCGCGCGCGGTCACCCCGCCCATTCGGCGGTCATCTCGCGAGCCAGTTCGTGCCATTCCTGGAGCGAGCGCACCTCGCCCGCCCGACTGCGCAGCGCGATGATGGCGTCGCAGGCCGCGGACGCGGCCGACATCGTGGTGGTGTACGCGACGCGGTGCTGCAGCGCCGCGCGGCGCATGGCGTAGTCGTCCTGCTGCGTCAGCTTGCCGAGCGGGGTGTTCACCAGCATGTGGATCTGGCCCGACACGAGCAGGTCGATCGCGTTCGGCCGGCCCTCGTGTACCTTGAGGACCCGTTCGGCGGGGACACCCCGGCCCCGGAGGTGACGTGCCGTTCCCTGGGTCGCGAAGATCTTGAATCCGAGCGCGTGGAAGCGTCGCGCGATCGGGACGACCGTGTCCTTGTCGTTGTCGTTCACGGTGATGAAAATCGCGCCCTCCAGCGGCAGCGATCCATCCACCGCCGCCTGCGCCTTGGCAAACGCCATCCCGAATCCGTCGGCGATCCCCATCACCTCACCGGTCGAGCGCATCTCGGGCCCGAGAAGCAAGTCCACTCCCGGCAGCTTGCTGAAGGGAAACACCGCCTCCTTCACCGACACATAGGGGTGCAGCACCTCATCCTGCAGCCCGAGCTCGTCCAGGGTCTTCCCCACCATCACCGCGGCTGCCATGCTGGCAAGCGGCACTCCGGTGGTCTTGGAAACAAACGGCACCGTGCGTGACCCGCGTGGATTGACCTCGAGGACATACACCACGCCGTCCTTGATCGCATACTGCACGTTGATCAGGCCCACCACGCCCAGTGCAAGCGCGAACTGGCGTGTATAGGCCCGCATCTGCTCAACCTCGCGCTCCTTGATGAGGTAGGGCGGCATCACGCAGGCGGAGTCGCCCGAGTGAATTCCGGCGTCCTCGATGTGTTGCATCACTCCGCCGATCGTACAGCGCACCCCATCGCAGATGGCGTCGACATCAGCCTCGAACGCATCCTCCAGGAACCGGTCGATCAGCACGGGGTGCTCGGGTGCCACCCGCGCCGCCCGCTCGAAGTAGCGCATGAGCGACTCGTCGTCGTACACGATCTCCATCGCACGACCGCCCAGCACGTACGAGGGCCGCACCAGCACCGGATAGCCGATACGCGCCGCCACCGCCACGGCATCCGGCACCGAGCGGGCGACGCCTGCCTCGGGCTGCCGCACGCCAAGGTCACGCGCCAGCTTCTCGAAGCGCCCGCGGTCTTCCGCGGCATCGATCGAGTCGGGCGAAGTACCGAGGATCGTGATGCCGGCCCTCTCCAGACCGCGCGCCAGCCGCAGCGGCGTCTGACCGCCGAGCTGTACTACCACGCCAAGCGGCTGCTCGAGGGTGACGATCTCGAGCACGTCCTCGAGCGTGAGGGGCTCGAAGTACAGCGCGTCCGAGATATCGAAGTCGGTGGACACCGTTTCGGGATTCGAGTTCACCATCACGGTGCGGTACCCGAGCCGGCGGAATTCCAGTACCGCGCGGACACAGCAGTAGTCGAATTCCACGCCCTGCCCGATGCGGTTCGGGCCGCTGCCGAGAATGACGACCGTGCGGTCGCCGGAGGGTGTGGATTCGTTCTCCTCGTCGTACGACGAGTAGAGGTAGGGCGTGCTCGAGGGAAATTCACCGGCGCAGGTATCCACGGTCTTGTACACTGGCCGGATGCCCAGGCCGTGCCGCCGGGCGCGCATGTCATCCTCGGAGATCCCGTCGAGCAACGCCAGCTGTTTATCCGAGAACCCGAGGCGCTTCATCTTCCGCATTGCGCCCGCCTCAATCCGGTCGTCCTTCCGGCCGGCGCGGGCAACCCACTCGCGCTCCGCGTCCAGCAGGTCCTGCAGCTGGCCAATGAACCACGGGTCGATACCGCTCCGCTCGCTGATTTCCTCGACGCCAATGCCTCCCTCGAGCGCCCGCCGCACCTGGAAGATGCGCTCCGGTGTCGGCCGGCCAAGGGCGGCTCGCACCGTCTCGATGTCCCCGTCATCGAGCCGGTCGTCGATCGGGTTCGGGGCCGTCATCCAGCCGATACGGTCGGCCTCCAGCCCCCTGAAGCCCTTCTGCAGTGCCTCCTTGAAGGTGCGCCCGATGGCCATCACCTCACCGACCGACTTCATCTGGGTCGTCAGCGTGGGATCGGCAGCCGGAAACTTCTCGAAGGCAAACCGCGGGATCTTCACTACGACGTAGTCGAGCACGGGCTCGAACGAAGCCGGCGTGGTCTTGGTGATGTCATTGGGGAGCTCGTCCAGCCGGTACCCCACAGCCACCTTCGTGCCGATCCGGGCGATCGGGAACCCGGTAGCCTTCGAGGCTAGGGCCGAACTGCGCGACACGCGCGGGTTCATCTCGATGACGAGCTGCTCGCCGGTCGTGGGGCTGACGGCAAACTGGATATTGCAGCCGCCGGCGGCCACCCCCACTTCCCTGATGATCTTGATGGCCGAGTCGCGCATGACCTGGTATTCCCGATCGGAGAGCGTCATGGCCGGCGCCACCGTGATCGAATCGCCGGTATGCACGCCCATCGGGTCCAGGTTCTCGATGGTGCAGACGATGACCACGTTGTCGGCGCCATCGCGCATCACTTCGAGCTCGAATTCCTTCCAGCCGATCACGCTCTTTTCCACCAGCACGGAACCCACCGGTGACAGTTCGAGCCCGCGACGGATCAGCGCGTCGAACTCCTCCCGGTTGTATGCGATGCCGCCGCCCGAACCGCCCAGCGTAAACGAAGGCCGGCAGATCGCTGGATAGCCGGAAGCGGCGACCGCGTCCATGGCCTCCGCCACGGTGCGCACTACGTGCCCCGGCGGCGTGGCGAGGCCGATGCGCTTCATCGCCTCGGCGAACTCGGCGCGATCCTCGGCGATCCGGATGGCCCGCTCGTTCGCGCCGATGAGCTCGACGCCGAACCGCTCCAGCGTGCCGTCGCGGTGCAGCGCCATCGCCACGTTGAGCGCGGTCTGACCGCCCATGGTCGGCAAGAGGGCATCCGGCCGCTCACGCTCGATGATCTTGGCGACCCACTCGGGCGTCACCGGCTCTATGTACGTGCGGTCGGCGATCTCGGGATCGGTCATGATCGTCGCCGGATTCGAGTTCACCAGGATGACGCGGTAGCCCTCTTCCTTGAGCGCACGTACCGCCTGCGTACCGGAGTAGTCGAACTCGGCACCCTGACCAATGATGATCGGCCCCGATCCGATGAGGAGAATCGAGGAGAGGTCAGTCCGTTTCGGCATGCGCCAGGTCCCTCAGAGTCTGGTCCAGTGGTATTTGCGGCGACCATCCTGTCGCAGCAGCCAGCTTCGCGGCATTCCCCACGAGATACGGAATATCGGCCGTGCGCACCAGCGCCGGATCGAGCACCGGCTCGACCGCCACCCCCACCAGCGCGGCGAGGCGCTCGAACAGGTCACGGAGCGAGAGGCCCGCACCGCTCGCGATGTTGTACGTCTCCCCGGGAACACCCGAGGCGAGCAAGGACACGTAGGCGCGCGCCACGTCGCGCACATCGAGGAAGTCGCGCTACCGGTTCCAGATTGCCGGTGGCGACCGTGCGCGTCACCGGCAGCGCGCGCGGCGCGGAGTTTCCTCACCAGCGCCGGGGCCACGAAATCGGGTAGCTGACCCGGTCCGGTGTGCGCGAACGGCCGGGTGATGACCACCCGGAGCCCGGTGCGCCGCGCCGTCTCGCGGGCGGCCTCCTCGGCGCCGAGTTTACTGGCGGCATAGGGAGAGACCGGCCGCGCGGGCTCGGCTTCGCCGATCGGTTCACGCAGCGCCCGATCCATAGACTTCGCCGCTCGATACCACGACCAGGAGAGGTCCGGCTGATCCCGCAGCGCGTCCCTGTGCCAGCGCCTCGACCACGCGAGCAGTGCCGGCCGCATTCACTTCCCAGGCGAGACCGGGATCACGCCGCGCCGCGCTGCCCGATGACAGCGCCGCCAGGTGGAGTACCCCGTCGAAGGTACCCCGCACCGCTTCCGCCACCGACGCCGACTCACCGAGCTCGAGTGGGCGCCATTCGGCGGCCCCGTCCGCGGACCACGCGGGAATACCCACACCTGCGTGGTGACATGCGACTGCATCATGACCACCTGCCCGCAGTGCCGCCAGGACATACCGGCCGACGAAGCCGTCGGCGCCGGTCACGAGCACCTTCATCGACGCGCGCTCACCCGCGCCATGTCGGCGTCAACCATCATGCGAACCAGCTGGTCGAACGTCACCTGTGGACGCCATCCCAATTCTGCCGCCGCCTTGCCCGGGTCGGCCATCAGCAGGTCCACCTCGGCGGGGCGAATGAACTTCGGGTCCACCACAACGTATTGCCGCCAATCGAGGCCCACATGGCTGAACGCGATCTCGACGAGCTCCTGCACGGTGTGCGTCTCGCCCATGCCGATGACGTAGTCCCTGGGCTCGGGCTGCTGCAGCATGCGCCACATCGCCTCGACGTAATCGCCGGCGAAACCCCAGTCGCGCCGTGCGTCGAGGTTCCCGAGACGCAGCTCGGTGGAAATGCCGTGGCGAATGCGGGCAACCCCGTCGGTGATCTTCCGGGTGACGAACTCGACCCCTCGCCGGGGCGACTCGTGATTGAAGAGGATCCCGCTGACCGCGTACATCCCATAGGACTCGCGGTAGTTCACCGTGATCCAGTGACCGTATACCTTGGCAACACCATAGGGGGATCGCGGGTAGAAAGGCGTCGTCTCCGACTGTGGCGTCTCGTGCACCCGGCCGTACATTTCCGAACTCGATGCCTGATAGAACCGCGCCGTGGGATGCGCCAGGCGCACCGCCTCGAGGATGCGGGTCACACCGAGTGCGGTAAACTCCCCCGTCAGCACCGGCTGCGTCCAGGAGGTGGGCACGAATGACTGCGCGGCGAGGTTATAGACCTCGTCGGGCCGATGTTCCTGCAGGACTACGGTCAGGGAATGCTGGTCCAGGAGGTCGGCGGCAACGATCTCCACCCGGTCCAGCAGGTGCTCGATCCGTTCGTAACTGTGGTGGCTGGTACGGCGGACCACACCCACCACTTCATAGCCCTTGCCCAGCAACAGCTCGGCGAGATACGAACCATCCTGGCCGGTCACCCCGGTGATCAGGGCCTTAGGCATGGGCGCACCGGCTCGGTTGTCTGCGGCTGCTCGTCATGTTAGGTTTCCGGTCTGTTCCGGCATCGATTTCGGCAAGCTCGAGAGGAATCTGGTCATGGCTCGCGTCTGCAGTGTCTGCACCAAGGGTCCGGCGACTGGCAACAATGTCAGTCACGCCAACAACAAAACGAAGCGCCGGTGGTACCCCAACCTGCAGACGGTGCGGGTGATGGTCGAGGGTGCCCCGCGTCGGGTGCGCGTCTGCACGCGGTGCCTCAAGAGTAATCGCGTCAAGAAGGCGTCGTAGTTCCGGACGCCGCTGGCGCTGCTTCCGCCCGGTACGTTGCCTTGCGGGCTGAAAAAAAGGGGACCCTTGGGTCCCCTTCTTCATTTCCGCCACCGCCATGCCGGTCGTCGTCACTCTGCGAGCAACTCGATCCGCGCCAGATCGGCGCCGTCACCGGGACGATGCCCGAGTTTCAGGATGCGAGTGTAACCACCGGGCCGGCTGGCGAAGCGCGGGCCAATTTCAGTGAACAGGCGGCTGAGCGACTCGCGGTCGCGCAGCTTCTGCTCGGCCTGGCGCCGGGCATGCAGGTCGCCGCGCCGGGCCAGGGTGATGAGCCGCTCGGCGTACGGCCGGAGCTCCTTCGCCTTCGCCTCAGTGGTGACGATCTGCTCGTGGGTAAACAGGCTCGTGGCCATGTTCCGGAGGAGCGCCTTGCGGTGCTCCGCGGTCCTGGAGAGCTGGCGACCCTTGGCGCGATGGCGCATTACGCCCCCTCACCGGCCGGTGCGGCCGACATGTCGGACTTGCTTCGAACGCGCAGCTCGCCATCCACGTCCTCGAACTGCAACGAGAAGGTGAGACCCTCGCGCTCGAGCAGCTCGCGGATCTCGGCCAGGGCCTTCTCGCCCACGTTCTTCACCTTGAGCAGCTCGTCCTCGCTGAACGCCACGAGATCGCGAAGCGTGCGGATGTTCGAGTTCTTGAGCGAGTTGAGGGAGCGCACCGAAAGACCGAAGTCGTCGATGAGCCGCCCCAGAAGGTTCTTGAGGCTCTGGCTGGCGACCGAACCCTCGGCGACCGGCTCGCGCGCGGCCGGCACCTTGCCGAATTCAACGAAGTAGCGGAAGTGCTCCTGCGCGAGGGCGGCCGAGTAGGCCAGCGCGTCCTCGGGCGAGATCGTGCCATTCGTCTCGACAGTGACCGTGAGGCGGTCGTAGTCGGTGCGCTGGCCAACGCGGGTCTCGGCCACCATGAAGTTGGCGCGTCGCACCGGGTTATAGATCGCGTCGATGCGCACGACGTCGACCGGCATGGAGCGGTCGACCGGGTGCATTTCCGACTCGACGTAGCCGCGGCCTTTGTTCACGTACAGCTCGGCGTTCACGTCACGGTCATCCTGCAGCGTGAAGAGCAGCTGGTCGGGGTTGATGACGCGCACCGAGCCATGCGGCTGGATGTCGCGGGCGTAGACCGGCCCGGCGCCATCGCGCTTGATGTGCAGCACCGCCTCATCGACCTCGGGATCGAGGACGAGCGTGAGGGCCTTGAGCCGCTGGATGATCTGGTGCACGTCCTCGAGCACGCCCTGCACCGTCTGGTGCTCGTGCACGACGCCATCGAGGCGGAACGCCCACACCGCGCTGCCGCGCAGCGAGCTCAGCAGGAGCCGGCGAAGCGAATTGCCGAGCGTGTACCCGAAGCCGCGCTCGAGCGGCTGCAGGCGGAACTCGGCTACGTTGGGATTGTCTTCGCGCTTCGTCATCTCGACGAGGTGCGGACGGACAAGGCCGGTAAGATCGATGCTCATGATATCACTTGGAATACAGCTCGACGATCAGCTGTTCCTGCGCGTTGATCGGGATCGCCTCGCGAGTCGGACGCTCGAGCAGGCGGCCCGAAGCCTTCTCGGTATCGATGTTGAGCCAGGAGACGGGTTGGCCCCGCGACGCATACTCCTGCGCCATGTGGACCGACACGAGCTCGCGGCTCGACGGGGCGACGCGGACTTCCTGGCCTGGAAGAACACGGAATGACGGGATGTCGACCCGCTTGCCGTTCACTTCCACGTGACCGTGGCCGATGAGCTGGCGCGCGGCCTTGCGGCTGGAGGCGAAGCCCAGGCGATAGACAATGTTGTCGAGGCGCGTCTCGAGGGCGATGAGCAGGTTCGTGCCCTTCACGCCAGCCTCGTGGGTGACGCCATCGAACAGGTTGCGGAACTGGCTCTCCGAGAGGCCATAGATCCGCTTTACCTTCTGCTTCTCACGCAACTGCTTCGCGTACTCGGACGTCTTCCGGCCGCGGCCCTGCGTCTGCTGGCCATGCTGGCCCGGCGGATAGGCGCGGCGCTCGACCGGGCACTTCTCGGTGAGGCACTTGGCGCCCTTGAGGAACAGCTTGGTTCCCTCGCGGCGACACAGCTTGCAGCTTGCACCAGTATACCGTGACATGGCTCAGACCCGACGCTTCTTGGGGGGACGGCAGCCGTTGTGCGGAATCGGCGTGACATCCCGGATGGACACGACCCGAAGTCCGACCGACGCGAGCGCCTGAATAGCCGACTCGCGTCCACTCCCGGGACCCTGCACCCGCACGTGAACCCGGCGCAGGCCCATGTTCATGGCCTCGCGCGCGCAGTTTTCGGCGGCGACGGTAGCGGCGAACGGCGTCGACTTCTTGGAGCCCTTGAAGCCCGCCTTGCCTGCGGTGCCCCACGCCAGCGTGTTGCCACGCATGTCGGTGAGCGTAATAAGTACGTTATTGAAGGTCGCGGAGATGTGCGCGATACCTTCGGACTCTACGGCCTTCTTGGAGCGCTTGGCTCCCGACGCCTTGGGGGCGGTGGGAGTTGCGGCGTCCGGTTCCTGCGCGATCGGCTGCGTCGGTATGGTCATTGGTTACTTCTTCGTCGCCTTCTTCTTGCCCGCGATGGCAACGCGACGGCCCTTCTTGGTCCGCGCATTGGTATGAGTGCGCTGTCCGCGCACCGGAAGCCCACGGCGATGCCGGACACCGCGATAGCTGCCGATGTCCATCAATCGCTTGATGTTCATGGCGGTCTCGGTGCGAAGCGCGCCTTCCACCTTGACGGAGCGCTCGATCATCTGCCGGAGACGCGCAACCTCGGCGTCGGACAGGTCGCGCACCCGCGTGTCAGGGCTGACGCCGGTCTCCGCGAGGAGCTTGGCGCTCGTGGGACGACCGATGCCGAAGATGTACGTCAGAGCGATTTCGACGCGCTTTTCGCGCGGAAGATCGACGCCAGCGATACGTGCCATGATCAGCCTTGCCGCTGCTTGTGCTTGGGATTGCGCTTGCAGATGATCCGCGTCACGCCTTGCCGCTTTACGACCTTGCAGAACTCGCAGATCGGTTTGACACTCGAACGAACCTTCACGATCAGTCTCCCAAAGGCCAGTTTAGACCGCAGCTTTTGAAACTAGCACTGGTCGCATCCCGACGCAAGGGAATGGGTTAGCCCGCCCCCGCGAGCGCGGTGAGCTCCTCCACGACCTGCCCCGGATTCGGCGCGTGAAGGATGGGCCGGCCCACCACCAGGTGGGTGGCGCCGGCACGGATCGCCTCCTCCGGACCTGTCGAACGGGCCTGATCGCCGACCGCATCGCCTGGGCGCCGGATGCCTGGCACCACGATGGCCCGTCCGGCCCCCAGGAGAGCGGCGACCGCTCGCACCTCATGGGGAGAGCAGACAACCCCGGAAAGACCGGCGGCGGACGCTTCGGTTGCGAGCCGCGTTACCTCGGCGCCGAGTTCGACCGAGGAGCGCCCGGTCGCACGACCGAAAGACGCGGGATCGTGTGATGTCAGTACCGTCACCGCCACCAGCAACAACGCTCCATCGGCAGCCTCGGCCGCCGCCGCCATCATCTCGGCACCTCCCAGCGCATGCACCGTTGCCATGGATACCTGCAGGTCGCGCGCAGCACGCACGGCCCCGGCGACCGTGTTCGGGATGTCGTGCCACTTGAGGTCCAGGAACACCCGCAGTCCACGCGCCCGACACTCGGCGACGAGGGCCGGCCCCGCCGCAGTGAACAGCACCGAACCGACCTTGACCCAGCGAGCTCGCGGAATGCGGTCCAGGAAGCGCCGGGCCGAGTCGAAGTCCGGAAGATCGAGGGCCACGATGACCTCAGGCAACGTCACGCTCCAGGCGGGCAATCACGCGCTCGGGGACTCGCGGGTCGGCCAGGCCCGCGGTGCCGATGGCGACCAGTGATGCGCCGGCCCGGAGATACTGCCGGGCATCCGCGGCTGTGGTAACCCCGCCCACACCGATGACGGGAATGCCTCCGGTCCGCTCGAGCACGCGACCGACAGCGCGGACGCCGATCGCCAGGAGCGCCGGGCCGCTTACCCCGCCGGTTCCGTGACCGAGCCGGCGGCGGCCGTCATCGTGCGTGAGCATGCCAGGCACGGTGTTGACGACCGCGATGCCATCGGCGCCGGCATCGCGAGCCACGACCGCCATGGCGCCGACATCAGGAAGGACGGGCGAGAGCTTGGCGATGAGGGGGCGGCGCGTGCGCGCGCGGCATCCGGTGAGGATGTCCTTCACGCACTGCGGGTCGGCGCCGAATTCCATTCCTCCCGCGCTGGTATTCGGACAGGAGAGGTTCAACTCATACGCGGTGATTCCGTCCAGGCTGTCGAGACCGTCGATCACTTCGGCATACTCGCCCAGCTCGAAACCCACCACGTTGACGATGATGCGTGCGGGTCCGGCATTCGCCACCAGCCATGGCAACTGCTCATGCCGTACCGCCGCCAGGCCCGGGTTGGCGAGCCCCACCGAGTTGAGCATGCCGCCGCGATACTCGGCGACCCGCGGCGGTGCGTTGCCGGCACGCGGCGCAAGCGACACCGCCTTCGTGATCAGCCCTCCCAGCCGGTGAAGGTCCATCACCCCGACAAGTTCGCGGCCGTAACCTGCCGTGCCGGCCGCAAGGAGAATTGGATTCTGGAATTGCGCCCCGAAGACCTCGCGTGCAGCCACCACTACTCCTTGGGCATCCCGGAGGTGGCGCCGGCCGGATTGCGGGCAGTGGTCGAGGTGCGGGGTCGCTGCTGCCGACGGCGAGCCGCGGGCATGTCGGCATCATCGGGCTCGATGGTCCCATCTGGCCGCCTCGTCGCACCCCGCGCCGGCTGCGGTTGCGACGCTGCGGCGAGCGACCGGGCGAAGTTGGCCAGCGAGTCCTCGAGCTGCGTGTAGGTCGCGCCTTCCTCACCGCGAAGTACCGCGAGATAGGGACTCGAGGTGAATTGGCCGTCGGCGGCGCTGGTATCACCGGTCAACTGGCGTCCCGCGAGCCAGGCCTTCGCCGCGTAGGGTGATTCAGGCCAACCCCGGGGAATGCTTTCGAACAGTGACGCCGAAAGTCGCATCGCGCCGAGGGAATCGCGCGCGAATTCCGCCGCAAGGAACCGGCGCATATCACCGCGCGGCTCCCCCGGGGCCGTCGAGTCCATCAGCAGCTGCAGCTGCTGGATCTGATGCTGGAGCGGAATCAGAGCGGCCGACTACCGAGCCGTCGCTGGCCGCGATGGCCTGCATCGCCTCGAGCGTCGCTGCCAGATCGGGCATGCTGTCGGCGGCCCGGATCCTCATTCTCGTCATGTCGAAACGTGCCTGGTCGGCGATCTCCCCTCCCCCGGACGTCTGAATGATCTCCTCGTAGCGCTCACGCTGAAGGACCGTGTCCACGCTCGCCAGGCGACTGGCATCGGCGAACGACAGGGCAGCGATCTTTTCCGGCGACAGGATCCTGCTCCGTACCAGCGTGGTGGTGAATCGTGAGGCGAGCTCCGCATCAGCCCGTCCCGTGATCGTGAGCAGTGAATCCCATGGCAGCGTGGAGTCCCGCAGCGCCACCAGTGAATCGAACGCGCTGGTGGCAGCCGGCTGGTCATGCGCGCCGGCATATGCCAGGGTACGCTGCACCAGCGCGAACGAGCCGGGAATCCCGGTGAGGGCGAGCAGGGCCGATGAGTCGCGGCCCGACTGGCGCTCCGCGGTGCCGAGCAGCAGCAGCGCCTGCCGCCGACGCCCGCCATCGTGGCTTTCCGTGACAGGCAGAACCGTGCTCGCGGCGAGGCTCGCGGCACCGAGTCGCAGCTCGCAGGACGCCAGTGCGATCGTCGCCTGCTCCCGATCGGCCTCTTTCTTCAGGCTCTCGATGGCCGATGGAAGAATCCTGCTGGCCTGCCCGCACTGGCCCACGGCCGCATACGCTTCACCCTTGATGGCAAGTGCATTGGCCGCATACTTGCCGTCCGGGTTGTGAGCGAGCAGCGAATCGGCCTTGACCGACGCGCGTCCCCAGTACCCCCCGGCCTCGAGAGTGCGGCCTTCGCGATCGAGCCGCCGGGCCTCATCGGCGTACTTGTTCGCCTTGTAGTTCGCGTTGAACGACGCGCAGGCCTGCAGCAGCAGCGCGGCGCACAGCAGCGCCCGTCTCACGTGTCGTCTCCCATCTTCCGCTCGTAGTCCGTCAGGTACCCGACCACTGCATCGGCGATAGCCGACGCCATGCGCTGTTGCGACGCCTTGCTGGTGAGGAGCTTCGCATCGGCCGGGTTGGTGCTGTAGCCCATCTCCACGAGCACCGCCGGCCGGCGCGCGGTGGTAAGTACCATGAACCCGGCCTGTTTCACACCGCGGTCGCCGCCGGGGTTGATGTTGCCGAGTTGCGTCTGAATCAGCTCCGCCAGGCGCGCGGATTCGCGCAGGTACTCGTTGGCAGCAAGGTCCTTCAGGATGAAGTCGAGCCCCTGTTGCTCAGCCGTGGCTTCCGTCGCGGGCTCGAAGCGTACCGCCTCGTTCTCCATCTTGGCCACGCGCTCCGCATCCTCGGTCTTGGCTTCGGCCAGGAAGAATGTCTCGAACCCGCGGATGTCGGTGTAGCCCCGCCGCCGGGGCAGCGAATTGACGTGGAGGCTGACGAACAGGTCGCACTCCTCGGTGCAATACGCGCCGCGCTCGCCAAGGGCGATGAGGGTGTCGCGCGTGCGGGTCATGCGCACGGTGATCCCGCGCGATCGAAGCTCCTCACGCAACAGCAGGCTCATCTGCAGTGTAACGTCCTTCTCCTTCAGTCCCGCCGGGAAGAACACGCCGGGGTTGCCCGGGTCCACACCACCATGCCCCGCGTCGACCGTGACCACGTGCTGCCGGCGCAGCGTACCGCCGGGCAACGCGCCACCCCGAATGCGTGTCTTCGGCGCGGGTGCATCGACAGCGGTTGCTTCGACCGCGGGTGCCTCCCCTGTTCCCTTCACCAGCTGCCAGCCGGCATCCATCAGCCGCCCAGCCTCGACGTCATAGCGGTACCGCTCCGAAAAGAGGCGCGGCAGGACGTCCGACACCAGTTGGAGCGGAAGGTAGGCGGTGTCCCGCTGAACGATCGCACCCGACACCAGCGGCTGGGTGCGGCCGTCGAAGATGAGGTATGGCGCGGAGAGGAGAAAACGCAGCTGCTGCCGAGCCACGAAGACGTCGAGCCACGCGTCCTGTTGCTTGAAGGTGCCGCCGAGCGCGGCGAGGAGGGCTCGCGCTTGCAGCATGGGCGCTCCGTCCGCGCCGATGGTCACCGGGACGCGCTGCTCACCCCTGACGGACGCGATGGTGACCGCCGAGGGCGCACCGGCCGCCATGGCCAGAGCAAGCCACAGCCCGGTCATTCGCGACTCCGGTTGGAGAGAGCCCGGGCGACGTCACGCTCCGCCATGCGCTTCTTCACGTCCTCGCGTCGGTCGTGATGTTTCTTGCCGCGGCCAAGCCCCACCAGGAGCTTGATCCGGCCACGGCGGAAATAGAGCTCGAGGGGGACCAGTGTGAGCCCCTTCTGTTCGGTCGCCCCGATCAGGCGCTCGATCTCCTTGCGATGCAGGAGAAGCTTTCGGGTCCGCATCGGGTCATGATTGTAGTGCCCACCTTGGGCATACGGCGTAATGTTGAGGCCGTCCACAAAGACCTCGCCGTTTCGGACCCGGCCGTACGCCTCCTTGATGGAGGCTTTCCCGGCGCGCAGCGACTTCACTTCGGTACCGGTCAGGACCAGCCCCGCTTCCCACGTATCGAGGATGTGATAGTCGTAGGACGCCCGGGGATTCCGGGCCACGAAGTGCTTGTCGTCCGCGGGAGACTTCGGTGGCGTGACCATCGTTGCAAGTGAAGGATAGGCCCGCACTTCCGCATGGTCAACCAAACTGCTTGCCGCGTCCCACCCTGCACGATACCTTTACCGCCCTTCGCCGAAGTGGTGGAACTGGTAGACGCGCTGCGTTCAGGGCGCAGTGGGCGCAAGCCCGTGGGGGTTCGAGTCCCCCCTTCGGCACTGAAAAATGATATCAGGTATTTGTGAAACGGGCCCGGTCGCAATTCGCGATCGGGCCCGTTTTTCAGGTCGATGTGCCGGCGTCAGGACGTCACCGACGTCAGGGTGACCAACTCCTGCACCTGCGCCTCGTCTCGGAGAAGGTCCGCCAGGCTCACGCCACTCAGGAAGTCATCGATCCGGTGCTGGAGCGCAAACCAGATGGGTCGAATGCTGCACGACGCATCGCCACCGCAGCGTTCGCCATCGACCTGGTGGGTATCGCAGTTGACCTCGAATGTCTGGTGCTCGGAGGCCTGCATGACATCGCGCACCGAGATATCGGCAGGCGGCCGCGCCAGCGTGTAACCGCCCCGCGCACCCCGCACACTCTCCACCAGGCCGGCCCGGCGAAGCCGAAGCAGGATCTGCTCGACGTAGTCGGGAGGAAGCCGCTCGGCATCCGCGAGTTCACGGGCGGCCACGGGCAACGAACTCGTCTTGCCCCGTTTGGCGAGGTGAAGCGAGATGATCAGCGAGTACTCGGTCCAGGTGGTCACACGCATGCGCCAATATCACCGAATTCCGAGGAACCGACAAGGATTTTGGCTGCTCATCCCCCACCCGGGAGCGGCTTGCCACCGGGGATCCCGATTTCGGTCATGGCACGCAGGTCCAGAACGTCCTCGAGTTCCTTCCCGGCCAGCAGGCCCTTCTTCACGACCAGTTCCCTCACCGTCAGGCCGGTCGCGATGGCTTCCTTGGCCAGCTTGGCCGCTTCGGCGTAGCCGAGCTTGGGAGCAAGCGCCGTGACGAGCGCCGGGCTTCGCTCGAGCCAGTAGGCACAGGCCTTCTCGTCAGCCTCGATCCCGTCGATGCAGCGTTCGGCAAACGTCCGGGACGCGTTGCCCACGATGATGAGACCGAACACGACGTTGTGGGTGATCACGGGCATCATCACGTTGAGCTCGAGCTGCCCCGCCTCGGATGCCATGGCGACGGTGGTATCGAGGCCGATCGCCTGGTAGCAGACCTGGTTCACCATCTCGGCGATCGACGGATTCACCTTGCCCGGCATGATGCTGGACCCGGGCTGGACCGCCGGCAGAATGATCTCGGCCAGCCCCGTACGGGGACCGGATGCGAGCAGCCGGATATCGTTCGCGATCTTGCTCAAGTCGAGCACGAAGGCACGCACCGCGCCGCTGAAGGTGGCGATGTCGCCCATCGACTGCATGAGCTGGATCCGGTCCTCCCCCAGCCGCAGATCCAGGCCGCTTACCTCCTCGAGATACTTCCACATCAGCTCGGGGTACTGCGGTTCCGCGTTGAGGCCGGTGCCGACCGCCGTGCCGCCGATGTTGAGGTCGCGCAGCCACTCCGCCGCACGGGTGATCTTTTCACGATGCCGCGCCACCGTGGCGCCGAACGCGGTGAACTCCTGGCCCAGCCGGATCGGCGTGGCATCCTGCAGGTGCGTGCGACCTGATTTGATGACGTGATCAAACTCACGTCCCTTCCGGAGCAGCGACTCGGCGAGTGTGTCGAGGTCGCCGAGGAATGGGCGCAGCGTGCACAGGGTCGCCAGCCGCATCGCCGTGGGAATCACGTCGTTGGTGCTCTGCGCCATGTTGACGTGATCGTTCGGGTGGACCGGTTCGTACGTGCCACGCGCACCGCCGAGCAGTTCGTTGGCCCGGTTCGCCAGCACCTCGTTTACGTTCATGTTGTGGCTGGTACCGGCGCCCGCCTGGTACACATCCACGATGAACTGATCGCGATGCTGTCCGGCCAGGATCTCGTCGGCTGCTTGTACGATGGCGTCAGCGAGGCGCGCGTCGAGCCGGCCCGTCTCCTTGTGCGTCAGTGCCGCGCTGCGCTTGATCCACACCACCGCATCCACGAATTGCGGCAGCGGACGCAGCCCGGAAATGGGGAAATTCTCCGCAGCCCGGAGGGTCTGGATGCCGTAAAGGGCGGCGGAGGGAACGGCCTTTTCGCCCAGCGGATCGTGCTCGATGCGCGAGGTCATTCCGCCAACTCTGAGAGGGAAAGAATCATCATCGCGCGTCTGGCGCAGCCAACAGGGAGCGGAACCATGCCGAGTCATTTCTCCAGAATTTCAGACGCCGTTCACTTCGACGCGGCCAGGGCGACGAAGGTCGACCTGGCACGCGGAGTCTCGCTCTTCGCCGGCCTCAACTGCTTCGAACCTGGACAGGGACAGCATCTCCATGCCCACAGCGGAGCGGACAAATTCTACCTTGTGCTCTCCGGAAAGGCGAGAATGACGGTGGGTGATGAAACGCTCACGGCAGCGGCGGGCACACTCGTCTGGGCGCCCGCCGGTGTCGCGCACGGAGTGGACGAAGCGCTCGAGCGAACCGTCATGCTGGTGTCGATGGGCCCGCCTCCCGGCTGACGTCAGCCGCCGCGCCCGACGAAGATCCTCGCGGCACCTTCCTTCACCGCTGGCCAGCCGTAATGCCGGACGGCAAGCCAGATGCCGAGCGCCGCGCCGATGCCGTTGGCGTATATGCGCCATGCCAGCAGCAGCTGCGAGCCGTCGTTCCCCAGGTCGCCCGCGGCACCCCCGAGAAATCCAAATTCAACCGCACCTGCCCCGCCCGGGGTGGGAAGAATGAGCTGGGCATATATGAGGGCGAAGGAGCCCACCACCAGCACCGGCAGCGCCGGTGGGTCGGGCAGCGTGAGCGCGAGAACCGGAAGCAGGGCGATGCGCGTAACGACATTCACGAACGACAGCGGCAGGCTCGCGATCAACGGCCAGCGCGGCATCCGGCGCCAGTACACCCTGATGCGACTCAGCGGGCGCTTCAGCTGCCGCGGCAGGGCATGCGCCACGCGGCGACCGCCAATCCAGGCCGCCAGGCTGACGACCGCAATGGCAAGCGCCCACGGCCAGGCTTTGCGCAGCGACGCCGTCAGCTGCGGCCCGGCACTGGCCCACCATTCGGGCGCAAAACCAAGAAAGATCCAGAGACCCACCGCGATCAGGACGGGCCACGCGGTGATGACTTCGTAAGCGATCGCGACAAACGACGCCGTCGCGGGCACACCGCACGCGAGCATGCCACCAAGCCGTGCCGGTTCGCCCCCGACCCGCATGGGCGTCAGCGTCGATCCGGCATCGGCAAAGGCATTGATGCGCAGGCTCTCTGCGAAGGTCAGGCGCGACCCGACACCCAGGGTGAGCCACTGCAACCGGTAGGTACGCGCGACCAGGTCCGCGACCACCAGGGCCAGGCAGATGCCATGGGCGGCGGGTACCGAGAGCTGCATCGTCAGGCCAGGAGTGAGACGTAGGGTTGCGCGCGGCGGAGCGCCGTCCAACGCGCCAATTCGCGGGCCACCGATCTGACCACGGCCGGATGCCGAAGGTCGCCGGGATGCAACGCGATGCGCATCAGCGCGGTGCGCTGGCGGCGACGCCAGCGCACGCCAGCGACCAGCACGGAAACCCGGGCCCGGAACGCGGTTCGTGCGCTCCAGCGCAGCGCCGGTGTCGGGATGCGCCTTCCGCTGGCGAGGTGGATCGCCGCTTCATCCTCGGTGAACCGCGCACCGGCCGCGTACACTCCACGCCTGGCGTCCGCGCGCATGAGCCACGCCGGTGGGACAAACCCTCGCGCATCAAGGCCGAGTGCGCGGAGGCGCGCCAGCCCCCGGGCGACGAGGGCCTCCAGCTCCGGTGCGTCCAGCGTCAGGCACTCACCCTCCCGGGCGGTCCGACCGGCAGCGCGAAATTCATCGACGAGTGTCCGTGGCCGCCCGGCCTCGTCGTGCCGCTCTCCGTGCAGGAGGATCTCGGCGCCCTCCCTCACCGCGGCGCGCAACCATGCGACAAAATCGGCATCCCGCTCAATCGGCGCACAGCCGTGCCAGTCGGGGACGACCAGGAGCGCCGGCACTACGCCGACGTCGCGACAGAGTTGCCACAGCGTTCTCACTGCCGGGAGGTTGGGAGGAGCCACGTCATGGATGGAAACGAGCAGGGTCACCGGCCGAGCAGTCCCTCATAAACCCCGAAGATGCGATCGAAGACGCGGTCCCAGCTGTGCTCGCGTTCGGCGTGGACTCGGGCTCGCCGGCCGAGCGCTGCGCGATCCACGTTCATCATGGCTTCGACCCCGCGAAGCAGCGCACCCGGCTCGTCCGCGCGGTAGAGAATCCCCGCCCCTGAGCGTACCACCTGCTCCGACACGCCACCGTCATCGGCGGAGAGCACCGGTGTGCCGCTTGCCAGCGCCTCGAGGGCGGCCAGGCCGAACGTCTCGTAGGGGCAGGGCGACACATAGATGTCCGCCGCCGCGTGGAGGTCGGCAATGGTTTCCCGCGTGCGCGTGTAGCCAAGGATGACGAGGCCGGGTCCCGCCAGCGCCTCCAGTCTCGGGCGCAGGGAGCCTTCCCCCACCATCACGAGCGTGACGCCGGTGCGGCGGTACACCTCTCCCCACGCGGCCGCGAGCCGGCCGGCATGCTTTTCGGGGGCAAATCGTCCCACGTAGAGCGCCACCTGACCGGCGGGCAACCCCAGCCTCGCACGAGCCGCGGCATCGGCGGCACGCCGGGCCGGGTGGAAGAGATCGAGGTCCACACCCAGCGGGACATGAGCCACGTTTGTGACGCCAACGCGTTCGAGATCACGGCGCGCGAAGTCGGACGCCACGATCGTGCAGTCCACCGCGGCCGCTATCTGCCGGGTGTACCACCCGACGACACGAGCCATGACGCGGCGCGCGGCTGGCTCCTGGTGCTGACGCGGAGCCACCAGCCGCGGCAGGTTCGCATGGTAGAACCACACGGCGGGCGCCTGATACTTGCGACGCGCGCGGAAGATCAACCAGGGCGCAAAGTATGAGCTCCCGACCTCGATCACATCGGGGCGCTCATGCGCCACGATGCGGCTCGTGGAACGCGTGGCCAGCATGAATCGGTACGCGGGGTTGAAGGGAATGGCGGGTCCGCGGAGGCGGTAGCAGCGGACGCCGGCCGACTCGACAATGGCGTCCTCGGCACCGGGAATGAGCAGGACCTGACGGAGGTTCGGCCGGCGCGCCACGTAGCGCGCCTTCTCGGCGAGATACGTACGAACGCCGCCGGTGAACTCCCCGACATATTCCGAGATATCCAGCACACCGAGTGTGCTGTCAGGGCGAAGCGGCGCCGGGAGCGGGGAACCTGCGATGTCGATCGGCGTGCTGGCCGCCGAGGAAAAGATGCGCTGCTCAACCAGCGCACCGGACGTCATTCGGACCCCGGGTGAGCGCTCATCCGGTGCGGACTTCGCCGGTGATGAAGGGGTTCGTGGCGCGCTCGATCCCGATGGTGGAATCCTCCCCGTGTCCTGAATAGAGGGTCGTGTCGTCCGGAAGCGTCAGCAGGTGCGCATGGATGCTGCGCATGAGCGTGAAAAAATTCCCCCCCGGCAGGTCCGTGCGCCCGATGGAGCCGCTGAACAGCACGTCGCCGGCGATGGCGCATCCGCTGCCGATGAAGCTCACGCTGCCGGGCGAGTGTCCCGGAGTATGCCGCACAACGAACTCATGGGTCCCGATGCTGAGCACCTGGCCATCGTGCAGGTTTCCATCAGGCGCAGGCAGGTCGGGTGCCTCGAAGCCCATCCAAGCCGCCTGCTGCCGTACGTTGGCGTAGAGGGGGAAGTCGTCGGCATGGAGCAGGACCGGCGCGGAGGTGGCCTTTTTCGCGTCGGGCACACCGAGGACGTGATCGATATGCGCATGGGTGAGCCAGATGGCGGCCACTCGCCACCCTCCACGCCGGACCTCGGCAAGCAGCTCACTTGGGTCCTCACCGGGGTCGATGAGCACCGCGGCGCGGGAAACCTCGTCGCCCAGGAGGTAACTGTTCTGGGCGAAGCGGCCGTTGGGGAATTTCCGTACCACCAGTTCAGACGGCCGCATGCGCCCCCGTCGCGACCACCGCTCTCGATTGCCGTCGTTCGGTGAGGTACTTCTCCACCGCGATCGCCGCCGTCGTCGCGTCGCCCACGGCGGTGGTGACCTGCCGCGTCAGCTGCACCCGGAGGTCGCCGGCGGCGAAGAGACCCGGAATCGACGTCATCATCCGGTCATCGGTGATCATGTAGCCATTCGCGTCGTGCGCGAAGTGGCCGTGCACGATTCCCGAGTTGGGCCGGAAGCCGATGAACACGAAGCATCCCGTGACCTTGAGCTCCGAGAGCTGGCCGGTCTCCGTATCCTCGAGCGCGATGGTCCTGAGGCCGGACGGGTCGCCGAATAGCTCGAGCACCCGCTTGTTCCACACCACCTCGATCTTCGGGTTCTGGAACAGCCGTTCCTGGAGGATCTTCGAGGCACGGAGTTCACCGCGCCGATGAATCAGGTATACCTTCTCTGCATAGCGAGTGAGGTAGTCGGCCTCTTCCACGGCAGCGTCGCCGCCACCGACCACCGCAATCGTGTCGCCCTTGAAGAAGGCGCCGTCGCACACGGCGCAGTAGGACACCCCACGCCCGGCATACTCGAGCTCGCCCGGAACCTCGAGCTTGAGCGGCGTCCCTCCTGCCGTGATGATCACGGCCGGCGCCTCGAAGATGGTGCCCAGCGACGTGGTCACCTCGAAGATGCCATCGGGTCGCGGCACAATCGACTCCGCATTCTCCTGCCGGATCTCCGCCCCGAACTGCAGCGCGTGCTGTGTCATGAGGGCGGCAAGTTCCCGCCCCTTCACCTTGGGGAAGCCGGGGTAGTCCTCGATCCATTCGGTGTTGAGCAGCTCTCCTCCGGGCACGCCGCGCTCGAGCAGCACCGTGCGGAGCATGCCCCGTCCGCCGTACAGCGCCGCGCAAAGGCCAGCCGGCCCGCCACCGACGATCACCAACTCAAACTGCTCCCGACCTGCCATGTATCACTCCCAAAGAGACCAGGTGAAATATAGCGCTACTTCAAGACCCGCCCGCCGTCCACCACCAGGACGTCACCGGTGACGAAATCACCATGCTGCAGCAGGTACAGCATCGCCTGCACGGCGTCGTCGGGCTGGCCCAGACGCCGGAGAGGTGTCGACTCGGCCAGCCGGGCCCGCTCGGCTGCACTGTAATCGTCGGGCACGAGCACGGCGCCCGGTGCAATCGCGTTCACCGTCACATCGGGCGCGAGGCTCCGGGCCAGAACACGCGTCAGCATGACCACGCCCGCCTTGCTCACGGAATGCGCGGCGTAGCCCGGCCAGGGCTCGAGTCCGCCGAGGTCGGCGAGGTTCACGATCTTGCCGCGTGCGCGGCGGAGGAATGGGGCGGCGCCTTGCGAGACGAAGAAGACGGAGCGCAGGTTGAGGTTGAGCACGAGGTCGTACAGCTCGGGCGTCGTATCCTCGAAGGCGACATGGTGCATGACGGCGGCGGAGTTCACCAGCACGTCGAGCTGCCCCAGTTCCGTGGCTACCCGGCCCCCCAGCGCACGGGCGACGATGGCATCGCTGAGGTCCGCCTGAAAGCAGGCTGCCCTGCCCCCACCCGCCTCGATCTCGCTCCGGAGTGACTCGACTCCGTCCTTCGATTCGTTGTAGTGGAGGGCCATCACCATGCCCCGCGCCGCCAGCCCGCTGGCGAATGCCCGTCCCAGCCGGCGCCCGGCGCCCGTCACGAGAGCGACGCGGCCGGCGAGTTGCATGCCTAGGCCGCGCCCCGAGTGATGGGCAGCACGAGTCCGTTGATCGCTTCAGCTGCGGCGCTGGCGAGGAACATGATCCCGTCGGTGATGTGCTGCATCTCGACATACGTGGCGTCGCTTCCGGCGGCGTCCACATTCTCCGGCGTCCGCACCATCGCAGGCGCGATCGCGTTGACGCGCACCGACCGGGGCAGCAGCTCCGCGGCCAGGCTGCGGGTGAACCCGGCGACGCCGGCCTTGGCCGCGGCATAGATCGCCAGATTGGCACTCGGCTGGAAATAGGCGATTGATGCAACGTTGACGATCGAGCCGTGCGTCTTCGCCAGCTCGTCGATCGCTGCCTGCGACATGATCACGGTTGTCTTGAGGTTGATGCCGACCTCGCGATCGAACGCCTTCACGGTGGCAGCATCGATCGGACCATATGTGGTCAGGCCACCAGCGATATTGACGAGCGCATCCAGCCGGCCATAAAAGCGCACCGCAGTCTCGACCGCCAGCCGGGCGATATCGGGCTCGGTCAAGTCGCCTGCCGCCGGCCGCGCATCAAGGCCCAGGGCCTGGAATTCCTTCGCCCGCTCGGCCACCCCGGTTGCGTTTACGTCGCACAACACCAGTTGTGCTCCCGCCCGCGCGAAGGCCAGCGCGGTGGCGTGGCCGATCTGCCCCGGCCGGCCGACGCCGGTGACGATGACGACGCGTCCGTGATAATCAAAAGTCACCATGCTCAGCCTCTCGTCATGACGGGGCGCAGCGCCTCGAGCTGGTCCAGCCACTCGAGCGGCACCTCTTGCGATCCCAGCGCCCCATGGTTCCAGCCGTCTTCCGCTTCTCCGTGCCAGTCGCTGCCGCCGCTGCGCGCGAGACCGAGGCCCAGCACCAGGTCGGTCAGGCGTGCCCGGGTATCGGCATCGTGGCTGGGGTGGCGTGTCTCGACCGCATCCAGCCCATCCGCGCGCAGGCGCACCAGCGTGGCGCGGTTGCCGCGATCCTTGAGGTGCGCCGCCGAGACCACGCCACCGAGGCGATGGACCAGCGTCGCCACGCTGGAGAAAGTCGGCAAGGCCTTGTCGACGAACGCCGGGCGTCCGCGCCCGAGGTATTTGTCGAACGCTTCGTCCAGCGTGCGCACCACCCCGGCCTTGCGGAGGGCCCGGGCAACATGAGGCCGTCCGAGCGCCCCGCCGGCTGATTCGGCGAGCACCGCCGCCTCGTCGATGGCCAGCCCGAGCTGCTGAAGCAGCCGCACCATCTCCATGCCACGGCGGTTGCGGTCGGCACGGCAACGACCGAGGAACTCATCGAGCTCGGGGGCACCCGCCGGAAGGAAGTACCCCAGCACGTGCATCTCGCCCCACGGCGCCAGCACCGAGAACTCGCACCCGGACACGACCCGGATGCCAAGCCGCGCGCCCGCGGCGAGGGCCGCCGGCAGGCCGGCGACGGTGTCGTGATCGGTCAGCGCAACGGCAGCGAGTCCCGCGGCCGCAGCACGCGCCACGACCTGTTCCGGCGGCAGCGAGCCGTCGGAGGCAGTCGAGTGCATGTGCAGGTCGGCCAAGGGCCCGAGCTCGCCGGCGGGATTCGTGGCGGTCAGCGGTGGTATCCGGATTCTGGCGCTGTCCAGGCCGGTTGGGAGTGCGTGAGAAAGCGGGCGAGGTCGGCGTCCGTGAGCTCCGCGAGCGACGTTTCGCGAGCCTTGCTGCCGACCGGGGTGTAGCGGGCGAAGCGCTCTTCCCTCGGGCCGCCGGCGATGCGCACGAAGCGAAGCCCGAACTCGTCCTTGGTGTACTGGGTGCGGGCGCCATTCACGGCGACTTCCCACCGCTCGCCCCGCACATCGATCATACGTCGTGGCATGTGAGCTTCCGGTTCAGGTGGCGCTGGAGGGCAATGGCACCTCGTGCCACAGTGCATCCGCCGACGTATCGCGCGGTGCCAGCTCGCGGAGGCGGGTCTCGAGTGCCGCTTCGCGCCCGGCGGCCACGGCAACAGCGCGATGTACACTCGGGTCGCCGCTCTCGCTGAATTCCAGGAACAGGTCGGGGTCGGTGCGGCTCCGGAAAACCCACAGGTGCCGTCCCTGTGTCCGGCCGATGGTGTCGATCGCCCCCAGCAACTCCAGGTATTCGGCCTGCTGTGCCACGGCGACGCGGACCCGCGCCACCGTGAGTGCTCGCGGCACCGCTATACCGCGCCTTCGGCGAACGTCTCGATGGACTTCTTCACGTCCGCCATGAACTTGTCGGCATCCGAACCATCCACCACCCGGTGGTCGAAGGAGAGCGAGAGCATTCCCTTCGTGCGGATACCCAGTGTGTCCGCCCCATCGACCGTCATGACGGCCGGCTGTTTGGTGATCGATCCAACGGCGAGGATCGCCACCTGCGGCTGGTTGATGATCGGGATGCCGATCATGGAGCCGAACACGCCCGGGTTCGTGATCGTGAAAGTACCCTTCTGGACTTCGTCCGGGCTCAGCTTCTTCCCACGCGCCCGCTCGGCGAGATCACTGATCGAGCGCGCGAGCCCGAGCATGGAGAGCTCGTCGGCATGCTTGATCACCGGCACGATCAGGCCCCAGTCGAGCGCCACCGCGATACCGAGGTTGATGTCGCGCCGGTAGATCGTGGCCTCGTGCCCGACTGCGGCATTCACCACGGGGTGCTTGCGAAGGCTGTCCGCGACCGCCTTCGCGATGAACGCCAGGAAGGTGAGGTTGACCCCGCGACCCGCGTACTCGGCCTTCTTCCGGGCGCGCAGTGCGGCGACCCTGCTGTAGTCGATCTCGAAAAATGTTGCCACGTGCGCCGAGGTCCGGCGCGACATGATCATGTGCTCCGCCGTGAGCTTGCGGATTCGCGACCACGGTTCAGTGCGGTCGCCCTCCCACGCATCCGCAGCTGGATAACCGGGCACCGCGGCAGCGGCAGGGGCCAGTGCAGGAGCGGCAGCTGCCGCAGCCGCGGCGGCTGGTACCGCTGCGGGGGCAGCAGGCGGCGCCTCGAGGTACGACAGCACGTCATTCTTGGTAACCCGGCCCGCCATGCCGCTGCCGGCAATCGTGGAGATGTCGAGGCCATGCTCGGCCGCGATCTTCCGCACCAGCGGCGTGGAGCGCCGTCGCAGGCGTTCCTCCAGTGATTCCGCCCCGTTGCCCTGTCGTGGCGCCGGGGGTGCCGGCGGCGGAGCCGGGAGCGGAACCGACGCGGCGCGCGCTGGTGCAGCAGCGGGCGCTGCCGGCGCGGGGGCCGGAGCGGCTGCAGGAGCCGGGGACGGGGCGGCGGGAGCGGCGGCGACCGCCCCGGCCTCCGTTTCGATCCGCGCCACGATGGCCTGCACGGCCACCGTCTGGCCTTCCTGCACCAGGATCTCGGCCAGCGTGCCGGCGGCCGGGGCCGGGATCTCGGCATCCACCTTGTCGGTGGAGATCTCGAAGATGGGTTCGTCGCGCTTGATCGGGTCGCCGACCTTCTTCATCCAGCGGGAGATGGTGCCCTCGGCGATGGACTCGCCCATCTGGGGCATGATGACGTCGATACGGGCCATGTGCTCAGATCCTCCCTAGTACGCCGAAATCCACCGCGCCGCGCGCACGATGTCGCTTGCCTGCGGCAACACGAAATCTTCCAGTTGTGGTGCATAGGGCAGCGGGACATCGTGCGCGCCCACGCGCCGCACCGGCGCGTCCAGCCACTCAAAGCAGAGCTCGTTGATCCGGGCCGCAATTTCGCCGGCGATGCCACCCGTGACCGTGTCCTCATGCACCACGAGCACCCGGTTCGTCTTCTTCACCGTCGCCACGATCGCGTCGTCGTCCATCGGCAGCAGCGAGCGGAGGTCGAGGACCTCGACCGACAGGCCGTCTTCCTTTTCCAGCTGCTCGGCCGCCTCGAGCGCCTTCCACACGGTCGCCGCGTAGGTGATGATCGAGAGGTCCCGCCCCTCGCGCGCCACCCGCGCCTTGCCGATCGGCACCACGTGATCGCCGGCCGGCATCGTGTCCTTGATGCGCCGGTAAAGGTACTTGTGCTCGAAGAACAGGACGCAATCGTCGTCGCGGATGGCGGCCTTGATCAGGCCCTTGGCGTCGCGTGCCGTCGCAGGATAGACGATCTTGAGTCCCGGGGTGTGGAGGAAGGCCGCCTCCGGGTTCTGGGAGTGGAATGGCCCGCCGCGCACGTATCCGCCACTCGGGCCCCGCACCACCATGGGCGTCGGCAGGAACGCGCGATAGCGCGCGGTGGCGACGTAGTTGGTGAGCATGTCGTACGCGCAGGAGATGAAGTCGATGAACTGCATCTCGCACACCGGGCGCATGCCCATGTGTGCGGCTCCCGCCGCGGCGCCGACGATCGCCGCCTCGGAAATGGGCGTGTCGATAACGCGCCGTTCCCCGAATCGCTGCATCAGCCCCTCGGTGACCTTGAACGCCCCGCCGTACGCGCCGATGTCCTCGCCGAGACAGAAGACGTTCTCGTCGCGCTCCATTTCCTCGGTGAGGCCTTCGCGGATCGCCTCTAGGTAGGTGATCTCAGCCATTGAAGGTGCCCCAGCCCTGGGCCCGTTCGTTCCTCTCGACGGCGCTGCCGATGCCCTCGCGATACCACAGCGTGGGCATGACCGCCGGGTCGGCATATACACCGATGAGCGCGTCGCGCGCGGCGGGCGGCGGTGACTGTTCCGCGAGATCCGTGGCAGCGTCGATGTCCTGTTGCACCTTCGCGTCGATCGTCTCGAGCTCCGACTGGCTGAACCCGTACGTGGACGTCAGGACCTTCGCGTAGCGATCGAGGGGATCGTTCGTCGCGGCCCAGTGCTCGATCTCCCCGGGCGGCACGTAGCTCTGGTTGTCGTGCTCGGCGTGGCCCTTGCGGCGATACGTCATCAGCTCGATGAGCGTCACCCCTTCCCCGCCACGGGCGCGCGCCACCGCTTCCTTCGTCACCCGGTATGTCTCCAGCACGTCGTTGCCGTCGGCGCGCACACCGGGAATCCCGTAGCCCACCGCCTTGTCGGCAAAGCTCCGCGCCGCGGTCTGCTTCGCAGTGGGCGTGGAGTAGGCGTACCCGTTGTTCTCCACGATCACGACCAGTGGGCAGCGCTGCACCGCCGCGAAGTTGATTCCCTCGTGGAAGGCACCGGTCGACGTCGCCCCGTCCCCGACGTACACCAGCCCTACGCGTGCCTCGCCCCTGATCTTGAACGACAGGGTGATCCCGGCCATGACCGGCACCATGTCGCCCAGGTGCGAGATCTGGCCCACGAATCCCCGCTCCAGGTCGCCGATGTGGATGTTGAGTTCCCGCCCCCGGGTCATGCTGTCGGCCTTGGCCATGTACTGTCGCAGCACCTCGACCGGCGTGGCGCCCTTCACCAGCATGGACCCGAGGTTCCGGATCAGCGGGGACATGATGTCACGCTGCTCGAGTGCGTACGCGGAACCGACGGCGCATGCCTCCTGGCCGAGCGAACGGAAGAGTCCGCCGACGACCTTGGTCTGGCGGTAGAGGTTGACCAGGCGCTCCTCGAGCGACCGGGTCAGTCGCATCCACTGGTAGAGCTCGAGCAGTTGCTCGCGGGTCAGGCCGTGCGGCGCGGAAGGAGTGCCGCTCGATGCCTTGGCGGTGGCAGTCATAGGGGGGAAAAGATAACCTGCTTGACGGGGCCCGGAACGGCATACCAGCATTGGGCTTGAGCGTCGCCGGGCGGCCGGTTTCTGCGGGCGGTTCTACTGGGGGGGAAGTCCGGCTCGTGCGATCGCCGCCTTGAACCGCGGGTCCGCACGATACCGGTCGAGGAGGGGGTCCACATACAAGTAGGCAACGCCGGACGACCGCTCGGCGATCGCTCGATCCAGCCAGGCGAACATCCGATCCGCGTCGCCCAGTGCCGCGTATGCCCGGAACATGAGTGCGGCACCGAACGGTTTCCGGGACATCCGCACTTCCAGCTCGGCCATGACCTCCCGGGCAGCGTCGAGACTATCTGCCTGGGCCAGCACGATCGCGAGGGTGGACGCGAAGACCGGGGCCGGGTTGGTAGTGGCACGACGTGCCGCAGCGATGGCCTCCGAGTGACGACCAAGGGCGCTGAGGGAGAGCGCCTGGTACTGCAGCGCCCCAAAGAAGTAGGGATCGAGTTGCAAGGCCCGCCTGGCCGTGGCGAGGCTCTGCTCGTAGCGCCGGGCATAGTACGCGAACTGGGCCGCGTACATCCGGATGTTGGTCGGCTCCAGTCTCTGTGCCGTAGCCGTAAGTGCCAGGGCCGAGTCGGTACGTCCCCGAGCCGCCTGGAAGAAGGCCGCGCGCTGGTAGTTCACCGCCGCGTTGGGCTCGAGGGTAAACGCCTGGCGGAACTCGCGATCGGCCGCGTCCCAGTCCCACTCGAACCAGGTGTACGTGATGCCGCGGATGGCGTGGGCGCGCCCCGACCCCGGATCCAGCGCCAGGATGGTGTCCAGCGCCTGTCGCACTGGGCCAAGCGCCTCTCGTCCGGTGATGCTTCCCATGCCCGAAGCGAGCGCAACCAGCGCGTTCGCGCGACAGATCCAGGCATTCACGTAGGCGGGGTCGCGGGCGATGGCACTGTCACTATATGCAAGCGACCGGCGCAGGTCCGTCTCGGTGAACCGATTCCAGTGATGCTGGGCCAGCAGGTAATAGGTGTACGCCAGTGAATCCTGAGTCGTGGGGTTGGCGCGCCCGGTCGAGCCCGAGGCCAAGGGCGCGAGGGACCCGGTAACCTTGCGCGCCACGCTGTCCACGAAGCCGGCCAGGGAGCGCGCGGGCCCCACGTGCACCTGGCTCCAGCGCTGGCGCTTCCCCGGAGCATCGATGAGTTCCACGCTCACGCGCACCGTGTCACCCTGCCGCGCGACGCCTCCAGTCAGGAGGTACTTCACACTGAGTTGCCGGGCGATCGCGTCTGGCGGATCGGTACTGCCGCGAAAGCGCACCGTCGAGCTGCGCGGCGCGACCTTCAACTCCGGCACCGACGAAAGTTGCGCCGTCAGCTCATCGGAGACGCCCTCGCTCAGGTACGCCTGCGTGCTGTCACCGCTGCGATTCTCGAAAGGCAGTACCCCGATGCTCGCCTCGTGGCGCGCTTCCCGATCCGCGACAGCACGACTGCCGCCAGCGCCACGACCACCAGGCCAGCAGCAGCCAGCAGCCAGGTACCGGCCCCGGCGCGCCGGGCCGACAGCAACGGCACATTCGCGACCGGGGTGTGCCGGTCTGCCGCGTGCCAGTCGCTCGGCGAGGGCCGCCCCCGACGCCGGACGGCGCGCGGGATCGACCTCGAGCGTGTCCCGGATCAGAACCGCGATTGCCTCGGGGACCTCGGGACGCTGCGCCGTGATGAGCGGGGCGCCATCGGTCAGCCGCTTCGCCAGCATCGCTGCCGGCGCCGAGTCGGCGAAGGGCCGTACGCCGGACAGCATTTCAAACAGCACGACGCCGAGCGCGTAGACGTCCGCTTGTGGCCGCACCGGGCGCTCGCCCAGGATCTGCTCAGGCGCCATATAGGCCGGTGTCCCAAGCGCCAGCCCCGTTTCGGTCAGCGCCTGGTCCGGTGTGAGGGCCTTCGCGATCCCAAAGTCCGCGACGAGAGCCTGACCCTGTCGCGATAGGAGGATGTTCTCGGGCTTGATGTCGCGGTGCACCACGCCGGCATCGTGCGCGTAGGCGAGTGCCGAGCTGACTTCGCGCGCCAGCTGCACGGCGACGCCGACTGACAGGCGCCCCTCGCGCGTGAGACGGGCGCGAAGTGTCTCGCCCTCGACGTAGGGCATGACATACCAGAGCTGTCCCGCAGCTTCCCCAGAGTCGAATACCGGCAAGATATGAGGATGCTGCAGGCGCGCGGTAAGCTGGATCTCGCGGAGAAATCGGTCACGGCCGACCGCGGCGGCAAGCTCAGGCCGCAGGACCTTGAGCGCGACGCTTCGGCCGTGTCGCACGTCGTGCGCGAGGAAGACAACGGCCATTCCCCCACTGCCTAGCTCGCCCTCGATCCGGTAGCGGTCGGCGAGCGCCTCCGCCCACGGCAACCTCTGGCCGTTCATCATTTGTTCCAGTGAAGACAACGCAACGTAGGGGTGCAGCAGGGCAATTGGCTAGACGCGCAACCCTATTTCAACCGGAGCAGCAGATACATCATGGCCGCCACCGCCGCACTGAGCGGGATGGTGAGGAGCCAGGCCCAGACGATCCGCCCTGCCACGCCCCACCGAACGGCCCCAATGCGTCGCGCGGCTCCGACGCCGACGATGGCCCCGGTGATCGTGTGGGTTGTGCTCACTGGTACGCCGAGCGTCGACGCGAGCAGGATCGTCACCGCGCCACCCGTCTCGGCGCAGAAGCCGCTGAACGGCGTGAGCTTCGTGATCTTCGACCCCATGGTCTTCACGATCCGCCAGCCACCCATCGCGGTGCCCATCGCGATCGCGCTATAGGCCGCCAGCTCGACCCATAACGGCACATGATCGGCGTTGGCGAGATAGAGGTGATGCTGCCAGCCCGTCGTGTCCTTGAAGAGGTGCTGCACCGACACCAGCAGCCCGACGATGATGCCCATGGTCTTCTGCGCGTCGTTGGCCCCGTGGCTCAGCGAATAGAGTCCCGCGGACACCAGCTGAAGGCGCCGGAACAGCGTGTCGAGCGGTCGCGCTGTGCGCTTGTAGAGCAGCCAGGAGAATCCCACCGTCAGCACCAGGCCAAGGGTCGCGCCCAGCAAGGGTGAGATGACGATGCCGAGGATCGGTTTTACCCACCCGGAGAGTATGAGTGCGCCGATGCCGGCCTTGGCGATGGCAGCGCCCGCGAAGCCGCCCAGCAGCGCATGCGACGACGAGCTGGGCAACCCAAAGAACCAGGTCACCAGGTTCCAGACGATTGCCCCGAGCAGCGCCGCGAGCACCACCGTAGGATCCACGATGGCGGGATCCACCAGCCCCTTGCTGATCGTCCTGGCGACAGCGGTCCCGACGGTGAATGCCGCAATGAAGTTGAAGAATGCCGCCCACGCCACGGCGACGCCGGGTGAGAGGACGCGGGTGGAGACGACGGTAGCAATCGAATTGGCGCTGTCGTGGAAACCGTTGATGAAGTCGAAGAGGAGGGCGACCGCAACGATCAGGAGGACGAAGCTGATCGATTCAGGCATGGCTCAACCGTGCTTGATGGCGACCGACTCAAGCGTATTGCTGACGTCCTCCGCGCTGTCCAGTGTGTTCTCCAGCTTGTCGTAGATTTCCTTCCACTTGATCACTTCGAGCGGGTCGCCGGCGCGCTCGAAGAGGAATCCCAGCCACTCGTGGTACAGCGCATCGCCCTCCTCCTCGAGCCGGCGCACTTCCCGGCAGGCGGCCAGGATGGCGTCCTGCTTCTTGCCGCCGAGCTCGCGCACCGCGGCCAGGAGTTGCAGTGCCGCCCGGTGAATGACCTCGGCGAGGAGCACCGCACCGCGGGGCGAGGCGCCCACGCGGAAGATCTTGGTGCGACGGGCAATCCCGTCGATGCGGTCGATGATGTTGTCGAGGCTCGAGGCGAGGAAGTGAATGTCCTCGCGGTCGAGCGGAGTGATGAACGAACGGTCGAGGCGGACCGTGACATCGTGCGTCAGCTGGTCCGCCTCCAGTTCCAGCCGGCTGATCGACTCGATCAGGTAGGCCCGGCGGTCCCCGTCGGAGGCGAGCAGTTCCCCGAGCTGGCGTGCCGCATCCACTCCGCGCTGCGCGACCTGGATGAAGAGCTCGAAGAATTGCTCGTCCCGTGGAAGCAGGCGCATCAGGCCGCTTTGGACTCGATGCGCATGCCGTAGAACGACCGGTACACGAATGCCATCGACGCCAGGAACGCCGCGATGGCCAGGCCGTGAGTAAGGCCGGCGCCCTTCTCGGCGGTGAGGTAGACCCCGAGCTCGACCGCCAGGAGGCCGAACAGGGTGGTGAACTTGATGACCGGGTTGAGCGCCACGGAGCTGGTGTCCTTGAACGGGTCACCCACGGTGTCGCCCACGATTGACGCGTCGTGCAGCGGCGTTCCCTTCATCTTGAGTTCGGTCTCCACGATCTTCTTCGCGTTGTCCCAGGCGCCGCCGGCATTGGCCATGAAAATGGCCTGGTACAGCCCGAAAAGCGCGATGGAGATCAGGTAGCCGATGAAGAAGAACGGCTCGATGAAGGCGAAGGCCAGCGTTGAGAAAAAGACACCGAGGAAGATGTTCAGCATGCCCTTCTGGGCGTATTGAGTGCAGATCTCCACGACCTTGCGACTGTCCTCCACCGATGCCTTGGTGGCGCCTTCGAGCTTGATGTTCGCCTTGATGTACTCGACCGCCCGGTAGGCCCCGGTGGTCACGGCCTGCATGGATGCGCCGGTGAACCAGTAGATCACGGCACCGCCGGTGATGAGGCCCAGCAGGAACGGCGGATGCATGATGGAGAGGTTCTGCAGGCCCTCGGTCAGTCCATGGGTCAACGCCATGATGATCGAGAAGATCATCGTGGTGGCGCCCACCACCGCGGTGCCGATGAGCACCGGTTTCGCGGTCGCCTTGAATGTGTTCCCCGCCCCGTCGTTCTCCTCGAGGAGTTCCTTTGCCACCTCGAAGTTGGTGTCGATCCCGAAGTCCTTCTTCAACTCGGCCTTCACGTTCGGCAGAGTTTCGATGACCGACAGTTCGTAGATCGACTGGGCATTGTCCGTCACCGGACCATAGCTGTCGACCGCGATGGTGACCGGGCCCATGCCCAGGAAGCCGAAGGCCACGAGGCCGAAGGCGAAGATGGCCGGCGCCTTCATCAGGTCACCGAGGCCGAGCGTGCTGACACCAAATGCCGTCGCCATCAACAGCATGATGGTCAGGCCGAGCCAGTAGGCAGAGAAGTTGCCCGCGACCAGTCCGGACAGGATGTTGAGAGAGGCCCCGCCCTCACGCGAGCTGGTCACCACCTCGCGCACGTGCCGCGACTGCATGGAGGTGAATACCTTGACCAGCTCGGGAATGATGGCGCCGGCCAGCGTGCCGCAGGTAATGACCGTGGACAACTTCCACCAGAGCGTGGGATCGCCACCCAGGCTGGGGATGATCACCCTGGAAAGCAGGTACGTAAGCATCACCGACAGGATCGACGTGATCCAGACCAGCTGGGTCAGCGGATGCTCGAAGTTGAACTTGACCGCGTTGCCGTACTGGCGGCGAGCCAGGAAGTCGTTGACGAAGTACGACACGCCGGAGGCGAGCACCATCATGACGCGCATCAGGAAGATCCAGACCAGCAGCTGGACCTGCACGACCGGGTCTGGCACCGCAAGCAGGATGAATACGATGAGGGCGACGCCCGTGACCCCGTAGGTCTCGAAACCATCCGCTGTAGGCCCCACCGAGTCGCCTGCGTTGTCGCCGGTGCAGTCGGCGATGACGCCCGGATTCCGCGCGTCATCCTCCTTGATCTTGAACACCACCTTCATCAGGTCCGACCCGATGTCGGCGATCTTGGTGAAGATGCCGCCGGCAATGCGCAGCACCGCCGCGCCCAAGGACTCGCCGATGGCGAAGCCGAGGAAGCAGGCACCGGCCACGTCACCGGGCACGAAAAGCAGGATGCCGAGCATGAACAGGAGCTCGACCGAGATGAGCATCATGCCGACACTCATGCCCGCGCGGAGCGGAATGGCATAGACCGGGAAACCCTTGCCCGCGAGGCTGGAAAAGGCGGTGCGCGAGTTGGCGAAGGTGTTGATCCGGATGCCGTACCAGGCCACGCTGTAGCTGCCGGCCATGCCGATGAGGCTGAAGAGCAGCACGATCGCGATCTTGGCCGGCGGGAGCCCCGTGAGCGTGAAGTACGCCACGATGACCGCGCCGATGAAGGCGAGCAGCACCAGCAGGAACTTGCCCTGCTGTATCAGGTATGCCTTGCAAGTCGCATAGATCAGTTCCGACACCTCAGCCATGGACTTGTGCACCGGCAGCTTCTGTACGGCGCGGTACGACCAGAGGCCGAACAGCAGGCCCAGCACGCAGACGACCAGGCCCGACAGCAGGATCTGGTGCCCGGTGAAGCCCAGGAAGTCACCCTGATTGAGGTCCGGGAGGAGCAGGTTCACCTCGCCGCCGGGACGATGTTCCTGCGCCGCGAGCAGCGGAACGACAGCAGGAAGGAAAGTGCCCGCGAGCAGCGCGAGCAGCGGAATGAGACGTCGACGCACGGCGTCCATTCGAGTCATCTGGGATATCTCCTGGGTTGTCGGACTAGTAGGCGCCGCGAACGAAATGGCCGGGATCGGCCGCCGCGTGCACCAGTGTAAGAAAGCGCTTCGCCAAACGATCCACTTCACTCTCACCCGGCTGGTCGGTCTCGATCGTGACCAGGGTATAGTGCCCGCCCTCGGCCGCGGCGGTGACGCCCACGTGCCCGATGGCGCCGCCGAACCGGCGGCGACTCGGGGTCTCCTCCGTCGGGGCGAGCCGGCCGCCGAAAAACTGCGCCGCCTGCGCCAGCACCGCGGCCGGCGGTTGCTGCGTACGGTGGAAGTACTTCACGGGTGCTGCAGCCGTAACGTCCTCACGCCTCGCCGTAGTATTCCACGCCGAGGTGCGTGATCTGCTCTTCGCCCATCATCCAGCGCAACGTGTTCTTGAGCTTGGTCTGCTGGATGAAGAGGTCGTGCTCGGGATACAGCCCTGGAGCGACCTGCGGGCTCTTGAAGTAGAACGAGAGCCACTCCTGCACCCCCGACAGGCCCGCGCGCTGCGCGAGGTCGGAGAACAGGGCGAGGTCGAGCACGAGTGGCGCCGCCAGGATCGAGTCGCGGCAGAGGAAGTCGACCTTGATCTGCATCGGATAGCCAAGCCATCCGAAGATGTCGATGTTGTCCCAGCCTTCCTTGTTGTCGCCGCGCGGCGGATAGTAGTTGATCCGCACCTTGTGGAAGATGTTGCCGTACAGCTCGGGATAGACCTGCGGCTGCAGGATGTACTCGAGCACGCCCAGCTTCGACTCTTCCTTGGTCTTGAAGCTCTCCGGGTCGTCGAGCACCTCGCCGTCCCGGTTGCCGAGGATGTTGGTGGAGTACCAGCCGGCAACACCGAGCATGCGCGCCTTGAACATCGGCGCCAGCACCGTCTTGAGCATCGTCTGGCCGGTCTTGAAGTCCTTGCCGCCGATCGGGACCTTCCGGTCGCGGGCCAGGTGCTCGATGGCGGGGATGTCACAGCAGAGGTTCGGCGCGCCGTTCATGAAGGCGACGCCCTCCATCATGGCGGCCCACGCGTAGAGCATCGACGGTGCGATGGTGGCGTCGTTGGTCTCCATCGCCTTCTCGAACGCCGCCACCGTCTGGTGCGCGGCTCCCGGCGCGATGAAGATCTCGGTGGAGGCGCACCACACGATCACGAGCCGGTTGCAGTTGTTCCTCGCCTTGAACTCGCGGATATCCTGCCGCAGGGCCTCGGCCTGTTCCCGCTTGGTCTTCCCGCCCTTCACGTTGGTGCCCTCGAGGCGCTTCACATAGCTGCGGTCGAACACTGCCGGCATCGGCTTGATGCCCTTGAGGAACGCGCCGATCGGCTCCACGTGCTCATGCTTGTCGAGCACGCCGCACTTGAGCGCTGCTTCATAGGCGTTGTCCGGAATCGGATCCCAGGCGCCGAAAACAAGGTCGTCGAGGGAGGCGAGCGGGACGAAGTCATGGATCAGCGGCGTGCGGCCGTCGGTGCGCTTGCCGAGGCGGATCGTGGCGAGCTGAGTGAGCGAACCGTACGGCTTGGCCATGCCCCGCCGCGCCAGTTCCACGCCGGCGATGAACGTCGATGCTACGGCCCCGAGCCCCACCGTGAGCACTCCGAGCTTGCCCTCGGCCTTCGCGATTGGCCGTGCGCCCTTGTCTGCCACGCGTGCTTCCTTTCCGCTGGTGTGACGACCGGCCTACTCCCGGTCCTGCAGCCCTGCGAGATCCGCGGCGTTGGCCGCGCCGTGCACATGCACGATGCGCTGGACGACGGTGATGAGCGCCAGCACGGTCAGCAGGACGACGATGACTTGCAGATAGATGCCGCCCGGGCCCGGCCCGAACAGCAGGGGCGGAATACCCAGGAGGAGAATGCGCTCGGCCCGCTGCGCGATACCGACCTTGCAGTCGAGGCCCAGCCCCTCCGCACGCGCCCGGGCATACGACACCACGAGCGACGCGATGATGCCAACCATGCACACGATGACACTGAGTTCACGGCGCGCCACGTCGGGAGCGAACATGAGGTAGGTGCCCACCCCGGCGAAGGTGGCGCCATCCCCGAGCCGGTCGAGGGTCGAGTCATAGAATGCCCCGAACCTCGTGACCATCGCGCCCTGCCGCGCTACTTGACCGTCGATGGTGTCGACAATGCCGCTAAGCAGGAGGAACAACCCTCCCAGTCGCACGTATCCCGCCCCGAAAAAGACCGCCGAGGCGAGCACCAGAGCGGTGCCAACTGTGGTGATGGTGTTGGGACGGACCCGGTGCGCGATCAGCCAGTTGACGAGAGGCCGGAATATGGCGAAAAAAGGCCGCTCGAGCGCCTTAAGCGGCTTCACCCTTCCCGCCCTGCGGCGAGGGACCCGATCTCTGTGTCATTATTCACCTTCGGCACGGGGCCAAGGATAACGGCCGGAACGGGATGGGGCAAATGGGCGGCGGGACTATTCCGGGTACAGGCGCACCCCGGCAGCCCGGGGCGCGAAGGCCGCTCGCTGGGCGCGCCAGACACCCAGAATGGAGTCGATCGGAGCTCCTCGTTCGAGTGCCTCCCGCAGGCCGGGTTCGGCTGTGAGGCGATCAAACTGCACTGCGATCCACGCGAATTCCCTTGGGTGGACCGCCCGGACGGCCACGAGCAGCCGGAGCGCCGTGGCGGGTGCATCGTAGCTGGCCCGATCGGTGACTCGAAGCCGTATGCCCTGGAGCAGTGTATCGGCGTACTTGCCGTCGCCGGGCTGCCGCGGGGTGAAGCTCTCGGGCATGAGGGTGACGCCGGGCTGCGGTCCGAGCGTCGCGAGTACGGCGGCCGGGTTGAGCCATGGCGCCCCGACCAGTGAGAACGGCGCATCGCTCCCCCGCCCGGCCGACAGGTTGGTACCCTCGAACAAGCAGGTTCCCGAATAGTTGATGAGGCTTTCCAGGTCGCGGAGGTTGGGGCTGGGAGCCAGGAACGGCAGGCGAGTGGCGTCGAAATACATCGAACGACGCCATCCCACCACGGGCACGATCCTGAGGTCAGTGCCGAGGCCGCGCTCCTGCTTCGCCAACAGGGCGAGTTCGCCGAGCGTCAGGCCGTGCCGCATCGGTACCGCGAGGCTGCCAACGAACGACCGGGCCGCACTATCGAGCACGTTGCCTTGCGCGACGCCCCCGACCGGATCGGGGCGATCGAGGATGACAACTGGTATCCCAGCGCTTGCGGCCGCCCGCATCAGCTCGATCGTCGTCGAGACATAGGTGAAGTAGCGCGCGCCGGCGTCCTGCAGGTCGACCAGCAGCAGCTGCACACCGGCGAGCATCTCGGGCGTGGGCGCGAAGTTCCGACCGTACAGACTGTAGATTGGGAGTCCAGTTGCGCTGTCGTGCGCCGACGCGACCGCCGCGCCGGGATCCGCGGCCCCGCGGAACCCGTGCTCCGGGGTGAAGAGCGCAACCAGGTTCACCCCGGCGGCACGGAGGCGTTCGACATCAGGAACGCCGCGCCGGTCTACGCCCGTGCGATTCGTGAGCAGGCCGACCGCGCGCCCCGCCACCAGGTGTAAGCTGTCCTCGACCAGCACATCGATGCCGGGGCGCACCGCCACCACGGGGGCGGCAGGTGCCTGTGCTGCGGCGCACGACGTTGCCATCACCCACGCAAGCGAGAGACCCGTGGCATGACGCAGGAAAATCATCGACGCTCCTTGCCAGTCATCGTGATCGCGACCTGCGCATCACTCCTCGCCACCCCCAGCGCTGCCCAGTCCTCGAGGGCCCCGCGCTCGCAGGTGGAAAGGCTGGTCGCGCGCATGACACCGCGCGACAAGATCGCACAGCTGGTCATTCCCTGGATCCCGGGAAGTTACACGGCAGAGGACGACCCCTCGTTCACGACAATTGTGTCATGGGTGGACTCGCTGCATGTCGGCGGGCTGATCGTGTCGATCGGGTCGCCGCTCGACATCGCGGCCAAGCTCAACACCCTGCAGCAGCGTGCGCACGTGCCCCTCCTCATCGCGTCCGACCTCGAGTCCGGTACCGCTTTGCGGCTCACAGGTGGCACCGCGTTCCCGAGCAATATGGGTATCGGGGCTACCCGACGGGACCGGGACGCGTATGCCGTGGGGCGGATCACCGCGCTCGAGGGCCGTGCAGTCGGCATCCACTTCGCGCTGGCACCGGTAGCCGACCTCAACAGCAACCCCGCCAATCCGATCATCAACACCCGCTCCTTCGGGTCCGACCCGCGCGCCGTCGCATCACTGGTCTCCGCAGAGATCCGGGGGCTGCAGGAGAACGGCATGCTGGCGACGGCCAAGCACTTTCCCGGGCACGGTGATGTCGAGATCGACTCGCACCTCTCGCTGCCGCTGCTCGACGTTCCCTGGGCACGCCTCGACACATTGGAGCTGGTGCCCTTCAGGGCCGCGATCGCAGCGGACGTGAGCGCGGTGATGTCGGCGCATATCGCGCTGCCGGCCCTCACTGCGGGTACCCCGGCGCCTGCGACACTGGTGCCGGCGATCCTTACGGGAATGCTGCGCGACTCCCTGCACTTCAAGGGCGTCATCGTGACCGACGCGCTCAACATGGGCGGAATCGTGGCCGGCTACGGTGCCGGCGAAGCCGGCGTGCTCGCCTTCCTCGCCGGCGCGGACATCCTCTTGCAGCCCGCCGATCCAGCAATCGTCATCGACGCCATGAGTGCGGCACTCGCGCAAGGGCGCTTCACCCAGGCCCGGCTCAATCGTTCGGTGCGTCGCGTCCTGCAACTCAAGGCGAAGGCGGGGCTTTTCCGGCAGCGCACGGTGCCGCTCAGCAAGGTGATGGACGTGGTCGGCAGTGCGGCGTTCCGCGACTCCGCGCGTGCCATCGCCGGCCGCTCTATCGTTCTCCTCAGTGATCGCGACCAGGTCCTCGACCGCATTCGCCGACAACGGGGCAGCCGGAGCCTGATTGTCTACGGGGATGAGCTCAATCCCGCTGCCGGGAACACGCTGGTGGCCGAATTGCGCGCACGCGGCGACACGATCACGACGTTCCGGCTCTCGCCCGCGAGCGGGCCCGCCAGCTATGACTCCGCGCAGGCGGTGATCCAGCAGGCGCCGGCGGCAATCTTTGCGGTGGCCGTGCGCGCCTCGGCCGGTCGGGGCACGATCGGCATGCCCTCGCCGCTGGCGCGGCTTGCCGACACCACCGCGCGCGTCCGCCCGACGGTGTTCGTCTCCCTGGGATCGCCTTACGTTGGCGCACAGGTCCCCGGATTGGGGAGTTACCTGCTCGGCTGGGCGTCGAATCCCAACACCGAATGGGCCGTAGCGGCTGCCCTTTCCGGCGCCGCGATCTCGGGCCGTATGCCGGTGCCGATACCGCCCGCCGTTACCCTGGGCGCGGGACTCGACCTGCCAAGACTGGCCGGCCAGCCCTGATGCGTTGACATGCCATCCGGTGGCACATAGACTGCAGTCAGCGGCAGGACCTAAGAAATTGTGGCGTCGACGTTTCCGCGGCGCATCAGGAGGCAGCACATGAGCAGCACCGAACAGACGCAGGCACCCGGCGGATTCCAGCTTGTCCTCACTGCGGCGGCCGCCACCGAGGTGAAGAAGTTCATCGCCGCGGAGCAGGTACCCGAAGAGACGGCCGGCCTCCGGGTCAGCGTACTGCCGGGCGGTTGTTCCGGGTTCAAGTACAGCCTGAACATCGAGGAGGCCGCACTCGAGGACGACATGGTGCAGGAAGTGAACGGCATCCGGGTCTTCGTAGATGGCTTCAGCGCGCAGTACCTGTCGGGTGTCACAGTTGACTACGTGACGTCCATGCAGGGGTCCGGCTTCACGTTCACCAACCCCAACGCGAGCGGCGGTTGCGGGTGCGGGAGCAGCTTCACCGTCTAGACACCGTAAACGGTGAACGGTGAATAGTGAGCGGGGGCTTCTGACGAGGCCCCCTTTGCTTTGCGTGGTATGTACGCGGCCTCCTGTTTACCGTTCACCGGGCACCGTTCACGCAAATTCCTTCCCCGGGACCGAGCCTGAGACCCCTCGACCTCACCGTCATTGCCGCGTACTTCGTCTTCACCATCGGGCTCGGGCTCTGGGTGTCGCGGCGGCAGTCCTCGGCGGGAGACTATTTCCTCGGCGCGCGCAACCTCCCAGCCTGGGCCGTGATGCTGTCAATCGTGGCTACCGAGACGTCCGCCCTCACCGTCATCTCGGTGCCAGGCCTCGGCGCGCGTGGCAACCTCACCTTCCTCCAGCTCACCATCGGTTACTTCATCGGCCGTGTCGCCGTCGCCGCCTGGCTTCTACCCGGCTATTTCCGTGGCGAGCAGGAGACGGCATACGAGCGACTGGAGCGGCGTTTCGGGCCCGAGGCACGGCGGATGACCTCGGTGGTGTTCCTGGTGACGCGGTTCCTGGGCGACGGCGTGCGCGTGTTCGCCGGGGCGGTACCGCTGGCGCTGGTCACGGGATGGAGCATCCCGGCGGCGATCATCGTGATGGGAGTCGCGACGCTGATCTACACCTGGTTCGGCGGACTGAAAGCCGTCGTGTGGGCAGACGTGCTGCAGCTGGCGGTGTACGTAGCAGGCGGCGTAGCGGCGCTCTGGGTCGCGACCCGGCTGGGCGGCGGAATCGCGCCGGTACTGGCACGGGCATCCGAAGCGGGCAAGCTCACGATCATCAACCCGGCGTTTTCGCTCACGATCCCGTATACCCTGCTGGGCGGCATCATCGGTGGCGCGCTGCTCAGTGCCGCCTCGCACGGCACCGACCAGCTGATCGTGCAGCGGCTGCTCGCCACCCGCTCACTCCGGGATGCGCAGGTGGCCCTGATCGGATCCGGGCTCGTGGTGATGCTGCAGTTTGCCTTGTTCCTGCTGGTTGGGATCGCCATATGGGCGGTCGGCCTCGCGCCGGATAGCATGCCCAGCGACCAGGTTTTCTCCGGGTTCATCGTACAATCGCTGCCGGCGGGGATTGCGGGCCTCGTCATCGCCGGGATACTGGCGGCGGCCATGAGCAGTCACAGCTCGGCCATCAGTGCGCTGGCCTCGGCAGTGACCTACGATCTCTACGCGTCGCTCACAGGTCGACGCGACCCGACGCACCTCCTGCGGGTCGGGCGGTTCGTTTCCCTGATTTGGGGAATCGGGCTCATCGTCGCGGCGCTCGGATTCCACTTCGCGGCAACCAGCGCGGACACACCCGCAGTTGTGCTGGCCCTGTCCATTGCGTCGATTACCTACGGTGCCCTGCTCGGCACCTATATCCTCGCGGGACGCTGGCCGCGCGCGCGCACCCGCGACGTCATCGCCGCGGTGGCCCTCACCGTGACCGTCATGCTCACCGTGGTGTTCGCCGCGCGGCTCGCCGGCTTGCCGGGCCTGAGCTGGCTCGCGCCGGTCGGCCGGCTTGCATGGCCCTGGTATGTGCCGCTCGGGACGTTGCTGGCTGTCGGCACAGGAGTTCTGTCGAGTATGGTGTTTCCAGGCATACCGTCGAGTGGGGAGGCGCCTTCGTGATCATCGTTGGGGTTGATGCCGGCGGTTCGAAGACGCGTGCCGTCGCCTGGAAGGACGGTGAAGCGGTGGGTCAGGCGCTCGGCGGTGCCGGCGCGGTGCGCCCCGGACGGGCGCTCGCCGCCGCGGGGGTGATCGCGGAACAGGCACGACGGGTGCTGGCCAACGCTGGCGTCCTGCGAGCCGAGACTCTCGTAGTGGGCGCGGCGGGCGTTGGCCGCGAGGCCGAGCGCCGGGAACTGGGCCAGGCGTTGCGGGCTGAGGCGGTGGCCGACCGGGTCGTCGTCGTCACCGACGTGGAGCTGGCCGAAGCGGCCGCCTTCGGCGATGGGCCGGGCATCGTCCTCAGCGCTGGCACCGGCAGCATCGCCGTCGGACGCGACGCGGCCGGCGAATCATTCCGGCAGGGCGGTTATGGATGGCAGATGAGCGACGAGGGCAGCGGGTACGCGATCGGCCGCCTCGCGCTCGTGGCCGTGGGTCGTGCCCGCGATGGCCGCGGACAGGACACTTCGCTCACGAATGAGCTGCTGCGCGCGCAACGATGCGACGGGCTCGATGATCTCGTGCGCTGGAGCACCACGGCGGCCGTCGGCGAGGTGGCGGCGCTTGCGGCGGTCGTGCTGTCCGCCGCCAGCGCGGGCGATGTCGTCGCCGAAGGCATCACCGCGTATGCCGCCGCCGAGCTTACCGGACTCGTCGTCAACCTGGCGGCACAGATCGCGGAGCCGCGACCGGTGCCGGTCGCGCTCGCCGGCAGCCTGCTTGGCCCCGGGAGTCCACTGCGCGACCGGGTGATGACGCGACTCGCCGACATCCCGGTCGTGCGATCCCAGCAGATGCCCGTGGATCCACTCGATGGCGCCCTGCATCTCGCCGCGCGCAGCGGCAGGATGTACCGGCTGGCCTGATGGAGAATTGGTGTTGCGGCTACTGAAGGTTGCGCCCGCGCAGCCGGCTGTGGCGCACGCCATAGGTGAAGTAGAGGACCAGGCCGATCACGAGCCACACGCCGAAACGCTCCCAGGCATGCAGTGGCAGTCCCTTCATCACGTAGACGCATGCCGACGCGCCGAGAAGAGCCACTGCCCCCACCATCGGTACCCGGAACGGGCGGAGGCGCTCGGGTTCCCGAATCCGAAGCATGAGCACGCCGAGACAGACGATAGCGAACGCGGCGAGCGTGCCGATGTTGGTCAGGTCGTAGATCTCATTCTCGTCCGCCACCAGCGCGCCCAGCCCCACGACGACGCCGGTCACGATCGTGCTCGTCACCGGCGTGCGGAATCGTGGATGGATCTTCGCGGCCCACTGGGGCAAGAGGCCGTCGCGCGCCATGGCCATGAAGATCCGCGGCTGGCCGTACTGGAATACCAGCAGCACCGCCGTCAGAGCGACCACGGCACCCGCCGACACGATCCAGCTCACCTTGGTGAGGCCGGCCACCTGGAGGGCGCGTGACAGCGGATCGGCGGCACGTAACTCCTGGTAGGGCACGATGCCGGTGGCTACCCATCCCACCACGACGTAGATGAGCGTGCAGATAGCGAGGCCGCCGATGATGCCGATCGGCATGTTCCGCTGCGGGTCCTTCGTTTCTTCGGCCGCCGTCGAGATGGCATCGAAGCCGATGTAGGCGAAGAAGACGATGGCAGCTCCCTGATGAATGCCAGTCCAGCCATTGGGGGCGAACGGCACGTAGTTATTCGGGTCGATGTGCTGCACGCCTACAACCACGAACAGAGCGAGCACCAGGAGCTTGATCAGCACCATGATGTTGTTGGCGCGGATGCTCTCCTTGACCCCCAGCACCAGCAGGCAGGTCACGAACATGACGATCACGAACGCCGGTACGTTGAGAAGGATCGGTATGCCAGCGAATCGTGGGGCGGTCTGCAGCAGGGCGTGGAGTTTCGGGGTTCGCACTGAGCAGGGCGGTGCGGTAGCCGTGGGTAAGCCATCCGGGCAGGTGAATCCCGAACCCCGTGAGGAGCGAGTTGAAATAACCGCTCCAGGCGATGGCCACAGCCACGTTACCCACGGCGTATTCGAGGATCAGGTCCCAGCCAATGATCCAGGCGATGAACTCGCCCAGCGTGGCATAGGAGTAGGCGTACGCACTGCCCGCCTGCGGGATCATGGCGGCCAGCTCGGCGTAGCACAGCGCACAGAGACCGCACACAACGCCGAGAAGGACGAACGAGATGATGAGCGCGGGGCCGGCGCCGTAGCGTACCACTTCGCCGGACGGAAGCACCTCTCCTGCCGCGGCGGTGCCAATCGAAGAGAAGATGCCGGCGCCAATGACGGCGCCGATGGAAAGGAGAATGAGGTCGCCGGCGCCGAGTGCGCGCCGGAGTCCGTGCAGGTTGTCGCTTTCGGGTACAAGCTCCGCGATCGGCTTGCGGCGGAACAGCTGGTTCACGCGTCGCTCCGGCCTGCGAGACAGGTCACTTGCTGGGCAAATTGAAGCCGATCGTCACCGTGCCCGGCACGGCCTCGCCCGATGGAGCGCGGGCGGGCCGGAAACGCCAGGTGCGCATCATTACTTCGCTGAAGTACTCCCGGTACTTCCCGTCCTCGATCGGCGGCTCGATTCCGATCCGCTCGACCCGCCCGTCGACAGCAACCCAGAACGTGACGTCGACATAACGGCCGCGCAGTGCCTTCGGCGTCTCGCCGAATGGCAGCGCACCAGCGCTCCAGACTGGCGGCCGGATCGCGCCCCCCTCGCCGCCCCCGGTGCCGGGTCCCGTGCCCATCCCGGTTCCAGGACCCTGCCCGCCACCGGTACCTCCGCCGGCGCCGCCACCCGCACCGGGACCCTCTCCGGCGCCTGCCGCCCCCGCCGACGCCACGACAGAGTCCGTGACGGGAGCTGCGCTCGGGTGATCCGCGCGCTCCTCGGGAACCGGCGGCGGCGTGACAGGTGGTGGCGGTACGACGGGTGGAACCGGCACCGGGACGGGGGACTTCGTGGCCGGGGGCAAAATATAGACGAGCGTGGGCTGCTTGCCACCGCCACCCCCGCCCCCGCCGCCCCCACCCTTGGCAATGCTGGGCACGCCGATGGCCGGGGTCGGAGCAAACAGTTCCGGTCCCCGCCAGAGCACCAGGCCGATGACTGCAGCATGCAGTAGTACCGCCAGCAGCAGCGCCGCGCGCGATTCCCGCCGACGTCCGGGGTCGTCGGGAAGGTCCAGGTCGAAGTGCTCGGCGGCAGAGGGTGTCATGGCGGTGAGAGGGATGACGAAACGTAAGGGGGGAGGAGCACAGAGGCGGCAAGAAGTCAGGGCGGCAAGGCGGCAAGCAAAAGGACCCGAAGCTGCGCAACGGGTCCTCCTGCTTCCTGCCGCCTTGTCCTCCTGCCGCCTGCTCTACCGGTACGCTTCCTTCGGCGTGAAGCCGATGATCTGGATCCCGGCACCCTTCGCCACGTCCATGGCCTGGATGACATCCTGGAAAATGCGGCGCTGGCCGGGCTTGATGAAGAGCAGCTTGGCCGGGCGGGCATCGTAGATCGCGTGCAACTGCGTATCGAGCTGGTCCTTGGGGACCGGCTGCTGGTTGATCGCGTAGGATCCGTCGTCACCCAGTTCCAGCACGATCTGGGTGTTGTTCTCCGACTTGACCTGCGTGTCCTCGATCGGCGGCGCCACCTGGACGCTGATCGTGGTGCGCGAGAGCGGCTGCGTGATCATGAAGATGATCAGCAGCACCAGCAGGATGTCGATCATGGGCACGACGTTCGGCTCCGACGTCAGCGTCGAGGAGCCACCACCAACCGACATGCCCATGTTACTTGCCCTCCTTGTCTTTTTTGGCCTTCTCGGCGGCGAAGAGCCCGCCGTCGCGGTCGGTCACGGCGGCAATGACCCGCACGCCGGCGGTCCGCGCGATCTCGATGGCCTCCTGTACCGACCCGTACTGCAGCTGATTATCGGCCTTGAGGTACAGGATTTTGTCCTTCTCCCGATTGGAGTACTTCGCCTTCAACTGGTCCTCGAGGGCGCCCTTCGCCACGCCGCGCCCGTCGATGTAGTAGTTCCCCAACTCATCGACGCCGAGAATCACCTCGTTCTCGCCCTCGGGATCCGCGTCGAGGTTGGCGCCCTTCGGCATCGTCGCCTTGAAGCCGGCGGAGATGAGGGGCGTCACGATCATGAAGATGATCAGCAGCACGAGCATCACGTCGATCATCGGCACCACGTTGGGCTCCGACTTGACCTGTGACTGCCCCGCCGATCCGACCGACATTCCCATGGTGGTCTGCCTTTCCGTGCGTGTGAAGGACGATCAGGGCACTCAGCCGCTGATCTGTCCTGCGCCGGTGACCGCCTTCTGGGCCTGGAATTCCTTCGTGAAGATCGACCGGCCGAACTCGCTGCCGACGCTCTTGATGAGGTAGTCGATGAGTTCCTTCGACCCGTAGGTCATCTCGACCGTGAGGTTCTCGATCTTGGTCTGGAAGTAGTTGTACGCCCACACCGCCGGGATCGCGACCATGAGGCCGAAGGCGGTGGTGATCAGGGCCTCGGCGATACCGGCCGAGATGCCGGCCAGGCCGCCGGACGCGCCCTGCTGTGCCATGCCGGTGAAGGCGTTCACGATACCCATCGTAGTGCCGAGAAGGCCGACGAACGGCGCCGTGGCGCCGACGGTGGCGAGCACCGGGAGCCCGCGCTTGAACTCGGACAGCGTGATCAGCATCTGGCGCTCGACCGCGCGCTCGGCGGAGTTGATGTCGGCCGCCGTGATGGTCGCACGATCGCGGATGAGGGGCTTCACCTCACCCAGGGCCCCACCCACCACACGGGACAGGTGGCCCGCGCGGTTCTTCTCGGACAGGGCGATGGCCTGGTCGAGGTTCTCTTCCTGGATGGCGCGAGAGAAGGTCGGCGCGAACTTGCGCGTGGCCGCTTCGCTCTTCTTGATCTGGATGAGCTTCGTGATCATGATCGTCAGCGAGAAGACCGACATCAGGGCCATGATCAGGACGATGCCCTTCGCGAACGCCCCCATCGTGGAAAAGAGATGCAGCAGATCTACACCCATGGTGTCACTCCTTGGTTCAGCGTTTGAGTGGCTTCGCTGCGGTCGCCGCAGCCAGCCCTGGAATCAGTTGTCGCCTGCTTCTGCGTTGCCTAGTTCTTGGCCTGGAACGAGACCCGCTGCTGCACCTGCTGTCGCACCGGCTCACCCTTGTAACGCGCCGGCCGGTACACGCTCTTCTGAATGGCCTCCTTCGCCGGCTCCACGAAGGCATCGTGCGTCTTTGCGAGCACCTTGAGCGACCCCGGCTCCACGTGCCCGGTCGTGTCGATGATAAACTGCAGGTCCACCGACCCGGCGATGCCGGCGCTTTCCATCACGGGCGGATAGCGCGGCGGCGGGCCGGAAATGCGCTGCGCCGGGTCGTCGAGCTGCGAGGTCAGGAAGACTTGGCCCAGCTCGACCGGTCCGGTGCCCCCCTCGATGCCCGCCGAGATGCCGCCTTCCACGCCCTTGCCAGAGAAATCCTTCGGATCGAAGGGCTTCGTGTTCAGGTCGATCGGCGGAATGTCCTTCGGGATGATGTCCGGCGGCACGATGGTCTGGAACCCCTTCGGCGGCGGATTCGCGGACACCACCACGTCCTGTGGCGGCGGGGGTGGCGGCGGAGGGGTTGGCTCCGGTGGCTTCAGGAAGACGAGGGTCGTGTCGATGACCCGCTGCTTGATCTCCTCCGCGGCGCCCTTCGTGGCCTCGATGGCCGCGAAAATGACAACGCCGTGGATGATCAGGGAGAGGACCGACTGACCGACCGACTTCGAGCCCTTGCTGGACGACTCGATCAGGTTCTCGAACACTACCGCCCTCCTCGAACAAGGTTGGTCAACGAGTGCTGAGGAGAATACCGGCGGGAAATGGCTTCGGGTTTCGGGCGAGATTACAAATCGGTAACGACCGAATTACATGTCCAGGTCGGACGTGCTCGTGCTGAATGTCGCTGTCACGACACTCCTATGGGTGGTGCGGATGCTGTCTCGGCCAGCGGCAACACCACCGTGAAAGTGGTCCCCCTGCCTGGCCGGCTCGAGGCTGAAATCGAACCGCCGTGTGCCTCCGCGATCCACTTCGTGATCGCCAGTCCGAGGCCGCTTCCGGGCCGCTCGCCGGTGCGCGAGCGTGCCAGGTCGGCTCGCCAGAAACGCTCGAAGATGTGGGGCAAGTCATTGGAGGCAATGCCGATCCCGGTGTCGCGCACAATGATGGCCGCCCCGTCACTTCGCAACACCAGGGACAATTCGACCTTGCCCTCCGCTGGCGTGTATTTGATCGCGTTGGTCACCATGTTGAGCAGCATCTCCCGGATGCGTCGCCGGTCCACCATGACCCACACCGGCTCCGCCGGCATGTGGGTGGCCACCTTGAGGCGACCCGACTCCGCCAGCATGCCCGCCGTCTCGGACGCCTCGGCCACCAGCTCACGCAAATCGGTTCGCTCTACCGGCAGGGGCGCGCGACCCTCGTCGGCCCGCGCCAGGGTCAGCAGGCCCTCGACCAGCTCGGTCATCCGATTGATCTCGCCCAGCGTCTCATCGAGCGACTCCATGAGTTCGGTGGGCGTCCGTGGATCCGTCAGCGAGCGCTCGACCCCGGCGCGCAACACCATCAAGGGCGTCTTGAGCTCGTGACTCGCGTCCGCGGTGAACCGGCGCAGGCTCGAAAAGCTCTGTTCCAGCCGGGCCAGCATCCCGTTCAGCGTCTGAGCCAGGCGCGACACTTCGTCACCCGCAAGTGGCACCTCGAGACGCCGATGCAGACTGCGCCCGTCGGTGATCGCCGCGAGTTCGTCGATGATGCCCTGCACCGGCCGCAGGGCGTTGGCGGAGAGCCAGTAGCCGGCGAATACCGAGGCCAGGAGGACCAGCGGCGCCACGAGCAGCATCGAACGGAGAAACACCGTTGCATCCGGAGCGCTCCGGTCAATAGGGGCGGCCACCAGGATAGCACTGATGGGAGGACCTGCGGTGGCGAGCGGCGAGGCGATGGCGCGCACCTCGCGGCCCGACTGGAGCCGGAGCGACGCAGACCGGCTCATGGACAGCGGCGGCGTGATCAGCGCACTGAAGGCCTGGAGGTCGACGAACGGCAGCGCGGCGAGCGAATCCGAGGCGTAGAGGATGCTGCCGGAGGTGTCGACGACGAGCAGGTAGTCCCGGATGCCCTGGAACCCGGCCGCGACACCCAGTGCCAGTGTCGGCGATCCGCCCGGTGGCACCAACCGGCCAAGGACCCGGTGCGATTCGCTGAGGTACTGCACCGCGAGATCCCGCTCGCTGATCAACTGGGCGTCCAGGCCGGAGATGCTTGGTTTGCGAAGCTCGTAGTAGACCGCGGCGCCAAAGCCCAGCAGGGTGAGCAGGAGCGTCACCGCATAGCCCGTGGCCAGGCGCGAGCGGATGCTGCTCATGTCATCCCTTCACCGTGTAGCCCACCCCACGCACGGTGTGGATCAGCTTCCGGGCATGCCCGGAGTCGATCTTCTTCCGGAGCCGGTTGATCACCACGTCCACGATGTTGGTGCCGGGATCGAAGTGATAGTCCCAGGCATACTCGGTGATCAGGGTGCGCGACATGACGCGGCCGGTATGGCGCATCAGGTACTCGAGCACCGTGTACTCCTTGGGCGTGAGCTCGATCGGCTCGCTGCCGCGGCGCGCTTCATGGGTTGCGGTGTCGAGTTCGAGGTCGAGCACCCGGAGCACCGGACTGCGCAGCTGCTGAGGACGACGCCCCAGCGCCTCCACCCGGGCCAGCAGTTCCTCGAAGGAGAATGGCTTCGTCACGTAGTCATCAGCGCCGGTGCGGAGCGCCTGCACCTTGAAGTCCACCGTGTCCTGCGCGGTCAGCACCAGGATCGGGACGGTAAGGCCGCGATCGCGGAGGTTTCGGAGCACCTCGATGCCTGACATCTCCGGCAGGCGCAGGTCGAGGATGATGAGGTCATACTGGCCGCCGGACGCGAGCCGGAGGCCCTCAAGACCGTCCGCCGCGAGGTCGACGTGGAAGCGTTGTTCCTCGAGCCCGCGCTTCACGTATTGCCCGACCGTGCGGTCATCCTCGATCGCCAGGATCTTCACGCCTCGGTCCCTGGCGCCAGCGTGGGCAGGAACACGCGGAAGACGCTCCCGCCACCGGAGTGGCTGTCGACCTCGATCCGGCCCCGGTGCTCCTCCACAATGCCATAGCAGATGGAAAGCCCTAGGCCGGTGCCCCGGCCGGTCGGCTTGGTGGTGAAGAACGGCTCGAAGATGCGGGGCCGCACCGAGGACGGAATGCCCTGGCCGGTGTCCTCCACCTCGACCACCACCTCGTCGGACCGCCAGCGCGTGGGCGCGGTGCGGAGCGTGAGCCGGCCGCCTGGTTCCATGGCGTCGAGCGCGTTGAGCATGAGGGCCATGAGCATCTGGATCAGCTGCTCGGCGTTGCCGTGCACGGCGGGCAGTCCCTCGGCGAGGGAGGTCTGCACCAGGTACTGCTTGTAGCGCTCGTGATGCTTGAACAGGAAGAGGGCGTCCTCCACGACCGTGTTGATCGCCACGGCCGCCTTCCTCTTGCCCTTGGGCCGGCTGAAATCCAGCAGCCCGTCCACGATACTCGTGCACCGGTGCACTTCCTTCTCGATGATCTCCAGGTACTCCTGCAGCGGAATAGCCTGCTGGGGCCCCAGCTCCGCAATACGGCCGTCCATTGCCGCCACGCACGCGCCGATGGTGGCGAGCGGATTGTTGACCTCGTGCATGATGCCGGCGGCGAGCTGGCCGATCGCGGCGAGCTTCTCGCTTTGCATGATCTGCACCTGGATCGCACGCCACTCGGTCACGTCCTCGCCGATGGTGATGACGTGGGTGATCCCCTCGCCATCGAGCCGCATCGGGATCTTGGTCGTCCGGAAGTAGCGGATCTCCCCTCCCTGCGGCACCTCGAGCTCCACCTGCTCGATGGCGCCGGTCGCGAAGACACGGTCGAACTCCGACTTGAGGTCCGCGGCCGGGTGACGGGTCAGCACCTCGAAGAGGCGCCGTCCGACGGCCTCGGTGCGCGGAATGCCCTGGGTACCGGTCTCGCGCTTGCGATTCCACACCTGAATGCGGTAATCGCGGTCCACCACGTAGAGCCCGACCGGCAGGCTGTCGATGACCAGCGACGTGAAACGCCGCTGCTCCTCGATCTCACGTGATTGCGACGCGACCTCGTACGCCAGGTCCTCGGACAGCTCGACCGCAGCCAGGAATGGCGACAGCACGTGCGCCACCACGCGGAGCACGACACCAGCCTCGGGCGCCGCGCCATGCACCTCCATGACGCCGAGCGTCTCGCTGTCGTGCACCAGGGCCAGACGCTCCGCCCCTGGGGCCATGGCAGGCAGCTGGTCGAGCCGGGGCACGCGGGCACCCCCGCCCATTCCTCCCCCACTGCCGATGCGCACGAAGGTCGTCGCATTCGGCTCGTGCACCCACAAGGCGACGGCCTCCGCCGGGAGCTGCGTGCGCAGCGTCTCCGCGACGGCCGCCACCGTCTCCTCCTGGGGCGCACCCGAGTTGAGGCGCTGGGCGACCGCACCGACAATTGCGAGCCCGCGCCCCGACAGGGTATCGCCCGGCGGTGTGCTCACGGTGACGCGCGCCGCGGGGCGGCAGGAGTCCGCACCGACGCCACCCCGACGTTGACCACCCGCCATTCGTCGCCGCTCCGTCGGAGGACGAAGTGCTCCAGCACCTCCCCCTCCGCGGGCCCGGGCAGGCGGGCGGTGACCCACGCCGCGGCCAGGTCGCCCTCCTGCCGCAGGTCGACGCGTACCACGCGCATGTCGCCGGGGCTCGGGTCGCCCGAGGGGTCGGTCATTGCCGATCGATGATAGGCGTAGATGAGCCGCTGGATCTCGGCCTGATCCTTCCGGCTCCCTGTCGGCGTACGATCCTCGATCGTACAGGCCTGCAACAGGACGACGAGGATGAGGAGTGATGCGGGCCCGGACCGGCCGGGCAGTGCGAAGCAGGAAATGGGGCGTGCCATGGGTGGAAGGTTCGCGCGGCGCGCGGCTCGTGTTCAGGATAATACGAGCGGCGCGCGCGCCTTAATAGTAGGCGACGACCTCGTGCTGACCGGAGAACGGGAAGCGCACCTCGGTGCCGCGCAGGGCGACACCGTCCACTTCGACCAGGCCGGACGCGGGAAGTGGCAGCCGCAGGCAAAGGGTCGTCGACGGCCCCTGCCGATGAAAGAGACGAATGAGGAGCGTCGAGTGACGCCGGCGAAGCTCGAGGTCGAGCAGCACAGGGCCCACCCGTATTCGCTCAACGGCGAACCCACCGGTCGCCGGCATGACCGGCATGTCGATCGTGATGGTATCGCTTGCGGCTGACCAGGAGCTGCTCCATCCCTCCGGCAGCGCCGCGTTCACGCGGCGGGACCAAGCACAACGGGGCCACGTCTCACTGACGTGGCCCCGCGACGCGATTCTCCATGCTCCGGCTCAGTCGAGCTTTGCCAACTGCTCGAGAATCTCGGCGTTTTCGCGCCGTGAGCTCGGCGTCGGTTCCATGAAGGCCCAGCGGACCACGCCCTTCCGGTCGATGAGGATGTATGCCCGGCCGGAGTAGAAGCGTTCCTCGATGAGCGTGCCGTACTTGCGCGACACTTCCCGCTTGAAATCGCTGAGAAGGTCGACGGCGAGATGCTCCTTGCGCTTGAACTCGACCAGCGTGTCCACCGAGTCGACGCTGATCGGCAGCACGGTGGTGTCCTGGCTGCTGAACTTGTCGAAGTCCTCGCTGAATGCACACATCTCGGCCGTGCAGGTGCTGGTGAACGCGAGGGGAAAGAACGCGAGCAACACCTTCCGCCCGCGCAGGGAGGAGAGAGTCACGTCCTTGCGGGACGTGGAGGTCAGCGTGAAATCGGGTGCGAGCGAGCCAACTGCGGGCAGCGCCATGTGGTTCAGGTATCCTGGAGTAAATGATCGACTATCGCTGATCGTAGCGCTTCCCCACCTCGGTCCAGTTGACCACGTTCCACCACGCGCTCACATAGTCGGGGCGCCGGTTCTGGTACTTCAGGTAGTAGGCGTGCTCCCAGACGTCACAACCGAGAATGGCTTTCTTGCCATCCATCAGGGGATTGTCCTGGTTGGGTGTGCTCTCGATGGCGACGCCGCCCTTGGCATCGGCCACGAGCCAGCCCCAGCCACTCCCGAAGCGGCCGACACACGCCTTCTGGAACTGTTCCTTGAACGGCGCAAGTCCGCCGAACGCCTTATCGATGGCGGCGGCCAGCGCACCCTGTGGCTCCTTCGCTCCGCCCGGCGCCATGATCTCCCAGAACATCGTATGGTTCCAGTGCCCGCCGCCGTTGTTGCGCACGGCCCCGCGGATTGCCTCGGGAACCGCCGCAAGATCGCCCAGCAGGGCGTCGAGGTTCTTCCCCTGCAGAGCGCCGTGCGGTTCCAATGCGGTGTTCAGGTTGTTGACATACGCGGCGTGGTGCTTGTCGTGATGGATTCGCATCGTCTGCTCGTCGATGTGCGGCTCCAGCGCGGCGTAGTCGTACGGTAGGGGCGGAAGGGTGAAAGCCATGATGGTCCTCGCGGTAGAGAGCTCGGCCCCGGTGGCCCGGGCGGCCAAATATGGACACCCTCGGGGAGACGGTCAACATTTATGAATTGACGTAACGCATACGTCGCATACACTTCCGACCGGCGCATGATTCACAGCATGACCCGGAGAACCCCTTGAAAGCTGCCATTGGAGGTGCCATGGCCCGTTATCAGGCCCGGCTCAAGCCCGAATTCCGCTTGAAGCATCCCGATCTCAACATTGGCGTATGGTACGACGTGGTTCCGCTCTTTCCGGGACTTCGGGAGCGGCGGCTCAACTTCATGGGCGATCGCATCGCCCGCCTGCGGGTGGCTGGCGACTTCCGCGAGGTCCTGGCCGATCAGGTCGAGTTCCGCGAGCAAGCCGACTCCGTGGCGAAGGAAAACACATGAGGCCGGCGCCGCTGCGCAGACTCACTCTTGCTTCGTTCGGCATCGCTGTGGCCGTCGTGACGATGGTGGCGGCCGCCCCGGCGGGACGCACCGAGGTGGTGGTCTACAAGTCGCCCACATGCGGGTGCTGCAGCAAGTGGGTCGACTACCTGCGCAAGCAGGGCTACAACGTGGTAGCCCACGACACCAGCGGGATGACCGCGGTGAAGGCGGAATTGGGGGTGCCGGATGCCATGTCATCCTGTCATACGGCGATGGTGGGCGGCTACGTCATCGAGGGGCACGTCCCGGCAGCAGATATCGAGCGGCTCCTCAAGGAGCACCCGAAGGTGGTGGGCCTTGCCGTACCCGGGATGGTCACCGGCTCGCCAGGCATGGAGGGCGGCACGCCGGAGCACTACAAGGTCATGACGTTCGACGCGAAGGGTACGACGACGGTGTTCTCGACGTACTAGCGTACAGATTCGGCGAACTCGCGGTGGGAGAGCGCAGCACGCCGAGAATGCAGGCGAGCACCATCGCTGCCGAATAGACTACCTCCACTCCAAGCGTCGATCGCAGGGCGACGATGGCACAGGTCGCCGCCCCCAGCAGGATCAGCCGCCGCAATCTCGGGGACATCGTGGGACGCAGGGCCAGAAGGCTGGCCAGGGCCGCCAGAGCCACTCCTTCCCACCAGGCGCTTTCCGCGCCCACCGCAATCGCGAAGAGTCCAGCGCAGCCCACGAGGCCTGCCCATCGCGCCTTCCATCCCGCGACAAACGCAGCCAATACCACCCACCCAGCGTAGAGAGCGCGCCAGTGCTCCAGGCCGTCCGGGAGCAGCGGCACCACGACCGCCAGCAGCAACAATGCTCCGATCGGCGCCAGGCGTGCATCCCGCACGATCAGGCCGAACGGGAAAACGCCGGCGAACACGAGCGTTGCCGGGAGGATCAGCGCGGCAACAAGGGTTTCGGCGGCCGCACTGAGCGGCGCATCACGCAGTGCCTGCAGTGAAAGACCGCCGGCCACTGTGAGCAGGAGCCAAAAGGCGGGGATCAGAAGGAGGGAGAGCGTCAGCGTCACGGCCCACCTGCGTACGGAAACGGATGGGACATGTGGTGCGTCGCTGCTGGTCGGTTGCACCGTCCGGCGCTTCAGCGCAAGCGCAACCACCACCGCCGTGACCGCCGTTCCGGCAAACAGCGACACGATGGGAAGACCCAGGCGCAGGAGTGAGAGAGAGCCGACGACCGCCAGCACGAACGAAAGGGCCATCGGGACGAGCCGCGCGCGATGACCGGTGCGCCAGCTTTCAGTCACGGCGACGCCCACGAGCCCGAGCCCGCCCCACAGCAGCACATTGTTGATGGTATGGAACGACGACGAGGCCCCGTTGACCCGTATCGCTGCCGCCACGGCCAGCGTCACCAGCGCGATGCCAGTGGCCCCGAACCGAATCGGCAGGCCGCCCGGAAGGAAGAGCGCGCCGATGGACAGGAGGATTGGTATGATGGCGGTCAGCGAGGCGGCCATGGCGACAAGTGTAGCCGCGCCGCCTGGGACCCGCCGGTGTGGATGTACCTAGATGGGCACCGTGAGCACGATACAGGGCGCGTCGTTGACCAGACGACGTGCCAGGCTTCCCTCCGGAATCGGCGGTGGCGGGCCCCCGGGACGGGCCCCGATCGCGAGGACGGTCGCCTGGAGGGATAGTCGTTCGTTCAGCACCTCGGCTATGACCTCACCGTGCCGTACCCGAAGCGGCGCAAGCACTGAGCCGTGGATGCGCGACGATCCGGCGCCAGCAACTGCCTCCAGTTTGTCTGCCAGGAAGTGTGTGCGAGCGAGGTGATTGTCAGCCAAGGCACGCACCAACGACCGACCTGGCTCCACAGTCATCACCACCGCCGTGGCGCCGAGCGCTTCCAGCATTGGCACCACCAGGGACAGCACTGCAGTGCAACGCGGCGAGCCATCGAGGGCAACCAGCCAGGTCCCCAGGTCTTCCTGCCCCTGCGACACCACGAGCGACGGCACGCGGCTGCGACGCGTCACCGCATCGGCCAGGTGCTCGCCGCTGACGAGCATTCTCGGCAGGACGATCAGGTCGGCATCCAGGCGTTCCGCGAAGCGCGGAATCTCGATGCCCGCGATGCCACGTCCCGACGCAAGATGATTGGCCAGTTCAAACGGGCTGAGTCGCGCCTGCATGGCATCGGCCAGCGCACTGGCAACCCGCAGCGCACTGGAGGCCTCGGCATCGGGAGACACCGCAACGACGATGTGACGGGGGACAGTCATGTGGATCCAGTGTGGCGACAAGCTGGTGAAAGGCTGGTGAAGGGGGGGTGAAGACTCCGGAGAGGGGGCTTAGCTTTGAGCCACATGAGCGCCGAAGAGAAACCGTCCGCCCAGATCCGGCTCGAGCGACTCCTTTACGCGAACCTCTCGCTCGCCACCGAGATGTCCGTCGATCGCGTGCTGCAGAAGGTGACCGATGTCGCCGTCGACCTGATCGGCTGCCGGTACGCGGCGCTGGGAGTGCTGGGGCCTGACGGTCGTACCCTGGAAAGCTTCACCACAACCGGCCTGACCCCCGAGCACCGCCACCAGATCGGCGCCCTGCCACGCGGACATGGCATTTTGGGCCTGGTCATCCGCGAAGCAACGGTCGTGCGCCTGCCCGACCTCAAGAAACACCCGGATTCCTACGGCTTCCCGCCGCACCATCCGCCCATGCACTCGTTCCTCGGGGTGCCGATCATCGGGCGCCGTGGCGTCTTCGGCAATCTTTACATGACCGAGAAGCAGGGCGGGGGCAACTTCACGGACGAGGATGAGTACATGGGACTCCTCCTCGCGGCCCAGGCCGCTGCCGCGGTGGAGAACGCGCGGCTGCACGGGGAGAGCGCGCGGTTGCTGGAGGAAGTGCAGGCCCTGCACCGGGCGCGGGAGCGGTTCTTCGCCATGGTGAATCACGAGTTGCGCAACGCCATCGCCGGCGTGTTCGGCTGGGCCGAAATGATGGTGCGAAAGAAAGACCCCGCCAGCGTGCCGCGGGCCGCGTTTGAGGTGCTCGACTCGGCGGGACAGGCCGTCGAGCTCATCAACGACCTGCTCGACCTCTCGCGCCTGGACGAGGATCGCCTGCGGCCGAACTTTCAGGCGGTCGATCCCGCCGCCGTGGCGCGGCGGGCCGTGAGCCATGCGACACCCGCCGCCGCGCACCGCAACATCGAATTGCGCAGTGAACTCTCCGCGTCGCTTCCGCCCTGCACTACCGACGCCATGCGGGTGGAGCAGATTCTGGGCAACGTCCTGAACAACGCCGTGCGGCATGCGCCCGATGGGAGCATCGTGACACTGCGAGTGGAACGAGGCGATGAGTCGTCCCTGTTCTTCCACGTGGAGGACGCCGGCCCCGGGGTGCCCCAGGACGACCTGGAGCGCATCTTCGACGTTTACGAAACCAATGCCGGCGAAGAAGCTCGGGGCGTCGGTCTGGGGCTCCCGTTGTCACGCCGGCTCGCCCGGCTTCTGGGAGGTGACCTGTTTGCCGAAGTCAGGCCCGCCGGGGGTGGCCACTTCATCCTGAGAATTCCCCGGGCTACGAGCGCATGAAGTAACCTTCATGAAGAGTTCCATGCCCGCTCATGCCGGCGTGGCGAAATTTTCATCCGGAACTCAACCAAGGCGGATACGGCCGTGAAAGTTCTCCTGGTGGAAGACGACCGGAAGGTTGCCGGCTTCATCGAGCAGGGGCTCAAGGAGGAGGGCTACGTGGTGGACATCGCGTCCGACGGCGCGGAAGCCACCATGCTGGCCCACGTCTACCAGTACGACGTGATCCTGCTCGACGTCGTGCTCCCGAAGAAGACCGGGTTTCAAGTGGCCCAGGAACTCAGGCGCGAGGGACGCAATACGCCAATCCTGATGCTCACGTCGCGCGATGCCGTGGAAGACATCGTCCGCGGGCTGGACAGCGGCGCCGACGATTATCTCTCCAAACCCTTCCGCTTTGACGAACTGCTGGCCCGGGTTCGCGCGTTGCTCCGCCGGGGCGGCGCCGAGCGGCTGGAGGTACTCCGGTACGGACCGATTGCGCTCGACCGGCTGCGGCATCAGGCCAGCGCCGACGACAAGCCGCTCGACCTCACCAACAAGGAGTTCCAGCTCCTCGAACATTTCCTCCTGCACGCTGAGGAGGTAGTGCGGCGCACGCAACTCCTGGAAAAGGTCTGGGACATGCACTTCGACCCGGAGAGCAACGTGGTCGACGTGCACGTCGGCAACCTCCGGCGCAAGCTTCAGACGAGCTGCGGGCGCCAGCTGATCCAGACCGTGCGGGGGGTGGGCTTCTCCCTGCGCGAAGGCGTCGAGGCGGAGGAGCCGTCTAGCCGCACCGCGTGACCCGCCGGGACGCGGTCATCCCGGCGGCTGCCCTTCTCGCCATCCTGGTGGGGTTGGCGCTGCAGCTCGGCGCCCACGGCGCCACCGCCCATCAAGTCTGGATGGCGGGTCTCCTGGTGACCGGCATTCCCGTCGTGATCCGCACATTGCGCGGCATCCTGCAGGGCAAGTTCGCCGCTGACGTCGTGGCGATGTTGGCCATCCTTACCGCTGCCCTCGTCACCAACCCACTTCCCGGCTTGATCGTCGTCCTCATGCAGACCGGGGGCGAGGCGCTCGAACGCTACGCCGAGGGTCGCGCCTCCGAGGCGGTCAGGGCGCTCGAGGAAGCCGCGCCGCGCCTGGCCCGCCGGCTTATCGGCGACCGGGAAGAAGAGGTAAGTGTTTCCGCGATCAGTGTGGGCGACGCGATCGTGGTGCGGCCGGGTGAACTCATCCCCTGCGACGGTACGGTTGCCAACGGCAGGTCGCACGTCGACACGGCAGCCCTTACCGGCGAACCGATGCCGCGCCTCGCGGAGGCCGGATCGGTCCTGCTCAGTGGCATGGCCAACCTGGAAGGACGGCTGGTGCTGCACGCCACCGCACCAGCGGCGGAGAGCCAGTATGCCCGCATCGTCGAGCTCGTGCGTCACGCCCAGCAGAGCAAGGCACCGATGCAGCGGCTCGCCGATCGCTATGCCGTCTGGTTCACGCCCGCCACTCTGGCGGTTTGCGCCGCCGCGTGGTACGCCTCGGGTGACGCACAGCGCGTCCTGGCCGTGCTGGTGGTGGCGACTCCCTGCCCTCTCATTCTCGCCGTGCCGGTAGCGGTGATCGGCGGGATCAATCGCGCTGCACGGCGACAGGTGATCTTCCGGTCGGGTGTGGCACTGGAAGAACTCGGTCGCGCGACCGTGGCGGTCTTCGACAAGACGGGAACGCTGACGCTGGGAAGGCCGGAGGTGAATGCCGTGTGGGCGCGGCCACCATTCGCGAAGGCGGACGTGCTGCGCCTGGCGGGCGCTGTCGAGGACACGTCCGGCCACCTGCTCGCCCGCTCCGTCGTGTCGGCCGCCCGGGCGCTGGGCGGCGAGCTGCCGCGAACCACCGACGTGATGGAGACACCGGGACGCGGGATCGAGGGAACGGTAGAGGGACGTCGTGTGCTCGTCGGCGCGGCAAGCCTGCTCCGTGAGCGATATCCCGGAATCGTTGGCGAACTCGATGCAATGGAGCGTGACCATCGCGATGCGCTGGGTGCCGTGCGCGCCTTCGTCGCGATCGACGGCGTCCTTGCGGGCACCATCACCTATGACGATGCCCTGCGGCCGGGAATTGCCCGCCTGATCGCGGAACTTCGGGCCGCGGGGATCCGGCGCACGGTCCTCCTGTCCGGTGACAGCCGGGCGAACACCGATGCCATTGCGGCGCAACTGGGCATCGACGACGCGCACGGCGACCTGCTGCCGGAGGACAAGGTGCGCGTGGTGCGCGAACTGGTGGCGGATGGATCACGCGTGATGATGCTGGGCGATGGCACCAACGACGCGCCCGCCCTCAGTACCGCAAACGTCGGGATCGCGCTCGCCTCGGGGGGCGGGGGCATCACCGCTGAGGCGGCCGACGTGGTCATCCTTGCGGACGACCCGCGCCGCCTGCTCGACGCGGTCGAGTTGAGCCGCGGGACTGCACGCATCGCGCGACAGAGCGTGTTGGCCGGACTGGGGCTGAGCTCGGTTGCGATGCTCTTCGCCGCTGCAGGATACATCCCGGCCACCGCGGGCGCGTTGCTGCAGGAGGGGATCGACGTCGCTGTGATCCTCAACGCACTGCGCGCCGCCGGGCTCAGAACACCGTCGCGAACGCCGCCACCGCTGGCCTGACCGTCTCGCCATCAGTTGCCCCGGGCCGCCACACGAGGAGGGGCACTGTCGCCGTGCGCAGGAGCTTGTCCGCCACGCTACCGAGCAGGAGCCTGGTCGCCCCGCCGTAGCCGTGCGTCGCGAGGGCAATCAGGTCGGCGCCCTGGCGCTCTGCATGCGCCGCGATGGCGGCCACCGCGTCGGAAGCGACGTCGACCGCGGTATCAACAGACAATCCACGGGCGCGGAGCGGCTGCGCCGTCTGGTGCAGGTAGCGTCTCGCCTCCAGCTCCAGCTTCCTGGGCGTTTCCGAATCGTCCTCCGGCAAAATGACACCGGGAACGGGCAGCCACACAGGCGGCGGTACCACCACCGCACGGAAAAGGGTGAGGTCTGCACCGAGCAACCCAGCGAACTGCGCAGCGGGTTCCACCATGGCCGCAGCGAGCGGCGACCCGTCAAGCGGTATCATGACCCGCCGGATCATGGCCGGTGATGGCGCACCCCGCGACGACTGCGGCCGAACCAGCAGAACCGGTTGCTCCAGCTGCCGTACCAGACGGTCCGCGACGCTCCCGATCCAGAAACGACTGAGCAATCCGCGGCCGTGGGTCGTGAGGACCACCAGGTCGATCGCATGGGTTCGTGCATGATCCGCGATGGTCTGTGCGGTGGGTCCATCCAGCAGTGCGGTCGTCACGGAGACCGCTGCAGTACCCAGGGACGCGGACACCGAGCTGAGATAATCCTCCTCCTGTCGACGCACCGCTTCATCAACGGCAGGATCCAGCACCACGGGTTCTCCCGGCCCTGGCACCACCGCGATCGAGTTGTGCACCAGCACGATGTGCAGGGTCGCCCGGCAACGGCCGGCGATTTCTGCGGCCATCGGGAGCGCCTGCTCGGCGAACGTGGATCCATCCAGCGGCACCAGCAATGAGTGGTACATACGGCCTCCAGTCCCGGGAACACGGGTGAGCCTGTTCACCCACCTCTACCGTACATTCCTTCCCGTGAAGGACTCCTGAAGCGCGACGGAAGAGGGGTATTGGATGGGTGCTGAGGCGGCGTGGAGTCCGTGGACGACCCTGGCATGTGTCGTCCCCCGGATGAACTCATTACCGGCTGGCCCGGCGCATGGGGTGGCCGGGACGGAATGGTGGCGCGCTAGGGCGACGGTTCGCCCGGTTGTACCAGCCACCTCGACGCAACCTCGTGCGCTTGTCCGGTGCGGTCGACGGTGAGCACCGCAAGGCGCAGGCGCCCGTCCGGGGTCACGTCGACGCGCATGAAGCCGGACTGGGCCAGCGCGAGCCAGGTGCCGTCAATCGGCCCAACGAAATCGATGTGCCCGTAATAGCCGCCACCGCTGATGAGCTGCAGGAGGCCCGACGGCATTTCAATCACCTGCAGGCTGTGTTCATGACCTGCAACATAAGCCGCGGGGGGGAATTCCTTGAACGTCGATTCGAGTGAGTCGATCAGGCGGCGATAGGTCTTGTTCGACATGTCCTGCCGGGAGATTCCCGCGTTGCGTGCCGCAGGGTAAGCGGCACCGATCACCGGCAAGGGCAGCCAGAGCCAGGACTGGAGATGGCGCAGCGGGAAGAAGTAATCCTTCCAACCGAAGTAGCCCGCGTGCTCGCCGCCGCCGGCGAGCGGATGATGACCGGCGACAAGCGTCCGGCGACCGTCGGCAGTCGCCAGGAGCGTGCGGAGTGAATCGAAAACGACGCCAGTGGCCGTGCACCCATTGGCCGGCCCCTCCGGCTTCGGCCCGGTTTTGTGCAGCCACCACTCGGTGTCGATCATCACGACCCTGACGGGGCCAAGATCCATCGCGGCCGGTCCCGGGCACCCGTTGCCGGGCAACTGGACCACCTTTCCGTGGCCCTCCTCGGCAACGATCGCCTCCGCCCGGAGTATGGCACTCCAGCCGTCGGGCCCCTTCCAGTCGTGGTTGCCCGGCAAGAAGATGCCGCGCGCACCGGACGCCACCACCGCCTCGACCTGCGCCGTGAGCCGGCGTCGCGACTCGACGTAGTCCGGGGCCGAAGTGTCGGGCACGCCGCCATAGTAGACATTGTCGCCGAGGAAGAACGCGACGCTGCGGTCGGGCGCCAGCTTCAGACCGGCCGTGAGTGCCTGCAACACCGGCTCTCCCGCAGGATCCGGCCGGCCGCCGTCGCTGATGAAAAAGAGCGACGCGACCACGCTATCCGAGGGCAGCGCCGGGATCGGCACCGTGTTGGGCAAGACCTGCTGGGTACAACCGGCGAGCAGCACGGTTGCGATGATGGCGGCGGCACCGCGGCGCACGAACTACTTCCCGAACAGCTTCAGGTACGCACCGTAACCCTCGGACTCCAGCTTCTCCACGGGTATGAACCGTAAAGATGCGGAGTTCATGCAGAAGCGCTGGCCCGTCGGAGCTGGTCCGTCGTCGAATACGTGACCGAGGTGGCTGTCGCCCTGCGCCGAACGCACTTCGGTGCGCTCGGCGAACAGCTTCCGGTCCACCCGTAGCCGCACGTTGTCCTCCTCGAGGGGCTGCGTAAAGCTGGGCCAGCCGGTGCCGGAGTCGTACTTGTCCAGCGAGCTGAACAGTGGCTCACCGGACACCACGTCCACGTAGATACCCGCCTCGTGGTTGTCCCAGTACTCGTTCCGGAACGGCGCCTCCGTCCCTTCGTGCTGGGTCACCTTATACTGCAATGGCGTCAGTTTCTGCCGGAGTTCGTCGTCGGCCGGCTTCTCGAACGTCATGCGTGCCCTCCATGGTCATCGCGACATCGCGGGCGCGCGTCGCCCGCTCCCGATGAAGGGTAGCGCCGCCGGAGCAGAATTGGGGAGGGACCATGTTGAAGCTGATGGTGTTCATCGGGGCCACCGCGGGCGGATGGCTCGGCTGGTTCGCCGGCGAGCGGTTCGGCACCATGACCGCCTTCATGCTGAGCATGCTGGGGACGGGGGTGGGGATCTACGTGGCCCGGCGGTGGGCTTCGAGCTACCTGCCGTAAGAGCTGAGGGTAAAAAGTCGAGGGTCTCTCGACCCTCGACTGTGGACTCCTCAGGCCACGCCCGCGTTCAGCCCGAATGGCTGCGGCCCCTTGCCTGTCACTGAGCCGACGTACTCGGCAAACGTATCCTCGATCAGTTGTGAGTTCTTCTTGGCCCGACGGAACCACCAGATCCCCAGGAAGAAGAGCGGGATCCCCAGTGGCGCCATGACGATGAGCATCGTCATGAGCACGCCGCACACCATGGCCCAGATCCCGAACCACTTGATCGGCCGGTAATTGCTGGCGAACTCCTCCTTGGCGGCGAGCAGCACATCCGGGTCCTTCGAGCCGGTGGACTTGAGCGCGCCCATCACCTGTTCCCGGCTGAGCAGATTGAACTTCACCTGACTGGTAAGCATCGCGACCTCCTGCTGGCGGAAGAATGGCTGGCGGACTGCGTCGGCTTCCCTGCCTCACTTTGACTTGAACAGCTTCCCGACCGCCTTCACGGCCCCGGCCGTGGCATTGACGGCGTTCGCCGCGCTCGAATCGCTCGAGGTGGTGGCCGGGGCAGCGCCATCACCGGCGGCGCTCATCCCATTGGCGCCTGGAGCCGTTCCGGCTGCACTGGAGGCACCGGATCCGCTGCCTCCGGTCGTGAGATCGGGGAAGCTCACCGAATACTCCCGCACCGAACGCACCTGGCGGCTGGGCAGGATTTCCATTTGTTCGAGGACAAGATCGGCGGTCCAGGAAGTGCCCAGCTGGGCCCGGCCGGGACGGAACTGGTAGTCGATAGTGATGCTGCGCGACTGTCCGGGGTTGAGCACAAACTGAGGATCGGCCGAGCGAGCACTGACGATCCCAATGCCCTTGACCTGCCCGTCGGATGCTCCGTACCGGTTCCCTACGTCATCGGTGGCGGTGGCGGAACCAGACTGGTATCCGAGCACGATCGGCTGGCTGCCGACGTTGCGCACCTTCACGTTGAGATTCAGATACACGTAGTAGCTGTACTTGCTGGTGCGGACCTGGGTCACTTCGGCCACAAACGGGCCGGCACCGTAGCACCGCGCCTTGCCGGCGCACGCGTCGGGGGCATCCGAAGGAGGCGTGGCGCCGGCATCCGCACCGGCGGCAGCGCCGGGGGCGACAGAACCTGCTGGCTGGGCCGCGGCGACCGATGCCCCGGCGGTGAAGCCGTCGAGCTTGAGCGCGTACTCCTTGCCGAGCTGGAACTGGTTGCCTTCCAGCTGATCAATCTGCCGAACCGCCAGTTCGACATCGTACGTAGTGCCGAAGATCTGACCCCGCTGCGGGCTCCATTGGAACTCGAGGCGTGCATCACTTGTCTCACCAGGCTGGAGCGTGAACTTGGGATCGAAGGTGTTGTTGCTGATCTCGCCGATGCCACGGATGGCTCCCTGGCCGTAGACCGAATAGCGATTCCCCCGATCATCAGTGACGATCCCCGAGCCCTGGACATAGCCCAGGATGAGTGGTGCCGCCGTGCGGTTGTGAAACTGCATCGTCACCGTGACCACCTTGGTGTTTCCGGAGGTGCTGGTACGGAAATCAGTAACGGTGGCGGCAAACGGCGTTACCTCCACGCAGTGTGGCTTGCCGGCACAGACGGAAGGTCCCGCGGGCGTTGCCGGCTGCGTGGATGCTTGCCTTGCGGGTGTCGTGCTGCCGCCCGACGCCCCTGTCCCGGACGAAGTGGCGCACTTCTTCAGCGTCACCTTGTTGAGCGGGAACCGCTTGGCGAGGTTCAACTGGTTGATGCGGGCGTTGTACGCCGCCGCCTGGGAATTGCCTCCCGTTATTACCGGGGCGAAGTCCGCCTGTGCGACACCTTTCTTCTCGCCCACGTTGAACGACATGGTGACCGGCTGCTGGCCATCGAACTCGGTGATCAGTACCGCCATGATCCCGGAGTAGTCGGGCGCGAAGTAGCCGGGCCCGGCCATTTCAATGCCGCCAATCGACTGTTTGTCCGTCCCGTTCACGAGGGTCAACCGGTCGGCGGTCACCACGACGCTCGCGGGTGACTGGCACGTTGCCTTGACCGGTATCCAGGTGCCCTGATACTCGGCGGGAACCTGGGCCAGCGCCTCCGTCGGATCTGTTGCGGCAAGGGCGAGGAGCACGGCCAGGCCACTGCGCCGCATCGCCTGGCCGGTGAACCCGCTGGAGTGAGTGTGGCTCATAGATGCCTCCCGGACTGTGCCGTGATGTGATCCGCTGACGACAGGCCCGCTCCCGATGGGCAGGATCAGGCCGGAACCCGTCATCTGTGCGCTGCGAGGTTGCGCGAATTGCCCCAGGCGCGATACTAGGGATGGACCCCTGCGAACGGCGGCGTGAGGCAGGGGCATCCGTCATCCATTGCGCAGCCTTCGCGGAAATACCGTCATGAACAGCCGGAATGGGACCGGGCAGGGACATTCCGCGCCCGACGATAGCCGCGCGCTCGATCACCTTTTCAGCGTGACGTACGAGGAGCTGCGCCGGCTGGCCGCCATCGTGGGCCGGTCAGATCCGGGTGCCACGCTCAGCCCGACAGCCCTGGTGAACGAGGCGTGGCTGAAGCTGGCCGGCAGCCCGCACGTTGCCGAGACGTCGCCACTGCATTTCAAGCGCATCGCGGCCCGCGCGATGCGACAGGTCCTGGTCGAGGCCGCACGGCGCAGGCGCGCCGACAAGCGCGGCGCCGGCGCGGTAGTGGTCACGTTCGAGGATTCGATCGCGGACACGACCGGCAGCACCGATCTGCTCGAACTCGACGAGGCACTCGAGACGCTTGCGCGCCTCAGTCCACGGCAGGCGCTCCTGGTCGAGAGCCGGTTCTTCGGGGGACTTGCCGTGTCTGAGGCAGCGGAGTTGCTCGGTGTGTCTGAGGCGACCGCCCTGCGCGACTGGCGGGCCGCCAAGGCGTGGCTCGCGCGCGAACTGCGCGGCACGCACCGTTCCGGAGGTTGATATCGACGCGGCGACGTGGGAACGTGTGCAACAGCTCTTTCACGACGCCGTCGCCAGGTCGCCGGAGGAGCGGAGCGCGTACCTCGCGGAGGCCTGCGCCGACGAGCCGGCGCTGATTGCCGAGGTGATGAGCCTGCTGGAGGCCGACGCCGAAGGCCATACCCTGCTCGATCGTGACCTGTCCGAGATGGCGCGTGACGTGCTCGACGGCGGGGTCCCGGCTGCGCTCCGCAGCGCCCGGTTCGGCCCTTATCGCATCACCCGGGTGCTCGGCGAGGGTGGGATGGGTGTCGTGTACCTCGCGGAGCGCGATGACCTCGCGAGCGTCGCCGCACTCAAGATCCTCCGCGACGCCTGGCTTTCACCCGCCAGGCGCGAGCGCTTCGCCAGCGAGCAGCGCACGCTCGCCCAGCTCAATCATCCATCAATTGCGCACCTGTATGACGCGAACTCCCTCCCCGACGGAACGCCGTGGTTCGTCATGGAGTACGTCGAGGGTGCGCCGCTCACGCAATACTGCCGAACCCACGGTTCCACGCTGGCGGAACGGCTGCGGCTGTTCCGCGCCGTGTGCGAGGCGGTGCAGCATGCCCACTCGCACGCGATCATTCACCGCGATCTCAAGCCGTCGAACATCCTCGTGAAGGAGGATGGGACGGTGAAGCTGCTCGATTTTGGCATCGCCAAGCACCTCGAGGCACTCGACTCCCCGGCAGACCAGACCCGCACCGGCCTGCGGCTCATGACCCCGGCCTATGCCGCCCCGGAACAGATTCGCGGCGACCGAGTCGGCCTGCACACGGATGTCTATTCCCTGGGCATCATCCTCTACGAGCTGCTCACGGGCCGCCTCCCCTTCGACGTCTCACACCGGACGCCAACCGAGGCGGGACAGCTGATTTCGGAATACGAGGCGGTCAAGCCGTCCGCAGTGGCGCGGGCCACCGCCAGTCACTCCGCAACGCCGGCCGAAGCCACCAGCCGCGTTTCCTGGTCCGACCTCGACGTGCTGTGCCTCACCGCCATGCACAAGGATCCGGAGCGGCGCTACCGCACGGTCGAGGCCCTCATCCGGGACGTGGACCATTATCTCGAGGGCGAGCCGCTCGACGCTCGCCCCGACAGTGTCAGCTACCGGCTCAGCAAATTCGTACGCCGCAACACACGGGGCGTAGCCGCCGCTGCCCTCGCCCTCGTGGCCTTGATCAGCATCGTGATCTTCTACACGGTGCGGCTGGCATCAGCGCGCAACACGGCGGTTGCGGAGGCGGCGCGGGCGCAGCGCATCCAGAGTTTCATGCTCAGCCTGTTCCAGGGCGGCGATGAGGAGGCCGCGCCGGCCGAAAGCTTGCGGGTGGTCACGCTCATCGATCGCGGGGTGCAGGAGGCGGGCAGCCTGGTCGGCGAGCCCCGGGTGCAAGCCGAGCTGCTGGCAACGCTCGGCGGCATCTACCAGCAGCTTGGTGACCTCGATCGGGCCGATTCCCTCTTGAGCGCTGCCCGGGCAAGACGCGGCACACTGCTGGGACCCGGGCATCCCGAAGTGGCCGAGAGTGATATCGCTCTTGGACTCCTCCGATCGGATCAGGCGCGGTTCGACGATGCCGAGCAGCTGGTGCGCCAAGGCCTCGCGGAGAGCCAGCGGCAACTGGCCCCAGGTCATCCCGTGGTGGCCAAGGCGACGGCCGCCCTGGGCCACGTTCTGGTGGAGCGCGGCGCGTACGACTCGGCTGTGCCAGTGCTGGAGGAGGCCGTGCGCATCTATTCGGCCCCGGGCGACGTAACACCAGCGCTGTCCAACAGCCTCTATGAGCTCGCCAACACCCACTTCTACCTGGGGCACTGGGACATTGCCGATTCGCTGACTCGGCGGGTGCTTGCCATGAGCCGGGAACTGCATGGCAACCGGCACCCCGCCGTTGCCGAGGACCTCATCAACCTCGGGGCGATCCAGTTCGAGGCCGGCCACTACGCGGAAGCAGAGCGTTACTATCGCGAAGCGCTCGCGATCAACAGCGGCTGGTACGGCCAGGACAGCTACGTCACGGCGTCGAACCTGACGATGCTGGGGCGCGCCCTGGTGCGTGAGGAGAGGTTCGACGACGCGTTGACCGCGCTGCGCCAGTCACTCGCCATCCAGGAGAGAGTTTTCGGACCCGTGCATCCGCGCGTGGCATCGGCAGTCAATGAACTCGGCACGGTGGCCCTGCAGCGCGATCAGCTGGACGACGCCGAAGCGGCATTCCGGCGCATGGCGGACATCTACGCGAAGGTCTATCCCGGGGGACACTACCTCACCGGAACCGCACTGTCGAACCTGGCGAGCGTGTACATGGCACGGAAGGAGCCGGCCCGTGCGGAGCCGCTCTATCGGCAGGCGATCGTGATCTATTCCACCGCGCAGTCGCCGGAACACATGAATACCGGCATCGCACGGATCAAGCTGGGACGGTCCCTGCTGCGGCAGCGGCGATTCTCCGAAGCGGCGGCAGGAGAGCCTGGCCGGCTATGAAATCGTGTCGCGGCAATCGGATCCTTCGGTGAGCTTCCTCAAGAACGCGCGCAAGGACCTTATTGCCGCCTACGACTCGCTGGGCGAGCCCGAAAAGGCAGCGCGCTTCCGCGCTGAGCTGGCCGACACACTGCCCAAGACGCCAGCAACCGTGAGCCAGAAGTAGCACTTCACGTGGCCTACCGCTGGCTTGCCGACCTCATCCTCCTCCTGCACTTCGCCTTCGTTCTGTTCGTGGTACTCGGTGGGTTGCTTGTATTGCGGTGGCCTCGCCTGGCATGGGTACACGTCCCAGCCGCCCTGTGGGGGGCAGCAATCGAGTTAACCGGGTGGATCTGTCCGCTGACTCCGCTCGAAGTGGCGCTACGGCGGACGGAAGGCGGGGCGGGCTACGAGGGCGGGTTCATCGAGCACTACATCACGGCGGCGCTCTATCCAACCGGGCTCACTCGCGACACGCAGTTTGCGCTCGGCTTGGCGGTGGTGGCCCTCAACGCCGCCCTCTACGTGGTGCTGGCACGTCGCGCCCGGCGTGTCGTCCGGGCCGCTGCAGGCGCTGGGAGTTTCGGTCGCTGGCATGGATGTCGTGGGCGGCGATCCCGACACGGTGCTGGTCGAGGAAGCTGTCCGGCGAACTGTCGGCTTGGTCGTTCTGGGAGCGGTTGGCCATCGACTCGGCGAGCGCTGGCTGCTCGGAAGTGTGGCAGCCCGCACCGCGCGGGAATCCCCCGTGCCCGTCCTCGTGGTTCGGGGAGCAGATCCCTTCGTGGCGTGGCTCGACGGCAAACGCCCGCTGCGTATCGTTGCGGGCTACGAGCGAGGGGAGAGCGCGGAGAACGCGCTGCGGTGGGCGGCAGACCTCAGGCGCCTCGGCTCGGCGGACCTGACCGTCGTGCAACTCGTTCTGCCTGGGACGGAGAACCGCCGGCTCCAGGTGTCGGGTCCGGGGATCGGCGTTGAGCTGAGCCCGGACTCCCAAGGCCAGTTGCTCGAGGAGCTTCGCCTCGCCGTGGCACCGTTGCTCGGTGAGGTGCCGGTGCGGCTGACAGTCAAGCCCGTCCTGGGCCGAAGGGACATCCATCTGGTCCTGGAGGCACAGGACGCGGAAGCGGACCTGGTGGTAGTTGGCAGCCACCAGCGCAAGGGATTTCAACGCTGGTGGCAGGGAACGGTATCGAGCGGTGTGCTGCATGCGGCACCGATGAGCGTCGCGGTAGTGCCCTGCCGCGCGGCGGAAACCTGAGGATCCGGCGTTCATGACCGGGCGCCAGACCGCCGGACACTCTGTCGTACTGAGTGTCTTCTGGATCGCGCTCTACCTGGCCCTGGTGCTCGCGCCGCTGTTCGTCATTCTCCTCGGCGCGGTCCCTCCGGGCTTCGGCTTCGTCTGGGATCGATCGATGGCTTGGGGTTCGCGGGCCTCGCCATGCTGGGCGTGCAGTTCTTCCTGACCGCCCGGTTCCGGCGCGCCACCGCCCCCTATGGCATTGACATTATCTATTACTTCCACCGGTACCTCGGCATCGTCGCGCTCGTGATCATCTTGGCGCATCCGGGGCTGCTTTGGGCAGCGAATCCGGCAATCATATCCCTTTTCAATCCACTCACGGCCCCGTGGCACATCACCGCCGGGACCTTGTCGCTCCTGGCGGTGGCAGGCTTGACAGCAGCCTCGCTGCTGCGCCGGCGGCTCGCAATCGAGTATGACAGATGGCGCGTAGGTCACAGCCTGCTGGCGATCGCGGCGGTCGGCCTGGGGCTGCTGCACATCCAGGGCGTGGGGTACTATGTCGCCAGTCCAGAGAAGCGCGCCTTGTGGACGGCGATCGGCGCATCGTTGCTTGCGGTCCTCGGCTACGTGCGCCTCATCCGGCCGTGGATGCTGCGCCGGGAACCCTACCGCGTCGTCGCGATCGAGCCGGAGCGCGGCGACGCCTGGACCGTCACGCTGGAGGCCGTTGGCCACGGTGGCCTCCGCTTCCAGCCGGGGCAGTTCGCCTGGCTCACCCTTCGGAGCAGTCCCTTCGCGATGAAGGAGCATCCGTTCTCCTTCTCATCGAGCCCGGTCCGCAGTGATGGTCGGCTCGCGTTCACGATCAAGGAACTGGGGAACTTCACCCGCACCATGAAGGACCTTGTTCCGGGGGAGCCCGGGTACGTCGACGGGCCGTATGGCGCATTCAGCATCGATCGCCATCCGGCGCCCGGGTATGTGTTCATCGCGGGAGGCATCGGGATCGCCCCCATCGTGAGCATGCTGCGGGCCCTGGCGGACCGGGAGGACCAGCGCCCTGTGTTGCTCCTATACGCCTACCGCCGGTGGGAGCGGATGACATTCCGTGAGGCAATCCAGGAACTCTCCGGCCGGCTGGCGCTTCGGGTGGTGCATGTGCTCGAAGAGCCGCCTGCGGACTGGCTGGGGGAGCGCGGCTGGATCACCCGCGAGGTCCTGGAGCGCCACCTGCCGAGCGACCGCAGCGAACCGCAGTATTTCATCTGCGGACCGGAGAAAATGACTCAGGCGATGGAGAAACTGCTGTTTGACCTGGGGGCACCGCTGCGCCGGGTGCATTCGGAGTTGTTCGACCTGGTTTAGCACGGCGCGGGACCGGCACGGTCACCGCGCCGGAATAGGGAATCAACATGCGCCGTACTCTTGCGAAGCTCCTGGCAATCGCGACAGGGATCCTGGTGATTCTGTTGGCGATGCTGTTCGCCGCCCTTCAGGACCAATGACACGCCGCACGCCGAGGTGAGCTGGCATGCATGCGATATGTACCCTGGCAGCAATTTTCGGGTTCGTGTTCGCAGGACCCGTTCGGGCCGCGGCCCAGGACACCACGGCGCAGGTCGCGCGTGGAAAGCAGGTCTACACGGAGCAGCGGTGCCAGCGGTGCCACTCGATCGCCGGCGCCGGCAACCGGCGCTATCCGCTGGATGGGATCGGCAGCCGGCTGACTGCCGGCGAGATCCGGAAGTGGATCGTGGCTCCACGGGAGATGAATCCCAAGGTGAGCAAGCGAGCCTATGACAAGCTGCCGGCAGCGGATCTCGAGGCACTCGTCGTGTACCTCCAGAGCCTCAAGCAGGAGTGAGCAGCAAGGGAAATGGCATGACACGTTCGGCAAGGACACCAGGCTGCGTCGCGCAGTACGCGGTTCCGTTCGCCGATCTTTCGCTGGAGAGCCTCAGCCAGGCGGAGGGGAAGAGCGCATCGCTCGGTGATGAACATCGGAAGCGGCGCACGGCGAGGGACGCAAAGGGGGCATCTGCGGCCAGGCGCCGAGCGATTTCCCCGAGTTCGCGGAGTACCTGGCCGCATCGGGATCGACTCGGTTTTGGCTGAATCCCGATGCCCTCGCGACGGTGGCCCTGCGGCTCGCCCCATCCACGCCGGCCTGAGATGACTAGCCATTCACCTTCAGCGACGCTGTGAGCCCGAGCAGCACCCGGGCGGTCACCGACGCCGTGCCGGAGTTCTTCGCGTCGACGCCTTGGCATTGCAGGACAGTCGGGGAGGTGACCGCCGATCTCGTCACCCGACTGCCCGGGGGCTGGATCGCGCTGAAGCCGCGCGCCGGCTCGCCCGGCTCGGGCCGAACCTGCTCACCGAAGGCCGCCGCCGGGGCCCGGGGCGCATCCTGCTGGAGCAATTCACCGACCTGATGGTGCTGGTGCTGCTCGGCGCCGCGGTGGTCGCGGGGCTGGTGGGCGAGCCGCAGGACACCATCGCGATCATCGCGATCGTCGTGCTCAACGCGACGCTGGGCTTCATCCAGGAGTACCGGGCCGAGCGGGCGGTCGCCGCGCTCAAGGCGCTCGCGGCACCGCAGGCTCGGGTGCGGCGAGAGGGGGGCGTCATGACCGTGGCCGGCGCAGAGCTGGTTCCCGGCGACCTCGTCCTTCTCGAAGCCGGCAACATCGTGCCCGCCGACCTTCGGCTGATCGAGGCGGCGGATCTCCGCATTGAGGAGGCTGCGCTCACCGGCGAATCGCACCCCGCCGAGAAGAACACCGGCGCGCTGCCCGACACCGAGAACCCGATCGGGGACCGCCGGAACATGGCGTACAAGGGCACCATCGTGACCTACGGCAGGGCGGTGGGAGCCGTCGTCGGCACGGGGATGCGCACGGAGCTCGGGCGGATCGCCACCCTCCTCCGCGAGGAGGAGGAGCTGAAGACTCCGCTGCAGCGGCGGCTCGCCCGGTTCGCCCAGCGGCTCGCGCTCGCGGTGCTGGCGCTGTGCGCGATCATCTTCGGGGTGGGTCTCCTCCGGGGAGAGGAGCCGGTGCTGATGTTCCTCACCGCGCTCTCCCTCGCCGTAGCCGCCATCCCCGAGGCATTGCCCGCCGTCGTCACCGTATCCCTCGCCCTCGGCGCCCGGCGCATGGTGGCGCGGCACGCGCTGGTGCGCCGCCTCCCCGCCGTCGAGACGTTGGGCTCGGTCACGTTCGTCTGCTCCGACAAGACCGGCACCCTTACGCAGAACCGGATGCGGGTCGGCGGCCTGCGCTCCCCCGACAGGGGAGCGGGAGCGCTCACGGCCACCTCGGGCCGGGCTTCCGAACTGCTGGGCCTGGCCATGGGCCTCAGCCATGACGCGGAACGCGGCGCCGATGGCGAGCTCCAGGGCGACCCCACGGAAACCGCGTTGCTGCATGCCGCCGAGGCCGCCGGGCTCACGAAGCCCGCTCTTGAAGCACGCTTCCCGCGCGTTGCGGAGATCCCATTCTCCTCCGAGCGCGGCCGAATGACCACGCTGCACCAGGACAGAAATGAGATCCTGGCATTCACCAAGGGGGCCCCCGAGCAGGTGGTGCCGCTCTGCACCGGACGCCTCGTTGGAGACCGCGTGATGCCGCCCGACGCCTTGGCGGTCGCGCAGGTGGTGGAGGGCATGGCGGCGGAGGGGCTCCGCGTGCTGGCCGTGGCGAGTCGACAGTTCCCTGCGCTGCCGGCGGAGCTGACATCGGAATCCGTCGAGACGGAGCTCACGCTCGTCGGTCTGGTCGGCCTGCGCGATCCACCGCGTCCGGAGGCGCGGGCGGCGATCGGTCTCTGCGCCTCGGCCGGGATCACTGTGGTGATGATTACGGGCGACCACCCCGTCACCGCACGGGCCATCGCGCAGGAGCTGGGCATCCTGCCGGAGGGCGACGGACGCGTGGTGACCGGGCCCGAGTTGGCCCGGCTCTCCACTGAGGAGCTATCGGGCGCGGTGGAAGATGTCCGGGTGTACGCCCGCACTGCCCCGGAGCAGAAGATCCGCATCGTCAAGGCGCTCCAGGCGCGCGGCGAGTTCGTCGCCATGACCGGGGACGGAGTCAACGACGCGCCTGCGCTGCGCCGGGCAGACATCGGGGTAGCGATGGGGCGGGCCGGGACGGACGTCGCCCGCGAAGCGGCCCACATGGTGCTCCTCGACGACAACTTCGCCACCATCGTGGCGGCGGTACGGGAGGGCCGGCGGATCTTCGACAACATCCGCAAGTTCATCCGCTACGCGCTCGCCTGCAACTCGGCCGAGGTCTGGACGCTGTTTCTGGCACCGTTTCTCGGACTGCCCATCCCGCTCCTGCCGATCCACATCCTGTGGATCAACCTGGTGACCGATGGGCTGCCTGGCGTCGCCCTAGCCGTCGAGCCGGAGGAGCGCGGCGTGATGAGCCGGCCGCCGCGGCCCCCAAACGAAAGCGTCTTTGCGCACGGACTGTGGCAGCATGTCCTGTGGGTGGGCCTCCTCATGGGCGGCGTGACCCTCGCCACCGAGGGGTGGGCCTATCACACCGGCACCGCTCATTGGCAGAGCATGACCTTCACCGTGCTGGCCCTCTCCCAGCTCGGCCATGTCCTTGCCATACGCTCGGAGCGGGACTCCACCTTCCGGATCGGGTTCCGGTCGAATCTTCCACTGCTGGGCGCCGTGGTGTTGACCGTCGGACTGCAGCTCGCGACCCTGTATGTCCCGGCGCTCAACCCGATCTTTAGGACCGAGCCCCTGAGCGCAGGCGAACTGGGGCTGTGCTTCGGTCTGTCGACCGTGGTCTTCTTTGCCGTCGAAGCGGAGAAGTGGATGACGCGGCGGAGATGGATCCTCTTGGACGGCGCTGCGAGGTGACCTCGGCCATCTTGATGCTCATCGCCGAGCGCACCGGGCTGGGGAGGCTGTGGATCGGAGTGGTGCCGCTGGCCACCGCGACGTCGCTGCCCGAAGTTGCCACCGATATCGCGGCCGTTCGCTTCGGCGCGCTGGACCTGGCGGCGGGCGATCTCTTCGGCTCCAGCATGGCCGACATGCTGATCCTCCCCCCGTGGGCTTCTTCCGCGAAGAGACGAATGGCGCCTTCGAGTCGCTGACTTGTGGCGGCACCCGCGAGAGCGCTGAGCCTGCCCGGGGAGGTCTGCCGGAAGGACATGAAGGACATGTAGGATAGGCACCCGGGGTCCGGGGCAGGGGGAGACGCGGAGACCGCGCCGGGAGAGAAGTCCGCCGTCACCACCACCGAGGTCAGTGGGGCGCGTCGGGCATGTATCTTGGACTCGGGCATCCGAGCAGTCCCTTCACTGGGTGGAAGTCACCGGCCAATCTACAATGCGGCTGAAATGCCGTGAGTAGTCGGCGGCAGCTGGCGAGCGAACTGCGGTCTTCGGGTACTGCTCCCGGCCGAACAGAACCGGATCGGGGGCGGGGACGTATCTGTCGGAACGTCTCAAAGGAATCGCCCGCGATGACCGAGTCACCACCACCCCGCGTGCAGGCGCCACCATGGACTGGTGCGCCTCACGCACTGGCTCAACGCGATCGTCCTGACCGGAATGATCGCCAGTGGGCTGCAGATCTATGGGGCCTTCCGCCATTTCGGGACCACCGTGACCCGGCTCCCGGCGCCCAATCCATTCGATGGCTACACCTTCCCAGAGGCCGTAAGGCTGGGCGGCTGGCTTGCCGGTGGTCTCAACTGGCACTTTGCACTCGCCTGGCCGCTCGTCATCACCGGGCTCACGTATCTCGGCTTCCTCGCCCTCACCGGCCAGTGGCGGGAGCTTCTCTTCCGGCCGAGGGACGTGAAGCCGGCCATTGCGATGCAGCTCTATTACCTGCGGCTTCGCAAGGACCATCCTCCGCAGGGGAAGCACAACGCGCTGCAGAAGGGCGCGTACACGTTCATCGTTGCATTGGGCGCCATCTCTGTGTTGAGCGGGTTTGCCATCTACAAGCCGGTACAGCTTCACTGGCTGACGTCGCTCTTCGGCGGTTTCGAGCTGGCGCGCTACTGGCATTTCGTCGCGGTCTGGCTCTTCATTGCCTTCACGCTGGTGCACGTCGCGGCGGTCCTGCTCGCTGATCGCGCGTCGCTGCCCTCGATGATCACCGGCTGGTATCGCGGGAGGTTTCCGAGTCATGACTAGCCTCGACCGGAGGGACTTCCTGCGGCTGGGCCTGGTGGCGGGGCCGGCCAGCCTGGTGGCCGGGTGTGGCTGGGACGGCGGACCGCTGTTACGCCCGAAGCTCGCGACGATGTCGCGGCTGAATGACTGGGTGGGTGAGCATATCCTCCAGTCGAACCGCCGGCTGGCGACTGTGTATCCGGCCTCTGCCCGTAGCTCGGCGATGCCGGGCTACCACATCAGCCGCGAGCTGCCATCGCTCGACCCGGCGACACCGTGGGCCCTGGAGGTTGGCGGCGAGGTGAAGGCACCCGCCGCGCTGACACTGGAGATGTTGCAGCAGCTGCCCCGTATCACCTATACGGTGAAGCACCATTGCGTCGAGGGCTGGACGGCGATCGCCAGCTGGACTGGCGTGCCGTTCTCGGTCATTGCCGATCTCGTGCAACCGACCGTCCGGGCCAACTTCGTCCGCTTCGATTCGTTCGACAATGGTTACTTCAACGGCTGGGACCTCACCAGCGCCATGCATCCGCAGACGATCCTGGCATACGCCTTCAACGATCGCGCGCTCATGCCCGATCATGGCGCGCCGCTCCGCCTGTATTCCCCCATCAAGCTGGGCTACAAGCTGACCAAGTACCTCACCAGAGTGACCTTTGCGGCCACCCGTCCCGGTGGGTACTGGGAAGACCAGGGGTATCCGTGGCTGGGGGGCATTTGACGCCGCCACGCTGACAACTTCAGCACAGAACCCGCACAACTCGCGCTTGCGGGCGTGACACGCCAGGCCGAGACTAGAGGCGTGACCAACAGGCCCCCTTCCGGCACAGCACCGCAGCGGAGCGCGACCCGCCTCGAACGCCCCGCTACTCCTCCTGGTGGCGAGCCTCGGCCTCATCGGCATTGCCGCCGGCGTCGCGGTCGTCACTGCGTGGAAGTCCCGGGCAAACACCCGCCAGCTGCTGGGGGACTACGCCGCCTTCGCGGGATGGAGCTATCGCAGCATCTCGAGGAAGAATTCGGTACCGCGCTCTGGCGCACGGTGGGGCCGATCGGGCATCGCGAGCCGCATCACAACCCGCGATGTTCCGGCGGCACAGCAGCTGCGGGAATACCGCGAGAACAACCTCCGCGACTGCCACTGCGGTCCCGGTCCCGTGCCCGCCACCTACTTCCGGTTCCGGCTCGGCAGCGACTCACTCGACCTGGCGGGTGATTCCCTGCCGCCAGGCCAGGGCAGGCCCCTTGGTCGACGCTGTGAGCCGCGCGGCGCGCGCCGGTGCGTGGCGGGACGCGAAGGTGCAATGGTCGAGCTGCCCGGCACCAGCCAGCTCGCCGGCTACGGCCCCATGCAGACCGACTGGGGCGACACCCTCATCTACGGCTTCACGCTCGATTCCGCCGAGCTGGTATCGACGTTCGAACGAGTGCTGCAGCAGGCGCCGCTCCTGCCAGCCGCCATCACGGGCGGTCGCGCCAACACCGGCCTCTTTGCTCTCGAGGTCCGCAACCCCTTCGGCGCCGTGTACTTCCGGTCCGCCGGATGGCCGAATGACGAACGCGCGTGGCCCTTCATCGCGGCCGACACGATGCCACCGCGCGGCGGCGACCTCATTGCGCGTCTCACGCTCGTTCCCGCGACGGCGTCGACTCTCCTCGCCGGCGGCCTACCGCGCGCGCCTCTGCCCCTGCTACTGCTCGTCGGGCTGCTCGGCGTGGGCGCGGCCTTGCTCGCGACCACGCAGTTGCGCCGCCAGGGGGAACTCGCCCGGTTGCGCAGCGAGTTCGGGCAGAACGACTGGCACGGCTCCGCAGCGAGTTCGTCGCCGGGGTATCGCACGAGTTGCGTACACCGCTGGCCCAGCTCCGCCTCTTCCTCGACACGCTCCGACTCAAGCGCTACGACACGCCGGAGGAGCAGGAGTGGCTCGTGAGCCATCTCACGCGGGAAACGACACGGCTCGAACACCTGGTGGAGAACGTGCTGGCCGCGAGCCGTCTCGACCGCGGTATGCGTCCCTCGATGCCGCTGGTGCCGCTCGACCTTGGGACTGAGGTGAAGGACGCGGTCGCCGCCTTCGCGCCACTGGCAGCTTCCCGTCGAGCTACGCTCGAGACTGAGGTCGTCGACGGCGTTGAAGTGCTCGCCGACCAGGCCACGCTGCGGCAACTGGTGCTCAACCTGCTCGACAACGCCGTGAAGTTCGGCCCGCCCGGCCAGCACGTGCGGCTCGTCGTAAGGCGGGAGAATGGCACGGCGCGGCTCAGCGTCACGGACCAGGGCCCCGGCGTGCCGGAAGGCGAGCGGCATCGCATCTGGGAGCCGTACTATCGGGGCACTGGCGAGAACACGCGTGCCGTCGGCGGAAGCGGGATCGGGCTCGCACTGGTGCGCGAGATCGCGGACAGCTTCGGCGGCGACGCGACGGTGTCCACAGCCCCGGGCGGAGGCGCCGAATTCTGCGTGACGATCCCGGTAGCGGGTACCCGATCGTCACCGTGAGCGCCGCGCGAATCCTCCTGGTGGAAGACAACGCCGACCTCGCCGACGGTCTGCGCTACAACCTCGAGCGCGAGGGCTATGAGGTGCGCATTGCCGCCGAGGGCCGGGCAGGCCTCGACCAGGCCCAGCGATGGCGACCCGACCTCATCCTGCTCGATCTGATGCTCCCGGGCATGACGGGGTTCGAGGTGCTCAACGCCATCCGCTCGGGCGGGGATCGCGTGCCGGTCATCATCGTAAGCGCCCGCGGGGAGGAAGCCGACAAGGTCCGCGGCTTCCGGCTCGACGCCGACCAGTACGTCACCAAGCCTGTTGGGCTGCTCGAATTGCTCGAGCGAGTACGGGCGCTGTTGCGACGGCATCAGGGAGGCACCGGCAGCGCGGAGCAGCGGCTCGCCTTCGGACGCGTCAGCGTGGAGACGGGCGCCCGGATCGTTTCGGTGGAGGAACGGCCGGTAACGCTCACACCGAAGGCCTACGAACTGATGCTGGCCCTCGTGCGGCGGCAGGGAGCGGTCGCGAGCCGCGTGGAGCTGCTGCGCGAAGTCTGGGGCACGGCGGGCGATGTGCAGACTCGCACGGTCGATTCCCACATGGCCGAACTGCGACGGAAACTCGAGGTCAACCCGGCCGATCCGCGGCACTTTCTCACCGTCTGGAAGGTCGGCTATCGCTTCGAGCGCTGACCTGCCCTGCCCCATTCTCCGCACCACCTTCGCACAACTCCATCACCAATTGCCCCCTGGTCCTTCGTATTGTGTCGCGTCCCTACTGACCCGGAGGCTGGCCATGCTCGCTCAATATTCCGCGCTGCTCCTCGCCGCAGCCCTTCTCTTTCCCCGCCCCGCGGACGCCACACCGCGCGATCGCATGCTCGTCTCCGCCGCGTGGCTCCAGCAACACCTGGGTGACCCCGGCCTGGTGCTGCTGCAGGTCGGCGAGAGGGGAGAGTATGATCGCGAGCATATCCCCGGAGCGCGCTACCTCGAGCTGCGCAGCATCTCCGATCGACCGGCAAGCGGACTGTACCTGGAAATGCTGCCGATCACCGGACTCGACTCGGCGCTTGCGTCCCTCGGCGTCACCGCCGGTTCCAAGGTCGTGGTCTACTTCGGTTCCGACTGGGTCAGCCCCACCACCCGGGCGTGGCTCACTCTCGAGTACGCCGGTCTCGGTGACAAAGCCGTCATCCTCGACGGCGGGCTGCCGGCCTGGAAAGCCGCCGGCTATCCAGTAACCACCGAGTTACCAACTGCGCCAAAGCCGGCACAGCTGTCGACCACTCCTGAACCATCGCTGGTCGTGAACGCCGAGTGGGTTCAGTCGCGCCTCGGGCAACCGCGCTTCCGCGTGATCGATGCGCGCGATCCCCAGTTCTACCAGGGACTGGATGCGGGTTCTGGCTCGCGGCCGGGCCACCTGCCAGGTGCCAGGAGCATTCCGTTTACCAGCGTCACGGACGAGGCGGGACGATTCCTGCCCGACTCGGCCCTGCGACGCATCTTCCGGGAGGCTGGCGTGTCCCAGGGTGATGAAATCGTGGCCTACTGCCACATCGGGCAGCAGGCGACCGCCGTGGTGTTCGCGGCACGCCTGCTCGGATATGATGCGCGGCTCTATGACGGCTCGTACCAGGACTGGAGCCGGCGGGAAGACCTGGCCGTGGAAGGCGGCGTGCCCCCGACACGGGGGGGATTGATCTCTACTGACGAGCTGGCCGCGCGCGTGGCGGCCAACACCGTCACGATCGTAGACCTGCGCAGCGACTTGAATGCCTATCTGACTGACCATCTGCCGGGCGCGGTCTACCTGCACTACGAGAACCTCCGCATCAGCGAGGATGGCGTGCCGGCAGGGGTCCTGCCCCAGGCTGCCTACGCGGGCTGTGGTCACGGATCGGCGTGCGGCGCGACCGCGCAGTCGTCATCTATGCCAGCGGCGATGCTCAGAACTTCAACGCCACGTTCCTGGCGTGGCTGTTGGCGGGCTTCCGCCAGCCCGAGGTCTACGTGCTCGACGGCGGGTACGCCAAGTGGGCTGCAGAGGGGAAGGCGCTGACCCGGTTGTATCCGGAGATCGCCACCGTGAAGTACAGCAACGATCCCTACCTGCTCGACGTGATCGAGGGAGAGCACGTACAGCACATGCTGGGACAGCAGGGCGTCGTATTGGTCGACGTGAGGCCGGGCGACCAGTTTGCAGGCACTGCGGGAGCCCAGATGCGCCGGGGGCATATACCGGGGGCCGTGAATCACTTCTGGCACGACGACCTGGTGACGACCGGTTCAACCACCGTGTGGAAGCCGGTGGAGACGCTGCGCGCGACCTACCTGGCACAGGGAATCACGCCTGACAAGTATGTGATCCTGTACTGCAACACGGGTACGGAAGCGAGCCACGCCTACTTCACGCTCAAGTTCCTGTTGGGCTATCCCGACGTGGCCGTTTATGTGCCGTCATTCACCCAGTGGGCCGGGAATGTCGACTGGCCGGTGGAAGGAAACGGCGCGGCAGCGGCAGCGGCACACTAGGGTCCCCAAGCAATACGGGCCCGCGACCATCGTCGCGGGCCCGCATTGTGTTCATGCCGAATCGTATTAGTAGGTCGGCCAGTTGTCCGCCCACCCGCGCCGTCAGGCACTGCAATTCCCGGAATGGCCGGCTGTACCCCGCACTGGTCCACTCCGCTCACTTGGCCGGAGACACCGTTCTTGTCCGCGCCGGAGAGGCTCGTGAAGGCGGCGTCGATATCGAGGCTGGCCTGCTGTCGCTTCACCAGCTGCACGGGTGCCTCGTGCTACTACCGCTCGGTTACTGAACATTGGAGTGCAAAATCGGGCGCGACACCTGCTGCACTTTGCACCTTTGTAACAAGGAGGCTGGTCAACCGAAAACCCGCAGCGCGGGATCACTGCAGGCTTGAGGCTGGCTCACCGGACCTATTTCGAACTGCTGAGATACTTGTCCGGGATCGGATTGTCCGGTCGCTCCGCATACGTCTGCGGCAGGAAAGGATACGCGCTCAGCGGACTCAGCTTCAGGTTGAGGCCGGTGATGATGGAGCCAAAGACGCGGGTGGCACCGCCACTGAGGGTCGGCCTCTCCGCCTACCAGCACGACGCCGTGCCACGTGATGTTGGAGAAGTTCGCATTGCCGGTCACGATCAGAATGCCCTGACCGTTGAAGTTGTCACCATTGACCAGGTTGCCGGTGATCCGCAGCACCGGCCAGTTGACGTACGACGGCGGGAATGCACCGGTCGCCGGCGATACCGATCGGTTGACGTGGTAGTCGGGCGTCATCGCCGAGCCATCGACGATGGAGGCCCAGTCGATGTCGACTTCGGCGTTGGCGGTCCCAGGGGCATTGCTGCCAGGCGAGGTCGGTCCAAGGTAGTCCGGGGCGTTGTCCGGATTGCCGTCGATGTAGTTGTTCGCGTTGGGGCTCCCGTTCGGGGGCGTATACGAGCCGTTAGGCACTGCAAGTCCCGGAATGTGGCGGCTGTACGCCGCACTGGTCCACGCCGCTCACCGTGCCAGAGACGCCGTTCTTGTCAGCGCCGGAGAGGCTCGTGAAGGCGGCGTCGATATCGAGGCTGGCCTGCTGCCGCTTCACCAGCTGCACGATGGGTCTCCTAGTCCAGCCGATTGAGGAAGAACACGGACGTCACGAGATTCGTCTGCTCCGGAGCCAATCGCGCGCGCACGGTGCGCTCGCTCTCGCCGAAGAGACGGATCTCCACGCCACGCAAGTTGCCCAGGCTGGTCGGCAGTGTGTCCGACGCCAGTCGCTCGTTCAGGATGAAGAACCGGAACCCGGCGGTGCTGTCGAACGGCGCCGCCACTTCCTCGGAGGCCAGGACGGTGCCTGCAGGGGCGACCGAGTGGCGCCACAGGGCGATCCGTCCGGGCGTGATCGTCGAGGGGGCGAACTGGTAGCGCACTGTCCGATAGAGCATCACCGGTGTTCCGGCCGAGGCAGCGCTTCCGATCGGTCCAAGCAGGGTGCCGAACTTCGAACCGGTCGGCAAGGCAACGCTGCCGGTCGTACAGGCTGCCGGCGTCGACGTGCTCGACGGGATGGCCGAAGTGGAGGCCGAATAGGCGTAGGAGCCGTCGAACTGGCGGATGGTGCCTCGTGCGGCTACCGCTCGGTTACTGAACATTGGAGTGCAAGATCGAGCGCGACATCTGCTGCACTTTGCACCTTTGTAACAGGGAGGCTTGGCAACGGAAAGCCCGCAGCGAGATTCGCTGCGGGCTTCAGGTTGGCTGCCGGACTACTTGGAACTGCTGAGATACTTCTCCGGGATCGGATTGTCCGGTCGCTCCCCTTCCCAAAAAACGGTAACGACCCACCAGCGCTGTCCATCATTGAACAATTGGATGCTGTTGATGCCCCGCACGAACGGCTTGGGGTCGTCCGCCTTGTGCCGGCTCTCGTAGGTGCTGAAGGCCTGCACCACACCCCCGTAACGCTCCACCTGGCGGGCGACTTCGGTCTCGAAGAAGCCATTCTTTTCGAGCATCGGGCCAGCCCGGGTGATGTAGTCCTCGACGCTCAGTTCACGCAGTGTCGGGACGCTGTCCGGGCGGTAGATCGCCGGGATCAGCCGGGCCCCGGGCACGAAGAGATTCCGCATCCTGTCCCAGTCGCGCTGCTGGCCGATCGGCCCCGATATGACGTCATAGAGGGCAGCCACGATCGCGTCCATCGACTGGACATCGGAGGCACGAGGCCCGGGCGGAGGGGCCTGGGCGATGAGTGGTGAGGAAGTGAGGACCAGCCCGAGGACGAGGAACGCTCTGCGCATGGGTTTCCTGGGTTCAGGGATCCGAATTCGGGGTGATGGCGTATAGGAGATACGTAACCAACAGGGGAGAAGAGTCGTGAGCATCATTCACTCTCGTTCCACCGCGTCCGCCCCACAAGGGCGCCGTGCTTTCGTGCTGAGCGGCCTCGCCGCCGTGTCGGCCGGCGTCTGGCATCGCCTGTCGGCCACCCGGCTGCCCGCGGTGCCGGGAGCGGCCAAGGACGTGTCGATCGAGCGGTTCTCTGCTGCCGGGAAGAGCGAGGGCGTTGTGCGCCTGCCAATGGTGGTCAAGACCGAGGCCGAGTGGAAGCTGCAGCTCTCGCCCGAATCGTTCTATGTGACCAGGAAGGAAGGCACCGAGCGAGCCTTCACCGGCAAGTATGCCGACAACCACGCCGACGGGCTCTATCGGTGTATCTGCTGCGACACCGCGCTCTTCGATTCGAAGACCAAGTTCGACTCGGGCACCGGGTGGCCGAGCTTCTGGCAGCCGATCTCGGCGCTGAACGTGACCAAGACCTCCGACACAAGCATCGGCATGCAGCGCGATGCCATCTCGTGCACGCTCTGTGCGGCGCACCTCGGCCACGTATTCGATGATGGCCCGAAGCCTACCGGCTTGCGCTACTGCATGAATTCCGTCGCCCTGTCGTTCGTGCCTCGCAGCTGAACTGTCACACGATCCAGCCTGGACGACGGTACATCCTCTGAGCCTCAGCCCCTGACTGCAATTCTCCGGGCGAGCGAGACAACCAGCAGCAGCAGTCCAAACACGCACACGATGACCGGCCCGGTGGGCAGGTCGAAGCGGAATGACACCCACAGGCCCCCGGCCGACGCGACCACCCCCGCGATCCACGCCAGCACGGCGAGCAACCCGAGCCGCTCGGTGAACTGGAAGGCGATGGCGGCTGGGACCACGAGGAACGAGAACACCAGCAGCACGCCGACAATCGGCACCGAGAACGTGATCACCACGCCAAAGGAGAGATAGAACCAGAAATCCCAGAGCTTGAGGTTCCAGCCTTCGGCCGCCGCCACTTCGGGCCGGAAGGAAATGGTAAGAAATCTGCGCCGAAGTACCCAGTGAATGACCCCGATGATGGAGTAGACGGCGGCAAGACGCAGAATGGCGGGCCAGGTCACCCACAGCAGGCTGCCCACCAGGATGTCCTTGATCGCTTCCCCGCCCCGCGCGGTGTGATCCGCCACCAGGATCGCCGCGGCCGACGCCACCACGAACACGATGCCGATGATCGCTTCGTGCGGCACCCTCCCCTTACCGTTGGTGCGGGTGGCCGCAAAGAGGGCCGCGCCGATGGTGGTGAATCCCAGCGAGTAGAGAAAGCCGCGTGGGGAATCGGGTGCCGTGCCGACCAGCACCGCAACGGCCGAACCGAGCGCGGCCATCTGCGCCAGCGAGAGATCGACAAAGATGACCTCACGCGCCAGCACGTGGAGGCCGAGATAGGAGTGGATTGCGACGATGATCAGGCAAGCGGCCAGCGGCGGCAGGAAAAGACTCAGATCCATCAGTGCGCTCCCGCCGAAAACGCCGCCGCCAGCCCACTGACCCACGAATTGACGAGGTCGAAGTACGTCGTGATGCCGGGCGCACCATCGGTATTCTCGGCGACGATCACCGGGGTAGCTCCCGTGCGCTCGGCCACCTGCTCGATCTGGCTCTTGCTGAAGTAGTTCGAGGCGAAGAGCACGGAGATCTTCCGTTCCTTCATCAGGGCAATCACTTCCTGCACATGACCCGGCGTTGGGGGAATTCCGGGCTTCGCCTCGATGTAGTCGGCGCATACCACCTTGAACCGCTGGCTGAAGTAGGCCCATTCCTTGTGGTAGCAGGCCATGTCCTTCCCCCGGAACACCTCGCCCTGCTTGAGCCAGCCGCCCAGGCGATCGGCCAGCGGCTTGCCCTGATATTTCGTCGCCGCGATGAAGTCCAGGAACTTGTTGCTGTGCAGGAGGTCGTACACCGTCGGCTGAGTCAGGACGGTGACGAGGTCGGCCCCCACCGTGGCCTGCAACACCCGCTTCTCGAAATCCAGCTCCCGCGCGGTAAAGTACGGGGCATTCTCGGGCGACACCCGGGTCAAGCCGGTCAGGATGTTGCGCGCGATGATGATCCCGTTGATGGGATCGGTGTGGATGTGCGGATTGCCATCCGCATGGATGTCGCCGGCAGCGCGATCCAGCGACGTCGGGACCTCCAGCAGGGTGATGCCGGTGTATGCCGTCACGTAGCCGGGGCCACCCTCGGACACCTTTCGGTTGCCGGCCCGGTCGAGGAGGGGTGGCACCCAGAGCTCCAGGTCGAGACCCGTGGTGACGAACAGGTCTGCATCGCGCAATGCGCTCACGAAGCTCGGCTTCGGCTGCACGAAGTGCGGGTCCTCGTCGCCCTGTGCGATCGAGGTCACCGTGCCCTTGTCGCCCACCACCTCCCGGGCGATCGCCCCGTAGGTCGTCAGGCTGGTGACGATCTTGAGCGGAGCCGCCGACGACGTGGGGTCACCGGCGGCACCGGCCAGGAGCATGAGCGCTGCAATCAGCATCGATCCATCCTTCTTTCAGGAACGCGTGATCATCGTGCCGTCAGGCGGCACCTAGTAGGTCTCGTGCTTGTGCGGTCCCAGGGCCCATACGACCTGGAGCAGCACCAGGTTCTGGTCACCAAGGATACTGTCACTCCGGTAGTCGTCCTCCAGCCGGAGGAAGACGAACTCGCTCTGCCACCAGGTGATGGTGGGCGTGAGCCCCCACACCGTCGAGTAGGGGCCGCGCGGGGCCTCGACGTAGTCGTACCGCAGGCCCAGTACCCAGCGGCGGCTCGCCTTGTAGTTGATGTCGGCATACATGCCGTAGCGATCCGTGCTGACACCCAGCTCGTTGGCGTGAAACTGATAGCCCTCGGCGCGCAGGGTCAGGTCCTGCCGCGTGCCCGCGTTGGGCGGACGCCAGGTGAGCCGGAAATCGACGCCGAGCACCCGGCTTCCGAGCGTGTCGCCCTGCGTGGCGCCCCCCAGCCCGGTGAAGCCCAGTTGCACATACGTGCTGCGGTTGAGCTGCCAGAAATTCTTGAACCGCCCGAGCAGCGTCGGCCGGCGCTCGCCGCCGTACAGCGGGTCGCTCGACACCGAGGTGCCCTGGAGCCAGGCTTCATGCGTGCCATGCGCAATGGAGAACGGCAGCACCGTGTACAGGGAGAGACCCACTCCATCCAGGCCGTCACTGCCCAGGTAGCTGCGATAGACCAGGGGATACTCCGACTCGGGCAGCGCATGCAGGTGCCAGCGATTGAGCTCGCCCACCTCCTGCCGGAACACGCCGGCATCCACGCGCAGGTGCGCCGGCAGGCCGGTCCAGTAGATGTATCCCTCCTCGATGCTGACCTCACCATCCTCGAACGACACGAAGATCTTGGTGGCCGAGTACGGGTCGAGGTTGGCCTGGAACGCGAGCTCGAACTCGCGCGGGACCACCTGCAGCGCTTCGCCCTCCGGAAACTGGAACTCGATGTCGCCGGTAGCGCTGATCTCCGGATTCATCGCCGACGCGTTGCGCTGCCGGCCCACGAACTCGGTCGGCTGCTTCTTCGTCGTGTCGGCAACCGCTTCGGCCGGCTGTCCCGATGCCTGGGCTGCAGCCGCGCGCAGCGCGGCAAGGTCATCACCTGCAGTGTCGGCGGCCGGGACACCGGCGACACACCGGGCGGCCACGATGCCCTCGAGGCGCTGGTTGAGCTGGATCAGCGCCGCCGTAAGGGAATCAGCGTGCGGATCACCGGCCGGCGCCTGGGGGATGACAACGGCGGGGCCGCCCGGACAGCCGCCCGCCTCGAGTGAGTCAAGGCGCGCCGTGATCTGATTTATCGCCCGGGCGAGAGAATCCGCTCCCGGGCCGACGGGCTGTTGGGCGTCCGCGCCCACCACCTGCGAGAAGAACACCACGAGAACGGCACACGGAACGCGCAATCGCATGAGCCTGCGTGCCGATAGTCATGGTGATCCTGCAGGCGCCGGCGACCGGCGTGGGGCAAGCAGGTGAAGCGGGTGAATTGTTGCCGGGTGGGGCTGCTGGCGCCAGCCTCCAGCGAACCGCCTGAAGCAGTGCGAAGGCTGTGCCGGGAAATGACCTGCGTCAAATGCCTTCGGCGAGGTCACGGCCGGGAATTCCGGGGTCATTCTGTCCCGGGCTTGACTTTCTGTCCCTATGTTGAAATATCAGCACATGACAAAGCGACCCGTCACCGACGACCTGAGCCGCCGCGAGCGGCAGGTAATGGACATCCTGCACCGCCAAGGCGAGTCGACGGTGTCCGAAACATGCAGACGATGCCCGACCCGCCGACCTACTCCGCGGTCCGGTCAATCCTCCGAATCCTGGGGGAGAAGAAGCTCATCAGCCACAGGGAAGACGGGCCCCGCTATGTGTACTTCCCGGCCAAGCCCACTGAAAAGGCCCGGGACGACGTGCTCGAGCACGTCGTCACCACGTATTTCGCGGGATCCACGGAGCAGGCGATGACCGCCCTGCTCCGGCTCTCCGATGCGAATCTCAGCGAGGCCGACATCGAGCGGCTGCGCGACACCATCCGCCGTGCTCGGCGGAGCGAGAAGTAGAGGCGACCATGGCGACAAGCCTGTCGACATGTGCTGTCAAGGCCCGCAGGGGGAAAGAAGAGGGACAAGCCTTTCGATCATCCTGGTGCTGTTGAAGGCAACCTGCCTGCTCCTGGCGGCGGCGAAGACATGGGCAGCGCAGGGGGAAGCAGAGGCAAATGGGCGTGCGAAATGGGGTCGAGGCCCCATTGCCCTCTTCGCCACGCTGGCGATGCAGCGGGCCTCGGCGCGGTCACGGCACGGCTAGGCCGGCCGGCGCGGTCACGTCGTTGCGTACGGCGAATACGGCGCGGTCTTCCTTCGCTGGGAGGGAGCGTGCAGCGGCTCACATGGCCTATGCACGGTCCACTTTGACACGCCGGGCACGACCAAAGAGGCGATTGCCATATTCCGCACGCGGCCGAGCACGGATCTAGGCGATCGGGCTTCAGGGCGCAGGCGCCAGCGGAACGGTGAGCTTCAGCGCGCCCTGGACAGTGCCGGGATCGGGCGCTCCGGTGACGTGCCGAATTGTGAATGGCGTGCAGGCGGGAAGCTGCGAGGGGATAATCGACGCGGGCGTCGGCACCTTCACCGTCACCGCTACCCCGGATCCGGGCAGCGTCTTCGTTTGGTGGATGCTCGGGGGCCAGAGGCTTCGGAGGAGGTGGTCCTGTGGGCCCGTGCCCAGAAACATCACCTACGTGCACTCTTACGGTGACACTTGGGGAGACGTTTATCGACTGGTGTTGTGACATTCGCGTCAACCAGCTCACATTCGCTGGAAGTACAGGTGCAGGGTTCGGGATACGTCTCTTGGCCGTATTCCAGCGACAGGGTTACGCAGGATTGTCCCACGATCTGCAAGGAGTATTTCGAGCCTGGGAGCACGGTCACGCTCACGGCACATCCGGGTGAAGGCGCGACCTTCCTCGGATGGACCGACTGTACGGCACCCTCGGGCGCGACGTGCGACATGCTGATGACGGAGAATCGGCACGTGGTGGCACGCTTCGGCCCCTGAGCGCGAGTCGGGTGCCTCACGAGGCACCCCTGGCCTAGACTCTGGCTTTGACGGAGCCTAGACTCGGACATGAACGTCTTCGACTTCACCGCCTGCGACCTCTCGGGAAACGAGAGGTCGCTTGCTGAGTGGCGCGGTCGGGTGCTCCTCATCGTCAACGTCGCGAGCGAGTGCGGCTTCACTCCCCAATACGCCGGCCTGGAGCAGCTCTATCGCCGCCACAGGGACCGCGGCTTCGCAGTGCTCGGCTTCCCGTGCGACCAGTTCGGCCACCAGGAGCCGGGCGATGCAGCCACCATCTCTGCCTTCTGCAGCGACAACTATGACGTCACCTTCCCCCTGTTCGCGAAGATCGAGGTGAATGGGCCAGGGGCTCATCCGCTTTATCAGCATCTCAAGAACACTCGACGAGGCGTCCTGGGAACCAGGGCCATCAAGTGGAACTTCACCAAGTTCCTCGTGGGACGGGACGGTGAGGTCCTGGACCGGTTCGCGCCAACGGTGACGCCGGCGCACATTGAACCGACCGTCGTGTCGCTGCTGGGCGAGAGAGAACCCGAACCAAGGCCGGTTTCCCCATGACGCCACTGATGCGACTGCTGCAGCGCCTGTTCGTCCTTGGCCTCGGCGCTGTGAGCGTCTGGTTTGTCGTGTTCGTCGTGTTCAAGGCGGTCGACCGCCGGATGCCGCTCGTGCTCGCGGTGGCGGCCACCTATGGCATTGCGGCCTACGTCATCTTTCCCCGCGTCATTCGGCTTGGATACAAGCTCCTGAAGCGCCAGCACGTCCCGCGCTACACCGTGACGGGCGATGGCCTGCCCGGAGATCCTGTCAACCTGGTGCTCGTTGGAACCCGCGAGCAGCTCCAGAATGCCTTCACTGAAGCCGGATGGTTCGGGGCCGATCCGATCAGCCTCAAGAGTTCCTGGCGCATGACCTGGACCTTCCTGCGCAACATCCCCTACCCGACCGCCCCGTTCAGCACGCTGTACCTCTTCGGCCGGGGCCAGGACGTCGGTTTTCAGAAGGCGATCGACAATAGTCCGCGCAAGCGACATCACATCAGGTTCTGGGCCCTGAGCACCGACTTCAACCGGTCGGAGGTCCGCACGGCCGCCTTCTGGCTCAATGCCGATCGCCCTGCCCCGGAGGATCGAGTGCTGTGGGTCGGTGCCGGCACTCGTGACACGGGACTCGGCCTGACCCGGTTCTCATACAAGATCACTCACGCCACCGACTCCGACACCAATGCAGAGCGGGACTTCGTCATCGAAGAACTGACGAAACCAGGAGCCATCGAGGAAGTACGGCTGTATCAGGCAGGAGACGCGGTGGATGTCGGCAAGGTGAATCATTACGTCACCGATGGCGAGCTACCGGTCGCCAGGCTCGCGTAGCTGATTCCTGGCTGCTCCGATGCCCGACTCTCATGATTCGCGATCCACGCTGATCCGACCCGACAGCCCCGACACCACGACCAGTCAGCGCGCGCGGTTCTGGACGCTGCCGCCGGACCTCCTCGCGGACGCCATCCGCCGGCTCCGCGCGTCCGTTCTGATCTATGCGCTCGCGTTCTTCCTGGCGGGACTGCTGCCGGCGCTCGTCATCCCGGAAGCCCGGGCAACCATGTTTGCCGCGCCGGCGTTCTGGATACCGCCGGTGCTATCCATCCTGGGCGCGTTGTCCGTCGCCGCGCTCACGACCAGTCCGCGCCTGTCCGACCTCACCAAGCTGCGCCTTGGACTCGGCTTCGAGATTCTCGGCAGCTTCGGCATCGCCGCGGCCGAATATCAGGGAATCACCGCGCCGATCATGGGCGTGTTCGGCATTGCCGGATTCGGCCTCTCGTGGGTCGTCACCTGGGTCCTGCTCTTCAGCGTGCTGGTCCCGACGCCACCACTCCTGGCGGCTGTCGTCGCCGGCTGCTCCGTGGCCGCCGTGCCCATCACCTACGCCGTGGGCGTGGCGATGGGGAAGAACGTTGCTCTCGATCCGTTCGTCTTCTTCTTCAGCCTCGTATTTCCATACCTGGTGGTCGAAGTCATGGCATGGACCGCCTCTCGCGTGGTCTATGGTCTCGGCAGCGCCGTCAGGAGGGCCAGGGAACTCGGGAGTTATCGGCTCGAGCGACGGCTTGGCACTGGCGGCATGGGTGAAGTGTGGCTTGCGCGGCACCGGATGCTGGCTCGACCGGCGGCCATCAAGCTGATCCGCACGGACTTTCTGGGCGGCGCCGATGTGCGCGAGGTCACTGAGCGATTTGAGCGCGAAGCCCAGGCCACGGCACTCCTTCGGAGCCCGCACACCGTCGAGGTCTACGATTTCGGCACGGCGGACGATGGCAGTTTCTACTATGTGATGGAATTGCTCGACGGGTTCGATCTCGACCAGCTGGTCACCCGGTTCGGGCCCCTGCCGCCGGAGCGCGCAATTCACCTGCTGCGCCAGATCTGTGGGTCGCTGGCCGAGGCGCACGAGGCGGGCCTGATCCACCGGGACATCAAGCCGGCCAACCTCTACGTCTGCCGCTACGGCCGGGAGGTCGATTTCATGAAGGTGCTGGACTTCGGTTTGGTCACCGGAAAGCCGGGTCCGAACGCTCCAGCAGGCGCGGAAGCTCGGCCGGTGGCCGGTGGTACGCCTGCCTTCATGTCGCCCGAGCAGGTGCTTGGAGACGAGATCATCGACGCGCGGAGCGACATCTACGCCATCGGCTGCGTCGCGTACTGGCTCCTCACCGGCACGCCGGTCTTCAGCGGCGAAACGCCGATGAGCACCATGATGATGCACGTCAGCGTGAATCCGGAGCCGCCGTCGCAACGGAGCGGACGCGCTTTTCCGCCCGCAACTCGAGCAGATGGTGCTCATGTGCCTGGCGAAGGAGCCCGCATCTCGACCGCAGTCGGTTGACGAGCTTTCAGGTCAGTTGGCTGCGATACCGCTGGAGCACGAGTGGACTCGCGAGCGCGCGCTGGCCTGGTGGGCAGGTATCTCAGCGAGCCGACCGCAAGTGTGAGGAAGGGTCGCCGCGTTGCTGCGCAGCGCAGCGATACGACCCCGCCGCAGCTTCCCGCTCGCGCGCACCGTGCTTGCCTCCGAGACCAGCCGCGTGCACTGTTAGCGACGCCCACATGTCGAGGAAAGTATGGCGGAGCCCGGTGATGTTGGGTCGCTGCGCGAGTCACTTGCACGCGAACTCCTGCAGGACGAGGCGGTGCTGTCACTGGCGGAGCGCGAGTTGTTACGCAGCGTGCTCGAGCGAGGCCTGTCAGCCTCGTCCGGCGATCCAGCGCTGGACGCTGCAGTCGCAGAACGCCTGATTGCCGCCGCTGCGGAATCGGTGAGCGCGCGCATTCTGAATGCCTTGGCCCGTGAGATTCTTGGCCAATTGATTGAGCTGCGCCCGGTAGGACCAGGTATCGATCCGTTCCCGCCGATCGGGCCCGGCCGTGTTCCGGGCGCACCGGGCCGTCCCATCGATCCCGGGATCGGCCCGTTCCCATCGCTTGGACCAGTGCGAATACCCGGTGCACCAGGCCGGCCGGCCCCCGGCTTCCAGCCTTGGATAGGACCAATCAGGACTCCGTCCGGGCCAAGTGTCGTCACCCAGGTGAGCCCCTCCAATCCGGGGAATCCACCCGGCGGCCAAGTGAGTCCGTCCAATCCGGGTAATCCGCCCGGCGGCCAGGTGAGCCCCTCCAACCCGGGCAATCCCCCTGGTGGGCAGGTGAGTCCCTCCAATCCCGGAAATCCGCCCGGTGGACAAGTAAGCCCATCGAATCCCGGTAACCCACCAGGTGGCCAGGTGAGCCCGTCGAATCCGGGAAACCCGCCCGGTGGCCAGGTGAGCCCGTCGAATCCCGGCAACCCGCCAGGCGGTTTTGGCCTGCCGCCCCTGGGCGCCAGAGCAGCGCCCCTTGGCGGCGGTGCTCGAGTGCCTGGCGTGGGAACGCCTCTGTCTTCAAAGGTCGCGAAGAAATCCGGAAGATCGAAGAAGCGAAAGTAGGGGTCGCAGCCGGTGGAGCCGCTCGTCTTCTACTCGCTGCTCGGACCTTCAGCGCTGCACGCCGAACAGCTTCTGAGAAGCGTCGCGAGCCTCCGCCGATGGAATCGCGCCATCGCGGTGCGGGCATACCTTTTTGGCGATGTCTCGGGCAGCCTGGACGTCGCATTGCAGCAGCTGGGCGTTGATGTCTGCCGGTCTCCGGCGGACGATCGGATGGGCGGCGCAAATCATCCAACGCTGCACAAGTGGTTCAGCCTCGGCCTGATCGGCAAGCGATTCGGAGGCGACGTCCTCTACCTGGACTGCGACACGGTGTTGTTCGGAGACGTCGCGGAACTTTTCGAGAAGTACAAAGAGCACGACTGGTATGCCCGGGAGGAGGCGTGGGGCGTCGACGAGGCGGCCTGGGAGCGGACATCGCAGACGTATACCGGCCGATTCGTTCCGCCGTTCAATACGGGGGTGTGCCTTATTCGGCGGGCGTTGCGTCACGCCATGTCTCGGCGTTTGCCGGAGCTGCTCGACTTTCACGCACGACTGGAAGCAGCCCGTACCGACGGGCCGGTGCGCGCAACGACCTCGGCACCGATCACGTCTCCCACTACCAATACGTGGATCCACGAAGAAGTCGCGCTTTGGCTCGCTCTCGGCCGCTGCCACGGCATGACGATGGGTCACTTCAGGCCGGAGCATGTCATTCACAGCATGGAATTTATCGATGTCGATCCGGCGATACATGTGCCCATTGTCTGCCATCACTTCAACAATCACCGCGAAGCATTCGATGTGTGGATGCATCACCATGCCCGCGCGCTCAACAAGGGACCAGACGTGAGCGACGCTGCCGCTCTTCCGGCGCTGGACGAAGCCCCGAGCTACCTCGAGATCGGGTTGTGGGATTCTATCGAGCCGAACGGCCTCGGAACCGCACGACATCTCAACCCCACCCTCAGGCTGTGGGCGGACTCGGTCACATTCACTGACCCCAACACGGGGATTGACAGGGTATTCGGGCTCGGCTCCGAACTGCGCGACGTGCTGGAGGCCCTCGCCAGCGATCCCCGCGCACTGGATGCGATTCCAGGGGCACTCCGCGAACGACTGACAGCCGTCGGGGTGCTTGAGCATCCCCGCGATGCCGCCCGCCGCCGGCGCACCTGGCAGAAATCAATTGCGACGGCGCGCCGCCGTTTCCTGCGGGATGGCGTGGCCGAGCTTCCGCCGCTGCTCTCGCCCGTTCACCTGGCATGGCTACGGCGCCGGTACCGCCATCTGGTGCGCGAGGCGCAGCTCGAGTACGGCGACGAGCAGTGTCCGACGCGGTGGATTGCGCACAACGAGCCGGCGGCACGGACGATCCAGAGTCTCCTGACCGGGATCGTCTCCGACGTTGCAGGGGAACAGGTAAAGCCGTCCTACCTCTATCTCGGCTGCTACGAGGCGGGATCGGTGCTGCCGGAACACGTCGACCGCGAACAGTGCGAGTTCAGCATCACCATGCTGATCGACTACTTACCGGAGATCGACGAGGCTTCTCCATGGCCGATCTACGTTCGCCTGGCAAACAAGCCTGTTGCCGTTCGACAGCGCCTTGGGGACGCCTTGCTGTACCGCGGCCGGCGAGTGCCGCACTTTCGTGAGCGCCTTCCCGACGGCCACATGTCCACCTCGCTCTTCTTTCATTTTGTGGAGAAGGACTTCACCGGGAAGCTGGATTGAGGCAAGGCGAATCATGAACACCTCGCTTCTGGACGACCTGGCGCAGCGCCTTGTCGCGCGCGCAGGCGACGAGCGCCCAAGCGCCTCGGAAGTGACGCACGCCGCCCTCGCCATCATCGGGGGAGCCACTGGCCAACCCGGCGACTGGGTGTCGACACCGGAACGAATGGGCCCGTGGTGGGAGCACGCAACGCCGGTTGTGCTCTGCGATGAGTTCCTCGCGCCGGGAGAGCTGGTGGCGCTTCGCGGGCACGTCGCTGCCATCAGGGAGGCCTTCAAGCCGGCGACATTGATCAGCGGTGACTCGGACGACATCTATGTCGATACCAGCTTTCGTCGCTCCGAGACTGTCTTCCATCTCGACGGGTTCGCACCATTGTTCGAAGCACGTGTCTCCCGCTACCTCGACTTCGCTTGTGCGCGACTCGGTTGCGCGCCATTTACGCATCCGACCTTCGAGCTGCAGCTGACGGCAATGCCGAGCGGAGGCTTCTTCCGGGAACACGACGACAATAGCCACGCGAACAACCGCAGCCGCCGGCTGACCTTCGTCTATTATTTCTTCCTCCAGCCCTCGAACTGGCGTGGCGGCGCCCTGCGCTTCCTTCCGACCGGCGAGTGGCGCGAGCCAATCGACGTGCCGCCGGTGGAGAATCGACTCGTCTTCTTCAATTCGGCCCTGCGCCACGAAGTCCTGCCCTACTCGAGCGACGCAGAGACGTTTGAAGGCGCCCGGTTTACGGTCAACGGCTGGGTCCATCAGGAACAGTGGCCGTGAGAGGCCGGCACAACTGGTTCCGGAGGGCCCTGGCTCCGTTGACCGATGAAGATTTCCTCCGCGATTACTGGGAATCGCGGTCGATCGCCATCCCGGGTGGCTCCGACAAGCATCACGGACTGCATTTTGACTTCGAGCGCTTTGCGCTCGCCCTGGAGAGGATGCCGCCAGGATCCGTGAAGGCAAGCAGCGTTTCCGCGACCGGCGAGGGCACGTATACGACGATTGCCGCCGAGGAGGCGCGATCATGCTTCACTGCCGGCATGACGATCTGTGTCACCGGCATCGACCACCAGGTGCCGGAACTGGCGCGGCTGGGCCGCGACACCAAGGAGGCACTCGGTCTCGCCGGCGAAGTGCTCTGCAACTGCTACCTGTCGCCGGAGGGCACCGGATTCGGCATGCATTTCGACGTCCAATCCGTGTTTCTTCTGCAGATTGAGGGGTCCAAGTACTGGCAGTTCGCTGACCGCCCCTCCATCGAATTCCCGCCGGAGGCTACCGACGCCCTCCCAGCGCATCGTCTCGACGAATACCGACGCCGCCACCCGGCTGCGGCACTTCAGGATCCGGGTGACGCGCAATGGCTTGAGCACGACCTGCAGCCTGGCGGCCTCCTGTACATGCCTCCCGGCACCTGGCATCGAGGACGCGCCAGCTCCTACTCGCTGGCTATCACGCTTACCTGTTGCACCCATGCCTTCACCGAACGAACTCATCGGGCTGTTGGAGAGGCCGGCTGTTCAGCAACGCGTCGTGGCGCCGGAACCTGCCCGCAGTGATCGATGGGGGGCCAGGAAATGGCCTGCCGATGGAGGTTGAGTCCTTCATCGAGTCTCGCCTCGCCGAGCTTCACCAGCTCGTGGCCGCGCTGCGCCCTGGAGATTTTGCCTCGGCCTGGCGGTCACGCGTGGCCAGCCGGCAGGAATGATGACCGACCTGTTGTGCCACCCGGGATTTCTGTCGCACGAGGCCTGCAGCAATCTCATCGACTTCTACGAGCACAACATCGCGACGTTTGGAGCTCCGGATGTATCCCCCGCCTTTTCCCATCGCGTGATCCGCTTTCGCAACCTGGTCGAGGCGGCGCCTGACCATGCCGAGGTGGTACGGCTCATGAGCGTCGCGCGGTTCCTCGCCGGCCAGCGGATTGCGGAGTACTTCCGTGAAAGCATGGTCCTGCCGGAGGAGACCCAGCTCGTGGCGTGGCATGCCGGCGCGCACCAGCCGCTTCATCGAGACACGCTGCGGTCGACGACAACCTTCGTGGCGCTCTGTTACCTCAACGAAGAGTTTGTTGGCGGGGAGACCTACCTCCCGGGTCTCGCGAGCGTCACACCAAGAACGGGAATGATGATTTCCTTTCACGGTGCACGCCGTGAGCACGGCGTAACCATGCTTCAATCGGGAGTGCGCTATACCATGCCGATCTGGTTCACCGATGACCCTGCGGCGATCGAGGCGTGAGGCGCTGTCCTGAGGCACGATCAAACGAGCGCATGCAGCAGGTCGTCAGGCTGCAGGGCAGCCAAGGATGTGTAGCGTGGCACTAGCGGTCGGAGCGTTGCTTGCATTCGCAGTGGGGTATTCGCTGGCGGCATCGGCCTGGATCGTGACCGAGCCTTCTTTCCGGTCGTGACGATCGTCATTGCGTCCTACTACGCGCTGTTTGCGGTCATGGGTGCTTCCACACATGCACTCGTTCTCGAGTCGCTGGTTGGCATGGACCTCTCACCACTCTGTGCGACAAGGAAAAAGCTCCATCGCCGAAGTGACGATGAAGCTTTCAGTTACCGAGTGGAGCGGACCGGGATCGAACCGGTGACCCCCTGCTTGCAAAGCAGGTGCTCTCCCAACTGAGCTACCGCCCCGAAGTCGGCACAAGATAAACTCTTTCCCGCAACACGGCGAACCCCCCCGCCATCCCTGTTCGGGGGCACCGAGAAAAGAATTCGTGATGCTCACTCCTCGACTGTCGGCAAGGCGCGCTTGGGCGGCGCCGGCCGCGCGCGTTCCCGAGCGTCGGCCGCGTTGAAGGTGCGCCATAGGTTATAGACCCAGCAAAGTGCCCCGACGCCGAAAAGGGAGCCGCCAGCCGCCATAAGCCACCTCGCAGCCTGTCCCGACTGGGGCTGGAGCAGAAAGCCGATAACAAGTCCGGCCAGGCCAAGGTTCGCCAGGTAGAGGTGGGCAATTGCGAGCCGGTGACTCATGGAGTGCGTGGCCAAAGAGTCTTGGCAGCAGCTGGTAGCCGACCCCGAAGACGAGCATGGTCAGGAACCCAACGACATTCATGTGGGCATGCGCCGGACGGTAGACAATCCACGCGGGATGAATCGCGATTGCCAGGCCCAGTAACGTTCCCGCTGCAAACCACAGCAGGGATGCCCGGATAAAGCCCTTGATAAACCACTCCATGCTCGTCACCCCATCGAAAAATGATCTGCCGGATGCGCGGCGATGTCACCCCCGTACGAGGTCGCGGAGCAAGGCGGTGAGCACCTGGGGCAGTCGCTCCGTGCGAGTCAGCACCGCCACGTCCCGGCCGAAAATGCGGGTCGCGTAGCGAGGCGCGTGCCGGTCTACGGTGAGGCAGAAGAGATGCACTCCCTGCAGCCGCGCTTCCGCCACTGCCATGCGGGTATCCTCGATGCCGTACCGACCCTCGTATTCGTCAATGTCGTTGGGTCGCCCGTCCGAGAGGAGCAGCAGCAGCCGGTGCCGTGCCGGTTGGCGCATGAGCTGCACGGTGACGTGCCGCAGTGCCGCGCCGACACGAGTGTACCCATCGGGCTCAAGACCGGCGATCCGCATGCGCCCCTCCCGTGTTCCCGAGGCCTCCTCGAAACGCTTGAGGACCTGGACGGAAACCCGTGACGGCCCGGCGCTCGCAAAGGCGAAGATCGCGTGGGGATCACCCAGCGCAGCCAGTGCCTCGCCGACGACAAGGAGCGCCTCCTTCTCCACGTCGATGATGCGACGCGACCCTCCCACCCAGCCATCGGTCGAGGCACTCGCATCCACCAGCAAGGCGATCGCCGCGTCACGGCGCACCGGCCGTGTGTCGACATAGACCCGGTCATCGCCCACGCCGCCTGCCCGGTGATCGGCGTACGCTTCGACCAGTGCATCCAGGTCCAGCTCGGCGCCGTCCCTCTGGCGCCGGAGCGCCTTCCGTCGCGGGCGCAGCCGCTCGAAGTCGCGACGCACGGCACGCATGGTGGCGGCATGACGGCGCCGCTCAGTCTCGACCCAGGCCTCGCTCCCCAGGATCCCCAGTCGTTCCCGAACGACGGCGCGGCTCCCGTACGTTCCCGTCCGCCAATCCCACTCCGGATACGCGATGCCCGCCGGCCCGACGGTGGCAGACACTCCCCTCGCACGCGGGACCGGCTCCGCGCCCGCCAGGATCTCCGATACTGGCTCGGGCCGGCGCACCAGCCGCGCCTCGGGCAGCTCGGCCAGCGATTCCGCCAGGTCGCCAGAGTCTGCCTGCTGATCGCGATCAGCAGGACGCTGCAAGCCTGCCGGATCCTCGGCTTTCTCCTGAAGGTCGTCGGCCCGCACCATCCAGGTCCCTGCCTCGGGATCGTCCTCTTCCTCATCATCCTTCAGGGGACGCGGCCTGCGGGCAAGCGTGCGGACACGGGCGGACGCGAGCGGAGTGTCTTCGCTCGCGACCGAAAGGGTCGAGGGATTTTCGACGCCTTCGGTGATGCTCCCCCACAGCGGCACCGTTGCGATGCCCCGATAGCGACTCTCCAGACTCCCCAACATCAGGCGTTGTGCGTGAGCCCACTGTCTCGAAGCTTCTGGTGTCGCGGTGACGTTGAACGGTTCAGGCGGGAGACCGGGTTCTGCAGCGAGCAGCTGGAGCGTGAGGCGCTCAAGTGCAGATTCCAGCGGCGCAGGGCGTCGCGCCGGTGCCCGGGATTCCGCGGCTTCACGCCGGGCGTCACGCACCTGTGCCGCAAACCGGGGAAAGAGACCCACCAGCATCGCGTCGACCGCAGCAGCTTCGGAAAGAAGATAGAGGTCGCACAGGAGCAGGTCTGAGGTCGGCATGAAGCGGAGCGTACCGCGATGGACGCGCGCCGCCTGCTCCAGGGCCAGGAGGCGATAGCGGTCCGCGATCCGCGACAGCGGCAATCCCGGGAGGTGACCTGGCAGCCTGATGCGCGTCCCATCCGTGGACGCAAGCGCAACCGGGCTGTGCAGGTGCGCGGTGTCGTACCGGCTCAGGCGACGGAGAAGACTGGGTGGTGCGGGCGGTTCGGCGAGGCCGATTTCGGGTGCCTCGGGAAAGACTGCGGCGATGAAGATCTCCAGCCGGCGCCGCAGGTCCTGCAATCCGGGCGGCGCATCGGTCCGTCCCGCGGTGTGCCGGGCCCATAAGTCGCGCGCGAGGTGCGTCGCGTACAGGGCTCCCTCGGCAAGGACGTCTTCGGGCTCGGCCACAACGTCAGAGCGTGGCGGCTATCAAGTCACCGATGGCCGCAATCATATCAGGATCGTCGGTGAGCGGCCCCATGAGTGCGACCCGTGCCGCCTCGACCGGGGCGATCCCACCCGCAATCAGTCGCGCGGTGGCTACCAGCAGTCGGGTGCTCGGTACCTCGGCCAGCCCCCTGTCACGAAGGCGGCGCACCCGGCCGCCCAATTCCACCAGTGCCTCCGCCGTCGCGGCATCGACACCGCCCTCAAGTATCACGACCCGCCGTTCGAGCTCGGCCGGCGCGAAGTCAAAATCCAGCGACACGAATCGCTGCCGGGTGCTCGGCTTCAAGTCCTTGAGCACATGCTGATAGCCGGGATTATAGGAAACGACGAGCTGAAACCCCGGCGCCGCCTGGAGCAACTCACCCGTCTTTTCGATCGGCAGCATCCGGCGATCGTCGGTGAGCGGGTGAATCACGACCACGACGTCCTGGCGCGCCTCGACCACTTCGTCGAGATAGCAGATGGCACCCACTCGGGCAGCGCGCGTGAGCGGACCGTCCTGCCAGATCGTCTCGCCTCCACGGACCAGCCAGCGTCCGGTCAGGTCGCTGGCGGAGAGGTCATCGTGACAGGCCACCGTTACCAGCGGTCGCTTCAGGCGCCACGCCATGTGCTCGACAAAGCGGGTCTTGCCGCACCCCGTTGGTCCCTTCAGCATGACCCCGAGTCCGCGCTGATGACACTGCTCGAAGATCCTCAGCTCGTCGCCGACGGGGAGGTAGAACGGCTCCTCCCCACCCGGCAGGCGGAAGCCGTCGAGATGACTGCGCGCGGGATGCGCCATGCGCTGAACGCTCATCAGGTCAGCGCGCCACCTCCGGCACCGCCGGCCACGCCGGCGGCGCGGTCCGGCGCCTGGGAGCGAGGAAGAAGAAGTCGTAGAGGAAGAGGCCGACGCCGAGCGTGAAGAGGAGCCCGGTGCCGAGCACCATGAGGAAGTGTACCTGGATCTTGTGCTGGGTCTCCAGGTATCCGAGCCCCATGATCCGCTCGAGGTAGGTCTGGCCGATACCGGCGGCGGCAAACGCCATTGTCATCCCGAACATCCCGGCGACCTGGAGCCAGAAGGCCCACAACCCGGCGGGTGATTCTCCTGCCTCCTGGTCATGACCGAACAAGCCGGGCATCGCGTAGGTAATCATTGCGAGCACGATCATGACATAAGCCCCGAAAAAGGCCATGTGTCCATGCATCGCGGTGATCATGGTCCCATGAGTCCACTTGTTGACTGAAGGCCAGGTATGGGCAAGGCCAAGGATGCCGGCACCCAAGGCCGAGAAAACGGCACTTCCGATGGTCCAGTGCAGCGCCAGCCGATTGGGATGGGCGAGTCCGGAGCGACGCATGGCCATGTAGGCATAGATGGCCATGCCGAGAAAGGCGAGCGGCTCGAGGGCACTGAAGAACCCGCCGAATACGAGCCAGTAGCCCGGTACGCCGATCCAGTAATAGTGGTGAGCGGTGCCGAGAATCCCGGCAATGAACGTCAGCCCGACGATAACGTAGAGCCACTTCTCCATCACCTCGCGGTCGGCGCCGGAGAGCCGTATCAGCAGATAGGCGAGGAGTCCTCCCTGCACCATCTCCCACACTCCCTCGACCCAGAGATGCACCGTCCACCACCGGTAGTAGATGCTGACGGTGTAATTGTCGAAGGTGAGCAGCGCCGGAAGGTAGAGGACCGCGGTCAGTGCCAGGCCAGCGACGAGCACGCCTTCAGTCGTCGTCAGCTTCCTCGCCTTCCAGATCGTCATGCCGAGGTTGTAAAGGAACATGAGCATCGTGACGACGATGGCCAGTTTCACCGGCATCGGCTGCTCCAGCAGCTTGTTTCCCTCGGTCCAGCCGAAGAGATAGCCGACGACTGCCGTGACGCCCGCCGTGGTCCACATGCCGAGCTGCCAGTAGGCGAGCCGGGGGGAGTGGAGTTCGGTCCGCGATTCCTCAGGCACCAGCCAGTAGGCCGCGCCCATGAACCCGGTCAGGACCCAGACAATGAGCACGTTGGTATGAATTTCCTTGCTCACGTCGAACGGCAGGAATGCCTTGATCGGGTCGGGACCAAGATATTTCACGATCGAGAGGATGCCAAACACCATCTGGAGCCCGTACAGGAGCAGGGCCACGACGAAATAGGCATAGGCAACGGACTGTGAGCGATAGCGCATGTCCGCTCCGCTACTTGAGAGTCATGAGGTAGGCCACAAGCGCCGTCACCTGCGCCGGCTGAAGCGACTCACCGAAGCCTGACGGCATCATGGACTGGCCGTTGCTCGAAAACGTCGCGCCCTCTACTACGTACGCGTTCGGCGAGAGGATCGACTCCTGGATGTAACCCTCCACGTCGGTGGCCTTCCCCTTGTAATCGTCCTCCTTGATGCGCGCAGCCGCGGTGGCAGCGATGCCCGCAAGCGACGGGCCCACCAGATTGACCCCGGCTGAGGTCGAGTGGCAGGCAAAGCACCCTGGAGGCGCCTGACCGAAGAGCGCCTGGCCGATGGCCACGGGATCATCGGAGGCCGCCTGCGGTGCGGCGCCACCGACATTGCCGCCCGGAATGGTGGAGCCCGAGACCAGAATGGGCCGCGGCGGCCAGCCATGGGTGTCGATCTTCCCCACCCAGCCCAGAAAGGCGACCACCTCGTCGATCTCCTGCGACGTGAGGTGCAGGTTCGGCATCAGGCGCCCATCCCGCTCCTCGTTGTAGAACTTGGAGGGATCGGCCAGAAAGGCGCGCAGGTACGACGCACCCCGCTGGTCCGCAATCCGGGTCAGATCGGGCGCATAATAGGCGCCCTCACCCAGGAGCGTATGGCAATTGATGCAGTTCTTCCGGTGCCACACATGCTTTCCCGCAATGACCTCGGGCGTGATCTGGTCACTGTGCGTCAGCTTGGGGAACTGGCGGTGGCCGTCGACCGTGAGTGCGAGGAAGATGAGGGAGAAGAGAAGGGTCGAACCGAGGAAGAACGCTCGCGTCTGTCGTTTGGTCATTGGAGATCCGAGTCAGACGCTGATATGACTGAAATAGCGGAGCGCCATCGTCGCGCCGTAAGCGGCCGCGGCAGCCATCAAGACGAGGATGAGCATGCACAGCGCACGCGTGAGGGCGGTGGCTGGATGCGCGGGCGAGGTTGCGCCGGGAACGACCATCTCCGAACTCCGAGGTGCGAGGACGCGCCGAGCTATCGCTGCGTCAAATAGTACTAGCGAGCGCGGCGGGGTCCCGCAAGGTGCAGTGTCATCCAGTCCCTTCGGAGGAGTGACCCAACCGGGAGGAAGAGGATTTGGGTTAGCGCAAACCGTGAGGCAGGCGTTCCGGCATGTTCGCCAGGTCCCAGGCAGTCACCGTGATCGCGGTGGTGGCCTGGAATGACCTTGCGCCGCATCCACGCGATCGAAGGTGTCGAACTGGCTGTGATGCGTGATGATGAAATAGTCGAGTGGGTCCTGCACCGCGAAGAATCCGGGAACCCCAACATCGGTAAACGACGCATGGTCGGAGTGCCTGACCGCTCCAGCGGAAGTTCGACCACGCCAAGGTCGTTCAGGGGAGCGATGGCGCTCGCCATGAGCGCGCGGCTGTCTTCCCTGCCCTGCAGTGCCCAGCCGCGCACCTTGCCGGTGCCCAGGTCGAGGATCAGCACGGCCTGGACGTTGTCCATCTCCGCCTTGTGCGCCGCCACGTAGGCCTTCGAACCCCAGTGCCCCTGTTCCTCGCCCGAGAACAGCGCGACGCGAATGGTGCGCCTGGGCTTGAGCCCCGTCGCCTGAATGGCGCGGAGGGCCTCGATGACGGCCACCACGCCGGTGCCGTTGTCCGTGGCACCGGTGCCCAAGTCCCACGAATCAATATGCGCCCCGATGATCACCATTTCATTCGCGAGATCGGTGCCCGGTATCTCGGCGATCGTGTTGAACGCCTGCACCGGCGCTGACGACGTGGTGCTGGGAAGGTTGATCTCCAGCGTCACGCGCTCCCCGCGCGTGACACCCTGCCGGATCGCGATGTAGTCCCTGGTGCTGACGAACGCGAAGGGCACCTGCGGCGACCAGGTGCCGAGCCGCCACTCGGGGCCGCCTGTCATGGTGAGGCCCTCCTTCTTCCCCGCAGAGGCGATGAAAGCCAGCGCGCCCTCGTCGCGAATGGCAACCGCGATGCGCTCCCGCATGGCCTGGTACTCAAGACTGTCCGCTCCCCACGGCGGCATTTCGCCGAAGGTGACGATACGCCCCTTGAACTTGCCGATGAACTGCTCCAGATCGGCAACCGTCTTGCCGGAAACCACCAACACGTCGCCCCTCACGGGTCCCGGCGTCGGTTTCGACCATCCCAGGGCCGCCAGTTCGATGGCATCACCGTTCTGGGTGAGGAACCGCGCCGAGGCGGGGCCACGGGTCCATGACCGGCCGAATGATAGGCCTCACGGTGCACATTCATGGCACCGCAGGCGACCAGGGTGCTCTCGGCCCAAGCATGCGCCCGGACCAGCCGGTCGGAGCCGGTGAGGCGAGGTCCAACGACGTAGGTCAGGTACGCGAGATCGGTCATCGCGCGCTGGTTCGAGGCGATTTCCCGGATGATGCGGGCCGTTGCGGTCGTATCCGACGCGGCGACCGCGGTAGCACCAGGACGAGTTGCGGGGGGCGCCGCCTGGGAAAGAGCGCGTGTTGTTGCAAGGCACAGCAGCAGCGCCAGGACGCCGGCAGGACGACGAGATTGCATCGGGTTCCGAAAGAGAAAGTTAGGTGGCGGTCAACGCATGTTAGACGGAGGTCGCGGGCCTTGGTTGCAGGCTGAACCAGTTCGTCAGGCCCTCGTGAGCGACCGGTATACCGCGAGGAGCTTCTCGAGTGACGCCTCGATGCGATAGCCGGCGGCGGCCCGCCGGGACGCCTCGCGGTCGGCACGAAGCCCTTCTGGCTGGTCGATGAGCAAATCGAGCTTCCTGGTCAGGTCGTCGACGTTGCCGGAGTCGAACAGGTAGTCCGGGGAGAGGGCGAACTGGGGCGTGGCACTGCGGGCCGAATTTGCAATGAGACATGGCAGCCCGCAGGCCTGCGCCTCGAGCACCGACATGCACTCCACCTCCACCTC